>DAOKZI010000022.1:0-74715 GCA_035325705.1 Gammaproteobacteria bacterium
TTTGCGGGTGACGCACGCGCTTCATGACCGTTGGGCTGACGAAGGAAGCCCAACGGTCATGACGCCCGCGTCACCTCCAATCATGAAAGAGGCGCGGTGAGCCCAGCTCCCGGATTCCGCGCCGCTGCGCTGCGCTCCTTCCGGGCTACAAGACAAAGATCTTCGTAGCCCGGAAGGAGCGCAGCGGAATCCGGGTTCGGCGCTAGTCGTTGCTCCCGGGGTCGATGCCATGCCTCTCAATAAGGGCTACCACGACCGCGACGCTCTTTCACGGCAAGCTACGAGCTACGATTCGCTCCGCTCGAAGCCGGCGGCACGTTCGAAAGAACGTGCCACGCCGGACGGCGATCCCGGATTCGTTGCGCTCATCCGGGCTACGAGGACGGCACTCCGGATCGGATTCACCCGAACGCCGGCATGATCTCGTCGGCGAACTGATCGATGGTCGCGTCGGTGTCGAGGATGGGCTGCACGGCGACCTGGTGCACGCCCGCGGCCTGCATCTGGCGGATCGAATCGATCACCTGCTCCTTGGTGCCGACCAGCGTCGTGGCGCGCATGATCTTTTCGGTCATCAGCGCCTCGTGCTCGGGACGCAGTTTCTGCAGGTAGCCGCTGTAGAGCTTCAGATGCCGCGTCTCGACCGGCGCCTCGGGATCCTTGTAGACGTTGGTGAAGGCGACCAGCTCGTCGCGCAGATCGGCCGGCAGCAGCGCGGGATCGTGGTGCGTCGACAGCGCAAAGATGTTGCTGCTGGAGGCGACCATCGGGCCGACCGCCTCGCGCACCTCGCGCGTCTCGATGTCCTTC
This sequence comes from Gammaproteobacteria bacterium, assembly GCA_035325705.1. Classification (GTDB taxonomy): domain Bacteria; phylum Pseudomonadota; class Gammaproteobacteria. The sequence continues at coordinate 811 of DAOKZI010000022.1, forward strand.
TCGTTCTTCGTCAGATAGAAGGCCGTCATCGACAGCACGTAGATCTTGTCCGGATCGCGCCCCGCCTTCTTCGCGCCGATCTTCACGTTGTCGACCATCCACTTGACGATGGACGGATGCACGGCGCCGAAGAGAATCACGCCGTCGGCGATTTCGCCCGCCATCTGCGCGACCTTCGGGCCGCTCGCGGAGATGTAGACGGGAATCGGATCCTTGATGTTGATGTAGCCCATGTCCGGGTTCAGGAACCTGATCTTGCGATGGCGATCGCCTTCCGAATAATCCGTGATCTCGTTCTTGAAGAGCCCCTGGCAGACGAGGATGTGCTCGCGCAGCTCGTCGAGACGCGCGGCCGGCATGCCCAGCGTGCGCCGCGTCGTATTGCCGGTGCCGATGCCGAGGATTGCGCGGCCCGGCGCGATCTGGTTGATCGTCGCCATGCCGCAGGCCGTGAGCGGCGCGATGCGCGACTTCGGATTGGTGACGCCGGGCCCGAGCTTGATCTTCTTCGTCGCCGCCGCGCACAGCGCGAGGGAGGCATAGACCTCGCTGCCGAGCATCTGTGAATCATAGAGCCAGCCGTGCGAGTAGCCGCGATCCTCGGCGTGCTCGACCTGCGGCGCGACCTGGCAGGAACCCATGAAGACGAATCCGAAATCCATGACGACCTCCGTGCTTGCGTATACCGGGGCGCCAAGAATAGGAGACTTCGCGCCGCGGAAGCCACGCATTCGTGATCCGGAGGAGCGCGGCGAATCCAGGGTTCGGCAGCGAGGGGCGTGACACCGTCGATGCCGGCCGCGCGACCGACCTCGAATCCGCGGCCGGCATCCGACCTACGCGTGGAACTGCAGCGCGGCGAGCTTTGCATAGAGGCCGCCGGCCCGGCTCAGCGAGGCGTGCGTGCCGACCTCGACGATGCGGCCCTGATCGAGCACGACGATGCGGTCCGCGTGCTGCACCGTCGCCAGCCGGTGGGCGATGATCAGCGTGGTGTGATCGCGCATCAGCGTCGCCAGCGCCTGCTGCACCAGGCGCTCGGACTCGGCGTCGAGCGCGCTGGTCGCCTCGTCGAGCAGCAGCAGCGGTCGCTCGGCGAGGATCGCCCGCGCGATGGCGAGGCGCTGGCGCTGACCGCCGGAGAGCTGCACCCCGCGCTCGCCCAGCGTGCTCGCGAGACCCTGCGGCAGGCGTTCGATGAATTCCCACGCGAAGGCCGCGCGGCAGGCCGCTTCGACGTCGGCATCGCTCGCGTCGGGCCGCCCATAGCTCACGTTGTCGCGCACGCTGGCGGCGAAGATCACGGGCTCCTGGGGCACCAGCGCGATGTGGCGGCGCAGCTCGCGCGGATCGAGCGCGCGGGCGTCGACGCCGTCGAAGCGCACGCTGCCCGCCTGCGGATCGTAATAGCGCAGCAGGAGCTGGAACACGGTGGTCTTGCCGGCACCGGAGGGACCGACCAGCGCGACTTTCTCGCCCGCCGCGACGGCGAGCGAGAAATCGTGCAGCGCCGGTGCCGCCGGTCGCGTGGGATAGCTGAAGCTGACGGCCTCGAAGCGCACCGCGCCGCGCGGCGGCACCGGCAGCTCCTGCGCCGCCGGCGGCGCGGTGATCGCGGACGCGGTGGCGAGCAGCTCGACCAGACGTTCCGCGGCGCCTGCCGCTCGCTGCAGCTCGCCCCATACTTCCGCGATCGCGCCGACGCCGCCCGCGACCATCACCGAATAGAACACGAAGGCCGATAGATCGCCCGGCGACAGGCGTCCGGCGACGACGTCGTGGCCGCCGACCCACAGGATCGCCCCGATCGCCGAAAAGCTCAGCAGGATGACGGCCGCGATCATCGCGGCGCGCACGAGGATGCGGCGGCGCGCGGTGCCGAACTGCGCTTCGACGCGATCCGTGAACAGGACGCGATCCGCGTCTTCGTGCACATAGGCCTGGACGGTGCGGATCTCGTGCAGCGTCTCGTCGACATAGGCAGCGACGTCCGCGACGCGATCCTGGCTCGCGCGCGAGAGCTGGCGCAGGCGCCGCCCGGCGAGGGCGATCGGCAGCGCGACGATAGGCACGCCGACGAGCACGAGCAGCGTGAGCTTCGCCGAGGTCAGCGCGAGCATCACGATGGCGCCGAGCATCAACAGCAGATTGCGCAGCGCGAACGAGGCCGAGGAGCCGATGACGGTCTCGAGGATCTGCGTGTCGTTGGTGAGGCGCGAGATGACCTCGCCCGTACGCGTCAGCTCGAAGAAGGCGGGCGAGAGCTCGAGTATGTGATCGAAAGCCGCACGCCGGATGTCGGCGGTCACGCGCTCGCCTAGCCAGGTCACGAGGTAGAAGCGGCCGAAGGTGGCAGCCGCCATCACCAGAATCACGACGAAGAGGCCGATCAGCGCTTCGTCGAGGAGGCCGGGATTGCCGGCCGCGATGCCGCGATCGATCACCAGGCGCAGCCCCTGCCCGATCGCGAGCACGCTCGAGGCCGCGACGAGCAGCGCGGCGGCCGCGGCGAGGACGCGCGCGCGATAGGGCCGCACGAAGCGCCACAGCAGGCCGAGCTGGCGCAGATCCTGCGATCGGGGTCGACGCTGCGCGTCGCGGCTGCCGGGCATGAGGAAGAGGATGCGTTGGGTGAACGGCGCATTGTAGCGCCCGCGTCGGCGCGGCGGGCCGGGCCCTCGGTTCCGCGCCGCCGGCCGGCCCGATATCATCGCAGCCGCGTCGTCCTGCACGCCGGGGCGGCGCTCGAGTATCGATAACGACGGCCCGACGAGGCTATTTAGAAGGAGGTCTTCGATGAGTATTCGGACTGCCCAGGATCTGCGCGACGCGTACCGCCGGTTCAACGAAGCGGCGCTCGCCAATCCGAACGCGACGCTGGCCGAGATGCGCGCGAACGCCGAGGCGTTCGCCGAGATGACGGCCGAAGCTTCCGGCGTGAAATACGAGAACGTCGATGCCGGCGGCGTGCCGGCGATCAAAGTGACGCCGGACGGCGCGCACACCGATCGCGTACTGCAGTACGTGCACGGCGGCGGCTACGTGTTCTGCTCCGCGAACACGCACAAGCGCATGGCGGGCCACATGGCGAAAGCGATCGGCTGCCCGGCGCTCGTGCTCGACTACCGCCTCGCGCCCGAGCATCCCCATCCCGCGCCCGTCAACGACTCGATCACGGCCTACCGCTGGCTGCTGTCCCAGGGCATCAGAGCCGAGCACATCGCGATCTCCGGTGACTCTGCGGGCGGCGGCCTGTGCGTCGCGACGCTGGTGAAACTGCGCGACGACGGCGTCGCCCAGCCGGCCGCCGCGATCCCGATCTCGCCGTGGGCGGACATGGAAGGCACGGGCGAGTCGATGCAGACGCGCGCCGCCGTCGACATGTGCGTGCAGAAGCCCGCGATCCAGCAGTTGAGCGCGCTGTTCCTGGCCGGCAAGAGCACGCGCGATCCCTATGCCTCGCCGCTGTATGCCGACCTGAAAGGCATCGCGCCGCTGTACATCCAGGTCGGCGACGAGGAAACCCTGCTCGACGACGCCGTGCGCCTCGCGCACCGCGCGCTGGACGCCGGCGTCGAGGTCAAGCTCGAGATCTATCCGGAGATGCAGCACATCTTCCAGATCTGCGCCGGCTACCTGCCGCAGGCCGATCTCGCGATCCAGCGCATGGCCGCGTGGCTGAAGCCGCGCCTGGGGCTTTGACGGCTCCGGTTGCGAGCCCGTGCGAACGTGCAGCAGAGCGGAACCCGAGATCTGCCGCGGACGCGCGTGAGCGACGCCTCGGCGACGGCTACGCCCGGCCTCGCTGGCCCCGAGCTACGCGGCTTCACTCCTCGGCGATCCGGCGCAGGCGCGTGCGCGCGGCATCGCCTTCGGCGAGGACGCCAGCCAGGGCTTCGAGCTCGCGCTCGAAGCGGTACGGCGCATTGACGATCAGCATGCCCGAGCCCTTGAGGCCGACCTCGGGCAGATGCGCGGCGGGCAGGTATTCGATCGCGAGCTGATCGCGGATGCCCGTCGCGGCGAGACGCTCGACGAAGCGCTGTGCGGCGAGACGCGTGAGCACGGGGTACCAGATCGCGAACACGCCGGTCGCGAAGCGCCGATGCACGTCGACCAGCAGCTCGACGACCTGCGCTTCCTCGGCCTTGCGCTCGTAGGGCGGATCGATCAGCACGAGACCGCGGCGTTCGCGCGGCGGCAGCCAGGCCTTGAGACGCGCGTAGCCGTCCGCCCGCTCGACGCGCACGGCGGCGTCGCCGGCGAGCTCGGCGGCCAGCGCGGCGTGATCGGCCGGATGGAGCTCACACAGCAGGAGCCGATCGCGCTCGCGCATCAGCCCGCGCGCGAGCAGCGGTGAGCCCGGATACCAGCGCAGCGTGCCGTCCGGATTCAAAGCGCGCACCGCGGCCAGCCACGGCGCGAGCGGCGCCGCCGTCGAGGTCCACCAGTGCGCGACGCCGGCGCTCGCTTCACCGGTCCTGCGCGCACGCGCATCGCCGAGATCGTAGCGGCCGGCGCCGGCGTGGGTATCGATGCAGACGTAGGGTTTGTCCTTGCGCGCCAGTGCCTGCAGCAACAGCGCGAGCACCGCGTGCTTGAGGACGTCGGCGTGATTGCCGGCGTGAAAGACGTGTCGATAACTCAGCACGGGCCAGCTCGCCGAAAAGAGACGGAACGCGGGATCATCGTCCGTGCTCGCGCGCCTGCTGCATTGCGTCACGCGCGCGTCGGCTTGCCGAATCCGCACCCGGAGTGTAACGTCGGGCACCCTTGCAAAACACCAACGAACGTCACGCGCGTGGCGCGAGGAGAATGAGCTGATGGGTCTTCGATTCGGCGTGCTCTGGCCATTCCGCAACCCGGAATTCGCCCGCGTCCCCTGGGAACAGCTATACCGCACGCACCTCGACCTCATCGTCGATTCGGAAGCCATGGGCTACGACGATGCGTGGTTGACCGAACATCATTTCGTCGACGATGGTTATTCGCCGTCCTTGCTGCCGATCGCGAGCGCGATCGCCGCGCGCACCAGCCGCATCCGCATCGGCACTTTTCTCGTGCTGCTTCCGCTGCACAACCCGGTCCGCATCGCAGAGGACACCGCCACCGTCGATCTGATCTCCAACGGCCGCTTCGAGCTCGGCGTCGGCCTCGGCTATCGCCGCCAGGAATTCGAAGATCAGGGCATCTCGCACACCGAGCGCGGCGCCCGCCTGCAGGAAGGCATCGCCGTGATCCAGCGCCTGCTGAGCGGCGAATCCGTCACGCTCGACGGCAAGTTCACCAAGCTGAAGAACATCCAGATCGTGCCGCCGGCGCTGCAGCGGCCGCATCCGCCGCTGTGGCTGGGCGCGCTCGCGCCGAAAGCGATCGAGCGCGCCGCGCGCATGGGCCTGCACTTCCAGGCCGTCGGCACGGTCGCGCACGACAAGCTCTACGACGAAGCGCTCGTGAAGCACGGCCGCAGCCCGCAGCAGTACAACATCGCGCAGCTACGCGCCGTGTTCGTCGCGCCGAGCCGCGCACAGGCCTGGGAACAGGCCGCACAGCCGCTGCAGTACATGTGGAAGTGCTACGCGCAATGGTTCGCCGAAGCGGCCGACAAGCCGGGTGACGAGAAGGTGCTGGACAGCGTGCCGAGCGTCGAAGAGATGATGCGCAAGCAGTCCATGGATTTCTTCGGCGAGCAAGCCATCGTCGGCACGCCGAAGGACGCGATCGAAATGATCGACGACTACCGCAAGCGCGGCCGCCTGACCCATCTGGTATGCGCGACGGCGCTGCCCGGGCTCGCGCCGCACCTGATACGTGACAGCATGGCGCTGTTCGCCCGCGAGGTCATGCCGCGCTTCCGCTGATCGAAGGACAACAACGACATTCCTAGTGAGACTGATACCGAGGAGCCTGGAGCCCGGGCCCCTCGGTTTTTTTTGCCCGCGATTTCGCCGTCTCCCGCCGCACACCGACTTGAATCGCCGCGCCGCGCCCGCATCTCGTGCTGACCGAGCGAGGGAGCAGCCGCGATGCCCGATCGATCCGACTCCGTTCACGTCGTCTGTCCCCACTGCACGACCGCCAATCGCGTGCCGGTCGCGCGGCTCGGCGAACAGCCGAGCTGCGGCAAGTGCAAGCGCAAGCTGTTCGAGGGACAGCCTCTGGTCTTGAACCGCGCGAACTTCGAGCGCCATCTGACGGCGAGCGATTTGCCGCTCGTCGTCGACTTCTGGGCACCCTGGTGCGGCCCCTGCCGCCAGATGGCGCCCGCCTTCGAAGCCGCGGCGGCGACGCTGGAACCGCACTACCGCCTCGCCAAGCTGAACACCGACGACGAAGGCGAGCTCGCCGGCCGCTACGGCATCCGCAGCATCCCGACGCTAATCGTGTTCAAGGGCGGGCGCGAAGTCGCGCGCCAGGCCGGCGCCCTGCAGGCCGGCTCGCTGGTGGAGTGGATACGCCGATCTTCGTAACCCGGGCTCCTTCCTGCGCGGACATACCGATCAATCTAGCCACGGAGGGCACGGAGGACACGGAGGGAGAAAGGGATTGATGGGCAACCTACTCCGCTGATTATTAGATCTGCGCCTCTGTGACTCGATTCGCAGGGGTGCCGCCTGCGCGGCGGAAGCGCCCGAATAATCCCTTTCCGTCCTCCGTGCCCTCCGTGGCTAGATTCAGTTTGTAGGTTGGGCTGACGAAGGAAGCCCAACGTTCGGCGCCCGATGTTGGGCTTCCTTCGTCAGCCCAACCTACATCCGCTGATTATCAGATCTGCGCCTCGATCACAGTGGTAGCGCCTGCGCGGCGGAAGCGACCGAATAATCCCTTTCTTCCTCTGTGTTCTCTGTGTTCTCCGTGGCTAGATTCAGTGCCTTTCAGGTGGCGCAGACGCACCCGGATCTCGCGGACTACGGCGCGCCAGCCGGCTCCTCGATGCCCATGTGGAACACGCCGTAGCCGGGCAGCACGAACTGGTTGCTGGCAAGACCGAGGATGCGCGCGGGCACTTCGCAGGTGATCGGCTGCTCGTCCTCGGTCAGCGGATTCGCGATTACGCCGACGATCTCGCCGGCCGCGACCTCGTCGCCGTTCCGTTTGCGCGACATGAAGATGCCGCCGTGCTCGGTGCGGATCCAGAACGACTTGCGATAGACGCGCGGCGTGACGCGGCGCTTTTCACCGGCCAGCATGTCGAGATTGATCAGCGCCTGGCGCAGCGCCTGCTCGGCGCGTTCGACGTAAGGCGTCTGCACCGTCGTCGCCTCGCCGAACTCGAAGCTCACTGCCGGAATGCCGGCCTCGGTCGCGACCCGGCGCAGCATGCGGCTGCTGCCGCGTTTGAACATCACCGGGATGTCGCCGAACAGGCTCGTGAAGCGCCGCACGCGCTTGTCGTCGAGGTTCGCGCGGAGCTGCGGCAGGTTCGAGCGGTTGAAGGAGCCGGTGTGGAAATCGACGAGATAATCGCAGTGCGACGTCACGACCTGCGTCCACAGCGCATTGGCGACGCGATCGGCAAAGCTGCCGTCCGGCTCGCCCGGGAAATAGCGGTTGAGATCGCGGCGATCGGGCGTCTCGCGCGCGCCGCGCGTGAACGCGAGCAGATTCACCACCGGCACGCCGATCAGCGTGCCGCTCAGCATCGCGACCTCGGTGCCGTGCAGGGTGCGGCGTACGACCTCGATGCCGTTCAGCTCGTCGCCGTGGATCGCCGCGGTCAGGCACAGCGTGGGACCGGCCTGCGCGCCGTGGGCAACGAGCACGGGCGTCGTCAGCATATCGCCGGCATAGGATTCGCCGAGCGGCAGCGGGCGCTTCGCGAAGGTCCCGGGCTCGATGCGCTGGCCGAGCAGCTCGATCGCCGTATTCGGCTCGGCGCCGGTCGCGACGCCGAGCGCTCCCATCGCCAGCAGCGCCGCGATCACCTGCCGTAGCATGCCTTCACCGCCTCCCTGCCGTCGCGCTTGACGGCCTTGTACTTGTTGAAGAACGCCTCGTCTATCTTGCGCAGCGCCGGCTTCGTGTCGGCCTTGCGATAGCGCGTGAGCTGACCGGGGCCGCCGTTGTAGACCGCGTAGGTCGCGCGCGCGAGATTGTCCGGATTGCCGGTCTTCTCGTGCTCGCCGCGCTTGATCGCGTAATCGACGAGATAGTGCACGAGGATCTCGTTGCCGGCCCGCGCGTTGTAGCCGGCATCGCTGAGCAGCGCGTTCAAATCGTAGACGCCGCGCCACACGTGCTTGTTCACCTGCATGATCCCGACCGATCCCACCGGCGACTGCACGGTGTCGATCTTTCCCTGCTTCACTTCGAATTGCCGCCAGCAGGTTTCCATGTAAGCCGTCGCCGGCAGCAGCGCCTCGTAGACCTCGACGAAGGGTTTCTTGATCTTGCCGCGCGCAAGCTCGGCCGCTGCGATCGCCGCGAAGAGCTCGTCGACCTGGGCGAGAAAGGCGTCCAGATCGTCCGCGCGCGGGACCCAGCCCTGGAGCTTGCTGCCGAGCGCGGGATCGATCTTCACCATGGCTTGGGCGCTGGGCAGCAGCAGCTCGAGCAGGCGCGAGGGCCTTGCCGCGAGCGGCTCGGGCTCGCGCTCGAAGCCGAGCAGCTCACGCAGCTCGGGATCGATCTCGGTCGAATACGCCAGGGCTTCGTCGCCGACCGCCGGCAGCAGCGTGCGCGCGAGCTTGCGCAGCGTGTCGCGATCGATGCGAAAGCCGAGCTGCGGCGCCGCGGCGTCCAGCGCGTCGAGCGCGTCGGCGGCGGACACGAAGCTCAGGAGGTTCAGCGCTGCACCGGCCGGCAGGTCCTTGCCGAGCTCGCGTGCGAGCGGCCGCAGGCGCTGCCATGATTCGTGGAAGAGCTCGCGCACGGGATCGCGGCCCGTGTCGCTCTCGAGCGCGGCGAGCAGATCGTGGCGGGCCTCGAGCAGGAGGCTGCCCAGCGTCTCGCGCAGCGCCAGCGTGGTGTCGGACGCGAGCTGCTTGATGAGCCAGGTCGCGAAGGCGTCCCAAGCTTGCCAGGCCTCGCGCCACTGCGCGAGCTCTTCGATCGTCAGCGGCGGTTCGTCCGCGGCCGGCGTCCAGCCCGGCGGCCGCGGCGGCACCGCGAGCGTGAGGCCGATATCGAGCGCCTCCACGCTCGCGACCACGGCGTTGATGCGCAGCGAGGACAGTACCGGCTCGATCTGCGCCGCGGCGGCACCGGACTCGCGCAGCAGCGTGGCCGCGGCGTCGAGCGGCGGGCCGACATCGACCCTGAGCGTCTCCAGACGCGGATGCACGTTCTCCTTGATCCAGCGCCACAGCACACCGGGCACGGCGCTCGTCTCGCCCGCGGCGTTCAGGATCTTCGAATCCGTGACGCGGAAGCCGATCGCGCGCTGCCCGGCCAGCACCTGCGGCTCCTCCGTCGCTTCGAGAATGCCGGTCCACTCGAACAGCGGCAGACAGCGTCCCTGCGTCAGCGGCGTGCCGCCGCGAGAAATGATCTTGGTGCGCACGACGACCCTGCCGGCGCCGCCTTCGATCTCGGGCTCGGCGAGGGTGAGGACGTTGCAGGCGTTCTTGCCTTCGAGCACCCGCGCCGTGGCGTCCGGGCCGATGAAGATCTGCTCGACGAGCGCCGCGCGCACGAGCCCATAGCCGACGGGCAGATCGAGACGCAGCTCGTCGGCCGCGACGCCGTGGCAGCCGGCCGCGAGCGCGAGCGCCGCGAGGACACGTTGCATACGCCGCCTCTCGTAGCTGCGCGGCTGCGCGCCGCGCGGGATCAGCTCGAGACGCCGAACGCCTGGCGCTGAGCGAGGAAGGTATCGACGTTGCAGGCCATGATCAGCAGATCGTGGTACTCGCCGTGGCGATCCTTCACTTCGTCTTTCAGTAGCGCCTCGGGCTGGAAGCCGAGCTCCTGGAACAGCGCGCGCGCGCCCTGCTGATCGGTCGTCATGCGGGCGACGACCTTCTCGACGCCGAGCGCGAGCGCCATATTGAAGGCCTCGCGCGTCAGCAGACGGCCGAGGCCGGCGCCGCGGGCACGCTCGGCGGTCGCCACGCGCAGATCCGCGACGTGCGCCGACCAGTCGAGCTCGGTGAGATGCAGCGAGGAATAGCCCGCGATGCCGCGCTCGTCCTCGCACAGCACGGTGTACATCGCACCGCGCTTCACCGCGTCCATCCAGCGCGCGATGCCCTCGGGCTTGGTGATGTCCCGGCGCATGAAGAGCAGATCGTGCGGCGGCAGCTCGCGAGCGAAGGCCTGCAGGCGCTCTCCGTCGTCCAGGGCCATCGGCCGCAGCGTGTAGGCGGTGCCCTTGAGCTTGATCTTCAGCGGATAGTTTTTCCAGGCCTCGGCGATTTTCGCTTGCGACATGCCAGACATTCTCCTCGGTTCGTCGGGCCGCACGTCAGACCGAACGCGGCGCGAGCCAGCGATCGAGCTGCGGCCACAGGCGGTAGACCGCGTTGCCGCCTGCGACGAGGCTCACGTGGCCGCCCTTGATCACGATTTCCTGTTTGTCCTTGCTGCCGATGAGGCCGATCAGATCGCGCGAGGCGGCGGTCGGCACGATGTGGTCGTACTCCGCGGCCACGTGCAGGAAAGGCACGCGGATCTTACCCAGATCGACGACTTTGTCACCCACGCGCAAGCCGCCCTCGACGAAGCGGTTGCCGCGCAGGAAGTCGCGCACGAAGTCGCGCATCAGCTCGCCCGGCAGCGCGAGCTGATCCGCGGCCCAGCGATCGAAGCGCAGATTGGCCTTCACGAACGCGTCGTTGTCGAGGTTGTTCAGGAGCTGCATCTGGTTTGCGCTCCGCTGCAGCGGGCGCAGGGCCTGGATCGACGCGTTGATCAAATCGCCGGGGATGACGCCCAGCGCCTCGACCAGGCGATCGACGTCGAAGGCCTTGCTCTCGACCCACTGCTTGTACAGCGTCATGCCCTCGGCATTGATCGGCGTGGTGAAGCACACGAGGTTCTTCACGCCGCGCGCCGGATAGAGGGCAGCGTAGATCGCCGCCAGCATGCCGCCCATGCAGTAGCCGACCAGCGAGAGCTCCGGCTCCCCGGAGTCCTGGCGCACGTGCTCGACGGCGTCGTCGAGCATGCCGTCGATGTAGTCCGCGAGCCCGAGATGCGCATGTTCGCGGCGCGGCGGCGCCCAGTCGATCATGTAGACGTCGTAGCCCTGCAGCAGCAGGTACTCGACGAGACTCTGTCCCGGCGCGAGATCGAGGATGTAGCCGCGCGCGACCGGCGACATCACGACCAGCAGCGGCACGCGGTAGATTTCCTCGAGCACCGGCTTGTAGTGGTAGAGACGCAGCGTGTCCCGCGTGTAGACGAGCTCCTTCGGCGTCTGGCCGACCTCGAGATCGAGATCGAGCTCGGGCACGGCGAGCCCCGGGATGTTGCGCGCGAGCGTGCGCTCGATCGTCTTCGCGACGCGCTGCTCGATTTCCTCGCGCGTCAGCTTCGGCGCCGGCGCCGCTTTCGGCGGTGGCGTGGTGGCCCGTTTCACGCTCATGGCTCAAGCCTGCTCCGGCGGTCGCTTGGTCCGAGCCGGTTTCGCGCCGCCCGCCGGCGCCGACGGCGCGCCCGCCTGGGCCAGCTTCATGCGCAGCTCACGCAGTTCGACCTGTACGGCCGCGAGCGCGTCCTCGACCTGGCCGAGGCGATCGCTGACGTCGAGCACGTCCTGGCGCGAGGGTAGATTCAGATTCGCGAGGTACTGCGCCATCGACTCGCTGAACATGCGGTGCGTATGCAGCGCCTCCTGCATGTAGCGCCCCATGCCCTTCGAAAAGCGCTCGTCCCCCATCATGTCCGTCATCGCCTGGCTCCAGGCCTTCTCGGACTTCACGAACCATTCGCGCCACAAGCGCATCGGGTTCAGCGGATCCTGATCAGTCATGTCTCCTCCTCTTTCGCGCCCGCATGAGCGGCGCGATGGCCGCCGGCGTGCACGCGCTGGGCGAGCCGCCGGGCAATCACACGATAGACCTCGGGGTGGAACACCATGCCGATGTGCGTGCAATTGACTTCGTTGTTGTGTCTGGAATCTTCTTCGATGCAGCTCGTCCAGTCGGCGACGCCGTCGCACTTCGAATAGATCGCGAATTGCGCCACCGGCCGCGGCTGCGGCTGGAGCATGTTGCGCACGAACGAGCACATGCAGTGGCCCGTGCCGCAGGACGCATGCAGGTTGCGGCCGACGACGCCGCTCTGGTTCAGCTTCAGCTTGTCCCAGATCCCGATGATCGCGGGATGCGCCTTGACCATCGAGCGGAACGGCGAGCCCAGCGTGATGATGCGATCGAATAGCTCGGGCTGCTCCTGCACCAGGCTCTTCGCGAGCATGCCGCCGAGGCTGTGTCCGATCACGCGCAGGCGCTGTCCCGTCTCCTCGCGGATGCGGCGCGCGCGCTGCATCAGGCTGCGCGCCGTCTTGTCCGGGCAGTCGTTGTTCCACAGGATGTTCGCGAGATACGCGCGGTAACCGAGGCGCCACAGCCAGCGCTGCAGCTCGAGCATCAGGTAGTCGCCGGCCATGAAGCCGGGGATCAGCAGCACCGGCTCGCCGTGGCCGCGCTCGCAGCCGATGCCGTAGAGCACCGGCGAAAAACGCAGACGCACCCAGTCCATGCCCCATGCCGCCTCGCGCCACAGCGGCGTCAGCGTGTGCTGGACGGCCGGATCGTGCGCGAACGGACCATCGTAGTCGTCGCTGAGCTCGTTCGCCGCGTGGTCGTTGGCTTTGGTCATGGAGTGCATTATGGGGCCGGGCGCCGCGCGCGTGCCGCAAGCACAGCGTCGCGAGGCGCCCGGTCACAATTGATTTCAGGGCGTGCGGCCGCTCAGGCCACCTTCGGCCACAGCGTCCCGAACTTCCGCGCGCCCTCGCTGAGCTCGTTCGAGGACTTCACCGCGCCTTCCCACAGTTTGCGGAATTCGGCGGCGACGTCGGCCTGCTCCTGATACAGCGACTTGGCCAGCGCCAGCGTGCGCTCCTGCGCGGCGGTCGCGGCGTCGATGACGATCTTGACGTTTGCCGCATAGTCCTGCGGGTTCGCCGCGAGCCGCTTGCCGGTCGCAATCGCTTCCCGCTGCGCTTCCAGCACCGCGTCGAGCACGCTGTCGTTGACGCGGCTGGCCCGCTCGCGCGATTCCTTCACGGAAGCGGCGAACTTCTCCTGCGCCGTGGCGAGGTAGTCGAGGTAGCTGGTGATCGCTTCGTTGTTCGTGCAGGGCTCGGCGCCCGTCTTGGTCTTGGTCTGGGTCGACATGTCCAATCTCCTTGTGGGCACTCTCGCGCCCATGACGTGAATGATGTGAGATGATTTGCTGCAGTGCAAAGTCGGTTGACATATATATGCGCTTTGCATATAGGTGTCAACCATCGAATCCAATTTCTTATGAGGTCTCCGTGAACGAGAAAACGACCGCCGGAGCGCCGCGCCCGAGCGGCGACATGCTGACCGCCCACCTGCTCGCGCTGCTGAAGGGCTGGTCGGCGTACGGCTATGAGCTCGCGCACCGGCTCGAAGAAGCCGGCTTCGGCGAGATGAACAAGGGCTCGATTTACCGGCTGCTGCGCCAGATGGAGCGCAGCGGCCTGGTCTCCTCCGACTGGGATACCTCGGCGGACGGGCCGGCGCGCCGGGTCTATTCCCTGACCGATGCGGGAAATCTGTTTCTGAACAACTGGTTGGCCTTCCTGGACGCGCATCGCCGCGGCCTCGAGCAGCTCGCTGCCCTCGCCGGCGGCCTGACGCCGCCGACCGCGAACCGTAAAGGGCCGAAGAAATCATGAGCATCCTCATCGATAAGAACCTGCCGGTTCCGCTGCGCGACGGCGTCACGCTGCGCGCCGACGTCTACCGCCCCGCCGCGCCGGGCCGCTACCCGGTGCTGCTCCAACGCACGCCGTACAACAAGGAGCTGTGGCCGATCGCGGCGATGACGCTGGATCCGGTGCGCGCCGCGGCCGCGGGCTATGCCGTCGTGATCCAGGACGTCCGCGGCCGCTGGGCTTCCGAAGGCGGTGTGTTCTTCCCCTACCGCGACGAGTTCGACGACGGCCGCGACACGCTGAGCTGGGCGGCGGGCCAGGACTGGTCGAACGGGACGGTCGGCTGCTACGGGCTTTCCTATATGGGCGGCACTTCGTGGCTGGCCGCCGCGACCGGCCATCCGGCGCTGCGCGCGCTGTCGCCGACCACGGCGCCCTGTGACTTCTATCACGATCACTTCTGGCGCGGCGGCGCGCTGAACATCGGCCTGCTCGCGATGTGGAGCATGCGCGCGATCGGCCCGGCGGCGCTGATCCGCGGGCGCCCGGAACCGGCGGAGTTCTATCCGCTGCTGGTCCGGCTCGTCGACGATCTCGACGACTTCGAGCAGGTGCTGCGGCAACTGCCGCTCGATCGCTTCGCGCCGGCGCGTCCGGACGACGAGCGCTTCGTGCCCTTCTTCTACGAATTCCTGCGCCACTCCGAGCCGGACGCGTGGACCGAGAGCCTGCTCGTCGCCGGCCGCCACGACGAGGTCAAGGTGCCGAGCCTGTCGATCGCCGGCTGGCACGATCTCCTGCTGAACGCCGATCTGCATCACTACCGCGCGATGCGCGAAGGCGCCGGCAGCGAGCTCGCGCGCCGGCACAGCCGGCTCGTGATCGGTCCCTGGGCGCATGCGATGTTCCACAACGTCGTCGGCGATCTCGACATGGGCTTTCGCGCGAACGGGCTGCTGCTCGATCTGAAGGAGGACCTGACGAAGTTCCAGCTACGCTGGTTCGATCGCTGGATGAAGGACGAAAAGAACGGCATCGACGAGGAAGCGCCGGTGAAGATCTTCGTGCAGGGCGCGAACCGCTGGCGCGACGAGCCCGACTGGCCGCTCGCGCGGGCGCGGACACGGCCGTGGTATCTGAACGGCGACGGCAGTCTCGATCGCAGGCGCCGCGAGGCCGGCACGGAGGCGCGCAGCTATGTCTACGATCCGGCCGATCCCTGCCCGACCGCGGGCGGCACGCTGCTGCTGCCGACGCAGTACACCCCGGGCCCCGTGGATCAGCATCGCGTGCTGGGCCGGCGCGACGTGCTCGACTACGTCTCGGCAGTGCTCGAGGCCGATCTCGAGGTGACGGGCCCGGTGCGCGCGGTGCTGCACGTCGCGACCAGCGGCCGCGACACCGACTTCCTGGTCAAGCTCTGCGACGTGCACCCCGATGGCCGCAGCTACAACGTCTGCGACGGCATCCTGCGCCTGTCCTTTCGCGACGGACGGACGCGCCAACCGGTCACGCCGCACGAGCGCCTGTGCATCGAAGTCGACCTGTGGTCGACTTCGATGGTGTTCAAGGCCGGTCATCGGCTGCGCGTGCTGGTGACGTCCAGCGATTTCCCGCGCTACGACCGCAACCCGAACACCGGCGAGCTCGCACATCGCGCGACGCGGCTCGAACCCGCCCTGCAGCGCGTCTTCCACGGCGCGGACTGTGCCTCGCATCTGCTGCTGCCGGAAATCGATCCTTCGTGAACGCGGAGCCCTGAGCGATGTTCCTGCCCCTGCTCGCCGCCGGCGGCGCCGCCCTCGTCGCCGGCTATTTCCTCGCGCCGAAGCCCTATGTCGAGCTCGCGCTGAAGCTGCAGCGCCGCGCGGCCGGCCTCGCGACGCGCGAGACCGTCGTCGACGGCCATCGCCTCGTCTACGGCGACGGGGGTCACGGCGAGCCGCTGCTGATGCTCCACGGCTTCGGCGCGACGCGCGACAACTTCCTGCTGCTCGCCCGCGAGCTGACGCCGCACTTTCGCGTGATCACGCCCGATCTGCCGGGCTACGGCGACAGCGATCGGCGCCCCGAGGCCGCCTACACGCTGGAGGCTCAGCTCGCGCGCATCGAGGCCTTCGCCGCCGCGCTAGGCCTCGAGCGCTTTCATCTCGCCGGCAATTCGATGGGCGGCTATCTCGCCGCGCATTACGCCCGCCTGCATCCGGACTGCGTGAAGTCCTTGTGGCTGATCGCGCCGGCCGGCGTCACGACCGCAACGCCCAGCGAAGTGTTCGCGGCGATCGCGCGCGGCGAGAATCCGCTGCTCGTGCGCGACGAGGCCGACTTCGATCGCATCGTCGATCTCTGCTTCGTGCATCCACCCTATACGCCCAAGCAGTTCAGAAAAGTATTCGCGCAGCGCTCAATGCGCAACGCTGCCTTCCACGCCGAGCTGTTCCGGCAGCTCTTCGAGAGCGCGCTCCCTTTCGAGTCCAGTCTGCAGGGACTGCCGGTGAAGACGCTGGTCACCTGGGGCGAGCGCGATCGGATCCTCGACGCCTCCGGCGCGGCGATTCTGCACGCGCTGATCCCGGGCAGCGAGCTGCACCTGATGCCGGACACCGGCCACGTGCCGATGCTGGAGCAGCCGCGCGCGACGGCGGCGCGCTTCCTCGCCTTTCAGCGCGGTTCGTAGGTTGGGCTGACGAAGGAAGCCCAACGGAGTGGGCGCCGCGCTGCCCTTTACTCCCGCTCGAGAGTTTTCGTAGCCCGGGTGCAGCGCGTAGCGGAACCCGGGATCCGGCATGCCCGATGCGCGAGGATTTTCGGTCATGCTCGGCGCGCCGCACGGCGTCTTCTCGAATGCAGGAGATAAGGGCGGGCACCGATCCCGGGTTCCGCTACGCGCTCCACCCGGGCTACGAAACACCGTGCACGGCGAAAAAACTATGTCTCTTTCATGATTGGGGGTGATGCGCGCGCCTCATCACCGTTGGGCTTCCTTCGTCAGCCCAACCGACGACCGCTACGGCCTCTGCGCGCGCGGTGTGGAAATCGCGACCGAGGCAACGGTAGATTGACTCGCGACGAGCTCGGCGAGCCCATGGTCCACCCCGAGGAAGAACCGCATGGCAGTGCGCACCGGACGACAGTTCATCGAAGGCCTGCGCGACGGTCGTGAAGTCTGGTACGACGGCAGGCGCGTCGACGACGTCACGACGTTCGCCCCGTTCCAGCCGTCGATCGCGGCCCTCGCCGGCCTCTACGATCTGCAGCACGACGCGCGCTACCGCGAGATCCTGAGCGTCGACTGCCCCGCGCTCGGCGAGCGCATCGCGCGGGCGTTCGAGATGCCGCGCACGCGGGAGCATCTGCGCCTGAAGCGCGAGGCCTATCGGATCTGGGCCGAGGCGAGCTGCGGCATGATGGGTCGCAGCCCCGATTTCCTGAACGTGATGATGACGGCGCTCGCGGCCAAGCCGCGCTTCTTCGCCGAGTTCGCGCCGGCGCGCGCCGACGCGGTGCTGAACTACTACCGGCACGTCGCGCGCCGCGACCTGTTCCTGACCCACGCGCTGCTCGACCCGCAGCTCGACAAGAGCAAGCTGCGTCACCAGCAGGACGAGCCCGATCTCTGCCTGCGCGTCGTCGAGCGCAACGCCGAAGGCCTCGTCCTCAGCGGCATCAAGCGCATCGCGACCGCCGCGCCCTACGCCGACGAGATCCTCGTGTGGCCTTTCCCGCCTAGCTTCCAGCCCGGTGAGGAAGCGTATGCGAACGTGTTCGCGATCCCGATGAACAGCAAAGGGCTCAAGACGCTGTGCCGGCCGTCCTTCGCGCATCCCGCGGCGCGCCGCGATCATCCGCTGTCCGCGCGCTTCGACGAGATGGACGCGACCTGCGTCTTCGATCACGTGCTCGTGCCTTGGGATCGCGTGTTCCTGCACGAGGACATCCGCTTCCTGAACCGCATGTACCAGGAGACGCGGATGCGCGAGCTGACCGCGCACCAGACCAACGTGCGCCTCGAGGTGAAGATGGGATTCGTCTACGCAGTGCTGGTGCGCATGGCAGAAGTTTCCGGACTGGGCTCGAGACCGGATATGATGGAGCTGCTGGGGGAGGCGGTCGCTTGCGTGGAGGTTATCCGCAGCACCACACGGTCGGCCGAAGCGCAGGCGACCGCCGATCCCGATAACGATCTGCTCTACCCCGATCTCTTCGCCTTGCAGGTCGGACGCGCCTTCGGCCCCGTGTTCTATCCGAAGCTCGTCGCGATGCTACGTCGTCTCGGCGGCGGCGGCCTCATCCAGATGCCGGTGCACCTCGCCGAATTCGACTCTCCGATCGGGAAAGATCTGGAACGCTCGCTGCGCGGCGCGAACGGCATCTCCGGCCTGGACAAGGCGCAGCTCTTCAAGCTCGCCTGGGATCTGTGCGGCACCGAGTTCGGCGCGCGGCACGAGCTCTACGAGATGAACTATGCCGGCGAACGCAGCGCGCTGCTCGCGGGCATGCAGCGTGAATACGGCCGCAAGCAGCACTATCTCGATCACCTCGATCGCTTCATGGAGGCACTGTGACGATCTTCGCGATCTGCGCCTCGCACACGCCGCTGAAGGATCATCACTCGCCCGGCATCGAGCTGCAGCGGGCCGTCGACGCCTGCTTCGCGCGGCTGCGCGAACGCGTCGCGGCCTTCGCGCCCGAAATCGTCGTCGTCTTCGGGCCCGACCACTACAACGGCTTCTTCCATCGCCTGATGCCGCCCTTCTGCATCGGCGCGCAGGCCGAGTCGATCGGCGACTGGCAGACGCCCAGCGGCCCGCTGCCGACCGATCCCGCGCTCGCCGAGCGCATGGCGGCGGCCCTGCATGGGCGCGACGTCGACGTCGCGCTGTCGCATCGCATGGACGTCGATCACGGGCTGACGCAGACGCTCGCGATGCTGTGCGACTGGGATCATCTGCCGCCGGTCGTGCCGATCTTCGTCAACTGCGTCGGCGCGCCGCGGCCGCCGCTCGCGCGCGTCGTCGCGCTGGGACGCGCGGTCGGCGAGTTCCTCGGCGGGCTCGATCGCCGCGTGCTCGTGATCGGCTCCGGCGGCCTGTCGCACGACCCGCCGGTGCCCTCGCTCGCGAGCGCGCCGCCCGAGGTCCGCGAACGCCTGATCGCCGGCGGCGCCCTGCCGCCGGAAGCGCGCGCGACGCGTCAGGCGCGCGTCATCGATGAAGGCCTGAAGCAGGCCGCCGGCAGCAGCGAGTGCACGCCCGTCGACGAAGCCTGGGATCGCGCCTTTCTCGCACGCCTCCTCGCGCGCGACTTCGCCGCGCTCTGCCGCTACACGGACGAGGAAATCGCGCGCGACGCCGGCCGCGGCGGCCACGAAGTGCGCTGCTGGCTCGCGCCGGCGGCCGCGATGCACGCGCTGGGCGCGCCGGCGCCGACGCTCGAATTCTATGCACCGATCCCGGTGTGGGTCGCGGGCTTCGGGGTGCTGAGCCAGGGGCCGCATAACCCTTAAGTCGGGCTGACGTGGGAAGCCCGACGCCGTCACGTGGACGGTGTCTTTGCCATCGGCATGTTGGGCCTCCTTCGTCAGCCCAACCTACGTCCCGCGCCCGTCACGATGGTCCATACTCCGCTGGCGGCGATCGCCCGCATACGACTTCCGGAGGCAATCCATGTTCGTGGCGACGAAAGACAAGACGCTGCCGACCGCGATGGTCGGCTCGTTTCCGAAACCGAGCTGGTTCAATCAGAATCTCTACGGCCGGCCGTTCAAGGTGGCGATGGGGGATTCGCTGTACCGAGAGCAATACCTCGACGCCGTGGCCTGCTACCTCAGCGAGCAGGAACGCGCGGGCCTCGACATCCTCGTCGACGGCGACACGCGCTTTGATCTCGAAGTCGGCGGCCGTTCGTGGTTCTTCTACACCATCGAGCGCCTGCACGGGATCTCGGGCTTCCGCGACAGCTCGCATTTCCTCGACTACGGCGACATGAAGCCGGGCCACATCCTCTACGAAGTGCAGGAATCCTGGCATCCGCCGAGCGTCACCGGCCCGATCACGCGCGGGCCGCTGCATTTCAGCGCGATCTGGAAGACCGCGCAGAAGATGAGCGATCGCCCGGTCAAGTTCGGCTCGATCTGCGCGACCTGCCTGCCGATGATGCTGTGGAACGAGCATTACGCCAGCGATCGCGACATGGTGATGGACATCGCCGCCGCGCTGAACGAGGAGTACCTGGAGCTCGCGGAGGCCGGCTGCCCCGTGATCCAGATCGAGGAGCCCGTCCATCATTTCAACTGCAACGCGCATCCGCCGTGCAGCGATCGGGATCTCGAGTTCTACACCGAGGCCTTCAATCGCCAGGTGCGCGGCGTGAAGACCGAGATCTGGGCGCATACCTGCTGGGGCAATCCGAACCAGCAGAGCTTCTACTGGGAGCGGCCGAGCTACGCGCGCGCGCTGCCCTATTTCCTCGCGATGGACTGCGACGTGCTGATGCTCGAAGGCGGCAGCAATCAGGCACGCGACATCGCGCTGCTGAAGCATCACCGCACCGACAAGAAGATCGGGATCGGCGTCGTCGATCACACGCGCACCACCGTCGAGTCGCCCGAGCAGGTCGCGGCGACCATTCGTCATGCGCTCGAGTACGTGCCGCCCGAGCGCCTGATCGTCACCGCCGACTGCGGCTTCGGCCGCGAGGGTCTGTCGCGTCGCATCGCGCACTACAAATGCGTGTCGCTGGTGCTCGGCACGAACATCGTGCGCCGCGAGCTCGGCCTCGAGGAGGCGCGCGTGCGCGTCGCCGATCCGCGCTACGCGTTCAACCCGGGTTGATCCCCACGTGACTCGCCTGCCGCCGCCCCGGCGGTAGGCGAGATGGCGGGCGCAGGCAATAATGCCGCGCGTGCGTGCGCTCGCTTTCCTGTGCCTGGCCTTGCTTTCCCTCGGCATTCCGCCTGCGGCCTTGTCCGCTGTAGCCGCGCGCGATGTGCTGTTCGTGCAGATGAAGGACGCGCCCGATCTGGCGCCGGGCGATTTCGCGACCCGCGTGCGGCGGCATGCGGACGGTGCCGACCGCATGCAGCGGGATCTGCGCGCGCGCTTGCCGCCGCGGCTCGCGAAGACCGCCGCTTTCGAAGCCTTGCCGGCCTTGAACGGCTGGCTCGTGACGCTGCCGCGCGGGCAGGCGCGCGCCGCGCGACGCGCGCTGCAATCCGCGCCCGAGGTCGCCTTCGTCGCCTGGCACGGCGCGGCGATCCCCCTGCCGGATCGGATCGCGGATCCACGTCCGCCGCCGTCGCTGCTCGCCGCTGCAGACGAATCGCCGCCTCTGACGCTGGCCATCATCGACCTCGGCGCCGATCTGACGCATCCGCTGCTCGCCCGCACGCTGGGGCGCGTGCATGCGCAACCCGGCACGCCCGGCGTCGCCGGCGACGGCCGCCTGCTCCGTTCGCATGGCACCGCGATGATCGGCGTCTATGCACAGATGCTCTCGGGGGCGGCGCTGAGCGCGAGCGGTGTCGTCCAACCCTGGCTGCGGCTGCCGCGCGCAGTGTCCGTCACCGACACGCTGATCGCGCATGCCGGACCGGAGACGCGGGCAGGCCGCAGCGATCTGCTGCGCGCCCTCGACTGGATGATGACACCTGCCGCCGATCGCCCGCGGCCCGATCTGATCAACTACAGCCAGGGCAACGGCCGCCTGTGCGCAGCAGCCGGACCCTGTCACCCCGCGCGCTGGACCGCGGTCACGCGCGTGCTCGATCGGCTCGTCGACGAAGCGGGACTCACGCTGGTGAAGTCGGCCGGCAACCGGGGCCATGGGGACGAGGGCACGATGACGGTGCCCGGCGACACCTGGAACGGGATCACGGTCGGCAACATGCACGCCTATGACTGGACGCGCTGCGCGCCCGATGCGCGGCGCGTAGCGCACAAGATCTACCGCACGAGCAGCGTCGCGCCGGTAGGCGAGCGCGTGCTCGATCTCGTCGCGCCCGGCGTGCGCATCACGACGACCGGCGTCGATCCCGCCTTCTGTCGCCGCGAGTGCGGCCGCCGCGCCGATCTGCCGTGCACGTTCTGTGCGCGCCTCGGCCGTCCCGATGCCGCGCGCGGCGGCTACTGGAAGACGAATTCGGGCACGAGTCCGGCAGCCGCGATCGTCGGTGCGGTCGCGCTGTACCTGATCGATGAGGGCCTGCGCGATCCGCGCGCGGTGAAGGCCGTGCTCGTCAACAGTGCCGACGCGTGGAGCAGCGACGGCGCGCCGCATCCGCATGTGCGCGGCGACGGCCGCGGCTGCCGCGAGGACGGTGTCGCGCGGCGTCACGGCCCCTATGCTTACGGCAGCCATTACGATCGCAGCTACGGCTACGGCTATCTCAATCCCGCGCGCGCAGCCGCGAGTGCGGCTCACACGCAGATCGACATCGCCGAAGCCGCGACTCCGCGCTGCTACGCCGCGCGGCTCGAGGCCTGGGACAAGCTCACGCTGACTTGGCATCGTCGCGCGCAGGACGCAGGGCCGACCGATCTGCGCCTCGCCTTGCTCGATGCGCGGGATCTCGGGATCATCGACGTCGACGGGGCGCGGCGGCCCGACACGCTGCGCCAGGTGTCGAACGGCCGCGGCGCGGACGCGCAGCCGCAGGCGCGCGACGTCGTCGTGCGTCTCGAGGCCGCGGCCCGCGAACGCTATGCGCTCGCGAGCATGCGCCCGCTGACGCCGCTCGCGCGCTGTCCTGACGCAGGCGCGGTGCCATAGCGATACGGGAGTGCACGCAGGCGATGTCGAATACGACGGATCCTCACCCGAGCACGGACGACGATCTCGCGCGCGCCGCGCATTTGCGCGCTGCCCTGCGCGCGATGCCCATGGGAAAGCTGCCGATCACTTACAAGGCGCTGGCGAAGCAGCTCGATCTGCGAGCGCCGCACAGCATCCATCGGCTGACGACGGCGCTCGAAATCACGATGCGCGAGGACGTCGCGAACGGCGTGCCGATGATCGCGGCGCTGGTCGTCAGCCGCTGGCGTGGCGGCGTGCCGGCGCCGGGTTTCTTTGTCCTCGCCGCGGCGCTGGGCCGCCACGACGGCACGGCCGACGAAACTTTTCATCGCCGCGAATTCGAGGCGGCCGTCGCGCATTGGCTTGCGCGGAAGGAGCCGTAGGTTGGCCGACGAAGGAAGCCCGAAGTTCGGCGCCCGATGAGAGAGACGTGACGAGCGCCCCTCCCGGGTTCCGCGCCGCTGCGCGGCGCTCCTTCCGGGCTACAAGATAAGGGTCTTCGTAGCCCGGAAGGAGCGAAGCGGAATCCAAACAAACCCTGCCGCAAGCCCCGCGGACGGGCCCTCGGGTTCCGCTACGCTGCACCCGGGCTACGAAAACTTCGATGCCGACGAAAGCGCGGCCGCAGCGTCAAGGCGCACAGCCCGAACAGCGGCAGTGCGCCGGGCAGCGGCACCGGGCTGGCGCCGTCGTAGCGCGCACCGCTCGCGCTGGTGAAGCTGACGTCCGGCGTCGACGGATCGGGCGTGATCAGCAGCGTCGCCGTGTGGCGGAAGTCGGCCGAGGAACTGAGCGCACTCGGCGGCAAGGTTGCGATCAATTGTTGGTTGCCGAATGCATGCGATTCCATATACACCGTCCCCGCCACGACCCAACGACTGCCCGGCGCCGCCCTGATGCCCTCGGCACGTCTCATCACCGTTGCTTCGTTCGGCCGATAGGTGAAGCGGCCGTAACTCTCGAAGTTGAAGAAGCTGCCGGCGGCGGGCTGTTCGCCGTAGCGCCAGATGAACAACTCCGCCACCGCGGACGAGGCTGCGAATACATTGGAGAAAATCGGGTGCACGGTTTTGCCGACCTCCCCGGACACCTGGAACGAGAAATTGAGTAGGCCTTCCTTGTCGACCTGGAGGGTGTCGAGAAAGGCGAGCCGCAGCACCGCGTCGGCGTTGCCGATGATTTCGAAGCTGGCGGTCGTGTGCCCCCTCAAGCTGCCGAAAGACGCTATACCGCCGATCTCGGCCGTGGAGTTGCGACTTGTGTCGCTGGGGTGGACGCCCACGACGTTGGTCGAGGCCGTCAGCGTCGTGGTCCAGTCGGGGGGATAGGTTTGTTTGAGGTCGGAAGCGAAGTCGGCGTCGCCCGCGGTGCTCGCGGCCACGCTGTAGTGGGCGCTCAAACCCGCCGTATTGGGGCCACCGTTGCCGACGGGCAGCAGCGGCATCTGCGCGAGCACACCGGCCTGCAGCGGCAACGCGACCAGCAGCGCGGCGCAGGCCAGCGGCCATCGGCACACGAGAGGAAAGTGCGCCGAACGTGTCATGGTGCCTCCCTGCACGGCGCGTGACGACTGACGAAGCCAGCCTAGTCGCGGCTCGGCGCGGCTTCAAGCAGCAAGCGCTCGCGATGATGGAACGCTGCGTTGCATCACTCAGAGGCTCGGCGCACGCGTCCGGTGGCGCATCACGCGCGTTTGCTTAATCATGCGGGCCTCGCTCAGCGGAGAAGCTCACGATGGCCTATGACCTCCTCATCAAGAATGGCACTGTCGTCGATGGCACCGGTGCGCCGCGCCGGCAGGCCGACGTCGCGATCAAGAACGGCCGCATCGTCGAAGTGGGTCGCGTCAGCGGCAGCGCGACGCGCAGCATCGACGCGAGCGATCTGATCGTCGCCCCGGGCTTCATCGATCCGCATACGCACTACGACGCGCAGATCTGCTGGGACACGCTGCCGACCTCCTCGTGCTGGCACGGGATCACGACGGTCGTCATGGGCAACTGCGGCGTCGGGCTCGCGCCCTGTCGTCCCGAAGCGCGCGAGATCGCGGCCTGGGATCTCGTCAACGTCGAGGCCATTCCGTTCGAGGTGCTCGCGCAGGGCGTGACCTGGGACTGGGAAAGCTTTCCCGAGTACATGGACGCCGCCGCGCGGCGCGGACCGGGGCTCAATCTCGCCTTCTATGCCGCGCTGACGCCGTTCCGTCACTACGTGATAGGCGAGGAATCGATGTCACGCGCGGCGACGGCCGCGGAAACGACGCAGATTGCCGGTCTGCTGCGCGAGGCGATGGAGGCCGGCGCCTTCGGCTTCACGACGACGAACGCGGCCCAGCACATCGGCTATCAGGGACGGCCGCTCGCCTGTCGCAACGCGAGCCGCGAGGAGCTCACGGCCTATGCGAACGTGCTGCGCGATCTCGGCCGCGGCAGCATAGAAGTCGCGCTGACCAACGAGGTGTCGGTCGTCGACGACGCCGAATACGCGTTGATGGATCTCCTGCTGCGCGAGAGCGGCCGCCCCGTGACCTGGCTCGCGCTGCTGAACCGCGTCGACAATCCCGAGGCCCCGCTGCGCACGCTGGAGCGCATGCAGCCGCTGCACGCGCGCGGCGCCGTGCCGCAGGTGTCGTGTCGGCCGCTGATCGTCCAGATCGATCTGCGCAAGCCCTTCCTGTTCGCGAACATGGCGTGCTGGAACCCGGTATTCAATCGCAGCGTCGAGGAGCAGGCTGCGATCTACCGCCAAACCGCGTTCCGCGACCAATTCCGCGACGCGCTGAAGACGGCGAACATCTTCACCGGCGACTGGCGCTTGATGATCGTGCACGAAGTCGAGCACCCCGCGCTGTCGCCGGTGCTCGGCCGCAGCGTCGCCGACATTGCGCGCGAGCGCGGCCGTGACGAGGTCGATACTTTCCTCGATCTCGCGCTCGAAGACGGGCTCGCGATGCAGTTCACCTACGAGCTGTTCAATTCCGACGAGAGCCGCACGCCGGATCTGATCTGCGATCCGCGCACGATGATCGGGTTTTCCGACGGCGGCGCGCACGTCGACATGTTCTGCGATGCGGGCTATGCGACCTATCTGCTCGGCACCTGGGTGCGCGACAAGCAGGCGCTGACGCTGGAGCACGCGGTCAAGCGCATGACGGCCGAGCCCGCAGCGTTCTTCGGGATCACCGAGCGCGGCCGCATCGCGCCCGGCATGGCCGCGGATCTCGCGATCTTCGATCTGTCACGCGTCGGTTCGAACAAGCGCGGCGAGATGGCGCGCGATCTGCCCGGCGGCGGACGCCGCCTCGTCGTACCGGCAACGGGCATCGAATACACGATCGTCAACGGCGTGCCCTTGTTCGAGCACGGCAAGGACAGCGGCGCGCGTCCGGGCCAGGTGCTGCGCGCCGGACGTTGTTGAGATGGCGCGTAGGTTGGGCTGACGAAGGAAGCCCGACATCGGGCGCCGAACGTTGGGCTTCCTTCGTCAGCCCAACCTACATGCCGAAAGAGGCGCAGCGGCGCGGACCTCCCGGGCTACAAGAAAACGACTTCGTAGCCCGGAAGAAGCGTAGCGGAATCCGGAGTCGTCGCACCGACGGCCGACCCCGCTTGCGCGCTACGACGACCGCGCCGGCTCAGAACACGTCGAGCGCCGTCGACACCGAGAACACCACGCGCTCGTCGCAGAGATCCCGGCCGCACTCGTCCTCGTTCAGCGAGTCGTGATAGCTGACATCGAAGTTCAGACCGAGGAAGCGACGCGAGATGCCCGCGCGCCAGTGCGTGTACTCGTAGCCGGCGCGACCGCTCGTGCGATCGCCGTCGACGTACTGATGGCCGATCCCGAAGCCGAGCAAGAACTCGCGGGGCAGCGTGAGATCGAGATTGCCGCCGCCGTAGAGCCCGTCGCCGTCTTCGCCGAAAAAGTCGGGCGACCAGGCGCCGAACACCGCGACGCGCGGCGTCAGGGGCAGGTTCGCGAAGCGGTAGCCGAGCTGGCCGCGCGCTTCGGCGTAGTCGAAGTCGCCGGCGCGATCCTGGTCCTGATCCGGGAAGCTGTACCAGATGCCGCCCAGATCCCAGTCGATGCCGTTCGCAAAACGCCCGCGCAGGCCGCCGTACCAGTCGAGCTCGAGCGTCGAAGCGTCGTTGGCGAGGCTGTCGAACTCGATGCTGGAACCCCATACGCCGGCATAGAGACCGAGCGGCTCGTACTCGTATTCGAGACCGCCCTGCAGCGCCGGATCCTCGCTGCTGCGTGAAATGCCGCGGTAGACGTAATCCGTCGTGAGACCGAGCTGCGCGGTCACCGCATGCGGCGAGTCCGCCGCCGCCGCCACTCCGGCCCACAGACCGATCGCCCCCGCCAACAGCTTCGTGTAGTTCTTCATTTGCATTCCTTTCTGCGCTCAGGTTCGAGCTGCGCGCAGTGTAGGAAGGCAATCGGTAACGTCCGGCCACGCCCGTGTCAGACGCGGCAAGCGCAGGTAACGGTGGGTAAAGCTACGTCAGGAAGCGTCGGCGAGCGGAACTTTCGTGAACCATGGCGATGGCGTCGTCGCCCGGGTTGCGCTCCGCGCTGAGGTATCCCCACGAAATTCATTTGGCGCAGGCGCTTGAAGGATGAAATCGTCGTCGCTCCCGCGCAGGCGGGAGCCCAGGGGGCGCCGAGCCAGCGAAGCTGGGTTCCCGCCTGTGCGGGAACGACGGTTACTCTTACTGAATTGTCCGCGCTGCTCGCATGTGAAACTCGTGGGGATACCTTAGAGCGCAGCGCAACCCGGGATCTCGGCTGCATCGATACGCCGAGATCCCGGGTTGCGCGCTGCGCGCTCCACCCGGGCTACGAAGAGAGGTCTAGCGCGCGATCTTCTTCGCCCCGCCGGCTTCCGCCGGCACTGCGAAGTCGGCCGTGAAGCGCGGCGGCAGTAGCGTGAGATCGACCACGGCGTGCGTGCCGGACATCGGGAACGTCGCCTGCAGGCGCGCATCGCCCAGCGCCGCGACATCGTAGGCGAGCAGTTGCGGCCTGCCGCGTATCACGCGCTTGAAGGCATAGGCCGTTTCCATCTGCACCATCAGCGCCGCGCCGCCGATGCGGGTCGCGTTCAGGGCCGGGGAATACTTCACCGACGCACCGGCGCCGACCACGGGCTGCATGTGCGTGCTCACGGTATCGAGCAGCACGCGGCCGTCGACGGCGATGCGGCCCTGCAGGCGATCGTAAGTCTCCCGGTAGTGCACCTCGGCGACTCGGCAATCGAAGCCGTAGCGACGCTGCAGCCACTCGCCGACTTCGGCGCGATTGACGAAGGCCGCGTGCACGAGGTGACGCGGCTTGATGCCCGTGCGGCAGGCGAGCCCGATCCACGCGCATTCGAAGGCGCCGAGCGGGCCGTCGTCGCAGCGCCAGAAGGTGATGCCGAGATGCGCCGGCACCGCGGGATGCAGGCTTACCGGCAGGGCGGCCAGCGCGGCCGTCATCGGCACTTCGAACAGCGCGTAGTGCACCTGCACGTTCTCGAGCAGGACTTCCCCGGTTTGCGCCAAATCGATCTGCGTGCGCGGAACGGGCTGGCTCGCCGCGGCGCGCGTGCCATACAGCAGCTCGGCTTTCATCGCGCAGCTCCCGCGGCGCGCCTGGAGGCCTGCGCGCCGAACTGCGGCATCACTTCGCGCGCAAAGAGACGCAGGCTGTCCAGCACCTCCTGCTGCGGTACGGTTTCACGCGCCTGGATCATGAACACGAGGTGATCCGCGCCGGCCGCTTCCCAGCGCCTGACGGTATCGACGAGCGTCGCCGGATCGCCGAAGCAGAGCCCGCTCGGCGGCAGCTTCTGCTCGCCGGGCGCGTGCGGATCCGGCCGCAGCGTGCCGAGCAGGCCGATCGCCGTGTAGTTGCTCGCGGGATAGGCCTCGGAGATCTCGACGGTCTGGCCGGCCATGTAGCCGAAGGTCGCGACCATCTCCTCACCGCGCTGGCGCGCGTACTGGCCGTCCCGATGACAGAACATCCAGTTCGCGACGGCGATCTGATCGTTGACGAAGGCACCGACGGGCTCGGCCTTCTTCACGCGTTCACGATAGGCTTCGAAGCGCGGGATGTTGCGC
This sequence comes from Gammaproteobacteria bacterium, assembly GCA_035325705.1. GTDB lineage: Bacteria > Pseudomonadota > Gammaproteobacteria. The sequence continues at coordinate 29,506 of DAOKZI010000022.1, forward strand.
TCGACGTCGGCGATCGAAAGGATCAGCGCGCCCATGCCGCGATCCGCCGCGTCGAGCTCGGTGCCGTGACCCGTCACCGCGACCCACAGCGGCGGATGCGGCTCCTGCCAGGGCTTGGGCAGCACGTTGCGTTCGGGCATGGTGTGGAAAGAGCCTTCGTAGCCATAGCGCTCCTGCTGCCACATCTGCGGAATGACCCGGCAGTATTCGTCCCAGCTACGCTTGGTGTCGTCGACGCAGGCGTTGAAACCGCCGAGCTCGTTCCAGGTCGAGGTGCGGCCGGTACCGAACTCCACGCGACCGCCGGAGAGAATGTCGAGGAAGGCCGCCTTCTCGGCGAGCCGGATCGGGTGATGCATCGCCGGCACGCAGGTCGCGATGCCGAAGCCCAGCCTGATCCGTTTCGTCTCACGCGCCACCGCCGCGAGAAACATGTCCGGGCAGCTCGCGTGACTGTACTCTTCGAGGAAGTGATGCTCGACGCACCACACGCTGGAAAACCCGAGCTCGTCCGCCACCACCACCTGCTCGATCGCATGCTCGAACACCGCCTTCTGCGTCTCCCGCGTGAACGGCCGCGGCGTCGAGAGCTCGTAGATCAATCCGAATTTCATCGCCCTGCCTCCTGTGCTTGCGCCGGAGTGTGCCACAGCGCTCGCGATCGCTGTAGCAAGCAGCTTCCTCCGAATTGGGGAAGGACTGGGCCATCGAGAACATCGGCGCAAACTGCCCGGAAGGCGCGAAGCGGAATCCCGGCTGTGCCAGCGCCGCGAGAACTCATTGATCCGACCACGGAGAACACGGAGAAGAGATCGATCGGGTCTGCGCCTCCGTGACTCAGTGCCGATTGCGGGCGTCGGCGCCATGGAAGCTCCAAACAATCCCCATTCTTCCCTCCGTGTTCTCTGTGTTCTCCGTGGTAAAAAACGGCCAGTCAGCCCGCACTCACGCCGGCGCCGGCGTCCGCCGATTTCGCCCGCGTAACGACCTGTTAGAATTCTCCGCAGCATGAGTCAGCAAGATGCAACGGCGATCCAGCGACGTGAAGCGCGCCGCCAGTGGCGCGTGGTCAAGATCGCATTGACGGCCGCGAGCGAAGCCGACGAGAACTTGTCGCCGGACGTAGCGCTTGCGGCCATGTGGCAGCTTGCTCTCGATGCCTGGGCCATGACGGGCCATCCGCTTCCCGCTTATTCCCGTGCCGACACGCCGGTGCGGCGCCTAGCAATGGACGCCCCGGAGCACGCGCGGCCGGCGTGAACGAAGACTTTCTCGACATGCTCCGCGCCCTGCAAAGCGCAGGGGCCCGGTTCCTGATCGTCGGCGCGCATGCGCTCGCTGGCCACGGCATACCGCGCGCCACCGGTGACTTCGATCTCTGGGTCGAGGCCACCCCGGACAACGCGGCCCGAGTATGGCGGGCGTTGCTCGATTTCGGCGCTCCCGTCGCTGCGCTCGGCGTGCGGCAGGAGGATTTCGCAACGCCCGGGCTGGTCATCCAGATCGGGCTTCCCCCCCGGCGCATCGATCTCCTGACGAGCCTCACCGGCCTCGAGTTCGACGCCGCCTGGGCGACTCACGTCACCGTGACGCTCGCCGGTATGGTGCTTCCGCTACTGGATCGCGACAGCCTGCTCGCCAATAAACGGGCCTTGGGAAGGCCACAGGACTTGGCCGACGTCGACGCGCTGTCGAGGCAGAGACCGGGCAACGACTGAAAGGTGCAGCGTTGCACCGTTTCAGAAACTGCGCACGCATCCGCGCTTCGATTTTCAGGATTGCTCGCAAGTCGAATCCTTGCACCGAGATCGAGAACTACAGACACGTGACGTCCCCGGCCATGGCGAATGGGCGGGATCTGGGACACCGACGCGTCTTTGCATGCGCGGTACGCGGTCGCTTCGAAGGTGTCCCCGATCTTGTCTCCCCGAGTAGCGCCTCCGCGAAGGTGAACCGAGCTTGATCCCGGTCAACTGGCGCAAGCGCGATCGGGGCTACGGATAACAGGGCGGGTGAGGCTCGCCCGTCCGTTCGAGTTTGCGCTCCAGGACGGCGAGGACAGGAACGCGCGCGCAGCGCCGGCGTCGCTGCCCACCGCGAGTAGCGGTGCCTGCGGCGATACGAAGTCTGTGCGAGCGCGATTTTGACCCGGGCGGCTATCGGCATGAGCGCTCGTGCATCGCATCGAGCCGCGCACGCCAGCAGTTCGCGGCCCGCGAGGCGGAGTCATGTCGTGAGTGCTCGAGATGCGATGAATTTCCACGGCCGCCAAGTCCTGGTGACGGGTGCTTCCAGCGGTGGACTCGGTTACGGCATGGCGAGAGCCTTCCTCGAAGCGGGCGCCGCGGTTGCGATAACCGGGACGAAGCCGCAACAGACCTACGCTGTCGACTTCGAGCACATGAGCTTCCATCGGATGAACGCGGAGGATCCCGACAGCATCGACGCGCTGGCGGCTCGCTTCGATCGCCTCGACGTGCTCATCAATTGCATCGGCCACATGCTGCCGCACAAGCAGGAATTCGAACGGTCGGGATTCGAGAAGATCGTGACCATCAACCTGACCGCCGTGATGCACTTGTGCACGGCCTTCTTTCCGCTGCTCGAGGCAGCGCGAGGCTGCATCGTCAACATCGACTCGGTTTCCGCGATCCGCCCGATGTTGAATAACCCGGCGTACACGGCCAGCAAAGCCGGCCTGAGACACCTCAACGCGGCGCTGGCCCAGAAGTGGGGGCCGCGGGGCGTGCGGATCAACGGCATTTCGCCGGGCGTCGTGCCAACGGGCTTGACGACGCACATCACCACGCCGGCGCACGTGGAAAGGATGAAAAAGACCAATCCGATACCGCGTTTCGGCACGGTCGAGGACATCGCCGGCGGCGCGCTGTTCCTGGCCTCGCCGCTTGCGTCCTACATCACCGGCCAGTCGATCGTGATCGATGGCGGTATGAGCCTGTAGGCGGTCACTCCCCGATGTTCGTCGATCGGGCCAGACGCGCTCCGCAGGACTGGCAAGCCGTCATCGCTTACCTCGAGAACACCGGGCTGCACGTGGACCGGCACGCCGAGATCCGGCAGTTCGCGGCCGGATCCGCCAACTTGAACTACCAGTTGACCCTCGTGGGCGGGCGTAAGGTCGTGCTGCGTCGGCCCCCGGACGGCCCGTTGCCGCCCGGCGCCCATGACGTCGCGCGCGAGTACAAGATCTATTCCCGCCTCGGCCGGCGCCTGCCACAGGTCCCGTTGGGGTTGGCGTTCTGCGACGACAGCAGCGTCATCGGCGTACCGTTCATCGTCTTCGAGTTTCGTGAAGGGCTGTCGATCGGGCGCGAGCTGCCGCGGCAGCTCGCGCCCATCGCGGAAATCGGCGACAAGTTGAGCCGCTTGATCGTCGAATCACTGGCGGAGCTACACAAGGTCGATCCGAAGGAAGTCGATCTGCTCGACCTCGGCAAGGGAGAGGGTTTCATCGCGCGCCAGGTTCGCGGATGGCACCAACGCGCGCGCATGGTGCTCACCGACGACGCGATGCTGAAAGTCGCGCGCCTGCACGACTGGCTGGCGTCGAACGTGCCGGCGCGGCAACCAATCGCCCTGGTTCATCATGATTACAAGCTCGACAACATGCTGATCGATCCGGATACGCTGCGCATCAACGGCGTGATCGACTGGGAAATGGCGACGATCGGCAACCCCGTTTTCGACCTGGCCTTGACCCTCACCTGCTGGGGCGGACAGCACGAAGCCCACCCCTACGCCGGGGTGTGCAGAATGCCCTGCGAGGCACCGGGATGGTGGACGTGGCGCAAGGTGCTGGAAACCTACCTGGAGAGATCCGGGCTGGACCTGATCGAGGACGAGTTGAAGTTCTACTGGATGCTGGCCTTGCTGCGCACGGTCGTCGTCTATGCGCAGTTGCAGGTGCTGTACGCGAGGGAGACGGGAATGCAGGACAAACTGACGCCGGGCTTCTGTATCCCCGCCGACAAGTTGCCGTCGGTGGTACGCAGCGTGCTCGATCACGCGGTGGATCTCGTCGGCACCAAACTGGATTGGTGAGCGACAGCGACCTCGATGTCGGCTATGCACGCCCTATGGCCGCCGGTACACGAGAGCAATACACGCGCGGTGCGATCGCCGCCGGTTCCCCCCGACATTCCCGTATCGTTGGTCACCGTGACCTCCGGAGTTCGCGATCATGCAGACATTGCGATTCTTCTCCAGCGCTGAAGGGGCGACGGCTGTCGAGGAGCTTCCGCTCCCGTTCATTGCCATCGATCCGCCGATGGATGCCCGTATCTTTCGGCGTTTGGCCAAAGGCGAGAAAATTCTCGGAACCAGCGCACCGCTGATGTCAGCGCGCGGTATGCAGGCGCTGCGCTCGCTCGAAGCGCAAACGTGCTACTGGAATGCCGATCGCGGCCGTTACCTGGTGTTCGTGATCTCGGGCGGAATCGAGATTTGCGCGACCGCCGGTGGCAGGCGTGCGCTGGTGCCCGGCGACGTACTGCTGATCGATGCTGGGGAGGTCGCAGACGGCATGCTGCAGCGGCGCGGAGACTGCCGCTTGCTGCAGCTCCGCCTCGCCGACGACTGGGTGGCGCGCGGCGCGCTGCCGAGCCCCGAGCTCGACTCGCCCGGCGACCCGCGGCGGCCGCCCACGCTCAAGCGCATGTACAAGAGCGGCGACGATCGCTCCTATTTCCGCGCATTCGATCAACTGTTTCCGTCCGCGACCGGCCAACCGTGCGCGGCGAGGCCGGTACGGGGTTTCTGGTTCGTCCGCTTCGCGCCCGGCGCATTCATCGATTGGCACCCGGAAGTCGTCAACAATTTCGTGATCGTGCTATCGGGTGCCCTGGAACTGGAAGTCAGCGGCGATGGATCGATCGAGGTATTCGGCGCCGGGGACGTGTGCCTGGCCGAAGACCGCACGGGCGAAGGCCATATCGACCGCATGCACGGCATCACGCGGCTCGCGCTGATCGAATTCGAAGACGAGCACTTGTGGGGCACGGCGGACGAATAGGGAAGCGCTGAACGAGTCCGTCCTGGACTTGTGCGAAGACGCGAGGCGCAAGCAAGTTCAGGCTCGGCTCCGGCGCGGGCCGTGCGAGCCGATCGAGCCGGTACGGTGTCGCCTATGCGGTCGCTGCCAGGAATCGGGCGGCGGCGTTCTCCACCCACCGGATGTGCACGTCGGCTTGGATGAATTCGGGCTGGTCGAGCAGAAAACGGAGAAAGGGAATGTTGGTCGAGACACCGGAGATTTCGAAAGCCGCCAAGGCCGCGCGCAGATTACGCAGCGCCGTATCGCGGTCATCACCGGTGGCGACGACTTTCGCCATCAGAGAATCGTAGTACGGGCCGATCACATAGCCCTGGTAGCAGTGCGTGTCGACCCGCACATTGCTGCCGTAAGGCACTGCAAATCGGGTGATGCGGCCCGGCGTCGGCATGAAATTGTCGCGGGCATTTTCGGCCGTGATGCGGCATTCGATCGCATGGCCGCTGAAGCACACGTCGGACTGCTCGATCGAGAGCGGATGCCCGAACGCGACGCGGATCTGCTCCCTGACCAAGTCGATGCCGGTGATCTCCTCGCTGACCGGATGCTCGACTTGAATACGCGTATTCACTTCCAGGAAATAGAACTCGTCGCGGACCTTGTCGACCAGGAACTCGACGGTGCCGGCGTTGTTGTAATGAATGCTCCTGGCGAGCGCCAAGGCCGCGTCCGAGATCCTGGCGGACATCTCCGCGGAAAGACCGACCGGAGGGGCTTCTTCGATCACTTTCTGATAGCGGCGCTGCGACGAGCAGTCGCGCTGTCCCAGATGCACGACCCGGCCGAAGTCATCGCCGATGATCTGCACCTCGACGTGCCGCGCGTACTCGATGTAGCGTTCGACGAACAGGGTGCCGTCGCCAAAGGCTTGGCGCGCCTCGTTGGAAGCCAGGTCGAAGGCACTCTTCAGCTCGCCACGCTCGCGGACGATACGCATGCCGCGTCCGCCACCGCCGGCGCTGGCCTTGAAGATCACCGGCAAGCCCAGTTCCAGGACTTTCGCTTCCACCTCGTCGAAACCGCGCAAGCCTGCGCTGCCGGCATTCATCGGAATGCCGATTTGCCTGGCGAGCTCGCGCGCGCCGAGCTTGTCGCCGATCCGTCGCATGGTTGCCGAACGCGGCCCGATGAAAATGATGCCGCTGTTCTCGCACGCCAGCGCCAGTGCCGGATTCTCGGCCAGAAACCCGTACCCGGGATGAATGGCATCGACGCCGGTAGCCTGTGCCGTCGCAACGATCATCGGTATGTTCAGGTAACTCGCGCTGGGCAGCGGCGAGCCGATGCACACGACCTTGTCGGCCAGCCTCGCCGGCAAGCTATCGCGATCGGCTTCCGAGACCACCAGTACCGTTTCGATCCCGCTCTCTTCGCAGGCCCGAATGATGCGAACCGCGATTTCGCCCCGGTTCGCGATCAAGATTCGCTTTCTTCTCATGGTGTCGACGCTTCCCTGAGGAGCAAAGGGGGCGGGGCTATTGCGGGCGACCGGCAGAATCGGTAAATCAGGCCGGTCTTACCAGGAACATGACCGCATCGCTTTCGACCAGCTCGCCGCTTTGTACCAGGATCTGTTCGATTCGTCCGCGTACGCCCGCCGGGACGGAGTGATAGCACTTCATGACGTCGAGCAGGCACACGATGGTGTCTTCATCGACGTCGCTACCGATGTCGACGAAGGGCGGTTCATCCGGGTTGGGCTTGCGATAGAAGACACTGGTGACCGTCGCCCGGATCGGTACGAGTCCCGCCGGTATTGCCGCCGCAGCGGCCGGCGTTGCCGCGGGCGGTGCGCCTGGGGCGGTGAGCTCGCCGACGCGCTCTGGCGGCGCGGGAACCGCGGCCGGAGTGGCCGCCAGCGACGCCTCCGCGCGCGTGGCGCTGTCGCTCGCAAACCCGACTCCGCTCAGCGCAGCGCCGACGACCTTACCCTTGGCAATGTACAGTTTCAGGTCGCCGGTCTCGATGCGCAGCTCGGCGTCGTCGCATTCCTTCATGATCCTCAACGCTTCGATGACGTCGTCCATTGTGAAAGCCATTAGGAGTCTCCCCTGTGCTTCTATCGAGACGTATGCGCCGTCGCTGTGCCGAAGGCGAGTCGATGGGCGCCGCGATCAGCCGCCGCGCGAGGCCGCTCGTCGAAAATCGAAGACGCTGCTCCCTTTTTGCATGTGCAGTCGGCTGACATCCCGATGCTTGCTGAGCTCCTTGAGCAGCAGCCCCAAAGGCTCGTTGCCGGTGTAGTAGGTTTGCGGCGGTCCGGCGGCACGCATCTGCCTGATCTCCTCGTCGCCTTTCATTATGTAGTACAGAAGGAAATCCTCGTCGGACGCCTGCAACATGCCGTGCCGCGCGCGGATCTGTTTGACCGTGAGCTGTTCGTATTCTTGCTTCTGGCGCTCCCAGTCCCGGGCGATTTGCTTGGCCCGCGGGGTACTGAGAAACCGGTCCTTGAGATTCTGGTCCATGTAGGGGACGCCGGCGTCTTCGATGCCGTAAACGCCGAGTGCGAATTCGGTCATGCTGTCGAGCACGTCCTTGTAGCGTTCTCCGGTCGCCACGTTGACGGCCGCCTGCGCCACGATGAACTGCGAATGCGGGGTGATCATGATCGGGTAACCGAGCTCGGCGGTGATCCGCGGCACTTCGTCCAGCACCGCGTCCAGCTTGTGTGCCATGCCCAGGGTCTGCAATTGCAGTCTGAGGTTCGAGATCACGCCGCCGGGAACGCTGTGGACGTATTGTCGGTGGTCATAGGGCTCGGGTGCGCCGATCGGCAGACCCTCGAGCTTCGCGATCCGGGTCAGGCGTTCTTCGACGATCCGGAGCGGCTTCTCGTTGATGGTGGTCTCGAAGCCCAGCACCTGCGCATTGTGGATGGCGTCGAAGATGGAGGGATGGGAAGAGCCGTAGGCCAAGGGGGGGACGCAGGTCCAGAAGGTTCTGACGCCTTGCTGCATGGCCTCTACGAAGCACGCGGGGGCGAACGTGGTAGTGCAATGGGTGTGCAGCTCTATCGGTATGCCGTTGGCGGCGTCGATCATCGCTCTCGTCAAGCTGCGCGTGCGCTCGGGCGTCAATAGCCCGCACGCATCCTTGATCGCGATCGCGTCGGGCTCGTACTTCAATACATCCCGCACCACGCCGGCGTAGTACTCGTCGGTGTGGCGGGGCGAGACCGTGTACGCGGGCTGGATGACGATCTTCAGCCCCAGGCTCCTGAAGAAGGGGATCCAGCTCGGGTAACGATCCTTGACCTCGTCGGTGGTGCAGGCGATCAAGTGGACGTAGCTGGCGCCGTTCGCCGCTATGGTCGTGCGGTGCCAAAGCTGGGCCAGGGCCAGCGGTTCCGGCCGCCCGAACAGATCCATCGTGGTCGAGCCGGCGCCGAGGCAGAGCTCGACCTTCGGGGTGTGCGGCGTTTTCTCTTTCCACATGCGCAGGGTTGCCCACGGATCTTCCTTGAGGACACGCACGACCATCTTGAAATAGCCGCCGTACTGCAGGATCTCCATGCGCGAGAAGCCCGCCTGGTCGAGTTCTCCTGCAACGGCGTCGAACATGCCGTGGGTCGCCTGCAAGGCCCACAAGCTCTGCACGCCATCACGACAGGTGGTATCGATGAAATTGACGGTTCTGTCATTCATGTATCGCTTACCTCCGTGCCTGCGCGTACGACGGTCATGCGACCCGTGCCGGGGCACGGAGCGCATGAGCCTCGCAGCGACCTTAATCAGGGCTTCTGCGCGCGGTCTTGCGCTTAATCAGGTCGGCTGCATTCGAGCGCGGCGCCGACCCGCTGCGCCGAGCGGGGGGAGCGTGGATTCAGCCCGGCGCTCGTGCGAGTACGAATAACGGAATGCGTCGCGCGGTCCGCGCCCACCTGCACTCGCACCGCCGGCTCGGCGAGCAGGTCGTGATGACCCAGCGGGGTTGCGCGTCGCAGCCGCCCTTGGCGGCGACGATGATGCAATGCGGGCCGCTGTGCGCGTAGCGCAGCGGATTGCTATGGGCCGGCCGGACCTGCGTCCGCGAGTAGTTAGCAGCAGGCAGGGACATGGAGGCCATCCGGCCACGTGATTCCAATCTTTTCGCGGCGCACGCCGGCGCGCTTTGCTTGACAGCGGAACGTGGCGTCATTGTAATCGGGCCGGAGCTTTCAACGGCTGCAGAATTCCGCACGCTGCGAGGCACCGCAATGAGCCGAGCTTCTGGCGACGATTTCGAGCGCGCCTACCGTGCGGCGGCGATCGCGGCGGAGACCTGGTCCGGCCTGCCCTGCCGCGAGGTCTACCGCCCCGAAGATGCCGTGGCTCGCGACTACGCCCGCGATCTCGCCGATCCCGGCGAGTTTCCGTATACCCGCGGCATCCATCCCAACATGTACCGGGGCCGATTGTGGACGAAGCGTGAGGTCTGCGGGTTCGGCTCCGGCCGCGATACGAACGAACGCATGCGCTACCAGCTTGCCCAGGGCGTCAGCGGGCTGAGCGTCATCAACGACAACAACGGCTCGCTCGGCATCGACGCCGATCACCCGCTCGGCCTGCACGACGCCGGCGTACAAGGCGTGAGCGTGAGTTCGCTGGCGGACATGGAGGAGCTGTTCGCCGCCATCCCCATCGAAAAGCTGAGCATCGCCTTCGACCTCTCGGGCCTCGATGCCATCGCCTGGATGGCGCTCTACAACGCGCTCGCGGAACGGCGCGGGATCGACAAGGCCGCACTCCGCGGCACCGTTCAGAACGACACGCTGCATTTCCAGTTCTGCGGCTACGGTGACTCCTGCCCCGTGGATCTCGGGCTGCGAACCTCCGTCGATATCATCGAGTACTGCACGCAGCACATGCCGCTGTGGCATACCGGCAACGTAAACCTCTATGACTTTCGCGAAACCGGCATCGACGCTGCCCAGGAGATCGCGTTCGGTCTCGCCTGCGCCAAGGAGTACACCAAGCGGGCAATCAGCCGCGGCCTGGCGGTCGATGCGTTCGCGCCGCGGCGCAGCTTCTACTGTTCGGCCCACATCGATCTCTTCGAGGAAGTGGCAAAGCTCAGGGCCGCGCGCCGCATGTGGGCGCGCATCATGCGCGAGGAATTCGGGGCGCGTGATCCACGCTCGCTGCAGTTCCGCTTCGGCGTCCACACCGCCGGTGCCTCGTTGCAAGCTCCACAGCCGCTCAACAACATCGTGCGCGTTGCCTACGAAGCCTTGGCGGCAGTGCTTGCCGGCGCGCAATCGATCCACTGCTGCTCCTACGACGAGCCGATCGGCCTGCCGACCGAGGTCTCGCAGACGCTCGCGCTGCGCACCCAGCAGATTCTCGCCAGCGAGACGGGCGTCACGCGTGTCGCCGATCCGCTCGGCGGCTCGTGGTACGTCGAGTCGCTGACCGACGCGCTCGAAACCAGGGCACTCGAGATCATGAAGGAAATCACGGAACACGGCGGCATGGCGGAGGCAATCCGGTCCGGCTGGGTGCAGGCCGAGATCGACCGCGCGCTCCTGCAGCGCGAGGACGAAATCGCCGCGGGCAAAAAGACGATCGTCGGCGTGAACGCCTATCGCCAGCCGCAGGAGGAAGCGACCCCTGGCGGGCTGCACGTCGTGCCGCCCGGCCAGGGCGAACGGCTCGCGGCCGCGGTGAAGAATCTGCGCGCACAGCGCGACGGACGGGCAGTCGCGCGCGCGCTGGCGAATCTGCGCGAGGCGGCGCTCGCCGGCCCGCATCACAACCTGCTGCCGGCGCTCGTTCAGGCCGCGACGACCTACGCCACGATCGGCGAGATGCTCGGCACGGTGCGCAGCGCGTTGGGCTACCCCTATGATCCGCTCGGCGTACTGCAACCGGCGAGCGAGCGTGCGGCATGAGCGAAGCGCCGCTGCGGATCCTGCTCGCAAAACTCGGCCTCGACGGTCACGACCGCGGTCTCAAGGTCGTCGCCGTGTATCTGCGCGATGCCGGCATGGACGTCGTCTACCTCGGCATACACTGCACCGCCGAGCGCATCGTGCGCGCCGCGATCGAGGAGGATGTCGATCTGATCGGCGTGTCGAGCCTCGGCGGCACACACCGCGCGCACGGAGAGGAACTCATCGCCGCCCTGCGCGAGCAGGGCCTCGGCGAGCTGCCGGTCGTGATTGGCGGCACTATCCCCGTCGAGGACATTGCAGATCTCGAGCGCTGCGGTTTCAGGGGCGTGATGCGGCCCGGCAGCTCGCGCGAAGAAATCGTCGATCTCGTGCGGAACGAGGCCGAGGCCGGGCATCGGAGGATGCTGCGGGCCTGATCACCGCGACTCCGCGGTATTTCCACTGATTCAATTGGTGGGTGTTCCCGATCTTCGCTGCGCGGGGGCGGTGGCGGGCGCCAGCGCCTGCTTTCCGTTGCTCGCGGTCCGGCGTCGATCGTCAATCGAGATCGATCCCGCGTACCCGCGCGACGAATTTCCGGGTGAGATCGGCACCGGCGTCGGGGTGGTGCCGGTTTCCGGCGCGTGGGCGCCGTTCGTCAGCGGCCTGCCGGCACTGCTTGCTCAGGGACCGATCCGTTTTCGAACGATCCCCGATTCGCCGCGCGCCGAGGCTCGCCGACGCCTCCGCGAAGCACGGCCATCGCGCGGCACGCTCGGGCCAAGCCGGCTGAGCTGTCCTCTGCTCTCGCCGAGCGCAGGCCGGACGCAGCGGCCTGCAATGCGGAGCCGTTCGGCGCAGCGCCCCGATCCCGCACTGCGCGCTTCATCCGGGCCAGCCTTTCGGTTCAGGCCGGCCTCCCCTCCAAGCGGGCGACGCGCCGCCCTGCTCGGGCTTCGGCGGCGGCGGCAGCTTGCGCTTCTCGTCGCCGACCGGCTCGGGCGGCTCGCCGGGGATCGGCATGCCGGCGAAATAGCCGATGATCTCGACGGCGCGCGGCGCGGCGAGATAGGCGGCGTCGAGACAGGCTTCGGTCTCGGCCGGCGGCTTCGCCGTCTGCGCGATCATCGCAAGCGCCTGCTCGGCTTCGGCCTGCGGCGAATACTGGCCCAGATCGGGCGCCGTGCCGCCGCGCAGCGGCCCCGGCGGAATGCGTTCGCGCTGGCGCCGTGCCAGGCGCTGCAGGATGTTCCAGGCTTTCTTGTTCTGCTCGATCGGCCACACCTCGACGCGACCGCTGGCTTCGAACTCGCGCCAGAGATCCACGGCCTTCTGCGTCCGCAGCACCACGATCGTCGCGCGATCGGTGCCCACGCCGCCGCAGGCGATGTCGGCCAGCTCGGCCGAGAAATCGCCGCAGTGGCGGCACTCGGGGCGCTGATACTCGTGCATCGCTTCCTCGAGCGGAATGGTCTCGACGCCGCCCGCCTTCTTGTAGATCAGCACCTCGCCCTTGACGTTGAACTTCGACACTTCGGTCAGCGGGATGCCCATCTGCTGCTCGATGCGCTCGGTCATCAGCGCGGGCCGGAACACTTCCGTGCAGAACAGGCCGATGTTGAACGCGATGCGCTCCTGGTAGCCCTTCAGGAAGCCGCGCTGGCGCGTGACGATCTGCGGCTTCTTCTTCGCCGCGAGCAGGATGCTCGGATCGACGTATTCCATCTTGCGCAGCGGCGTGATCTGGCAGGGCACGCCGACGAAGGCCACCGCTTTCAGATCCTGTTCCTTCACCTGCTCGAGCGCGAGCGGGTTCGGACAGTAGGTGTACCAGCTCGCGGCGCTGGCCTTGATCTGCTCGACGCTGGTCGCGACCTTGGGCGTCGGGAAGCAGGGATCGTCGCCCTCGCCGACGGCGGACACGACGGCGCCGTCGATGCGGCCGGTCTCGCGCGCCCAGGCGAGCAGGGCGGTGACGATGCCGCCATCCTGCGCGCGCTCGAGCACGTCTTCCTGCTTCGTGCGCGCGACGAAGATGTGGCGATAGATGCCGAAGATCCCTTCGTAAGCCGGATCCGCGCCGAAGGTCACGCCTTTCAGATGCGGTTCGCGCGGCCACAGCCGCGGACAGATCGAGGCGCAGACGTCGCAGCCGACGCCTTCGCTGATCCCGCAGTAGTCGAAACCCGCGGATTCCTTTGCCGTCTGCTTGGGCTTGCCGTCGACGTACTCGATGACGTTGTGCGGACAGACCAGTACGCAGCTACCGCACTCGCAACAACTGCCGGCGGCGACGACGTCGTTCATCATGTCCTTGAAGCTGTGATGGTAGAGCGAAGTCAAGGGAACACTCCTGCGAAACTGCGAGCGGTCGATCCCGGTGCGGCCGCGGCGGCCATCACCATACGTTGGCGTATGGTAAGCGATCGGCGCCGGCATGCACAGGCGCGCGGCCCGTGACGCCGGCCGCGGCGGACGCGAACGAAAAACCCAAGCGAGCGAGCGGGAATCACGGCCCTCGGCGCGTCCGTGCCGGCAACGGCGCCGATCGCGGTCGGATGCCCGCGAGCGCCGCGCCGCCGAGCTCGGCTCACCGCCGTATGCCGATGCGCCGGCCGATCCACTGCGGCCGCGGCAGCGCCGCCTGCCGCTCACGCAGCGTTTGGAAATTGGCGAGGATCGCGGGCTCGAACGGCGCGCCGCGCCGCGTAGCCAGGCTCACGTGCAGCACGAGCTGCTCCTGGGTCGCCAGCAGCGTGTCCTCGCGATGCATCTCCTGGTAGAGATGGGCGCACTTCGCGTTGCAGTCGAGCACGCGCGAGTCGATGCGCAGCCGATCGCCGAGCCGCGCTTCGTTCTGGTAGGTGATGTGGGCCTCGAGCACCATCCACGAGTTCTGCGTCGCGCGCGTATAGTCCTCGCCCATGCCGGCGGCCCTGACGAATTCCTCGCCGGCGAGATCGAAGGCGAGCGAGTAATAGGCCACGTTCATGTGGCCGTTGTAGTCCAGCCAGTCGGGCCGGACTTCGAGCAGCGCGCGGTGCACACCGCGTTCGTCGAGGTCTTTCATCGCAAGAGACTTTCCTGAATGTGGGCGAAACGGCCGCCGTCCTGCAGCGAGCCCGTGTAGCCGGCGAGCTGATCGGCGAGCGCGGCGAGGGCGTCGATGCGACTGCGCGTCGGCGGATGCGTCGCGGACAGGAGCTGCATGCGCGCGTCGCCGACGCCCAGCGAGTCGAGCGTCGTCAGCAGGTAGACGAGGCCGGTCGGGTCGTAGCCCGCGCGGGCGGCGATCACCATGCCGGCGCGATCGGCGGCGTATTCGTCGCCTTGATCGAGGCCGCTGCCGTAGAGGCTCATGCCGGCGCCGAGCAGCGCCTGCGTCACCAGCGGGTTCTTTGCGACGTACTGCGCAGCGAGCTCGGTGGCGAGCTCGGTCGCGAGCTGAGCTCGCGCGCGCTTCATGATCGCGCGCACGTGATGCTTGTGCACGACGTGCGCGATCTCGTGGGCGAGCACGCCGGCGAGCTCGTTTTCGTCGCGCATCAGGCGCAGCAGGCCGGCGGTGAGGATCACGCTGCCGCCCGGCGTCGCGAAGGCGCCGACGTCGTCGGTCGCGGCGACCGCGAAGTGCCAGGGCAGATCCGGGCGCTCCGTGTGCAGCGTGAGCCAGCGGCCGACCTGATTCACATAGGCTTGCACCGCCGGATCGGCGAGCGGCGGCGCCGCGCCGAGGATGCGCGCGGCGAGCTCGCGACCGAGGCCGATCTCTTCGTCGACGGGCATCTCCTGCGTCGCCGCCGACAGCTTCTGGCCGGTCGCGACCACCTTGTTGACGTCGAGGTTCTGCAGCATGCCGCCCAGATCGAGCGCATGGCCGGGCGCGGCGAAGCCGGCGAACATGAAGAAGGCCGTCCGAAGGAAAGAGGCGGGCTTCATCGCGGCCGGCCTCCGAAAGGCGACGGACGCTCGAAGGGCGAAGTCTGTGCCGCCGGCGCCGGCGCGGGCGAGGTCGGGTACAGGATGTGCTGCGGCACGAGGCCGCCGGCATTGGCGAAGAGCTGCGCCTGCTGGGGCGGCATCGCGTAGCGCTCGACCTCCGCGAGCGCCTGCCAGTTCGGGCTGGACGCATTGAGCTCGGCGCCGGTGAGACCGCGGATGCCGATGGTCGCGTTCGAGCCCGCATAGGAGGAGGGGCGCGACTGGAAGCCCGCGAGCAGTCCGCTGACCGAACGCGAGAACGACGCGAACATGCCGGGATCGGCCGCCGGCACCGGCGCCGCGCGCGCCGGCGCCGCCGCGGCGGGCGCGAGCGCGGGCGCCACGCCGAAGCCCATGCGCATGTCCATCAACTGCACCCAGCCGGCCGGTCCGGCGAGGCCGGCCGGCGGCTTGACCCTGAGCCACAGGCGCTGGCGCTCGTACACCTCGAGCGGCGCGTTCGGCGGCAGTTGGCCGAGCGGCTTGCCGCTGCGATCGGGAAAATCGAACACCGTCGCGGGCCGCACCGTCGAGCCGCGATCGATCGGCTGTTCGTCGGCGGCGCGCGCGACCGCGATCGCGGCACCGGCCAGCAGCGCGACGAACAGCGCGCGGCCCGCGCGTGACGCGGCGCTTTGCTCGGACTGAATCGGCTTCGGGCTCACGCCTGCTCCATCTGATTTATTGCCTTGCAACACGCAAGCGCGCGAAAAAAACGGCGAAACGCCCACGGCGGATCCGCCTGCGCGCCGTTTCGCGCGCGATACGCTTGCGACTACACTCGAGCCATCCGCGGGTCGAGACATCTTCGCGACCCGCACGCGCGCAGGGCGCGAAGGATGAAACGGCAGACGCGGCCGCGCGCTTCCCGCCGCCGCGAATCGCCACGAGCAAAGATAATTGAAGAGGAATGTGCAATGGAAATCGGTTTGGTCCAGGTGATGCAAAGTTTCATGTTCGACGGCATGTCGGACGCCGAGGTCTATGAGCAGGAGCTGCGCGCCGCCCTGCTCGCGGACGAATTGGGCTACGACCACCTATGGACCGTCGAGCATCACTTCGAGGACTACTCGTTCTGTCCCGACAACTTCGTCTATCTCGCCCACGTCGCGGCCAAGACCCAGCGCATCAAGCTCGCGACCGGCGCCTGCATCATCCCGTGGAATGCGCAGCCGCTGCGCATCGCCGAGAAGGCGGCGCTACTCGATCAGCTTGCGCCGGGCCGCTTCATCCTGGGCCTGGGCCGCGGCCTCGCGCGGCGCGAGTTCAGCCAGTTCGGCGTGGCGATGGACGAGTCGCGCGAGCGTTTCGACGAAGCCGCACCGCTGGTCCTCGAAGCGCTGGAGACGGGCTGGTTCCCGGAACACCACGGCAAGTACTACCAGCAGCCGAAGGCGCCGCTGCGGCCCGAGCCGCGGTCGAAGGAATGGCGCAAGACGCGCGTGACGCAGGTCGCGATGAGCCCGGACTCCGCCGAGCAGGCCGCCAAGCTCGGCGTGCAGATGATGGCCTTCAACTACAAGGCGCCGGAACAGCAGAAGCAGGAGCTCGAGAGCTACAAGGCGCTGTTCCGCCAGCACCATGGCGACGAGCCGCGGCCGCCGCTGCTGACCGAGATGACGATCGTCGATCATGACGCGAAGCGCGCGCGTGAGAACGCCGAGAAGTACGTCGCCGGCTACTGCGCGTCGGTGCTGCACCACTACGAGATGCTCGGCGATCAGTTCGACCAGGCCAAGGGCTACAAGGCCTATGCCGATGCCGCCGCGATGATGCGCGCGGCCGGCAAGGAAGGAATCATGAAGGCCTATGTCGAACAGCAGATCTGGGGCACGCCGGATCAGATGCTGCGCAAGTTCGAGGAGCGCTGGAAGTTCTTCGGTCCCTACGGCGTGCTGTGCGCTTTCCGCTTTGCCGGCACGCCCTGGGACGTGCAGGAACGCAGCATGCGGCTGTTCGCGAGCGAGGTGATGCCGGTGCTGCGGCAGTGGTCGAAGGCGCAGCCGCCGAAGGCGCGCGCCGACGCCGCCTGATCCGCGTGCACCACGCGCCGGCCCGCGCAGCGCGGGCCGGCGCTCAGCCGAGGCCGGACGGAAAGAAGCGCTTGATCGCCTCGGTGCCGAAGAAGGTGACCGCGACCAGCACGCCGAGGATGTAGACCGCCGAAGCCGCCGTCACGGCGACGCCCGCCCACAGCATCAGGCCGTCGTCCTCGAGCTCGGCCAGGCACACCACGATGATCGCGAGCGCCGGCAGCGCGTTGTTGAAGGGCAGCCCGAACAGCGGCACCGCCATCAGCAGCCCGGCCGCGATGATCAGAAAGCCGCGCAGCCGCGCGCCCTGCACACCTTCGACCCAGCGCTTGTAGCGCGGCCGGCTGAAACGGCCGCAGAAGCTGACGATCTTCGCGCAGCTCGCGAGCAGCGGCTGCCAGACCTTCGGCGACATCTCGATCGCGCGCACCCGCGGCGGCAGGCTGGGCGCGCGATCGCCGCGCAGCATCTGCCAGGCGATCGCGGCGAGCGTGAGGCCGCCGACGGTCGCGAGCGGCCCGAGGCTCACGGGCGTGAGAAAGGGCAGGCTCAGGATGATGCACAGGAGCGAGAACGAAGACCCGCCGAGGCCGTCGGCGACCTCACCGAGCGTCAAACGTTCGCTCGCCGCGCGAGCGGCATAGCGGTGCAGGGTATCGAGCAGTTCGGCGCGGGAAGTCACCCCGGCATCATACCGGCGAAGCCGGCCTGTCGACACGGCACAGGTGCGCGGCCGTGTCGCAGCCGTCACAATTCGGCCGCGAGCGGCATGGACCGCGGGAGGATCGCAAGCGATGGAAGACGTACTGGCCGGCATTCGCGTGCTCGATTTCGGGCGCTACATCGCGGGCCCTTTCTGTGCCGCGCTGCTCGGCGATCTCGGCGCCGACGTCATCCGCATCGAGCGCCGCGAAGGCGGCGAGGATCGCTGGCTCCAGCCCGTGGCGCCGGACGGCGTGGGCGCGCTGTTCCTTGCGATGAACCGCAACAAGCGCGGCATGACGCTGGATCCCGCGCAGCCGGAAGGCCGCGAGATCGTGCGCCGGCTGGTGGCGACCGCCGACGTCGTCGTCGCCAATCTGCCGCCCGAAGTACTGAAGTCGCTAGCGCTCGATCTGGAGTCGCTGCGCGCGGTGCAGCCCGAGATCATTCTCACCACCGCGACGGCCTTCGGCCTCGGCGGCCCGTGGTCGCACAAGCACGGCTTCGACGGCATCGGCCAGGCGATGTGCGGCTCGGTCTATCTGACCGGCGAGGCGGGCCATCCGACGCGGGCGACGGTGAACTGGGTCGACTGCGGCACGGCCGCCGTGTCGGCCTTCGGCACGCTCGCGGCGCTGATGGCGCGCGGCAAGCGCGGCCAGGGCCAGCAGGTCGAGGCCTCGCTGTTGCGCACGGCGATCGCGTTCAACAACGCGATGCTGATCGAACAGGCGCTCGCGCAGACCAACCGCGTCGCCGTCGGCAATCTCGGCATCGTGTCCGCGCCCTCGGACCTCTACGCCACGCGCGACGGCTGGGTGATGGTCTCGTCGGTCGGCACGCCGATGTTCCGGCGCTGGGCGAAGCTCGTCGGCGCGACCGACTGGCTGGAGGATCCCCGTTTCGCCGACGATGTCGGGCGCGCCGCGCACGGCGCGATCGTCAGCGCGCGCATGCGCGAGTGGGTCGCGACGCGCACGACCGACGAAGTGCTCGCCGAGCTCGAATCCGCGAACGTGCCGGCGGCGCCCGTCCTCTCGCCGCAGCAGGCGCTGGCGCATCCTCACATCGCTGCCGCCGGCCTGCTCGAGGCGCAGCCCTATCCCGGCCTCGATCGTGCGGCGCCGATCGCGGCGCCCCCGGTCGCCCTGTCGGCGACGCCGGGCCGCTTCCATCGCCCGCCGCCGGCGCTGGGCGAGCACACCGACGAAATTCTCGGCGAGCTCGGCTACGACGCGAGCGCGATCGCGGATCTGCGCGAACGCCGCATCATCTGAGCCCAAGCTGCCGGAGGCAGGCGATGAGCGATACCACGGACGCGCGCCTCGCGCGGATCGAAGAGCGGCTGACGCAGCTCGAACGGGCGCTGGGACGCGTCGCGCCGGCGCCCTCGCCTCCGGCCACGCCGTTGCCCGCCGCGGGCGTGGCCTCCGCCGCCGCCCCGCCGCGGCACGCGGCGCCCGCACCGAGCGCGGGCAGGCTGATGGCCTGGGGCGCCGCGCTGTCCTTCGTGCTCGCCGCCGTTTATTTCATCAAGCTCGTCCACGCCAGCGGCTGGCTGACGCCGGAGCGCCAGCTCGCGCTGGCCTTCGTCGCCGGCATCGTGCTGATCGGCGCCGGCCTGTGGCTCGCACGTTACGACCGCGGCTATGCGGCCTATCTGCCGGCCGCGGGCGTCGTCGTGCTCTACCTCGCGACCTACGGAGCGCATCTCTACTACCAGCTCATCGACGCGCGGCTCGCGCTCGGCGCGGTCGCGGCCATCAGCGGGCTCGCGATCGCGCTGGGCGCGCACTTCCGGCGCAGCGCCTACGCGGTGCTGGCCGGCGTCGGCGTCTATGCGACGCCGCTCGCGCTGGACACGCTGCGCAGCTCGCTGGCCGAGCTCGCGCTGTACTTCACGGCGTGGAGCGTGGTGTTCTCGGTCTGCGCGCTGCACGAGGCGCGGCGCCTGACTTATCTCGTGCCGATGTATCTCGCCTTCCTGTGCTTCGATGCCGCGTGGCGGCTCGCCGGCGCAAGCGACTGGCCGGCGGCCGCGTCCTATCAGTTCGTGCAGTTCGCAATCTTCGCAGTGACCGCCGCGCGCTACTCGATTCGGCACCGCGCGCCGCTCTCGGCGCAGGAAGCCTTCGGACATGCGCTGCCGCTGCTCTATTTCTACGTCTCCGAATACGCGCTGATCCGCGGCCATGCGCCGGCGCTCGCACCGCTGCTCGCGCTGGCGAGCGCGGCGCTGGTGCTCGGTCTGTTCCTGTTCGCGCACAAGCGGCTGGCCGATGCGAGCCGCGACGACGGCGACGCGCCCTCGGCCGTGCTGGTGTCGGCCTACTGCGCGCTGGTGACGACGCACGTGGTGTTCTTCGAATGGCTGCCGGCGCGCTGGCTCGCGTGGGCCGCGCTCGGCGTGACGCCGCTCTTCGTCCTGCTCGCGCGGCAGCCGCGGCCGCGGCGCCCGGCCTTTCTGCCGCTGTGGCTCGCGGGCGGCGGCCTGCTCGTCCTCGGCGGCGCGCAGATCCTCGTGCCGGATCTCGCCGGGCCTCCGGCGCCGGCGCCGCGCGCGGCGCTCGCACTCTATGCCGGCCTGCTCTATGGCCTGTACTTTCTGCCGCGCGGCGCGCTGCCGGGCAGTCTCGGCAGCGGCGTCCTGTACGCAGCGCACGGCGCGGCGATGGTCCTGATCCTGCGCCTGCTCGATGGCGCGCTGGCGGTGTCGATCGCCTGGGCCCTGCTCGCGATCGCGATGATGGCCGTCGCGCTGCGGCGTGGAGATCGCGTGCTCGGCCAGTCGGCGCTCGTGATCTACGGCGCCTCGGCGCTGAAGGTGCTCTTGTTCGACCTCTCCGGCACGGCGCCGCCGATCCGCATCGGCATGCTCGTCGTGCTCGGCGTCAGTCTCTATGCGGGCGGTTGGCTGTATCAGGGACTGCAGCGACGCACGACGGTGCGCCATCCGGATCCGGCGATCGACGCGCAGATCGCGCGCATCGCCGCGCTGGCGGAAGCGGGCCTCGACGACGCCGAAATCGTCACCGAGCTCGAGCGCGCGGGCACTGCCTGTCTCGCGCGCGAAGGCTGGACACCCGCGCTCGTCGCCCAGATCCGCGCGGACTACGCGCTCGCCTGAGACGGCTCAGATCCCGAGATTGCCGAGGCTCGTCATCACGTCGTTGAGGATGCCGGTCAGCCGCGGATGCTCGACCTCGAACTCGCGGATCTGCATCTCGATGCGTTCGCGCAGCCCCGGCGCCGGCGCGTGCAGCGCCTGATCGAGCTCGGCGAGCAGGGGTTCTAGCTGCGTCAGTGCGCCGGGCGCGCCGGCCTTCGCCTTCGCGACTTCCTCGCGCAACTGGCTGACGAGGGCTTCGAGTTCCGACTCACGCATCGATGATCTCCGAGGACTGGACTGTGCGCCAGTCTAGCGAAACCACGACGCGGCTGGACGATCCCGATCAGGCGGCGGCTCGCCACGGCGATTTCTCGCCGCCGGCGGCATCGCCCTCGTCCCACTGTCCGACCTCGAGGCCGTCCAGCCAGTCGAACAACTGTGCCACTGCGGGACCGCGGAAGATCGCGCCGTGCTGCGGACACACGAGCCTCGGCTCCAGCGCCCGCACGCGCGCGACCCAGCCGCGCAGGGCCGTCGTCGACGGCATCCAGCGGCGATGGAAGGCCTCCATGTAGCGGACGTGATCGCGCAGATCGTCGACGTAGAGGCTCGCGTCGTGACCGGGCAGCAGCGCCGCGCCGACGTCGCCCGAGAACAGCGTGCGCGTCGTCTCGTCGAACAGCGAGAAATTGCCCGACGAATGGCAGTAGTGCGCGGGCAGGGCGAGAAACTGCGCGCCCGTGTCCGGCAAGGGAATCCGCATGCCGTAGTCGGGGATCGCCTCGATGCGCGCGTCCTTGCCGGTCGCGAAGTGGGCGATGAAGCCGGTCCACAGCCACGAGCAGTAGGTCACCGCCTGCGGATTGAGATCCAGCCACAGCGGCAGCGAGGAGATGATGTCCGGATCCTGGTGGCTGGCGAACAGCACGCGGATGCGATCGAGGGCAAGATGGCGCGTCAGCTCGGCGAGCACGCGGGGAAAGATCTCGATGCCGCCCGGATCGAGCAGCATGCCCTGGCCGTCGCAGACGATCAGATACTGGTTGGTGTCGATGACCTGCGGGCTCTTGTCGGCGTCGCGCCCGAGCACGATCCACTTCAGCTTGCCGCTCTCGGCGATGACGGAACTCTTCATGCGCTCATGCCCCCAGGGCCTTGATGAGGATGCGACCCCGCTCCGCGCTGTCGCGGATGGCGGCCAGTTTCTGCTGCAGGCTGGCGACCGTCTTGTCGATGTCCTGCGCGAGCTGACGGAAATTGCTGCCCCGCGCGTCGCAGTGCGCGGCTTCGATGGCGACGTTGATGCCCAGATAATTCACGGTCCCGCCGACCCGGCTTATCGCGTGCAGCACCGAATCGGTCGCGCGCAAGCAGGCCGCGGTATCGGCGAGATGCCGCGTGAGCCCCTCGAGCGCCGCCGTGCAGCGCTCGGCGATCAGGCCGACGTTCGCCCCCAGCTCGGGCGCGAGGGCCCAGCGCTCGCACACGCGGGCGAGCTTCGACGGCGCGGCCGGGCTGCGCAGCGGCGTGGCGGCGAGCGCCTGCACGAGCTCGGCGTCACCGCCGGCAATCGCCTCGCGGCTGAGCACCGCGAGCAGCGCCTTGAGGTGCTGGACGTGCTGCCGCGCGAGTCCCATGCAGTGGGCGGTATGGGTGGCGATCTCCTGGCAGTGCTCGCCGAGCTCGGCCAGCGAGGGGCCGATTTCACGCGGACAATCGGCGAGGATTTCGGCCAGGGCGAGCAGGCTCTTGCCCTCCCCCCGTCCCTGCCCGCCGTCCGCGTGATTCATCTGGGCGGCCTGGACCACGCCGTTCTGGGCGAGGAGCTGCAGCTCGAAGGCCATGGTGTCGAGCGCGCGCGAGGCATTCAGGATGTCGACGCCGACCGAGAACAGGCGCGTCATGTCGATCTGATGGCCACGCAGGCCCGCCAAGGCCTGCTCCACCGCGTGCTCGAGCCCATCCCACACCGCTGTCACCGATGATTCCATGTCCGGACTAGCGGCCGCAAAATGCCGGGCTTGAGCGGTCGCGGATTCGTCATACCCTGATCTTTCGAATCGATTATTCGATTTTATTTGGCTATGCGACTCACATAGGATGGCCGTACCAAGCTCGCGCGGGCGGCGCGCTACAGGGAGAACGGACCATGCGGCATCTGAACTACAGCCACTTGCTCTACTTTTGGACGGTCGCACGCGAAGGCAGCATCGCGAAGGCTTCGACCGTGCTGCACCTCACCCCGCAGACCATCAGCGGCCAGTTGAAGCTGCTCGACGAAGCGGTCGGCGATCGTCTCTTCGTGCGCGCCGGGCGCCGCCTCGTGCTCTCGGATCTGGGCAAGGTCGTGTTCCAGTATGCCGACGAGATCTTCACGCTCGGCGGCGAGCTCGCCCACGTCGCTCGCGGCCGCGCTCCCGGCATGCCCTTGGTGTTGAACGTCGGCATCGTCGACTCGATTCCGAAGCTCGTGACCTACCGCGTGCTCGAACCCGCGCTGAAGCTGGAGGAGAAGCTGAAGCTCACCTGTCACGAGGCGACGCTCGAGAACCTGCTGTCGGATCTCGCCGTGCACCGGCTCGATCTCGTGCTGTCCGATCGGCCGGTGCCGGCCGGCCTCAACGTGCGCGCCTACCATCACCTGCTCGGCAGCAGCGGCGTCAGCATGTTCGCGGCGCCCGCGCTCGCGAAGACGCTCAAGAAGCGCTTCCCGCACAGCTTGAAGGGCGCGCCTTTCCTGATGCCGGCGAACACTCCGGCGCTGCGCAGCCAGCTCGAGGAGTGGTTCGATGCGAAGGACGTTGCGCCGGTGATCGTCGGCGAGTTCGACGACAGCGCACTGCTGAAGTCTTTCGGCCAGGCCGGTGTCGGCGTCTTCACCGGACCGACGGCGCTGGAGGCGGAAATTTGCCAGATGTATCGCGTACAGACGCTCGGCCAGGTGCCGGACGTGCAAGAGCGCTTCTACGCGATCTCGCCGGAGCGCAAGCTCAAGCACCCGGCGATCGTCGCCATCACCGAACGCGCCCGCGAGACGATTTTCGGGCAGCAGCAGATCGCCGCCTGAAACTCACAGCGACGGGTCGTCGAGGTAACGCCGCCGCGCGACGCGGCGCGGCGTATCGAGATGGCGCTGCGCTTCGCGCTGCGCGCGGGTGAAGGCCTGCATGACGGCGAGCGCGCCGTCGGAATGGCGGGCGGCGATCTCGAGCGCGCGCCGGGCGCGACGCAGACGCACCGTCAAACGGCATTCGACGTCGCCCCGCGCCAGCGCGCCGGCGCTGGTCGCGAGCTCGACGCGCACGCTGGCGACGTCATCGCCGAGGCCGAGCAGAGTCAGGCGATGCAGGCGTTCGATGGTTGCCTGCCAGTCCGTCTGCGCCGGCAGATCGCTCAAGTGAATTTCCAGTCCCGACTGGTGCTCGCCGCGCGGCCTCTGACTCCCCATCTCGTCTCTCTCGTCCGTGTCGTCGAAGAAGACATGCCCGGTGACGGGCGATACGCGCGCAGCCTACCCTGCCGCGCCGAGGCAGGGCATTCGGAAAAACGGCGAGCTCGTTCGACCTCCTCGAAGAGGCCGCGGGAAACGGGCGGGAAAGAGAGAGAGAGAGAGAGAGAGAGAGAGAGAGCCGGACGGCGCCATCGCGCCGTCCGGCAACGCATCGATCAGGCGACGCGCTGGACGCGCGTCTGCAGCAGCCGGCCGCGGCGGAAGTTGTCCGCCGACACCGTCGTCGGCTTGAAGCGCTCTTGCAAGAGCGTCAGGCAGTCCAGCGGATTGGCATCGCCGCACATGAACACGTCGACCGCCGCATAGCCCGCTTCCGGCCAGGTGTGGATTGTGATGTGGCTCTCGGCGAGCACGGTCACGCCGCTGACGCCCGCGCCGTCTCCGAAGTGATGGTAGTGCGAGTGCAGGATGGTGGCCCCGGCGGCACGCGCGCCGTCCTCGAGGGCACGGCAGATGTACTCGGGTTCCGCCAGATGATCCGCACCCCAGAACTCGATCAGCAGATGATCGCCGGCATAGCGCTCGCCGTCGTCGCCGAACTTGAAGTGGTCTAGCGGTTCAGTCATGCCAAGCCCCCTGTGTTTTCCGTCATCCAACGTGGAAGCACGAAGCTCGCGACGTGCAGCTCCGGCGTGTAGTGCCGAGTGGCGAAGCCCGCCCGCTCGAACCGGGCCCGTATCGTCTCCAGTTGCGGCGTCATCGTCGCCGCGTCGTCGCTGGCATAGCCCAGCGCCATGTTGCCGCCGTAGTAGGTCGGTACCGCGATCGCGTAGCACCGAGCCATGAGCCCGAGGCTGCGCAAGCGCTTCATGCTGCCCTTCGCCTCCTCCGGCTGCAGGAACGGCACGCCGCCCTGCAGCGCCAGCACGCCGCCCGGATTCAAGGCGCTGCGGCAGAGCTGGTAGAAGGTGTGCGAGAACAGCACTTCGGCCGCGCCGACGGGATCCGTCGAATCGACGAGAATGACGTCGTAGCGGTGCTGCTCGCGTTTGATGAATTCGAAGGCGTCCTCGATCACGAGCGCGGCCCGCGGATCGCGGTAGATCCGGCCGGCCTCGTTCAGCGACGGCATGTGCTCGATGCAGTAATCGACGACGGTACGGTCGATCTCGACCATGTCGACGTGTTCGATGTCGTGCTTGAGCACCTCGCGCAGGATGCCGCCGTCGCCGCCGCCGACGATCATCACGCGACGCGGATGCGCACAGCCGAACAGCGGCACGTGCGTCAGCATCTCGTGATAGACGAACTCGTCGGCTTCGGTGGTCTGCACGATACCGTCGAGCACGAGCACCTTGCCCCAGCGCTTGGTGGCGTAGATGTCGACTTTCTGGTACGGCGTCTGACCCGAGAACAGCAAAGCGTCGGCGGTGAAGCCCTGGAATATCTCGTTCCCGTAAAGGGTCTCTTGTACCCGCAGCTCCACCGTCGTCACACCGCCCGCGCAAGTGCGGGCGCGAAGCGACCGCGTTCGATGCACTGGGTTTCGACCGTCTCCGGCGCGAAATACTTGCGGCACACGCCGATCGCGACGTCGTTGTCGAAACGCTTGCAGGAGAAGATGTCGATGTACACCTGGCCCTTGTTCTCGGCGAAGTGGGCGCAGATGTTCGAGGTTTCGATGAGCTGCAGGAGGGTGTAGCCCGCGGCGTCGAAGGAATGCGTGGCGAAGTGCTCGAGGATCGGCTCGCCGTACGCCTTCATCTTGATGGCGTCGATGAGCTCCACGACCCAGGCGCGGATGTGCTCGGCGTTGGTGAGGAGATTACGCGGACAACCCGCCAGGTCCAGGATGAGGTGCTGACCCCAGATCGGTGCTTCTTCATGCATCTGCAGAAATCCTCGCAGTCAAATCGGTGTTAGGGACAACCAACAACAACCGCGAGCAGGGCGCCTCCGCAAGGCACCGCTTCTTCTGCGATGACACTAGCTTCGGAGCACCCTCCTCGACAAAACGAATGTGTTCTCAGCGGAACAACTCACAAAGCCTCCGGGCTATTGCGGAGCGCGCACGATACTCTTTTCGGTCCTGAATGCAAGAATTTTCTCTGCTGGCGCAACGACTTTCCGCCAGCGCGACGGCGCCGCCGCGACACCCGCCGCGGCCGTGGTTTCAGCGCCCGGCGCAGCGCGCCGCGAGCCACGGCACCAGCGCCGACAGCGCATCGGCATAGCCGCCGAAAGCATAGTGATCGACGCCATCGACGAGCACGCAGGCGGCATCGCGGCCGCGCGCGGCGAGCGCCCGTACCGCGGCGAGCGTGGCATCGGCGGCGAACACGCGGTCGGACGTCGAGTGCAGCGCGCGCACCGGCGTCGCGCCGCCGCTCGCGACGGGTGGGGGCCCGGCGATCGGCACCGCCGCGACGAACTCCTCGGGCGAGCGATTAATCAGATGCCAGGTGCCGATCGCGCCCAGACTGTAGCCGGTGATCAGGCGCGGCCCGCAGCCGTAACGCGCGGCCACGGCGGCGAGGAGCTCGAGCGCGCGCGCGGTGTCGCCGGGATTGGTCCAGCCGCCGTCGCGCGCGACGGGCGCGATCGTCACCGCGTCCAGCGCCCGCCACGCGGGAGCGATCAGGGTTTCGAGGAGAGGACGTCCATACCAGCCCTCAGGCGTACCGCCGTAGTGGAGACACAGCACCAGCGGCGCCGCGCTCGCCAGCGCCGCCGGCAGCGCCAAGGTGGCGCGTACGCGCGAGCCGTCGGCGAGCTCGAACTCGCGATCGTGCAGGCCGGGGAGCGTGGGCCAGTCGGGCGTCACGGCGCGTTCAAGCGAGGCCGGACGGCCGCTTCTGCAGCTTGCGCTGCAGAGTCCGGCGATGCAGGCCCAGCCGCTTGGCCGCGGCCGACACGTTGCCGTCGCACTCGATCAGCACTTTCTGGATGTACTCCCACTCGAGCCGGCCGAGGGGCGTCGGCGGCGCTGCGAGCGAGGGCGCGGCGACACCGGGCGCATAGCCGAAGGCAGCGATGACGTCGTCGACGTCCGCGGGCTTCGTCAGATACTGGTGTGCGCCGAGCTTCACCGCCTCGACGGCCGTGGCGATGCTCGCGAAACCCGTGAGCACGACGATGCACAGCGCGGGATTCGACTGCAGCAGACGCGGGATGAGCTGCAGGCCGTTGCCGTCCGGCATGCGCAGGTCCACGACCGCGTACCCGGGCTGCGCCTCGGCGCAGGCCGTGAGCGCGCTCGCCGCCGAATCCGCGCACACCGCCTCGTAGCCCCGCCGGGAGAAGGCCTGGGCCATCACGCGCAGGAGCACCGCGTCGTCGTCGACCAGGAGCACGCGCGGCGCGCTCATGCCGGGCTTTCCGACATGCGCAGCGCGGCGAGCGGGATCTCGACGTGCACCACCGTGCCGCCGCCGGGCGGCGTGCCGAATTCCACGCGGCCGCCGAGACGCGACAGCACGCTGTGCGCGAGATAGAGGCCGATGCCGAGCCCGCGCTCGCCCTTGGTGCTGACGATGCGGCGGCCGACCAGCTCGCGCACGGCGCGATCCATGCCGGGCCCGTCGTCGCGCACGTCCAGCCACATCGCCTGCTCGTCCCACGCGGCCCGCGCGTCGACGTGATGCGAAGAAGCCTCGGCCGCGTTGTTGAGCACGTTGAACAAGGCCTGCTGCAGCGTGCGATCGGCGAGGATGCGCGGCGCGGGCCGCGGGCCGTCGACCGCGATCGTGACCTCGAGCTCCGCCTGCTGGCGCCGCCACTCCGCGAGCAGGCCGCCGAGAAACTCGTCCGCCGTCGACGGCCGGCCGCTGTCCGCCGGCAGCTCGCCCGCATCGGCGGCGAGGCGCGCGAGGCTTTCCTTGCAGCGGCCGATTTGCTCGCGCAAGGTCACGACCGAGGCGCGCAGCGCCGGCTGGTCGGCGAGATCGGTGTCGAGATCCTTGGCGAGGATGGCCATCGTCGCGAGCGGCGTGCCGAGCTCATGCGCGGTGCCGGCCGCAAGCGTGCCCAGCGCGACGACGCGCTCGGCTTCGAGCGCGCGTTCGCGCGCCCGCGCCAGTGCGCGATCGTGATCGCGCAGAGTCGCGGCGATGCGGGCGACGAAATACGCGATGCAGCCCGCGCTCAGCACGAAGCCGTACCACATGCCCCACAGATGCAGCTCGACGGCGTGCGTGTGCGCGCCGTGGTCGTGCGCGCCGCCGATCGGCACGTTGAAGAACATCAGCAGCGTGTAGCAGGCGACCGCCGCGATCGCGATGCCGATCGACGCGCGCATCGGCAGCGCCGCGGCGGCGAAGACGATCGGCAGCAGGAACAGCGAGATGAACGGGTTCACCGAGCCGCCGGTGAAATAGATGAGCACGGTCAGCGCCGAAAGATCCGCCGCGCACTGGCGCGCGAACTCGGCGGTATCCGGACTGCGGCCGGCGGACAGACGCGACCACGACCAGGCGGTGTAGACGGCCATCGCGCCGAGCACGGCGCCGACGATGCCCCAGGGCACCGCGAGATCGAAGCGCGCGCCGATGAAGGCAAGCCCCAGCGCCTGCGCGCCGATCAGCAGCAGCCGCAACTGGAGCAGGTATTTGAGGATGGTCGGCACGGCGACTCGCAGCGCTATGGAGCCCGGATTATAGCGGGCGGCCGCCCGTCGCCGCCGAAAGCCGGCCGTTGCTCAGCCGGCCGCGGCCCACAGCGTCGCGGGCGAATGCGGCAGGCGCTCGCGGCCGAGCACGTCGGCGACCCCGAACCGCGGATTGCCCGCGCCGTCCCGGCGCAGCGGTCGCGGATAGACGCCGCCGCGCGGGCTGCGAAAGCTGCTGACGACGGGGCATTCGCGGCGCGGCGAGCCGCGGCGCACGACGACGCCGGTCTCGCCGTTGACGAGACGCACGAAGGCGCCGGGCGGGAAGACGCCGATCTCGCCGATGAAGTCGGCGGCGAGCGCCGCGTCGACTTCCTGGCCGCGCGCGAGGAAGAGATGGCGCACGGCCTGCTGGGCGCGAATACCGGTGCGGTACTCGCGCGGCAAGACCATCGCGGCGTAAATGTCGGCGAGCGACACCAGCCGCGCGAGCGGCTCCAGGGCCGCGCCGCGCAGGCCTGCCGGGTAGCCGCTGCCGTCGGGTCGCTCGTGATGCTGGCGCACGATCGCGAGCCACAGCGGATCCTCGACGCCGTGGCGGCGCAGGAGCGCATGGCTCTCCGCCGGATGCTCGCGCACCGCCGCGTCCAGCGTCGCGTCGAGCGTGCCCGCGCGGGCGAGTGCGGCCTGCAGCGGCACGAGGGCGAGATTGCTGCTGAACACGGCCGCGAGCAGCCGCAGGCGCACGGAGGGCGCGAGCGCGAGGCGCCGGGCGACCAGCTCGCACAGCGCGCCGACCATCAGCGGATGCACCTCTGCGTAGGGCGCGCCGTCGTCGAGCAGCAGCGCGCCGAGCACCGCGTCGGCATCCGCGGCGACCAGCGCCGCCAGGGCTTGGTCCAGCGCGAGCGCGCCCGCCCCGAGCGCGGGATCCGGCGCGGACTCGATCATCCGCCGCTGCCAGGCGGCCGCCTCCGCGCGCAGGTCCACGAGCGCGGCAAAAATTTCAGCGGGAGCGATGGCGAGCGCGGACATGGCAGGAGTGTCGCCCGCGCCGGCCGAAGCTTGAGCCGTCCGCGGAGGGCACGGACGATTGGATCAGGCGGCCAAGCGGCGCGAAATCGCCCGCGTTCAGCCCGCCAGCGCCGCGAGCACGGCCTCGGGATGCGTTTCGGCCTTGGCGACGCGCGCCCAGTGCTTGCGCACCTTGCCGTCCGCGCCGATCCATACCGTGGAGCGGATGACGCCTATCGTCTTCTTGCCGTACATCGTCTTTTCGCCCCAGGCGCCGTACTTCTCCATGACCTTGCGCTCGGGATCCGACAGCAGGATGAACGGCAGCGAGTATTTGTCGATGAACTTCGCGTGCGAGGCCGCGTCGTCCGGCGAGATCCCGATGAGGACCACGCCCTTCTTCTGCAGCGCCGACCACTGATCGCGGAAGCCGCAGGCTTCCTTGGTGCAGCCCGGCGTGTCGTCCTTGGGATAGAAATACACGACGACGTCCTTGCCCTTGAAATCCGCGAGCGAGACCTTCTCGCCTTTCGCATCCCGCAGGGTGAACGCCGGTGCGGCCTTGCCTTCTTCGATCGCCATGTGCTCGGTCCTCGTACGGCGCGTCACTCGCGTTTCAGCGAGCGGCGCATGTTTCTGATCAGCTCCTCGTCCATGCTCGCCGGCACCACTTCCTCGGCGTCGGCGCTGTCGTAGATCTCGAGCCTGTCGCCCTGGCGGAACATGCGCTTGCCGTCGCGCGGGAAGTCCGCCATGTCGACCTTGGTACGGCTGCCGCCCATCAGGCAGATCACCGTCTTCTGGAACGGATTGCGCAACTGATGCGGGGCGGTCGGCGCCGGAAAGCCGACGAAGTCGCCGGGTCCGAGCAGATGCTCGGTTTCCTCGATCTCGATCACGGCCTGACCCTGCAGCAAGTAGATCCATTCCTCCTCGCAGGTATGGGAATGATAGAGCGAGGCGACGTTGCCGGCGGCGAGCCGCATGACGCGGATGCGCGTGTGCTCGAGGCCGACCATCTGATCGAGATTCGCGCCCGCGACGATCGTGCCGGGATTCCACGGATAGGTGATGGCGTGACGGAACTCGAAGGCCTTTTCCGCCCGCACGATGTACTGCTTGTCGTCTTTGTTCATGGCAAGGGTCCGGCCGGCGAGTGAGGGGACGGCGTGTCGTCGCCGGCGGCGGGACGGGAGTGTAGCACCGCGCCGCACGCGCGGTGGCGGAAAACCCGATCTCGCCGCGAACGCCCTGCGCGAGCC
This sequence comes from Gammaproteobacteria bacterium, assembly GCA_035325705.1. Lineage (GTDB taxonomy): Bacteria > Pseudomonadota > Gammaproteobacteria. The sequence goes on from DAOKZI010000022.1 coordinate 60,589, forward strand.
GGGGCAGCCGCGCGCCGCGGCCGCTTCGTCCTTTACACTGCGGCGGAGTTTTCGCGGAGATTCGCCGTGCGCGTCATCGTCACCCCCGTCACGCCCTTCCAGCAGAACTGCTCGCTCGTCTGGTGCGAGACGACTCGGCGCGGCGCCATCGTCGATCCCGGCGGCGACACCGAACGCGTGCTCGCCGCGGCCGCGCGCGAAGAGGTGAAGGTCGAAAAGCTGCTCGTCACCCATGCGCACATCGATCACGCCGGGGCAACCGCGCGGCTCGCGCGCGAGCTCGGCGTGCCGATCGAGGGCCCGCAGCGCGAGGATCGGTTCTGGATCGATCTGCTGCCGCAACAGGGCGCGAAGTACGGCTTCCCGCCGGCCGAGGCCTTCGTGCCCGATCGCTGGCTCGAACACGGCGACACGGTCAGCGTCGGCGAAGTCACATTGGAAGTCATTCACTGCCCGGGCCACACGCCCGGCCACGTCGTCTTCTTCGATCGCGAGAGCCGCATCGCGCTGGTCGGCGACGTGTTGTTCCAGGGTTCGATCGGCCGCACCGATTTTCCGCGCGGCGATCACGCGAAGCTGATCGCTTCGATCCGCGAACGCCTGTGGCCGCTCGGCGACGACGTCGTATTCGTGCCCGGCCACGGTCCGACTTCGTCCTTCGGCGACGAACGGGCCAGCAATCCCTTCGTCGGCGATCGCGCGCGCTAGCAGCCGCCGATGCTTCCTCGCGCGCGTCGGACGGACACCGACGAACCGGGCCTGCGCTTTAGAACGATTCCGGCTCGCCGCTACAGTCGCACACCCGTGTCTGGCGTGAACGACGATGCAAAGCCAACCCCTCGCGAACCCTTCCGTGCCCGAGGCACAGCGCACTCACGATCTCGCGCGCCTGCGCACGCTGCTCCCGCTACGTCACTTCAGCGATGCGGAGTTCGCCGCGCTTGCGGGCCACGTCGAGGTCGAGGTCCGCGCGCCGCGCCAGCTCGTGTTCAGACTCGGCGAGGACGACGGCTGGCTGTTCTATCTGCTCGACGGCCGCGTGCTCGTCGGTGACGGCGCCGGCGACGACTTCACGGTGACGGCCGGCACGATCGAGGCCCTGCACCCGCTGTCGACGCATCCGAAGGCGCGAGTGAAGGCCGAGGCCGACAGCGTGCTGCGCTTCGTGCGCGTGCCCGCGACGCTGACCCGCACCCAGCCGCGGGCCGTCGGTGCACGAGCGAGCATCGAGGTCGAGGAGATTTCGGACGAGAACGAAGACGTCGACAACCAGCTCCTGTTCTCGATCTACCATGCGCTGCGCGAGGATCGCCTCGAGCTGCCGAGCCTGCCGGACATCGCGCTGAAGATCCGCGACGCGGCGGCCGATCCGCACAAGGGCACGCACGAGATCGCGCAGATCTTGAGCGTCGATCCCGCGCTCGCGGGCTACTGCGTCCGCATCGCGAACAGTGCGGCCCATATCGGCGGCGAGCCGGTGTCGAACGTGCGCGACGCGGTGAACCGTATCGGCGTCGATGCGACGCGCGATTTCGTGATGGCGCACGTCGTGCGCCACCTCTTCGACAGCCGCGACCAGCGCTGCACGCACTTGATGAAGACCGCGTGGAACCACAGCGCCAACATCGCCGCGCTGTGCCACGTGCTCGCGCGCCGCCTGAGCCGCCTCAACCCGGAACAGGCGCTGCTCGCCGGGCTCCTGCACGACATCGGCGTGATGGTGCTGGTCTCGCAGCTCGTGCATTTTCCCGATCTGTTCCGATCGCAGGCGACTCTCGCCACCGCGCTGCGCGAGCTCAAGCATCAGGTCACCGCGATGGTGCTGCGCGCCTGGAACCTGCCGGAGACGACGGTCAAAGCCGCCTTCGCCGCCGAGCACTGGTCGCGCGAGCCGAGCCCGGACTACCAGCTCGCCGACATCCTGCTGCTCGCCCATTGGCACCAGCAGCTCCCGCTGCCGCCCTGGGCCGAGCCCGTGCCCGCCGATTCGATCCCGCTCCTGTCCACGCTGCCGCCCGACGCGCTGACCGAGTCCGGCCGCCTGCAGATCATCCACGAAGCCGACGAAGAGCTCGGGCGGATGCGGGCTTTGCTTGGGGCTTGATGGGGAAGAAATCTAGCCACGGAGGGCACGGAGAAGAGAATTGATTGGCTTGCGCCTCCGCATTTCGATCACGACTGCTGGCGCCGCCGCTGCGGAGGCTCGCGAACAATCCCTTTCTTTCTCCGTGCCCTCCGTGCCCTCCGTGGCTAGATTTCTTCCTCTTCACTCGATGATCGCGAGCAGATCCTTCGCGTCGACCTGCTGGCCGATCTTGACGTTCAGCGACTGCACCGTGCCGTCGACTTCGGCGCGGATCGCGGTCTGCATCTTCATTGCTTCCAAGGTCATCAGGGCGTCGCCGCGCTCGACTCGATCGCCGATCTTCACCGCGATCTGCGTGATGACGCCCGGCATCGGCGCGCCGAGGTGGCGCGGGTTGTCGCGCTCCGCCTTCGGCTGTGGCTCGCGCAGCTCGACGTGCGTGCGATCGACGACCTTGATCGGCCGCGGCTGGCCGTTCAGCTCGAAGAACACCGTGCGATGGTTGTCCTCGTGCAGCTCACTGGTGCCGACGTAGCGCACGATGATGTCCTTGCCTTTGCTCATCGTGACATTGATTTCCTGCCCGGCCGGCAGGCCGTAGAAGAAGGTCGGCGTCGGCAGCGGCGTCAGATCGCCGAACTCGCGCAGCGTGCTCGCATAGTCGAGGAAGACTTTCGGGTACATCAGATAGGACGCGAACTCGGCGTCCGTGATCGCGCGCTCGGCCTTGCGTTCGGCCGCGCGCCGCTCGGCTTCGAGATCGATGCTCGGCAGCACCGCGCCCGGCCGCGCGGCGAGCGGCACGGTTCCGGCCAGCACTTTCTTTTGCAGCGCCGGCGGGAAACCGCCGTAGGGTTGCCCCAGCTCGCCTTTGAAGAAGGACACGACGGATTCGGGAAAGGCGATGTCGACGGCCGGATCTTCGACCTCGGCACGGGTCAGGCCGCTCGTCACCATCATCAGCGCCATGTCGCCGACGACCTTCGAGCTCGGCGTCACCTTCACGATGTCACCGAACATGTCGTTGACTTCGGCATAGGCGTGCGCGACTTCGGGCCAGCGCGCCGCCGAGATGCCCAGCGACAGCGCTTGTTCGCGCAGATTCGTGAACTGACCGCCCGGCATGCCGTGCACATAGACCTCCGAGGCGCCGGCGCGGAGATCGCTCTCGAACGCACAGTAGCCGGCGCGCACGAGCTCCCAGTAGCTCGACAGCTCGCGGATCGCGACCGGATCGAGGCCGGTGTCGCGCGGGCCGAAGCGCAGCGCCTCGACCAGCGAGCCGAGATTCGGTTGCGAGGTGAGGCCGCTCATCGAGTCCATCGCGGCGTCGAAGGCGTCGACGCCGGCCTCGACGGCCGCGAGCACGCTGGCCGCGGCGATGCCGCTCGTATCGTGGGTGTGGAAGTGGATCGGCAGGCCGACCTCCTCCTTCAGCGCCTTGACCAGCGCGCGCGCCGCGGCCGGGCGGCACAGGCCCGCCATGTCCTTGATGCCGACGATGTGCGCGCCGGCCTGCTCGAGCTCCTTCGCGAGGCCGACATAGTATTTGAGATCATACTTCGTGCATGAGGGATCGCTCAGATTGCCGGTGTAGCAGATCGCGGCCTCGGCGAGCTTGCCGGTGGCGACGACCGCGTCGATCGCCACGCGCATGTTCTCGACCCAGTTCAGCGAATCGAAGATGCGGAAGACGTCCACGCCCTCGGCCGCAGCCTGACGCACGAAATACTCGACGGCGTTGTCCGGATAGTTCGTATAGCCGACCGCGTTCGACGCGCGCAGCAGCATCTGCAGCAGCACGTTCGGCAGCCGCTCGCGCAGGCCGCGCAGGCGCTGCCACGGACATTCCTTGAGGAAACGCATCGCGACGTCGAAGGTCGCGCCGCCCCAGCATTCGACCGAGAACAGCGTCGGCAGCTTGTGCGCATAGGCCGGGGCCGCGACCAGCATGTCGTAGCTGCGCATGCGCGTGGCGAGCAGCGACTGATGCGCATCGCGGAAGGTCGTGTCGGTGACCAGCGCGCGCGTCTGCTGCGTCATCCAGGCGGCGAAACCCTGCGGCCCGAGCCGCTCGAGTAGCTGGCGCGTGCCGGCCGGCGGCGCGCTGCGCGGGGTCTCGGGCGGCGCGGGGATCGCGAGCGAGGCCGGCCGGGGCCGTCCCCGCACTGCCTCGTTGCCGTTGACGATCACCTCGCCGATGTAGCGCAGCAGCGGCGTGCCGTAGTCGTAGCGATGTTCGAAATCGAAGAGCTCGGGCGTGGTGTCGATGAAGGTCGTGCAGTAGCGCGCGTCGGTGAAATCCGGATGCTCGAGCAGCGACTCGAGGAAGCGCAGATTGGTGACGACGCCGCGCACGCGGAATTCGCGCAGGGCGCGCAGCATCCGCGCCGTCGTCTCCGCCGGCGTCGAGCCCCAGGCCGTGACTTTCACCAGCAGCGAATCGTAGTAGCGCGTGATCTGCGCGCCGGCATAGGCCGTGCCGGCGTCGAGCCGGATGCCGAAACCGGCGGGACTGCGATAGGCCGTGATCGTGCCGTAGTCCGGAATGAAGTTGTTCTCCGGATCCTCGGTCGTGATCCGGCACTGCATGCTGTAGCCCTTGCGCGCGATCTCGGCCTGCGGCGGCACGCCGCTGCTCTCCTCGCCGATGCGCCCGCCCTGCGCGATGCGGATCTGCGCCTTGACGATGTCGATGCCCGTCAGCTCCTCGGTGATCGTGTGCTCGACCTGGATGCGCGGATTCACCTCGATGAAGTAGACCTCGCCGGTGTCCGCGTTCTGCAGGAACTCCACGGTGCCCGCGTTGGTGTAGCCGGCCGCCTGGCACAGGCGTACGGCGGCGGCGCACACGCGTTCACGCGCGGCTTCATCGAGGAACAGCGAGGGCGCGCGCTCGACGACTTTCTGGTTGCGCCGCTGCACGGTGCAGTCGCGATCGAAGAGATGCACGATGTTGCCGTGGTGGTCGCCGATGATCTGCACTTCGACGTGCCGCGCGCGGCGGATCAGCTTCTCGAGGTAGACCTCGCCATTGCCGAAGGCCTGCTCGGCCTCGCGACGGCCGAGCGCGACGAGCTCGTGCAGGCTCGCGGGATCCTCGATCACGCGCATGCCGCGGCCGCCGCCGCCCCACGAGGCCTTCAGCATCAGCGGATAGCCGATCGCCGCCGCCAGATGCTCGACCGCGCCGGGGTCTTCCGGCAGCGGGCCCGTCGCCGGCATCACCGGCACCCCGCACTGCTCGGCGAGGCGGCGGGCCGCGATCTTGTTGCCGAGCGTGCGCATCACGGCCGGCGAGGGCCCGACGAAGACGATCCCGGTCGCCGCGCAGGCCTCGGCGAATTCCGGACGCTCGGACAGAAAGCCGTAGCCGGGATGGATCGCATCCGCGCCGGCCTCGAGCGCGACGCGGATGATGTCGTCGGCGTCGAGATAGGCCGCGACCGGCGTCTTGCCCCTGCCGACGAGATAAGCCTCGTCGACCTTGAAACGATGCAGCGCGAAGCGGTCTTCCTGCGAATAGATCGCGACGCTTTCGATGTCGAGCTCCGCCGCCGCGCGCATGACGCGGATGGCGATTTCGCCGCGATTGGCGATGAGCAGCTTGCGGATCTTCTTCGTCATGACGGGGCCGTCGTGCTGGGCAATCGGCCCGGACTCTACACGACGCCCCGGGGGCGTGAAAGCAGGTGCAGCAAGCGGCCCGCGAGGGGCCGGTGCCGGGAAATCAGGCGGCGCTGCTGGTGCGCAGGCCGTTGCCGTGATACGCGTGCAGAAGCTCGACGCCTTCCTCGGTCAGGTACTTCGCGAGCAGGCCGCGCTCGGACTTCAGCAGGTCGACGACGAGCATGCCGTCGATCACGTTGCTGAACGCGGGATCGACGTTGAAGCCGAGGATGCGGCCGCCGAGCTTCAGGTATTGGCGCAGCAGCACCGGCACGCCCTTCTCGTCCTCCTCGATCGTGCCGAGCAGATCGGCCAGCACGCGCGAGTCCGTGTCGTCGATCGCGTCCAGCGGCAGATCGCTTTCACGCAGGCGGAACGGCTTGCGCGGCCGCACGTCGCTCGCGTACTCGGCATCGAACTTGTGACGCTTGAGCATCGCGACGAGAATTTGCTTGGACAGCGGGTGATAGTCGTTGCTGATGCTGACCGGGCCGTAGAGATAGCGATAGCGCGGATTGCGCACGACATAGGCCCCGATCCCCTTCCACAGCATCAGCAGCGACGTATAGCTGCGCTGCTGCTCGGGCCGGATGAACGAGCGCCCCATCTCGACGCCGTCCTGCAGCTTGTCGACCAGCCGCTCGGAGAGCCGGAACAGCGAGTGCGTGTACAGCCCGCGCGCGCCGCGCGCCGCGACGATCTCCGTCGTCGGCCCCATGCGATAGCCGCCGAGCACCTGCTGCGTCTCGCGATTCCACAGGAACATGTGGTGGTAGTAGTCGTCGTACTCGTCGAGATCGCAGGACCGGCCCGTGCCTTCACCGATGCCGCGGAAGGACAGCTCGCGCAGGCGTCCGATCTCGGCGAGCAGCGACGGCGCCTCCTGGCCGATGAAATACCACACCTCGAGCGCGCTGTGCGAAGTCAACAGCCGCTCCCGCGGCAGCGCGGCGAGATCGGCGACGAGCTTGGCGGTCGCGACGGGAGGCGCGAGCGGTTCATGCACGGGCGCGCTGGTCGCGCCGCGGCGCTCGTCGTCGTGCGCGACGCGCAGCAGATAGGTCCGGTATTGCAGGTACTGGGCCGCGACGTCGTCGTCGTCGATTTCTTTCAGCACGTTCGCCAGGATCTGGCGACCGACGCGCAGACCGAGCGTGTGCGCGCGGAACTTCAGCATCTCGCGCACGAGGAGCATCGTGCGCAGCCGCGGATGCAGCAGGCCGCCGAGCTGGAACAGCGCGCTGTTGTGGCCGTCGATGAACACCGGCAGCACCGGCGCGCCGGACTGCCGCGCCAGCCGCGCGACGCCGGCCGTCCATTCCGGATCGGTGATGCGCCGCGTCTGCAGGTTCAGGCTCGATACCTCGCCGCCCGGGAACATCACGATCATGCCGCCTCGATCGAGCCAGCGCCGCGCCGCGCGCACCGCACCGATGTTGAAGCGCGCGGCGCGGCCGCCGCCAAAGGGATCGACCTGCAGCAGCAGCGAACGCAGCTCGTGGAAACCGGCGAGGAAATGGTTGGCGACGAAGCGCACGTCCGGCCGTACCCGCAGCAGTAGATCCATCAGCGCGAGACCGTCGACGCCGCCGTGCGGGTGATTGGCGACGACGATGCACGGGCCCGTCACCGGGATGCGCGAGAGGTCTTCCGCAGCGAACGCGGTGCGCACGCCGAGCTCGCGCAGCGCCGCGCGGACGAACTCCGGCACGTCGCGCGTCGGCGGCAGGTGACGATAGCGGCGACTGAGCTCGGCGAGGCCGAGCACCCGATCGACCGCCCAGACCAGCGGACGGCGCAGGCGCCCGCTGCGCACGGCCAGGTGGCCGCCTACCGTGAAAGGAGGGCGTTCCTCGGGTGACTGGACTTCGGCCATCGGTAGCTGCGGTTCCTTCCTCGGATGCGGGCGGCGACCGTCCGGGCGGCCGGCGCGGCGCGATCATGCCACAGCGCCCGGCGTGAATCAGCGTGCCTCAGCCGGGCAGCGCGAAGCCCAGTATGACTTCGCGTGCCCGCCAGCGTTCCAGCAGCGCGAGCCCGCCGCGCGTGACGGCGGCCGGCTCGGGATGCGCGAGCTCGGCGGCGAGATCGCCGAGTATGGCGGCGGCCGCCGGCGCCTCTGGCGCCGCGATGCGCTCGAACAAGCGCACCGCGACCTCGTTCAGATCGAGCACGCCGAAATCGCCGGCGCGATCGCGGAAGGCGAGCAGCCAGGTCGGACGCGCCGGCGGCGCCTGCGGCCGAAACGCCGGCCCGATCGCGTGCACCGGCCAGGCATAGCGCAGCAGCCGGTGCACGGGATTGACGACGAGCCGATCGTGCAGCAGATCGCCGTCGGCGCGGCAGGCGATCGCGTCCAGCGCCGTCCCGTCGATCGCGATCGCGTTCTCGAGCCAGTCGAAGTGCGCGAGCTCGCGCAGATACGGCGGATCGCTCGCGAGCTCGCGCTCGGTGTCCAGATAGGCAAGGAACTCGTCGAGCAGCTCGGTGAACAAGGACGTGTCCGAGCGATGGCGCACGAGATAGTCGCGGATCAGCGCCTGCCAGGCGTCTTCGTCGTAGAGCTCGCGCACGCGCGGGAAGTTGTCGCGCATGAAGCGCTCGAGGTTGACGTAGACCGCGTTGCTGTAGATCTCGAGGCGGCGCCGGGGCAGCCCCGGCGGCGGCGGGACGCGCGCGGGATCGCGCAGATGGCGCGTGAACGCGTGCTGCAGCCGGACGAATTCGGGCTCGAGACGCGCGGCCTCGTCGTCGGCCGGCGCGCTCATCGCTCAGGCGGCGCGGCGCGCCCGCGCGACCGGCACATCGGCGTGCCGCCGCTGGATCGCGCGTATCGTCTCGACTTCCTTCAGCACCTCGGCGAGCGGCGGGATGTTCTCATCGCGCTCGAGCAGCGTCGGGAACACGCCGAAGTGCGCATAGGCGGCGTCGAGCAGCTCCCATACCGGACCGACGACGGCTTCGCCGTGCGTGTCGACGATCAGATCCTCGTCGGCGCGCAGATGGCCGGCGATGTGCGCATAGGCGATGCGCTCGCCCGGCAGCGCGCGCAGGAATTCGAGCGGATCGTAGCCGTGGTTGCGGCTGTTCACGTAGACGTTGTTGACGTCGAGCAGGAAGTCGCAGTCCGCCTCGGTGAGGACGCCCTCGATGAACTCGAGCTCGCTGAGCTCCTGCGCCAGCGACACATAGTAGGAGGCGTTCTCCACCGCGATGCGCCGTTCGAGCAGGTCCTGCACGAGTCTTATGCGGCTCGCCATGTGCATCACCGCTTCGCCGGTGAACGGCATCGGCAGCAGCTCGTAGAGCTGGCCGGCGTCGGCGCAGAAGCTCATGTGATCGCCGTAGCAGCGCACCTGGTGGCGAGCGAGAAAAGGCTTCAGGCGCCGGAGGAATTCGAGATCGAGGGGATCCGGGCCGCCGAGGTTGAGCAGCAGGCCGTGACAGACCAGCGGCGCGCGCTCGGCGATGCGCTCGAAGGCGCGGCCGAGCCGCCCGCCCGCGCCCAGCCAGTTCTCGGGCGCGACTTCGACGAAGTCGATGGCGGCGGGAACCTCGGCGAGCAGCGGGCCCAGATGAGCCCGCCGGAGACCCAGCCCGGCACCCGCGACCGGAAAATCCCGCGTCATGGCTGCCGGACCGGGAGGACGATCCTTGCGATCGTTTACTTCTTCTGGATATGCGGCATCGAGCAGCTAGAGCCGCTGAAGGTTCCGCACACTGCCGGATCCTTCACGCCCGTGGCGAGTTTGCCGCTGGCATACTTCGCCTGGCCGTCGCCGCCGTACTCGAAGCCGGTTTCGTCGTTGATCGTGACCTTGTTGCCCTGCATGTCGACTGCTTCGGCGGCCACGCTGACGCCGTCGCCGAATTCGACCATCTGGAAGGGATTGTCGGCGGCACCCGCGGTAGCGGACATGGCGAGCACGACGGAAGATCCGATGGCGATCGCCATGGGCTTAAGGGTGTTCTTCTTCATCTGACCTACCTCCTCAATGTTATAAGAGCGCTGTACGGCAGCCGTGACGGACGGGCCCTGCGGCGAGGCAATCTCCCCATCTGCCCCTGTCCTCCCCACGGCTGCGAACGCCCGGAAAATGATGGTAGCCCTGTGTCAAGGCGTACGTCTACGGGGCCGGCGGAGGACGAGCGGCGCTGCTGGACGCAGCCGGGCGGGCAGAAAAAACCCCGCGCGGAAGGCCCGGCGGGGTAACGCAAAGTGAAGCGTAACGCTATCGCTACAGGGCCAGTGTCATCGAAGGAACGGACGAGCACATGGGATTTTCTCCTAAGAAGTCTGCGTACATTGATGGTCGCTGGCTCGCCTTTGCGCTGAGCCTCGTGACCGGCGCGGCGACGGCGGCACCGACCGCGGCGCAGTTGCTGCAGCAGGGCGATCACGCCGGGGCCGCGGCGCTGTTCGCTGCGCAGGCCGCGGCCGGGCGCGCGGTGGCGCAGAACAATCTCGGCGTGCTGTATCAGCGCGGTCAGGGCGTGCCGCGCGATTACGCCCTGGCGCGCGAATGGTTCGAGAAGGCCGCCGCCCAGGGCCTGCCCGGCGCGATGTACAACATCGGCATGCTCTATCTGCGCGGCTACGGCGTGCCGGCCGACCCCGCGCTCGCCGCGGGCTGGCTCGAGAAGGCCGCCGCCCTCGGCGAAGCCGAAGCCCAGTTCTATCTGGGGCTGCTGCGCTATCGCGGCGAAGGCGTGCCCAAGGATCCGGCCGTCGCCGCCCACTGGTTCGAACGCGCGGCGGCGGCCGGCGTATCGCAGGCGCGCTACAACCTCGCGCTGATGCTCGCCCGCGGCGAAGGCGTGCCGGTCGACGAGGCGCGCGCGCTCGAGCTGCTGGCGCCGTTCGCCGCGACGCGCGATGACGCGGCGCTGCTCGTCGCCGAGATCCATCTGCGCCACGTCGACGAGCCCGCGCGCGCGGCGCAGGCGCTCGCGGTGTTTCGCCGCCTCGCCGAGTCGGGCGTCGCCGACGCGCAGTCCGCCCTCGCGATGATGTACGTCATGGGCACCGGCACGCCGGTCGACGTGCAGGAAGGTCGCTTCTGGATGGAGCAGGCGGCCCGCCAGGGGCTGCCGCGCGCGCAGCTCAATCTCGCGAACTTCTACGCCCAGGGCATCGGCGCTGCGCGCGATCTGAGCGAGGCCCACGCTTGGTACACCCTGAGCGCGCAGAACGGCGAGCGCGGCGCCCAGGCCTTCGCCGATGCGGTGGCGAACGAGCTCGACACCGACGGCCTGCTGCGCGCGGCGACCCGGCTCGGTGAGCTGCGCGCGCTGACCGCGGCCCCGCCGCGCTGAGCGCTTCCGGCACGCGGCGCGGCGGCGCTCGGAAATCCCGACGCTAGAGGGCAGAGACCCGACTTGCATGTGGCGGGCGTTTGGGGCTACATGCCGGGCCTGCGCCGCGTCCCCGCGTGGGGACGATGGCGACCGCGACCCGTGATCTCGAGCGTCCGTTCCGCACCATGACCGCCCCGGCTCCCGTCCATCCACCGTCCACCGTCGTGCTCGACATGGACGGCACCCTGCTCGACCTGCATTTCGACGATCAGGTCTGGAACCATCGCCTGCCGCAGATCCTCGCCGCGCGCCGCGGCTGCGCGCTGGAGGCGGCGCAGGAATACGTCGCGAGCACGATCGCGCAGGCGCGCGGCACGCTCGACTGGTATTGCCTGGACTACTGGGGCGCGCTGTTCGACGTCTCGATCCACGCCATCGAGCGCGAGCTGGCCGAGCTGATCCGGCCGCGGCCGGGAACGCTGGAGTTTCTGCAACACCTCGAGGCCCAAGGGATCCGCAGCGTGCTCGCGACCAACGCGCATCCGCGCTCGCTGGCGCATAAGCTCGAACGCACGGGCATCGCGCGCTGGTTCAGCGCGATCAGGAGTGCCCACCCTTACGGCCATCCGAAGGAGCACGATGCGTTCTGGACCGCGCTCGCCGCGGATCTCGATCTCGAGCCGGCGACCAGCCTGTTCGTCGACGACAACGTCGCCGTGCTCGACGCGGCGCGGCGCTTCGGCATCGCCGAGCTCTACGGCATACACCGGCCGAGCAGCCGCGGCGCGTGGCGCGAGTATGCCGACTATCCCGCCGTCGACTCGCTGGCCGAGCTCATTCCGCGCTGTGCGCGGCGCGGCTGAGGAAACGCTGCGCAGGTCGCGCTCAGCGCCGCGCGAACACGAAGTCGGCGACGGCGCGCCCCTCGCGCTGTGCGCGGCGCTCGAACTTCGTCGGCACGCGGGCCTTCGGGCGCGGCGCGCGGCGGCCGGGTCCGGCGAGATTGCACCAGGCGGGCAGCGTCTCGACCAGCGCGGCGACCTCCTGTGCATAGTCGGCCCAGTCGGTCGCCACGAAGAGCCGCCCGTGGCGCGCGAGCACGCGCGCGAGCTCGGTGAAGAACGGCGCCTGCAGCAGGCGGCGCTTGTGATGGCGCTTCTTCGGCCAAGGGTCGGGAAAGAACACGGACGCGGCCGCGAGCGACTCGGCGGGCAGCACCTTCAGCAGCTCGAAGACGTCGCAGCGTGCGACGCGCAGATTCGTGAGTCTGGCCTGCGCGATGCCGTTCAACAGGTGACCCACACCCGGTCCATGCACTTCGCAGGCGAGATAGTCGCGCGCGGGATGCGCGCGCGCCGCGGCGAGCACGTTCTCGCCGTCGCCGCAACCGACCTCCAGCCACAGCGGCGCGCAGCGGCCGGTGATCGATTCGGGCACACTGGTCTCGAACGGCCAACGATAGGTGTCGGCGAGCGCCTCCAGCGCGCGCCGCTGGGCGCTCGTCATGCGGCCCTCGCGCCGCACGAAGCTGCGCACCGCGCGCGGCGTCGCGGGCGTCTCGCTCACGGGTGCCGCCGCCTCAGACGTGGAAGCGGCCGTCGATCGGCGAAGAGGCCGCCGCGTGCGTCCGGCGCGGCATGCGGCCCGCCCGGAACGCGAGACGGCCCGCGACGATCGCGTGACGCATCGCCGTCGCCATCAGCACGGGATCCTGCGCCTCCGCAATCGCGGTGTTCATCAGCACCGCGTCGCAGCCGAGCTCCATCGCGATCGCGGCGTCCGAGGCCGTGCCGACACCGGCATCGACGATGATCGGCACCTTCGCCTGCTCGACGATCTCGCGCAGGGTGTAACGGTTCTGGATGCCGAGGCCCGAGCCGATCGGCGCGGCGAGCGGCATGACGGCGACGCAGCCGAGCTCCTCGAGCCGGCGCGCGAGAATCGGATCGTCGGTGGTGTAGACCATCACTTCGAAGCCCTCGGCGACCAGCGTCTCGGCGGCCTTCAGGGTTTCGATGACGTTCGGATAGAGCGTGCGCTGATCGCCCAGCACCTCGAGCTTCACGAGCCGGTGATCGTCGAGGAGATCGCGGGCGAGCCGGCAGGTGCGCACGGCGCTGTCGGCGTCGTAGCAGCCGGCCGTATTCGGCAGGATGGTGTAGCGCGCGGGATCGATGACGTCGAGCAGGTTCGGTTCGCCGGGCTTCTGGCCGAGATTGGTGCGGCGGACGGCGACCGTCACGATCTCGGCCCCGCTCGCGCGGATCGCGCGGCCCGTCTCGTCGAAGTCCTTGTACTTGCCGGTGCCGACCAGGAGCCGCGAGGCATAGCGGCGGCCGGCGATGACGAGCGCGTCGTCGTGAAGTTCGGTGTTCATGTCGAGGTACCGGAATGCATGGCGGCGATGGGGCGCGCCGCGCCTGGGTGGGAGACATCTTCGCCGCCGCCGATCGCCTGCACGATCTCGACGCGATCGCCGTCGGCGAGGACGTGCGTCGCATGCGCGCTGCGGGGCACCAGCTCGCCGTTCACTTCGACCGCGATTCTGCCACGGACCTCGAGCTGCGCGAGCAGCTCGCCGAGGGTCGGGGCGTCGGCCAGCTCCCGCGCGCTGCCGTTGAGGAGGATGCGCACGTTCAGCGCCCGGCGCGGCGGCGCGCGCCGCGGCTCGGCTCGTGACGAAACGGAGAAAGCATCGTGACTTGCGTATCGGTGGTGAAATTCACGGCGTCGGCGCAGCAAGAACGATCGGGACGGCGCTCGCGCGCAGCAGGGCTTGGTTCGTCGCAAGAGCGCGGGTCGTCTCGCGCTTCACGCCTTCCACGCGCGGCCCGTGGACCGGCGCGGCCGGACTGCGCGGCACTCGGCCCCGCGAGCTGCGGCCATTATAGACGCAGCGATCCGCCGCCCGCATGCAGCGCTGGCAGGCCGCCGACGGCATTGTCTAGAATGCCGGCATCCTGCGGGTGTAGTTCAACGGTAGAACATCAGCTTCCCAAGCTGAGAGCGTGGGTTCGACTCCCATCACCCGCTCCACTGCATCATTCTGCGGACTTCCGCAGAAGTCCAAGAGA
>DAOKZI010000023.1:0-69735 GCA_035325705.1 Gammaproteobacteria bacterium
GGCGAGGACTTCGCTCGTCCTCACGCTATGCCTCTTTCACGGCAACCTACGAACTCGGCGATTCGGATTCATTCGCCGCAAGCTCGGGGCGGTCAATGACTCCGCCTGCAGCACGCGCACGTCCCTGTGCGCTCCGTCATAGAAAATGGCAGCGAGGATACTGCCATGCATTTTCGATCGATCGCGCGGCGCGGGCTGGCTCATCCGTGAGCCGTCTCGCCCGCGCCCGCGTTCGATGATTTATTTCGCGTCGCGCACCTCGTCGGCGCGATCTTCGAGCCTGTCGGCTTCGGCTTCACTGCCCTCGCGCACGGCCTCGGCGGCGTTTTCCGTCGCGTCGCTGTCCATGCCGGGATCGGCCTGCTCGATGGAGTCGGCCTGATCTTCTCCGCGATCGCGCACGTTGTCCGCGCGGTCCTCGAGCGTATCGGCCTGCTGTTCCAGCGCACGATCGGTATCCGTTGCCGGCGCGTTGAAAGCGACCAGCGCGAGCGCGGCCGCGAGCAGAGTCTGCGTCCTTGTCATGTCGAGTCCTCCTTGTAAGGTGCTTGCAGCCTAGCCGCGAGCACCGCGGCAGCGCCGTCGGTGTCGGGGGGTTAGCGCCGTAGGCTGCGCGGCGTGGCCGCGCCGGCAAGAAGAGGCGCGGCGTGCGCCGATTGCCGACGCGCCGCGGCAGCGCGTCGGCCTCGATCGTCCTCCTTGCTCAAGGCAGCGGCGCCGCCTCGGGCGCGTGGACCAGCCACAGCGGGCGCGGCGCGACGCGAAACTCGAGCGGCAGGCGGGCGTGCAGCACCTCGCCGTCGAGGGCGAGCTTCACGCGCGAGTGTCCGAGGCGCGAGACGCGCTTCACCGTCAGGCGCTGGCAATCGAAGTCGAGCACGCGCTCCGCGGCGGCGAGCCGTCCCAGCGCGCTGCGCAGCGCGAGGCTCAGAAGCTGCCAGCGCCCCACGGGTTTCAGCACCAGGACCGCGAGCCGCCCGTCGACGCCTTGCGTCTCGAAGCCGAGATGCGCGCGCTGCACGGCATTGTGGGTGACGAACACCGTCGGCGTGGCAAGCTCGATCACTTCCTCGCCTCGCTCCACGCGCAGCGGCAGGTTCTTCACTCCGCGCAGCAGCGTCGCGAACGCCGCGCCGGTCGCGATCCAGCGGCCGCGGCCGACGGTCGCGGCGAGCGCCTCGCGATCCTCCAGCCACTGCGGATGCAGTCCGATGCTCGCATTGACGAGAAAGAGCCGGGAACCGACGAGTCCGACCGGTACGGGCCGCGGGGACGCCGTCAGCAAGACCTCGAGCGCCGCATCGAGATCGGCCGGGATGCCGTGGGCGCGGCCGAAGTAGTTGAAGCTGCCGCGCGGCAGGATGCCGAATGCGCACTCGCTGTCGAGCGTCGCCCGCGCGACCGCGTTGAGAGTGCCGTCGCCGCCGGCGGCGACGATGACGCCGTCATCGGCCGCGGCGCGCGCGACGGCCGCGCATGCACATGCCGCGAGATCTTCATCCGGTCCGAGCACCTGCAGATCGAGGACGCGCCCGGCCCGGGCGCAGGCGTTTTCGATGCGCGCAATCGTCTCATCCGCGGTGCGCCGGCCGGCGCCGGGATTGAAGACCACGTGCAGCGGCCCGCGCGCCGCGCCGCGCGGGCTCAGGCGGCGCGATTGCGCGCATCGACCTGCGTGTTCAGCGTCCACAGGTCGTACAACCAGCCGAGCAGGAAGAGGCCGCCCGTCAGCAGCCACAGCAGCCCCGTCAGCCATTTGCCGAGGTAGAAGCGATGCGCGCCGAAGAGACCGAGAAAGGTCAGCAGTATCCAGGCCACCGTGTGGTTCGCGGGCCCGGCGACGTGGCGCAGATCCGCCTCGCGATCGAGCGTGGGGATCAGGAAGAGATCGATCAGCCAGCCGATGAACAGCAGGCCGAGCGTGAAGAACCAGATCGTGCCGCTGATCGGACGCCCGTAATAGAAACGATGTGCGCCCATGAAGCCGAAGATCCAGAGCAGGTAGCCAACGGCGAGATTATGGGTTCCGGGCATGGCATCGTCCGTCACGATCGCGGCGGCACACCGCGAGTTCAGCATGCCGCACCGGCGCGCGCCGCCGTAGAGCCTCGAGGCGGCAGCAGCCGTCGGTGAACGTCCCGCCCGCGGTGCGAGTCCGGCGATGCCGCCGTGTGCGGCTTTCCGCCCGGCACGGCGCCGCTGACCGACAGCGCGCGACCGCGCATTGCGAGGACGATCCGTCGGGAGTCGGCGCACGCCGAGGCTCGCAGTCATCCACAGGGAGGTCACGATGAACCAGGAGCTGAGCTCGCAGATCTACAAGCAGATTGAAATCGTCGGCTCGTCGCCGGACGGCGTCGATGCCGCAATCGTCGCCGCGCTCGAGCGCGCCTCGCAGAGCCTGCACGGCCTGCGCTGGTTCGAAGTGGTCTCGATCCGCGGCGGCATCGAGAACGAGCAGGTCCGCGAATGGCAGGTGACGCTGAAGGTCGCCTTCGTGCTCGACGAGGCGGACGCTTGAAGAAGCGTTGAACGAGTCCCGCCGGGGCTCGTCCGGTGCCGGCGCGCTCAGCGCGCGGTCGCGCCGCGATCGCCGATCGGAACGGCATAGGCGTCGCGCACCAGCGTGGCGACGTCGTGGCTCGTCAGCGACTCGAGAAAGGCGCGCAGCGCGTCGCGCTCGGCCGCGCTGAGCGCCAGCGGCCGCACGCGCGGGTCCAGTCCCTCGTTGGGCACGCCGCCGGCGGCGTAGAAGTCGATGACGGCGGCAAGCGTGGGCAGCGAGCCGTCGTGCATGTACGGCGCCGTCAAGGCGACGTTGCGCAAGCTCGGCGTGCGATAGCGCCAGCGATCCGCCGGATCGAGCGTCACTTCGTAGCGGCCCAGATCGTTCGGCGGCGTCTCGCTGGACGCCGCGATGTCCGCGCCGGCGACCGCGAGACGCTGGCCCGGCGCAACGAGCACGTCCAGCGTACCGCCGCCGCTCTTGCGCATCGAATGGCGATAGCCGATGCCGGTGTTGTGCAGCCCGTGATCCGTGAACAGCGCGGATTCCTCACCGAGAAGATGGCAGGCGCTGCAGCCGGCCTTGCCGGTGAAGAGCTCGAAGCCGCGCCGCGCGACCGCGGACAGCGCCGTGGCCTCGCCGCCGTAGCGCCAGCGATCGAAGTCGCTGTCGCCGGCGACGAGCGCGCGCTCGTAGGCGGCGAGCGCGGCGGCGAGCGTATTCATCGTCACCTGCGGTTCGTCCGGGAAGGCGGCGGCGAACAGCGGTGCATACTCGGGCAGCGCCGCGAGCTCGTCGAGCACGTAGCCGATCGACGGATTGCCCATTTCGTTGAAGGCCAGCAGCGGGCCCCACACCTGCTGCTCCAGACGGCTTTCGCGCGCATCCTGGAACAAGCGCGGCAGGAAACCGACGTTCAGCAGCGTCGGCGCATTGCGCTTGACGGTGCGACCCTCGATGCCGATCGGCGTCATCAGCTCGTTGTTCGTGAACCCCTGATCCGGCACGTGGCAGCCGGCGCAGGCCAGCGTGTCGTTGTGCGAGAGCCGGCGATCGAAGAACAGCTTGCGGCCCAGCGCGATCTGCGCGTCGCCGGGCACGGGTCCGTTCTGAGCCCCGCGCGGCAGGCCGCGCGGCGGGTCGAGGAGGCGCGCGCGCAGCGCCGCGGGCGCGGCATCACGCGCGGTCAGGGCCCTGGAGCGCGTGGCGTAGTCCGCGCGCTCGTAGCCGCGCTTGTCGTCGCCGGGACCGGGCGGCGCCGTGTCCGTCGGGGCCGCGGCCCGCGGCGCCGCCGAGCTCGTCTGTGCCGCGAGCGCGAGCGTGCGGATGTCGGCCGTGAGCATCGAGGCGTGCAGAAAGCTCGTCGTGTACTCGTTGCGGATGCGACCGTCGCCGTCGACGAGGTAGACGCGCAGCACGTGCGAGAAAGTGCCGCCGTCCGCGCTGCGCTCGAGATCCTGGCCGTAGGCCGCGAGCAGCGCGGAGAGCGTCGCCGCGTCGCGCGGAACGCCGAAGATCCATGCCACGCCGGGCTTGCGGAAGTGCCGCGCATAGTCGGCGAGCGCGGCCGGCGTGTCGCGCGCGAGATCGAAGCTCAGGCTGACGAAGCGCACGCGGCCGGCGAGCGCGGCGTCCTTCGCGATCTCGGCCGCGGCCTGGCCGACGACGAAGCTCGCGAGCGGGCAGCCGTTGGCGTCCGCGCACTGCGTATAGATGAAGGACAGGACCGTGATCCCGTCGCGGTAGATCTCGTGCAGCCGGCGCGGCGCGCCGGTGTCGTCGATGAATTCGGCGTCCGCGGCGGCGCGGATCGGCGGCAGCGCGTAGGTGCCGGGCACCGGCGGCGCATAGGGCAGCGCTGTCCAGCCCGGTGCCGGCGGCGCGGCCTCATGGCCTTCGTGGGCCGCGATGCCGGCGCAGAGCACAGCGGCGCAAGCAAAGGCGAGGAGGCGGCGTACGCGGCCTCGCGGCGCTCGTCGCCTCAACGCGGGCGGGCCCTCAGTGCTCGTCGCGCGCGGCGAGGGCCGGCGCGGCCGTTGGCGGCTGCTGGCGCGCATAGATCGAACGCGCATTCAGCGTCATCTGATGCGGGCGGCCGAGCTTCTCGCCGACGAAGTCGACCGCGAAGGAGGGCTTCAGCGCCTTGCCGTCCCATTCGTAGGCCTTGAAGTACTGGAGCTCGCCCGCGGGCCCCTGCTTCTTGTCCCAGTTCGCGAGCAGCGAGGACGTGAAGTAGACGCGCTTGCCGTCCCAGCTCTGCGACACCATGTTGACCTGCTCGCCGATGTGCGTGCTGTAGATTTCCTTCGGCGCAAAAGGATCGGAGACGTCGAACAGGCGCGCCATGCCGTCGTTCCAGGTGTCGACCCACAGCCTGCTGTCGTCGGCCGCGATCGAGATGTCGACCGGCAGCGGGATCTTCGACGCATCGCCGATGTCCGCCACCGCCTGCGCCTGCCACTCGCCTTTGGCATCGCGGTGGATCAGCCAGATCTTCGAGGTCAGCGCGGTAGTCGTGAAGCAGTAGTCGTGCTTCTCGTTCCACGCGCAGCGCACCTCGAGCGGCGCGCCCGGCACGTCGAAGACCTTCAGCGGCTTGCGCGTATGGAGATCCCACACGGTGACGGTGTTGCCGAAGCGCTTCATCGCTTCGGCGTCGGCCATCATCTTGCCGAGATCCATCATGTAGTTGTTCCAGCCCGTGAACGAGGAGCTGATCATCACGTTCAGGCGCGGCAGCGCCCGCACGTCGTAGCCGTAGCCGTCGGCGAACTGTCCGCTCTTGGCGGCGCCCTGCAGGTTGTCGTCGGTCGGCATCCAGTGCGTCGTGATGTACTCGCCGTCGTTGGTGTATTCGGCCATGCCGGTCCGGCCGCCGTGGTCCTGGTTGTTCGACAGGCCGGTGATCAGCATGCGGCCGGGCAGGGCGTAGAACGAATGCGGGCCGACGAGGCCGCCGGTCTTGGCGACGAAATCGGTGATCGTCCGCTTCAGCGCGGGCTTCGCCGGATCGGTCGCGACGTCGAAGATGAAGATGTTGCTGGTATCGAGGCCGCCGGCCCACAGGGAGCGGCGGTCGTCGGTATAGCCGGAATGGTGGGCCTCGTTGCGGCCGCCGACCGAGAGCGTATGGACGACCTTGCCGTAGCTGGCGGACGCGGGATTGGTATCGACGGTGACGAGCTTGTCCTGCTCGTCGCCGAGGCCCTGCGCGCCGAGGGTCCACACGTACATGAAGTCTTCCTGTGAAGTCAGCCGCTTCATGTACGGCGACACGCAGGTTTCGTCGGCGAGCGCGAAGGGCGCCGCGGCGGCGAGCCCGAACGCGCACAGGGAACGGAGGCGGCGATGGGTGGACGCTTGCATGCGGGCTCTCCTTGGCGAACGGCAGATCGGGGCCAGGATTCTAGCGCGTAGCCGCGAAGAAGCGCAGCGGATTGCGGGTCGACGCGAAGCAGCGGGCGATTCCGCTACGACGTGCAGGGTATCCGACGAGATCTCCGTCGCCCGGATCCCGTTGCCTTCAGCAAAACGTAGGTTGGGCTGACGAAGGAAGCCCAACGTTCGGCGCCCGATGTTGGGCTTCCTTCGTCAGCCCAACCTACATGTGCGTCCGGCCGCTCCTGCTGCCGCCTTCAGCCGAAAGGCTTCCACATCAGGATCAGCTTCGGCATCAAGGTCAGCGCGCCGAGGATCGCGACGGTCATCGCGACGGTGGTCAGGATGCCGAAGATGATGCTCGGCACGAAGTTCGACAGCACGAGGATCGAGAAGCCGCAGCACACCGTCAGCGTGGTGTAGAAACCGGCTTTGGCGATGTTCGCGTGACAGTGGTACATGGTCTTCAAGCCGTCGCGGAAGTGCTGGAACTCGACGCCGTAGCGGTAGAGATAGTGGATGCAGTCCTCGACCGCGATGCCGATGGTCAGCGACGCGACCATGATCGTCATCATGTCGAGCGGGATGCCGGCCCAGCCCATGAAGCCGAGCACGGCCGCGGCCGCGATCACGTTCGGGACGACGCCGATGACGGCGGCCTTGAAGGATCGGAACAGCACCCACAGCGTCACCAGCACGCCGAGCATGGCCCAGCCCAGCGACTCGATCTGCGAGGAATAGAGGCTCTGCAGCATATTGTTGTAGAGCACGAGCAGACCGGCGATCTCGTACTCCCCGGGCTTCAGCCCGAGCTTGTGCTCGAGGCCTTGCTCGATCTCCGCGAGCAGCGCCTCGCGGCGCAGGCCCGGCGTCGAATCCAGGATGCGCACCGCGACGCGGGCTTCGTCGTTCTCGATCGAGATGTAGGGCGAGAGCATCTCCTGCTTCAGATTCTCCGGCAGGCGCTTGTAGATGACGTTGAGCTCGAAGGGATCGAACTCGCGTCCCTTGTTGAGGTCCTCGGCGACGCGCACGATCGAGGCGAGCGAAGTGACCTTGCCGATGCCCGGCACGGTCTCGAGGAAGTCGTGCACGCGCTTGATGCGTTCGACCTTCTCCGGCGTGAACCAGTAGTCGGATTTCTGCGCGGGCTCTTCCTCGAACATCTCGGCCAGCTCGTCGTCGCCGTCCGCGCTGGGCTCGGCCGCGGCCGGCGGCGGGAACTTCAGCACGATCTCCAGCGGCGTGGTGCCGCCGAGCGTCTCGTCGACCTGCTTCAGGCCCTGGTAGATCTCGGTGTCCTGCTTGAAGTAGTTGATGAAGCTGTTCTCGACCTCGAGGCGGCCCATGCCGATCACGCCGAGCGCCGCGATCGCGACGGTCGCGAGCAGCACGAAGAGGCCATGGCGATCGGTGAAGCGCGCGAGCGACACCGTGAAGCTCGCGTTGCCCTTGTCCTCGACCTTCAGCGGGCGCTTCGGCATCAGCAGCATCACCGCCGGGATGAAGGTGAAGAGGATCACGAAGACGATGGCGAGGCTCAAGGTCATCATCCAGCCGAAATCGATGATCGGCTTGATGTCGCTCGTCACCAGCGACACGAAGCCGATCATCGAGGTCACGTTGGTGTACATGCAGGGCTTTGCCATGTCGTGCGTCATCTGGCGCACGAGCTCGTACTGCGACCAGTCCGGAAAATCGCGGTAGAGCTCCATGTAGCGCACGAGCAGGTGGATGTTGATCGAGATCGTGAGAATCAGCGTCAGCGCGATGAAGTTCGACGAAATGACGGTGAGGTCCCAGCCGATGTGGCCCAGCATGCCGAGGATCACGACGGTGCAGAACACGCAGGTCGCGAGCGGGATCGCGACCCAGCGCGCCTCGCGGAAGATGTAGCCCAGCATCGAGATCGCGAGCACCACGGCGCCGATGCCGAACACCACGATGTCGCTGCGCACGAAAGTGATCAGATCGTCGGTGATCATCGCGATGCCGCCGAGGTGCACGCGCGCCTGGCCGCGATATTTCGCGAGCACCGTGCGGATGCTCTCGACCGCCGCGTGGTTGGCCTCGTCGACCGCGATCTTCTGCGCCTTGTAGATCGGATCGATCTCGGCGAGCCGCGCGGCCTGCGCCGGCGACAGGCCGGTGGTCGCGCGCAGATAGACCAGATCGCCGCGCTCCATCTGCAGCTTGCGATAGTCGGGCCGATCCTTCATCACGACGCGGATCGCGGTGGTCTTGCCGTCGGCGCTGATCGCGACGTTCTTGTACAGCGGGCTCGTCAGCAGCTCGTTGCGGGCGCGGTCGAAGTCGACGTCGGGCGATTCGAGCGTTTTGTACTTCGACGACACCTCGGATAGCTTCGCCTCGACGTTCTTCACCAGCGGCACGTCGAGGATGGTCAGCACCGAGTCGACGTCGGGCAGCGCCTTCAGATCGGCCCGCATCGAGGCGATCAGGGCGCGCGAGGCGGGGCTGAACAGGTCTTCCTTCGGCGTCACGGTGACGAACAGGAAGTCCTTGGCGGAGTAGCGTTTGCCGAGCTCGCGGAAGCGCTGCAAGTCGGCATCGTTCTCCAGCAGCAGCGAATCGGCGGAAGCGTCGACTCGGAACTTGGGGATGCCGGCGCCGAAAGCGAGGAGGATCGCGACGAGGACGACGAGGGTGCTTTTCGGATTCGCGAGTACGGTGCGATCGAAGAGCTCGGCGAGGGCTCTGAACATGAGGAAACGGTAGCCTTGATGAGCGTCGAGAAACGAGGCGCCGAGTGTAGGGGAGCGGGCGCGGGACGGCCAGCGAGCCTGAGGCTCAGCCGGACTGCGCCCCGCGGCGGGGTCATGTGCGGGAATACTTCCCAAATCGCCCCCGCGGCCCAATCCGGTGCATTGACGCGATGCAGCCGGCGAGTACGCTGCCCGGAGCCAGGGCCGGCGCAACGACAAAGGACAGGGGCCGACGGCGTCGGGGGTCGACGCTCGTCGACGGAAACGGGGTGGCAGTGACGGAACCGGCAGGGCACAAGCCGCCGGCATCAATCGATGCACGCGGCGAGAGGGGAATCGACGAACGCGTGGCGGCGCGGCTGTGCCAGATCGCCGCGGAGAACGGCCGCTTCGCGATGCTGCCGGTCCTGGTGAGCGCCGCCTGCTATGCCGGGCTGCTCTCCCGCTACGTTCCCCAAGCCGTATTGCGCGGCTGGCTGGTCGCGATGGCGCTGCTGGTCGTCGCCCGCGTGATCGTGCTCGCGCTGCACGCGCGCGTCACGAGCGTCGGCCGCCAGCGCTGGCTGGTGCTGAACGCACTGAGCCTGTTCGGCTGCGGCCTCGGCTTCGGGATCAGCACGCAGTGGCTGAGTTTTCCGCAGGAAACCTGGGTGCTCGCCGTGGTCAACCTGTGGCTCGGCGGTCTGGCCTGCGGCGCCCTCCTGAGCCAGGGCCTGCTGAAATGGCACGGCCTCGCTTTCGTGGTGCCGGCGCTGGCCCCGCTGCAGATCCGGCTACTGATCAGCGGCGATCCGACGCTGCTCGGGCTCGGCATCGGCAACCTGCTGTTCTTCGCCTATCTCTTCCACGTCGTCCAGCGCAGCCAGACCTACACCATCGGCGAGCTCCGCCACCGCGTCGAGGTCGAGGCCATTGCCGAGCGCCTCGCGCAGGAACAGGCGCGCAGCGCCTCGCTGGTCGAGAAGCTGTCGGCCGAGATCGTGCGCCGGCGCAAGACGCAGGCCGCGCTGATCGACGCGCGCAACCGGGCGCGCGATCTGTCGAATCTCGATCCCTTGACCAATCTCGCGAACCGCCGCGTGTTCGAGCGCGTCCTCGATCGCGAGTGGTCGCGCGCGCGGCGCGAGCAGCGCCCGCTGTCGCTGGTGCTCTGCGATCTCGATCGCTTCCGCCCGTACAACGAGCGCTACGGTCATCACGCCGGTGACAAGTGCCTCGTGCGCGTCGCCGAGGTCGTCGCCGGCTATTCGCGCCGCGCCGGGGATCTCGTCGCGCGCTTCGGGGGCGAGGAGTTCGCGGTGCTGCTGCCCGAAACCTCGGAGCTCGCCGCCCTGGACGTCGCGGATTCGATCCGCGCCGGCATCTACGATCTGACCCTGATGCACGGCGCCTCCGACGTCGACAAGGTGCTCACCGCGAGCTGCGGCGCCGCGACGATCACGCCGGCCCCGGGTCAGCGCCCCCAGCAGCTCATCGACGCCGCCGCACACGCGCTGCAGCGGGCCAAGCGCGCGGGCCGCAACTGCGTGTTCACGGTCGCGGGCACGCTGGAACAGGAACAGGACGAGAACGGCTAGGCCGCGGCGCGAACGCCGCGACGGCGTTCTTCAAGCGCCGCGCCGCAGGGCTTCGATGCGCAGCTCGAGCGGCGGGTGCGTCGCGAACAGGTGGGCGAATCCCTTGAGCGCGCCGCCGCTGATCCCGAAGGCCGCCATGCCGCCCGGCAGCGGCGCCGGGTTGTGCGCGGCCTGCAGGCGTTCGAGCGCCGCGATCATCTTGTGCCGGCCGGCGAGCGAGGCCCCGCCCGCATCGGCGCGGAACTCGCGCTGCCGGCTGAACCAGCAGACGATCATCGAGGCGAGGAAGCCGAGCACGGTCTGCGCGATCATGTAGCCCATGTAGTAGCCCATGCCGCGCGAGCCGTTGCGCTGATCGCCGCGATCGAACGCGCCGGCGAGCACGCTCGCAAAGACCATCACGAAGGTGTTCACGACGCCCTGGATCAGCGTCAGCGTGACCATGTCGCCGTTCGCCACGTGCGACACTTCGTGACCGAGGACCGCCTCCACCTCGTCCTCGCCCATCTGACGCAGCAGGCCGCTGCTGACGGCGACGAGCGCGTGATTGCGATCCGCGCCGGTCGCGAATGCGTTCGGCGTCGGCGAATCGAACACCGCGACTTCCGGCATGCCGATGCCGGCCTGCCGCGCCTGGCGCGCGACGGTGTCGACCAGCCAGCGCTCTGCCGGCGTCGACGGCTGCTCGATGATCCGACAGCCCATCGCGCGCTTTGCCATCGTCTTCGACAGCATCAGCGAGATGAACGAGCCGCCCATGCCGATCAAGGCCGTCATCACCAGGAAAGGCGTCATGTCGGTGCCGGGCTTGTTGACGCCGAGCAGGCTCAGGATCAGCGACAACACCGCGACTACCGCGAGGTTGGTGGCGATGAACAGCACGACTCGGTTCATGGGCTCGATACTCCTGCGCTGGCGCGACGTCCGGCATTGCGTACCGGCGCGCGCATTGTACCGCCGTTGCCGCGGCGTCGCGGGCGATGTCATCATGCCCGCACCCCTCACGGATCCGGAACGGCGCCCGCATGGACCCTTCGCGCGACGAAGAGTTTCGTCATTTTCTCCTCGAGCTCGGCGGCCTCGCCGGTGACGTCGTGCTGCCGTATTTTCGCCAGCCGCTCGCGGTCGACGACAAGGGCGGCCAGCGCTTCGATCCGGTGACCATCGCCGATCGCCGCGCCGAGCAGGCCTTGCGCGAGGCGATACTCGCGCGTTACCCGGCGCACGGCGTGCTCGGCGAGGAGTTCGGCGAGACGCCGGGCAGCAGCGAGTTCCGCTGGGTGATCGATCCGATCGACGGCACGCGCGCCTTCGTCTGCGGCGCGCCGACCTGGGGCACGCTGATCGCGCTGTGCGAGCACGAGCGGCCGGTGCTCGGCCTGATGAGCCAGCCTTTCGTCGGCGAGAGCTTCGTCGGCGGCGGCGCGGCCTCGTGGCAGGTGCGCGCCGGCGCGCATACGCGACTGCGCACGCGGGACACGCCCGATCTCGCGGCTGCCTATTTGTTCGCGACCGCGCCCGAGATGTTCGCGCCGGACATCGAAGGGCCGGCGTTCCAGCGTCTCGCCTCGCGCGTGCGGCTCGCGCGCTTCGGTCTCGACTGCTACGCCTACTGCCTGCTCGCCGCGGGCCACGTCGATCTGGTCGTCGAAGCCGGCCTCGGCTATTACGACATCGCGCCGCTGATGCCGATCGTCGAGGCGGCCGGCGGCGTCGTCAGCGACTGGGAAGGGCGGCCCGTGCGCGGGGGCGGCCGCGTGATCGCCGCCGCCAATCGCCGTCTCCACGCGCAGGCGCTCGCCGTGCTCGGGTCCGCGGGCGGTGACTGAGCGCAGCGTCGCCGTCTGCATCGCGCGGCTGCAGCCGCTGCAGCAGCGCCAGGCGGATGCGCTGCGCGAGCTGTGCGCGCGCCATGCCGAGGTGCTGCTCGTCGTCGGCGGCGTCACTCAGCCGCCGAGCGTGATCAATCCTTGGAACCTGGCCGAACGGCGTCGAATGCTCGAGCTCGTGCTCGGCGAGGAGTGCGCGACGCTGGCGGTGCTGCCGGTCGCGGACTGCTGGTACGACGACGGCCGCTGGGCCGCCGCGGTGCGCGCGGCGGTGGCGACCGAAATAGCGCGCCGCGCGTGGCCGGCGCAGGAGGTCGTGCTCTACGGCCTCGAGCGCGAAGGCGCGCGCTATTACGCACCGCTCTTTCCCGGCTGGCAGATGCGCGAGGTCGAGGCGCCGGCCTTCGTGCCGGCGCTGCACGAGCGCCTGCTCGGCGCGCAGCCGAAGCTCGCGTTCGAAGCCGTGCCGGCGCCGCTGCACGAGTGGCTCGCGGCGAGCCTCGAGGATGCCTTGCGGCGCGAGCTGCGCGAGGAGTTCCGGTTCGTGCAGCGCTATCGCGACGACTGGGCCGCCGCGCCGTACACGCCGGTCTTCGTCACGGTCGATGCGCTGGTGACGCACGGCGAGCGGGTGCTCGTCGTCGCGCGCGGCCGGCGGCCAGGCCTAGGCCTGCTCGCGCTGCCGGGCGGCTTCATCGACGTGCACGAGTTCGTCCGCGACAGCGCGCTGCGCGAGCTGCGCGAGGAGACCGGGCTCGTGCTCGGTCATGGCGACTGCCGCGGCGTGCGCGTCTACGATCATCCGCAGCGTTCGCTGCGCGGACGCATCATCACCCATCTCCATCGCTACGAGCTGTCCGCCGACTCGCCTGCACCGGCGGTGCAGGGCGGCGACGATGCGGAGCACGCACGGTGGCTGCCCTTCGATGCGGCGCACGCCGATCTCTTCTTCGAGGATCACTACGCGATGCTGCAGGTGGAGCTCGGTCTGCCGTGAAGGGCCGCTGGCGCGCCGCGCGGCGCGTATTCGGCTGCATCGTGTTGACGACTTGGGCCCTTGGCGCAAACGCCGCGCCGGCCGAGCTGCCGCCGATGACGCGCTACGACGCGCTCGTCGCGCGCCTGCCGCGGGCCGGCGAAGAAGAGCGCCGCCGCTATGCCGAGGCCGCGCTGGACGCGCTCGTCGAGTCCTATGCGGCCGAGCTCGACGGACGCCGCGGCCGCGGCGCGGCGTCCGCATGGCAGCGCGGGACGCGCGGGTTCATCGCTCGCCTCGAACGCGTGCGCGCGCGCCTGCGTGCGGGCGCGATGCTCACCGTCGTGCGCGAGGGACGGCATGCGGTGCGGCTGATCGTCGGCCCCGAGCAGGTGATGGTGTCCGCGGCGCGGCCCGCTCGTCAGGCCGCCTTCGAGGCGGCGATCGCGCAGGCGCTGTGCGCGGCGGACGCCTGTGCGAGCGAACGAGCGCCGACCGTCGACGAGGTGGTCGTCGCGCGCGAGCGCCGGCTGCGCGGAGAGTGGTCGCTCGCGGATCGCGAACCGCCGCTGTACGCGCAGGAAGACGGCCTGCACTGCGTGTTCGAGGACATGCGCCACCTGCGGCTCAAGCAGCGCGCCTGCGAGGCCTTGGCGCGCGAGCTGCGCCTGCTCGAAGAGGCCCTGCGCGCGGTGCTCCAGCACGGCGGGCGCGTCGACTGGCAGGCGCTCGCGGTCGGCACGGGCGCCGGCGGCGGCGCCGCGAGCCGCCGCCGCGTAAGCTATGACGCGAGCGGCCGATACTTCGAGCTGGACTTGCCGCTGCTCGCGGCCGCGCCCGAGGTGGTCCAGGGCGCGATCCCCTGGCTGCAGACGCGGCTGCGCGGGCAGCCGGCCGTCTACGTGATCGCGGCGCCGGAGCGACTCGCCTACCGGGTGCCCGCGACGGATCGCTGAACGTTCGGCGGCCACCGACAACGACTCGAAGCGAAAGGGACAATGATGCGACCCACTCTCCCGATGGCCCTCGCCCTGCTGGTGTGGACGACGGCGACGATCGCCGAGGAACGTTTTCAGGCGATCCCGATCGACTCCGGCACCGAGTTCGGCACCGAGAAGGCGCTGATCATCGACACGCTCGCCGGCCACATGTGGATCTGGACCGAAAGTCCCGCGACCGACGAGGAGCCGGGAGGGCGCTACGTCATCTACCAAGGGCAGCTCACGCCGGGCTCGACGATGGGCGAAGTCGTGATGAAGCAGGAATGGCCCGTCACCAAGCCGACGCAGATCAAGGTCAAATAGCGCCGTGACGATCGCGCAGGGCAGACTCGCCGGCAAACGCATCGTCGTCACCGGCGCGAGCAGCGGGATCGGACGCGGCGTCGCGCTGCGCTGTGCGGCCGAAGGCGCGCGCGTGCTCGTGGTCTATCGCCTGTCGCACGCGAAGGCGGCCGCCGTGGTCGCCGCCATCGAAGCCGCCGGCGGCGAGGCCTCGGCGGTGGCGGCCGACGTCGGCGATCCGTCGGCGATTCCTCCGCTCATCGCCACCGCGCGCGAGCGTCTCGGCGGCATCGATACCTGGTGCAATTTCGCCGGCGCCGACATCCTCACCGGCGCGGGCGCGAAGCTCGGCGATGCGGACAAGCTCGCGCGCCTGCTCGACACCGACCTGCGCGGCACAATACTTTGCTCCTGGGCCGTCGCCGACGAGCTCGCGCAGGCGCGCGGCTCGATCGTCAACATGTCCTGGGATCTCGCGCTGCGCGGCATGGGCGGCCGCAATCCGGAGATGTTCGCCGCCGTGAAGGCCGGCGTCACGGGCTTCACGCGCGCGCTCGCGCGCTCGCTGGCCCCGGCCGTGCGCGTCAACGAAGTCGCCCCCGGCTGGATCGAAACGGCCTTCGCCGCCGCCGACATGGCCGCCGACTATCGCGCCGCCGTCGAAGCCGCGACCCCGCTGGGCCGCTTCGGCCTGCCCGCCGACGTCGCCGCCGCCGTCGTCTACCTCGCCTCCGACGACGCCGCCTTCATCACCGGCCAGACCTTGAAGGTCAACGGCGGGCTGTCGAGCTGATTGATCTGGCCACCGAGAACACAGAGAACACCGAGGGAAGAAATTGATTGAGCTTATGCCTCTGTGATTCGATGCAGAACATCGATGCCGACGTCACGAAGACTCCCGTCAATTCCTTTCTTCCCTCGGTGTTCTCTGTGTTCTCGGTGGTCATTACAGTGCATTTCAGCTCGCGCAGGCACGCAGGCTAGGATTCGTCCCGCGCCAGACGCAGGCCCGTGAACGGCCAGCGCTGGTGGGGGTAGAAGAAATTGCGGTAGCTCGGGCGCAGATGGTCGCGCGGTGATACGCAGGCGCCGCCGCGCAGGACGAGCTGATTCGCCATGAACTTGCCGTTGTATTCGGCGACGGTGCCGGCGAGCGGGCGGAAGCCGGGGTAGGGGACGTAGGGGCTCGCGGTCCATTCCCACACGTCGCCGTACATCTGGACGAGGCCTTCGCCCGTCGCCGCGGCCGGATGCAGCAGCCCGCGCTCGAGGAAGTTGCCGTCGAGCGCGAGCGCGGCGGCCGCGTGTTCCCATTCTTGTTCGGTCGGCAGCCGCGCGCCGGCCCAGCGCGCGTAAGCGTCGGCCTCGTAGTAGCTGAGGTGGCAGACCGGTGCCGCGGCGTCGAGGGGCCGGCGGCCGCCGAGCGTGAACTCGTCGTGGCCGCCGTCCGCGCGCGGCAGCCAGTACGCCGGATGTGTCCAGCCTTCCCGCTGCACCGTGGTCCAGCCGTCGGCGAGCCACAGCAGCGGCTCGCGATAGCCGCCGGCGGCGATGAAGGCCGCGAACTCGGCGTTCGTCACCGGGCGCGAGGCGAGCGCATACGGCGCGAGGAAAGAGCGATGGCGCGGGCGTTCGTTGTCGAAGGCGAAACCCGCGCTGCCGGCGCCGATCTCGACCAAGCCGCCGTCGTACTCGATCCAGCGCTGGGCACTGCTCGCCGCGCGCGGCGGCAGCGGGAGGGCGGCATAAGCGGGTGCGAGCGGGTTCTGCGCGAAGAGATGCTTCACGTCCATCAACAGCAGCTCCTGGTGCTGCTGTTCGTGCTGCAGGCCCAGTTCCACGAGGGCGGCGATCGCGGGCGGCACGCCGCGCGCGAGATGGCCGGCCACGCGGGCGTCGATCGCGTGCCGGTAGTCGAGCACTTCGGCGAGCGCAGGGCGGGTCAGCAGCCCGCGCGAGGGCCGCGCATGCTGGGGGCCGACGCGCTGATAGTAGGAATTGAACAGTACGCGATAGCCTGCGAAAGGCGAGCGGTAGGCCGGCTCCAGGGCTTCGATGACGACCGTTTCGAAGAACCACGTGGTATGCGCGAGATGCCACTTTGCCGGACTCGCATCCGGCATCGACTGCGCGCAGGCGTCCTCGGCGGACAGCGGCGCGGCGAGCGTCTCGGTGGTCGTGCGGACCTGCGCGTAGCGCGCGGACGAAATTTCATCGTAACGGACAGCGGTCGACGCGGCGGCGATGGTCATGTCTCTGCTCCTCCTGGCATGAGCTCGTAGCGGCTGTCGCCGCAGGCGCGGCCCGCGGCATCGTAGCGGCGTTCGACGAACACCGTGCGGCCGCCGGGCTCGCGCAGTACCACCGACGAGCAGCGCGTCCCATAGCCGCCGCCGTCGATGAAGATCGGCGACAGCAGGCGCTCGCTCGCGAGCCCGATGCCGGTGTCCGGCAGCTCGGCGTCGGCTGCCAGCGTGTCATCGCGCAGCACCGCGAGCAGCGCATCGATCAGATCGTCGCCTTCGAGCGCACGATGCCGCACATACGCGCGCTTCAGGCGCGAGACCTTGGGCCATTCCACGTCCAGCGCGGCGTTGCTGAGGCCGTAGACGCCGGCGTCCAGCGCGCGCACGCGGTTGTCCTGATTCGACCACGCGCACAGCGCGCGGGCATCGGCGAAGATCAGATTGACGCCCGCATAGTCGTCGGCGCAGCTCACGAGCGTCGCGGCGTGCTCGCGAGCGGCGACCCGCGCCTCCAGCCACGACGACACCAGCAGTCCGCGCGAACGCGGGCCTGCGGTCTGCCCCGGCCGCCTGAGATTCGTCACCGCGGCGAAACGGCCGCTGCGAGCGACGCCGAGCCAGGTGCCGCCGGCCTCGAGATCGCGGCCGGCGACGAGCTCGGGCCGGTCCGGCCAGGGCGCAGCAGGCGCCGTGGGCCGGGCGTGGAATTCATCGCGGTTCGCCGCGACCACCAGATCGTAACGGGCATGCTCTTGCCACGCGGCCAGCAGGATGCACATCTGCGCGTCGCCTCGCTCAGTAATGCACCAGCGCGTGGACGCGACAGTCGCCGAGGGCGCGACGCCCGTTCAGGAAGTCGAGCTCGACGACGAATGCAGCGCCGATCACCGTCGCGCCGTTGTGCGCGGCGAGCGCGAGGCTCGCGGCCGCGGTGCCGCCCGTCGCGATCAGATCATCGACGAGCAGGACGCGGTCGCCCGGGCCGATGGCGTCCTGGTGCATCTCCAGCGCCGCGGAGCCGTATTCGAGATCGTAGGCCACGCGATGCGTCAGCCAGGGCAGCTTGCCCGGCTTGCGCAAGGGCACGAATCCCGCGGCCAGCTCGGCGGCGACGAGGCTGCCGAAGACGAAGCCGCGCGCCTCCATGCCGAGCACGACCGTCACGCCGTCGGCGAGGAACGGACGCGCCAGCTCCTCGGCCGTCGCGCGCAGCAGCCGCGCGTCGCGCATCAAGGGCGTCAGATCCTTGAACACGATGCCGGGTGTCGGGAAGTCGGGAATGTCGCGGATGCGCGCGGCAATGTCCTGCATGGTAGATCTCATAAGTATTGGGCAATCGCAGCTCGCGGCCGGGTGCTCCGATCCGCTGGGACCGATAATAGTGGCAGATTACTCGAGGCTTGCCGCGAGGGGCGCGGATTACGCCGGAGTATAGCCTCGCCCGAAGCGCCGCAGAGGCGCGTATCCCGCTTGCGGGTCCAGGGTGAATTCGCGAAGATCCTCGGACAAAACGCGTGGATGCGAACGCCGCTGATCACGCCACAACGATTCGGCGGCCTCGGCCGTCACGCTGTAACGCTACTCGCTGCGAGGTCGGGACTCCCCGATGCATTCCCCACCGCCGGCGCGCGACGAAGACCTGCGACTCGCTACGCTGCGCCGACTCCGCGTCCTCGATCGAGCGTGCGACGCCCGTTTCGATCGCGTCACGCGTCTCGCCTGCATCGCCGTCGGCGTCCCCTGCGCCGCGATCTCGCTGGTGGATCGCGATCGCGTCTGGTACAAGTCGGCGCGCGGCATCGCGCTGCAGAGCCTTCCTCGTCACCTGAGCTTCTGCGATACCGCGCTCGGCATCGGCGGTCCGCTGGTCGTGCCCGACGCCGTACTCGATCCGCGCTTCTCGTCGCTGCCGCTCGTGACCGAGGCGCCGAAGCTGCGCTTCTACGCATCTCATCCGCTGTATGCGCCGGACGGCCGGCGCATCGGCGGCGTCTGCGTCGCGGACACCGTGCCGCGCCGGATCGGCGAGGCGGAGTCGATCTCGCTGCGCGATCTCGCGGCGATCGTCGAGACCGAGCTGCAGGTCGGCGCGCTCGCGCAGGCGCGCTCGGAGCTCGCGAGCGATCTCGACGTCGCGCGCCGTCAGGTGTTCATCGATCCGCTGACTCAAACCTGGAACCGTGCCGGCATCCTCGAGATTCTGCAGCGCGAGCACGCGCGCGCCCGGCGCACCAAGACGCTGGTCGGCGTGGCGATGGTCGATCTCGACAACTTCAAGGACATCAACGACAGCTATGGTCACCTCACCGGCGATCGCGTGCTGCGCACGGCGGCGGAACGCATGATCGAGGCCGTCCGGCCTTACGATGCAGTCGGCCGCTACGGCGGGGAAGAGTTCCTGATCGTGCTCGTCGAGCGCGAGGCCAGCCGCGTCGCCTCGATCGCCGAGCGCGTGCGCGCGAACATCGCGCAGCGGCCCGTCAGCATGGATCGGCGCACGATTTCGATGTCGGCGAGCGTCGGCGTCGCCTGCAGCGAGACGGCGGTCGGCGCCCAGGACATCCATCAGCTCCTGCAGCGCGCCGATGAGGCGCTCTACAGCGCCAAGCGCAACGGGCGCAACCAGGTGGTCTTCGCGCAGTGAGGCTGCATGCGGCGGCAATCGCCGTGCGACCGGCAGGCGGCGGCTTCAGCTCGGTCGATGCACCAGCAGCTCTTGTCCCGGCTGTAGCTGCTGTTTGCGGCCGAGGCCGTTCCAGGCGACGAGCTGCTGGACCGTGACCTTGAACTGGCGCGAGATGGTCCACAGCGAATCACCCGAGCGCACCTTGTAGCGCAGCGTACGCGCGCCCGCCGACGCATGCGGCCCCTTCGGCGCCGGCCTCGCGCGCTCGCCTTTGCCGGGAATGTGCAGGGTCTGTCCGATCTTGAGCGTCGAGCGCAGCGGCAGGCCGTTGGCGGCGGCGAGCTCGCGCACGCTCACGTCGTGGCGCGCGGCGATGATCCACAGAGAATCGCCGCCGCGCACGCGATGCGTGCGGCCGCCGGGCGATCCGCTGCGGCGATCGTCGTCGCGCGCGGCGACGCGCGTCGGCGGTGCGCCGCGGCCGGTGCCCGTGGCGGCCAGTCCCTGCGCCCGCGGGTGCAGGTCGACGGGGACATAGACGGTGGCGCCGGCGCGCGTCGTGTGTGCGGCGCGCCAGGCGGCATTGAGCTGGAAGAATTCGTCGGCCGGTGCGCCGAGCGCGCTGCGGAAGCGGCGCAGATCGGTCGGCGCCTTCAGCGTCACGGCCTCGAAGTACGGTCGATCCGGCAGCGGATCCAACGCGAGGTCGTATTTGGCCGGCGCGGCGAAAACGCCCGCCAGGGCGAGGAGGCGAGCGACGAGGCTGCGCGTCTCGCGTTGCACCGGCAGCGACCAGAACTCCGTGCGGCGACCGAGACGGCGCTGCGTCGCGATCGCCTTCTCGAGATTGCCCCAGCCCGCGTTGTAGGCGGCGATGGCCATCAGCCAGTCGCCGTCGAAACGGTCCTTGAGCGCGGCGAGGTAGTTCAGCGCGGCGTCCGTCGAGCGCACGACATCCATGCGGCCGTCGTACCAGCGATCGACGTCGAGCCCGAACTTGCTGCCGGTGCCGCCCATGAACTGCCACAGGCCGGCCGCGCCGTACGGCGAGGCGGTGTCCGCGCGATAGCCGCTCTCGAGTATCGGCAGCAGAGCCAGCTCGCCCGGCAGATCGCGGCCTTCGATTTCGTTGGCGATGTGGTGCAGATAGGGACGGGCGCGCGTCGCGACCTCGCGGAGATAGCGGGGATGATCGCGATACCATTGGCGCTCGCGGGCGATGTCCGCGTTGTCGATGTCGACGAACGCGAAGCGGGCTCGGATGCGGTCCCAGGTGTCGCCGGTCGCCGCGGCGGCGCCGGACTCGGGCTTTACGCTGCGCGCCTCTCGCGCCGGGGCGGCGGCCGCGGCGCGCGTCGCCTCGACGGCGCCGCGCGCTGCGACGGGTGGCTCGGTGACGACCGCGGTGTCACGCCGCACGAAGTCGGTGTTGCAGCCGGAAAGCGCCGTGCAAAACGCTGCCGCAACCACCGTTGTAAGGTAGTTCCCCCCACGCATGGAGGGGGATACTAGGCGGGCGGGTTTTGGCGCGTCAACCCTGGCCGGCCCATTGCCGGTCCTCCGAGCACATGCGAAAGTGCTCGCGCCGCGGCCGCTGAATCCGTGTGCAAGACGTTGATTGGAAAGATCGATCGCCGATGACCCGAGAGACCGGAGCAGGACGCGCCACCGTCCAGCCCTGGGGACGCGAGCTGTGTGCCTGGTTCGAGACCGAGCCCGGCCTGTCCGTCGCCTGTGCCGAACTGCAGCTCGCCGGCGAGGTATTGCCGAATCTCTTCGGCTATCACGTGCTGCAGCTCGGCCATCCGTATTCGACGCCGATGATCGCCTGCAGCCGCATCCAGCATCAGGCAGTGGTCGCGATCGGGCCGGCGCGCGGCGGCGAGGCGCTGTGTGCGAAGGCGGATGCGCTGCCGATCCAGGCGGGCAGCGTCGACGTGCTGGTGCTGCCGCACGTCCTCGAGTTCGCGCGCAGCCCGCACGCGGTGCTGCGGGAAGCGGAGCGGGTGCTGATCCCGGAGGGCTATCTCGTCGTGCTGGGCTTCAGTCCGTGGAGTCTGTTCGGCCTGTGGCGCCTGGCCGCGGGTTGGCGCGGCAATCTGCCGTGGCGCGGCCGCTTCGTCGGGCTGACGCGTCTGCGCGACTGGCTGGCGCTGCTCGGCTTTGACATCGAGCGCGTCGAGCGCCTGTCCTTCCGGCCGCCGCTGCGGCGGCCGCGGCTGCATGCGAAGCTCGAGTTCGTCGAGCGGCTCGGCAATCATTTCTGGCCGATCGTCGGCAACGTCCACTTCGTGCTCGCGCGCAAACGCGTCATCGCGGTGCGGCCGATACGCGCGACCTGGGCGCGACAGCGGCGGCTGACCGCGGCCGGCGCGATCGAGCCGACGACGCGCGAGACGCTGGCGCGGGAGAGCGAACGATGAACGACGGCGCGGAGGAAGAAGCCATCGTGATCCACACCGACGGCGCTTGTCGCGGCAACCCGGGCCCGGGCGGCTGGGGCGCGATCCTGCGCTACCGCGGCGTCGAGAAGACGCTCAAGGGCGGCGAGGCGAACACCACCAACAACCGCATGGAGCTGCTCGGCGCGATCCACGCGCTCGAAGCCCTGACGCGCCCGAGCCGGGTCGAGCTGCACACCGATTCGCAGTACGTGCAGAAAGGCATCTCCGAATGGCTGTCGAGCTGGATACGCCGCGGCTGGCGCACCGCCGACGGCAAGCCCGTGAAGAACGCGGATCTGTGGCAACGCCTGCAGGCCGCGGCCGCGCCGCATCGCGTGCAGTGGTACTGGGTGCGCGGACACGCGGGCCACATCGACAACGAACGCGCCGACGCGCTCGCCAATGCCGCGATCGACGAGCTGCTCGCCGCCGCGGCCCGGCGCGGCGCGCGCTGAGAGGGGGTAATTCCATGCGCCAGATCGTCCTCGACACCGAAACGACCGGTCTCGCACCCGAGGAAGGGCATCGCGTGATCGAAATCGGCTGCATCGAGCTCAAGAACCGCCGGCTCACCGGCCAGCATTTCCACTATTACCTGAACCCCGAGCGCGAGATCGACGCCGGGGCGGCCGAGGTGCACGGCCTCACGCTCGACAAGCTGCGCGAGTCGCCGCGCTTCGCCGACATCGTCGCCGACTTCGTCGAATTCGTGCGCGGCGCCGAGCTCGTCATCCACAACGCGGCTTTCGACGTCGGCTTCATCGACGCCGAGCTCGCACGCCTGGGCAGCGCCTGGGGACGAATCGAGGACTACTGCCGCGTGTTCGACACGCTGAAGCTCGCGCGCGAGCTCCATCCCGGCCAGCGCAACAGCCTCGACGCGCTGTGCAAGCGTTACGACGTCGACAACGACCACCGCACCCTGCACGGCGCGCTGCTCGACGCCGAGCTGCTCGCCGACGTCTATCTCGCGATGACGGGCGGACAGGGCGCGCTCGGCTTCGAGATCGCGACCGGACTCGAGGCGGTGGGCGTGCACTTCGAAGGGACGGCGCCGCCGCGGCAGCTACCGCCGCTGCGCGTGGTGCTGCCGCGGGACGATGAGCTCGCCGCGCATCACGCTCGCCTCACCGCGATCGACCGGCGCAGCGGCGGCAAATGCCTGTGGCTGGAACAGGAAGGGCGCTAGGCGCCTGAAGCGGGCAGCCGGATCCGGGGTTCGCTACGTTGCCCCGGACCGCGACGGGCGGGAATATCCGACGCTCAGGCGGCGGTGCCGCTCGTCATCTTCTGCAGCTCGCCGCTCTGATAGAGGTCGAGCACGATGTCGCAGCCGCCGACCAGCTCGCCGTCGATGAAGACCTGCGGGAAGGTCGGCCAGTTGGAGAACTTCGGCAGGTGCTGGCGAAATTCCGGCTCGGCGAGCACGTCCACGCTGTGGAACTGCGCGCCGACGGCGGCCAGCGCCTGGGCGGTGCGCATCGAAAAGCCGCACTGGGGAAACTGCGGCGTGCCCTTCATGAACAGCACGATGCGATGCTGTGAAATCAGGTCCTGGATACGTTCATTGATGTCCATCGTGCTTACCTCCGTCGCGGAACGATGCGGCGTATTGCGAATTCTAGGCGCGTAGTCGCGCCGTACCAAGCTCGAATTGTCGCTGCTTGCGGGCGGGCCTCGAGCGTCGAGGACCGCGGCGCTCGCGCGTCCCCAGCCGCCGCCGCCCGGCGTTTCGATGCGCAGGCGATCGCCGGCGGCGACCTCGAGCTCCACGCGTCCCGGCAACGTGCGCCCATTCAGACTATTGCGGCCGCGGGCGCCGTCCGCGCCGCCGGCGCTGCCCCAGGGCGCGTATTCGCGCCGGTCGGTGAGGAGCGTGACCGCGGCGGGAGCGAGGAACTCGTATTCGCGCACGATGCCGTCGCCGCCGCGATGCAGACCCGCCCCGCCGGATCCGCGCCGCACGCCGTAGTGCGTGATGCGCACGGGATAGCTCGCTTCGAGGATTTCGACGGGCGTATTGAGCGTGTTCGTCATGTGCGTGTGGCGCGCGTCCAGACCGGGGCCGCGGCTGCTCGCGCCGCCGCCGCCGCCGATCGTCTCGTAGTAATCCCATGCGCGGGTCGGATCGCTCGCGCCCATCGCGACGTTGTTCATGCTGCCCGCGCTCGCCGCCGGCAGCAGCGTCGGCGCGGCCGGCGTGAGCGCCTTGAGCAAGACGTCGACGAGACGCTGACTGGTTTCGACGTTGCCGGCGGCGACCGCGGCCGGCGGCCGCGCGTTGACCACCGATCCCGGCGGCGCATGCAGGACGACGGGACGCAGGCTGCCGGCGCAGGCGGGCGTGCCGGGCGGCATCAGGCAGTGGAGGACGTAATAGACCGCGGCCGCGGTCACCGGCAGCGGGCAGTTCACGTTGCTGGGAACCTGCGGACTGCTGCCCGTGAAGTCCACGCGCAGCGTACGCGCGTCGACGTCGATCGCGACCTCGAGCGTGACCGGGCCGGCGGTGCGCGCATCGCCGTCGAGCGCGTCTTCGGCGACGTAGTGACCGGGGGCGAGTCTCGCGAGCGCGCGCATCGCCATGGCCTCGGCGTAGTCGTTCACCTCATCGAAGCCGCTGCTCAGCCCGCGCTCGGCCAGCGTGCATGCGAGGGCGGCGAGACGTTCGAGGCCGCGCAGATTGGCGCTGCGCTGTGCCGAGAAGTCGGCGAGCGTCGAAGCGGGATTGCGCAGACCCGCGCGCAGGCGCGCGAGCAAGGCCTCGTCCTCGCGCCCGGCCACGATCCACTTGCTCGGTGGGATCACGAGCCCCTCGTCGGCGAGCGTGGTGGACCACGGCATCGAGCCCGGGCGCGCGCAACCGATATCGGCGTGATGGGCGCGATTGGCGACGAAGGCGATCGGCGCGCTCGCCTGCGCGTCGAACAGCGGCGCGATCAGCGTCACGTCGGGCAGATGGGTGCCGCCGAGATAGGGATCGTTGACGAGCAGCATGTCGCCCGGTGCCCACGCGAGCTCGCGCACGATCGCGCCCATCGCATAGGCCATGCTGCCGAGATGCACGGGGATGTGCGCGGCCTGCGCGCAGAGCCGGCCCTCGGCATCGAAGACGGCGCAGGAATAATCGAGTCTGTCCTTGATGTTCGGCGAGAGCGCCGCGTGCCGCAGACACGCGCCCATTTCATCGCAGACCGCCTGCAGGCGCGCGGCGAAGAGGCTGGTCGCAATCGGGTCGAGGGCCGTTTTCGCGCGCATGCGAGAGGACTTACAGGCTTGAATCCCAGGCTTGAATCTTGTAAATGCGTCACAGACAATGAGTCGCGAGTCAGCCGCTACGCGCGGCGGGACTACGGGCTTACGGCAGCCGCCGCCAGCAGCGGTACCGACGGTCGCGACGTTCCCGGAGCGAACGTCATCATAACGGCCGCGGGCGAGTACCCGTAAGCCGGCGCCGGGCGCCAGCCGCGTCGGCGTCACCCGCAGTTCCTTCGACTTCGCATGAACGGCCAGATTTGGCCACGATTGGCACGAACACCGCCTACCGGAGCCCAGCCAGCGACGGCTGGGCTCCGTTTTTTTTCGGCTACCGACAAGCAGACCATGCCGCCACGTCATCTCGTCGATCTCGCTGATCTGAGCCCGGCCGAGATCCGCGCGATCATCGCGCGCGCGAGCGAGCTGAAGCGCCGCCGCGCCGCCGGCGACAAGCCGCCGATTTTCGAACGCAAGGTGCTGGCGATGATCTTCGAGAAGTCCTCGACGCGCACGCGCGTGTCCTTCGAGGCGGCGATGATCGAGGGCGGCGGCGGTGCGATCTTCCTCGCGCCCAAGGACACCCAGCTCGGCCGCGGCGAACCGATCGAGGACACGGCGCGCGTGCTGTCGGAGATGTGCGACGCGATCATGGTGCGGACCTTCGCCCACTCCAACGTCGAGCGCCTCGCGGCCTGCGCCTCGGTGCCCGTCATCAACGGTCTCACCGATCGTTCGCATCCGTGCCAGCTACTCGCCGATCTGCAGACCTATGTCGAGCGTCGCGGCGACATCGCCGGGCGCAAGGTCGCGTGGATCGGGGACGGCAACAATATG
Organism: Gammaproteobacteria bacterium; assembly: GCA_035325705.1. Taxonomy (GTDB): domain Bacteria; phylum Pseudomonadota; class Gammaproteobacteria. The sequence goes on from DAOKZI010000023.1 coordinate 25,684, forward strand.
TGCAACACCTATATCGAGGCGGCGGCGCTGCTCGATTTCGAGCTCGCCGTGGCGACGCCCGCGGAGTATGAGCCCGACGCGCTGCGCGACGCGGCGGCCTCACGCGTGCGCCTGGTGCGCGATCCCTTCGAGGCGGCGGCCGGCGCCGATCTGATCGTGACGGACGTCTGGATCAGCATGGGGCAGGAAGCCGAAGCGGCGGCGCGGCGCGCCGCCTTCGCGCCCTATCAGGTCAGTGCGGCGCTGATGGCATGCGCCAAGGCCGATGCGCTGTTCATGCACTGCCTGCCCGCGCATCGGGGTGAGGAAGTGGCGGCCGAAGTGATCGACGCCGCGGACAGCGTGGTGTGGGAAGAGGCCGGCAATCGGCTGCATGCGCAGAAGGCGCTGCTGGAGTTCCTCTTCGGTCACGCGGGCTGAGATCGTGCGCGTGCTCGTCTGCCGCGACGAGACTCGTCGCGACGATGGCAGCAGCGCAGTCGCTTCGATCCCGCGCGAGCGTCGAGCACGGTCGTGAGAACCTGCCGCACTCGGACACCGCCCCGGCCGCGACGAGCGTCTGCGCGCTCGACATCATCGCCGCCGCCGCATCGCTGGCCGGCACCCAGCCCAGCGATTATGCTAACGCCACCCGCATCGCCGCCGAACTGCTTGCGCCTCACGGCGCGAGCGGTGTGGCGTCGCGCTCGCTGCTGAACGCCGAGGCGCAGGCCGGTCCCGCGCGGCCCTTGCGGTCCGGGTACCGATTTTCGGGCCATTGCCCAGGGCTTCGTGTCGGTGACACCGCTGCACAGGGATCCGGCGGCGTACGCAAAGAGGGAAGCGCTGGCACAATGGCTGGGGAAATGATCTCGCGGCAATGATGGCGGACCGTATCGGCATAGGCTTGACTTCGCAGCGCGCGCGCAATCGACTCGTCGATCAGTTGCGAGCGATGGGAATTACCTCCGAAGCAGTGCTCGACGTGATCCGCACCACGCCGCGGCATCTATTCGTCGATGAAGCCCTCGCCAGCCGTGCCTACGAGAACACTGCCTTGCCGATCGGCTTCGGCCAGACGATTTCCCAACCCTATGTCGTGGCCGCGATGACGCAGGTGCTGGTTGAGACCGGTCCGATGACGCGCGTGCTCGAGATCGGCGGCGGCTGCGGTTACCAGAGCGCGATACTCGCGCGTGTCGCCCGCCAGGTGTATACGATCGAACGCATCGCCGCGCTCGCCAATCGCTTGCGCACGCGGCTCTACGAACTGAAGATTGCGAACGTGCGCGTGCGCCACGGCGACGGACGCCTCGGCTGGCCCGCGCACGCGCCCTTCGATGCGATCCTCGTCGCCGCGGCCGCGGCGACGGTGCCGGCCGCGCTGCTCGAACAGCTCGCCGTCGGGGGCCGCGCGATCATGCCGGTCGGTCGCCAGGGCGAGCAGATGCTGACGCTGATCCGCCGCACGGAGGATGGCTACGAGGAAGAAGCCTTGCAGCGTGTGAGTTTCGTGCCTTTGCTCGAGAACGTCGATTGAACATGCGGCGGACACTGCTCGGCGTCGTCATCGGCGCGCTCGCGCTCGCCGGCTGTGCGACGCAGGAGCCGGCGCCGATCGAAGGCAAGAGCTCGTCTGCGGCGCTGACGTCGCGGCCGGCGCGGCCGCCGCTGGTGCGCGCGCCCAAACGGCCGACGGTGGCCCCCGACAGCTATCGCGTCGTCAGCGGCGACACGCTGTATTCGATCGCCTTCCGTTTCGGTCTCGATCCGCATGCGCTCGCGCAGTGGAACGTGCTCGAGGATCCGGATCGCATCCTCGTCGGTCAGGAGTTGCGACTGAAACCGCCGCCGCGTGAGCGCGCGGTGTCGGCGCCAACCGCGCAGACGCCGCCAACCGCGAGCGCCGTTCCCGCGCCGATGACGCCCGCACCCGCTGCGCCGCTGACATCGCCGACGCCGATCCCCATCGCACCCGCACCGACACCGGCGCCGGCCGTGGCCGCGGCGCCGACACCCGATGCGGTGCTTGGTGGCACGCGCACGGCCGGCGGCCTGACGTGGACTTGGCCGGCGAGCGGCAAGACGCGTCGCGCGGTCGCGGCTTCCGGTTCGGAAGGACTGGAGATCATCGGGCAACGCGGGCAGCCGGTGCTCGCCGCGGCCGGCGGTCAGGTGGTGTACAGCGGGAATGGACTGCGTGGTTACGGCCAGCTTATCATCATCAAGCACAACGACACTTTCCTGAGCGCCTACGCGCACAACGACAAGTTGCTCGTGGCCGAAGGCGCGCGGGTGAACGCGGGACAGCAGATCGCCGAGATGGGCGATTCGGAGGCCTCCGAGGTCATGTTGCACTTCGAGATCCGCAAAGGCGGCAAGGCCGTCGGGCCTCTCCAGTTCCTCCCGCAGCGCTGAGCGCGTGCAGTCGATGCCGCCGCGCAATCACAAGGGCAAGGACGCAGCGCTGCCAGACAAGATAGACGAGGTCCCCGCCTTCGGTGAGGAGATCGTGCTCCCCGATTTGAGCGAGCTCGCGGGCGGCGATCCGGAGCTGGCGAGCGCCGAATTCGATGCAGTGCTGCCCGAGCTCGACGACGATGCCGTCGTGACCGAGCCCGACGCCGTGCCCGTCATCGTGGCCAGCCCCGAAATTCCCGACGGCGAGCTCGACGCGACGCGGCTCTATCTGAACGAGATCGGCTTTTCCTCGCTGCTGAGCCCGGAGGAGGAGGTGCACTACGCGCGCCTGTCCCTGCGCGGCGACGCGGCCGCCCGCAAGCGCATGATCGAGAGCAATCTGCGTCTCGTCGTGAAGATCGCCCGGCGCTACATGAACCGCGGCCTGGCGCTGCTCGATCTGATCGAGGAAGGCAATCTCGGTCTCATCCGCGCGGTCGAGAAGTTCGATCCCGAGCGCGGCTTCCGCTTCTCGACTTACGCGACCTGGTGGATCCGCCAGACGATCGAGCGCGCGCTGATGAACCAGACGCGGACCATCCGCCTGCCGATCCACGTCGTGAAGGAAATCAACATCTATCTGCGCGCCGCGCGCAAGCTCGCGCAGACGCTGGAGCGTGAGCCGAGCCCGGAGGACGTCGCGCAGATGCTCGATCGCCCGATCGAGGAAGTGAAGCGCATGCTGGGCCTCAACGAGCGCATCGCGTCCGTCGACAGCCCGATCGATCGCGAATCCGAGCGCACGTTGATCGATACCATTCCGGACGAGCAGAATCGCGACCCTGCACGTCTGCTCCAGGACAGCGACGTGCAGCGGCACATCGAAATCTGGTTGTCACAGCTCAACGACAAGCAGCGGGCGGTCGTCGAGCGGCGCTTCGGTCTCGATGGTCGCGAGATCGCGACGCTCGAAGAAGTGGGAGCCGAGATCGGCGTGACGCGCGAACGCGTCCGGCAGATCCAGATCGAGGCGCTGCGCCGCTTGCGTCACATACTCGAACGGGAGGGCTTTTCGGTCGACGCCTTGTTCACGGAAACGTGATCGGTGCGCCGGTCGGCCGCCGGGCTCCGGCGCAGACGGGCCGGCGGGCGCCCGCTCCATCAAGGAGCGGGCATGAACAGGGCCGCCGCCACCGAACGGGATTCCGCGATCAGCACGTTGTAGCTGCGGCAGGCCGCCGCGGTGTCCATCGTCTCGCATCCGATCCCCCGGCTCAGCACGAGCGCGGACAGCGCGGGCGCGAGGAACACCTGGCGCGGGCCGGTGCCGATGAGGAGCAGATCGGTCCCGAGCGCGCACAGGCGTTCGATGTGATCTCTGGTCAGGGCCGTGACGTCGTCGGGCAGCAGTTGCTCATCCACTTGCGCGCCGCAGAGCACGACGGGGCGCGTGATGCGCCGGTTGCCGACGATGAACTCGTGCGCGTCATAGGCACGCACCGTGAGATGACGGGACGATTGATCGAGCTCGAACTTCATGGAATCTCCGCCGACCGCGGGGTTCTCGGCAGCGCGGCCGATGCCGCGCCGGCGAAAAATCTTACTGCAACTTCGATGAGGGATGGCGATGCGAGTGATTTTGTTGGGCGGCCCCGGGGCCGGCAAGGGGACGCAGGCTGATTTCATCTGCGCCGAATATTCGATTCCGAAGATCTCGACCGGCGACATGCTGCGTGCGGCGGTGAAGGCCGGTAGCCCGCTCGGCAAGCAGGCCAAGGCCGTGATGGAGGCGGGCGGTCTGGTGTCCGACGAGCTGATCCTCGATCTCATTCGTCAGCGCCTCGCCGAGCCGGACTGCGCGCGCGGTTTCTTGTTCGATGGCTTCCCGCGCACGATTCCGCAGGCCGAAGGGCTCGATGCGATCGGTGTCGCCATCGACCGCGTCATCGAGATCGCGGTCGACGACGAGGAGATCGTCCGACGCATGTCCGGCCGTCGCGTGCACCCGGCCTCCGGACGCAGCTATCACACGATCTTCAATCCGCCGCGTGTCGAAGGACGCGACGACGTGACCGGCGAAGCGCTGGTCCAGCGTGACGACGACAAGGAAGAAACGGTGCGCAATCGCCTGCGCGTGTATCACGCGCAGACCGAGCCCTTGATCGAGTTTTATGCAAAAAAGGCCGAAAAAGACGCGAATTTGAAGTTCGCGCGCGTCGACGGCGTGGGCAGCGTCGAGCAGATCCGGGAGCGCACGCTGCAGGCGCTGAAGTGATCGCGGGCCGCGTGGAACGAGTCCCGCACGAAAATGAAACACCGCGTGCGCAACGAACGTTGTTGCGCTCTCCACACAGCGAAAGGCACTTACGTAATTATTTTATGTAGTACCTTTACATATCACCGGTAGGTGATGTATATAAGCAAATGTGGTGTTGCATTTTTTGTTCAATCAATTGTTGAAGGGGGACTCTTCACATGGCAACTGCGAAAAAGAAAGCTTCCAGCAAGAAGGCTGCGGCGAAGAAGCCGGCCGCCAAGAAGGCAGCCGCTCGTAAGCCGGCCAAGAAGAAGGCTGCGAAGAAGCCGGCCAAGAAGGCCGCGAAGAAGAAGTAACTGAGGTCTCTCTCCTCACGCTACTTCAGCGTAGGTGCCCGGACGACTTCACACGCGGACGGGCACCTCCGCACTCCGACTCTCCTCCCGCTCCGTTTCCAGCTCCCTCTCTCGATCCTCGTCTCGCTCGCGGGCACAATGAGGCGCGGCGCGTCTGCGCCGATCCCAGCGCAAACCGTTCGTGACCTTCACCGCTTTTCTCCAGCCCACCCGCTGATCGGATATGGCCGAGGCTGACGACACGCCGATTCGCGGCATGCTTGCGAGCGCGCTCGCCAAAGGCCTGTTCGCCGCGAAGCACCTCGCGATCTGGTGCCTGCTCGCGTTCGTAGCTTACTGGGCGTGGCTCGATCACCAGGTGATCGGGAAGTTCCAGCAGCGGCGCTGGGATCTGCCGGGCCGCATCTATGCCGCGCCGATGGAGCTCTATGCCGGACTGCGCGCGACGCCGGCGCAGGTCGTCGAGATGCTCGGCGTGCTCGGCTATCGCCGCGTGCAGGAACCGGCCGGCGCCGGTCAGTTTCGGCAGGAGGGAAGCCGCATCCTCGTGCGTACGCGCGGCTTCGTGTTCTGGGACGGCGCGGAGGCGCCGCAGGCTGCGGACATCCGCTTCACGGGCGGGCGCATCGGCGCGATCGCGCGCGCAGGCGGCGGCGAAATCGGCGTCCTGCGTTTCGATCCGCCCGAGATCGGCCGCCTCCACGCGACGACCTTCGAGGACCGTCTGCTGCTTTCGGCGGCCGAGCTGCCGGCCTTCTTCACGCGCGCGCTGATCGCCGTGGAGGACCGCCGCTTCGAAGATCACATCGGCATCGACTGGCTCGGCATTCTGCGCGCGATGTGGGTCAACCTCACGCGCGGCGGCATCGAGCAGGGCGCGAGCACGCTGACGCAGCAGCTCGTGAAGAATCTGTTCCTGACCCGCGAGCGCACGCTGACGCGCAAGATCAAGGAAGCGATGATGGCGATCTCGATCGAGCGCGCCTACGGCAAGCGCGAGATCTTCGAGACCTATGTCAACGAGGTCTTCCTGGGCCAGGACGGCAATCGCGCGATTCACGGCTTCGGCCTCGCCGCGCAGTTCTATTTCGGTCGGCCGCTGGCCGAGCTCGGGATCGCCGAGCAGGCGCTGTTGATCGGCATGATCCGCGGCCCCTCGCTGTTCAATCCATTCAAGTATCCCGAGCGCGCGATCGCCCGCCGCAACGAGGTGCTGCAGCGGCTCGCCGCGAGCGGGCTCCTGACGCAGGCGCAGGTCGAGGGCCTGCGCAAGACCCCGCTGATGCTGCGTGAAGGCGCGTGGCGGGGACGCGCGCATTACGCGGCCTTCCTCGATCTGCTGCGGCGGCAGCTCAAGCGCGAATATCGGGAAGAAGATCTGCAGACGGCCGGCCTCAAGATCTTCACGACGCTGGACGTGCGCGTGCAGCTCGCGGCGGAGAAGGCGGTTGCGGACGGCATCGCGGCGCTGGAGAAGGCGCGGCCGGCGTCGAAGAACCAGTTGCAGGCAGCGCTGATCGTCACCGACCCGCAGTCGGGCGACATCAAGGCGCTGATTGGCGATCGGCGCGGCGCGGCGGGCGGCTTCAACCGCGCGCTGGACGCGAAGCGCCAGATCGGCTCGCTGATGAAGCCCTTCGTTTACATGACGGCCCTGGCGCGCCCCCAGCAGTTCAACGTGCTGACGAGCCTCGAGGACGAGCCGCGGACCTATACGACGCCGAACGGCAAGCTGTGGACGCCGCAGAACTACGATCGCCAGTTCCACGGCGCCGTGCCGCTGCAGGACGCGCTCGCCAAGTCGCTGAACCTGGCGACGCTCGATCTCGGCTTCCGGCTCGGCATCCCGGCCGTCGCCTCGACGCTGCGCAAGTTCGGTTATGCGGGCGCGACGCCGAACTACCCGTCGCTCTTTCTCGGCGCGATCGACATGACGCCCTACGAAGTGGCCCAGGTCTACCAGGCGATCGCGAACGACGGCTTTCGCAGCCCGCTGCGCGCGATCCGCGCCGTCGTCGACACTCACAATACGCCGCTGCAGCGCTACGGCCTGAAGATCGAGCACGTCGTCGACGCGCCGACCGCGTTCCTGACGCGCTATCTGCTCACGCGCGTCGTCGAGCGCGGCACCGCGCGCAGCCTCGCCGCCGCGCTGCCCGATGCATTGCCGCTCGCCGGCAAGACCGGCACCTCGGACGACGCGCGCGATAGCTGGTTCGTCGGCTTCGGCGGCGATCTGCTCGGGGTCGCCTGGGTCGGCCGCGACGACAACAAGTCGGCCGGCCTCACCGGCGCCACTGGCGCGCTCAGGATCTGGACCGACACCATGAAGGCGAGCGGGATCTCGCCCGTCAACATGGAGCCGCCGCCGAACGTCGAGTGGCATCGGCTGACGGCCGACGGTCGCGCGCTCGCTGCCGCCGCTTGTCCCGGCGCGGTGATGGTGCCGGTGAACGTCGACTTTCTGCCGCAGACGGTAGAATCTTGCGCGCCGCCGCCCTCACCGGGCCTGTGGTCGACGATCAAGGAGTACCTGCCGTGAACATCCATCGCCAGGCATCGGCGTTTCCTCGTTTTCTTTTGTGCGGACTGCTCGCGCTCGCGGGCTGCGCGGGCCAGCAGAGCGTGGCGCCGATCGAAGGACGCAGCTTGGAGCAAGAAAGGGCGACTGCCGCCGCGCCGCCCTCGCCGGCACAACCCGCTCCCGTGCCGGCACCGGCGCCCGGCGGCCCCGTCGTGCGCGCGTTGCCGGACGCCGAAGCCCCCGCCGCACTTGCGATACCGATCCCGGACGCGGGCACGGGCGCGGTGCCGCTCGCGCCGCCGGACGCGCTGGCCCTGCCCGCGCCTGCACCGGCGCGCGCGCCGGCGATCGCCGAGCTGCTCGCCAAGGCCGACCGATCGAGCGCGCAGGGCCAGCACGATGCCGCGCGCGCGAACCTCGAGCGCGCCGTGAAAATTGCGCCGCGCGATGCGGAGCTGTGGCAGAAGCTCGCGATGGTGAGCTATGCGCAGGGGGACTGGGCGCAGGCGAAGTCGCTGGCGGAGCGTTCGAATTCTTTCGCGCCGCCGGGCAGCGCGCTCGCCTCGCGCAATTGGACCTTGATCGGCAACGCCGAGCTGAAGCTCGGCAATCAGTCCGCCGCGGCCGCCGCCTTCGAACGATCGTCTGCTGCTGCGCCTTGAGCCGGCGACGAACGTCGCGTGACGGCCTTGCCCTGCAGCGCATAGGCAAAGGCAATGACTTCGGCCACCGCCTTGTAGAGCGCGGGCGGGATCTGGTGATCGAGCTCGACCTTGCTCAGCACCGCGACGAGCGCGCGATCTTCACGCAGCGGCACCTCGTACTCGCGGGCGAGCGCCAGGATGCGCTCCGCCACTTCGCCGCGACCCTTGGCCGTGACGCGCGGCGCGCCGTCTCCTTCCCAGCGCAGGGCGACGGCCAGCGGCAGCGCTCGCGCGTCCTTCATCGTCAAATCGAGGTGTCGATCAGCCGCTGCGGCAGATCGCGCAGCGGATCGGCAGCCGGCACTTCGCGCAGCGCGATCGGCGTGAGCTCGAAGCCCAGCGCGGCGAGGCGATCTTCGAGGCCGCCGATGTCCTCGACGATCAGCTCGCGCAGCGCCGGCTCCTCGCTCCACAGCGTTACCGCGAGGCGCTCGCCCGCTAGCCCGATGCGCGCGCGCAGCTCGCCGAGATCCGCGAGCGGCACGGCGAGATCCAGGGCGATCGAGCCGCGGCCGGCAGCGCCGTCCTCGCGGCCCTGCGCGGGTCGGTCGTCCGCGTCGATCGACAGCGTGAGAGTGTCCACGCCCGCCGCCGTGCGAAACGGCAGCTCGGCATAGGCATAGAAATCCCCGCGATCCGCCGCCGCGAGATGCTGCAATTGGTGGGTCGTGATGCGGGCGACGCCGGCGTCGACCTCCTGCGCCAGCGCGCGCAGTGCGGACTGCGCCGTCGCGCGCTCGAGCTCCGGCGCGGCCGCTGCGCCGCGCGGCCCGGCGCCGCCCTGCGGCGGCGTGGCGAGGCGCGGCGTCTGCGCGAGCTCGCGATCGATCGTTTCGCGCAGGCCTAGTAACTGGAACTTCAGATCGGTCGCGGGCGCGCCGGACGGCGCGTCGGCGCTCGCCTCGAGCGCAGCGCCCAGTGTGGCTTCGAGCCCGTGCCCGGCATTGGCGACGGCGCGGGCGAGCGCCGCCGGCTGCGCCAGCGCCGGCAGATCGGGCAGCGCCTGCGTCAGGTTTAGCACGCGCGTCTGCACCGCAGCCGGCGCGGTGTTCGCCGTTGCCTGCGCTTCCAGTTGCGTCAGTACCGCGTTCAAGGGCGACTGCACCGGCAGCGTGCCGACCAGCGCGGCGCGGATCGTCGTCGCGGTGGCGGCCGCGGCGCCGGCGCTCGGCGCTCGCGAGGGCTGCGGATCGACGATGCCGAGCAAGGGCTGTGCACCGGCGCTGAGCACGCGCGCCGTCAGCCGCGTGCCCGGTGCGAGATCGAGCGAGGTGCGCGCCAGCACTTCCCGGCCGTCGATGGCCAGACGGATCGAGGTTTCATCGACGCGGCCGATAACGCCGATCGAGAGCAACTGTCCCACCACCCAGCGTTGCGCCGCCGCCGCGGTGCGCGCGGGAGCGGACACACCGGTGAGCATCTGATGATCGATACGCATGACGGCAGCAGCGGCCGCGCCGGCCGAAACTTGACGCGCCGGCCCGCGCCGAGGCCGCCGTCCGCCGCGAGGTCCGGCGGATGACCATCGGTCACCTGTGGTACGTGCGACGGGCCGGCAGCGTCAAAGGCCCGTTTCCGTCCTCATTAATAGAAAAGAACATCGCGCTGGGCCGCATCCTCGCCACCGATCTGGTGAGCGCCGACGGCAAGCACTGGGAGCCGGCGAGCAGCTATCCGGATTTCGAGGTCATTCGCCGCAGCGGCGAGCAGCCGGCCGTGCAACGCCGGCTGGACGAGCGTCAGCGCGAGCGGCGGGCCAGGCGCGCGCCGCCGGCCGAGAACGCCGACGACCAAGCGCAGCGCCGGGGCGCCGACCGCCGGGCGCCCGAAGATCCGGAGATCCTCGCGCGCCGCCAGCGCGCGAATCGCGTGTGGCAGAGCCTGCGCAACGGTTCGGCGCAGGGCGTGCGCAAGAGCTCGCTGCTGTTCGCCGCGACGCTCATCGCGGTCGTGATCGCGGCCGCCGTAGTGCTGGCGCCGCCGCCGCGCCCGGCCACGGACTGCGCCGCGCCGCCGAGCCCGGGCATCAACTGGGAATTCTGCAACCACGCGGCGGACGATCTGCGCGGCGCGCAGCTCCGCGGCGCGGTGTTGCGCAACGCGCGCCTGGCCGGCACGGATCTGAGCGGGGCCGATCTGCGCGATGCCGATCTCGCCTATGCCGATATGAGCGGGGCGAACCTGCACGAGGCGCGACTCGACGGCGCGCGCCTGACCGGTACGACGCTGCGCGGCGCCAGCCTGGTCGACGCGGTGCTGACGGAGGCGCGCCTGGACTTCGCCGATCTCACGGCGGCCGAGCTCGACGGCGCGCGCTTCGACGGCGCGAACTTCGATCAGGCGATCATGCCTAAGGGTCATGTGTGCCGGCCGGAGCAGGGCATGAGCTGCGATCCGCTGCGCTGAGTCGCCGGCGCACCGGCCAATCATCACGCGCGGCTTGAATTGTCCCGCGTGACTCATTAGCATCCACGGCTTAACTATTGCGGGGTGGAGCAGTCTGGCAGCTCGTCGGGCTCATAACCCGAAGGTCGCAGGTTCAAATCCTGCCCCCGCTACCACTTCAAAAAGGCCCCGGGTAATCGGGGCTTTTTGTTTTTCGGCGGAGAAAATGCAGGCGAGTGACGCGATTGCCGGTTTGATCGAGCCCACCGTAACGGGGCTCGGCTACGAACTTTGGGGCATCGAGCGTCAGCGCCTCGGCCAGCGGCAGTTGATCAGGGTCTACATCGATGTCCGGGGCGATGTCCGTGGCGACGTCCATGGCGACGACGCCCCCGCGGGCATCACCGTGGAGGACTGCGAGCGCGTCAGCGGGCAGATCGGCGACCTGCTGGAGGCCGAGAACGCCGTGCGTGGTGACTACGTCCTCGAAGTATCGTCGCCCGGCATGGACCGGGTGCTGTTCCAGCCCGCGCAATGGCTGCGCTTCGTCGGCGAGGACGTGCAGCTACGCCTGCGCGTGCCCGTCGACGGGCAGCGCCGCCTGCTCGGGCGTCTGTTGAGCGCGAACGACGAGGAGGTGCGGATAGCCACCGCCGATGGCGAACGCACGGTGAGACACAGCATGATCGAGCGCGCCCGGCTGGCGCCGGCGTGGCCCGATCCGGCGGCAGGCAAGAAGCGGCGCAAGAAAGTTGAGCGGTAACAGATGATGAACAAGGAAATCCTGACGGTTGTCGACGTCGTCTCGAACGAGAAGGGCGTCGCCAAAGAAGTCATCTTCGAGGCGCTGGAGGCCGCGCTCGCGAGCGCGACCAAGAAGCGCTACACCGAAGACGTCGATATCCGCGTCGCCATCGATCGTCAGACCGGTGACTACGAAGCGTTCCGCCGCTGGGAAGTCATCGACCGCGCGGCCCGCTACGCCGAGCTCGAGCTCGTCAACGAGGGCGACCAGCCCGATCTCGAATTCCCCGAACGCCAGATCTTCTGGGAAGAAGCGCAGGAAAAGCAGCCGGGCGTGCAGGTCGGTGAATTCGTCGAGGAGCCGCTGGAGGCCGCCGAGTTCGGGCGCATCGCCGCGCAGACCGCGAAGCAGGTCATCGTGCAGAAGGTGCGCGAGGCCGAGCGGGCGCAGGTCGTCGAAGCCTTCCAGGGCCGCATCGGCGATCTCGTCATGGGCGTCGTCAAGCGACTGGAACGCGGCAGCATCTATCTCGATCTCGGCGGCAACGCCGAGGCCATCATCCCGAAGGAGCATGTGATCCCGCGCGAAGTCGTGCGCCCGGGCGATCGCATCCGCGGCTATCTGTTCGACGTGCGGCCCGAGAAGCGAGGGCCGCAGCTCTTCGTCAGCCGTACGGCACGCGAGCTGCTGATCGAGCTGTTCAAGCTCGAGGTACCGGAGATCGGCGAGAACATCATCGAAATCCACGGCGCGGCGCGCGATCCCGGTCTGCGCGCGAAGATCGCCGTGCACAGCACCGACCCGCGCATCGATCCCGTCGGCGCCTGCGTCGGCATGCGCGGCTCGCGCGTGCAGGCGGTGTCCAATGAGCTGTCCGGCGAGCGCGTCGACATCATCCTGTGGGACGAGAACCCGGCGCAGTTCGTGATCAACGCGATGTCGCCCGCCGATGTGGTATCGATCCTCGTCGACGAGGACAAGGGCAGCATGGACGTCGCGGTCGCCGAAGAGCAACTGTCGCAGGCGATCGGCCGCAACGGCCAGAACGTGCGCCTCGCGAGCCAGCTCACGGGCTGGGAGCTGAACGTGATGACCGAGGCCGACGCCGAGCAGAAGAGCGAGGCGGAAACGGCGAAGGCGCAGAAGACCTTCATGGATCTGCTCGACGTCGACGAGGAGATCGCCGGGATCCTCGTGCAGGAAGGCTTCGCTTCGATCGAGGAAATCGCCTACGTCCCCGAGCACGAGATGATGGCGATCGAGGAGTTCGACGAATCGCTGGTCAGCGAGCTGCGTCAGCGCGCGAAAGATCTGCTGTTGACCCGCGCGATCGCCTCGGAGGAACAGCTCGCCGACGCGCGGCCGGCGGAGGATCTGCTCGCGATGGAAGGCATGAATACGGAGCTCGCCTATGCCCTCGCCGCGCGCGGCATCGTGACGATGGAAGATCTCGCCGAGCAGTCGATCGACGAATTGCTCGAAATAGACGGGATGACGGAAGAACAGGCAGGCCAGCTAATCATGACCGCGCGCGCGCCATGGTTTGCGGAGTCTGCGCAGTCGGGTGAGGGTTGAGCATGGCCGAGATTACCGTTAGCGAATTTGCCAAGGTCGTCGGCGTTCCCGTCGATCGACTCATCGGCCAGCTCGGCGATGCCGGCCTGGTCGGCAAGAGGGCCGAAGACCCGATCTCCGAACAGGAAAAGAGCCAGTTGTTGCAGCACCTGCGCCGCCTGCACGGCAAGGACGGCGCACCGCCCGAGCCGAGCAAGATCACGCTGAGCCGCAAGACCGTCAGCGAGATCAAGATCCCGGCGGACAAGACGCGCACGCGTTCGCGCATCGCCAAGCCCGGCGCTCCCGCGAAAACGGTCGCCGTCGAGTTCCGCCGCAGCAGGACTTATGTCAAGCGCAGCGTGGTCGAGGAAGAGACCGCGCGCAAGGAGCAGGAAGCCGAGCTCGAACGCCAGCGGCTCGCCGAGCAGCAAGCGCCGGCGGAGCTCGCAGCCGAAGCAGCGCTCGCACTCGTCGAGGAAGCGCCGCGTGAGGAAGCGCCGGCCGTCGAGGCCGTAGCCGAAGCGCCGGCAGTCGTCGAGACGCCGCCCGCGCCCGAGCCGGCGCCGGTCGTCGTCGAGGCGGCCCCGGCTCCGGCGCCAGCGCCGCGCCGCCCGGAGGGCCCGCCGTCTCGTCATGGCGATCGCCGCGCCGAGGACAATCGCGGCGCGCCGCGCAAGGAATTGCACGTCGCCCAGGACAAGTCCGGCAAGCGCAAGAAGAAGGCGCCCCCGCCGCGCCGCTTCGTGCCGCAGTCCGCCGGCAAGCACGGTTTCGAACGTCCGACCGCACCGGTCGTGCGCGAGGTGCTCGTGCCGGAAAGCCTCACCGTTGCCGAGCTCGCGCAGCGCATGTCGGTGAAGGCGGCCGAGGTCATCAAGGTGATGATGTCGATGGGCAGCATGGTGACGATCAATCAAATGATCGATCAGGACACCGCGCTGCTGATCATCGAGGAGATGGGCCACAAGGGTAAGGCCGTGCGCGAGAACGCGCTCGAGGAAGCGCTGCTCGAGACCGCCGAAAGTGGGGATCTGATGGCGCGCGCACCGGTCGTCACGATCATGGGCCACGTCGACCACGGCAAGACCTCGCTGCTCGACTACATCCGCAAGTCGCAGGTCGCGGCCGGGGAGGCCGGCGGCATCACGCAGCACATCGGCGCGTATCGCGTGCAGACGCCGCACGGGCCGATCACCTTCCTCGACACCCCGGGCCACGAGGCGTTCACCGCGATGCGCGCGCGCGGCGCGAAGGTCACCGACATCGTGATCCTCGTCGTCGCCGCCGACGACGGCGTGATGCCGCAGACCGAAGAGGCGATCAAGCACGCGCGCGCCGCCGGCGCGCCGCTGATCGTCGCGATCAACAAGATCGACAAGGGCGGCGCCGATCTCGATCGCGTGCGCCAGGAGCTGTCGGTGCAAGGCGTCATCTCGGAGGAGTGGGGCGGCGACACGCTGTTCGCGCCGGTATCGGCGAAGACCGGCGAGGGCGTCGATGCGCTGCTCGAGGCGATCTCGCTGCAGGCCGAGGTGCTGGAGCTGAAGTCGGCGGTGAACGGCCCGGCCAAGGGCGTCGTCATCGAATCCCGCCTCGACAAGGGGCGCGGCCCGGTCGCGACGGTGCTCGTCCAGCGCGGCACGCTGCGCAAGGGTGACGTGCTGCTGACGGGCACGGAGTTCGGCCGCGTGCGCGCGATGATCGACGCCAGCGGCGCGACCGTCGACTCGGCCGGTCCCTCCGATCCGGTCGAGGTGCTCGGCCTGTCGGGCACGCCGAACGCCGGCGACGACGCGATGGTGGTCGACGACGAGCGCAAGGCGCGCGAGATCGCGATCTTCCGCCAGGACAAGGATCGCGAGACCAAGCTCGCGCGCCAGCAGGCGTCCAAGCTGGAGAACGTGTTCCAGCAGATGAAGGAAGGCGAGACGACCTCGCTGAAGATCATGATCAAGGCCGACGTGCAGGGCTCCGCCGAAGCGCTGTCCGAGGCGCTGATGCGTCTCAGCACGCCGGACGTACGCGTGGAAATCGTCGCCAGCGGCGTCGGCGGCATCAACGAGTCCGACGTCAACCTGGCGCTGGCCTCGAAGGCCTACATGATCGGCTTCAACGTGCGCGCGGATTCGGCCGCGCGGCGCCTGGTCGACGAGGAAGGCATCGATCTCCGTTACTACAGCATCATCTACGACGTGATCGACGACGTGAAGGCGGCGATCACGGGCCTGCTGTCGCCGGAGATCCGCGAGACGATCGTCGGCGTCGCGCAGGTGCGCGAGGTGTTCCGTTCGTCGAAGCTCGGCGCAATCGCGGGCTGCATCGTCACCACCGGAACGGTCAAGCGCAGCAACCCAATCCGCGTGCTGCGCGACAACGTCGTGATTTACGAAGGCGAGCTCGAGTCGCTGCGCCGCTTCAAGGACGACGTCGCCGAGGTGAAGGCCGGCACCGAGTGCGGCATCGGCGTGAAGAACTACAACGACGTGAAGCCCGGCGATCAGATCGAGGTCTACGAGCGCACGATCGTCGCGCGCACGCTCTAGATTCGATGCCGCGCGAGTTTCCCCGCAAGGTCAGAGTCGCCGAGAGCATCAAGCGACTGCTGGCCGAACCGCTGGCCCAGGCCGGTCGCGACGCCGGCCTCGGCATGCTGACCGTCACGGACGTCGAGGTCGCGAGCGATCTGTCGAACGCGACGGTTTACGTCAGTGCCTTCGGGACGCAGGCGTCGGCGGAGCGCATCCTCGCCGCCCTGCGCGATCTGCGCGCCGACATGCGCCAGCGCATCGCGCGCGAGTTGCGCATGAAGAAGGTGCCGTCCGTGCATTTCGCGCTCGACGACTCGATCGCGAGGGGCGCGCGCATCAGCGAGCTCCTGTCGAAACGCCCCGACTGAAGGGGCGGGTGCGATGGAAATGTCCGCGCTGCAGCGGCCGCCGAAGCGGCCCGTCCACGGCATCCTGCTGCTCGACAAGCCCGCCGGCATCAGCTCGAACGCCGCCTTGCAGCGCGTGCGTCGCGCGCTCGCGGCGGCGAAGGGCGGGCATACCGGGAATCTCGATGTCGCGGCGAGCGGACTGCTGCCGCTGTGCTTCGGCGAAGCGACGAAAGTCAGCGCGTTCCTGCTCGACGCGGACAAGACCTACGTCGCCGAGCTCGCGCTCGGCGTGACGACGAGCACCGGGGATCGCGAAGGCGAAGTCCGCGCGACGCGGCCCGTGCCCGCGCTCGCGGCCGACGAAATCGTGCGCGCGCTAGCCGGCTTCCTCGGCCCGCAGTCGCAGGTGCCGCCGATGCACTCGGCGCTGAAGCGCGCCGGACGCCCGCTCTATGCCTATGCGCGCGCCGGCCTCGAGGTCGAGCGCGCGCCGCGCGCGATCCTCATCCACGCGCTGCGCCTGCTCGACTTCGCTCCGCCGCGGCTCGTGATCGAAGTCAGTTGCTCGAAAGGGACTTACGTGCGCACCCTCGCCGAGGACATCGGCGAGCGACTCGGCTGCGGCGCGCACTTGGCCGGCCTGCGTCGCACGCGCGCCGGTCCGTTCGCCCTCGAGGACGCGCACCCGCTGGCGCTGTTCGAGCGCGACGGCCCCGCAGAGCGCTTCGATGCGCTGCTGCTGCCGCCGGATCGCGCGCTGGCGGATCGCGCACCGCTGATCCTCGACGCCGCGAGCTGCCGCGCCGTCTGCCAAGGTCGGCGGCTGCCCGCGCCCGGCGGGGCGCAAGCCGGTCTCTATCGCCTGTACGGGCCGGACGAAGACTTTCTCGGGATCGGCGAGATCACCGTCGACGGCTCACTCGAGCCGCGGCGTCTGATGCGGATCGCAGCCGCGGCGTCCGACTCGGTCTGAAGTCCGCGCTCGGGAGCAAAAAGACGTTGTGACGTCAAGGCTGCGCGGTTAGAATGCGCGGCCTATTCAAGTAGTTGAAATTGAAAGAAAGCAGGAGTCCTTTGCAATGGCATTGACCAGCACTCAGAAAAGCGAAATCGTCGCCGGCAACCGCCGCGGCGCCAACGACACCGGCAGCCCGGAAGTGCAGGTCGCATTGCTGTCGGCGCGCATCGAAGAGCTTTCTGAGCACTTCAAGGCCCACGCCCACGACAATCATTCGCGTCAGGGTCTCCTGCGCATGGTGAATCGCCGTCGCAAACTCCTCGACTATCTCCGCGATCGCAGCCCGGAACGTTATCGCGAGCTGATCACCAAGCTCGGCCTGCGCAAGTAAGCGCACCACGCCGGCGGTTTCGTCCGAAATCGCCGGCCGCGACCCCGCGTCGCGCGACGATAGTCCTCATCATCTTCCAGCACGGATCGGTTCACTCATGACGCCAAGCACAGTTTCGTTCAAGTTCGGAGATCGCGAAGTCACCCTCGAGACCGGACGCCTCGCCAAGCAGGCGACCGGCGCGGTGCTGGCCACGATGGGCCAGACCGTCGTGCTCGCGACGGTGGTCGGCAACCGGGAAGGCACGACGGATCGCGACTTCTTCCCGCTGACCGTCGATTACCAGGAAAGGACCTACGCGGCCGGCAAGATCCCCGGCGGGTTCTTCAAGCGCGAAGGCCGCCCGACCGAGAAAGAAACGCTGACCTCCCGCCTCATCGATCGCCCGATCCGCCCGCTCTTCCCCGAAGGTTTCAACAACGAAGTGCAGATCATCTGCACGGTGCTGTCGCTGGATCCGGCGGTGGATCCGGACATTCCGGCCCTGATCGGCGCCTCGGCCGCGCTGTCGATATCCGGCTTGCCCTTCATGGGCCCGATCGGGGCCGCGCGCGTCGGCTACAAGGACGGCCGCTACCTGCTGAACCCGAGCTTCGGTGCGCTCGCCGACTCGCAGCTCGATCTCGTCGTCGCCGGCACCGAGAGCTCGGTGCTGATGGTGGAATCGGAAGCGAAGCAGCTCTCCGAGGAAGTGATGCTCGGCGCGGTGGTCTACGGTCACGAACAGCTCCAGGTCGCGATCCGCGCGATCAAGGAGCTGCAGGCAAAGCTGAATGTGGCGTCGCCGGCCTGGCAGCCGCCGCCGCCGCCGACCGCGCTGATCGAGGCGGTGCGCGCGCGTTTCGGTGCCGCCTTCGCCGAGGCCTACGGCATCATCGACAAGCTGACGCGTCGCGATCGTCTCGCGAAGCTTCGTGCCGAAGTCGGCGCCGCGTTCGCCGAAGGCGAGGGCGTGGAATGGACCGCGCAGCAGCTCGCGACGGTCGTCGGCAATCTCGAGTACGACACGGTGCGCCAGGCTGCGATCGCCGGCAAGCCGCGCATCGACGGCCGCGGCAAGGCCGACGTCCGCAAGATTTACGTCGAAGCCGGCCTGCTGCCGCGGACCCACGGCTCCGCGCTGTTCACGCGCGGCGAGACGCAGGCGCTGGTCGTCGTCGCCCTCGGCACCGAGCGCGATTCGCAGATCATCGATGCGATCGAAGGCGAGCGTCGCGAGCCCTTCATGCTCCACTACAACTTTCCGCCGTTCTCCGTCGGTGAGACGGGTCGCGTCGGTTCGCCGAAGCGCCGTGAAATCGGCCACGGCCGCCTCGCCAAGCGCGGCGTGCAGGCCGTGATGCCGGACATGAGCAAGTTTCCGTACTCGGTGCGCGTGGTGTCCGAGGTCCTCGAGTCGAACGGTTCGAGCTCGATGGCCTCGGTCTGCGGCACCAGCCTCGCGCTGATGGACGCCGGCGTGCCGCTCGCGGCGCCCGTCGCCGGCATCGCGATGGGCCTGATCAAGGAAGGCAGCGACTACGTCGTGCTCTCCGACATCATGGGCGACGAAGACCATCTCGGCGACATGGATTTCAAGGTCGCCGGTACCGCGACCGGCGTCACCGCGCTGCAGATGGACATCAAGATCAACGGCATCACGAAGGAGATCATGGAAGTCGCGCTGGCGCAGGCCAAGACCGGTCGCATGCACATCCTCGAGTGCATGAACCAGGTCCTCGCCGCCCCGCGCAGCGAGATGTCCGAGTACGCGCCGCGCATCATCACGATCAAGATCGACCCGGACAAGATCCGCGACGTCATCGGCAAAGGCGGCAGCACCATTCGCCAGATCACCGAGGAGACGGGCACGACGATCGACATCAGCGACGACGGCACGGTCAAGATCGCCTCGGTCGACTTCGCCGCTGGTCAGGAAGCGAAGCGCCGCGTCGAGGCGATTACCGCCGACGTGCAGGTCGGCGCGATCTACCAGGGCCGCGTGCAGAAGCTGATGGACTTCGGCGCCTTCGTGAACATCCTGCCCGGCAAGGATGGTCTCGTGCACATCTCGCAGATCTCGCACGAGCGCGTCGAGAACGTCAGCGACAAGCTGTCCGAGGGCGACACCGTCAAGGTCAAAGTCCTCGAAGTCGACAAGCAGGGCCGCATCCGCCTCAGCATGAAGGCCGTCGACGAGGCGAACTGAGCGCCGGCGTCGCGAGACCCCGCGAGCGAGCGAAAGAGGCCGCGTATCACTGCGCGGCCTTTTTCATTGGTCATGCGTCCATGAATTGAGACTTCACTCGAAGTCTCGATAAAAAAATTACTAAAAATTAAATAGTTGAATCGTAATTCTCGAAAATTTTTCCAAGACGCGTCGGGCACGCGAGGATTCGCCGTTCGCTGACGAGGGGAGTCCAGCGGCGCGTCCTGGGCTTCGCGTGCGATCGACGACGAACGGTACCCGCACCGTGCGGCCAGCGGCGAGCAGGACATCGAGCGGCAGCGCGATCGCGACCTCGCCCGCGAGATAGCAGAACACGGTCGCCGGCGCGAAGACCGCGAGCAACTGCTGCGCGAGGCCGTCCAGCCTGGCCGGCGCGGCCCGCCCGCTCGCACAGCGCCCGTTACGCCTCGGCGATCGCGAGCGGCGGCGGCGCAGGTATCGGCCCTCGGTGGACGAGGCCGGCCGGGATCCGTCGGACAGCTTCAAATGCCGTCGCTTCTGCGTTTAGAATACCGGCCCTTCGACGGGGCCGGCCGGTCCACCGCGAAGATTCCCCCGCAGATCTGGCAAAGGTAAATATTGAATGGTCACCATCAGGCTCTCCCGCACTGGCGCCAAGGCCCGTCCCTTCTATCACATCGTCGTGACCGACAGCCGCAAGCCGCGCGATGGCCGCTTCATCGAGCGCGTCGGTTTCTTCAATCCGATCGCCGTGGCGAGTGAAGAGCCCTTCCGGGTGGACCGTGCGCGTTACGAGTACTGGCTCGGGGTCGGCGCGAAGCCGTCCGAACGCGTTGCCAGCCTCGTCAAGCAGTTCCCTGCCGCCGCCTGAATGCGCTCGACTTCGCGTGGCGCGGCCGTCCGGTCCCCACGCGATGTCTTCCAGCGATCCTCCGATGTCCGCTGCCGACGATGCCCGCGAGCTCCGGGCGTCCGCTTCTTCGCGCGTCCACCTCGGCGCCGTCAAAGCCGTGTTCGGGACGCGCGGCTGGATCAAGATCCACTCCGAGACCCGTCCGCGCGAAGGCATCTTCGCCTATTCCCCGTGGCTGATCGGCGCGAGGGACGACTGGCATAGCCACGCCTTGAAACAATGGCGCGTGCAGGGACCGGCCCTGATCGCGAAGCTCGAGGGCATCGACGATCGCGAGGCCGCCGCGGCGCTGATCGGCAAGCGCATCGCGATCGAGGCGAACGCGCTGCCGCCGGCGCCGGCCGGCAGTTACTACTGGCGCGATCTGATCGGCCTCGAGGTGATCAACCGCGACGGCGAAGCGCTGGGCGTCGTGAACTCGCTCGTCGAGACCGGCGGCAGCGACGTGCTGTGCGTGCGCGGCGAGCGCGAGCGGCTGATCCCCTTCGTGCAGGGGCACTACGTGATCGATGTCGATCTGGCGCAGAGGCGGATCACCGTCGACTGGCAGAGGGACGACTGAGGTGCGTCGCTACACCTGCATCACGCTCTTCCCGCCGCTGATCGCGAGCTTCGCCGACACCGGCATCGTGCGTCGTGCGCGTGAAGCAGGCCTCATCGAGCTCGCGAGCATCAATCCGCGCGACTTCGCCGACGACGCGCGCGGCACGGTCGACGACGCCCCTTACGGCGGCGGTCCCGGCATGGTGATGCTCGCGCGTCCGCTGCGCCGGGCCATCGCCGCGGCGCGCGCCCGGCACGCGGACGCCAGCCACGTGATCTACCTGAGCCCGCAGGGAACGCCGCTCACCGAGGCGCGCCTGCCCGAGCTCGCTCGCCATTCGCATCTCATCCTCTTGTGCGGGCGCTACGAAGGCATCGACGAACGCGTGATAGAGGCCGACGTCGACGCCGAGTGGTCGATCGGGGATTTCGTGCTGTCGGGCGGCGAAGTGCCGGCGATGGCGATCGTCGATGCCCTGACGCGGCGCCTCGAAGGCGCCCTCGGTGATGCGCGCTCGGCACAAGAAGATTCCTTCGCGACCGGCCTGCTCGATCATCCGCACTACACGCGGCCCGAGGTCGTCGACGGTATGCCGGTGCCGCCGCTCCTGTTGAGCGGCAATCACGCCGCGATTGCGCGCTGGCGGCGCCAGCAGGCGCTGGGCCGCACCGCCGAGCGACGTCCGGACCTGCTCGCCGGCCTGAGCCTCTCGGCGGAGGATCGGCGGCTGCTGGACGAATACCTCGCCGCACGACGCGACGATTCCCAGGATACTGATCTTCAGGCTAGAATCGCCGGCTCGAATCGACAGACGCCGACCCGGAGCTCCCCATGACCAACATCATCCAGCAACTCGAGCGCGAATTGACGCAGAAGACGATCCCGAACTTCGCCCCCGGCGACACGGTCGTCGTGCAGGTGCGGGTGAAGGAAGGCAGCCGTGAGCGTCTGCAGGCCTTCGAAGGCGTCGTGATCGCCATTCGCAAGCGCGGCGCGAATTCCTCATTCACGGTGCGCAAGATTTCGCACGGCGAAGGCGTCGAGCGCGTGTTCCCGACCTACAGTCCGCTGATCGCCGAAATCCAGGTCAAGCGCAAAGGCGCCGTGCGCCGCGCGAAGCTCTATTACATGCGGGAGCGCAAGGGCAAGGCCGCGCGCATCCGCGAGAAGATCGCGACCAAGGCGGACTGATCCGCTTTTCCCCGCGCGCCGCCCGGCGCGCGAATGAACCGCGTGCCGCGCTCGTCGCGGCACGTGCGTTTCGGGGGCTTCAAGCTGCCGCGAGCTCTTCGAGGTAACGACAGATATCCGCCGATTCATACATCCAGCGCACCTCGCCCGACGGCGCTTCGATGCGCAGGCAGGGCACCTGCGTCTTGCCGCCGCCGGCAAGGAGATCGGCGCGATGCCGGGGCTCGCCGACGTCGCGGATCTCGACGTCCATGCCGAGCTTGTCGATGGTCTGCCGCACGCGCGCGCAGAACCAGCAAGTGGCGGAATTGTAGAGGGCAAGTCGCGGTCTGCTCATCGGGTTCTCCATCGCTCGCCGGCGTGCTGCGCAGGTGGCCGCGCCGGCGCGTTATGCTGGTCTCGATCGCAAGGTAATCGGCCGGCCCGCCGCGGACAATACGGATCCGCGGCCTTCGCTGTCAGGCGCGGGCGGCGCGGGAGAGCCAAGGAGACGACATGTCCGGTACGAGCGCAGACGCGGACGAGGTGCTGATCCAGCGCTTTCTCGATCACCTGTGGGTGGAGTTCGGGCTCAGCGACAACACGCTCGTCGCGTATCGCGCCGATCTCGCCCACTTCCGGCGCTTTCTACTCTTCCGCGGGCAAGCGCTCGCCGCCGCCGCAGAGGCCGATCTCTATGCCTATCTCGCCGACTGCGCGCGCGCTTCGAGCCGCACCACCGCGCGCCGGCTGTCGGCCCTGCGCCGCTTCTATCGCTATCTGCTGCGCGAACGCGGCATCTCCGCCGATCCCACCGCGAGCATCGACGGCCCGCGCATCGGACGGCCCTTGCCGCACAGCCTGTCCGAGGCCGACGTCGATGCGCTGCTCGCCGCGCCCGACGTGTCGATGCCGCTGGGGCTGCGCGATCGAACGATGCTGGAGCTGCTGTACGCGACGGGGCTGCGCGTCTCGGAGCTCGTCGGCATGCGCAGCGGCGATCTCAATCTCGCGCAGGGCGTCGTGCGCATCGTCGGCAAGGGCGACAAGGAGCGGCTGGTGCCGGTCGGCGAAGTCGCGCTCGACTGGCTGTCGCGCTGGTTCGACGCGGGACGCCCCGTCGTCCTGCACGGGCAATTGACGGACGCGGTGTTTCCGACGGCGCGCGGCGAGGCGATGACGCGGCAGGCGTTCTGGCAGATCATCAAGAAGCACGGCCTGCGCGCCGGGATCGCCGGCACGCTGTCGCCGCACACGCTGCGTCACGCCTTCGCGACGCACCTCCTGAACCGCGGCGCGGATCTGCGCGTCGTGCAGCTTTTGCTCGGTCACGCGGACATCTCGACGACGCAGATCTACACGCATCTCGCCAAGGAAAGACTGAAGGCGCTGCACGCGACGCATCACCCGCGCGCATGAAAATGCTCCCTAGTCGTCGGCGTCGGCGGGCGGGACGGCGCTCATCACCTCGGCGAAAGTCGTGCGGCCCGCGCCGACCTTGAGCGCACCGGCGAGACGCAGTGGCCGCATGCCATTCGCCAGCGCGGCGCGCCTGATCTCGCCGGTGTTGCAGCCGGGACGGATCAGCGCGTTGATCGCGCCATCGACGCTCAGGATTTCGTAGAGACCCTCGCGCCCGCGAAAGCCGGTCTGGCGGCACTCGTCGCAGCCGCGGCCGACGCTGGTCGTATGCGGAGGCGCCAGGCTCGCGCGGCCGATGAGACTCTGCCACGCGTCGACGTCGCAGGGCACCGGCGCACGGCAGTGCGGGCACAGCGTGCGCACGAGGCGCTGGGCAACGACGCCGAGCAGCGTCGCGCCGATCAGATAGGGCTCGACGCCGAGATCCATCAGGCGCGTGATCGCCGAGGGCGCGTCGTTGGTATGCAGCGTCGAAAGCACGAGGTGGCCGGTCAGCGCCGCCTGGATCGCGACTTCGGCGGTCTCGCGATCGCGGATCTCACCGACCATGATGATGTCCGGATCCTGGCGCAGCAGCGTGCGCACGCCGCTCGCGAAGTCGAGATCGATCGCCGGCTGCACCTGCATCTGGTTGAACGCGGGCTCGACCATCTCGATCGGGTCTTCGATCGTGCAGACGTTGATCTCCGGCCGCGCGAGCTGGCGCAGCGCGGAGTACAGCGTGGTCGTCTTGCCCGAGCCGGTCGGCCCGGTGACGAGGATGACGCCGTAGGTATGGCGCACCATGCGCTCCCAGGCCGCGACGTCCTCGGCGGTGAAGCCGAGCGCGGCGAAGGGCTGCTCGAGCTTCTCCGGATCGAAGATGCGCATCACGAGCTTCTCGCCGAAGGTCGTCGGCATCGTCGACAGGCGCAGCTCGACCTCCTTGCCGAGCGGCGTCTTGGTCTTCATGCGCCCGTCCTGCGGCCGGCGCTTGTCCGCGACGTCCATGCGCCCCAGCGTCTTGATGCGGCTGACGATCGCAGCGACCACCGGCGTGCTCATCTGGTTCACGAGATGCAGCACGCCGTCGATGCGAAAACGGATGTTGCTCTGCTCGCGGCGCGGCTCGATGTGGATGTCGCTCGCGCGCTGCTCGAAGGCATACTGCAGCAGCCAGTCGACGAGGTGGACGATGTGCCGGTCGTTGGCGTCCGGCTCGCTGGCGTCGCCGAGCTGCGTCAGGGCCTCCATGTTCTCGACGAGGTTCGCGCGCTCGACCGCCTTGCTGCGCTCGGCGCGCGTGATCGAACGGCTGACCCCGTAGAACTCCTTCAGGTAGCGCTCGATGTCCAGCGGATTGGCGAGCACGCGCACGATGCGGCGTTTGACGATCGGCGCGATTTCCTTTTCCCACTCGGCAATCATCGGCTCGGCGGTCGCGATCGTCACCTGCGCATCGGTGACCTCGACCGGCAGGAACTGCCAGCGCGTCGCATAGGCTTGGGACACGAGGCGCGTGACGGCCTCGACGTCGATCTTCAGCGGGTCGATGCGGTAGTAGGCCTGCTTCGTCGCCTCGGCGACGAGGCGGGTGATCGTCTCCAGCGTGAGCGGATACGAAGGCGTCGTGTCGCTGTGCGCGCTCTGGGCCGCGACCTGCACAAAGGGATGGCGCTGATCGGCATCGCTCAGCACGCTGCGCAGGCGCTGTGCGCTGCGCGCCTGCAGGACGTTGGTCGCGCGCAGCATCGCGAGCACGTCGTTCAGCGTCAGCCGCCGTTCCTGCAGCGAGGCCCGGCTGCCGCGCGTGCCGCGCGCGGTCTGCGATAGGCGATCAGGTCCCGACATCGGCGATCGCGCGCGCGGGTGAGGGGGCCATGCGTTCCGTCACCGCGTCGAGTCTGTCGATCAGGGCGAACAGGAAGGCGCGCTGGAATTTGATCTGCGAATTGACCGACATGCGATCGATGGTCGTGCCCCGGATCCGCAGCACGGTCGCGTCCTGCCGCGCCATGACCGTCGCGCAGCGTTCACGGCCGAGCAGCAGTCCCATCTCGCCGAAGCAGTCGCCGATCCCGAGCTCGAGGAGCTCCTGATCCTGCTTGCGCACGCCGACGCGTCCTTCGACGATCACGTAGAACGAGGCTTCCTTGTCGCCCTCATTGACGATCGGCGTGCCGTCCGGCACGCGCAGCCAATCGCCGGCGTGAATCAGCTCCCACAGCTCGAGATCCTGGAAATCCTTGAAGAACGGCAGCCCGCTGATGCGCGAGAATTTCTCCTGCTGGGACACGCCGCGCGTGCCGTCGCGCAGGAAGTCGTAGACGAGGGTCAGATCGCCGGCGAGATCCGCGCCGCTGCGATAGCGGTACTGCAGATTGCGCGCCAGGGCCTTGTCGAGGATGCGCTGAAAGATGTCGGGCAGATCGGCACGGAAATGGGCGAGCGGGGCCGGCTTGGTGTTCAGGATGCGATGCTGGATCGCCTCGAAGTTCGAAGCCTCGAAGGGATGCTTGCCGGTCAGGAGCTGATAGGCCAGCACGCCGAGCGAAAACAGATCGGACTGGCCGCTCAGCGGTTCCAGCCGGATCTGTTCCGGCGACATGTACAGCGGGGAGCCGATCCAGGCCTCGGCGCTGCCGGTCTGGCTGCTGCTCGCGACGGCGACGCCGAAATCGGCGATCTTCACGTCCATCGCGTCGCTGATCAGAATGTTGCGCGGCTTGATGTCGCGATGGACGACGCCGCGCCGGTGCGCGTAGTCGAGCGCCAGCGCGCACTGGTAGAGGAGGTTGGTGATCTGTTCCGGCGGCAGGAGCTGGTCCGGCTTGGTGTAGTGATCCAGCGTGCGACCGCCCGGCACATACTCCATGACGATGTAGTTGTAGCCCTGTTCGGTGCTCGCATCGAAGATCGCCGTGATGTTCGGATGGCGCAGCATGCCGGCGGTCTGCGCCTCGGCGAAGAACTGCTGGCGCTGGCGCTCGGCTTCCTCTGCCGAGCCGTATGCGACCGGGTTCGCGACCTTGATCGCGACCGGGCGATCGATGAAGGGATCCTGGGCGAGATAGACGCAGGCCATGTTGCCGGCGCCGATGCGGCGGACGATGCGGTACTTGCCGAGCTGATGGCCCGTGAGATCGGCAGCGGTTTGCGAATCCATTGCGCGTACGCGACTCCCGGTAAATGGCCCGTCGTGGGATCCGTGGTGGCCCGGCCGGGCGGGCGTTGCCGCGGGTGCCGGCACTGTAGCGAGTTTGGCCTCAATGCGGAACACGGCCGGCCGATAGGGGTCTGAAGCGCACGCGCAGCGCCGCGGTGGCCGGGACGAGGCTCAGTCCTTATGATGTCGGCCGCTCGCCGCGCGGGTTGAAGCCCCTGCCCATGATTCGAGGATCCCGGATGAACGAGAGACGCCTGTTCGTGACCTTGCTCGCCGCGCTGTTCGCGGTGCCGCTCGCCGCCCACGCCGAGGAAGCGATCGACGCGAAGCTGGCTGCGCGACTGCGCACGGTGCTGCCCGATGCAGCCATCACGAGCGTGAAGCCGGCACCGATCCCGGGGCTCTACGAGGTGATGCTGGGACCGACCGTGCTCTACATGACTCCGGATGCGAAATACGTCGTCAAGGGCGACGTGATCGATCTCGACGGCCGCGTCAACCTCACCGATCAGCGCCGCACGCAGGCGCGCGTCGCGGCCTTCCATCAGATCGGCGATGCGAGCGCCATCACCTTCCCGGCGACCGGCGGCAAGACGCGGCACTCGATCTATGTCTTCACCGACATCGACTGCGGGTACTGCCGAAAAATGCATCAGCAGATCAAGGTGTTGAACGACGGCGGCGTGACCGTCAACTATCTCGCCTTCCCCCGCACGGGGCTCGACAGCGAGTCCTACGACAAGGCCGTCGCCGTATGGTGTGCGCCGGATCGGAAAGTCGCGCTGACCGAGGCGAAGTTGGGCAAGCGGATCAAGAGCGCAAAGTGCGACAACCCGGTCGCACAGCATTTCCATCTCGGCGAGGCGATGGGCGTGCACGGGACGCCGGCCGTGTTCTCCGAGGCCGGCGAGGAGCTCGGCGGCTACATCCCCGCGCAGGAATTGATCCACCTCCTCGACCAGGGCGGTTGAGGCTCACGCCTTTTCTCCATGTCGCGGCGTTCGAGCCGAAGGCGCCAGCGCACGCGGCGTCGTGTCGCGATCGGTGCGCTGCTCGGCGTGCTGCTCGCCGCTGCGGCCGGCGCTTGGCTCGTACAGCGCGCACAACGCGGGAGCGATGAAGCCCTCGCCGCCGCGCGACAATACCTCGAAGACCAGGCGCCGGCTCGCGCGGTGCCGCTGCTGCGGGCCGTGGTCCAGGCTCGACCCAAGGACGGCGTCGCGCGCGAGCTGCTGGCGCAGGCCTTGCTCGCGAGCGGCGATGCCGGCGCGGCGCTGAAGGAGCTGCGTCGCGCGCTCGCCCTCGGTCGCGACACGCCGGACAATCGGCTCGCACTCGCCCGCGCCCATCTGCTGCGCGGCGAGTTCGACGCCGCCCTCGCGCGACTGGCCGCCGCGCGCGATGAAGCGAATCCTGCCTGGCAGCTCCTGAGCGGCGAGGTGCGGGCGGCGCGCGAGGCCTATGCGGAGGCGCTGCCGTATTACGCCGCCGCGCTCGCGCGCGATCCGGATCTGATCGAGGCGCAGGCGGGGCTGGTGCGGGCGCAGATCGCGCTCGGCCGTCTCGACGACGCCCGCCAGACGCTCGCGCAGGCCCGAGCGCGCAAGCTCGAAGGCCTGCCGCTGTGGCGGCTCGAAGGACAGCTCGCGCTCGCGCAGGGCCGTCCCGAGGAGGCGCTGCGCGCCTATGCGAAAGTGCTCGCCGCACGGCCCGGCGACGAGCTCGCGCTGCTCGGGACGGCGGCGGCCGAGCTCGCCGCGCAGCGGCACGTGGCCGCGGCAGCGGCGCTGGATCGCCTGCCCGAAGCCGTGCAGGCGGGGCCGCGCGCGCAGTTCCTGCGCGCGATGATCGCGGTGGGCCGGCGCGATCCGACGGCCGCGCTCAATCATCTGCGCCGCGTGCTCGCCGTCGCACCCGAACATCGCGAGAGCCTGCGCCAGGCGGCGAGTCTGCACTTCCAGCTCGGCGCCTACGGCGACGCCGAGTACCTGCTGCGCCGGCTCGCCAAGCTCGATCCCGATGACCAGCAGATCCGGCACATGCTCGAAGCCGCCCAGCTCGCCGGCGGCCGCTTCGATGCGACGGCCTACGATCTCGATGCCCTCGATCGCGCGGCCGGACAGGACCCGCGCATGCTCGCCCTGCTCGGCAGTGCGCTCCTGCGCGGCGGCAATCACGACGCCGGCGAAAAGGCGCTGCGCGCGGCGCGCGAGCACGATCCCGACTCGCTCGTGGTCCAGCGTCAGCTCGCGATCGCGCAGCTCGCCGCCGGGCGCTTCGACGAGGTGCTCACCGCGGTGCCGGGCCTGCGCGAGCGCGGAGACGACACGCTCGCGCCGGACATCCTGACGGTGGCGGCCGAGCTCGGTCGCCGCGATCTCGAGGCCGCGCGCCGCGCGGCCGATGCGCTCGTCGCGCGTCGCGGCGAGGATCCCTTTGCGCACAATGTGCTCGCCTTCGTGCTCGAGACGGCCGGGCGCCCCGACGAGGCGCGTGCGGCCTACGAACGCGCGCTGGCGCTGGCGCCGGCCTTCGACGCCGCGGCGCTGAATCTCGCGCGGCTGGATCTCGCCGCCGGCCGGCCCGAGGAGGCGCGCGCGCGCTATCGCGCCATCCTCGCGCGCCAGCCGGATCAGGCCGAGGCGCTCGACGGTCTGGCGATGCTCGCACTCGCCGATGGAAAGGCCGATCGCGCGACCGAGCTGTGGCAGCAGGCGCGCCGCGCGCATCCCGATGCCCTGCGCCCGCGACTGCTGCTCGCACGTCAGGCGCGCGAAGCAGGGCGTCACGACGAAGCCCTCGCTTTCGTGCGCGAGGCCTGGCGGGTCGCGCCGTTCGCGCCGGGCGTGCAGCTCGAGTACTGCCTGAGTCTGCTCGCGGCCGGCAAGAACGACGACGCGCTGCCGATTGCGCGCGCGCTCGCGCGGCGCTTTCCCGGCGACGGCAAGCTGGCTCGCCTGCTCGCGATCGCGGTCGCGCGCAGCGGTGACGCGACGGCGCTGCGCGCCGTGCTCGAGGACATGGTGCAGGCGGCGCCCGACAATCTCGATGCGCGCCTCGCGCTCGCGCGGCTCGCCCTGCAGCAGCGCAAGGCCGACGAGGCGCGTGCGCTGATCGAAGACATCGCGCCGCTGCCCGGGGGCGACGCCGCGGCCGACGAGCTGCGCGGCGATCTGTTGCAGCAGGACGGAGACGCGCAGGCCGCGGTCGCGGCCTACGGCAAGGCGTATGCGCGCGCCCCGACGCGCGAGCTGATGTTGAAACTCGATGATGCGGAACGCCGCGCGGGACAGGATCGTCGGCGCCTCGCGGAGTGGGTGGAGACGCATGCCGAGGATCTGCAGGCGCGGGTGCTCCATGCCGGGCGCCTGCAGGAGGCGGGCGAGGACGGCGCCGCGATCGCCGAATTCGAGCGCGTGCTCGCGCAGGCGCCCGACAGCCCGGTGGTGCGCAACAACCTTGCCTGGCTCTATCGCAAGATCGGGGACGCCCGCGCGCTCGACATGGCGCGGAAAGCTTTCGAGCTGGCGCCGCGGCGCGCCGAGGTGGTCGACACCTACGGCTGGATCCTGCTCGAAGAGGGCCGTCACGAGCAGGCGCTCAAAATCCTCGGTCAGGCCGTCGATCTCGCGCCGAACAATCGCGACATTCGCTTCCATCGCGCGCGCGCGCTGGAGCGCATGGGACGCGAAGAAGAAGCGCTGCGTGAGCTCGAAGCACTGCTGCGCGATCCCGCGGACTTCGAATCGCGCGCGCAGGCCGAGCAGCTCCGCTACGAGCTCCAGTCCTGAGAGGGACGCGCTCGCTCGCTCAGTCGACGTCGACGGACGCGAGCTCCGCCGTCGTCACTTTGCCGTCCTTCTCGGTGTATTCGATGCGCACCGGCAGATACTCGAGCGCGGGCGCGCACCACAGGACGGTGCGACGGCCGTCGTCGCGCGCATAGACGACGGGGACGGTGTCGTAGGCCGCCGCGCCGACCTGCACGCGCTCGTCGGCGCGGCGTTCGAGCCGGTAGCGCTTGCTGCCGCCCGCCTCGGCGACGCGATACTCGAGCGCGCCGACGCCGGCCGCGAGATCGCGCATCAGCGCGAGCTGATAGCTCAGCTTGTCGATTTCGCCGGTCTCAAGCTTGCCTTCGACGGGCGCGCCGTTGATCGTCGCGTGCGAGCGCCCGGCCTGCCAGTCGAAGTCGATCACGGTCTCCTTGCGCTTCTTGCCCGAGGTCTTCAGGTGCGAGTAACGCGCGGTGACGGGATGGGCGTCGGCCCAACGGCCCGCGCTCTCTTCGACGATGCGCGTCGGTTTCAGCAGCGCGACGAGGCCCTCGGCTTCGACGATGGCGGAGAAGCGATAGTCGTCATCGGCCGCGATCGACAGCGTGCGCGTCATGCGTCCGGCCCCGATCCCGCCGGCCTCGATGGTATAGACGGCGGCGAAGGGCGACGGCCGATGAGCATCCACGGCGTGGACCGACAGCGCGCAGGACAATAGGCAGAGGCCGAAGAAGCGTATCCGCGCTTCGACATGTCGCATCAAGGGCATGTGTTAGAATCCTGCCGCCGCTGCGCGGCCAGCGCGCGGCGGCGATACGGCACAACGATACGATCGGCACCGAGCCCCGCGAATCCGCGGCTGCCGGCGCAGCCAGCGACTCCAGTATATCTCCAATACGAATGGCATCCGCATGAAGCCCGACGTCGAACGCCTGCGCAAGGCCCGCGTGATGGTGGCGGGCGACGTGATGCTCGATCGCTATTGGAGCGGCAGCACCTCGCGCATTTCGCCCGAAGCACCGGTGCCCGTCGTGCGCGTCGGCGGCAGCGAGGATCGCGCCGGCGGCGCGGCCAACGTCGCCGCGAACGCCGTCGCGGTCGGTGCCCGCGCGATTCTCGTCGGCCTCGTCGGCGATGACGCGGATGCCGGCAGCCTCGAAGCCTGCTGCAAGCGGGCCGGCATCGAGACCCGGCTGCAGCGCAGGGCGCCGCGCACCACCGTCAAGCTGCGCGTGCTCGCCCAGCATCAGCAACTGCTGCGTCTGGATTTCGAGCGGCTGCCGGACCGCGAGGCGCTCGCCCTCGACCCGGAGCTGAGCGAGCTGCTGCCCGCCGTCGGCGCGCTGGTGCTGTCCGACTATGCCAAGGGCGCGCTGCGCGATCCGCAGCCGTGGATCGCGCAGGCGCGCGCCGCCGGCAAGCCCGTCGTCGTCGATCCGAAGAGCCGCGATTTCGCCCGCTACGCGGGCGCTTCCGTCCTCACTCCGAACAGCGCCGAGTTCGAAGCCGTCGTCGGCGCCTGTCGCAGCGACGAGGACATCGCCGCGCGCGGCGCCGCGCTGTGCCGCGCCCACGGCTTCGGCGCCGTGCTCGTCACGCGCGGTGAGCGCGGCATGTCGCTGATCCGCGCCGACGCCGCACCGCTGCATCTGAAGGCGAGGGCGCGCGACGTCTACGACGTCACCGGTGCCGGCGACACCGTGTGCGCGATCGTCGCCTGCGCGCTCGCCGCGGGCAGCGATCTGCCGACGGCGACGATGCTCGCGAACGTCGCCGCCGGTCTGGTCGTCGGCAAATTGGGCACGGCGGTCGTCAGCAACGAGGAGCTGCTCGCCGCCGTGCATCCGCGGCGGCCTTCCTCGGCGCGGGATGAGGCGAGCTTGCTCGACGAAGTCGCGGCGGCGCGCGCGCGCGGCGAGCGCATCGTGATGACCAACGGCTGCTTCGATCTCCTGCACGCGGGCCACGTGCGCTACCTCGAGGAGGCGGCCGCGCTCGGCGATCGCTTGATCGTCGCCGTCAACACCGACGCCTCGGTGCGTCGCCTCAAGGGGCCGACGCGCCCCGTCAATCCGCTCGCGCAGCGGCTCGAAGTGCTCGCCGGCCTGCGCGCCGTCGACTGGGTCGTGCCCTTCGACGAAGACACGCCGCAGCGGCTGATCGCCGCGATCGGCCCCGATGTGCTGGTCAAGGGCGGCGACTATCGGATTGCCGACATCGCGGGCGCGGACGAGGTGCTCCGCCGCGGCGGCCAGGTGCTCACGCTGCCCTATCACGACGGTCTGTCGACGACGCGCCTCCTCGAGAGCGCACGCGGCGCGTCCAGAGAGGAAGAGGCATGATCGTCGTCACCGGCGGCCTCGGTTTCATCGGCAGCAATCTCGTGCATGCGCTGAACGCGCGCGGGCGCGAGGATCTGATCGTCGTCGACGACTTCACAGACGGGCGCAAGATGGCGAACCTGCGCGGAGCCACCCTCGGCGACTACCACGATCGCCGCGCTTTCCTCGCCCGCTTCGAGCCGCTGTCGCGACAGGGCACCGGCATCGAGCTCGTCTACCATCTCGGCGCCTGTTCGGATACGACCGAATGGGACGGCCGCCGCATGATGGACGACAACTTCGCCTACTCGCGCGATCTGCTCGATCTATGCGAAGTGCGCGGCATCCCCTTCGTTTATGCGTCCAGCGCCGCGGTCTACGGGCTCAGCGCGCGCTGCGTCGAAGAGCCGCGCAGCGAAGCGCCGCTGAACGTCTACGGGTATTCGAAGCTCGCCTTCGATCAGCACGTGCGGCAGCGCCTCGGCCGCGCGCGCTCGCGCATCGTGGGCTTACGCTATTTCAACGTCTACGGGCCGCGCGAGCGGCACAAGGGCCGCATGGCGAGCGTCGTCTTCCACTTCGACGAGCAGCTCAAGCGCGACGGCGTGCTGCGCCTGTTCGGCGCCTCGCACGGCGTCGGCCCGGGCGAGCAGCGCCGCGACTTCATCCACGTCGACGACGTCGTCGCGCAGACGCTGTGGTGCGGTGAGACCGCCGGCGTCAGCGGCATCTACAACTGCGGCACCGGCACGGCGGCGAGCTTCAACGCAGTCGCGCGCGCCGTCATCGCCTGGCACGGCCGCGGCGACATCGAATACATCCCTTTCCCGGCCGATCTGCTCGGCGCTTACCAGGCTCATACGCTGGCCGATCTCGAGCGCACGCGCGCGGCCGGCTATCTGCGCCGCGCGCGCGCGGTCGAGGCCGGCGTGCGCGACTACCTGGACTGGCTGAACCCTTGAGCGTGCGGAGCCCGAGGATGCGCCCTGGATGAGATGGATCTACAGCGCGGCCTTCCTGCTGCTGCTGCCCTTCATCCTGCTGCGCCTCGCGTGGCGCGCCCGGCGCAATCCGGCCTATGGCGATCGCTGGCGCCAGCGCCTCGGCTGCTACGACGGCGCGCTGCGGCTGGACGAGCCGATCTGGGTGCATGCGGTGTCGGTCGGTGAAGTCGGTGCGGCCGCGCCGCTGGTGCGCGCGCTGCGCGAGCGCTATCCCTACGCGCCGGTGCTGGTGACGACGACGACGCCGACCGGCTACGACACCGTCACGCGCCAGTTCGGCGAGACCGTCCAGCACGTCTACTTCCCTTACGATCTGCCGTGGATCGTGCGCCGCTTCCTGCGCCGCTTCCGGCCGCGCATGCTGCTGCTGATGGAGACCGAGCTGTGGCCGAACGTGATCCACGAGGCGCGTGCGGCCGGTATTCCCGTCGTGCTCGTCAACGGGCGCATGTCGGAGCAGTCGGCGCGACGCTATCGCTGGCTGCGCGGCATCACGGCCGCGATGCTCGGCGAGCTGAGCCGCATCGCGGCGCAGAGCACGGCGGATGCGGCGCGGCTGCGCGGCCTCGGCGCAGCGGACGAACGCATGAGCATCACCGGCAGCCTCAAGTTCGACGTGCACCTGCCGGCGAGCGTATTCGAGGAAGGCGCGGCGATACGCCGCGAGCTCGGCATCAACCGGCCGATCGTGATGGCGGGCAGCACCCGGCCCGGCGAGGAGGAAGTGCTGCTCGAGATGCTGGTGCGACTGCGGCTGCGACATCCGACGCTGCTGCTCGTGATCGCGCCGCGCCACCCGGAGCGCTTCGACGCCGTCGCCGAGCTGTGCCGCCGCGCGGGGCGGGTGCTCGCGCGCCGGCAGGCGGGAGAGGCCTGCCGCCCTGAAGTCGACGTCTATCTGGTCGATACCATGGGCGAGCTCCTGAAGTTCTACGCGGCCGCGGACGTCGCCTTCGTCGGCGGCAGTCTCGCGCCGTTCGGCGGACAGAACGTGCTGGAGCCGGCGGCGCTCGGTGTGCCGATCGTCACCGGCCCGCATCTGTTCAATTTCGAGGAGATCGCGGCGCGGCTGCGCGAGGTCGCGGCGCTCGAAATCGGCGCCGATGCCGATGCGCTGGCCGGCATCGTCTCGCGCTGGCTGGAGGACAGCGATCGGCGCGATGCCGCGGGCCGTGCGGGCAGCGACATCGTCGCCCGCAACAAGGGCGCGACGACGGCCGTCGTCGCGGTCCTCGAACAGGCGGGCCTGCGCTGAGCGCGCGGCCCGGACCCGAAGCTCGAACGCGGGGACTGCGGCATCCGTCGCAATCGGTTCGAACTGCGCGGTGATATGCTGGCCCGACGCGGGCGTTTCGCATTCGCCGTGGCCCAGTGGGGAGGAGTAACAGATGAAGCACAAGCAATATTTCGCGACGCGCGTGTGCCACGCGCTGGTCGCTGCCGCCTGTTGCGCGCTGCCGCTCGCGGCGGGCGCTCAGCAGGGGCAAGCCTTCGCTTATCCTAACGGCGGACAGAGCCAGGAACAGCAGGCGGCGGATCGCTTCCAGTGTCATCAGTGGTCCGTGTCGCAGACCGGTTTCGATCCGACCACCGCGCCGCCGCTGGCCGCGCCGGCCGCCGTGCCGCCCCCGCCGCCGCCGAACTACGGCTACAGCGATCAGCCCCCGCCGCAGCAGCAGCAGAGCGGCGGTCTTCTGGGCCTCGGTAACGGCGGCTTCTTCAAGGGCGGCGGGGTGATCGGGGACGCGGCGACGGGTGCCGCGCTCGGTGCCGCCGGCGGTGCAATCGCGGGCAACGCGGGCAAGGGAGCGGCGATCGGCGCGCTCGCCTCGACGGTGTTCGGCGCAGTGTCGCGCTCCACCCAGCAGAGCGCGGCGCCGCCCCCGCAGCCGCAGGGCTATGACTACTACCAGCAGCAGCAACAGCAGCAGTACTACCAGCAGACGCAGGCCGCGAACCAGCAGGCCTACGATCAGCGGCAGCGCCAGACCGCGGATTACAACAACGCCTACGCGGCCTGCATGAAGGCTCGCAACTACACGGTCAACTGATGCCGGGCGCGCGCTGAAGGGCTCCGGACCGCCGGCGCATGTGCCGGCGATCCGGAGCGCGGATCGTCATCCGCGGCTGCGCTCAGCGCAACCAGCCCTGTATCGTCTTGAAGTGCGGATGGCGCGAGTCGCCCATCCACTCGAAGACCACCGACTCCGCGCTGATGATGCTGATTCCGCAGGCCCGCATGCGATCGAGCGCGTTCTGGTAATTCTCCAGGCGGCGCGAGCAGATCGCGTCCTCGACGACGAACACTTCCGCCCCGGTCGCCGTCAGATCCATCGCCGTCTGCAGCACGCAGACGTGCGCCTCCATGCCGACGAGCACGGCCTGGCGCCGCGCGAGCGCAGCGATCGCGGCCGGAAAGCCGTCGGCGTTCATCGCGCTGAACGTCGTCTTCGCGAAGTACTTGCGGTTCTCAGGCAGCGCATCTAGCACCATCGGGTGCGTCGCGCCCAGCCCCTGCGGGTATTGCTCGGTGTGCAGCACCGGCACCTCGAGCAGACTGGCGGCACGCGCCAGCAGGGAGGTGTTCTGGAGGACGCGCGTGAGCACCTTGCCCGGCATCGCGTCGCCGAGCCGCTGCTGGATGTCGATGACGAGCAGCGTGCACTCGTCGAGGCGACACTTCCGTGCGCCGGCGATCTGGTTGGTATTGGCCATGAGCTCCCCTGCAAGTCTCGTTATCTGGGTTTCGCGGCATCGGCCGGTGCGCCCGTCTCCTCGGAAGCCGGCCGCAGCCACGAGTTCGTCTGCGCGATGATCTCCGGGCTCAGCGTGCCGGCGGCTTCGCGCAGCCGGAGCAGATTCAGAACGTAGTCGTAGCGGGCCCGCGCATAGTCGCGGCGCGCCTGCGACAGACCGCGTTCGGCCGCGACCACGTCCACCGTCGTCCGCGTGCCGACCTCGAATCCGGCCCGGGTCGATTCCAGCGCCGTCTGCGACGATACCACGGCCTGCTTCAGCGCACTCACGGCGCCGATCTGCGTGACGACGCCGAGAAAGGCCTCGCGCGCCTGGCGATAGACCGAGCGGCGCGTGCGCTCGAGGCGATCGAGCGCACCGGCATGCTCGTGCACGGCTTGGCGCGTACGCGAGGACACTGCGCCGCCTTCGTACAGCGGCACGTTGAGGCGCACGCCGATGTCGCTGGTCTCGGTATCGTTCTGGCCGAACAGCCCGCCGCCCGCGTTGAAGCCGTGGCCGCCCTCGATGTCGAGGCTGGGATAGTGTCCCGCGCGCTGCACCTCGATTTCGTCGGCGGCGATATCGGTCGCGACCAGCGCGGCCTCGAGATCGAGGTTCTGGCCGAGCGCGGTCTCCGTCCATTGCTCGATGTTGTCCGGATCCGGCCGCGTCAAGGGCAGTGCGTCGCCGAGCGGCCACAGCCTGCGGTGATATTCGCCGGTAACCTCACGCAGCCGCTCCTCGGCGTTCTGCCGCTCGTTCTCGGCCGTGATCACGAGCGCATTCGCGCGATCGTAGCCGGCCTGCGCCTCCTGCACGTCGGTGATCGCGATGAGGCCGACGTCGAAGCGCTGGCGCGCCTGTTCGAGCTGACCCTGCAGCGATTCCTTCTCGGCGCGCGCGAAGGCGAGATTGTCCTGGGCGGCGAGCACGTCGAAGTAGCGCTCGGCCAGGCGCACCATCAGGCGCTGGAACGCGGCGTCGATCTGGAGCTGGGCCTGGCGCAGGCGTTTGTCGGCCTGCTTCAAGCGCATGTGCCGATCGCGATGGTAGACGGGCTGCACCAGGCTCAAGCGATAGTCGGTGCGGTCGTAGGCCGTCTCGCCGCCGTCCGCGCCGAAGGCGAAGTCGGCTTCGATGTCCTGCCGAACGCGGGCGCCTCCCGTGGTGAAGCTGAGCTGCGGCTTCCACAGCGCGGCGCGCGCCTGCGGAATGCCCTCGGCCACCGCGAGGGCGTTGTCCTGCGCTTCGCGATACTCCGGATCGGATTGCTCGGCGAGCGCGAGGAGCGCGAGCAGATCGGCCGCGCGGGCCGGGACGATCGCCGCGCACAGCAGCGCGGCGAGCACCGGCGCGAGGAGCCGCATACGGCGGATCGGCGCGGCGGCCGGCGGGTAACGAACGTGATCTCGAGACATGCGAAGTTCCTTGGGGGCGCGCGGCGGGCGCATCCGCGTCAATACAGGCTCAGCGAGGGGTCGATGCGCCGCGCCCAGGCGTCTATACCGCCGGCGAGGTTCAGGACATGCGCAAAGCCCTGCGCGAGCAGCCAGGCCTGGGCGGCGCGACTGCGCAGGCCGTGGTGGCAGATGACGACGAGCGTCTGTGCGCGGTCGAGCTCGGTGACGCGCTGCGCGAGCTCGCCGAGCGGGATGTGCCGGCTGCCGCGCAAGTGGCAAAGCTCGAACTCCCAGGCTTCGCGCACGTCGAGCACCGTGTGCGGCAGCGTGGCGCGCAGCGCCGCGTAGTCCTCGACGACGATTTCCTCCATCGAGCGGCGTCCTCGCGACGGTCCGGCGCAGGCGCGGCGTCCCTCGGCGCTCAGAATGCGAACTGCGGCGGCGTCTCGGCGCCGACCAGCGGTTCGAGCTCGGTTTCGAACAGCGACTCGACGGTCCAGGCCTGCTCGGTGCTGCGCGTGACCAGCAGCGCTTCCATCGCCGGCCCGGTGCCGACGACCACGAACAGCCGCCCGCCGATCGCGAGCTGCGCTTCGATCCCCGGCTGCCGCCGCGCAAAGGAGCCGGTGATCGCGATGATGTCGTAGGGGCCCTGCGCCGGATAACCGCCGATGCCGTCGGCGGTGATCAGCGCGACATTGTCGACCTCGCGCGCGCGCAGCTTCTTTGCGGCGCCGTCGGTGAACGCGGCATAGATCTCGACGCTGACGACGCTGCTCGCGAAATGCGCGAGCAGCGCGGTCACGTAGCCGCTGCCGGTGCCGATTTCCAGCACGCGGTCGCGCGGTCCTGGATTGAGGGCTTGCAACATCCGCGCCTCGACGCGCGGGTACATCATGAACTGACCCATGCCGAGCGGGATGCGGATGTCGGAGAAAGCGAGCTGGCGATAGGCTTCGGGCACGAAGTGCTCGCGCGGCACTTCGAACAACGCGTCCAGCACGGCCTGATCGAGCACCTCCCAGGTGCGTATCTGCTGTTCGACCATGTTGAAGCGTGCTTGTTGGAAATCCATGTTGAAGGACTCGCGTATGACGGAACGGAAGCGGAAATTGCCTGATTTTCCGGGCTCGCGACCGGGTCGCAAACGCGGTATGGACATCAGGAATTATACGCTATAGTGCTGCCAGCGACAGCGGCTAGGGGTGCTCCGCACGCGCGATGCGCGAGGGCGGAGCTGAGAGCAGACCCTTCGAACCTGACCCGGATCATGCCGGCGTAGGGAAGCAGCAGTGCCTCCCATGCGTTCCGGTCCGGCGCGGCCGACTGATCGATACAAGCCCGGCGTACTGGAGGTCCCGATGAACGCAGTTCCCGATCACATTCTCACCGAGCACGCGCAGCTCGATCCCGAAGTCACGACATCGCTGCCCGGCTCCCGCAAGATTTACGTCGAGGGCTCGCGGCCCGATCTGCGTGTCCCGATGCGCGAGATCGCGCAGCAGCCGACGATCGCGCGCGGCGTCTCCCTCGCCAATGCACCGATCTACGTCTACGACACCTCGGGTCCGTACACCGATCCGAGCCGGGCCGTCGACATTCGCGCAGGCCTGCCGCCGCTGCGCGGGGCGTGGATCGCGGAGCGCGGCGACACCGTCGCGCTGGCCGTGCCGAGCTCCGAGTGGACGCGCCGCCGCGAGCAGGATCGCGGTCTCGATGGCCTGCGCTTCGCGCGGCGGCGCCCCGTGCTCCGCGCGCGCGGCAACGGCACGGTCACGCAGATGCACTACGCCCGCCGCGGCATCGTCACGCCGGAGATGGAGTTCGTCGCCATCCGCGAGAACCTGAAGCTTCAGGCATGGCGCGATCGCAGCGGCGCGCGCGTGCATGCCGGCGCCCCGCTGGGCGCGCAGCTCCCGCGCGAGATCACGCCGGAGTTCGTGCGCGACGAAGTGGCGCGCGGGCGCGCGATCATCCCGGCCAACGTCAATCATCCCGAGAGCGAGCCGATGATCATCGGCCGCAACTTCCTCGTGAAGATCAACGCCAACATCGGCAACTCCGCGGTCACCTCGTCGATCGCCGAGGAAATCGAAAAGATGGTGTGGTCCACGCGCTGGGGCGGCGACACCGTGATGGATCTCTCCACCGGCCGCAACATCCACGAGACGCGCGAATGGATCATCCGCAACTCGCCGGTGCCGATCGGCACGGTGCCGATCTACCAGGCGCTGGAGAAGGTCGACGGCAAGGCCGAGGAGCTGAGCTGGGACATCTTCCGCGACACGCTGATCGAGCAGGCGGAGCAGGGCGTCGACTATTTCACGATCCATGCGGGCGTGCGCCTGCCCTATATTCCGCTCACGGCCAAGCGGGTGACGGGCATCGTCTCGCGCGGCGGTTCGATCCTCGCGAAGTGGTGTCTGGCGCATCACAAGGAGAACTTTCTCTACACGCACTTCGAGGACATCTGCGACATCATGCGCCAGTACGACGTCGCCTTCTCGCTCGGCGACGGCCTGCGGCCGGGATCGATCGCCGATGCCAACGACGAGGCGCAGTTCGCCGAGCTCGACACGCTCGGTGAGTTGACGCAGATCGCGTGGAAGCACGACGTGCAGGTGATGATCGAAGGGCCGGGCCACGTGCCGATGCACCTCGTCAAAGAGAACATGGACCGCCAGCTCGAGGTCTGCCACGAAGCGCCGTTCTATACCCTCGGGCCGCTGACCACCGACATCGCGCCGGGCTACGATCACATCACCTCCGCGATCGGCGCGGCGATGATCGGCTGGTTCGGCACGGCGATGCTCTGCTACGTGACGCCGAAGGAGCACCTCGGTCTTCCGGACAAGAACGACGTGCGCGACGGCATCATCGCCTACAAGATTGCGGCCCATGCCGCCGATCTCGCCAAGGGACATCCGGCCGCGCAGCAGCGCGACAACGCGCTGTCGAAGGCGCGCTTCGAGTTCCGCTGGGAGGACCAGTTCAACCTCGGGCTCGATCCCGCGCGCGCGCGGGAGTTCCACGACGAGACCTTGCCGAAGGAAGGCCACAAGCTCGCGCATTTCTGCTCGATGTGCGGCCCGCATTTCTGCTCGATGAAGATCACGCAGGACGTGCGCGACTACGCCGCGGCCGCCGGCATCGCCGATGCCGAATCCGCGCTCGCGGCGGGGATGGAAGAGAAGGCAGTGGAATTCAAGCAGAGCGGTGGTGAGCTCTACCGCGCCGAATGAGGAGCCCGCATATGATTCGCAAGGAACATCCCCTGTCACGCCTGCTGTCGTCCCTGCTGCTGGTGCTCGCCGTCGCGGCGCCGGCGCTCGCCGCCGACGCGCCGAGCCCGAGCCTGGACCAGGCCATCGCCGGCGCCCATCGCAGCGCGGAGAACCGCGCCCGCGACGTCTATCGCCATCCGGCCGAAACCCTGCGCTTCTTCGGGATCGCGCCGACGATGACGGTGATCGAGATTCTGCCCGGCGAAGGCTGGTACACGGAAATCCTCGCGCCCTATCTCGCACCGGCCGGCAAGCTCGCGATCGCGACGCACGAACCCGACAGCCCGAACGAGTATCGCCGCGAAGGACACAAGGCGCTGATGGCGAAGCTCGATGCGGCGCCGGCGCTCTACGGCGCGGTCGAGCGGCGCGTGATGTGGCAGGGCGACGGCGTCTCGCTGGGGCCGCCGGCCTCGGCCGACATGGTCCTGACCTTCCGCAATACCCACAACTGGATCAACGACGGCAAGATGGAGGCCGTGTACCAGGCCTGCTTCGACGTGCTGAAGTCGGGCGGCGTGCTCGGCGTCGAGCAGCATCGCGCGCCGGCCGGGGCCGATGCCGCGGCGAGCGCAAAGAAGGGCTACGTGCCCGAAGGCTGGCTGATCGAGCAGATCGAGGGCGTCGGCTTCAAGCTCGTCGACAAATCCGAGATCAACGCGAATCCGAAGGACACCAAGGACTATGCCGACGGCGTCTGGACCTTGCCCCCGGTGCTGCGGCTCGGCGAGAAGGATCGCGAGAAATACCTCGCGATCGGCGAGTCCGATCGCATGACGCTCAAGTTCATCAAGCCGTGAGCGCCTGCGCGTCGCGCGCGAGCGCGGCGCGCAGCTCGCGCGGCGTGCGCGCGCCGCCGCCTTCGCCGCTCAGCAGCCGGCGCCATTCGCGGGCGCCGGGCCGGCCGTGGAACACCCCGCACAAATGCCGCGTCATCACGCGCAGCGGCGTGCCGCGCGCGTGCTCGGCCTCGAGGTAGGGCAGACAGGCGGCGAGGAAGGCCGTGGGCGAGGGCACCGGCGTCGGCGCTGCGCCGTAGAATCGCGCGTCGATCTCGGCGAGCAGCAGCGGCCGTTCGTAGGCGGCGCGCCCGAGCATCACGCCGTCCACGTGCTCGAGCTGCGCGAGGCCGTCGGCCACGCTGGCCAGTCCGCCATTCAGCACCACGCACATCTCGGGAAAATCGCGCTTGATGCGATGGACGCGGTCGTAGTCGAGCGGCGGAATCAGCCGGTTCTCGCGCGTGTCGAGGTTCAGCAGCGCCTTGCGGGCGTGCAGCAGCAGGACGCGACAGCCTGCCTCCCGCACGCCGGCGACGAGTCGCGCGAGGTGCTCATAGCTGTCGACCTCGTCGACGCCGAGACGGGTTTTCACCGTGACGGGCACGTCCACCGCCGCGCGCATCGCGGCCACGCAGTCGGCGACCAGCGCAGGCTCGCGGATCAGACAGGCACCGAAGCGCCCGGCCTGCACGCGATCGCTGGGACAGCCGACGTTCAAGTTGATCTCGTCATAGCCGGCCGCCGCGCCGAAGCGCGCCGCGGCGGCGAGCGCCGCCGGATCGCTGCCGCCGAGCTGCAGTGCCACCGGGTGCTCGATCGGATCGAAGGCCAGCAGCCGCTCGCGCGGGCCGTAGAGCAGCGCCTGCGCCACCACCATCTCCGTGTACAGCCGCGCACGCCTGGTCAGCAGGCGGGCGAAATACCGATAGTGTCGATCCGTGCACGCCATCATTGGAGCGACACAAAATCGCCACTGCGCGTTTGATGCTTTGAAATCAATGTGTTCCGAAGATTTTTGTTCGAATTTCATGGATTTGGAATTGTCTCCTTTTCCTAAGATTTTTGCGGATTTCTGCGCATTGAGCTACCCTTCGGACTCCTAATGGGGTAAATATCTGTAAGTGGAGTCCCAAGTCATGGCCTACTATATTCTGACCTCTCGAGGTGACTCGTACCGAGTGCAGATACGTGTCAAGTCAAAAAGCAAGGTGGTCTATACACAAACGAAGTCATTCAAGAAAAAGGCGGCCGCCGAATCCTGGGCCAAAAGGCGCGTAATAGAACTTGAAGAAGTTGCTCCGTCGGATCGCCAAGCAGATTCCGTGACTGTTGGATCAATGATCGGTCGCTACATTAAAGAGTACGCCGAGTTATCGGGATTCGGACGAACCAAGCGGGCTGCCCTTGAAGCCCTTATGAGAACGGATTTGGCGCGAGTGCTTTTGGTATCTCTTTCAGCACCAACCTTAATTGCCCATGTCGTGAGCCGAAGAAAGTCCGGGGCCGGCCCAGCGACTG
This sequence comes from Gammaproteobacteria bacterium, assembly GCA_035325705.1. Taxonomy (GTDB): domain Bacteria; phylum Pseudomonadota; class Gammaproteobacteria. The sequence continues at coordinate 69,006 of DAOKZI010000023.1, forward strand.
TTCAGAACGATCTAATCTGGCTTTCGGTTGTAGCCAAAGCAGCGAGGGCGTCTTGGGGCTATCCAGTCGATTTGCAGGCTATTGAAGACGCTGTGCGGCACTGTCGTGCTCAACGACTTGTCACAAAGTCTAGACGCCGAACGCGCCGTCCAACAGCCGATGAGTTAGATCGATTATCGAAGCATTTCCAATCGCGCGACGGTCGAGCTGAAATACCAATGCATGACTTGATGTGGTTTGCGGTGTATTCCGGGCGGCGCGAGGCTGAAATAACTCGATTGCTCCGATCCGATAACAATCCCACTGACCTCACTGGAGTGGTAAGAGATCTTAAACATCCCACACTCAAAGGGATAAATCGCGTCTTCAAGTATACCCGTGAGGCGTGGGAAATCATGCAGCGCCAACCGCAGATTGAAGACCGAATATTTCCGTACAACGCGAAATCCGTGAGTGCTGCCTTCACTCGCGCCTGCCATATTTTGGAAATAGCTGATCTCCGCTTTCACGACCTACGCCATGAAGCAACGTCTCGTTTGTTCGAGGCAGGTTACTCGATAGTAGAGGTTCAGCAATTCACATTGCATGAATCGTGGGACGTGTTGAAGCGTTATGTTCAGTTGAGACCAGGCCAAGTAAAACATCGCGAGCCAGACGTGGCACCGTAAAGTTAGCCTAAGGAACTTCTGAATAAGTCCCTGATCTGATCTCGACATTCAGCACGTTTAGC
>DAOKZI010000024.1:0-67449 GCA_035325705.1 Gammaproteobacteria bacterium
CGCTAAACGTGCTGAATGTCGAGATCAGATCAGGGACTTATTCAGAAGTTCCTTAATTCTCGATTCCTCTCGAATTCGGCAATCACGCCGTCGATGTCGTTGGATTCGTACATGATCAGCATGAGGGAGCAGATGGCGGCGTGCTCGGCAACCGAGGCGCCAACATCCATGCGCGTCGCAGCCAGCATCGGTTCCAGATGTTGACGCGCGCTGGCCAATTGACCCGCCAAGACGAATTTGACGGATCGTATCGCCCACATGTACGACATAGCCAGCTTGCTGTCTGCCAGTTTCTCTAATTCTAACGCTCTGGCGATGTAGTCGTCCGCCACCGCATAATCGCCCAATGTCAACGCATGATATCCATGCATTCCAAAGGCCAAACTTTTTTCGAAATTTCCGACGCGAGTATTCGCGGGGCGGTCGATATCGATGTCATTTAGTATCGCGATACCTTCTGCGAGCCGGTCGCGCCTTATCGTCATCGCGCTTTCAAAAATCTTACGGCTATCGGTAAGTGTCTTCTCAAATGTTATCGGCCCGAGCAGCCCGTGCCATTTGTGTTGCTGTGCGCTCAGGAAAATCATCGCCCATGAAATCTTGATGCAGATATCCGGATCGCGCTGCAGCTCTCGAGCCGGAATACGGTGCGCCCACCGGGCAACGGTCAATGCTTCGCCGCTCGGCACGAGGTCTTCCAGCCATGTGCCGAAAGTTTCGGCGGCTTTACGATATTCACCAGCCTCGCAGAAATGATGCAGAGCCGGTTCGTATAAGCCCGCGTCCCGGAACCATTCGCCCGCCCGCAAGTGTATCGTTTTGGCCGAAACGTTCCGGTTTAGCCTTACGCGCTCCTGGAGAAAGTCGCGAAATATCGGGTGGTAGCCAAACCAGCAGTTGTCGGATTCCAGGCGATGGAGGAACAAGCCCAGACGCTCGAGCTCGGCAAGCATCGCGAGCGAATCTGTACGTCCCAGTACGTGGTCACACAAGTCTCCTGACATGCGAGTCAATAAGGACGTTCGAATGAGGAAGTCCTGAACGTCCTGACATTGTTGCGAAAGCACGCTGTCGGCGAGGTAATCCGTCAATTCTAGCGGCTGAAAACCCTTCCCGACGGAGAGCAGAGAACGCCTTTCCGCCGTCATCAACGCCAGGCGATAGAGTTGAGTCGCGGCCGGCCATCCGCGTGTGAGCCTGAAGATCGCCTCTTCTTCCTCCGTGGACAGTTGTAATTCACCTCCACGCTGAAGGAATGCGCTATTTTCCTCGCGCGTAAACAGCAAGTCGTCCATGTAGATGATGAGCCCGCGATCGGAGACTACTTGCTGGGCGAAACCGAGGTCCAAATTGAAGCGTGAAGCAAAGAAGAAATAGACCGGTTCCTTGATGGTTAGAACGAGGTTGCGGAATAGCTGCAATACGGACGTATTGCTGATCGCATGCAGATCGTCGAAAAACAGTGCTACCGGCTGGGCCAGCGCGAACAACCTCGACACTATCCAGTCGGCACGGGAGGTCGATACCGTCGCGTTGGAAGGTATCGCAGGCACCGTCGGTGTTCTCGCTCCGCATTCGAGGTCGGCGAGAATATGCTGGATTTGATGCAAGAGCTGCGTGAGGTCGTTGTCGCTGGTCTCCAGTGACAACCATGCCGTCCGGATACCTCGCACTCTGCATTCTGCCTCTGCCTGGACCATGAGAGACGTTTTTCCGTGTCCCGCAGGGCCGAGCAAGGCCGTCACGGATTTGGGTGAAGGTTTGAAGATCTTCGCCAGCAGCGCGTCCCGCGCAATACTGGCAGGCTGTCTTTGAGGCGGTACTCGCTTGTATGCGAGCGACGATTGCCCTGGCAGCGAATTTGACTCCCGGAGCCCCCTCTTCGGTTCTGTGGACTGCAGTCGTACGCCGGCCATGTCCTCCCTCCGCGCGTTTCGTGCTTGATCTCGTTTGAACAAATCCGCTTGTTCGTACGCCGCTTGCATGCCGCATACGGCGCCGCCCTTTCCCGCTGATGACGTCCGCGCGCAATTTCTTATGTCCGCAACACCCCACAATTCGCCCATTGCATTTAGAGCGTTTTTTTTAGGAGCCAGCAGTGCGCGCGTCCCCCGTTCGTCAAGTGTTGACGTGGTAAATATCACGTTTTTCCGGCGGGCTCCATACGCCGGAGTATGACGCTGACTCAGAGCCTCCGGTGAATCACGCCGATTGAGTAACGCGGAATCCGAGAAGAAGGCCAGGCGACGATGTGCTGCGTTGCAATTTCGGCTAAGGCCAACAAGCGCCGGCGAAAGAACCGAAAAACTACCCAGCGGAGTAGGGACAGTGTTTTTGGCCTGACGATAATGCGGAGCCACGGCTGCGTGATTGGGAGAGCAGGTATTCGAGTGAGCTTCCGTCGAATCGCTGCATCGGACGGTGGTTACTCACGGAGGGGTGAACCGAAACGAAGACATTATCACCAGCCTGGCGCGACGCCGAGACCTTGATTGAAAAGTAAAGGGCATCACCGGAGGAGGGGGAACGTATGGGATTTTTGATTCGATCGCGCGCACGCGAGCGTAAGGGCAGCGTCCTATTGGCCGCCGCATGCGCGGCACTGATCGCTGTCGGTGTCGACGATGCGCCTGCGTTCAACATCCCGGTGGAGAACGAGAATTTCGACATCAAATTCGATACGACTCTCAGATACACCTACGGCATAAGGATGGAGGGTCGCAACGGTAAACTCGCAAATTATGCGGTCAACGATGACAGTAACTGGCTGTTCGGCCTGCATGATACGGTGGCGAACAGGCTGGATATCCTGACCGAGTTCGACGTTCTGTACAAAAAGGTATTGGGGGTGCGGTTCAGCGCCCAAGGCTGGTACGACGACGCCTATGACGACTACACCGGGGTCAATCCGCGGCGCGGCGCGGCTGCCTCGAGCTATGACAATGCGCGATTCTCGAACTTCACGGATCGCTTCTACGCGGGTCCCTCCGGCGAAATTCTGGACGCCCTTGTTTTCACGAAGTTCGATCTTGCGGGCATGCCGGTGTCGGTCAAAGGAGGGCGGCACACCGTTTATTGGGGGGAGGCGCTTTTGCTGGGCGGCGGTCTCCATGGCAATTCTTACGGGCAGATGCCGATCGATTTTCAGAAAGGTTTTGCGAGCCCTGGTGCCAAGGTCAAGGAGCTGTTCCGGCCGCTGAATAACATCAGCTTCCAGATCCAGGTGACGAATACCGTCACGCTACAGGGACAGTACTTCCTGGAATGGGAACCGTATCGCTTTCCGGAAGGCGGAACATATCTCGGGCCTGCGGACTTCCTATTCCACGGCCCCGACAAGTTCAATGCGTTCAGACAGGGCGCGGTGCTCGATCCAGAGCACCGCGGCGATGTCGGTGTCGGTATCCGCTGGAGCCCTGAATGGCTGCAGGGGACCGTGGGTTTCTACTATCGAAATTTCTCGGACAAGATCCCGCAGATATTACGGACTCGTGCCGATCCTACCCGCTACCACATGGTCTACGCGGATGACATCGATATGTTCGGCCTGAGTTTGACCCGGCCGGTCTTCGGCTTGGCCTTGGGCGTGGATTTCAACTACCGCAAGAACATGCCCTTGAATTCTCAGACCTTCGCGCTCACTGACTTTCCAAATCAAGGCGAAACGGGAGGTGCGCGCGGCGATACTTGGCATCTGGTCACGAACGTCATCGGCATCCTGCCAGAAGTTCGTCTGTTCGGATTCAAGATCTTTGACACGGCTACCTACAACGCAGAAGGTGTCTTCGCGCGTTGGGAACGCGTTCGATCCGGTGAGCAGTTCTTCAACGCGGAGGGGTTCGCGCCCTGCATCGGAAAGAACAAATACGATGGCTGCGTGACCAAGAATTTTTTCTCACTTGGCGGCAATTTCATCCCGACCTGGTTCCAAGTGTTGCCAGGTGCGGATCTCACCCTTCCGCTGAGCTACTCGCGCGGGGTCGTCGGCAATGCGCCGAATGCCTTCGGCGGGAATCAGGGCACTGGGAACTATGCTGTTGGGGTCGGGGTGAATCTTTATCAACGCTACCTGTTCGACATCAAGTACGTCGATTTCTTCGGTCCGACGAAGGAGAACGCCACCAGTGTGGTCTCACAGAACGGGCTGACCGCCTTGCTGAAGGACCGGGGCGCTTTGTATTTCACGTTCAAGACTACGTTTTAGTCGCAGCCGTCACCGTACGGCAGGTGGCCGCCCGTTCGCTCAGGCTCGAGGGAGCCGGGATATCGATTCGGAGAGGCCGAATGAGTCGAACGGGACTGGAGACGTTCGCTATCGCTTGCGGCACGAAGTCCGTCCGCTGTCGGTTCATGGCAATTTGTGACGGAGTCAAACAGAGCAGGAAACGACCGAGGGCTTGGAGCATAAATTTATGAGGTACGAACAGGTGAAGTCGAATTCCGCCATGACGACCTGCGCTTTGGTGGTGTTGCTGGCGAGTCATTGCGGCGTCGTTCGCGCTGCGGAACTGTCCGCAGAAGAAAAGGCGCTTCTCGGCACGACGTTGACCGAGATAGGTGCCGAAAAAGCCGGCAACCAGGACGGTACGATTGAAGCTTTCGAGTGGGGCAAGTATAAAATTCCTTCGTCATACGAGATGGGCAGCGGTTCGCGGGTTGATGTCGTCGAGGGAGAATCGCCACGCTTGTCCATCGATGCCGGCAACATGGCCCAACATGCCGACCAACTGACCGAAGGCACCAAGGCAATGTTGACGAAGTATTCGTCGACATTCCGCCTCGACGTCTATCCGACGCATCGCACCGTCTCTTTCCCGGAATGGTTGCTTAAACGCACCAAGGAGCTCGCGGGGACGGCGGTCTTGAGCGCGGACGGAATTGCGCTTTCGAATATTCATGCGGCCGTGCCCTTCCCGATCCCCAAGAGCGGGATCGAGGCAGTGTGGAACCATCTCACGCGTTTCGAAGGCGTCCGGCTGAATGGGCGGTATACCAACCACAACGTGGACGCGTCCGGCAAGAGCACGGTGTCGACCGCCGCCCTCATCGATCAGCAGTATCCGTACTGGGATCTGAGCAAGGACAGCGTCAATAATTACTTTGTCTTCAAGATTTTCTATTTTGCACCACCGCGTCGCAACGGCGAAATCATTCTGGGTCTGGATCCGTTCGATTTTTCGAAACAAGGCCGAAGGGTATTGCAGTATCTGCCCGGGCAACGTCGCGTGAAGCTGGCGCCCGAGCTTTCGTTCGACACGCCGAATCCGGGTACGGGTGGCGTCGCCAACTGGGACGACGGCTGGATGTTCAACGGCTCGCCCGAACGATTCGATTGGACGCTCGTGGGAAAGAAGGAAATGTACGTGATGTACAACAACTGCACCGTTCAGTTCAAAAATCCTCCCCAAGAGCTCGTGGGCAAGGATCACTTGAATCCGGACAAGGTGCGTTGGGAGTTGCATCGTGTATGGGTCGTGGAAGGCAAACTGAAACAAGGCAAGCGACACAACTACCATCGTCGCCTTTTCTATCTGGACGAAGACTCTTGGTCGTTGGTCGCGACGGACAGCTTCGATGCGCGGGGGGAGCTCTACAGGACCAATTTCGCGCTCGGATGTGCGCTTTATGATTCCGGCTTTCCGAACTCGGCCGTTTTCTTCTCGGGCACGGAGGCTCACATCGACCTGATCGCGGACAACTGGACGATGCAGGCGCTCCCGGGTCCGGACGGATACTGGAAGATGTACCCGGATTTGCTGCCCGATAACGAGTTCACTGCGGACTCTATCGCAGGCTCCGGATTGCGTTGATGAGCCGCCCACTTTGCCGAGTGGGCGCACGAGGCGCCCGCCCGGAGTGCCGCGGGCGAGTCGTTGCTGGAAACAAAACGACGATACGGCGGCCCCGCGACGCCCGACCTGCACTCGATTTCACGATGAACACGGTCTGGTGTTTGGCCACGTTGGCGGCTCTGCTCGCGGCGCCGTGCCTCCAGAGGGCGCTAGCCTTCGAGGACGTCCTCGAAACGCCGGCGATAATTACCCCCCTCGCCGAACGCAGCCCCCTCGTCGGGATCACGCGTGCGGGCGAGCGCCTGGTGACCGTCGGGCAACGCGGCCACATTCTCCTCTCCCGCGATGGTGGTGTCTCGTGGCGGCAATCCTCCGTGCCCGTCAGCTCGGACCTCAATGCGGTGCAATTCGTGGACGACAAGAAGGGATGGGCGGTCGGCCACGATGGGGTCGTGCTGAGCACCGAGGACGGAGGTGAGACCTGGAAGGTAGTACTCGACGGAAGAACGGTCGGGCCGCTCCTGGTCGAGTACTACGAAAAATTGGCACTGGAACCGGAGCGGCGAGAAGCGTTCCTGAAGGAAGCCAAACTCTTCGAGGAGCAGGGCCCGGACAAACCGTTCATGGACGTCTACTTCGAAAGCACAACCGAAGGGTTCGTGATAGGGACGTTCAATCTGATTCTAAAGACCTCCGACGGTGGTCGCACCTGGGTCCCCTGGCTGGACCGCACCGAGAACCCGCGAATTCTCAACTTCCACGCCATTCGCGAGGTGGAAGGAGACGTCTACATCGCGGGCGAGCAAGGCACTGTCCTGAAGCTGGACCGATCCTCTCAACGGTTCGTCAAGCTGCAGACGCCGTACGAGGGCAGCTATTTCGGTGTCGTCGGCAAACCGGGGTACGTCGTGGTGTTCGGTATGCGGGGTCACGTCTATGTAAGCAGCGATCGGGGCAATCACTGGAAGAAGCTGGAAACGAACCTGGAGATCGGGATCACGGGCGGAATGCTCGCGGACGACGGAAGGATCGTGCTCGTCAGCCAAACGGGGCACGTTCTCGTTTCGGACGGCAACCTGGAACGTCTGGAAGCGCTGGCGCTCGACGAACGCGCACCGGCTGCGGGCATCGCTCAATCGCAGGATGCGATGGTGACGGTCGGGTTTCAGGGTGTCAGCCGCGTGCCTTGGGTGCGATGAATCGCGCCAACTCAAATGAAAGCATGCAAATATCGGCCGCAGGCCCCATGCGTGTTTCATACGCGGCTACTGGACGAGCTTGCGCGACACGCCGTGTTTCGCGCGGTCTAGCCATTTAGAACGATGAATCGTTTGTACGCAGGGGAGATGGACCGGTGATCAATGCGAATGCGGAGGGAGTCGACGAGATGCCGGTCGTCCCGGATCCGTCGACCTTCGACAAGAAGTCCGGCAATTTTCTCGAGAATCTGATTTTCAACAACCGGATCCTGCTCGTCTGTGTATGTGCGCTCATCACGATAGCTTTGGCATATGTTGCGGCAACGAAACTCCGGCTGAACGCGAGCTTCGAAAAAATGATGCCGCAGAGCCATCCCTATATCAAAAACTATCTCTCGAATAAGGATCAACTTCCCGGGCTTGGGAACTCCATCAGAATTGCGGTAGAGAACGAGAGCGGTGACATCTTCGAGAAAGATTATTTGCTGAAGCTGCAAAAAATAAACGACGACGTCTTCCTGGCCAACGGCGTCGATCGAGCGTGGCTGAAGTCCTTGTGGATGCCCGCCATACGCTGGCTAGAGGCGACGGAGGAAGGCTTTCGCGGTGGCCCGGTGATGCCGGACAACTACGACGGCAGCCAGGCGTCTACCGAGCAATTGCGCACGAACATCGCGCGCTCCGAGTCCGCGCAGCAACTGCTGTCGAAGAACCTTCGGTCGAGCGTGATATTCGTGCCTCTGCTCGATTTTGATCCGAAGACCGGTGCCCCTCTGGATTACGAGAAATTTTCTGGCGAGATAGAGGAGATCCGGAAAAAGTACGAATCACCCAGCGATGCGAACGGACAGAAGGATGGTAGCTCGATACGGATGCACATCATCGGATTCGCGAAGCTGATCGGTGAGCTCATCGATGGCTTGCGCCTCGTCATGGGATTTTTTGGCATTGCCGTACTGATCTCGATCGTCATTCTCTTCCTATACACGCACTGCGTACGCAGTACCGTGCTGGTCGTCACCTGTTGCGCGATAGCAGTCACATGCCAACTCGGTCTTGTGGCGCTCTTCGGCTCGGATCTTGACCCGTTTTCGATTCTGGTGCCTTTCCTGGTGTTCGCGATCGGCGTGTCCCATGGTGCGCAGAAGATGAACGGCATCATGCAGGACATCGGTAGAGGAACGCATAAGTATGTCGCGGCCCGCTATACGTTCAGACGGCTATTTATGGCCGGATTGACGGCACTTTTGGCCGACGCGGTCGGTTTCGCCGTGTTGATGGTCATCGACATCCCGGTCATCCGCGAGCTGGCGCTGACGGCCAGCATAGGCGTGGGTGTATTGGTGTTCACAAATCTGATCCTGCTGCCCGTGCTGCTGTCGTTCACGGGCGTAAGTGCGGCGGCCGCGAGCCGCAGCCTGCGCAGCGATCTCGATACGCCGAACCGCTCTCGCTATGCGCGGGGTGTACTGGCAATCAGAGACGCGCTGCTCAATTTTACGAAGCGGCGCTGGGCCATTGGCGCAATCGGATGTGCCGTACTGCTGACAACGGCGGCCTTCATGATAAGTCGAGATTTGAAGATCGGAGATCTCGATCCAGGCGCACCGGAGCTGAGACCGAACTCGCGCTACAACAGGGACAACGCCTTCATTACATCCAACTATGCTCTGTCCAACGACATCTTCGCGGTCATCGTCAAGACGCCGCCGGAAGGATGCATCGATTACAAGACACTCGTCGAGGCCGACAGGCTGGCCTGGGAGCTGCGGCGCACGCCGGGCGTGCAGAATACCAGCGCCCTCGTCGACAGCCTGCGCCAGATCACGGTGGGGCTGAACGAAGGCAATCCGAAGTGGTACACGATTCCAAGGAACCAGGACAACATCAATTACGCCGCGCTACAGGCGGTAAGCCTCAACCCGGATCTCTTCAACGACGAATGCTCTGTCATGCCGATCATCGCGTATCTGGAAGACCATAAAGCCGATACGCTCGCGCGAGTATCGTCGATTGCAGAGGCATTCGCGCGCCAACACAACACGGGAGATGTCGAGTTCTTGCTTGCGGCGGGCAGCGCCGGCATCGAAGCCGCGACGAACGAGGCGGTGCGCGACGCCAACGCCAAGATGGTGCTGTATGTCTATGCCGCCGTGATCGCGCTCTGCATGCTGACCTTTCGCAGTTGGCGCGCTACGGTTGTAGCGATCCTTCCGCTCATGATGACGTCCATTTTATGCGAAGCGCTGATGACTCTGTTGGGTATCGGGGTCAAGGTCGCAACTTTGCCGGTGATTTCGCTGGGTGTCGGCATTGGTGTCGACTATGCCCTGTATCTCCTCGCGATACAGTTGGCGCATCAGCGACGCGGGCATTCGCTGCGGCTCGCTTACCTCGAATCTCTGAATTTCACCGGAAAGATCGTCGCGCTGGTCGGCGTGACTCTCGCGATCGGCGTGATGACCTGGTATTTCTCTCCGATCAAATTTCAGGCGGACATGGGGATTTTGCTGACGTTCATGTTCCTGTGGAACATGATCGGCGCACTGGTGCTGATTCCGGCGCTGTCGCATTTCCTGTTGAAGAGCGACACCGCCGTCGTTGCGGCCGGGGAGAATCCAGTACGAAAAGCGGCCTGAGCATGGGCGGAAGAGTGGCAATGAGCGGGAAGCGAGCACATTGGCTGGGAGCGACGACGATGGCGTTGTTCGCGTGCGCTGAGTGTTCCTGGACTGAGTAAAAAGGAATGTTGCAACCATCCGCGCGAGCGGCAATCACGTTCGTCCTGATATCGATGCTGGGCGCTTCCCCGATCTCGAGCCTGGCCCAAAGGACTGACGACACACCGGAGCCTCCTGTGGGGGTTGCCACGGAGGCGACGCGCGCCGCGCAGGAAGCGGTCGGTCAACGCCTGCTTTTGACCGATGACGGCGATCTCAAAAACGCTACGCGCGGCTTGGTGGCGCAAATACAGGAAGAACGAATACTCAATCCGGATGGGAGCGTCGCCTGGGATACCTCCTGGTACGACTTCCTGAAGCAGGACGCGCCCCCCACGGCCAACCCTTCCCTGTGGCGCCAGTGCCAATTGAATGCGCTCCATGGGTTGTTCGAGGTTACGGACGGGATTTGGCAATTCCGAGGGTATGACTTGGCCGTGATGACCCTCATCAAGGGGAACAGCGGCTGGATCGTGGTGGATCCGCTGACTTCTCCCGCGGTCGCCGCGGCCGGACTGAAGCTCGCGAACAGGTATCTGGGTGAGCGGCCGGTCTCCGCCGTCATCTATACCCATTCGCACGTCGATCATTTTGGAGGAGTCAGGGGAATCGCCTCGGAAGAAGACCTTGCCAAACGCGGCGTTCAAGTTATCGCGCCGCATGGCTTCATGACCGAAGTGATCAGTGAAAACGTGTTTGCCGGACCAGCGATGTACCGCCGCGTCATGTTTCACCTTGGTAGTCATCTGCCGTTCGATCCCAAGGGCCAAATCGGCGCCGGTCTGGGCCAGCGTACTGCCGTGGGAACTGTCGGCCTGTTGGCGCCGACCAGGGAAATCAGCCCTGACGGCGAATCCATGATGATAGATGGTGTGCCGTTCGAGTTCCTCGACGCTGCAAACACCGAAGCGCCGGCGGAGCTGGCATTTTATCTGCCGAAGCATAGGGCGCTATGCACGAGCGAAGTCGTGACTCGGAATTTTCACAATGTGCTGACGCCGCGCGGCGCGAAAGTACGCGATAGCTTGCACTGGAGCAGGGTCATCGACGACATGTTGCGGGCATATGGTGACCGGGCCGAAGTTTTGTTCGCTTCCCATCATTGGCCCACCTGGGGAAAGGAAAACGTGCAGCGCATGTTGCGCCATCATCGCAATCTCTACCGCTACATTCACGATCAGACGTTGCGCCGTGCCAATCACGGACAAACCATGCATGAGATAGCGGAAGATCTAGCGGAGCCGCCATTTGCCGCTACGGATTTTTCAGTGCGCGACTACTACGGCACGACGAACCATAATGCCAAAGCAGTCTATCAGTACTACTTTGGCTGGTGGGACGGTGTGCCGGCCAATTACCACCGTCTACCCCCGGAGCAGCAGTCCAAGCGCTACGTCGAGTTCATGGGCGGCGCGGATGTCGCCCTGCTCAAGGCGATCGGTGCGTTCGAAGCGGGCGACTACCGCTGGGCAGCGACGGTTCTGAATGATTTGGTCTTTGCCGATCCTGAGAATGCCAAGGCCAGGTCCTGGCTGGCGGCCGCTTATGAGCAAATGGGTTTCCAGGCCGAATCCGGGATCTGGCGCAATATTTATCTGACGGCGGCCATGGAGCTGCGGCGAGGCGCCTCGCGCGATAGCCAGGGATTGTCGTCACAGAATCTGGCAATGGTGCAAGCCCTGCCGACCGCACTGTTGTTCGATTCTTTGGCCGTGCGCTTCAATCCGGCGCGCTTCAAGCACGAGCCGATAGTCCTGCAATTCCTGTTTCCGGATCGGAACGAGGCGATGAGTGTGGACATTACCGACGCCGTGGCTTTCCCACGGCCAGGCCGCAATCCAAAAGCAGGGACCACGGTGAGACTGAGCCGTTCCAGCCTGGATCAGATCGTCGTCGGCCAAGCAAGCTTGCAGGACCTGATGGCGAAGCAGGCAGTGAAAATAGTGGACGGCGACAGAGCTTCGATCGAGGCATATTTTGCAGCCTTGGACCGCTTCTCGCGCGATTTCAATATCGTGACGCCGTAACCTCGCCCGGATCGCCGGTCAGGGCGCTGACATATAATGGAAAGTGCCCAGGCGGAATCGACGGATATGACGGCACGTGGCCGGGGGAGCGACCGGCCGGCGCAAACGAAGAGGCAGGTTTCGGTTTGTCTGCATCGCGGGTTTCGCTACGCTGCACCCGGGCTACGACAGATCGGTGCGGCGCCGTGCCATCACGATTACACCGCGTCCCTCTGCGACGTGCATGCCGATGGACTCGAAACCGAAGCGTTCGAAATAAGCCTGCCGCGTCTCGGTGAACAGCAGCACGCGTGGCCACGGGCAGGCATCGGCATGTGCGAGCATGGCCTGGACCAGCGCGGTGCCGATGCCGCGACCACGATGATGCGAGGCAACAAGGAAACTGCCGAGCCACGGCTCCGCCGCAGGCCAGCCGGGCAGATCGTCGTGGACCAGGCTCACCGAGCCCAGCAGCTCCGCGCCGGCCAGTGCGAGCAGCGTGAACGGCGGCGTGCCGTCGCCGCGATCGCGCGCGAAATCCGCGCGGGCTGCGTGCGCATCCCAGCCCGCGTAGAGATGCGCCCAGGCCGCGCCGTGCCAGGCGGCGAGATCGTCGAGATGTTCGCGCGCGGCGGCGAGCGGCACGATGCGCAGAGGCTCGTCGGTCGGCGGTTCCGGGTGCTTCATCGTGGCGAATTCCGTTACGATGCGGCGGCCAGCGACACCATAACAGGCCGGCCCGGACACCCGCGATGCGCGGCGCCGCCTGCCACGAAGACGAAGGGGAGACCTACATGCTCTGGCTGATCGTCGGGCTCGCAATCTTTCTCGGCGTGCATTCGCTGTCGATCGTCGACCGCGACTTCCGCAACGCGATGGTCGCGAAGCTGGGTCTCTTACCGTGGAAGGCCGTCTATTCGATCGTGGCGCTGATCGGCTTCGTGCTGCTCGTGAAAGGTTACGGCATGGCGCGCGTCGATCCGATCGTCGTCTACCAGCCGCCGGCCTGGACGCGGCACTTGACGATGCTGCTGATGCTGCCGGTGTTCCCGATCCTGCTGTCGGCCTATCTGCCGGGCCGCATCAAATCCACGCTGAAGCACCCGATGCTCGTCGCCACCAAGCTGTGGGCCGCGGCGCATCTGCTTGCGAACGGCGGCGCGCACGACCTGCTGCTGTTCGGCGGCTTCCTGGCCTGGGCGGTGGTCGAGCGGATCAGCGTCCAGCGGCGCGAGGAACCGGTGCCGGCGGTGGCCGGCAAGACGCGCAACGACATCATCGCGATACTCGCGGGACTCGGCGTCTATGTGTTGTTCGTCGCATGGGCGCACGGCGCGTGGATAGGGGCACCGTTGATGCCGGAAGCGAACTGAGCGAGCGGCGATTCATTCCAAGAACGCGGGGGCGCTCGACGCCGCCCATGACAGGGGAGTTTGCATGAAGAACGGAGCACGCATCGCCTGCGCGGCGATGCTCGGCGCGCTGTCCGTATGGCCCGCGCTCGCGGCGACGACGGTCGACAACGCGGCCATTGCGGACGAAAAGCAGGGCGCGAACTGGCTGTCCTACGGCCGCACCTACAGCGAGCAACGCTACAGCCCGCTGGCGCAGATCGACGCGAGCAACGTCGGCAACCTCGGTGTCGCGTGGTACCTGGATCTTCCGGGGCACCGCTCGCTGATGGCGACGCCGCTGGTCGTCGACGGCGTGATGTACTTCACCGGCAGCTTCGCCACCGTGTTCGCAGTCGACACGCGCAGCGGCAAGCAGCTCTGGGAATACGATCCGAAGGTCATCGAGGCGGCCGGCGATCGCGGCCGCGTGATGTGGGATTCGAATCGCGGGGTCGCCTACTGGAAGGGCAAGGTCTATGTCGCGACCGGCGACGGGCGCCTCAATGCGATCGATGCGGCGACGGGCAAGGAAGTCTGGAGCGTAATGACGGTCGATCCCAAGCTCGCCTACTTCATCAACGGCGCGCCGCGCGTATTCAACGACAAGGTGATCATCGGCAACGGCGGCACCGAGTGGGGTGGGCTGCGCGGCTACGTGACGGCCTATGACACCGAGACCGGCAAGCAGCTATGGCGTTTCTACACCGTGCCCGGCAATCCCGCGGACGGCTTCGAGGACGAGGCCATGGCAATGGCCGCGAAGACCTGGCACGGCAAATGGTGGGAACACGGCGGCGGCGGCACGGTGTGGAACGGGCTCACCTACGATCCCGAGTTCAACCGCATCTATCTCGGCACCGGCAACGGCTCGCCGTGGAACCAGAAGATCAGGAGCCCGGGCGGCGGCGACAACCTGTTCCTGTGCTCGGTCGTCGCCCTCGATGCCGACACCGGCAAGTACGTCTGGCACTACCAGACCGTGCCCGGCGAAACTTGGGACTACAACTCGAACATGGACATGGTGCTCGCCGATCTGACGATAGACGGCAAGCCCGTGAAGGCCATGCTGCACGCGCCCAAGAACGGCTTCTTCTACGTCCTCGATCGCGCGACGGGCAAGCTGATTTCGGCGGAGAAGATCGGCAAAGTCACCTGGGCGACGCACATCGATCTGCAGACCGGGCGGCCGGTCGAAAATCCGGATGCGCGCTATGCGGACGGCGAAGAGCTCGTGTGGCCCGGCCCGCTCGGCGTGCACAACTGGCACGCGATGTCCTATAACCCGAACACCGGCCTCGCCTACATTCCCAAGCACGATCTGCCTGCGAACTACACCGACAAGACGATCAAGCAGCCGGAAGAGTGGAAGTCGCCGAGCTTCGCTTTCGATCCCGGCGTCGATCTGCTGCGCGAGGATCTGCCGATCAAGATCGACGCAGCGAGCCTGCTCGCCTGGGATCCCGTGAAGCAGGAAAAAGTCTGGGAGCAGAAGCTGCCGGGAGCCTGGAACGGCGGCACGCTGACGACGGCCGGCAATCTCGTGTTCCAGGGCCGCACCGACGGCAAGCTCGTCGCCTATCGGGCGACGGATGGCCTGCCACTGTGGCTGTTCGACATGGGCGTCGGCATCTCGTCGCCGCCGATCAGCTACGAGGTCAACGGCAAGCAGTACGTCGCGCTGCTCGCGGGCTGGGGCGGCGCGGCGGCCTCGATGGTCGGCGCGATCACGGCCCAGCACGGCTGGAGCTACGGCGTGCATCCGCGCCGGCTCGTCGTCTTCGCGCTCGACGCGGACACCAAGCTGCCGAAGGCACCGCCGCCGAGCTTCGCCGAGCCGCTGGTGCAGGAAGACTTCAAGGTCGACGAGCTGCAGGCCGAGACCGGCAGCTTCCTGTTCTCACGCAACTGCGCGAGCTGTCACGGCGGCGGCGCGGTCGCCGGCGGCTATGCGCCGGATCTCCGCGCCTCGCAGGCGCCGCTCTATCCCGAGGCCTTCAAGGAGATCGTCGTCGGCGGCAGCCGCCGGCTGCAGGGCATGCCGCAGTTCAAGGAGCTGTCGGACGCAGACCTGAATGCGATCCACCATTACATTCGCCGCCAAGCGAAGAAAGCGACGGCGGCGGCGCAGACGGGACGGTGACTGTGCCTTGTTCGGCGCAGTATGAGCAGGGCCACAGAGAACACCAAGAACAGAGAGAAGAAAGATGGAGAATTGAAACGAGGCCGACGGCATCGCGTCGATGAAGCGCCTTCGTTCGGCGCGGCGCTTCAAGCAATTTTCTTTTCTCGGTGTTCTCTGTGGCCAATAAAAAGCCCTGATGAAGCACGGCATCCGGTAATGTGACTGAAACAATGGAGATAGCAGCTATGGCCAACTGGCAAGTACAGCAGGACGGGGGCATCGTCACGGCCGCGTGGGTCAATCCGCCGATGAACTACATGACGGCGGAGGGCATGCGCGAGCTCGCCGGGCTGATCGAAACCTGGCGCGATCCTTCCGTCCGCGTCGTCATCCTCACCGGCGGAGTGCCGGACAAGTTCATCACCCACTACAGCGTCGAGGAGCTGGTCGCGAGCGCGAAAGATCGTGCGCTGATGCGCAACGTCGGGCGCTCGTGGCTGCATCATCACAATGCGACGCTGACGAATCTGCGCGATCTGCCCAAGCCCGTGATCGCCGCGATGAGCGGCAGCACCATGGGCGGCGGTTTCGAGACCTCGCTGTCCTGCGACATCCGGATCGCGCAGAAGGGCGACTTCCGCTACGGTCTGCCCGAAGTGACGCTCGGCATCCTGCCCGGCGGCTGCGGCACGCAGCGCCTGTCGCGTCTGCTCGGCGCGGGCAAGGCCATCGACTTCATCCTGCGCGGCCGGATCTGCCGGCCCGAGGAAGCGCTGGCGATGGGCCTCGTCCACGAAATCGCGGATGACGCCAAAGCGCGGGCGCTGGAAATCGCGAAAGAGCTCTGCACGCTGTCGGCGGTCGCGATCGCGGAGACGAAGCGCGCGGTGTACGAAGGCTCGGAGGTCCATCTGCAGGCCGGGCTCGAGATCGAGGGCGATGCCTTCGTGCACACGATGCTGACGGACGAAGCCGTCGCCATCATGGAGGAATACGTGGCGACGCCCTACGAGCAGCGGATTGCGTGGCTGGAACGTAAGAAGGGACTGTGGCACGGGAAGCGATAGGGCTTGCGACCGCAGTCCGGGCAAGGGATCGATCGTGAACGGACACGCGGCATGCTCGACCTGAAAATAAGCGATCTGAAACCTTTCGTGCCGGCCAGGGACTTCGAGCTTTCGAAAGCATTTTACGAGGCCTTGGGGTGGGCGGTTCGATGGTCCGATGACACGCTCGCACTGATGGAGCAAGGCGATCGGCGTTTCTACCTGCAGCGCTACTACGTGAAGGAGTGGGCCGAGAATTCGATGCTGCACCTCACGGTCGAAGATGCCGCGGCCTGCCACCGGCAGATCGGCGAATTGTTGCGCTCGGGCCGATTCCCGGGTGTGCGCGTCGCGCCGCCGAAGCAGGAGCCGTACGGTGCGCTGGTCACCTACGTATGGGATCCGGCGGGCGTCCTGCTGCATCTCGCGCAGTGGACGTGATGTAATTCGCATACATCGCCGCGTAGCCCGGAAGGAGCGCCGCACAGCGGCGCGGAATCCGGGAAACGGGTAGAGATGGATCTCGCGCGTCGGCAGTGAGGGAATGCCGCGCCCGGATTCTGTTGCACTTCTTACGGGCGACGACGATTCGGGCGCCATTTCGTAGCTTCGGCGGACGGAGCAAGCCCAGCGCCGGGCGCTCGGCGCCAGGAGAAGGAGGCGATGCCACTGAGCGGTGCGCGGGTGAGAGTAAAGGGCAGCGCGGCGCCGGCTCACTGCTGAGCCTCGTCGTCAGCCAACCTGCGGCTTCTACCGGCGCCGTCGTCGCGGCGGCCCGTTAACCTTTTTTTCTTTCTCCGTGCCCTCCGTG
Source organism: Gammaproteobacteria bacterium (assembly GCA_035325705.1). Lineage (GTDB taxonomy): Bacteria > Pseudomonadota > Gammaproteobacteria. Next base: position 17,091 of record DAOKZI010000024.1, read on the forward strand.
CCCTCCGTGGCTAGATTCAAACGGCGCTCGAGCTGGCACACCATCCCCCGGATTCGCTGCGCTCATCCGGGCTACAAGAAGGGAAGACTTCGCCGCTCCACGGGCCGATTCCTTCTGCGGTGACCGCCGCTCACGCGCTGGCCGGCGCTTTGACCTCCGTTTCGAGCATCCCGGCCAGCGCATCGGGCAGCTTCAGCGCGGTCTTCAGCTCGCGCAGATAGGCCTGTTCGGTCCAGTGGTCGACGTCGATCGCGAGCAGCGAAGCCGCGTAGATCTCCGCCGCCTCCGTCTCCGATTGCGCGAGGCCGGCGATGCGATGCGGATCGGCCGCCGCGGCGAACTGCACTAGCACGTAATCGAGCTCCGCTGCTTCCAGCCCGGCCTCGCGCAGGCGATCCGCGATGCGTTCGCGCTCTCGGGCGTCGAGCGCGCCGTCGGCATGCGCCGCGGAGAGCATCGCCTGCACCACGATCGAGGCTTCGCGCTCGAGCTGCGCGGGCAGGGCGGCAGGCGCCCGAGTCGCCGGCAGCGCCGCCGCGGAGGCTGCCTGCTGCTGGGCCTGGTAGCGTTGGAGCGCGGCGTAGGCCAGTGCGCCGATCGCCGCCGCGCCGCCGAGTTTCGCGGCGCCACCGAGCGCCTTGCGTGCCTGCTTGTTGCCCAGCGCGCCGATGAGCCCGCCGGACAGCAGGCCGCCCGCGGCGCCACCGGCCAGCGGGCTGTCGAGAAGTTTCTTGAGCAGACTGTCGAATTTCATCGTCGAATCCTTAAGCCCCATGGCGGGCAAAGGGCACGATAGGCGCGCCGCGGGATTCGACATAGTCGTTTTGGCGCGAATCCTGATTCGGAAATTCCGAAGGGCTGCAGAGAACTCGGCGCGCGGTAAAAGCGCCGGGCGCGCTTCGCCCTCAGGTCGGCCGATGAAGCGCTCGGGGTGGTGTCGGCCTCTACGAACGCGACGGTGGGCGTCGGCCGTTCGGCTGCGTACCGGCGGGTTTCGCGAAAATTCGAGGACACCCACTAATCCGAGGTCGAAGACGCTCGTCGTTGCCGCGTGCCGCGGCCTTGCATCGAGATCGAGAGGATGGGTGTCCCCGACCTGCCGCCCTGTCCCGCCTGTCCCCGTGCCGCGGCTTTGCATCCAGATCGAGAAGATGGGTGTCCCCGATCTGCCCGTGTCGAGATCGAGAGGGTGGGTGTCCCCGACGTGTTCCCCCGATCTGCCCACCTGCCTTTGCGTGCCGCGGCCTTGCATTGAGATCGAGAGGGTGGGTGTCCCCGATCTGGCCGTTTGCGTGCCGCGGCCTTGCATTGAGATCAAGAGGGTGGGTGTCCCCGATCTGCCAGAAGATGAGTGTCCCCGATCTGATCTGTCCCGTTGGCCGCGTATCAACGGTCTAGAGTCCCGCCGGCCGGTGCGAGACCGCGCGCTCACCGCCGCTTCGTTATGCCACAGGCGGCTGACACGTCGCGCAGAAATACAGGCGCCGCGACGACATGCTGATTTTCTGCACGCTGCTCCCGCAGCCGTAGCACGCCTCGCCCGCGCGCTCGAACACGGCGAAGCGAAACGCGGAGTACGGATTGCCCGCGGCCTTCAGCCTTGCGACGCGCGCGGCGTCGTTGGTCACGCCCTTCGCCCGGTAGGCGCGCAGGCTCACGGCGAGCGTCTGGCGTGCGAGCGCGTTCGTTTCGCGCGTCGACAAGTCTTGTGGTCGGCGCGCCGGATGCAGGCCTGCGTAATGGAGAATCTCGGAGCGCAGGTAATTGCCGATGCCGGCGATGAAGCCCTGATCGAGGTAGAGCGCGCCCAGCGCACGGCCGCGAAACGCGGGCGATTGCAGCCGCGCCGCGATCCTGCGCCAGTCGAGTGAGGAGTCCAGCACGTCGGGACCGAGTCGACGCAGGAACGGATGCGCGGCAAGCGCCGCGTCGTCCAGCACCTGCACCTCCGTCGCGCTGTAGAGCAGTGCGCTCCACTCGGCCGTGTGCAGGCCGACGCGCAGCGCGCGATTGGTCGGCGTAGCCTGCCCGCGCCGGCGCACGACCCAGCGCCCGTAGAGCTGGTTGTGCGAGTACAGCGTGAGGCCGCAGGCGAAGCGCGTGAGCATCGCCTTGCCGTGGGTATCGACGCGCGTGATGCCGCTGTCGAGCAGCTCGTCGTGCCAGACGCGCAGCGCCGGCAGATTGAGCTCCAGCGCGACGAGAGGCTTGCCCGCCACGGCCGCCATGATGGCGTCCGCTTCGCGGCGTATTTCGGGCCCTTCGGGCATCGTTCGTTATCCTCGACGTCTATTCGCGGCTGTGCCAGCGCAACACGCTCGATAATCTATATAGCCACGGAGGGCACGGAGGAAGAAAGGGATTGTTCGAATCCTCCGCAGCATCTCGCCAGCGGCGGGAATCGAATCACGGAAGGTCCGGGCCCAATCAATCTCTTCCTCCAAGGCTGGATCCATTCAGCGCATGAGGCAGCACAGCTCGTAGCTTGCCGTGAAAGAGCGTCGCGGTCGTGGTAGCCCCTATGAGAGGCCTGGCATCGACCCCGGGAGTAACAACTAGCGCCGAACCCGGATTCCGCTGCGCTCCTTCCGGGCTACGAAGATCGTTGTCTTGTAGCCCGGAAGGAGCGCCGCGCAGCGGCACGGAATCCGGAAGCTGAGTTCGCCATGCTTCTTTCATGATTGGGGTGACGCCGGCGTCATGACCGTTGGGCTGACGAAGGAAGCCCAACGTAGGGGCCTCGGCGCGGGCAACGACGTATCGTCGCGGAGCGGTCCTTTGGCGAGGGAACGTGGCGTGCGGCGCCCCGAATTCCCCGTTGGGCTTCCTTCGTCAGCCCAACCTACGGCCTCTATCGGCGCCGACGCTGCGGACAATCCTTTTCTTCCTCCGTGATCAGATTCATTCGGTGCATGAGTAGCGCGTCGATGCTCAAGGTGCGATCCTCATCTTGTGGGTCGCGAGCAGGATCTCGCTGAAGAAACACAGCAAGGCGCCGATCAGGCAGCCCATCGCGCCGATGAAGAGCACGGCGACGATGCGCGCGAGATTCAGCTCGACGAAGACCGCGAGAAAGAGCACCACGATCAGGCTGCACACGAGCAGCGCGCAGCTCGTGCACAGGCCCAGCGCCCAGTTGATCAGACGCGCGCGGCGCTGCAGCCGCCTGAGCTCGCGCCGAGTGTGGTCGTCGTGCAGGTCCGGATCCCGCGACTGCAGGGCGCGTGAACGATCGATCGTGCGTCCCAGGCGGTTCGTCAGCACTCCCAGCACCGCGCCGACGCCGGTCAGCAGGAAGACCGGCGCCGTCGCGAGGCTGATGGCGTGCGCGATGCTGGTGATCGGCGTCTGCAGCGCGCCGGCCGCTTCGTTCACGAACGACAAGGCCATCGCGGAACCGGTATGCTCATTCCGGGAGCGTGACGCCCGATCCCCCCATCTCGGCGGGTACGTCCTGCATCTTCGGCAGGCCGTCCTTGATGCGCAGCTTGGTCTCACCGTAGAAGACGTGCAGACCGGGCTTGAATTCGACGCTGGGCACGATCGCCGCATAGACGTCGACGAGACCCATCTGCGGATGATCGGTCATCAGATGGCCGCCGCACTTCGTGCACCATTTGCGTGAGCTGCCCGGCGTCTTGTTGTAGGTGCCGATGAGCTCGGCGCCCTGCGTCACCTTCACCTGGTCCGGCGCCCACAGCGAAAATGCATTGACCGGGCCCGCGGACCAGTGGCGGCAGGATTCGCAGTGGCAATAGCCCTGCGCGACCGGCGCGCCCGTCACCTCGAGTTTCACCGCGCCGCAAAAGCAGCTCCCTTGATGTGTCTGTCCGGCATTCATGTCTGTGCTCCCTTCGGCGCGCGTGTGCGCCTTGCTGCGGATGTCATGGCCAGGGCCGGCCGATCGAGCGTCGCATCCCGCGACCCGCGCAGTGTAGCCTCGTCGCGACCCGACATGGCAAGATTCGGCAGGCTTTCAAACATCGTGGGGGTACAGCGGATGGCCAGGCTTGCGGGCAAGATTGCAATCGTCACCGGCGCCGCCGCCGGCATCGGCCTCGCGTCCGCGCGGCTCTTCGTTGCCGAAGGCGCCAAGGTCCTGCTGGTCGACATCCAGCGCGCGGAGCTCGAGGCCGCGGCCGCCGAACTCGGCGAGGCTCAGGCCATGGCGATGGTCGCGGACGTCAGCGATCCCGCGCAAACGCAGGCCTACGTCGACGCTGCGCTCGCGCGCTGGGGCCGGATCGACGTGCTGTTCGCGAATGCCGGCATCGAGGGCAAGGTCGCCCCGATCGTCGACGTCGCGCTCGAGGACTACGAGCGGGTGATGGCGGTGAACGTGCGCGGCGTGTTGCTGGCGCTGAAGGCCGTGCTCCCGGTGATGCAGAAGCAGGGCGGCGGCAGCATCGTCATCACCTCATCGCTCGGTGGCCTGCGCGGCACGCCGCGCATCGGGCCCTACATCGCTTCCAAGCACGCCGTCGTCGGCCTGATGAAGACCGCGGCACTGGAAAATGCGCGCTACAACGTCCGCGTCAACACCGTCAACCCGGCGCCGATCGACACGCGCATGGTGCACTCGCTGGAGCAGCAGTGGGCGCCCGGCGCGCCGGAGAAGATGTCGGCACGGATGGTGAACGGCGTGCCGCTGCAGCGTTACGGTACGCCGGCGGAAGTGGCCCAGCTCGCACTGTTTCTCGCCAGCGACGAGAGCAGTTTTTGCACCGGCAACGCCTTTTCCATCGACGGCGGAATGTCGGCGTCGTGAAATTCGGCCTGTTCTACGAGCATCAGCTACCGCGGCCGTGGGCGCCGGACAGCGAGCACCGTCTGCTGCAGGAATCGCTCGCGCAGATCGAGCTCGCGGATCGCCTCGGCTATGACTACGCGTGGGCCGTCGAGCATCACTTCCTCGAGGAGTATTCGCATTCCTCGGCGCCTGAGGTCTTTCTCGGCGCGGCGAGCCAGCGCACGCAGCGGATCCGCCTCGGCCACGGCATCGTGCAGCTCACGACGAACCACCCGGCGCGCGTCGCCGAGCGCATCGCGACGCTGGATCTCCTGAGCAACGGCCGCGTCGAATTCGGGATCGGCGAAGGCTCCAGCGTCACGGAGCTCCATCCCTTCGATCGCCGCTACCGCGACAAGCGCGCGATCTGGGAAGACGCCGTGCGCTGTCTGCTGCCGATGCTCTGGGAGACGCACTGGGAGTACGACGGCGAGCACTTCAAGTTCCCGGCGCGCAACGTCGTGCCGAAACCGCTGCAGAAGCCGCATCCGCCGCTGTGGGTTGCCTGCTCGCAGATGGAGACGATCCGCATGGCGGGCCGCCGCGGCATGGGCGCGCTCGCGTTCCAATTTCTGAACGCGGACAGCGCGCAGGCCTGGGTGCACGCGTATTACAACGCGTACACGAAGACGCTGGAGCGGCTGACAAGCTACGCGACGAATCCGAATCTCGCGATCGTCGCCGGCTTCATGTGCGCGCCGACCGACGAAGAAGCCGAACGGCTCGCCGACGGCTGGACCTTCTTCCAGTTCTGTCTCGCCTTCTACGGCAAGCACGGCCCGATCGCGCCGGGCAGTCTTTCGCTGTGGGATGAATACGAGGCGTGGCGCGCGAGCGGGGAAGGCAAGAGCACCGGTGTCTCGCTGATCGGATCGCCCGCGACTTTGCGCCGGCGCCTCGCCGAGCTCGAGGTCAGCCACATCGATCAGGTGATCCTGCTGAACCAGGCGGGCAAGACCTCGCACCGCGCGATCTGCGACAGCCTGGAGCTCTTCGCGCGCGAGGTCATGCCTGAATTCCAGGCGCGCGACGGCGAGCACCAAGCGTGGAAGCGCCAGGTGCTCGAAGGGCGTCTCGAGCTCGCCGAGATCGACACCACTCCGTATGGGCAGCGCGCGATTGCCGATCCGGGGCAGAAGACGCAGACGCTGCTACAGCGCTGAAGCGCCTCGACAGCGAGGGCTGCCGAGGTGATGGCAGCGTCAGCCGCGCGCGCGCTTGCGGCCGACCCAGCCGCCGGCGCAGGCGGCGGACGCGAACAGCGCGGCCGCGCCCGGCAGGGGTACCGGGGCAACGTCGAAGGCCAGCGTGACGTAGTTGCTCGGCCCTAGTTGATCGAACCAGAAGGTGTAGCTCGCGGCGCCGAGAGGACCCTCGAAGCCCAGCGCCCAATCGGCCGTCGCCATCAGCGGCAGCAGATCGTCGCCGACGTGCGCCGCGTCGGCGGCCGTGCCAAAGAGCGCATAGCCCCGTATCTCGCCGACGCGGATCACCGCCTGGTTCGCCGGCACCGTGAACCTGGGCCCGTCCATCACGCCGATGAAGCCGCGGGTGTCGCCGCCTTCGTAGCCCGTCAGCACGATGCGCTTCAGGACGCTGCCCGCCGGCAGGTCCACGCGGAGATAGTCGAGATCGCGCGGTGCGCCCTGCACGGTGTAGTCGAGCGTATTTATGCCGAGCTCGAGCTGCCACTGCGTGGGCGCGAGGCCGTCGCCGCTGAAATCGCCGATGGTCGTCTCGCTGAGATTGGCCGCGCCGGCAGCGCCGGCGGTCAGCCAGGCGCTCAGCGTCAACACCGCGCTCAGCATCATGCGTCGTTGCGTCAACATGAGCATTGCTCCGTAGTGAAAGAAAGGGGGCGATGTCGTCGCCGCCGGCACGAGCCGGCGACGGCGAGCGCGAACAGAGGCAGCGCCGGCGGCAAGGGCAGCGGCAGCACCTCGCCGCGGCCGATGCCGTAGACGTTCTGTAGTGCGGCGATCATCTCGGGCGCGAGCGGGATCGCCGGAAGCTGGAGCGCCGCGTCGATCGCGCTGGCCCGATGCTGGGCGGCGTTGCCGGACGCGGCGTTCACCCAATGGCCGAGCCCCAGGACGTGACCGATCTCGTGCTGGGCCACGGCGTAGAACAGCACGGCCGACCAGTGTTGGCCGCTGCGCAGCGCGTTGAAGACGATGTCGCCGGCGAGACCGCTGCCCTCGGAGGGAAAGTACGCGTACGCATTGGCGCCCGGCACGTGCGGCACCTGTCCGATGCGAATATCGGCGAGGCCGCTCGGATCGTATTCGCCGGTTTCGGGCAGCGGGCCCGCGTCGAGGATCTCGCGGAAGCTGATCGGCACGACGTTCGCGTAGTCGCTGAACGCCGTTTCCACGATGAGTCGCAGCGCGTCGGGCGTGAACGGTTCGCCGCTGGCCCGATCGAGCAGGCTGCCGTCGAGCAGCTTGCTGTAGCTGTAGCTCAGCGTCAGCGGCGTGCCCGGGCCGCCGGGCTGCGGCCAGGTGCCGAACACCGGAAATTCGGCGCGCGCGCTCGCGCCGCTCAGCAGCAGCACGCAGGCGAGCAGGAGACGGCGCGCGCTCACGATCGAATCGTCCGGCCGCGACGCGGGGCGCCGATCGCGAGGCCGGCGAGGCCGCCGGCGAGTAGCAGCGCCGGCGCCGGCAGCGGCACCGGTGACACCGGCACTTCCCAGCCGATGTCGCGCAAGCCCGCGTAGTCCAGCGCGGTCGGCAGCTCGCGCGTGCCGCGCACGGTGCTGGGATCCATCAAGGTCTGCTGCGCGACGCCGTCCGCGGTGCTGGACACGCCGGCGGCCCAGTGCGAGAGGAAGCGATCGAGCGGCACCGGGCCGCCGTGCGCGTCGACCGAGGCCGCGCCGGCGAATTGCGGGGCGGCCGCGTCGACCAGCGCGAACCACGAGTCCGCTTCGCCGAAGCCGAGCAGATGGCCGAGCTCGTGGATCGCAGTGGTCAGAAAATCGGGTTGCGTCGAGCCCGACGGCGGCGGCGAAGCGTCGAAATACCAGTCTTGCGCGGCGTTGAACCAGATGTAGCCGCCCCATACGCCGTAGTCCGTGGCGCCGGTGCCCACGGTGTTTTCTTGACCGCGCGCAATCACTGCGTCGACGAAGGCGGGCGAGCCCGTGGCTTCCAGCCCGTCGCCCGTGCCGGCGAAGCCGAGCACCCCGGGCGCGGAGTTCGAGCCGCCGGCGAACACGCGCAGCGTGTCGGCCGGAACCTGCAGGTCTTCGAGCAGCACCGCGGGGCCGGCCAGGCTCGGATGCGTGATCGACACCGACCAGTGATCGCCGGCCGCGGGCGCGATGGCGGCCAGCCGATCGGTGAAGCCCGCGTAGAAGCTCGCGGCGAGATCGAGCATGGCGCGCCGTTCGGCGAGCGGAGCGCCGGTGCTCGGATCGGTGAAGAAGCCCCGCGTGTCGTAGCTGTAATCGAACGCGATGTGCAGCGCATGCGCAGGGCTTGCCGTGCCGAGCACCGTGAGCGAGAGCAGCAGGTGCAGAGCGCGGCGAGTGCGCTCGCTGCGGCGCCTGCCGCGCGACGGGGAGCGCCGCGCGGCGCCGTCGGGATCCGGCATCGATGACATGAACGACTCCGTTACTTGCTCGCGCGCCGGGCGCGGGCCGCGCCCGTGGCTCTTTGGTTTCATTTGCGGAGGTCCGCGGGCTCTCGCCGGCGACGAATGTCGCGCGGGATTCCAGGGGGCGGCCTCGGCTTGTAGACTTTAATGAGAATTATTATTATTTAGATTACATGGCTGTGCAAGCATGCCATGGACACTCGAGGACCAACGCCGAACGGCCTCTGTGGGTGAGGAGGGAGACGCTCGAGAACTGCGATTTCACCACTAGAGGATTTGAAAATGTGCACAAGCAAGATCGACAAGGACAAGCACGGTATCCGGCACGCCCTGCGTTCGGGCCTCGCGCTCGCGGCGCTGGTGGCCACGGCCGGTCAGGCGCAAGCCGCGTTCGAAAACCCGGCCACGGCCTCGTGGGGCGGCTGGACTCGCGGGGATGCCGGCAGCCTCTATCACGAATGGGCGGTGTTCTCGGACGAAGATCCGGGCAGCAAGATCGTGGACACGACGCCTGAGGTCGGCAGCATCGGCCCGGCGCCGCACTCGCTGACCGAGAACAGCGGCAACGCTTTCCTCACGGGCGGCGGCAACATCTACAGCTTCTCCGGCGTCACCGACTTCACGGTCGAGCTCGGCGGCACCGCAACGGCGGGACAGCCGACGCGCGTCGCGCTGCAGATCAAGACGCTCGGCACCGAACTCGACTACGACAGCGTCATGCTGAACGGCGTGGCGTGGGACAGCAAGACCGAACTGGGCCGCGTCAAGCTGGGCGGCATGGGCGGCGCCGACGTCGAAACCCTGTTCCTGTGGACGCTCACCGACGCGCTGGCGAGCTATGTGTTCGACTTCAATTCGAAGGAGTCGAGCATGAGCCTCGATGCGCTGAGCGTCGACGTCGCGCCGGTGCCGCTGCCGGGCGCGCTCGTATTGATGCTGTCGGGCGTCGGCGGCTTTGCCGCCGTGGCGCGCCGTCGCGCGCAGGGCGGGGCTGCGGTCGCCGCGTAAAGCACTGAGGCAGCGAAGGGCGGATGCCGTGTCGATGGCATTCGCCCTCTCTGGAGAAACGCTGTCTTCGCAGCGTTTCTCCAATTTCCCGAGTCCGTGAGGCAGGGTTTCCGCGGACCACAGAGGGCCAGCATCCGGATCGAGTGCTCGTTACTCGATTCGTCAGGCGAGTCCCGCTTCGCATCGGGTCGCCGTCTCTGCACGAGTCCAGGATGGACTCGTTCAGCGCTTCTCCAACATAACCGTCCGTTCATTACTACAAACGCAAGGAGGCCGTAGCGCGCAACTCGAGGTCGGCGGCTGTCGGTGCACCGATCCCGGATTCCGCTTCGCTCCTTCCGGGCTACGAAGACCGTCTTTCGTGGCGCGGAATCCGGCAGTAGGCTCCTCACGTCTCTTTCATGAGTGCGGGTGACGCGGGCGTCTCATCAACGGCGGTGTCGTAACCCGGGATCCGGCGCTCGCCGTCCTCTCATGCCCTCCGAGAAGATACCGCGCGGCGCGCGCCGCGCATGGCCGTAATTCCTTGCGCATCGGGCATGCTCGATCCCGGGTTCCGCTACGCTGCACCCGGGCTACAAAACGGCGGCGCGCAGCGCAAATTCGCTGCGTTCGTTTGGACGAAGTGGACGGGCTCAATGGATCGCCATCGACGTCTCATTGCGCGCCATCGCCAGCAGCTCCATGCGCATTTCGGGCACCGCCGTCACGGGCCGGCTGAAGTCGAAGCGTATGAAGCGAGCGCCGAGACGGAGGTGGAAGCCGAGCGCGTCGATGCCCGCCATCGTCGGCTCGACGTCGCGCGGCACCAGGATGTCCGCCCGCTCGCAGTAGCGGCGCATCGCGGCCGTGTGACAGCGGTTCATGTGGCGCACGAAATCGCGCTCGTCGTCGGGATGCAGCGGGTTCAGCAGCAGCAGTTCTTCCGGATCGAGCCAGTGCACCTCGCCGTCGCGATCGACGTGGCGCACGTGCAGCGGCCGCAGACTCCAGAACGCCGTGTCGCTGGGTAGCTGATGGGCCGGCGGCAGCGGGTAGTAGCGGCGGAAACGCGCGGCAGAGAGCTCGTCACCGTCGTCGACGGCTTCGACTTCGCCGAGCAGGCTCAGCCGTCCGGCATGGGCGCAGGTGTCGATGATCGTCAGCGAGACGCGGTGTTCGCCCGCGGCCGGGTTGTCGAGCGGACCGTGCAGCATGAAGACGGGCCGCCCGCGCAGATCGAGACAGAAGGACACCGGCGTAGCATCCGGAAATCCGGGGCGCGCTTCGGACTGCAGGGACAGGATGCCGCCGCAGCGGCGATAGAGCAGGGCGCGCGCTTCGCACATGGCGGAACGGGTCGTGTTCATGCGGGTATTCCTCATCGGGAGTCGAGAAATCAGCGCTGCGCCATCGCGACGAACTCGCGGCGCGCATCGGCCGGGCTCGCGATCGGCGCGGCGAAATTCAAGCGCACGAGGCGCTCGCCGAGCCGCAGGTAAAAGCCGAGGCGATCGACACCGGCGAGCAGCGGCGTGATCTCTTCGGCCAGCGGAATCGAATCCTGCGCGCAGTACTTGCGCATCGCGGCGGCGTGATCCGCATTCATGTGATCGATCATGCCGGCCTCGTCGGCCGGGGCGAGCGGGTTATCGACGAGCAGATCCTCCGGCGTGAACCAGTGGATCACACCGAAGCCGCCGATGTAGCGCACGCGACGCGGCACGAGGCGCCAGAAGGTGAAATCGTGCGTGTCCTTGAATTGACGCGCATCGGGGAAGTAGCGGAAGTAACGCTCGCGCGAGTCCTCGTCGCCGGCCTCGAGCGGGCTCGCGTCCGCGATCAGCGTGACGCGGCCGGCGGTCTGCAGATCGGCGGCCCCGCGTTCGAAGACGATCAGCGACACCTTGGGATCCTGGCGCATGTTGCGCGAGTGCTGGGCGATGCTCGCGGTCTGGATCACGGGCATCCCTTTGCGATCGAGACAGAACGGCATCACCGAGCCGAACGGATAGCCCGGCATGTCGGCCGACTGCGTCGACAGCACGCCGTCGGCGTGCGCATGCAGCAGTCGGCGGGCGTCTTCCAGCGCTCGTGCACGTTGACTCATGGCGTATGTCCTCCCTCTCTGAAAATATTGGAAAGGCGCGCCGCCGCCTCGGGCAGCACGCCGAAAAAGCCGATGCCTTCGCTGTCGAAGGCGCGGCGTACGGAAACTTCGTAGATGTCGCTCAGCACGTCCGGACACAGCACTTCGTGCGGCGGCCCGCTGCAGACGCAGCGGCCTTCGCGCAGCACCAGCACGCGATCGGCGTAATGCAGGGCCTGATTCGGATCGTGGAGCACGGCGAGCACGCCGCCGCCCCGACGCGCGCGCTCGCGAGCGACGGCCAGCAGCGCATGCTGATGGCGCAGATCGGCATGCGCGACGGGCTCGTCCATCAGCAGCAGGCCGTCATTGCGCGGTTCGATCTGCGCGAGACAGCGCGCGAACTGCACGCGTGCCTGCTCGCCGGCTGAGAGCTGCGCGAACACGCGCGCGGCCATGCGCTCGAGGCCGGCGACGACGAGCGCCTCGGCGACGACGCGCGCATCCTGCGCCGGGTTCCTCGGATGCGGCAGACGCCCGAGCGCGACGATCTCCTTCACCGGCCACGACAGGCCGGGAACCGAGGGCGCGAGCACCGCGCGACGCCGCGCGAGCGATTCGTAGGACCAGTCGTGGAGCGCGATACCATCGAGCGTGACGCTGCCCGAGCTCGGGCGCAGATCGCCGGCGAGCACGCGCAGCAGCGTCGATTTGCCCGCGCCGTTGGGCCCCAGCACGGCGACGAACTCGCCGGCCGCGATCTCGCAGTGGACGCCCGCGAGCCGCGGTCGCGCGAGGCCATCGACGAGGATGTCACGGGCTTCGATCATGCGCGTATGGCGGCTCGGAAATGGCGCAGCGTGAGCCACAGGAAGGCCGGCGCGCCGAGCGCGGCGGTGACGATGCCGACCGGCAGCTCGGCCGGCAGCACGGCGGTGCGGGCAATCAGATCGGCGCCCATCAGCAGCGTCGCGCCGAGCAGCGCCGCGGCCGGCAGCAGCAGGCGGTGATTGGGGCCGACGATGAAGCGTGCGATGTGCGGCACGACCAGGCCGACGAAGCCGATCAAGCCCGACACGGCCACGCTCGCGCCGACCCACAGGCTGGTGCCGAGCACGAGCCGGCGTTTCGCGCGCTCGACGTCGACGCCGAGATAGAACGCATCGCGTTCGCCGAGCACGAAGGCATTGAGCGGGCGCGCGGCACCGAAGAAGACCGTCGCCGCCAGCACCGCCGCGACGAGCACCGGCAGCACCGTCTGCCAGCTCGCGCCGGCGAGACTGCCCAGCGTCCAGAACGTGAAGTCGCGCAGCGCCGTGTCGTCGGCGACGAACAGCAGGAAACCGAGCGCGGCGCCGCCGATGGCGTTGATCGCGATGCCGACGAGCAGCAGCAGCGCCACGTCGTAGCCGCCCGCGCGCCCGGCGACGCCGAGCGCCAGCCGGCACACCAGCAGCGCGCCCCCGAAGGCGCACAGCGGTACGAGCCAGGGCCCCGTCACCGACGCGCGCGGCGCGAACACGACGATCGCGAGGCCGGCCGCGACGGCGGCGCCCGTCGCGATGCCGAGCAGGCCGGGATCGGCCAGCGGATTGCGAAAAATCGCCTGCAGCGCGACCCCGCCGAGCGCGAGCCCGGCGCCGATCGTCGCCGCCAGCAGCACGCGCGGCAGCCGGATCCGGGTCAGCACGTCGAAGGGCAGGGACGGCGCGTTCGCCTCGAACAGCGCGTGCCAGTCGAGCCGAAAGCCGCCGAAGGCAATCGCAGCGACGAGGACCACGAGTGCCGCGGCGGCGAGGGCCGCGACGCGCCAGGAGCCCGGAACGGCGAATGAGGGGCGCAGGGCTGCAGGCTCGACGAGATTCATCGCGCCGCGTCCATGCGGCTCGCGATGTCGACGAGTCCGGCGGGCAGGCGCGGGCCGAAGCCGAGCACGGCGAGATCGTCGACGGCGATCACGTGCTGCGCATCGAGGCCGCTAGTCGCGAGACCGGGCAGGCCGAGCACTGCCTCGGGGCCGCCGAGCGCGGTGAGCGAGCGCGCCGACACCAGCACGAACTCCGGTGGGTGTCCCGCGAGCGCCTCGGCCGATACCGGTGCGTAACCTTGCTGGGCGGCGAACAGGTTGTGAGCGCCGAGCAGCGCGATCAGCGCGTCCGCCGCAGTGTCCTTGCCCGCGGCCATCAGTCCCTGCGGACCCGCGCTCAGCAGGAAGACGACCCCCGGCGCAGCCGCAGGCGCCGGCAACCGGCGACGGGCATCGGCGAGGCTCGCCTCGACGCGGGCCGCCAAGGCTTTGCCGGCCTCGACGCGGTTCAGTGCCGCGGCGATGGCCTCGATCTTCCGCGCGATGCCGCCGGCGCTGGGCTCATCCGGCACGCGGACCACGGGCACGCCCGCGTCGGCAATGCGATCCAGCACCTCCGGCGGCCCGGCGTGCTCGCTCGCGAGCACCAGATCCGGCGCCAGCGCGAGCAGAGGCTCGATCGTGAGCGTGCGGAAATAGCCGACCTTGGGCAGCGCGCGCGCGGCTTCGGGCCAGATGCTGCTGTCGTCCGTGGCGACGACGCTCGCGCCGGCGTCGAGCGCGAACACGATCTCGGTGACGGCACCGCCCAGGCTCAGCACGCGGCTCGGCTCCGCGCAGGCCTGCGCCATGCAGAAGAACAGTGCGAAGCCGAGAACGCGGCGGGCGCGTCCGAGCGGCAGAGCGGGGCGGCTTGTGATCTTGAACACCTTCGAAGTCCTTCGGTTGCGGGTTGTGCAAGACGCCGAGGGAGCGTCCGGCAGACGATCCTGCTTGCAAACCTAAATGCGAATATTTATCATTCAGAAAAATTTAGCAAGCAGTCGATGAGTGCCGAAGCGAGCAACCGGGACGTGAAGAAACGCGTGTGCGAGCTCTATGACGAGCTCTTTGCACACGACGGCTACGGCGAATTGCGCATCGAGATCCGGCTGCTCCGTCGCGGCCAGAAGGAGGTGATTCTCCACTGCGGCAAGCAGCATCGTTTCGTGGTGGCCTTCGAGCCGGCGACGAGACCGGTGCTGGACGGCTGACGAAGCGACGGCGACTGCCGGCGAGCGCGGCATCACGCGTAGCGTGCGGCCGCGGCCCGCGCGCCCAGGTCCGGGCGGCGGGTACTTCGATCCTCGATGCGTAGCGGACTGCGCATCGCGGGTGACGCGCACAGTCCGATGGAGCGGGGCAGCCTCTGTGGGAGGGGTGTCTTCGGTTCGATCCAATAGAGAGGAACCAAGACATGAACGAGACGAAGAAAAAAATGGGCTGCGTGTTGGCAGTCGCCGGCCTGGCCCTCGCTATGGAGAGTCAGGCGGCATTCCAGGATCCGGCGACATCGGCCTGGGGTGGGTGGACGCGCGGCGACGTCGGCAGCTTCTACGCCGGCTGGGATTTGTCCACCGACGTCGCCGATCCCGGCGTCATCGACAACTCGCCGGACTTGCTCGCGTCCACGCTGATCGGCGGCGGCACGACGGCCGGGCCGGCGGTCGCGTCGATCGGCGCCGGTCCTTTCCGCGTCGCCGAGCAACCCGTATCAGGCGCCTTCATCATCAGCAGCGGCAACATCTACAACCCGACTGCAGCGACCTCCTTCGTCGTCGACGTCGGCGGCGCGGCGAGTGCCGGGCCCGTGCGCGTCGCGCTCCAGGTGCGCACGCTGGGCAATGAGCTCGACTATGCCGGTGTGCGCGTCAACGGCGTGCTCGCCGCCGCATACACCGAGCTCGGCCGTGAGCCGTTCCCCGGCCCCGGCGGCTCGACCGTCGATTCGCTGTTCGTGTGGACTCTCGCGGCCGGTGCCGATCTCTATTCGTTCACCTTCAATGCCGCGCAATCGAGCATGTCGCTGGATGCGCTGACCGTCGACGTCGCGCCCGTGCCGCTGCCCGCGCCCATCGTGCTGCTCGGCTCGGCCGTGGCCGGCCTCGCCGCCTGGCGTCGTCATCTGCCCGGAGCCGCATCATGAGGCGCGCGATCACAGCCGGCGTTCTGCTCGCCGGGATGATGTTGAACGCACACGCGGCCTCGACGAGCTTCCAGTCGCCGAACACCGCGGCGTGGGGCAACTGGCTGCGGGGTGCGCCGGGCACTTTGTACGTGCATTGGGAAGAGTTCAATAGCGCCATAGCGGACAACACGCCGGATCGCGCGAATGTGGGGGCGAAATCAGCGCTGGTGCTCAACAAAAACAACAACGCCTTCATCACCGGCAGCGGCACGGGCGGCAATATCTACAGCTTCTCCGACATCAACGACTTCGATGTAATGATCATGGCGAACCCCAGCCTGTCGTCCGGGCCCTTGACCGTGGCGCTGCAGGTGTCGGTGATCGGCGTCGATTTCGACGACAGCTCGATCAAGCTCAACGAGGTCCGCTACACGTCGAAGACCGTGCTCGCAACCGGTAGCTCCTCGGCGCCCGGCGGCAGCGGCGGCAGCGGCACCGGCGTCGACAACGAGTACCTCTACGTGTGGCAGAACGTGCAAAACAGCAGCTCGTTCTTCTCCTTCCATCTGAAGGCGCTCGGAACCAGCAACAGCCTCGATGCGCTCGCGATCGACATCGGCCCGATGAAGACCGTGACGCCGCCGGTGGTGAACCCGCCGCCGGTGGTGAACCCGCCGCCGGCACCGGTGCCGCTGCCGGCCAGCCTGCTGCTGTTAGGGAGCGCCCTCGGTACGTTCGTCGTACGCGCTAGGTCGTCTGCATAGCGCGTCCTGCGCATCGCCGTGCGCGCGCCGCGAAGGACGCGCGCACGGCGATGCGCCTTTCTATGCCTGACATGCGATGAAGCCTGCGACCCTGCTGCACCGCTGCCGCTCGGCAATGTTCGTCCTCTCGTGCGCGCTCTGCGCGCATTTCGCGCCGCCTGCCGTCGCCGCGGATGCGGACGAGGACGAAGTGATCGCCGTCGACGAAGCGGTCGAAGTCATCGGCCGCACGCCGGTGTCCCCGCGCTCGGCGGCGGACAGCGCGACGACGATCTCGCGTGAGACGATCGAGCGCCGCCAGGCCACGGATTTCTACGATCTCATCGGCGAAAGCGCCGGCGTCGCGATCGACGGCGGACCGCGCGCGAGCGGCAAATCGATCAGCATCCGCGGCTTCACCGACAACGAGGACATCATCACGCGCATCGACGGCGCGACGCAGAACTTCGAGAAATACCGCTACGGCTCCAGTCTCGAACTCGATCCCGATCTGGTGCGCCAGGTCGAAATCCTGCGCGGCGCGGCGACGATCACCGAAGGCGCCGGCGCGCTCGGCGGCGTCGTGCTCGCCGAAACCCTGCGCGCGGGCGACTTGCTCGATCCCGGACAGCGCTTTGGCGCCCGCGGTCGCGGCGGGTATACGACGAACGACGACGGCAAGCAAGGCTCGTTGAGCGCCTACGGCCGGCCGTGGCGCTGGCTCGATCTGCTCGCCAGCGCCACCACGCGGGAGACGAATTCCTTCGAGCGGCCGGACGGCACGCGGATGCCCAACTCCGCCGAATCGATCTGGTCCGGACTGCTCAAGAGCACGCTGCTGTCCGACTACGGCGCCTTCGAAGCGATCCATCGCCGCGGCGACGCCGAGCGGCTCGAACCCTTCGACGCGACCGGCGGCGCGCCGGGCCTGTTCGGCAATGTGCGCCGGCATACCACGGACGCCTCGACGGTGCTGCGCTATCGCTCCGACGGCGGGCCGGACTGGTGGCATGCCGGTCTGACCTTGGGTCATACGGACAAGGAGCTGATCGATCTGCCCATCGACGCGGACGGCGTGGAGACCGGCGTCATCGACGATTCCGACTACGATATCTGGACGTTCGATCTGCGCAACGACGTCCTGCATCGGATCGGCCCCGTCAGCGGCAAGCTGCGCCTCGGCATCCAGGGCAACCGCGAAGCGCGCATGGTGTTGCGCACCAATATGAATGGACGGCAAGTCAACGATATGCAGCCGCCGGGCGAAAAGATCGCCTGGGGTGCGGTGCTGCTCGAGACCTTGAAGTGGGGCGACTTCGAAGTGAACGGCGGCGCGCGCCTCGATCGCTACGACGTGCAGGCGAAGGCGACCTCCGCGCAGTTCCTGCG
This sequence comes from Gammaproteobacteria bacterium, assembly GCA_035325705.1. Lineage (GTDB taxonomy): Bacteria > Pseudomonadota > Gammaproteobacteria. Next base: position 34,662 of record DAOKZI010000024.1, read on the forward strand.
CGCGCAGGGCCTCGAAGTCGAAGCCGGTTTCTCGCGACTGTCGCCGGCGACGAGCCTGACGTGGACGCCGCGGCAGGGGCCGCTCAGCCTGTTCTACAGCTACTCGCAGGCCTTCCGCGCGCCGCTGGTCGACGAGTATTTCACCATCGGCTCGCTGAGTCGCTGCCAGTCGTTTTCGCGTTACGTGCAGCCTCCCTTGCCGCCGACGGCGCCGCCAACCTCCTTCAACGAAGTGCCGCCGACGCCATCCTCGTACCCGAACTTTGCGGACTTTCTTGCGGCGCTCGACCGCTTCAATGCGGCGCTGGATGCGTTTTTGGCGGCAATCGATCGCTACATAAACGATGTCAACACCTATGTCGACGTCACGTTGCCCGCGTATCAAAGCAACCCGAACGCCGCCGACCATGCGCTGTGCGGCGCCGATTACAAACCGGAGCTGTCGTTCACGCACGAAGTCGGCGCCGCCTACGAGTGGGCGGATCTGCTGTCGCCCGGCGACGAGCTGCGCGCGCGCCTCGTGCACTACCGGATGCGGGTCGAGCAGCTCCTCGAATCGATCTACCAGGACTCGGTGACGGGCGCGGTCAACCAGTTCGGCGTCGAGCACCGCCGCGGCTACGAGCTCGAGCTCGACTACGACAGCGAGCGCTGGTTCGCGCAGCTCGCGCTGAGCCTGCTCGAAGGTGAGACCGATCTGCGCTACTTCGACAACAACCGCAACGATCGGGTGGCACGGAACAGTACGGCCGCCGATCGCGGCCCGCAGCCGCTGCACAGCGTGCCGGCCGATCGCCTCAACGTGACGATGGGTCACCGATGGCCGAGCCGGAATCTCGAGCTCGGCTATCGCCTGCAGGCCATCGATTCGCGGCTGGTGGTCTCGGGTACGAAGCCAGGCTGTCCGACCGGCATCTTCGTGCTGCCGGCCTGCAACGTGATCGGCACGCAGAGCGGCTACGTGCTGCACGGCGCTTTTCTGCGCTGGCGGCCCAACCGGCACGTGACGCTGGGCGTGACGGGCGAAAATCTCGGCAACCACGAGTACCTGTTGACGGGCTTCGCCGGCGGCCTCGGCGCAACGGCGCCGGGCCGCGACGTGCGCATGAGCATCGCGGTCGAGTACTGAGGAAGATCCCGGATTCGCTGCGCTTCCGGGCTACGAGCCGTGCCGCGACGTGCGCCGAATGAGTCCAGCCACGGAGGGCACGGAGAAGAAATAGGTCGTTCGCTGCCTCCGCGGCGTCGGCGCCAGCAGGCCGTAGCGGAATCCGGGATCGGCGCCTCGCCATCTCGTAGCCCGGGTGGAGCGCGCAGCGCGTAACCCGGGATCCGCGCCGCCGTCCCTTCATGCATTCGGGAAGACCAGGCGCGGTGCGCGCCGAGCGTGGCCGAAAGCCCTTGCGTATCGGGCATGCCCGATCCCGGGTTCCGCTACGCTACACCCGGGCTACGGGAACGGGGCACGCTCTTTCACGGCACCTACGGATCCATTCAGCCCTCGTCTCACTTGCCCTCGAATTTCGGCGCGCGCTTTTCGAAGAAGGAGTTGACGGCCTCGACGTGATCGTCGGTGCGCTGGACCAGCACCTGCATCGCGGCCGACATCTCCATGATCGTGTCGAAGCTCGCCGTCAGCCCGTCGCGCATCAGGCGTTTGGTCATGCGCAGCGCCTGCGGCGGTTGCGCGCAGATCTTCGACGCCAGCTTCTCGGCCTCCGCCATCAGCTCGCCGTCCGGATAGACCTCGGACACGAGGCCCCATTCGCGTGCCGTCTGGGCGTCGACGACCTCGCCGGTGAAGTAGAGCTGCGCGGCGCGCGACCAGCCGATGATCCGCGGCAGCAGCCAGGCCCCGCCGTCGCCGGGAATGAGGCCGATCTTGAGGAAGGTCGCGCCGAACTTCGCGCTCGCCGCGGACAGGCGGATGTCGCACAGCGAGGCGACGTCGCCGCCGAGACCGATCGCCGGACCGTTGATCGCGCCGATCATCGGCACCTCGATGCTCCACATCGCCTTGATGATGCCGTGGATGCTGTCGCGGTAGTGATCGCGCAGCCGGAGGTTGTCGACGCCGAACTCGCCGCTGCGATCGCGCATCGCCTTCAGATCGCCGCCGGCGGAAAACGCGCTGCCGGCGCCGGTCATGATCACGCAGCGCAGATCGAAATCGCCGTTGATGCGCGCGGCCATCGCCTTGAACTGCTCGCCGTCGCCGGCGAGACCGAGCGGATTGCGCTTGTCGGGGCGGTTCAGCGTCAGATAGCCGACGTGGCCGCGCTTGTCGAAGAGGAGGAGATCACCGTTGCTCATGCTTGCTTTCCGTGTTCGTTCGAGGATTCGTTCAGTGGGTCAGACAGGCCCACAGCCGATCGCCGCCCTGCTCGACGGCCATGCGGCCCAACACTTCGCCCCATTCGCCGTGGGCACCGAATTCCGCGCGCCAGGACCACAGTCGCCGGGTCAGGAACTGCAGCGCGTATTCGTAGGTGAAGCCGATCGCACCGTGTACCTGATGGCTGATCCGCGTCAGCATCTCCACCGCCTCGCTCGCGCGGCACTTGGCCGCGGCGATTTCGAAGCGCGCGTCGCGCCCGGACGGCCTGAAGCCGCGATCGTCGAGCACCGTGAAGGCGGTGTGCGCGATGGTATCGACCGAGGCCATGCCGCCGGCGAGCTCGGCGAGCTGATGCTGGATCGCCTGGAACTGCGACAAGAGGCGGCCGAACTGCTCGCGTTCGGAGGTGTAGCGCACCGACAGTTCGAGACAGGCCGCGGCGGCGCCCGCGATCTGCGCCGCGCGCAGCAGCGCGCCGAGCCAGCGCACGCAGTCTGCCGGCAGATCGAGCGCATGCAGGCCGCGCGGGTGCGCGCGCTCGAAGCGCACGGTGTCGCGCGGCTCGCGCGCGAGATTCGACTCCTCGCGAATGCTGACGGAGGCGGTGTCGAAGACGGCGAGGCGGCCGTCGCCCGTGGTGCCGACGAAGGCGGCGGCATCGCGTCCCCACGGCACGCGCGGGACTTCGCCGCTGAAGCTGCCGTCCGCGGCCAGCGCGATCGGCGCGGGCAACAGGCCGATCGCGCCGTCGACGAGCGGTGCACCCGCGCGCTCGAGCAGCCACAGCCCGAGCATCGTCTCCGGGATCGGCAGCGGCACGCCGTAGCGGCCGCAGGCGCGCACGACGACGTAGGCGTCGGCCCAGCCCGCGTTCATGCCGCCGCCGCTCTCGCTGACGAGCACCTGCGTCAGGCCCTGCTCCTGCGCGAGCGCCCACAGCTCGCGCGAGAAGCCCGCGTCTTCGACCGCGGTGAGGAATTCGCGATCGACGCGCGCGGCGAACAGCCGCGTGACGCTGTCGTCGAGTATCTGCTGCAGTTCGTTCATCGGACCCCCAGGCCGCGCGCGATGATGCCGCGCAGGATTTCGAGCGTGCCCCCGCGCAGCGAGAACGACGGGGCGAGTTGCATGAGATTGCCGAGCACCTGCTGATAGTCGCTGCCGGTGTCGGCGAGCGTCGGCTCGAGCGCGACCAGCTCCTGGGCGAGTCCGGGCAGGCGCTGCTCGAACTGGCAGCCGAGATCCTTGACGATCGACGCCTGCAAACCGGGATCGACGCCTTCGTTCAGCATGCCGGCGACGGCGAGCGACATATTGCGCAGCGTCGCCGCCCATGCGACCTCGGCGCCGATCTTCGCGAGCACGCTGGGGCTCGCCCGATCCTTCACCTCGTCGATGAGCTTGCTGAGCAGGATGAAGCAGGACAGGTAGCGCTCGGGGCCGCTGCGCTCGAAGGCGAGCTCGGCGGTGACCTGCTTCCAGCCTTCGCCTTCCTTGCCGAGCAGCGCATCGGGCGGCAGCAGCGCGTCCTCGAACACCACCTCGTTGAAGTGGCGGCGCCCGGTCAGATCCTTGATCGGGCGCGGCGTGATGCCCTTGGTCTGCTGCAAATCGATCAGGAACTGCGACAGGCCGCGATGCTTGCTCTCGGCGCTGCTGTCGGTGCGCAGGAGCGCGATCATGTAGTCGGCGCGGTGCGCGTTCGTGGTCCAGATCTTCGTGCCGTTGACGAGCCAGCCGTCGGCGACGCGCTCGGCCTTGGTGCGCACCGACGCGAGATCCGAGCCCGAGTTCGGCTCGCTCATGCCGATGCAGAAGCAGATCTCGCCTTTGGTGATGCCGGGGATGATCTTCTGCTTCTGCTCCTCGCTGCCGTAGCGCGCGATCACGGGGCCGCTCTGGCGATCGGCGATCCAGTGGAAGCCGACCGGCGCGCCGGCGGCGAGCGTTTCCTCGACGACGACGTAGCGCTCGAGCGCCGAGCGCTCGTGCCCGCCGTAGCGCTTGGGCAGCGCCATGCCGAGCCAGCCGCGCGCACCGAGCTTGCGGCTGAACTCGGGATCGAAGCCGTCCCAGGTGCTGCTGCGGACGACGGCGGAGTAGGGCGCGAGCGCCTCAGCGAGGAAGGCCCTGACCTCGCGGCGCAGAGGCGCCAGCGCGGCCGGCAGCTCATAGCGCGGGAAGCGTAGAACATCGATGTTCAGCATAGGAGTCTCCGGGCGCGCTAGGCCGGCGCACCGTGTCTGCGCGCATAGTGCCACGCGATCTCGGCGATTCTCTTCACCAGCTCGGGGCTGGTCTCGGCGTGCTCGTTGGCCGCCGTGCCTTCTTGGACGCGTTTGATGATGCCCTGATAGATTGCGCCGACGCGCCACAGCGTGTACGCGCGATAGTAGTCGATGCCGGGAATGTTCTTGCGGCCGACGAGCTCGCAGTAGCGCGCGATGTACTCCTCCTCGGTCGGAATGCCGAGCGCTTTCAAGTCCAGCCCGCCGAGGGTGCTGACGCGCTCGCCCATCTGCGGCAGCAGCCACGGCAGCAGGTGATAGGTGAAGTCGCCGAGCGGATGGCCGATCGTCGACAGCTCCCAGTCGAGCACCGCGACGACGCGCGGCTCGGTCGGGTGGAAGATCATGTTGTCCATGCGATAGTCGCCGTGGACGATGGAGACGGCGTCATCGTGCGGGATGTTCTTCGGCAGCCAGTCGTTGAGCCGATCCATCAGCTCGATCTTGACCGTCTCGGAGGCGACGTAATTCTTCGTCCAGCGGCTGATCTGGCGCGCGAAGTAGTCGGTGGGCTTGCCGAAATCCTCGAGGCCGACGGCCTTGTAGTCGATCTTCTGCAGTTGTGCGAGCGTCGTCACCTTGGCGTCGTAGATCTTCGCGCGTTCGGCCGGCGTCATGCCCGGCAGCGACATCTCCCACAGCACGCGGCCTTCGATCATCTCCATCACGTAGAACATCGTGCCGATGACGGACTCGTCGGTGCACAGGGCATAGGGCCGCGGCACCGGGAAGCCGACCCCGGACAGCGCCTTGATCACCCTGTACTCGCGGTCGACCGCATGCGCCGAGGGCAGCAGCGGCCCGGGCGGCTTGCGCCGGAGCACGTAGTTGCGGTTGCCGGTGACGAGCTGATAAGTCGGATTCGACTGGCCGCCCTTGAAGCGGCGGAGCTCGAGCGGGCCCACGTAGTCCGGGATGACGGTCTTCAGATAAGCCTCGAGGCTGACCGCGTCGAGCTGCAGATGCGGTTCGACCTGCTTGGTCCCGGAGAACTTTTCCTGGCGCGAATTGCTCATGCGTAATCTCTTCTGAAGGGGTTCGGGGGGCGTGATACGGGGCGGCGGTCTCAGCCGCGCGGGCCAGCGACGATGCCGGCGTCGTGCAGGCGGCCGATTTCGCCGCTGCTCATGCCGAGTAGATCGGCGAGGATCTCGTCCGTGTGCTCGCCGAGCCGCGGCGCGCGGCGCGCCGGCGCGCGGCTGACCGCGCCGAAATGCATCGGCTGGCCGGGCACCGGGTAGCTGCCGATGTCGGGCTGCTCGACGAGATGATAAATCGGATTGTCGGGCGAGCAGTCGGGATCGCGATCGATGAGCTCCGCCATCGTCTGGTAGCGTCCCCAGCACACGCCGTTGGCGTCGAAGGCGGCGGCGATCTCGGCGAGCGTACGGCGCGCGAGCTGCTCGGCGAGCACGCCGGCGATGTCGCGGCGCGCGAGGTAGCGATTGCCTTCCCGATCGAGATCGAGCCCGAGCTTGGCGCCCAGCGCCGCCATCGCGTCCTTGAGGCCCGTCGCGGCGAGCAGGCCGCTCCACATCTTGGGGCTGATCGCCATCACCATGATCCGCGCGCCGTCGCTGGTAGTGAAATCGCGGCCGAACGCGCCGTAGAGATAATTGCCGCCGCGCGTGCGCTCGGTGCCGTTGATCTTGCGCTCGCCGACGAAGCCGAGATGGCCGACGGCGGCGAGCGCGACGTCGGCGAGCGACATGTCGATCTTCTGGCCCCGGCCCGTGCGATCGCGGAAGCGCAGCGCCGTCAGGAGGCTGGTCGCGGCGAGCAGCGCGGCGCTGATGTCCCAGGCCGGCAGCACGTGATTGACCGGGCGCTCGTCGTCTTCGGGGCCGGTCAGGAACGGATAGCCGACCTTGGCGTTGACGGTGTAGTCGACCGCGGTGCCGCCGTGGCGATCGCCGACGATCGCGAGCTGGATCAGATCCGCGCGATGCCGGCACAGGGCCGCGTAGTCGAGCCAGCCCTTCGCCGGCAGGTTCGTCGACATGATGCCGCCGTCCGGGCCCGGCAGCGCGATCAGCCGCGTGACGAGGCTGCGACCTTCCTCGTGCCGCAGATCGACGCACAGCGAGCGCTTGCCCTTGTTCAGATCGGCCCAGTAGATGCTGTCGTTGCGCGCCGTCACGGGCCAGCGCCGGTAGTCGATGCCGCCGCCGATCTGATCGAAGCGGATCACGTCTGCGCCGAGCTGGGCGAGCGTCATGCCGCACATCGGCGCGGCGATGAAGGCCGAGGCCTCGACGATGCGCAGGCCCTGCAATAGATTCTGCATGTGTCAGCTCTCCTTCGCGCCGCGCAGCTCCACGCGGCCGTGGCTGAGGACGGTGATCTCGCGCTCGACGCAGTCGGCGCTGAACGCGATTCTCTTCCAGTCGCGCCAGATCCGCACGCGCAGCGTCTCGCCGGGAAAGAACGGCGCGGCGAAGCGGACCTCGACGCGCGCGATCTCGGCCGCATCGTCGTCGAGACAAGTCTCCAGCACTTCACGCAGCGCGAGCCCCAGCGTGCAGCGCCCGTGCAGCAGCGGCCGCTCGAAGCCGGCGCGCGCGGCGACGGCGGGTGAGGCGTGCACGGGATTGAGATCGCCGTTCAGGCGGTAGAGCAAGGCCTGATGGCGCAGCGTCGGACGCGTCCTCGTCGCTTCGGCCGGCCGCGCCGGCGTCGGCTCGAGGGCGGGCGGCGCGAGGCCGGCGCTGCCGCCGCCGCCGTCACCGCGCGCGAGCACGCAGGAGCGCAAAGTCGCGAGGTGCAGGCCGTCGTTCTCGCTGTAGAGCTCCTTGCGCGTGTGGACGTAGGCCCCGCGCGCCGCGCCGCGATCGAGCACGGCGTCGACCCACACTTCCTCGCGCACGATTCCGGCCGGCGGCAGCCGCCGGGGCAAGTCCAGCCGTTCCTCGGCGTGCAGCATGCGCGGCAGATCGAGCGCGAGCCCGGGCACCGACGCGGGCATCCAGACCCCCTGCCAGCCGAGCACCAGCGGCAGCGTCGGCAGCACGCAGAGCCGTTCCTCGTAGACGTGGCGGAGCTGTCGCGTATCCAGCGGATCCTCGCCGTAGCCCAGCGACAGCGCATGGAGCATCGCGTCGACGCTGTGATAGGCCGTTTCCCCCGCGTGCAGGCGGGTGCCGACGAGCGCGACCAGACTCATCGCGCCGCCACGACGGCGACGCCCTGGCCGAGCACGGTGACGCCGCGCTCGACGCTGGCCGCGTCGAAGAGCACGCGCCCGTCTTCCCGCCACAGGCGCGTGCGCAGCGTCTCGCCGGGATAGAACGGCGCGGTGAAGCGCACGCGCATGGACTTCAGCCGCGTCGCGTCGTAATCGCAGCAGTGGCGGAGCAGCGCGTGCTGGGCGACGGCCATCGTGCAGCGGCCGTGCAGGATCGGGCGCTCGAAGCCGCCCTGGCGCGCGACGGCGGGATCGGCGTGTAGTGGATTGAAGTCGCCGCAGAGCCGGTACAAGAGCGCCTGTTGCGGCAAGGTCGGCAGCTCGCACACCGCGTCGGGCGCGCGCGCCGGCAGCGCGAAGGTCGCGGCCCGCGGCGCCTCGCCGCCGCCGCCGAGACCCCCGTCGCCGCGCGCGACGCTGATCGTATTCACCGTGGCGAGCAGCGCGTCGTCCTCGGCGCGCCGCACTTCCTTGCGCGAGTGGATGTAGGCGCCCTTGTCGGCGCCGCGATCGACGATTGCGATCACCGTCGTGCGGCCCGTGACCGTGCCGGCCGCGGGCAGCGGCGCGTGGATCACGAACTCCTCTTCGGCGTGCAGCACCTTCGCCCAATCGACGAAATACTCGGGTTTGCGCAGCCAGAAGCCCGGGTAGGCGAGCACGAGGCAGAGCGAGGGCAGGGCGAGAAGGTTTTCCTCGTAGACGTAGCGCAACTGCGCGGGGTCCAGCGGATCGGTGCCCAGGCCCGTCGCCAGCGCGTAGAGCATCGTGTCCTCGACGCGGTAGCGCGCGGTGCGCGCGTCGACGACGCGCCCGACCAATTCATCCGGGTGGAGCATGCGGTGGATCTCGATGCTGGGCGTTCAGGCGATGCCGGGCACGGTGGCGAGCTTCTCGCGCGCGACGACCTTCAGCGCCAGCGTTTCCTCGGCGCCCTCGAAAATCGACAGCACGCGCGCATCGACGAAGTAGCGGCTGACCGCCGTCTCTTCCGAGTAGCCCATGCCGCCGTGGATCTGCAGCGCCTCGCGCGTGAGCTGCTCGGCCGCGCGGCAGGCATAGAGCTTGACGAGGCTCGCCTCCATCTGGCCCTGGCCTTCGTCCATCAGGCGCGCGACGTGATAGGTCATCTCGCGGCAGGCGCGCAAGGAAGCGCCGAGCAGCGCGAGCTTGGCGAGCGTGAGCTGGTAGTCGGCGAGCCGCTTGCCGAAGACCTTGCGCTCCTGCGCGTAGCGCGCGGCGGCGTCGAAGGCCGCGCGCATCAGGCCGCAGGCGCGCGCCGCAGTCTGTAGGCGGCCGCCGGCGAAGCCCGCCATCGTCAGGTAGAAGCCCTTGCCTTCGGCGCCCGGGCCGCCGACGAGATTCCCCGCGGGCACGAACACGTTGTCGAAGAACAGCGTGAACGAGTGCATGCCGCGATAGCCCAGCGTCGGGATCGCCTGGCCGGACAGCGTGCCGCCGCCGGGCTGGCGGTATTCGAAAGCGTGCTCATCGGTCGACGGTTTTTCGAGCAGGAACAGCGAGAGGCCGCGATGACCGGCGGCGCCGTCGGGATCGGTGCGCGCGAGGATCAGCACGAGACCCGCCTTGCCGGCGAAGGTGCACCAGGCCTTGGCGCCGTTCAGCAGCCAGCCGCCCTCGGTGCGCGTCGCCTTCAGGCGCACCGCGGCGACGTCCGAGCCGCAGTCCGGCTCGGTGACCGCGATCGCGCACAGCGGCTGGCCCTGCGCGATGCCGGGCAGCCACTTCGCCTGCTGCTCGCGATCGCCGCCCGCGAGCAGCGCGCGAGCCATGATCTCGGGGCGGGTCAGCGGGCTGCCGGCCGCCGCGAGCGAGCCGCGCGAGAGCTCCTCGGTGACCACGACCATCGCGAGATTGTCGTGGCCGCCGTCCGGCGCCGTGCCGCCGAAGCGCTCGGGTATCGACAGCGCGAAACAGCCCATGTCGGCGATTTCGCGGAGGATCTCGTCCGGGATCGTCAGATCTTCGCGGTGGATCTTTTCGGCGCGCGGGGCAACGACTTCCTCGGCGACGCGCGCGAAGCTCGCGGCGATGATCTGCTTGTCCTCCGGCAGCAGCGAGCGGCCGCAGCCGCCGGCCGCCAGCACGCGAGCGCCCGTCGCCGCGAGATGCGCCGGCGCGAGCCAGCGCCGGCAGAACGCGAGCAGGGCTTCGTCCTCGAAGCTCGCGCAGTAGCGCGCGCTGTCGATGCCGATCGCGTGGCGCACCCGGTCGATGCGGCTGCGAATCTTGACCGTCGCGTCGGCCGCGAAGGCGAGCGCGAGCGTCGTCTCGAGCTCTGCGGCATCGGCGTCCGCGCAGGTCTTTGCATAGCCGAGCATCTCGCGCATCGCGTGCAGCTCGGCGCTCGCGAACACGAGCTCATAGCCGACGACCTGTGCGTCGTCCAGGCCTTCGTTCAGGCCGGTGTCGCGTTCGATGCAGCCGCGCAGGCGGCCCCAGGCGTCGGTGACGAAGGCCTCCAGCCGCGCGTGCAGGGCGAGGCCTTCGGCGAGGGCGGATGGCGTCGCGTCGGGAAGTCGGGACTGGCTCATGCGTGTTCCTCCGCCCGCGCCCTGCGCGGTCTCAAACGGGATCCCAGGACCACACGTCCGGGGAGCGCGCGAGATCCATGAAGCTCGATTTCAGCGCCGGGATCGCGTGCTCGGCGATGGTTTCCGGCGTCCAGCCCTCGCCGCGGTGGATCGAGCGCACCGGACGCGGCTGGTTCAGCAGGAAGATCTCGTTGTTGCGCACGCCGAACACCTGCGCATTGACGTCCTGCGCCGCGTCCGCCAGCAGATAGACCGCCATCGGTGCGATCTTGTCCGGCGTCATCTGCTGCAGGCGGCGGACCCGGGCGATCTCGGCTTCGTTGCGCGCGGGGATCGTATTCGTCATCCGCGTCCAGGCGAAGGGCGCGATGCAGTTCGAGCGCACCTTGAAGCGCCCCATGTCCAGCGCGATCGACTTCGAGAGGGCGACGATGCCGAGCTTGGCGGCCGAGTAGTTGGCCTGGCCGAAGTTACCGACGAGGCCGGACGCGGAGGTCATGTGCACGAAGCTGCCGCTCTCGCGCTCGCGGAAATGGTCGGCGGCGGCGCGGCTGACGTAGAAGCAGCCGTTCAGGTGGACGTTGATGACGATGTCCCATTCCTCGACCGACATCTTGTGGAAGATGCGGTCGCGCAGGATGCCGGCGTTGTTGATCACGCCGTCGAGCTGGCCGAAGGCGTCGCGCGCCTGCTTGACCATCGCCTCGGCGTCGGCCGGCTTGGCGACGCTGCCGTGGTTCGCGACGGCGCGGCCGCCCTGCGCGCGGATTTCCTCGACGACCTGCTCGGCCGGGCTGCCCTCGGCGGCGCTGCCGTCGGCGGTGACCCCCAAATCGTTGACCACGACGCTCGCGCCGGCGGCGGCGCAGTGCAGCGCAAAATCGCGGCCGATGCCGCGGCCGGCGCCGGTGATGAGGACGACTTTGTCTTCGAGCATGCCCATGCGCGCTATCTCCTGACTGTCGAAAAGTCCTGTCCGGTCCTGGTCGGGCCGGGCGAGGAACGGCGTTTCCTGGCAGCGGGCGTCGGGGGGGAGGGGCGGACGCGGCGACCCCTTGCGCGCCGTTCACGATGGCGGGCGCAGGAATGCGGCGGGCGACCTCTCCTCTCGTCGCAACTTACCGGTAGAATGAATTTCGAGGCGCAGCGCCTCAGAATTCCCGCGATGGTACTGTACCAGGGCGGGGGCGGGGAATATCGAGCAGATTACGGGCGGCCGGCGACCCCGGCCCCCAGGAGCCAGGACCTACGCATGAGCACGCGCGCCGACCTGGCACTGCACGTCCTGCCGGGCATCCCGATGGTCGAGCCGGGTGACGATCTCGCCACCTTCCTGCTCGCCGCGCTGGCCCGGCTCGAGCTCGCGCCGGCCGACGGCGACGTCCTGGTGCTCGCGCAAAAAATCGTCTCCAAGGCTGAAGGCCGGCTCGTGCGCCTCGCCGACGTGACGCCCTCGGCCCGTGCCCTCGAGCTCGGCGCGGAGACCGACAAGGATCCTCGCCTGGTCCAGCTCATCCTCGACGAGTCGAGCGAGGTCATGCGCAAGCGGCCGGGCATGCTGCTCGTGCGCCACCGCCTCGGCAACGTCGGCGCGCATGCCGGGATCGATCAGTCGAACGTCGATCACTCGGGCGGCGAGCAAGCGCTGCTGCTGCCGGTCGATCCCGATGCTTCCGCGCGGCGCCTGCACGAAGAGATCCACGCGCGCACCGGACGGCGGCTCGCCGTCATCATCGCCGACAGCATGAACCGCGCGTGGCGGCTAGGCACGATCGGCGGCGCGATCGGCTGCCACGGCTTGGCAGTGCTCGAGGATCTGCGCGGCACCGGCGATCTCTACGGCCGCGAATTGAAGGTCACCGTCATCAATCGCGCCGACTCGCTGGCCGCGGCGGCCACGCTGCTGATGGGCGAGAGCGTCCAGCGCACGCCGGCGGTGCTGATCCGCGGCCTGCCCTGGCAGCCGAGCGCGCAGACCGCGCGCGACATCATCCGTCCGCTCGCGGAAGACCTGTTCCGATGAGCCGCGGCGATCGCTTTCTCGCTCTGACCGGCGGCGTCGGCGGCGCCAAGCTCGCCGTCGGTCTCTGCGCGTTGCTCGGGCCGGAGGAGCTGTCCTTCGTCGTCAACACGGGCGACGACTTCGAGCATCTCGGGCTGCACGTCTCGCCCGATCTCGACTCGCTGATGTATGCGCTCGCCGATCTGTCGAATCCCGATACCGGCTGGGGCCGCCGCGGCGAGACCTGGCATTTCATCGACACGCTGCGCGAGCTCGGCGGCGAGAGCTGGTTCAGGCTCGGCGATCGCGATCTCGCCGTGCACGTCCAGCGCAGCGTGCGGCTGCGCGAGGGCGCGAGCCTGTCATGCGTGACGCGCGAGCTGAACGCCGCGCTCGGCACGCGCCACGCGATCTGGCCGATGAGCGACGATCGGGTGTCGACGATCGTGCACACCGCCGACGGCCCGCTCGCGTTCCAGCACTACTTCGTGCGCGAACGCTGCGCGCCGCGCGTCACCGGCTTCGAGTTCGCGCACGCGGCGTCGGCAAAACCCCTGCCCGCCGTGCTGGAACTGCTCGCCGATCCCGCGCTCACCGGCATCATCCTGTGTCCGTCGAATCCCTTCGTCAGCATCGATCCGATACTCGCCGTGCCCGGCATGCGCGCCGCGCTGCGCGCGAGCGCGGCGCCGGTCGTCGCGGTCTCGCCGATCGTCGCGGGCCTCGCGCTGAAGGGACCGACGGCGAAAATGATGGCGGAACTGCGGGTGCCGACCACGGCCACTGCCGTTGCGGCGCATTACGGCGATCTGCTCGACGGCTTCGTGCTCGATGCGCAGGATGCGCCGCTGCTCGCGGCCTTCAATGACGGCGGTCCGGCAGCTATCGCGGCCCCAAGCGTCATGCTAACGTTTGACGACAAGCTGCGGCTTGCGACCATCGTCGTCGAATTCGTGCGCGAGCTGCGCGCCGTCGCGACTCGACGATGATCCCGCCGAACGCTCATTCTCGCAGAGGCACCGGACCGTGTGGGTAGTGGTTCCCGTCAAGCCGTTCGCCTTCGCCAAGCGCCGCCTCGCCGGCCTGCTGAGCGACGGCGAACGCGCGGCGCTGGCGCGAGCGATGCTGCACGATCTGCTCGCGCTGCTCGCCCGCTGTACGCGCGTGAGCGGTGTGCTGTGCGTGACGCGCGAAGCCGGCGTCGCCGCGCTCGCGCCGATCTGCGGCGCCGAGATCCTCGAGGAAGCGCAGGCCGGCCTGTCGAACTCCGTCGCGCAGGCCGCGCGCCATCTCGTCGCGCGCGGCCAGGGCAATATGCTGGTGCTGCCGACCGACGTGCCGCTCGCGACCAGCGCCGAGATCGACTTCGTGATCGCGAAGCACGGCTGGGCACCGGCGGTGACGCTGGTGTCCGACGAGGACGGCTACGGCACCAATGCGCTCGCGGTGTCGCCGCCGGATCTGATGCCGTTCCGCTACGGCCGTCACAGCTACGTCGCGCATCGCGACGCGGCGCTCGCGCTCGGCGCTCGCGTGCAGACGCTGAAGCTGCCGGGGCTCGCGCTCGACGTCGACACGCCCGACGACATCCGCCGCCTGCTGACCTGCGATCGCGACACCGCGACCAGTGCCTTGCTGTGCGAGCGCGACGTCGCCTCACGACTGCAGCCGCATCCGATCGTCAGCGTCGGCGGCCAGTGGAATCTTTGATCGTTCGTTCTCTCACCATCGACTAAGGTCACGCGCAATGAATGCAGCAATCCTGGCCCGTGCCCGCGCCGGGCAATGTCCGACCGACGATGAAGCCCGTGCCCTCGCCGACTGTAGCGATCTCCCCGCGCTGCTCGCCTGCGCGAGCCGGATCCGCGACGCGGGCTTCGGCAATCTCGTCACCTATTCGAAGAAGGTCTTCATCCCGCTCACGCAGCTATGCAGGGACGTCTGTCACTACTGCACCTTCGCACAGGCGCCGAAGCGGATCGCCCAGGCCTACATGAGCCTGGATGAGGTGCTCGAGGTCGCACGCGCCGGCGCGCGCATGGGCTGCAAGGAGGCGCTGTTCACGCTCGGCGAGCGGCCCGAGGCGCGCTACAAGACGGCCCGTGACTGGCTCGCGCAGCACGGCTATGCCTCGACGCTGGACTATCTGCGCGTCTGCGCGGAAGCAGTGTTCCGCGACACCGGCCTCCTGCCGCATCTGAATCCCGGCACGCTGAGCGCGGAGGAAATCGCGCCGCTGCGCGAGGTCGCGGCGAGCATGGGCATCATGCTCGAGTCCGCCGCCGAGCGCCTGTGCGGCAAAGGCATGCCGCATCACGGCTCGCCGGACAAGCAGCCGGCCGTGCGGCTCGCGACGCTGCGCGAGGCGGGGCGTGCGAACGTGCCGTTCACGACCGGCATCCTCATCGGGATCGGCGAGACGCGGCTGGAGCGCATCGAGTCGCTGCTCGCGATCCGCGCGCTGCACGCCGAATACGGCCACCTCCAGGAAATCATCGTCCAGAACTTCCGCGCCAAGCCCGATACGAAGATGGCCGGGGCGCCGGAACCCGATCTCGACGAGATGCTGTGGACGCTCGCCGTCACGCGCATCGTCTTCGGCGCCGGCATGTCGGTGCAGGCACCGCCGAACCTGAGCCCCGGCGTGCTGCCGCAGCTCGTTGCCGCCGGCATCGACGACTGGGGCGGCGTGTCGCCGCTGACCCCCGATTTCGTGAACCCGGAAGCGCCGTGGCCGCATCTCGACGAGCTCGCGCGCGCGACCGCCGAGGCCGGCAAGCTGCTGCACGAACGGCTGACGCTCTATCCGCGCTACGCGCAGGACGTGAACCGCTGGCTCGCCGAGCCGTTCCGCGCACCGGTGCTGAACCTCGTCGACGGCAGCGGGCTGCCGCGCGACGACGACTGGTCGCCCGGCGAGGCGCTGGCGCCCGCGGCGCGCGATCTCGAGCTCCTCGTGCGGCGGCCCACGCACGTCAGCGCGGATCTCGAGGCGATCTGCGCGCGCGCCGCGCAGGGCGAGACGCTGGAAGAACCGGAGATCGTGCGTCTGTTCGCCGCCCGCGGCGAGGACTTCAGCCACGTGTGCCGCGCGGCCGATGCGCTGCGCGCGGCGGTCGCCGGCGACGAGGTCAGCTTCGTCGTCAATCGCAACATCAACTACACGAACGTCTGCTACTTCAAGTGCCAGTTCTGCGCCTTCTCCAAGGGCAAGCTGTCCGAAAACCTGCGCGGCAAGCCCTACGATCTCGAGGAAGACGAGATCAAGCGCCGCGTGCGCGAGGCTTGGGCGCGCGGCGCCACCGAGGTCTGCATGCAGGGCGGCATCCACCCGCAGTACACGGGGCAGACCTATCTGGACATCCTGCGCGCCGTGGCCGAGGCCGAGCCCGCGATGCACGTGCACGCCTTCTCGCCGCTCGAAGTGTGGCAGGGCGCGGCGACGCTCAAGCTGCCGCTGCGCGAGTTCCTCGAACGCCTGAAGGCCGCCGGCCTCGGCACGCTGCCCGGCACGGCCGCCGAGGTGCTCGACGACGAGGTGCGGCGCATCCTGTGCCCGGACAAGATCAACACCGCGCAATGGTTCGAGGTGATGGAAACCGCGCACGCGGTCGGCTTCCGCACCACGGCGACGATCATGTACGGCCACGTCGATCGCTACGAGCACTGGGCGCGCCACCTGCTGCGCATCCGCGCACTGCAGGCGCGCAGCGGCGGTTTCACCGAGTTCGTGCCGCTGCCCTTCGTGCACATGGAAGCACCGCTGTACCTGAAGGGGCGCGCGCGCCGCGGTCCGACCTTCCGCGAAGCGGTATTGATGCACGCCGTGGCGCGGCTCGCGCTCCATCCGCTGATCCCGAACATCCAGGCCTCGTGGGTCAAGATGGGGCACCAGGGCGTGCTCGCCTGTCTCGACGCCGGCGTCAACGATCTCGGCGGCACGCTGATGAACGAGAGCATCACGCGCGCCGCGGGCGCCGAGCACGGTCAGGAGACGGGGCCGGCCGAGATGATGGCGATGATCCGCGCCGCGGGCCGCACCCCGCGCCAACGCACGACGACCTATGGCGCGGTGTCGGCCGAGCGCATCCAGGCGGGCCTCAATGCGGGCGCGCTCACCGAGCTCGTCAACACGCCGACGCGCCGCCATGCGCGCACGGAGCGCCGCGAGCTGCTGCGCTCGCGCGCGAGCTGAGGCGGCGCCGGAGCCGAGAAGGGGGAACTCCGCAAACGCAAGGCTTCCGTAGGAGCAGGCCGATGGCGATGAAACACATTCTCACGGGCTTCAAGGTGCTCGATTTCACGCACGTGCTGGCCGGGCCGGCCGCGACGCGGCTGATGGTCGAGATGGGCGCGGAGGTCATCAAGGTCGAGTTCCCGCCGCTCGGCGATATGTCGCGCGCCTTGCCGACCATCGTCGACGGACGCAGCGCCTACTACGTGCAGCAGAATCGCGGCAAGAAGAGTCTCTGCGTGAATCTCAAGACCGAGGAGGGCAAGGCGCTCATTTACGACCTGATCCGCCAGGTCGACGTGGTGATTGAGAACTTTGCGCCCGGCGTCGCCGCGCGCCTCGGCATCGGCTGGGAGAAGGTGCACGAGCTGAATCCGCGCGTCGTGATGTGCTCGATCTCGGCCTTTGGCCAGCAAGGCCCGCTGTCCAGCCTGCCGGGCTTCGACTACATCGCCCAGGCCTATGCCGGCGTGACGGGCATGATCGGCGAGCCCGATGCCGCGCCCAGCCTGCCGATGCTCGGCCTCGGCGACGTCACCACCGGCGTGCACGCCGCCGCGGCGATCGGCTATGCGCTGCTCCACCGCGAGCGCGGCGGCGAAGGACAGTACCTCGACATCTCGTTGCTCGATTCCTATTTCCACTGCCACGAGATCAACGTGGCGCTGTACGGCCTGACGGGCCGCGTGCCGACGCGCGCCGGGCATCACCATTACGCCGTGTGCCCGCTCGGCCTGTTCAAGCACGGCGAGCGCTATGTGTGCATCATCGCACTGGATCCGCAGTGGCAGAGCCTGTGTAGCGCGATGGGCCAGCCCGCGCTCGGCAAGGACGAGCGCTACGACTCGAACGCCAAGCGCGTCGAACGCGCCAGCGAAGTGATCGCGCTGGTGCAGGCCTGGGTCGACAAGCAGACCTCGGTGGAGTCGATCGTCGAGCTGCTCGCCGAATACCACGTGCCCTGCGCGCCGGTGATGAGCATCGCCGAGGTGTGCAACATGCCGCACATGATCGAGCGCGGCACGGTGCGGCGAATCAGCGATCCGAAGCTCGGCGAGTTCACCGTCCCGGGCATGCCGCTGCGCTTCTCGGGCTTCACGCACGAAGCATCGCTGGAGGGGGCCTATCTCGGCCACCACAACGAAGAAGTGCTGCGCGCGATGCTCGGCCTGTCCAGCGAACGCATCGAAGCGCTGCGCACCGCCGGCGTGCTGCACGCGAATCCGGGGACCTGAGGCTTACGCGTCTTTCCCACCGCTCGTAACCCGGGTGCGCCGTAGCGGAACTCGGGATCTTTCGCGCGCGGATATGCCGATTAATCTAGCCACGGAGGACACGGAGAGCACGGAGAGAGAGATGGATTAGGTCTGCGCTCCCGTGACTCGATCATGACTATTGGCGCCGGCGCCGCGGAGGCTCCGAGCAATCTTGTTCCTCCTCCGTGCTCTCCGTGTCCTCCGTGGCTAGATTAATCAGCATTTGAGCTGGCACAGCCCCGGATCCCGCTGCGCGCCTTCCAGGCGAAGGGAATGCAGCTTTCCTTGTGCGACGCGACAGCTCCTCGGCGTCGCGTATTCGTCCCTCATATGAAGGAAGTTCACGCGTGTCCTTGGCGCTTCATCGAGGCGTCGAAGGGGCTTGCTTGAACTTTGCGGCGTGGGCTCTTAGCCTGCGACGACATTCGAAAACAGATCACAGGGATCCGCCATGCAGCTCGGTTATTTCATGATGCCGCTCCATCACATCGATCGCGATTATCACCAGACCCTGGAGGAGGACATCGAAGCGATCGTGCTGGCGGACGAGCTCGGTTACAGCGAGGCCTGGGTCGGCGAGCACTATTCCTCGAAAGTCGAGCAGATCACCTCACCGCTGATCTTCCACGCGAACCTGATCGCGCGCACCAAGCAGATCAAGCTCGCCACCGGCGTCATCTGCCTGCCGCAGTACCACCCGGCCGTCACGGCCGGCCAGGCCGCGATGTTCGATCATCTCGCGAACGGGCGCTTCATCATGGGCGTCGGCCCCGGCGGGCTGCTGTCGGACTTCGAGCTGTTCGGCACGATGGACAAGGACCGCAACGAGATGATGATGGAAGCCGTCGATCAGATCCTGACGCTGTGGGGCACGGAGCCGCCGTACCACATCAAGGGCAAGTACTGGACGATCGACATGAAAGACTGGACGCACCACGACATCAAGCTCGGCTACGTGCCGCGTCCGCTGCAGCAGCCGCATCCGCCGATCGCGGTGTCGGCGATGAGCCCGCATTCCTCGTCGCTGAAGTATGCCGGTTCGCGCGGCTTCATCCCGATGTCGGCGAACTTCATCGCGCGCTGGTCGCTGAAGACGCACTGGCCGACCTACGCGGCCGCGGCCGCGGCGGCCGGTCGCCCCGCGAATCCGGAGTCCTGGCGCGTCGCCCGCAGCATCTATGTCGACGACACCGACGCGGCGGCCGAGGCCTTCGTGAAGCAGCCCGGCGGCGCCTTCGATTATTACTACGAGTATCTGTTCGCGATCTTCGATCGCTCGAACTACAAGGGCCCGTTCCTCGTCGAGCCGACGGACGATCCGGCGCAGTTGAGGCCGCAGGCGCTGCGCGATGCCTGCGTGATCCACGGCAGTCCGGAGACCGTCGCGCGCAAGCTGCTCGAGCTGCGCGAAGAGATCGGACACTTCGGCACGCTGATGTATGCCGCGCACGACTGGCAGGACCCCGTGCGCATGAAGCGCTCGATGCGCCTGATGGCGCAGGAAGTGATGCCGCGCGTCAACCGCGCGCTGCGCGACAAGGCCGCTTGAAGCGGCTGGCCGAGGAGGCCGTTCATGGGCAGTGGAAACGCCGCGCCTGCGGGGTTTCCGCGACGACGGGGGAGTGAGGACATGATGAAGCACGAGGGCGCGAAGCTCGTCATCGCCTTGATGCTGTGCGGCGGCATGGCGGCGGCGACGGGCGCGGAAGTCACGCGCGCAGAGGTCGAAGCGTGGATCGCGGCCGAGCCGGCGGCCTGGCCGGCGGCGGGCACGAGGATCGCGCAGGCCGAGATCGAGTCGCTGCGCGAGCTCATCGCGCCCGGCTATTTCGACTACGTGAAGGATCCCGGCGTCGACTTCGAGATCGAGGCGACGCTGGAGTACCGGCCGCACCAGGTCTATCTCGACGCGACGGCCCAGCACGGCAATGCCGCGACGCTGAAGGCGGGCGGCGGCATGGACGGCTATGTCGCCGGCCGCCCCTTCGATCCCGAGCGCTTCGACGACGTCACGCCGGAAGAGGCCGGGATGATGATCGCGTGGAACCACGTCCACCGCTGGCAGTACTACGGCTACAAGGTCGACGCGCTGGAGATGATCTACGTGCTCCCGGGCGGCGGCGGCGCCAAGGTCGAGGGCGTCGTCGGCGGCGGCAGCATCGATCGCACGATGGTGCAGGTCTACCATCGCGTGTACTTGAACCATCTCGCGATGCTGCCGGCCCAGCACTACAAGGTGGACGCCGACGGCAGCGACACGCGCTATTTCAAGGAATACCTCTCCTTCGTCGAGCCCTTCGACGTCGCGGGCACGACCTTCGTCGTCGAGCGCGCGCTGGACCCGAACGAGGAGGACCAGGTCAATTCCTATCTGCCGACGCAGCGTCGCGTGCGGCGCCTGTCGGCGAAGGAGCGCGCCGACAACTTCATGGGCTCGAACTTCACCCTCGACGATCTCGAGGGCTATTCCGGGCGCGTGATGGACTACGAATGGATCTACCGCGGCCAGAAGCAGATGCTCGTCGTGCTCGATTCGCGCGAGAAAGTGCTGCGCTTCGGCGGCCCGCAGAGCAACGTCGCGCTCGACCGCTGGCAGCTACGTCCGACCTACGTCGTCGAGCTGAAGCCGCGCTGGAGCGGTCATCCGATGAGCGCGAAATTCCTGTTCATCGACGCCCAGACCTGGAATCCGGCGCTCGCGCTGACCATCGATCGCGCCGGCAAGCTGTGGCGCGTCATCATGCCGCACTATCAGATGCCGGTGCGCGACGAGAGCACGCCCGAGCGATCGATGGAGACTTCGACCCCGCGCTGGCGGGGCAGCTTCGCGCTCGATCTGAAGTCGAACACGACGACGCTCGCGCGCGCGACCTCCGCCACCGAGTTTCCGACGATGAGCGAGCGGGAGATCGAACGCACTTTCGCGCTGTCGCGCCTGACGGAAGGCCGCTGACAGTCCTTCGTACGCGCGTCGCCGCGCGCGCAGTGTATCCAATGGAGACGGGCATGTTGCTGAAGAATGAAACGCGGGGAAGAGTCGCGCTGGCTGCGCTGCTCGCGCTGATGTCGATGACGGCGGCGGCCGCCAATCGCGAGGACGTCGTGGCCTGGATCGCGAGCGCACCCGGCGCGCTGCGGCCGGACGCGGGGCGCATCCTGACCGAGGCCGACATGGCCGTGATCAAAGCCTATCTGCCGCCGGGCTACGCCGAAGAGTTCGACTGGCCGGGTCTCAGGATGGAGATCCAGGCGACGGAGTCCTATCCCGGGCATCAGACTTATCAGGACGCGACGGCGAAGTTCGCGGGCCAGGCGACGCTCGCCGCCGACGGTGCGATCGAAAACTACACCGCGGGCCGCCCGTTCTCCGACGCGCAGATCGAGCAGGCGACGCCCGCCGAGGCGGGCCTGATGGTCGGCTGGGATCGCACTTATCGCTGGCAATACTACGGCTACTTCGCGCCCGAGGTCGCGATGTACTACGTGCGCGGCACGGGCGGTACCGGGCCGGGGCTGAAGGCGCTGACCGGCGGCGGCACGCTGGATCGCTACACGATGCAGAACTACAAGCGCGTGTATCTGAACCATCTCGCGATGCTGCCGGACAAGGGCTATCGCAGCGGCGCGGACGACGCGGACGAGCGCTTCTACAAGGATCACGTCGAGTTCCTCGAGCCCTTCGACGTCAAGGGCACGATGTTCGTGATGGAGCGGCCGCTGGACGCGCACGAGGAGGATCAGGTCAATTCCTACCTGCCGACGCAGCGTCGCGTGCGCCGGCTGTCCGCGCAGGAGCGCGCCGACGTCTACATGGGCACGGACATGACCCTCGACGACTTCGAGGCCTTTTCCGGCCGCGTGCTCGACTTCGAGTGGACCTATCTCGGCAAGCGCGAAGTGCTGACGGTCGCGAGCGGGCGCTCGCCGAACGCGGTCTACTTCGGCCCCGGCAGCCGCGTGCCCGACGATCGCTGGCAAGTGCGCAACTGCTACGCGGTGGAGCTGAAGCCGCGCTTCAAGGGCCATCCGTATTCGAGCAAGATCATCTTCTTCGATGTCGAGACCCTGAATTCGCCGGTCGCCATCGCCTTCAATCGCGACGGCCAGGTGTGGCGCATCTTCAGCGCGCTCTACTACAAGCCGCCGCAGGCGCCCGACGGCGTCGCGGCGCTGGAGACCTCAGTGCAGCGCTGGATGGGGACCATCGCGACCGACGTGCTGAAGAACACCTCCACGGTCTCGGTCAGCCTCGCCGAAGGAGGCTCCTACACGCCGACGCTGACGGATCGCCAGATCGAGAAGCAGTTCAACGTCTCGGCGCTGGGCGAAGGGCGTTAGACCGCCGTTTCGGCTAAGAGAGGGCAGCGGCTTTCACCCCGGACGTCAAGAGCAACGGAGTCACACGAGATGCGCAAACTGGGCCTCCTGCAATTCACCGAAGGCGTCGACGGCGCCACGCTCACCGCGAACGCCCGCCGCCTCGAAAGCCTGGGCTACGACACGCTGTGGATCCCCGAGGTGTTCGGGCGCGAGCCCGTCGCGACCTGTGCCTGGCTGCTCGCGAAGACCGAGCGCATGCGCATCGGCACGGGCATCCTCAACGTCTATGCCCGCGACGCGCACGCCGCGGCGCAGACCGCCAATACGCTCGCCGAGATCGCGGACGGACGCTTCACGCTGGGCCTCGGCGTGTCGCATCCGGTGCTGGTCGAGCCGCGCGGCCATCGCTTCGAGCCGCCGGCGCGTAAGATGCGCCGCTATCTCGAGGCGCTGCGCGCGGTGAAGGTCGACGGCGTGCCGGCCGCGCGCCCCGCGCCCGTCATCGTCGCCGGTCACGGGCCGCAGTTGACGAAGGTTGCGGCCGAGCTCGCCGACGGGCTCTTCCTGTACCTGCAGCCGGTGGAGAAAGTGGCACAGGCGCGGCAGATGCTCGGGCCGGACAAGGAGCTGCATGCGGTGGTACGCACGGTGCTGTGCCCGGATCCGCAGCGCGCCCGTCGCATCGCGCGCGCCGCGCTCGGTTTTTACGTGCAGCTACCGGCCTATCACCGCGCATGGCAGGCGGCCGGCTTCACGGAGGCCGACTATGCGAACGGCGGCAGCGACCGGCTGCTCGACACCATCGCGCCTTCCGGCGACGCCGACGCGCTGCACGCGGTGGTCGAGCGCTACTTCGCGGCCGGCGCCTCGCACGTGAGCCTCTATCCCATCCATCCCGACGACGACTACGACCCCGGCCGCGCCGGCGGTCTGCTGTGGGACTGGACGACGCTGGAAGCGCTGGCGCCCGCGACGCGCCCGGCGTCCCGTAACCCGGGTGCAGCGTAGCGCAACCAGGATCGTCGACGGACCGAAACGCCGGATCCCGGGTGACGCGCTGCGCGCTCCACCCGGGCAACACCCTTTCATTCTCGTAGCCCGGATGAGCGCAGCGAATCCGGGGTTCGGCAGTTATCGAACGCGAGCGCGCGAACCGGCGCCGATCCCGGATTCGCGTTGCTCATGCGGGCTACGAAGAGGGCTAGAGCACGACGCGCGTCGCCGGGCCCTTGTCGGGAACGCCCGGCGCGGCGGCGGGCGAAGTGGTCATGGGCAGCGCAGGCGCCGCGCGCAGGGCGGGCGGCTTCGGCGGCGGAATGACGCGGTTGCGGCCGCTGTGCTTCGCTTCGTACATCGCGCGATCGGCGCCGCCGATCAACTCATCGACCGTCTCGGGCCCGCCGGGCTCGGCGCTCATCGCGCCGATGCTGACGGTCACGCGTACCAGCTCGCGCTCGACGCGGATCGGGATCTGCTCGATCGCGATGCGGATGCGCTCGGCCGTATTGACGGCGCTGTCCAGCCGCGTGCCGGGCAGCACGACGAGGAACTCTTCCCCGCCGTAGCGGCCGACGCTGTCGACCTCGCGCAGCGCGCTGCGCACGATCCCCGCGACCCGGCGCAGGACCTGATCGCCGGCCAGGTGGCCGAGGCGATCGTTGACCTGCTTGAAGTGGTCGACGTCGATCATCAGCACGGAGAACACCGAGCCGTAACGCTGGAACTCGGCGTAGCGGCGCGTGAGCTCGGTCATGATGCCGACGCGGTTCAGGATCTGCGTCAGCGGGTCCGATTCCGCGAGATGGCGCAGCGCCGCCTCGAGCTCGTGCTGGGCGCTCAGATAGTGGTAAGCCATGCCGGCGATGGCCCAGATGACGAACAGCGCGAGCCCGCGATTGATGAAGCCGACGGCGTCACCGTCGAAAGAGGGATTCAACATCCAGCCGAGAATCAGCAGCACCGTGCTGGTACAGGCGAAGGCGAGCACCATGCGCCGCGCGCGGGCGAGCAGGCCGAAGAGGACGACGGTGGTGTAGAGCACGCCGACGAGCACGTCCGGGGCGTAGTGGACGTCGAGCGAGAAATAGACGGCGCTGCTGATGATCCCGAGGATCACGGCGCAGATCGTCGCAGCGTTGGTCGATAAGCTTCCGAGCATCCATTCTCGGCCCGTGTCGACGCGAGCCGCCCCGCCTCATTGCATGCCTGCAAGTGAAGTGCATCCTGCGCGCCGTTGCGGTCGGCACACATGACCACCGGGTCGTCCTGCGACAATGTTCACACAAACGTTTACATTTGGGCAGCCCACGCGTCCCGGCGGCCGCGCGGACGCCATCGGAAAGAGGACTTGCATGCCCGAGCCTACGCGCCTCCATGCCTGCCAGGCCGACATCACGACGCTCGCCGTCGACGCCATCGTCAATGCCGCGAACGAAGGGCTGCGCGGCGGGGGCGGCGTCGACGGCGCCATCCACCGCGCGGCCGGCCCCGAGCTGCTCGCCGCCTGCCGCCGCCACGGCGGCTGCCCGACCGGCGAGGCGCGGCTGACGCCGGGCTTCAAGCTGCCGGCACGCTGGGTCATCCACGCCGTGGGGCCGGTGTGGCAGGGCGGCAGCGCGGACGAGGCCGCGCTGCTCGCGAGCTGCTATCGGCACGCGCTCGCGCTGGCGCGGGAAGTCGGTGCCGCACGGGTGGCTTTCCCGAGCATCAGCACGGGCCTCTACGGCTATCCGATCGCGCTGGCGGCGCCGCTCGTGGTCGCCACGGTGCGCGCGAGCTGCGCCGCCTCGGCGGGACTGGAGGAAGTGCTGTTCTGCTGCTTTTCGGCGGCCGATCTCGCGGTCTATCGCGCAGCGCTGGCCGCGGAGGCTTGAGCCGGCCGCGGCCGGCCCGAGCCTCGGCTTCGCTACTTGCGCAGCTCGCGGCGCATGATCTTGCCGCTCGCGGTCTTCGGCAGGTCCTCGAGGATCTCCACTTCGCGCGGCCGCTTGTAAGCCGCCATGCGGTCCTTGCAGAACTCGACGATATCCTCGCCGTTCGCCTGCGCGCCGGGCCGCAGACTGACGTAGGCCTTCACGGTCTCGCCGCGATAGGCGTCGACGGCACCGACCACCGCGCACTCGCGCACCGCCGGGTGCGTATAGAGCACGTCCTCGACCTCGCGCGGCCACACCTTGTAGCCGGAGGCGATGATGAGGTCCTTCTTGCGATCGACGATGTAGAACCAGCCCTGCTCGTCCATGAAGCCCACGTCGCCGGTGTGGATGCCGCGCGCCTCGAAGGCCTTGGCGGTTTCCTCCGGCTTCTGCCAGTAGCCCGGCACGATCATCGGACCGCCCGACACCAGCTCGCCGATTGCGCCGGCCGGCAGCTCCTTGCCGTCGTCGTCGCAGATGCGCACGACAGCGCCGCAGATCGGGACGCCGACCGACAGTGCCCCCGTGCTCGGATCGACCGGCGCGCTGGCGCCCAGCGGCACGGCGTGCGTCGGGCTCGTCGTCTCGGTCATGCCGTAGATGTTGTGGATGTAGGCGCCGAACATGTTCTGGAAGGCTTCGACCTGCGTCGGCGACACCGGCGCACCGCCGCTGTAGACCTTCTTCAGCGTCGAGAAGTCGCGCTTGCGCGCCTCCTCGTTGTTCATCAGCGCGATGAACACGGTGATCGAGGCGACGACGAAGGTCACGCCGTGTTTTTCCACCAGCTCGGCCGTCACCGCCGGGTCGAAGCGGTAATACAGCACGAGCGGGCAGGGCAGCAGCATCGCGGCCGTGATGCAGGCGATGAGGCCCGTGATGTGGAACAGCGGCGCGACGCCGAGGATGACGTCGTTCGAATCGAGCTTCATCCACTCGCGATAGACCTGCGTGTTGTAGACGACGTTGCGATGCAGGTTCATCGCCGCCTTCGGCGGGCCGGTGGTGCCCGAGGTATAGGTCAGCAGGGCGATGTCGTCCGCGGCCAGCGACTGCGGCGGCGGGCGCTGGCCGCCGAACTCGGCGATCAGGCCCATCAGATCCGCGGCGCCCTCGCAGGCGGCGCGTCTGGAGTCCTTGAGCAGCGCGGGCAGGGGGGAGCCGACGAACTCGAGCTCGGAGGTCGTCAGCACGTGCTCGACCTGCGTGCCGGGCACCGCTTCCTTCGCGACCTCGTGGTACAGGGATTCGAGCGTGATGAGCACGCGCGCGCCGGAGTCGTTCAGGATCAGGGCGACTTCCTTGTGCCGCAGCATCGGATTCACCGACACCATGATGCCGCCCAGCTTCCAGGTCGCGAGCATCGCGAACACGAACTGCGGGACGTTCTGCAGGTAGACGGCGATGCGATCGCCGCGCTTGATGCCGCGCGCGGCGAGGGCCGCGGCGAGGGCATCGCTCAGGCGGTCGACCTCGCCGGTGGTGAAGCTCCGATCGAAATAGTGGATCAGCGTGCGCTGCGGATCGCGAGCGACCGCGTGGCGGAACATCGACAGTGCGTCGGTGAACTCGGGCTGGAGATCGGCGGGAACGCCCGGGCTGTACTGGGCGAGCCAGGGTTTCTGATCGTATACGCTCATGGAGTCCTCTGAAGGCTTGGGTGCGAGCGGGCGACACATTACACCGATACCGGCCGGCGAAAAACGGCTGTAGTCGCTGGTTGTGGTGTCGCGCGCCGGAGGCTTACAGGCGGCGCCGCCGCACTCGGCCGGCGGCTTCTTCGAATAGAGCGCAGTGTGCTCGCAGCGTCCGGGCCGGACGCTCGGCACCGTGCTCGGCCGCACGCGCCGGAGCGCGATGGCCGCGATCCCGGCGCGCATCGAGCGCTCGCCCGCGGCAAGGCGCGTCGCACGGCCTCGTGCAGCACCGGGTGGCGCGTCCCCGTCGCGGGTCGCTCCGCTCCCGCCTTGGGCGTAGGATACGGATGAGCCTGCGCAAGCTCTCCGCCCCGCGCGCCGCGGCGGCGACTGCATGCGCGCGAGGCCGCTCCGCGTTCGCGCGGACGAGGGAATACACGCGCCTTCGCGCGCAGGGAGACCACGATGATCGAATGGCGCTCGTTCGAGGAAGTGAAACGGGGCACGGGCCTGCGTCTGGTGCTGGTGCAGGGCATCGCGAGCCCCTGGGGCGTCGCCGCCAAGGCGATCTTCGATCACAAGGGCGTGCCGTGGATCGCCGCGCCGTGGCTGGCGGGCGAGGCGAACGAGGACGTCGTCGCCTGGTCCGGCGCCGACAGCGCCCCGGTCGTGGTGTGGAACGACGAACGGCCCATCGATCGCTGGCTCGACGTCCTGATGCTCGCCGAGCGCATCGCGCCGACGCCGCGGCTGGTGCCCGAGGGTCCGGCGACGCGCGCGCTGATGGTGGGCCTCACCTGCGAGCTCTGCGGCGAGTTGGGCCTCGGCTGGAATCGCCGGCTGCAGCTCTTCGATGCGATCGTCCGCGGCGGCGAGCCGCCCGCCGGCGTGCTGCGCATGGCGGCCAAATACCGCTATTCGGCGGCCGCCGCGGCGCAGGCGACGCGCCGCACGGTCGCGCAGCTCGAGGCCTTCACGGCGCAGCTCGAGCGGCAGCAGGCCGCGGGCAGCCGCTTCCTCGTCGGCGACGCGCTCAGCGCGCTCGATTTCTACTTCGTTGCCTTCATGAACCTCGTCGCCCTGCAGCCGGCCGAGGAGTGTCCGATGGATGCGCAGTGGCGCGAGATCTATCGCATCGGCATGGACGATCCGGCGCTCGCCGCGGCCGTCGACCCCGTGCTCGTCGCGCATCGCGACCGCATCTTCCGCGAGTACTTTCGCAATCCGATGGAGTTCTAGTGATGGCCATACGCGCCGGCTTCGGCATTTCCAATTTCCCCTTCGACCGGCCGCAGAGCTGGTTCGAGTGGGTGCAGCTACTCGAGCGTCATCGCGTCGACTCGGTGTGGCAGACCGATCGCCTCGTCTCCGTCGATCCCTATCTCGAAGCCGTCAGCGTGATGGCGACGCTCGCCGGCTGCACCGAGCGGATCAAGTTCGGCATGAACGCGATCGTCGCGCCGCTGCGCGATCCGCTGATCCTCGCCAAGCAGTGCGCGACCATCGACTTCTTGAGCAAGGGGCGCCTGCTGCCGATGTTCGGCGTCGGTTACCCGAACGCGATCGAATGGCGCACGACGGGCCGCAGCCCGGCCGATCGCGGCGCGCGCTCGACCGAGATCTTCGAGCTGCTGGCCTTGCTGTGGAGCCAGGAGACGGTGAGCTACGAAGGCAAGTTCTACCGGTACCGCGACGTCACGATCGCGCCGCGCCCGATCCAGCAGCCGCTGCCGCTGTGGATAGGCGGCAATGCGGAGCCCGCGCTGAAGCGCACCGCGAAGTGCGGGACGGGCTGGATCGGCGGCATCGCGACGCCGGAGCAGGTCGGGCATGCGGTGCGCACGATCCGCGCCGAAGCGCAGAAGCTGGGCCGGCGCATCGACGACGATCACTTCGGCACCTCGCTGGCCTTTCGCATCGGCGCGCCGGACGATCCCGTCATCGGCCAGTTCCCGCTGGTGCGGCGCGCCGGCATCGGCGACGAAATCGATCTGCGGCCGCTGCTCGCGATCGGCTCGGTCGCGGACATCATCGCGCGCATCGAGGCCTACAAGGCGCAGGGCGCGTCGAAGTTCGTGCTGCTGCCGATCGCGCTGGGCGATCGCGACGTGTTCGATCAGACGCGTCGCGCCTGTGAGGAAATCCTGCCCGCGATCGAGGATCGGCAGGTGGCGGCATGAGCGTCGTCCTGCGCGAGCTCGTCGACGGCGTGCTGACGATCACGCTGAACCGCCCCGAAGTCCTCAACGCCTTCAACCTCACGCTGCTGCGCGAGCTGCTCGCGGCGCTCGACGCCGCGGACGCGGACGATGCCGTGCGCGCGGTGATCCTGACCGGCGCCGGCCGCGCCTACTGCGCGGGCATGGATCTGTCCGCGGGCGGCGAGACCTTCGACCACCGCCGGCGCGAGACCATCGACGAGCACCGCGACGGCGGCGGCGAGCTGACGCTGCGCCTCTTCGACATGAAGAAGCCCGTCATCGCCGCGATCAACGGGCCGGCGACCGGCGTCGGCCTCACGATGACGCTGGCCTGCGACGTGCGCCTCGCCGTGCCGGGCGCCAAGCTCGGCTTCGTCTTCGCCCAGCGCGGCATCGCGCCCGACGCCTGCAGCTCCTGGTTCGCCCCGCGCATCGTCGGTCTCGAACAAGCGCTGAAATGGTTCATGAGCGGTCGCGTCTTCCTCGCGGAAGAGGCGCTGGAGAAAGGACTCGTCAGCGAGCTGCTCGCGCGCGAAGAGTTGCTGCCGCGGGCCCATGCGCTCGCCCGCGAGTTCACCGCCGCGACCAGCGCCGTGTCGGTCGCGATCGCCCGCCGCCTGCTGTGGCGCATGCAGGGCGCCGCCCATCCGCGCGCAGCCTTCGCGCTGGAGTCGAAAGCCCTGTGGTACGTCGGCGGCGCACCCGACGCCCGCGAGGGCGTCCTGTCCTTCCTCGAGAAACGCCCCCCGCAGTTCACGATGAAGGTATCGAAGGATTTCCCGGACTTTCTGTAAATCGAAGGAATCTAGCCACGGAGGACACGGAGGGCACGCAGAA
Organism: Gammaproteobacteria bacterium; assembly: GCA_035325705.1. Classification (GTDB taxonomy): domain Bacteria; phylum Pseudomonadota; class Gammaproteobacteria. Next base: position 64,429 of record DAOKZI010000024.1, read on the forward strand.
AGAAAGGGATTGATGGAGCGCCTCCGCAACCAGGAGTCATCTTCGAGTTACGGAGGCCTAAGCCCAATCAATCTCTTCCTCCGTGCCCTCCGTGTCCTCCGTGGCTGGATTGAACGGCATTTCACATAGCACCGACGCCGCAATCAGATCTCGATCTGCGTGCCGAGCTCGATCACGCGGTTGGTCGGGATGTGGAAGAACTCGTGGGCCGGGGTCGCGTTCTGGTTCATCAGCGCGAACAGGCGCTCGCGCCAGGCGGCCATCACCGGGGTGAGGCTCGGGATGATCACTTCGCGGCTGAGATAGAAGGTCGTGTCCATCATGTCGAAGCGGTGGCCGTGGCAGGCGCAGGCGGCGAGGGCGGCCGGGATGTCGGGCTGCTGCATGAAGCCGTAATGGCAGATCAGGCGGTAGAAGCCGTGACCGAGATCGGTGTACTCGATGCGCTCGGCGTCGGCGACGTAGGGTTTCTCCGCGGTGACGACCGTCAACAGGAATACGCGCTCGTGCAGCACCTTGTTGTGTTTCAGATTGTGCAGCAGCGCGCTCGGCGTGCCTTCCGGATCGCTGGTCATGAACACCGCCGTGCCGGGCACGCGGCGGATGTCGCCGATTGAAGCGAGCAGCACCGCGAGCGGCACGCTCTCCTCGCGGATGCGGCGGAAGACCTGCGCGCGGCCGCGCTTCCAGGTCATCAAGAGGGTGAAGGACACGACGGCGACGACGAGCGGGAACCAGCCGCCCTGCAGCAGCTTCAGCGCGTTGGAGCCGAAATAGGCGAGATCGATCGCGATCAGCGTGCCGGCGATCGCGTGCGCGGCGAGCGGCGGCCACTTCCACAGGTGGAGCATCACGAAGCCGACGAGGATGGTATCGATCATCATCGTGCCGGTGACGGCGATGCCGTAGGCCGCGGCGAGGTTGCTCGAGGAGCCGAAGCCGAGGACCAGCGACAGCACCGCCGCGCAGAGCACCCAGTTCGTGAACGGCACGTAGATCTGCCCGGCTTCGCGCCCCGAGGTGTGCACGATCGTCATGCGCGGCAGATAGCCCAGTTGCACCGACTGCCGCGCGACCGAGAACGCGCCGGAAATGACGGCCTGCGAGGCAATCACCGTCGCGCCCGTCGCGAGCAGCACCAGCGGCGCCAGGGCCCAGGTCGGCGCGAGCAAAAAGAACGGATTGCGGATGGCCGTCGGCTCGGCGATCAGCAGCGCACCCTGGCCGAAGTAGTTCAGCAGCAGCGCCGGCAGCACGAAGCTGAACCAGCTCACGCGGATCGGGCGGCGGCCGAAATGGCCCATGTCGGTATAGAGCGCTTCGCCGCCGGTGACGGCGAGCACGACGGTGCCTAGCGCGAGGAAGGCGGTCAGCGGGTGCTCGATCACGAAGCTCACCGCGTGCGTCGGCAGCGCGGCGGCGAGCACCGCCGGGTGCCGCAGGATCTGCACGAGGCCGAGGCCTGCGAGCGTCAGGAACCACAGACACATGATCGGGCCGAACAGGAGGCCGACCGTCGCCGTGCCGCGTTTCTGGATCGAGAACAGGCCGAGCAGGATGCCGGCCGTGACGGGAATGACCACGGACTCGAGGCGGGGCGCGATGACCTCGAGGCCCTCGACGGCGCTGAGCACCGAGATCGCGGGCGTGATCATGCTGTCGCCGAAGAACAAGGCGGCGGCGAAGATGCCGAGCGCCGGGATCATCCACTGCTGGACGCGGCCGCGCGTGACCGAGGTGACCAGCGCGAGCAGGGCCAGACTGCCGCCTTCGCCGCGATTGTCGGCACGCATGATGAGCGACACGTATTTCAGCGTGACGAGCACCATGATCGACCAGAACACGAGCGACAGGATGCCGAAGACGTGCAGCGTATCCACCGGCAGCGGATGATGACCGGCGAAAGTCTCCTTCATCGCGTAGAGCGGGCTGGTGCCGATGTCGCCGTACACGACGCCGATGGTGCCGAGGATCAGCCGCCGCGTGGAGGTCTGGTGTCGCATGCGCGGGTATCGAGGGAAGGAGCGGATCGAAGGGTGCGCTGGCGGTAACGAGAGCGTGGCACAATGAGCTGCATGGACTGCGACGAAGCGCTGAGAAGAAGCATAACCCGCCATCTGCGCGACTTCACGCGGCAGGCGGTGCCCGACGGCCAGGGCCAGCGCGCCGCCGTCGCGGTCGTCGTGCTCGACGAAGCCGGCGGCGCGGATCTGCCCGGACTCGAGCCGCCCTGCGCGGATTCCGCGCGGGCTGCCCTGCTCTTGACCCGGCGCAGCGCGCAGCTCCGGCGGCACGCCGGCCAGTGGGCGCTGCCCGGCGGCCGGCTCGATGCGGGTGAAGCGCCGGAGGAGGCGGCGCTGCGCGAACTGCGTGAGGAGGTCGGCCTGCGGCTCGGCGACACCGCGATCCTCGGCCGCCTCGACGACTATCCGACGCGTTCGGGCTTTGCGATCACGCCGGTCGTCGTATGGGGAGGACGCATCCGCGACCTGGCGCCCGAGCCGGGCGAGGTCGCTTCGATCCACCGCATCCCCGTCGTCGAATTCCTGCGCCCGGACGCGCCGCTGCTGGACGAGGGCCCGGATCCGGCGCGGCCGGTATTGCGCATGCCGGTCGCGGACTCATGGATCGCGGCACCGACCGCCGCCGTCCTGCTGCAGTTTCGCGAAGTCTGCCTGCGCGGACGGCAGACGCGCGTCGCGCACTTCGATCAGCCGGCGTTCGCCTGGCGCTGAACGCGACGCGCGGCGTAGCGGCGCGGAATCCGGGTGCTGTGCCACTTCGAGCGCCGGCTGAATCTAGCCACGGAGGACACAGAGGACACGGAGGAAAGGAATGTTCGTGGTTCGTAGCCCGGGTGCAGCGTAGCGGAACCCGGGATCGGCATGTCCGATACGCAAAGGATGTCGGCCCTGCGCGGCGCGCACCGCGCCGGGTCTACTCGAATGCATGAGCTTACGGCGGGAGCCGGATCCCGGGTTACGCGCTGCGCGCTCCACCCGGGCTACGAAAGCGCCGTTC
>DAOKZI010000025.1:0-60229 GCA_035325705.1 Gammaproteobacteria bacterium
GAGCCCCTCTCCCGGATTCCGCGCCGCTGCGCGGCGCTCCTTCCGGGCTACAAGAGAACCGTCTTCGTAGCCCGGAAGGAGCGCAGCGGAATCCGGGATCGGCGCCTCGCCAGTCGCCCCGGCTCGATGCCATGCCTACCACGACCGCGACGCTCTTGCACCGCAACCTACGGCCTCTTCGAGTTCTTGGTAATTCACGGAGCAGTTATTGGGGTCCAAGAAAGCTCTGCAAAAGCGGAGCTTCGCGGCTGACGCGCAATCGAACGGCATGGCTTGCAACCCTGCCCGTTACCCGAATCGAGATCGCATACCGTCACTCGCCCGCGCGGCGACGGCCTCGATCTTCATATGGTGCCCGAGGCCGGAATCGAACCGGCATGACCGTGAGGTCGAGGGATTTTCTTGCCACTTCGACTTTCGTCGCCAGCAGCGCGGCCGCTGTTCGTGGTCTGGAGCACGCCTTCACCGTGGCCCTAGAGCCGTAGGTGCCCGCCGTCTGCTCTCTACACCTTCCCGCGACTCCTTCGCGTCGGGGCTTGGCTCGGCGTTGGCTCGGATGCCGCAGGCATCCAGGGCGTTCGCCGACTTTGACGGGCTTCACCTCTGGAGTTTCCTCTGGAGGGCTCAAATTGCTTCAAGTCCCTTGCGTCTACCAATTTCGCCACTCGGGCATGACGCGGTCAGCGATCTTAAGCGGTTTCAGTCCTGCGCCACCATCGGCGCGACTTCCTCGCGCTGCCGGATCCAACTGCGTGCGCTGAGCACGGCCAGCGCGGCGCCGATCAGCGCGAAGCCGAGGTATTCGCCGGGGGCGGTGTGCTCGCCGAAGTGCCAATGGGCGCTGGCGAGGGCGACGACGGGTATCGCCAGCATGCCCATGCTCGCCGCGCCGGTGTGCAGGTGTTTCAGCGCGTAGATCCACAGAAACCAGCACAGCGCCGTCGATACGATCGCGAGCACGAGCAGGATCGCGATGAACTGCCCCGTCCACGCCGGCGCGGGCTCGCCGGCGAGATGGGCGATGAGCCAGAGCGGGCCGGTGCCGAAGATCATCTGCCAGGTCGTGAGGCTCAGGAGATCCATCGGCGCCTTGCGCTGCATGCGCTTGATCTCGACCGAGCTCGCGGCCCAGGCGATGCCGGAGGCGACCGCCAGCGCCTTGCTGAGCAGCGAGCCCTGCAGATCCCAGGGCTGCACGATCGACACGAGGCCCGCGAGCGCGAGGCCCAGCGCGAGCCACTGCCAGTCGCGGATGCGCTCGCCGAGCAGCGGCCAGGCGAAGGCGACGGTCCAGAACGGCATCGTGAAGACGAGGATCGCGGTGCGGCCGATGCTGCCCTCGACCAGCGCCCACATGCTGACCCCGACGAAGCCCGTCGTCTGCAGCAGCCCGAGGCGCAGCAGCTCCGGCACGCGCCGGGGTTTCAGGCTGCGGCGGGTCAGCGCCAGCGCGAGCAGCAGGCAGAGCGAGGCGATGCTCATGCGCCAGGCGGAAAACGTGAACGGGCCGGCGGCGGCCAGCGCAAGCTTGTTCAATACCCAGCTATATCCCCACGCGAGCGTGATGAAGACCATGGCGGCCAGCGGCAACAGGGCTTGCATGAGAAAAAGCTGGGACGGTGAGCGCAGGGCGGTACTGTAGGGACGATGGGCACGCCGGGCAATCCGCGGCGCCGGCCGCCGCCTCCTTCACTCGGGGGAGACGATGCGGGTGGCAGGGCGCCGCGCCGTGGTTAGAATGGCGCGCCGCAACAGCCCCCGTCCGCGCGACGCCGAAAATTCTTGTCCTCGATGTCCCGATCCCTTGCCATCGTTTGCGCCCAGGCCGATCCCGCATGAGCCGTGCCGGCGGCCTGCGTCAGAGCACCACGCTCGCGGCGCTCGGCGTGGTGTTCGGTGACATCGGCACGAGCCCGCTGTACGCGCTGCGCCAGTGCTTCACTCAGGGCCAGCACGCCCTCGCCATCGATCCGGTGACGCTGCTCGGCGTGCTGTCGGTGATGTTCTGGGCGCTCGTCATCATCATCTCGCTCCAATACATCACCTTCCTGCTGCGCGCGGACAACGACGGCGAGGGCGGCGTGCTCGCCCTGATGGCGCTGGTGGTCACCCGCACGGAGAAATACCGCCACTGGCGCGGCACGCTGACCTCGCTGGGTCTCATCGGCGCGTCGCTGCTGTTCGCCGACGCGATGATCACGCCGGCCATCTCCGTGCTGAGCGCGGTCGAGGGCATGAAGCTGCAGGCGCCGGTGCTCGCGCCCTATGTGATTCCGCTGACGCTCGCGATCCTGCTCGCGCTCTATCTGTCGCAGCGTTTCGGCACCGGCCGCATCGGCGCCGTGTTCGGGCCGATCATCGCACTGTGGTTCAGCGCAATGGGCGCCGTCGGCCTCGCCTCGATCGTGCAGACCCCGGCCGTGCTCGCGGCCCTGAGTCCCTGGTACGGCCTGCGCCTGTTCATCGATCACGGCTTCACCGCGTTCCTGGTGATGAGCGCGGTGTTCCTCGTCGTCACCGGCGCCGAGTCGCTGTACGCCGACATGGGGCATTTCGGCCGCCGGCCGATCCGGCGCGCGTGGTTCATGCTCGTGCTGCCCGGCCTGGTGCTGAACTATTTCGGGCAGGGCGCGCTGCTGCTGCGGGCGCCGGAGGCGTTGGATCATCTGTTCTTCGCGACCGTGCCCGGCTGGGCCCTGTATCCGATGGTCGCGCTCGCGACCGTCGCCGCGGTGACGGCCTCGCAGACCGTGATCTCCGGCGCGTTCTCCGTCGCCAACACCGCCGTGCAGTTCGGTTTCCTGCCGCGTCTGGACATTCGCCAGACCTCCAGCGACGCGAAGGGGCAGATCTACGTCCCGGCCATCAACTGGATCTTCATGACCGGCACGCTGTCGCTGGTGCTGTGGTTCGAGCAGTCGAGCAGGCTCGCCGCGGCCTATGGCGTCGCGGTGTCGACGACGATGCTGGTGACGACGCTCTTCCTCTATTTCGTCGCCCGCCACGTCTGGAAGTGGACCCGGCCGCGGGCCATCGCCCTGACGCTGCCCTTCGTCGCGCTGAATCTGCTGTTCTTCTCGTCCAATCTCGCGAAGATCCCGGCCGGCGGCTGGCTGCCGGCGCTGATCGCGCTGCTCGTCTTTCTGGTTATGGACACCTGGCGATGGGGCAGGGCGGCGCTCTATCGCGCGCTCGACGCCGAGCATCTGGATCTCGATCTGTTTCTGAGCAGCATCGAGATCGACCCGCCGGTGCGCGTCACCGGCATGGCGATATTCCTCACCGGCGCGCGCGCGGGCGTGCCCCGCGCACTGCTGCACAACATGAAGCACAACCGGGTGCTGCACGAGACCGTGGTGCTGTTGACGGTCGTGACGGCGCGCATCCCCTTCGTCGCGCCGACGCAGCGCATCGAGTACGAGCCGCTCGGCCAGGGCGTCAGCCGCCTGGCGCTGAGCTACGGCTTCATGGAGCGCCCGCATCTGCCGCGCGATCTGCGCCAGGCCGCGGTGCCGGGCTTCGTCTACGACGAGATGGACACGACCTTCTTCCTCGGCCGCGAATCCGTGCTGGTGGGGCCGACACATCGCTGGCTGGCCCGCCTGCGCGGTCTCGTCTTCGTGCTGCTGTCGCGCAATGCGACCAACGCCGCGAAGTTCTTCCGCCTGCCGCCGAACCGGATCATCGAGATCGGCGCGCAGATCGAAATCTGAGAACGGGCGGCGCGCGGCCGATCCCGCCTGCTTCAGAGATCGCCGAAGTCGGGCGAGAACTCGTCGGCCGCCTGATGCGCGTCCGGCATCGCGGGCAGGGGCGCGGGGACAAGCGGCGGCGCAGCGGCCGCCGGTGCGGACGGCGGTTGCTCGGGCGCTGCGGCGGCGGGCGGGGCGGCCTCGGCGGCCGCGGCGGGCGATGCTGCGGCGGTGGCCGCGGGCTCGTGCACGTCGTCGAGCACCGCGCGATCGGCCGGCGGCGGCAAGCTTGCATCGACCGGCATCGCCGGCGCCTCTTGCTCGCCGCTCTTGCCTTCGCCTTCGGACACCGCTTCCTCGGCCGCCTTGTTCATCACGATGATGCTGATCCGGCGGTTGATCGGGCTGAACGGGTTCGCCGTGTCGAACAGCACGGACGAGCTCAGACCGACGACGCGTCCGATCTTCTCCTCGGGCATGCCGCCGGCGATGAGCTCGCGCCGCGCGGCATTGGCGCGATCGGCCGACAGCTCCCAGTTGCTGTAGCCGTTGCTGCTCGCATAGGGCGTGCGATCGGTGTGGCCCGAGATGCTGATCCGATTCGGCACCTGGTTGATCACCTTCACGAGCTCGCGGAGGATCACCCGCGTATAGTCCTGCAGCACCGGGCTGCCGACCGCGAACATCGGCCGGTTCTCCTTGTCGACGATCTGGATGCGCAGGCCTTCGTTGGTGATGTCGAGCAGGAGCTGATCCTTGAAGGGCTTCAGCGCCTGACCCGCTTCGATCGCCTTCTTCAGCTCCTCCAGCAGCGATTCCATGCGCTCGCGTTCGGCCGCGGCCGCGATCTCCTCCGCTTTTTCCTTCGCGGGCGCGCCGCTGCCCGGCTGCTCGAAGTCCTGCTCGCCGGGGATCTCGTTCGGAAAGGCCGACGGGCCGGCGCCGTCGAGGATGCCGTCGCCGCCGTCGAGCACGGGGCTCTTGCCGGCGCCGCCCGGGCCGTTGGAGGCGAGCGGATCGTTCATGTACTGGGCGATCGCCGCCCGCTGCTCCGGCGTCGTCGAGCCGAGCAGCCACATCAGCATGAAGAAGGCCATCATCGCCGTCACGAAGTCGGCGAACGCGACCTTCCAGGCGCCGCCGTGGTGACCGTGGCCGCCCTTCTTGATCTTCTTGATGATGATCGGGGGTGCTTCGACTGCCATCTCGTGTGCTCGCCGGCGCGGCTGCGGCTGCGCTTACTTGCGCTTCACGTGCTCTTCGAGCTCGCGGAAGCTCGGTCGCTCGCTCGAGAAGATCGCCTTGCGCCCGAACTCCACGGCGATCTGCGGCGAATAGCCCTGCTGGGACGCGAGCAGCACGGTCTTCAGCACCTTGAAGAACTGCGATTCGTCGCGCATGCAGTGCTCGAGCAGCGTCGACATCGGGCCGACGAAGCCATAGGCGAGCAGGATGCCGAGGAAGGTGCCGACCAGCGCCGCGGCGACGTGATGGCCGATCTCTTCCGGCGGACCGCCGAGGGCGCCCATCGTGATCACGATGCCGAGCACGGCGGCGACGATACCGAAGCCCGGCAGGCCGTCGGCGATGCGCGTCAGCGCGGCGGACGGCTGGTGGGCTTCCTCGTGATGGGTGTCGAGCTCGACGTCCATCAGGTTCTCGAGCTCGAAGGCGTTCTTGATGCTGCCGCCGACCATCAGGCGCAGATAGTCGGTGAGGAATTCGACCGCGTGATGGTTGTGCAGGACCTTCGGATACTTGCCGAAGATGCCGCTCTTCTCCGGATCTTCGACGTCGGCCTCCAGCGACATCATGCCTTCCTTGCGCGCCTTGGTGAGCAGGTCGTAGATCAGGGCCAGCGCGTCGAGATAATAGGCCTTGGTGTAGGGCGAGCCCTTGAACAGACACGGCAGGTTCTTCACCACCGTCTTGATCAGCTTGCCGGGGTTGGCGATCACGAATGCGCCGAACGCGGCACCGCCGATGACGAGCAGCTCGTAGGGCTGCCAGAGGGCGGCGAGGTGGCCGTGCGAGAGCACGAAACCGCCCGCGACGCAGCCAAGCACGAGCACGATGCCAATGATGACGTTCATGGAGAGAAAGTGGCCCGTAAAGAGGAACGCGTGACGGGGGTCATATCGGCGTAGGGGCCGGCGCGCTTGAGGTGCTGCGGCGGGGCAAAAACCACGGCGACGGACGGCTAAAGTCCGGCCATGCCGGCGCCGCTGACGCCTGCATGTCCCTGCTCATTCGTTCCAGTGCACCCCGGATGGGTGCGCGCCGCCCGCGCCGGAATGCCGCATGAGCGCCTCCGACACTCTGTTCGGCAGCGCGCGGCTGCGCGACCAGCTCCACGTGCTGCTGGTCGAGGACAATCCCGGCGACGTCATGCTGTTCCGCTCGCTGGTGGAAGACAGCCCGCACAAGCCGCTGTGGATCGAGCACGTCTCGAGCCTGCGGGCGGCGACGGAGAAGCTGCAGCGCGCGCACTTCGACGCAATCATCACCGATCTGCATCTGCCGGACTCGGACGGCACCGACACGCTGCGTGAGCTGGCGACGGCAGCGCCCGAGGTGCCGCTGATCGTGCTGACCCACTGCGACGACGACCCCTTCGCGCTAGAGCTGCTGAAGCACGGCGCCCAGGACTACCTGGTGAAGGGACAGAGCGACGGCCCGCTGATCCACAAGACGATCCGCTATGCGATCGAGCGCAAGGAATCCGATCAGCATTTCGCGTTCCTGTCGCACTACGACAAGCTGACCGGGCTCGCCAACCGCGAGCTCTTCCGCGATCGCCTGCATCAGGCGATGTCGCGGGCCGAGCGCGCCGGCAAGCTGGTCGCGCTGCTGTTCCTGGATCTGGATCGCTTCAAGTCGGTCAACGACACGCTCGGCCATCTCGCGGGCGACGAGCTGCTGGTCGAGGTCGCGAGCCGGCTGAAGACCTGCGTGCGCAAGTCCGACACCATCGCGCGGCTGGGCGGCGACGAGTTCACGGTGATCCTCGAGGGGCTGGACGCGCCGGTCGACGCCGAGATCGTCTGTCGCAAGATCATCCGCTCGCTGGAGGCGCCGCTGATGCTCCAGAACCACGAGATCTACGTGACGACCAGCATCGGCGTGACCTTCTTCCCCAGCGACGACGTCGATCTCAACGGCCTGCTGCGCAACGCCGACGCTGCGATGTACCGCGCGAAGGAAGAGGGCCGGAACAAGTTCCATCTGTTCACGGCCGATCTCAGCGCGCGGGCCGTCAAACGCATGGGCATCGAATCGGCGCTGCGCCACGCGGTCGAGCGGCAGGAGTTCTTTCTGGTCTACCAGCCGAAGATTTCGGTGCAGACCGGCGAAGTGCTCGGCGCCGAGGCGCTGCTGCGCTGGGAGAACGCGCAGCGCGGCCTGGTGCCGCCGGTCGACTTCATCCCGGTCGCCGAGGAGACGGGCCTCATCGTCGCCATCGGCGAGTGGGTGCTGCGACGCGCCTGCGCGGACATCCGCAAATGGCAGGCGGCGGGTTTCGATCACGTCAGCGTCGCGGTCAATCTGTCGGCGCGCCAGTTCCGTCACGGCGAGCTCGTCGACGTGGTGCGCCAGGCGCTGCAGGAATCGGGCATCGTGCCGCGGCAGCTCGAGCTCGAGATCACCGAGAGCCTGCTGATGGACGACACCGAGGCGAGCCAGATCGCGCTGAACGATCTGAAGGCGCTCGGCACGTCGATCTACCTCGACGACTTCGGCACCGGCTACTCCTCGCTCGCCTATTTGAAGAAATTCCCGATCGACGGCCTGAAGATCGACCGCTCCTTCATCCGCGATCTGCCCGGCGATGCGGACGGTGAGGCCATCACGCACGCGATCCTGGCGCTGAGCCAGGCGCTGAGGCTCAAGGTCGTCGCCGAAGGGGTGGAGAACGAGGCCCAGTTCGAGTTCCTGCGCCGTGCCGGCTGCGGCGTCGTCCAGGGCTACTACTTCAGCAAGCCGCTGGTCTTCGACAAGTTCCTCGAGTGGCTGCAGCGCAGCTCGCCGGCCCGCCTCGGTCGCGTCGGCAGACACGGCTGGTGAGGTCGCGCGCACGGATTTACGCTGCGCTGCGAACCCGGACCCCGAAATGACGTCCAAGCCCGCGCGGCCGCCGGCTCCGGGCCGGCCGCGGCGTTGCCGGGCTGCAACAACGCGCGACTAAATCCGCTTAGAGCCCCGCCAAGCGTTTGCTTTTCCAGCCTCGTCCAATAGAATGCTATTGCTTTTTGACACTATCAGAAAAAAGCGGCGGGCTGCAGACGGCCGCCCGGCCCCGAGTGGAATGTCAGACATCGACCCGACGAGGCCTCGCGTGGCGAGGCGGCGAGGGCTCAAGTCCTCGTCTGTCTCCCGAAGCGGGAGGCCCGGGTCGACGGAATTCGCGGCGCGCTCCGCGCCGGCGAACGACACCATCTGAGGCGTGGCCTCATAAACGAGCGGCAGCATGAACGAACGAATCGAACTGATCCCGCAGGTCCTCGGCGGCACGCGCACCGACATCTTCCATCAGCCGGCGGTACATCCCCTCGAGCCCGCCGCCGATCCGGTGCAGCTCGCGATGACCCGCGCCGCGCAGGCGATGCTGCTGCGCCAGGCCGACGACGGCCACTGGCGCTTCGATCTCGAAGCGGACGCCACGATTCCTTCCGAATACCTGATGCTGCAGTACTTCTTCGGTTGCGTCGACGCGCAGCGCGAACAGCGCATCGCAAAGTATCTGCGTCGCAACCAGCTCGAGAACGGGAGCTGGCCGCTCTACCACGGCGGTCCCGGCGACATCAGCGCCACCGTCAAAGCCTATTTCGCGCTGAAGCTCGCCGGCGAGTCGCCCGACGCCCCGCACATGGTGCAGGCCCGGCACTGGGTCAAGGCCAACGGCGGCGCCGAACACTGCAACGTCTTCACGCGCATCGCGCTCGCGATGTTCGGGCAGATGCCCTGGGAGTGCGCACCGGCGATGCCGGCCGAGATCATGTTCCTGCCCAAGTGGTGGTTCTTCAATCTCAGCAAGGTGTCGTACTGGTCGCGCTGCGTGATCGTCCCGCTGCTCGTGATCTATGCGAAGCGGCCGGTGGTCAAGCTGAAGACCGAGCAGGGTATTCGCGAGCTGTTCAACCAGCCGCCGGAGACGCTGCGCAACCTCGACAAATTCAAGCCCGGCAGGTGGCTCGCGAACGGCTTCCTGCTGGTCGATCGGGTCCTGAAGGCAATCGATCCGCTGGTCCCCGCGTTCATCCGCGACCGCGCGGTCCGCCGCGCCGAGCAGTGGACGCGTTGCCACACCAAAGGCATCGGCGGCATCGGCGGCATCTATCCGGCGATGGCGAACGCGGCGGTCGCGCTGAAGCTGCTCGGCGCGGCACCGGACGATCCGGATCTGGTGCGCACGCTGTCCGCGGTCGAAGACCTGGTCGTCGAAGGCAAGCAGGAGACCTGGGTCCAGCCCTGTGTGTCCCCGATCTGGGACACCTGCCTGATGCTGTCGGCGCTGACCGAGGCCGGCACCAATCCCGAGCACGCCGCGATCCGCCAGGCCGTCGAATGGCTGTTCGATCAGCAGGTCTTCGTGCCGGGCGACTGGTGCGATCAGGCCAAGGGGCTGGCCGGCGGCGGCTGGGCCTTCCAGTACGAAAACGCGATGTATCCGGACATCGACGACACCGGCATGGTGCTGATGGCGCTGCTGCGCGCCGGCGCGCACGACAACCCGCACAAGCTCAAGCGCCTGAACCAGGCCGTGAACTGGGTGCTCGGCATGCAGAACGCCGACGGTAGCTGGGGCGCCTTCGACATCGGCAACGATTACACCTATCTCAACAACATCCCGTTCGCGGATCACGGCGCGCTGGTCGATCCGGGCACCGCCGACCTCACGGCGCGCTGCATCGAGCTGCTCGCGATGCTCGGCTACGATCGCCAGTTCGCGCCGCTCGCGCGCGCCCTCGAGTTCATCGAGCGCGATCAGGATCCGAGCGGCGCCTGGTACGGGCGCTGGGGCGTGAATTACATCTACGGCACCTGGAGCGTGCTCGCATGCCTCGGCGCGATCGGTGAAGACGTCAACAAGCCGTACATCCGCAAGGCCGTGGACTGGCTGAAGAGCTGCCAGAACGCCGACGGCGGCTGGGGCGAGAGCTGCAACACCTACGACGATCCGATGCTGAAGGGACGCGGCGAGAGCACGGCCGCGCAGACCGCCTGGGCGCTGCTCGGCCTGATGGCGGTCGGTGAGGTTCACTCGCCGCAGGTCCGCAAGGGCATCGACTACTTGATCCGTCATCAGGAAGAGAACGGCGAGTGGCACGATCTCCCGTATACGGGCACCGGCTTCCCGCGCGTGTTTTATCTGCGCTACTACGGCTACAGCCGCTTCTTCCCGCTGTGGGCGCTCGGCACCTATGCGCGTCTGCGCCGCGGCCTGCCGACGCGGCAGCACGAGGTGCTCGCGCAGGGGCCTCGATCTCGGCCCGCTGCCGGTCCTCGACGGCGTCTGACGCCCGGCCGTCCGGCCGGGCATCGTGCTGCCACATAGCGCGGGCCCGCCCCGGCGCACGGGACGATCGCGTGCAGCGCGCGCCGCCCGCGGATGCGCCGCGATCGCGCGCTCACGGTATACCCTAGGCACGGAGGGTCCTGCCGCGGACTCTCGCGATCCCGATTCGACGCCGCGCGCCCTGCGTGCGCGGCCCGTGGAGTGAGCCCCGACCATGTCCGACTACATCGCCCCGCTCAAGGATATGCGCTTCGTCATCGCGCAGCTCGGTCCGCTGGCGGAGATCGCCGCACTGCCCGGCTGCGGTGACGCCACCCCCGATCTCGTCGACGCCGTGCTCGAAGAAGCGGCCAAGCTCGCCAGCGAAGTGCTGTCGCCGCTGAACCGGATCGGCGACACGGAGGGCGCGCGGCACACGGGGGAGGGCGTGCGCACCGCACCGGGCTGGAAAGAAGCGTATCGCGCCTTCGTCGACGGCGGCTGGAACGGCATCGGCTGCGCGCCGGAGTTCGGCGGCCAGGGCCTGCCGAAGCTCGTGTCCACCGCGGTCGCCGAGATGTGGAACTCGGCGAACCTGGCTTTCGCCCTCGGCCCGATGCTGACGCAGGGCGCGATCGAGGCGATCGAGGTGCACGGCAGCGAGGCCCAGCGCGAGACCTATCTGCCCAGGATGGTGAGCGGCGAGTGGACCGGCACGATGAACCTGACCGAGCCGCAGGCGGGCTCGGATCTGTCGGTCGTGCGCACGCGCGCCGTGCCGGCCGGCGATCATTACCTGATTTCCGGCCAGAAGATCTTCATCACCTACGGCGAGCACGATCTCACCGAGAACATCGTCCACCTCGTGCTCGCGCGCCTGCAGGACGCCCCGGCCGGCACGCGCGGCCTGTCGCTGTTCATCGTGCCGAAGTTTCTCGTCAACGCCGACGGCACGCCGGGCGCGCGCAACGATCTGCGCTGCGCGTCGATCGAGCACAAGCTCGGCATCCACGGCAGCCCGACGGCCGTGATGATCTACGGCGAGCAGGGCGGCGCGATCGGTTACCTGATCGGCGAGCCGAATCGCGGCCTCGAATACATGTTCACGATGATGAACAACGCCCGCCATGCGGTCGGCCTCGAAGGCGTGGCGATCGGCGAGCGTGCCTATCAGCGCGCGCTCGCCTTTGCGCGCGAGCGCGTGCAGGGCAAGCCGCCCGGCTACGGCGGCGCGGCGACGCCGGCGATCGTCGAGCATCCCGACGTGCGCCGCATGCTGCTCACGATGAAGGCGCAGACCGAGGCGATGCGCGCGCTGGCCTATGTATGCGGCGCGGCCTTCGATCGCGCCGCGCGCGAGCCGGACGCCGAGCGCCGCGCCTACTGGCAGCGCCGCAGCGATCTGCTCACGCCCATCACCAAGGGCTGGTGCACGGAGACGGGCATCGCGCTGGCGTCGCTGGGCGTGCAGGTCCACGGCGGCATGGGCTACGTCGAGGAGACGGGCGCCGCGCAATACCTGCGCGATGCGCGGATCACGACGATCTACGAAGGCACGACGGGCGTGCAGGCGCAGGATCTCGTCGGCCGCAAGACGCAGCGCGACGGCGGCCGCGGCGCGCGCGAGCTGCTCGCCGAGATCCGCACGACGGTCGCGGCGCTGGCCGCGAGCCGTGACGCGCGCGCGCAGGCCGTGGGACGCGAGCTCGCGGACGGCGTCGCCGCGCTCGAATCCGCGCTCGCCTGGCTGCTCGACGCCGCCGGCCGGGACGCGCGACTGCCGGGGGCCGCCTCGGTGCACTACCTGCATCTGTGGGGCATCGTCTGCGGCGGCTGGCTGCTCGGCGAGAGCGCGCTCGCCTGTCTGCGCGGCGCCGGCGACGACGAGGCCTTCCGCGAGGCGAAGCTCCACACCGCGCAGTGCTTCGCCGTGCAGGTGCTGAACGAGGCCGATGCGCTGCGGCGGAAGATCGTTGACGGCTCGGCCGCCGTGCTCGCCCCGGACGCCGCGGCATTCTGAGCGCGCCGGCGCCGGGCCCGCGGTATCTCGCCGGGCTCGGCGCTGTTCTGCTAAGGTGGCGGGGTTCCACTGCGCCCCATGATGCCCATGCCCTGGCCGTTCCTCCGCACGCTCGAAGCGCAGGCGTCTGCCTGGTATCTCGCGCGCTGTCACAACCTCGCGGATCTGCGGCGCATCGCGAAGTGGCGGGTGCCGGCGCCGATGTTCCACTACATGGACGGCGCCGCGGACGACGAGGTCACCCTGCGTCGCAATGTGTCGGACTTCGACGCGCTCGAGCTGCTGCCGCGCAATCTCGTCGACATCACGCACATCGACACTTCGACGACGGTGCTCGGCCAGCCGATCGGCATGCCGCTGATCCTCGCGCCGACCGGCATGTCGCGGCTCTTCCACTGGCATGGGGAGCTCGGCGTGTCGCGCGCTGCCGCGCGCGCCGGCACGATTTATTCGCTGTCGACGGTCGGCACGCATTCGATCGAGGAGGTCGCGGCCGTCTGCGACGGCCCGAAATGGTTCCAGATCTACGTGTTCAGGGATCGCGGGCTCGTCACCGAGTTCATCGAGCGCTGCCGCGCGGCGCGCTACCATGCGCTGTGCCTGACCATCGATCTCGCGCTGACCGGCAACCGCGAACGCGATCTGCGCACGGGCATGACGGTGCCGCCCGCGCTGACGCTGAAGAGCTGGGCGAGCTTCTTTCTGAATCCGCTGTGGTCGCTGTGCCATCTCAGCTCGCCGCCGTTCACGCTCGCCAACGTCGCGCATCGCGTCAGCGGCAGCAAGGACGTGCAGACGCTGCAGAACTACATCGGCTCGCAGTTCGATCGCAGCGTCGGCTGGGACGACGCGCGCGCGATGATCGAGCAGTGGGACGGCCCCTTCGCGATCAAGGGCGTGCTCACGGCCGAGGACGCGAAGCGCGCCGTCGACATCGGCGCGAACGCGATCATCGTGTCGAACCACGGCGGGCGGCAGCTCGATCACGTGCCCTCGCCGATCGCGGTGCTGCCGGAGATCGTCGAGGCCGTCGACGGCCGCGCGGAAGTGATCGTCGACGGCGGCGTGCGCCGCGGCACCGACGTGCTGAAGGCGCTCGCATTGGGCGCCAAGGCCTGCATGACGGGCCGCGGCTATCTGTTCGGCCTCGGCGCCGGCGGCGAGGCCGGCGTCGATCGCGCGCTCGCCCAGTACAAGAGAGAGATCGCGCTGGACATGGCCCTGCTGGGCGTGCGCAGCGTCAAGGAGATAGGTCCGCACCATGTCCGCCATCGCCGCCGAATTCGAGACTGACATTCCGACGCTCCGGCGCATCCTCGCCGAGCACCACACGATCGCCGTGGTCGGCCTGTCCGCGAGCTGGCACCGCCCGAGCAACTTCGCGGCGAAGTACATGCAGGAGCACGGCTATCGCGTGATCCCCGTGAACCCGATGTATGAGGAAGTGCTCGGCGAGCGCTGCTACAAGCGCCTCACCGAGATCCCGGACAAGATCGACATCGTCGACTGCTTCCGCGCTGCGAGCGAGATCCCGGCGATCGTCGAGGACGCGATCGCGATCGGCGCGAAAGTGCTGTGGATGCAGCTCGGCATCGTCAACAACGAGGCCGCGCGGCGCGCGCGCGACGCGGGCCTCGAAGTGATCATGGATCGCTGCGTGAAGATCGAGCACGCGCGCCTGTTCGGCGGTCTCAATTTCGTCGGCGTCAACACCAAGGTGATTTCGTCGAAGCGCCCCCGTCACGTCGCCAACTGAGGAAGGCACCCGTTCCATGGCCGATCGCAAATTCGGATTCGAAACCCTCTGCCTGCACGCCGGACAGATCCCCGACGCCGCCACCGGCTCGCGCGCGGCGCCGATCTACCAGACGACGTCTTATGTCTTCGACAGCGCCGATCACGCGGCGAGCCTGTTCAATCTGCAGACTTTCGGCAACGTCTACACGCGCCTGTCGAACCCGACGACCGCGATGTTCGAGGAGCGCATGGCGGCGCTCGAAGGCGGCCGCGCCGCGGTCGCGGTGAGCTCCGGCCTCTCGGCGCAGCTCGTCGCGCTGCTGACGCTGCTCGAGGCCGGCGATCATCTCGTGTCGTCGAAGACGCTCTACGGCGGCACCTACTCGCAGTTCGACGTCAGCTTCCGCCGCCTCGGCATCGATACCACTTTCGTCGACTGCGACGACATCGACGCGATCGCCGCCGCGATCGGCCCGAAGACCAAGGCCGTCTACGCCGAGGCGCTGGGCAATCCGCTGATCAACGTGCTCGACATCGAGCAGGTCGCGGACGTCGCCCGCGCGCACGGCATTCCGCTGATCGTCGACAACACTTTTCCGACGCCCTTCCTGTGCCGGCCGATGGAGTGGGGCGCGGACATCTGCGTGCACTCGGCGACCAAGTTCATCGGCGGCCACGGCACCTCGATCGGCGGCGTGCTGGTCGAGTCGGGCAGGTTTCCGTGGGACAACGGCCGCTTCCCCGGCATGATCGAGCCGTCCGCGGGCTATCACGGCGTGAAGTTCTACGAGACCTTCGGCGACTTCGGCTACACGATGAAGGCGCGCGTCGAGACGCTGCGCACGCTCGGTCCCGCGCTCGCGCCGTTCAACGCCTGGCTGTTCCTGCAGGGGCTAGAGACCCTGCCGCTGCGCATGGAGCGCCACTGCGACAACGCGCTTAAGGTGGCGACTTTCCTGCGCGATCATCCGGCCGTGAGCTGGGTGCGCTACCCGAGCCTGCCCGGCGATCGCTACCACGATCTCGCGCGGAAATACTGTCCGCGCGGGGCGAGCTCGGTCCTGTCCTTCGGTATCAAGGGCGGGCAGGCCGCGGGCATCAAGTTCATCGAGAGCGTACAGTTCCTGAGCCATCTCGCCAACGTCGGCGACGCGAAGTCGCTGGTGATCCACCCGGCGTCGACGACGCATCGGCAGATGTCCGAGGAGCAGCAGATCGCTGCCGGCGTCGGCCCCGACATGATCCGCATCTCGGTCGGCCTCGAGACCGCCGAGGACATTCTGTGGGATCTCGACCAGGCGCTCGCGAAGTCGCAGCGCTGAACGCACCGCGCGAGGAGGACCGATATGAACCCGCCCGTCACCGCACTCATCGAACGCTTCCGGGAGCTGCTCGGCGCCAGCGGCGTGCTGACCGGCGAAGACGTCAGCAGCCGCATGATCCACGCCTGGCGCCAGCGGCCGATCTCCGCCGCCTGTATCGTGCGACCGTCGACGACCGAGGAAGTAGCGGCAGTGCTGAAGTGCTGCAACGACGCCGGCCAGACCGTCGTGCCGCACGGCGGGCTCACGGGCCTCGTGCAGGGCTGCAACGTCGATGCGGCCGACGTCGTGCTGTCGCTTGAGCGCCTGAACCGGATCGAGGAAGTCGACGCGGTCGGCCGCACGATGACGGTCCAGGCCGGCGTGCCGCTGGAGAAGCTGCAGCAGGAGGCCGAGAAGGCCGGCCTGATGTTCCCGATAGATCTCGGCGCGCGCGGCTCCTGCCAGATCGGCGGCAACGTGTCGACGAACGCCGGCGGTAATCGCGTCATCCGCTTCGGCATGACGCGGGAAAACGTGCTGGGGCTGGAAGCCGTGCTCGCCGACGGCACGGTCGTGACGTCCCTGAACAAGATGATCAAGAACAACGCGGGCTACGATCTGAAGCATCTGTTCATCGGCAGCGAGGGCACGCTCGGCGTCGTCACGCGCGTGGTGATCCGCCTGCGCGAGCTCGCGCAGGGCCAGCAGACGGCCTTCGTCGCCTGCGACGACTTCGCGCAGGTCGCGGGCTTCCTGCGCCACATCGATCGCTCGATGGGCGGCGCGCTGTGCTCCTTCGAAGTGATGTGGAAGGACTACTACGAGCTGGTCACGACCGCGCCGGCGACGAACGCGCGGCCGGTGAGCATGGAAGGCCACGAGCACTTCGTGCTCTGCGAGGCGCTCGGCACCGGCCACCCGCAGGACGGCGAGCGCTTCGAGTCGGTGATGATGGAGGCGCTGGAGCAGGGGTTGGTCGCCGACGCCGTGATCGCGAAGTCCGAGACCGAGCGCCGCGCGATGTGGCGGATCCGCGATTCGGTCGATCAGTTCTTTCGCTACGGCCCGGCCTTTCTCTACGACGTGAGCCTCGCGATCCGCGACATGGACGCCTACGTCAAGGAAGTGAAGCGGCGCCTGCGCGCCGCCTATCCCGACCATCACTGCTTCACGCTGGGCCACATCGGCGACGGCAACATCCATTTCACGGTCGCCGTCGGCTCGGGTGAGCTCGAGCACCACCGGCGCGTGAACGCCTGCATCTACGAGCCGCTGCAGCCGATCGGCGGCTCGATATCGGCCGAGCACGGCATTGGCACCGAGAAGCTCGACTATCTGCCCCTGAGCCGCAGCGCGACGGAGATCGCGCTGATGCGGCGCCTCAAGGCGGCGCTCGATCCCAAGGGCATCCTCAATCCCGGCAAGGTGTTCCCGGTCGCGTGAGCCCGCATCGCGCATGACGGCGGCCGCACGGGACGCGATCGACGCGCTGCTCGCGCGCGCGCGGCGCGCGGGCGTGCAGCGCGTGTCCTTCGCCGCCGTCGACTGGAACGGCCGGCTGCGCGCGACGCAGGTGCCGCTCGCCGGCGCCGCGAGCGCGCTCGTCGAGGGGCTCGCCGTCACCACCGCGATCTTCGCGCCGGACAGCG
This sequence comes from Gammaproteobacteria bacterium, assembly GCA_035325705.1. Lineage (GTDB taxonomy): Bacteria > Pseudomonadota > Gammaproteobacteria. Next base: position 16,899 of record DAOKZI010000025.1, read on the forward strand.
CCGAGCGGCCGATCACCAGCGGCTATTTCCACGATCCCGCGCACGGCTATCGCGACGCGTGGCTGCGGCCCGATGCCGCGGCCGCGCGATCCGATCCCTGGGCCGACGGCGGCGCCTCGCTGATCGTCCTCGGCAGCCTCGAGGGTGAGTTCGCCGGCTGCTGCCCGCGGGCGATGCTCGAGCGCGAGGTCGCGGCGCTGGCGCGTCTCGGCCTGCGCTGCGACAGCGCCTTCGAGCTCGAATATCACGTGCTGAACGAAACCGTCGCGAGCCTGCGCGAGAAGGTGCCGGCGCGGCTGGATCGTCTCGCCGCGCTGGAGCGCATGTATTCCTACGTCGATCAGGCCGTCGCCGCGCCGCTGCTCGACGCGACGCGCAGCGCGGCCGCCGCGCTCGAAATCCCCGTGCACGGCCTGCACGCCGAGTTCAGCGGCCTGCTCGAGGTGGCGCTGGGCAAGGCGAGCGGCGTGCGCGCGGCCGACGACGCGGCGCTGTTCAAGGCGGTCGCGAAAATCGTCGCTCGCCGCGGCGGCATGCTCGCGAGCTTCATGGCCCGCCTCGCCGAGCCTTTCGAATCGGCCGGCGCGCATCTGAACCTGTCGCTGCATCGGTGCGACGGCGAAGTGGCGGAGTTCCACGCGCCGGAGGGCCGCTGCAGCCCGGCGCTGCTGGGCTTTCTCGGCGGCCTGCAGCGCCATCTGCCGGACCTGATGCTGCTGCTGCTGCCGCATCTGAACTCGTACAAGCGCTATCTTGGCGACAGCTTCGCGCCGCGCACGAATAGCTGGGGCATCGACAACAAGACCTGCGCCTACCGGCTCGTCAATCATCACGCGGGCGTCGCGCGCCTCGAATGCCGCGTGCCGGGCGCGGACGTGAACCCCTACCTCGCCCTGACCGCGCTGCTCGCCGCCGGCCGCCGCGGCCTGGAGCAGGCGCTGGTGCCGAGCGCACCGGTCACGGGCGACGCCGCGGCGCCGGACGCGCCGCAGGCCGCGCCGTGGCCGCCGGACTTCGCCGCCGCGATCGCGCAGTGGCGCCGCGCGGACTTCGCGCGCGAGACATTCGGCGATCTCTTCGTCGACGCCTACGCGCGGACGCGCGAATGGGAGCTCGAGCAGCTCGCGAAGACCGTCACCGACTGGGAGATCCGGCAGTTCGCGGAGGGCGTGTGAGAAATTGCGCTATGCGCGGCCACGGAGAACACGATTTCGTAGCCCGGGTGCAGCGTAGCGGAACCCGGGATCCGGCATGCCTGATACGCAAGGACTTTCGGCCCTGCGCGGCGCGTACCGCGCCGGACCTTCTCGACTGCAGGAGAGGACGGCGGGCGCCGCTCCCGGGTTACGCGCTGCGCGCTCCACCCGGGCTACGACACCGCCGCTCACGTTGGAAGACGATGTCTCTTTCATGATTAGAGGTGATGCGCGCATCTCATCACCGTTGGGCTGACGCAGGAAGCCCAACGGTCGGCGCTGCGACGAAAACCTTGGGCTTCCTGCGTCAGCCCAAGCTACTCCGAGACCACACGTACAGATGAACACCCGATCCCTCGAGATCCCCTTCCGCGCCCGCTTCACCGTCCTGCCGGCCTGGCTCGATCCGAACGGGCACATGAACGTCGCCTACTATCTGTCCGCCTTCGACAAGGGCAGCGATCCCTTCTTCGAATACTGCGGTATCGGCTGGGACTATACGAAGAGCGGCGCCGGCTCGGTGTTCGTGACGGGCTGCAACATCGACTTCAAGTACGAGCTGCTCGAAGGCGACGAGCTCGAGGTGACGACGCGGCTGCTCGATTTCGACACCAAGCTGCTGCACATCTGGTGCGAGATCTACCGTCGCGGCGAGCCGGCGCCGGCCGCGACCGAGGAAGCGCTGTTCATGCACGTATCGCTGCAGACGCGCAAGAGCGCACCGCTCCCCGACGCCGCGAAGGCACGCCTCGCCGAAGTGCGCGCAGCGCACGCGCAGCTTGCGACACCGCCGAACCTCGGCCGCAAGCTCGAGATCAGACGCAAGAGCCCGCTTTCGCAGCCGGGATGAGCGTAGCGAATTCGGGGCTGTGCCGGTTCTGGCGCCGATCAATCTGGCCACGGAGAACACGGAGGGCACGGAGAAGAACGGATTGACCGGCGGCCACCGTAAGGCCGCGGCTTTCGTGGGATCGACGCTTCGAGCAGGCTGGCGGCTGCAAGGCTGAGAGGCCGAACCCCGGATTCGCTGCGCTCATCCGGGCTACGAATCGGCCCGAGGAGGACGGATGCTCGTCTTGTAGCCCGGATGAGGCGAAGCCGAATCCGGGATCGACGCTCCAGCAGCACCAGCGGCTACAACGGGCTGCGTAGCCGAACTGCGGAGGCACCGAACGATCCCGTTATTCCTCCGTGCCCTCCGTCGCTAGATTAGTCGGCACTTCAGGAAGGCTGTCTCAGCCGAACACCTCTGCCGCCAAAGCCTCCAGCTCCCGCAGGATCGCCGCTTCATTCTGCGCCTGCAGCCACAGCACGACGTTGTCGGCGCCGGCCAGCGCCAGCGTCGCGACGACGGCCGGATCGCCGGTGAATGGATCGGCGGTGATATGGAACACGCCGATGCCGATGCCGCCGGCGTTCAGAGCCGCAGCATCTTCGCGAGATTGTTTTTCTGGATGTCCGAGGAGCCGCCGACGATCGGCATGCCGAGCAGATCGCGCACGTTGCGCTCCATGTCGTAGGCATCCGAGAGCCCATATGCGCCCATCACCTGCTGACAGGCGAGCGCGATCTCGACGCCGACGTCGGCGCAGAAGAGCTTCGCCATGCTGGTCTCGACGCTGCAGGGCAGTCCGCGGTCGGCGAGCGCGGCGCCGTGATAGAGCATGTGCCGGCACGCGGCGAGCTGCGTGCGCGCGGTGACCAGCTTGTGACGGATGACCTGGTGATCGGCGATGCGCCGGCCGAACTGACGGCGCTGCTGGGCATAGGTCCAGGCTTCCTCGAGCGCGGCGCGCGCGAGGCCGTAGCCCAGCGCCGTGATCTCGATCTTCTCGACGTCGAGCGCCCGCCCCGCGAGCTGCTCCCAGCCGCGGTTCCACATCGCGGGCCCGCCGACGATCGACGACGCCGGCAGGCGCACGTCGTCGAACCACACGTCCATGCTCGCGGTGTAGCGCAGGTTCGCATGTTCGAGCGGACGCATGCTCACGCCCGGCGCGCCGGTCGGCACCAGCACGAAGGACAGGTTGCGATGGCGCTCGCCGGGGGGCCCGGAGCGCACCAGGCAGTAGATGTACTTCGCCCAGTCGGCACCGGTGCACCAGCGCTTCGCGCCGTTGACGATCACCTCGTCGCCGTCCCGTCGCGCCGTGGTCTCGACGCTCGCGAGATCGCCGCCGACGTTCGGTTCGGACAGGCCGTAGGCGAACAGCGTCCTGCCTGCGACGATCTCCGGCAGCAGCGCCTCGCGCTGCTCGGGCGAGCCGTTCTCGACGAGGTTCATGCCGCCGTAGAAGGCGGCCTGGATGTAAGGACCGGCCAGCGAAGTGCCGCCCTGCGCCAGCTCCTCGATCACGGCGACGGCGGCCGTGATGTCGACGCCGGCGCCGCCATCGGCCTCGGGTACGGTCAGGCCGATGAGGCCGAGCTCGGCGAGCTCGGCGAACAGCGCCCGATCCCAGGTGTGCGCGCGATCCCATTCGATGCGCTTCGCGCGCGGCATCTTCTCGGCGACGAAGCGGCGGAGCTGCCGCCTGATCGCGGTGAGATGCTCGGCTTCGCCGTGTACCGTAGCGTCGAACACGGTGCTACTCGCCGCTCAGCCGCGGCGCACGCTTCTCGCGCGCCGCGCGCACGGCTTCGCGGCGATCGGCGAGGTGGTTCGACGCCGTTTCCCAGCCGATCGAGGCGTCCATCAACTGCGCGGCCAGCGCGCGCAGCGGGATGTTGGTCACGGCCTTGGTCCAGCGCACTGCGTAACGCGGATTGCCCTGCAGCTTCGCGACCAGCTCGTCGACCTTCGCATCGAGGCGATCGGCCGGCACCGCGTAGTTGACGAGCCCGAGCTCGGCGGCTCTGGCGCCCGTCAGCATGTCGCCGGTCATCAACAGCTCTTTCGCGCGCGCATAGCCGATGAGCTGCGGCCAGATCAGCGCCCCGCCGTCGCCGGCGACGAGGCCGACCTTCACATGCGGATCGCCGATCAGCGCGGTCTCGTCGGCGACGATCATGTCGCACAGCAGCGCGATCGTCGCGCCCAGACCCGCCGCGGCGCCGTTCAGGCGGCAGATGATCGGTTTCTCGAGCTCGAGCAGCGAACCGACGATGCGCTTCGCGTCCCAGGCGATCGCGCGGAAGCGCGCGGGATCCTCGATCTGCTGCTCGAACCAGTCGAAGTCGCCCCCCGCGCAGAACGCGCGGCCGCGCGCGGACAGCACGATGATGTCGCTGCCGGCATCGCGCTGCAGATCCGTGAACACGTGCGCGAACTCCTCGTGCATCGGCTCGTCGACGCCGTTCATCCGATGGCTGGAGGTGATCAGGGCATACAGCACCCGACCGCGACGTTCGAAAGTGAAGCGCTGCCAGGGCTGCGCGGTGATGTCGTATGCATGGCTCACGGCCTTACCTCTCGTGCCGAATGCTCGTGAAAGAGAGTTTAACCACGGAGAACCCGGAAGGCGTAGGTTGGGCTGACGAAGGAAGCCCAACATCGGCGTTCGACAGGCTCGTGTCGCCCGTCCCGGCGTCGGTGTGTTGGGCTTCCTTCGTCAGCCCAACCTACTGGCTGAAGAAATCTAGCCACGGAGGACACGGAGGGCACAGAGAAGAAAAAGGGCTTCCTTCGGACAAACCCGACATGTCGAGGCGCGGATTGGCGTCGACCTCTCAGAGTCGATCGATCAATCCCCATTCTTCTCCGTGCCCTCCGTGGCTAGATTAATCCTGTCTAAACCCCGGCAGCACCGAGCCTGATCTCGACTTCGAGCCCGCCGCCGGGGCGATTCCTCGCGAGGATGCTGCCGCCGTGCGCGCGCACGCCCTGCTTTGCGATGGCGAGGCCGAGGCCGCTGCCGCCGGCTTCCGAGCTGCGCGCCTCGTCGACGCGCACGAAGGCTTCGAAGATGCGCTCGAGCATGGCCTCGGGCACGCCGGGACCTTCGTCGCGGAGGCTGACGAGGATCTGCCGCCGCGCCTGATCGCGGGTCGCTTCGAGCTGCACCGCGGTGCCGCGCGGCGTGTGGCGGATGGCGTTGCGCAGGACGTTGTCGAACACGCTGCGCAGCAGCTCGGCATTGCCGTTCAAGCCCAGGCCGCGCTCGATCTTCGCCTCCACGCGGCTGCCGCGCGCTTCGGCCTCGAAACGCGCATCGCGCGTCACCGCCTCGAGCAGCGCCGAGAGATCGAGCGGCGCATGCGCCTGTCCCGCCGCGGCTTCCAGGCGCATCAGCGCCAGTAGCTGGCCGATCAGCTCGTCGAGGCGCGCCGTCTCGAGCTCGATGCGGTCGATCTCCGAGTCGACGACGCCGCCGGCGCGGCGGCGGGCGAGGGCGGCCGCGACCTGCAGGCGCGCGAGCGGCGAGCGCAGCTCGTGCGAGACGTTGCGCAGGAGCTGGCGCTGGGCCTCGACGAGCTGTTTCAACTGCGCCGCCATCGACTGGAAGTCGCGCGCGAGTGCGGCGAGCTCGTCGCGGCGGGCGAGCGTGCGCGGCGTCAAGCCCGTGGTGAAATCCCCGGCGGCGAGCCGCGCGCTCGCCGCCTGCAGCTCGCGGATCGGCCGCGTCAAATGCCGCGCGAGCAGCCAGCACAGGAGGCCGCTGACCGAGAGGGCGACGCCCATGCGCACGAGGCCGAACATCGGCTCGTGCGGGCCGCGCGGCCCGCGCGGACCCTCGACGGGAAAGAAGCCGGGCGGCGGCGGCGGCCGCTCCAGGCGCGCGAGCCACAGCGGATCCCCGCTCCCGGTGTCGAGGCGATAGCTGCGAACGCGCTCGAAGGCCCGCGGGCCGGGACCGCGTCCCTCGTCGCGTGGAGGATCGAGCCCCGGCCCGTCGAGGTCGGGAGGCGGCGCGCGCAGTGCGGGCGGCGGCGCGCCGGCGGCGCCGTCCTCGCGCGGCGGCGGCAGGTGCTCGAACTCGGCCGGGCCGGCGAGCACGCGGCCTTTCGCGTCGACGAGCAGCACCGGCCCGTGGCGCAGCCGCTGCTGGTTGAGACGGCCGATCCACTCGCCCAGCCCCTCGAGGCCGCGCGTCGCATACACCGCGTTGGCGGCCTCGACCAGCGCGGTGTTCGCGCCGTCCGGGCGATCGCCGCCGAGCCCGCGGCTGACGGTGATGAGCTGCCAGGTGCTCCACGCGACGGCGATCGCCACCGCGATCGTCGTCAGCCAGAACACCGCGAAGAACTTCGCGAACAGCGACAGCTTCACGCCGGGCCGGCCTGATCCCGCACGTAGAGATAGCCGACTCCGCGCACGGTCTTGATGCGATCGGCGCCGCGCGCGTCCGGGCCGAGCTTCTTGCGCAGCCGGCTGATGTGCATGTCCAGGCTGCGATCGTAGGGACCGAGCCGGCGACCGAAGGCCGCCTGCATCAGCTCCGGCTTGCGCACGACGTGGCCGGCATGCCGCAGCAGCACTTCGAGCGTCGCGTACTCCGCGCTGGTCAGACCGAGATCCTGGCCGTCGCACAGCACGCGATGCTCGCTGGGCCGCAGCTCGACGTCGGCGACGCGCAGCGGCAGGTGCGCCGCGCGCTCGTCGCCCGCGGGCGCCTGGGTGCGGCGGAGTATCGCGCGCAGGCGCGCGACGAGCTCGCGCGGATTGCAGGGCTTGGGGACGTAGTCGTCGGCGCCGACTTCGAGGCCGACGATGCGATCGAGATCTTCACCGCGCGCCGTCAGCATCAGCACCGGCACGCTCGAGAACTGGCGCAGCTCGCGCAGCACGTCGAGCCCGTTGCGCAGCGGCATCATGACGTCGAGCACGACGATGTCGAAGGGCTGCGCCTTCAGCGCGGCGAGGGCGGCGAGCCCGTCGTGGACGCAAACGACCTCGAAGCCTTCGCCACCGAGGTAGTCGTGCATCAGAGAGCAGAATTCGCGATCGTCGTCGACGAACAGCAGGCGTTCGGCCATGCGGGACCTCCAGGCGCGCCCATTCTGGCACAGGCCTGCGACGCCGCGTCTGCCGGTTACAGTCCGTTACCGGTCGTTTCGCGCCGATACGCCGCGCTGACCGCGGCTTGCGGGCAAGAGTCCACAGTGTCTGCAACGGCTGAACGGCAGCCGAACTGCGACAGGAGTAGCCATGAAGACGACGAAATCAATTGCACTGCGCGCAGCCGCCCTGGTGGGCGTGCTGTCGGCGCTGCCGATGAGCGGACAGGCCTGGGGCGGCGGACGCGGCGGATCGCAGGGCCACGGCCCCGGCATGATGGGCATGGGACCCCCGCCCGTGATGCACGTGATCCGCAAGCTCGATCTACAGGGAGCGCAGCGCGATCAGGTCTTCGCGATCCTCGATCGCTACCAGCCCTCGCTGCGCAAGCTGATGTTCAGTCTCGGTGACGGCCGCGAGGCCTTGAACGGCATCCTCGTCGCCGGCAGCTTCGACGCGACGCGCGTCGAGCAGGACGCCACCGCGCAGGCCCAGGCCGCGCACGAGCTCTACGTCACGACCGCGCGCATGCTGTCCGAAATCAGCGCCGTGCTGACGCCCGAACAGCGCGCCCGCCTCGAACGCGGACCGAATCGGGCCGGTGCCGACGAACCCCGATGAACCTGAGCTCTCCCATGTTTCCCCCCTGATCAGGTATCGGGCCCTTGCGCCGGTCGGTCCCCTCCGACCGGCGTTTTTTTGCACCAAGCGCAGTGCGTTCGGATCGGTGGGTATTTGCCACAGAGAACGCCGAGAACACAGAGGGGAAGAGAGTGGGCCGTGCCGGCGGCTGAATTTGCGCTGCGCGCTGCGAGAACGCAGGACCCCGTTCTCGTAGCCCGGGTGCAGCGTAGCGGAACCCGGGATCCGGCATGCCCGATACGCAGAGGCTTTCGGCCCGGCGCGGTGCGCACCGCGCCGGGTCTACTCGACTGCATGAGAGGACGGCAGGCGCGGATCCCGGGTTACGCGCTGCGCGCTCCACCCGGGCTACGACACTGCCGCGTTTGAGTTTCTCTTGAGGCTGTTCTTCGCCACGGAGAAAAGCTAGGTTGGGCTGACGAAGGAAGCCCAACATCGGGCGCCGAACGTTGGGCTTCCTTCGTCAGCCCAACCTACGAACCGCCACGGAGAACGCAGGCCCAATCAATCTCCCCTCTGTGTTCTCGGTGTTCTCTGTGGCAAAAAAAGCCTCAAGAGAAGCTCAACCGCGGCAGCACGCTCAGCAGGCGCACGAGCTCGGTTTGGCGGTGGGTGCCGGTTTTGATGAAGACGGACTTCAACTGCGAGCGCACGGTGGAGATTTCGAGGCCGGCGTCGCGGGCGTAGTCCTGCGGGGTCTTGCCGTTCGCGATCGCGATCGCGAGATCGGCTTCGCGGCGCGACAGCGCGTAGAGGGTGCGCAGCAGCGCCACCGCTTCGGGCGGGTTCGGCGTCGCGCGCGGCACCAGCACCATCACCGCCGGATCGCCGCGTAGCTGGTAAGTGTCCTGGCGTTCGGGCAGGCGCAGCAGATAGCAGGGCAGGCCCGTGCCGCGCTCGCCGCTCGGCGGCTTCAGCAGCAGGGCGCTGGGCACGCCGGTCGCGATCAGTTTCTCGATCTCGTCGCTGAACTTCTTGCGCATCGGCGCCGAGGTCACCTCGAGCACGCCGTCGACGACCGCGAGACCCTGATCGTTGAGGAACAGCGTCTCGGCCGCCGCGTTCGCGAACAGCACGCGATGCCACTGATCGAGGATGAACAAGCTGGACGGCAGGTATTGCAGCGAGCCCAGGCTGGGCGCGAAGTGATCGCGGAAGCTGCGCGTCTTGTAGAACAGCTTCGAGGCGCGCGTCAGATGCACCGCCAACTGCCGCAGGAAGCGCATGTCGCTCTCGTCGTGCGGGCCCTGCTCGGCGCGGCGATTGAGCCCGATATAGGTCGCCAGTCCGCCGCCTTCGCCCATGCGCATGCCCGTGAAGTAGCGGTAGTCCCATTTCTGCAGGAACTCGCGGAAGAAGCGCTCGCGCTTGATGCGCTGGGGTGCGAAGACCTCGTGGCACTGGTACCAGTGGCCGATCGGCAGCGCCGCGCAGTGCGCGCGCCGGTAGTCGAGCGGGTAGTAGTGCAGATCGTAGTCGCGGATCACCTCGGCGAGCTCCTCGGGCGATGCGCCGACGACGCCGCCGGCGGCGTGCAGCAGGATGGTCTCGGTGCGCGTGTCCACGACCATCAGATGCACGCCGCGCGATTCGGTGCGCACCGCGAGCTCCTGCAGGAAAGCGTCGAGCACCGAGGGATCGAAGATCGATTCGTAGAGATTGGCGATCAGTCCATCGGTGGAGGCGGCCGTGGCCCGCGTCGACATAAGCTCAGTTCCTTTGCGCACCGGTGCAGCCCGGCAATATATCAGCGCGCCCGTATTGCGCCAGCCCGGCGGGCGCTCAGCGGCCGCGCAGCGCGACGGTCAGCGGCGCGCGCACCGCGTGCAGCGCCGGCAGCAGCCCGCCGAGGAAGCCGATCGCGAGCGCCCAGCGCAGCGCATCGACGACCAGCGCGGGCGACACGCGGAAGGCGAACACGACCTGGCTGAAGTTCGCGCCCAGGGTCGACACCGTGTACTCGTCGAACGCCCACCATGCGAGCGCGGCGCCGAGCATGCCGCCGGCCAGTGCCAGCGTGAGCGCCTCGATCATCACGGCGGCGACGATCGCGAGCGAGGCGAAGCCGAGCGCGCGCAGGATCGCGATTTCGCGACGCCGCGCGGCAACGGCGGCGTACATCGTGTTCAAAGCGCCGAAGGTGGCGCCGACGGCCATGATCGCCGCGACCGTCGTCGCCAGCACCTCGATCAGCCGCTTCAGCCGCTGCGACTGCGTGGCGTAGTAGGTGCGCGTGCGCTGCACGTCGACCTCCAGCCGCGGATCGCCGGCGAGCGCGGCGCGCAGGGCCGTGAACGCGCCGGCATCGGTCAGCTTCACGCGCACCGACTGATAGCCGTCGCGGCGATAGGCCGACTGCACGGACGCGGCATCCGCCCACACTTCCGAGTCGTGCGCATCGCCGCTCGTGAAGTGGCCGACCACGCGCCAGGGCTCGCCGGCGAGCTCGATCGTGCGGCCGAGCGCGAGCCCCTCGAACTGATCGGCCGCCCCGCGCCCGACCAGCAGCTCACGGCGGCCGGCGGTGAAGACGCGTCCGGCGCTGACGCGCAACTGCGTGCGCAGCGCAAGCGCCTGTGGGCCGACGCCGCGGAGCTGGACGTTGCTGTCCGTGCCCGTCGACTTCTTCGGCAGGTTGACGACGACGACGACCTCGGCCGACACCAGCGGCCGGCCGTCGGCCCCGGCGAGGATGCCGGGCGCCTGCGCGATCAGCGTCGCGTCCTCGCGCGTCAGATGGCTGGACAGCTCGGTGTTCGAGCCGCCGCGCAGCACGATCGCCTCGTCGAGGCGGCCGGCGGCGCGCAGCGTGCCCTCGAAGCCGTCGCGCATCGCGAGCAGCGAGACGAGCACGCCGACCACGCCGGCGATGCCGACGACGATCACCAGCGAGGACCCGAGCCGCCGCGGCAAGGTCGCGAGACCCATCCAGCTCAGCGCGAGCGTTTGGCGCAGCAGCCTCATGGCTCAGCGCCGCGCCAGCGCGTCGACGATCTTCAGGCGCAGCGCGCCCAGCGCCGGCGGCAGGCCGACGGCGAGGCCGAGGCCGAGCATGATCGCGAGCCCGAGCAGCCAGGTGTCGACGCCGACGGCGAGCGGCGGCAGTTGGCCGCGCAGCGAGCGCGACAGCGTCGGCAGGGCGAGCGCGGCGAGCCCGAGCCCGGCGCAGCCGCCGGCGAGGAGCAGGGCGAGGGCTTCGGCGACGACGAGCGCACAGACCGTGCCGTCGCGAAAGCCGAGCGTCTTCAGGATCGCGATGTCGCCGACGCGTTCGCGCACGCCCTGGGCCATGGTGTTCGCGGTCACGAGCAGCACCGTGAAGAACACGGCCGCCATGATCGCGCTGACGATCAGGCCGATGTCGCCGAACTGCTTCGCGAAGGCGAGATTGAAGGCCTGCTCGCTCTGGGTCTTGGTCTCGGCGTCGGAATTGCGGAAGAGGGCATCGATGGCCTGCGCGACTTCGTTCGAACGCGCGGGATCGGTGAGCTGCACGACGTACCAGCCGACCGTCCCCTGGCCCTGCGTGCGGCCCTCGTCGAAGTAGTCGTAGCGGAACAGCAGCTCGCCGGCAAACGCCGCGCGCTCCTCGTCCGTCGCGCGCATGATGCCGACGACTTCGAAGGTCCAGGTGTTGCTGCCGTTGCGATGAGGGAAGATCGTGCCTTCGAGCGGCAGCCGATCGCCGATCCGCCAGCCGAAGCGCGCCGCGAGATCTTCGCCGACCAGCGCGCCGGCGCGCGTCGTCAAGAACGCCTCGCGCTCGGCCGCGCCGAGGCCGATTTCCGGATGCGTCGCGAGCCACGACGCCGGGCTCACTGCGATGTTCGGAAAGAAGTTGCGGCGATCCTGGTAGACGCCGCCGAACCAGTTCGCGTGCGCGGCCGCGGCGACGCCGTCCAGCGCTAGAATGCGCGCGAGCTGGGACAGCGGCAGCGGCTGGATCAGCGACAGGCGCGAAGTGACGATCAGGCGATCCAGGCCGTAGGTGTCCGTCCCTGCGCCGAACACGGTGCGCACGCCGTCGAGAAAGCCGAACAGCAGGAACGCGGCGAGGATCGAGGCGAGAGTCAGCAGGCTGCGGCTGCGATGGCGGCGCAGGCCGGCGAGGACGAGCACGAGGTACTTCACGGCGCGCTCACGCGGCACGAACCGCGTCGAGCAGTCCCTTGTCGAGATGGATGCGCCGCCGCGCATAGTCCGCGGCTTTCGGATCGTGCGTGACCATCACGATGGTCTTGCCGTGATCGCGGTTCAGCGCCTGCAGCAGGCCGAGGATGTCGTCGGCGGTGTGGCGATCGAGATCGCCGGTCGGCTCGTCGCAGACGAGGAGCTTCGGATCCGAGACCACGGCGCGCGCGATCGCGACGCGCTGTTCCTCGCCGCCGGACAGCTCGCCCGGCCGATGCTTCGCGCGGGAGCCGAGGCCGACGAGCTGAAGCGCGATCAGCGCGCGCCGCTTGCGCTCGGCGCCGGACAGGCCCGTCAGCAGCAGCGGCAGCTCGACGTTGCGCCAGGCCGAGAGCATCGGCAGCAGGTTGTAGAACTGGAACACGAAGCCGACGTGGCGGGCGCGCCAGCGCGCGAGCTCGGTGCCCGACAGCGCGTCGAGACGGCGGCCGGCGACGGTCACCGTGCCCGCGCTCGGTCGATCGAGGCCGCCGACCAAGTTCAGCAAGGTCGTCTTGCCCGAGCCCGAGGGCCCCATCAGCGCGACGAAGTCGCCGGCCGCGATGCGCAGATCGATCCCATGCAGCACTTCGATCTGCTGGCGGCCGCGCCGGTAGCGCTTGACCACGCCGGCGAGCTCGACCATCGCGGGCGCGTTCACGGCGGCGCTTTCCGTTCGCGCACGCGCCTGCCGTCGACGAGCTGCGGCGGCGGCGCGAGGATCACGCGCTCGCCGACGGCGAGGCCCGAGACCACCTGCCGGTTCGCGCCGAACTGCTGGCCGAGCACGACCTCGCGCCGGCGCGCGCGCTCGCCGTCGAATAGCCAGACGGAGGGCCGATCGCCGTCGTCGACGATCGCCGCGGCCGGCACCAGCACGCCGCTCGGCGGCGACTCCGGCGCGGCGGCGGGCTGTGCCTGCTCGAGGAAACCGACGTGCACGCCCATCTCCGGCACGATGCGCGCATCGTGCACGTCGAGCGCGATGCGCACCTTCACCGTCGCCTTCGCGCGATCGGCCGTCGGCACGATCGTGATCACGTGCGCGGCGATGTCCCAGTCGGGATAGGCGTTCAGCTTCGCCGTCACGGCCTGACCGGGCGCGACGCGGCTGATGTAGCTCTCGTTGACGTCGACCTCGATCTCCAGCGAGTCCATGTCGACGATGGTGCCGATGCCGGTGCGCGTGTAGCCGCCGCCGGCGGACACCGGCGAGACGATCTCGCCCGGCTGTGCGGCCTTGTCCGTGATCACGCCGTCGAAGGGCGCGCGCACGACGGTGTCGTCGAGCATCACGGCCGCGACGTCGACGCTCTTCGCCGCGACCTGCACCTGCTCGCGCTGCGCCGCGAGCCGCGCGGCGAAGGACGCGACGCGCACCCGCGCGTCCTCGGCCGCCTGCGTCGAGCCGAGCTTGCGCGCGGCGAGCGCCTCGGCGCGCCGCGCGTCGCGTTCGGCCTGCCGTCGCTGCACCTCGAGATCGGCGAGCTGCGCCTCGGCCGCGGCGAGCCGGCTGCGCGCGAGCGCGAGCTCGGCCTCGGCGTTGCTCGGATCGAGCCGCGCGAGCACTTCGCCGGCGCGCACGCGCTGGCCTTCCTCGATCAGCACCTCGGCGACGCGCCCGGTGAGCTTGGCCGAAACGGTGGCCTGACGGCGCGCGGTGACGTAGCCCGTCGCGTCGAGCACGGCCTGCTCGCCGCCGGCTCGCGCCGGCAGCGCGATCGCGGCCGCGGTGTCGACGGGCAGCGCCGCCGGCGCACGCCACCACCACAGGCCGGCCCCGGCCGCGACGAGGATCGCGAGCATCAGCCACAGGCCGCGCCGGCCGCGCGCTTCGCGCAGTTCGGGTGCCAAACTTAGCTGCTCGAGCAGTCGCGTCGCTTGATCGTCGGTCACGGGCATTCGATCGGGCGTGGGAGGGCTAGCATACCGCCTGGGCGTCGCGGCACGGCGCCGTGCTTCCTTTACGGTGCAGCGCCCGAGATCATCATCGCGCGGCCCGGGAGGGGCGCGAACGCGAATGGCCGGCGTTGGCGTGCCAGGGAGGCGTACTCGAATGCAGCAGGACATGGAGACTTCGATCGACATCAGCCGGCCCGGCGTGGCCGCGAGCGGCCGCCACGGCATGGTCGCCACCAGCCAGCCGGCGGCGACGGCCGCCGGCCTCGCGCTGCTCCGTCGCGGCGGCAGCGCGGTGGACGCGGCGATCGCGGCCAATCTCGCGCTGGCCGTCACCGAGCCCTATATGTGCGGGCCGGGCGGCGATCTCTTCGCGATGCTGTGGGATCCCTACGGCCGCTGCCTGCACGGCCTCAATGCGAGCGGCCGCAGCGCCTCGCGCCGCAGCCTGGGCGCGCTGCGCGAGCTGCTCGCGGCGAGCTCGACGCTACCGATACGCGGCCCGCACTGCGTGACGGTGCCGGGTGCGGTCGACGGCTGGGCCCTGCTGCATCAACGCTTCGGCCGTCTGCCCTGGCCCGCGCTGTTCGAGCCCGCGCTCGCGCTCGCCCGCGACGGCTTCGTGCCCGGCCCCGTCACCCTGCGCTGGTGGCAGCGCGCCGTCGTCGAGGTGCGCGGCGATCCGGCTGCTCGCGCCCAGCTCGACGATTTTCTTACGGTGTTCGCGCCCGGCGGCGCCGCGCCGCAGCCGGGCGCGCTGCTCAGGAACGTGGATCTGGCCGAGACCTTCGAGCGGCTCGCGGCGCGCGGCCGGGCGGGTTTCTACGAAGGCGCCTATGCGCAGCGCTTCGTCGAGGCGCTGAACTCGGCCGGTGCGGACTTCGCGCGTGACGATCTCGCGCGGCGCCACGCCGAGTGGGTGACGCCGCTGCGCACCGACTATCGCGGCGTCACCGTCTGCGCGCTGCCGCCGAACGGCCAGGGCGCGGCGGCATTGCAGATGCTGAACATTCTCGAGGGCTATGCGCCGACGGCGCCCGACGCCGTCGACTGGTGGCATCGCTACATCGAGGCGAAGAAGCTCGCTTTCGCCGATCGCGCGCGCTGGTATGCCGATCCGGCCCATGCGCGGGCGCCGCTGGAGGCCTTGCTCGACAACGCCTATGCGGCGCGCCGCCGCGCGCTGATCGATCCCGATCGCGCCGCCGAGCACTGCGAGCCCGGCGCGTTTCCCGGCGGCGACACCACCTATCTCGCCGCCGCCGATCGCGACGGCATGATGGTGTCGCTGATCCAGAGCATCTTCAATCCATTCGGCTCGGCGCTCGTGGTGCCGGGCACGGGCTTCGCGTGGCAGTCGCGCGGCGCGGGCTTCGCGCTCGATCCCGCGCACGCGAACTGTTACCAGCCGGGCAAGCGGCCTTTCCACACGATCATGCCGGGCTTTGCGCTGAAGGACGGCCGGCCCTGGCTCGCCTTCGGCGTGATGGGCGCCGACATGCAGCCGCAGGGACAGGTCCAGATCCTCGTCAATCTGATCGACTTCGGCGACGACGTCGCGAGCTGCGCGCTGCGCCCGCGCCTGCGCCATGCCGGCGGCGCGCAGCCGAACGGCCTCGTCGAGCCCGGCGTCGGCACGGTGTTCGTCGAGCCCGCGATGCCGGCGGCCGTCGTCGACGGCCTGCGCGCGCGCGGCCATCGCGTGGTCGAAATCACCGATCCGATCGGCAACTTCGTCGGCGGATATCAGGGTATCCTGTGCGACCCCGCGTCCGGCCTCTATCGCGGCGGCTCCGAGCCGCGCTTCGACGGCTGCGCGATGGGATATTGAATAGCCTCACAGTCCGATCGATGCCCAGCAAACCTTCCGCCATCACGCCGTCGCCGCCGCGCGTCGGCTTCGTCAGCCTCGGCTGCCCGAAAGCGCTCGTCGACTCCGAGCGCATCCTCACGCAGCTCAGGCTCGACGGCTACGAGATCACGAACGAGTACGCCGATGCGAACGTCGTCGTCGTCAACACCTGCGGCTTCATCGACAGCGCGCGCGCGGAGTCGCTGTCGGCGATCGGCGAGGCGCTCGCCGAGAACGGCCGCGTGATCGTCACGGGCTGCCTCGGCGCCGAAGCGGAGCGCATCCACGCTGCGCATCCGGGCGTGCTCGCGGTGACCGGGCCGCAGCAGTACGAAGCGGTGGTCGGCGCGGTGCACGAGCACGCGCCGATCGATCTCGCGCACGATCCTTTCGTCGATCTCGTGCCGCCGCAGGGGATCAAGCTCACGCCGCGGCACTATGCGTATCTGAAGATCGGCGAAGGCTGCAATCACTCATGCAGCTTTTGCATCATCCCCGCGCTGCGCGGGCGCCTCGTGAGCCGGCCGCTCGACGAAGTCATGCACGAAGCCGAAGGCCTGGTCGCTGCGGGCGTCAAGGAGCTGCTCGTGATCTCCCAGGACACGAGCGCCTACGGCAGCGATCTGCGCTATCGCACGGCGTTCTGGCGCGGCCGGCCGCTGAAGTCGAACTTCGCGGGCCTGTGCCGCGCGCTGGGCACGCTGGGCGTGTGGGTGCGGCTGCACTACGTCTATCCCTATCCGCACGTCGACGAGGTGCTGCCGCTGATGGCCGAGGGCAAGCTGCTGCCCTACCTCGACGTTCCTTTCCAGCACGGCAGTCCGCGCCTGCTGAAGGCGATGCGGCGGCCGGCCGCGACCGAAGACACGCTGGCGCGCATCCGCGCGTGGCGGCAGATCTGTCCCGAGCTGAGCTTGCGCAGCAGCTTCATCGTCGGCTTCCCCGGCGAGACCGAGGAGGACTTCGCGCAGCTCCTCAGGTTTCTCGAGGAAGCGGAGCTCGATCGCGTCGGCTGCTTCGAGTATTCGCCCGTCGCCGGTGCGGCGGCGAACGAGCTGTCCGGCGCCGTGCCGGACGCGCTCAAGGCCGAGCGCCATGCGCGCTTCATGGCGACGCAGCAGGCGATCAGCCGGCGCCGCCTCACGCGCCGCGTCGGGCGGGAGATCGAGGTGCTCGTCGACGGCCGCGCCGGCGGGCGGCTGATCGCGCGCAGCGCCGCCGACGCGCCGGACATCGACGGCCTCGTCTACGTCCGCACCCGGCGCCGGATCGCGCCGGGCGAGTTCCTGCGCGTGCGCATCGAGCGCGCCGACGACTACGACCTGCACGCGGTCCCGGCCTGAGCGGGGCTCGATGGCCGGGTTCCGGCGCCCGAAGCGGGCCGGTTACCGGATCCGTGGGCTCGCCGGGCTGTTCAGCGCGGATTTCGATCCGTAACATCCGGACACAGAATTTAACGATGTGCCCACTCCTCGTATGGCAAGGCTCGCCTTCATCGGTCTCGGCGTGATGGGCTTCCCCATGGCGGGCCATCTCGCGCGCGCCGGGCACGCGGTCACGGTCTACAACCGCACGGCCGCCACCCGCGAGCGCTGGCTCGCGAGCTACGCGGGCGAGGCCGCCGACTCGCCGGCCGCGGCGGCCGACGGCGCCGAAGTCGTGTTTAGCTGCGTCGGCAACGACGAAGACCTGCGCGCCGTCACCGTCGGGCCGCGCGGCAGCTTCGAGGCGCTGCGGCCGGGCGCGGTGCACGTCGATCATTCGACGAGCTCGGCCCTCGTCGCGCGCGAGCTCGCGGCGCGCGCGAAAGCGCAGGGCGCGGGCTTCATCGACGCGCCGGTGTCCGGCGGTCAGAGCGGTGCCGAGCGCGGCGTCCTGAGCTGCATGTGCGGCGGCGAGGCCGCCGACTACGCGAAGGTCGAAGCCCTCTTGTCCGCCTATGCCGCGAGCGCGCGTCTGCTCGGGCCCAGCGGCGCCGGCCAGCTCACGAAGATGGTCAATCAGATCTGCATCGCGGGCCTGCTGCAGGGGCTGGCCGAGGGACTCGCCTTCGGCCGGCGGGCGGGGCTCGACATGCCGGCGGTGCTGTCCGTGATCGGCAAGGGCGCGGCGCAGTCCTGGCAGATGGACAACCGCGCGACGACGATGCTCGAAGGCCGCTACGATTTCGGCTTCGCGGTGGACTGGATGCGCAAGGATCTCGGCATCGTGCTCGACGAGGCGCGGCGCAACGGCGCGCGGCTGCCGGTCACGGCGCTGGTCGATCAGTTCTATGCGACGCTGCAGGCGCAGGGCCTGCAGCGGGCAGACGCCTCCAGCCTGATGGCGCTGCTCGCGGAGATATGAGGCCGTGGCGATTCCGATGAAGGACTTCGAGCGTCTGTCGCCGAGCACCCGTGAGCTCGAGTCCGCGGCGCAGCTCGGCTCGCCCGAAGCGCAGTTCCAGTACGCCGAACGGCTGCGCCGCCGCAGCCGGCTCGACGACGACAGGCGCGAGGCGCTGCACTGGTATGGGCAGGCGGCGAAGGGCGGCCACGCCGGCGCGCAGCACCGGCTCGGCGTCGCGCTGCTCGAAGGCCAGGGCTGTGCCCGCGATCCCGCCGCCGCGCTCGGCTGGTTCCTCGCTGCAGCCGAGCAGAATCACGCCGAGGCGCAGGCCCTCGCCGGCTGGTGCTATCACACCGGCAACGGCACGCGCGTGGATCTCGAGCGCGCCTTCCGCTGGTACTACGCGGCGGCCGTCAACGGCAACGCCGTCGCGCAGTTCAATCTCGGCGAGCTCTATGCGCAAGGGGCGGGGGTCGCGCGCGACCCGTACGCCGCCGTGCGCCACTGGCAGGCGGCCGCCGAGCAGAACTACGCGAAGGCGCAGCTCAATCTCGCGCTCGCCTATGCCAACGGCGAAGGGGTCGAGCGCGACTACGAGCTCGCGATCTACTGGTGCGGCCGCGCCGCGGCCCACGGCTATGCGAAGGCCGAGTTCAATCTCGGACTGCTGTATGCGAGCGCGCCGCCGCGGCTGCGCGACATGGCGGCGGCCGAGCTGTGGCTGACGCAGGCGGCCGATCGCGGTTTCGCGCCCGCGCAGTACGCGCTCGGCCGGCACTATCAGAAACAGGGCGGCATGCTCGCGGTGCAGGCGCTGGGCTGGTTCCGCAAGGCGGCCGACCAATCGCATGCGAAGGCGGTCTACCGCATCGCGCTCGCCTACGAGACCGGCGACTGCGGCGTGCCCGTCAACAAGCCGCGCGCCGCGGCGTGGATGCGCCACGCGGCCCAGCTCGGTCATGCGCCCGCACAGTACGAGATCGGCCGCCGCGGGCTCTTCGGTCAAGTCCCCGGTGTCGTCAAGGAAGAAGCCATCGCCTGGCTCGACAAGGCCGCGTGCCAGGGCCACGTCCGCGCGCAGTACGGCATGGGCATGTGCTACGCGAAGGGTGTCGGCGTCGCGCAGGATCCCGTCCGCGCCTGGCTGTGGCTCGCGCTCGCCGCCGAGCAGGATTTCCCGAAAGCGAAGTACAAGCTGCAAGTGCTCGAAGCCCAGATCGAGCCGCGCCTCCTGCAGGACGCCCGCCGCGAGCTCGCGCGCCAGCGCGGGCAGATCAAGGCGGCGCTCGTTTAAGCGCATCCTCGCTCTCGTAGCCCGGGTGCAGCGTAGCGGAACCCGGGATCGGGCGCTGATTTTGGCGCCTGCGCGGGGTTACCGCCGAATTCAAGAGAATCTAGCCACGGAGGGCACGGAGGAAGAAAGGGATTGATCGGAGCCTCCGTAACGCCGGTGCCCATGGTCGCATGCGAGGGCGCGTGAAGTGATGAAGATCGAGACGCCTGCGCCATTCTCTCCCGGATTCCGCTTCGCTCCTTCCGGGCTACGGCTCCCTTCTCGTAGCCCGGATGAGCAACGCGAATCCGGGATCACCGTCGATTCCGGCGCTACGTTCGACAACCGTCGAATCAAGGGAATCTAGCCACGGAGGAAGAAAGGGATTGATCGGAGCCCCGTAACGCCGGCGCCCATGGTCGCATGCGAGCCGCGGCGGTACAGATCCCATCCCTCTTTCTCTTTCTCCGTGCCCTCCGTGTCCTCCGTGGCTAGATTCCCATTCTCTTCAACGGCCGCGCATTGACGACCGCACGGGCGCCGGTGGTGGCGAGGATCAAGGCGCCGCCGGCGAGGCTCCATACGCCGAGCGTCTCACCGTGCACGAAGTACACCCAGATCGGATTGAGCACCGGCTCGATCAGAAGCAGCAGCGTGCCTTCGAGCGCGGTGAGCCGGCGCAGGCCGAGCGTGACGAGGATGAAGGCGGTGCCGAGCTGCAGCACGCCCATGTAGGCGGCGAGGCCGAAATCCAGCGCGCGGGCCGCGGCGCCGGGCGGGAACAGCGGGAGCAGCACCAGCGCGAGCGCGGCATTGGCGACGATGATCGACGCGATCGTGCGCTGGAATCCCGCCTGCGGGTCGCGCGCGAGGCCGCGCATCGTCAAGGTCGTGAACGCCCAGGTCACGCCGCAGCAGGCGGCGACGATGCCGCCGAGCACGGGGTTCGACGCGGTCGCCGCGCGCGCCGGCGGATTCAGCAGCAGCATCACCATGCCGACGAGCAGCATCGCGACATAGGCGACGTCGCGCCGGGTCACGGGCTCCTTCAGCAGCCACGGCCCGAGCAGCAGCAGGTACAGCGGCGCCGTGTACTGCAGAAAGATGGCCATCGCCGCCGTGGTCAGCTTGTTGCCGAGCATGAACAGGACGGTGGTCGCGGCGTGTGCGAGGGCCGCCGGCAGCAGCCTGCGATCGAAGAATCGCAGCGCGGGGCGCACCGCGACGGCCATGAACACGACGATGACGACGGCGCGCACGCCGGCGAGCTGGAAGGCATCGAACTGCGTCGCCTTGATCGCAGCGGAGCCGCTCGACAAGAGGACGGCGCCGCAGATGATCTGCAGATAAGCGAGCGCTTGAGGCTTCACGCGGCTGTGGTCCTGAGGATCGGAGGCGGCTGCATCGAGCGCGCGAGCACGGCGCTACGGGCCGCCGACCCACGGGGCCGGCGTCGTGACCGCGGCGAGGTTTGAGGGCTAGAATGCCAGCATGCGCCGGCGCCGGGAAGCTGTGAACCCGCGATCGCGACCCGGCCTCGCGCATTCCATCACTCGCCAAGGAGAATACCGTGAGCCTACAACCCGGCAGCATCGCGGCGCGAGACGCCGCCGCCATTCTTCACCCGATGGTCAACCCCAGCGTCATCGAAGAGCGGGGCGCCTTGATGATCGAGCGCGGCGAGGGGGTCTACGTCTGGGACAACGCCGGCAAGCAGTACATCGAAGGCCTGGCCGGCCTGTGGTCGACGGCGCTCGGTTACGGCAACAAGGAGCTGGCGCAGGTCGCGCACGATCAAATCGTGAAGATGTCCTTCACGCACATGTTCAACGGCAAGAGCCACGAGACGGCGGTGCTGCTGGCGGAGCGGCTGAAGGCGCTGGTGCCGGTGCCGAACGCCTCGAAGGTCTTCTTCGGCTGCTCGGGCTCGGATGCCAACGACACGCAGGTCAAGCTCGCGTGGTTCTACAACAACGCGATCGGGCGGCCGAACAAGAAGAAGATCATCGGCCGCGTCAAGGGCTATCACGGCATCACGATCGCTTCCGGCAGCCTCACGGGTCTGCCGCCGATGCACACGCAGTGGGATCTGCCGCTGGACTGCGGCCGCTTCATCCACACCGACTGCCCTCATTACTATCGCTACGCCGAAAAGGGCGAGAGCGAGGAAGATTTCGCGACCCGGCTCGCGAACAATCTCGAGCAGCAGATCCTGCGTGAAGGTCCGGACACCGTGGCCGCGTTCATCGCCGAGCCCGTGATGGCCGCAGGCGGCGTGCTGACGCCGCCGAAGACCTATTTCGAGAAGATCCAGGCGGTGCTGAAGAAGTACGACGTGCTGTTCATCGCCGACGAGGTCGTCACGGGCTTCGGGCGCACCGGCAAGCCGTTCGCGACGCAGACCTATGGCCTGACGCCGGACACGATGACGCTCGCGAAGGCGCTGACCTCGTCGTATCAGCCGCTGTCGGCCGTGATCCTGCCGGAGAAGATGTACGGCCCGATCGCCGAAGCGGGCCGCAAGCTCGGCACGATCGGCCACGGTTACACCTACACGGGTCATCCGGTGTGCGCGGCGGTCGCGCTGAAGTGTCTCGAGATCTACGAGCGCGACGGCATCTTCGAGCGCGCCGCGCGGCTGGCGCCGAAGTTCCAGGCGCGCCTGCAGTCCTTCGCCGATCACCCGCTGGTCGGCGAAGTGCGCGGCGTCGGCATGTTCGGTGCCGTCGAGTTCGTGTCGAACAAGAAGACCAAAGCGGGCTTCACGCCGGCCGGCTCGATCGGCGTCTATGCCTTCGAGCGCTGCCACGTGCACGGGCTGATCCCGCGCAACGTCGGCGACGGCATCGCGTTCTGCCCGCCGCTGATCGTGACCGAGGCGCAGATCGACGAGATCTTCGACAAGTTCTCGCTGGCACTGGCCGACACGCTGGACCACGTCACCCGCGAAGGCCTGCTCGCCGCCTGACGCCGCGGCGCGACGCGCCGGCCGCGTCGCGCCGCCCCCCGCGTGGCCGAATCCCTCCGCCGCATGCTGGCCGTCGCCGGCCGGCAGCTCGAGTGCCTGCAGATCGCGGGCGATCCCGCGCGCCCGACGCTGGTGCTGCTGCACGAAGGCCTCGGCTGCCTCGCGCTGTGGCGCGATTTCCCGCAGCGTCTCGCCGAGGCTTCCGGCCATCCCGTGTTCGCCTGGTCGCGGCCGGGCTATGGGCAGTCGTCCCCGCTGCCGCTGCCGTGGCCGCTCGATTACATGGAGCGCGAAGCGCAGTGCGGCCTGCCGGCCGTGCTCGATGCGGCGAGCATCGGCGACTGCGTGCTCTTCGGCCACAGCGACGGCGCTTCGATCGCGCTGATCCACGCCGGGCTCGTCGCCGATCCGCGCGTGCAGGGCCTCATCGTGATGGCGCCGCACGTCTTCGTCGAAGATCTCGGGCTCGCGAGCATCGCGCAGGCGCGCGCCGCGTATGCGCAGGGCGAGCTGCGCGCGCGACTCGCGAAATATCACGCGCACGTCGACTGCGCCTTCCGCGGCTGGTGCGACTCGTGGCTGCATCCCGACTTCAGGCGCTGGAACATCGAGCACGTGCTGCCCGGCATCCGCGTCCCGCTGCTGCAGATCCAGGGGGAAGGCGATCAGTACGGCACGCTCGCGCAGCTCGAGGCCATCGCGCGCGGCGTGCGCGGGCCCTGCCGCACGCTGCTCCTGCCGGACTGCCGGCATGCGCCGCAGTTCGAGCAGCCGGCGGCGACGCTCGCGGCCGGGATCGAATTCCTGGCCGCGCTGCGTCGGCCTGCGCGCGGCGGCCCCGAACGGCTAGGATAGGCGTGCCACGGATTCGACGGGCCTCGCAGAGAGGCCCGTCGCGCTTCGACCCTACACAGAGGAGAAAGACATGATTGGCTACGTGACCATCGGTACCAATGATCTCGCGCGCGCCGGCAAGTTCTACGACGAGGTGCTCGGCCTCATCGACGCCAAGCGCGTGATGGAGTCCGAGCGCTACATCGGCTGGGGCGCCGGCAGGGGCTCGCCGATGCTGATGGTGATGAAGCCCTACGACGGCAAGCCGGCGACCGTCGGCAACGGCGCGATGGTCGCGTTCTTCGCCGGCTCGCAGGAGAAAGTTGATGCGCTGCATGCGAAGGCGCGTGCGCTGGGCGGCGCGGACGAGGGCGCGCCGGGCAAGCGCAGCGGCACGTTCTACGGCGCCTATGCCCGCGATCTCGACGGCAACAAGATCTGCTTCTTCGTGATGTGATCGCCGAGTTCGCCGCCGCGTGAGGGCGGCGGCGGGCTACGCTGCGCTCAGGCGGAGCTCGCGGGCGGCGGCCGCTCCCGCGCCTGCGCGGCGAGCAGCGCCTGCCGCAGCTCGGCTTCGCAGCCCGCGAGCTGGCGTTCGGCGGCCGCGCGCTGCTGCCGTCCTTCCTCGACGATGCGCAGCGTATCGTCGAGCGTCGCGATCAGCGTCTCGTTCGCCTGCTTGAGGGTGTCGATGCTGACGATCCCGCGTTCGACCTCGCGGCGCACCGCCTTGGTCGACTCGCGCAGCGTGCCGGCATTCGCGGTCAGGAGATCGTTGGTCAGATCCGTCGCCTGCTTGAGCGTGTCGCCGCTCTCGGCCGCACGCGCCAGCGTCACGGCCATCGCGAGCTGCTGGCGCCACAGCGGCAGGGTGTTCGCCAGCGTCGATCCGATCTTCGCGACCAGCGCCTTGTCGTTCTCCTGCACCAGTCGGATCGACGGCAGGCTCTGCAGCGTGATCTGGCGCGTGAGCTTCAGATCGTGCACGCGGCGCGCCAGCGCATCGCGGCGTTCGCGCATGTCGCGCAGGGCCTGCGCCGCCAGCATGTCGGTGCCGCTCGCCGCATCGCGCTCGAGCGCGGGCAGCCTGTCCGCATCGAGGCGGCGCAGATGCTCCTCGCCGGCCGCGATGTAGACGGCGAGGGCGCGAAAATAGTCGAGCGTGTGCGCGTACAGGCGATCGAGCAGCGCGATGTCGCGCATCAAGGTCGAGCTGTGCGCATCGAGGCGGTCGCCGATTGCATCGATCTGGCTGCGGATCGATTCATAGCGCTGCAGCACTTTTGCGATCGGTCGGCCGCGTCCGAGCAGCCGCGACAGCAGGCCGGGCTTGCCGTCCGGGACGAGCTCCTCCAGCGAGAAGCCGCGCAGCGTCGCGACCATTTCGTTCAAGGCCGCGCCGGCCGGTCCGCTGTCCTTGTTGCGCACACCTTCGAGCATTTCGTCGGCGACGCCGGTCACGGTCTGCTGCGCCTTGCTGCCGAAAAACAGCACGGAGTTGCCGTCCGCGAGATCGAGCTCCGCCATCGCGCGTTCGATCTCCGCGCGCCGTTCGGCGCCGGCCGCGGCATAGCTCGTCACCTCCGCGGGCGGCGGCGCGAGCGTATCCGCGGGGGCGGTGTCGTTGGTTTCTGTCATGCGCGTTGCTCCGTGTCGAAGTGCGTATCCAAAACGAATTCTCGTAGCCCGGATTCCGCTGCGCTCATCCGGGCTACACGGCCGAACTCCTGTAGCCCGGATGAGCGCAGCGAATCCGGGGTTCGGCGGTTGTTGTACGCAAGCGCGGAAATCGGCGCCGATCCCGGATTCGCGTTGCTCATCCGGGCTACAAGAACGGATCGCATCGATGCTCGGCCGTTCGGGATATTCAACTCAAGCCTTCCCGCTTCAGGCGCGCGGCGAGGACTTCGATCTCGACGTCGAGCGCGAGCGCCTCGTGCTCGAGCAGCTTGCGATGCTGGGCGCCGAAGGTGGTTTCGATGTCGATCAATAGCTGACGGAAATTGTCTTCCAGCGCTCGCCGGCCGAGCTGGCGATGCGTGCGCGCGTATTCCGTCGTGATCTTCTCGGCGCCGTCGAGATAGACGTTCAGGAACCGGCGCGCGCGGGCCGCGTCGCGCGGGTCGCGCTCGATCTCGACGAGGATGCGCCGGCCGATCGCGGTGATCCGCCGCAGGCGCTCGCCGAACTCCGGGACGGCAATCGCCGCCGCTGCCCGCTCGATGCCCTGCAGCCGGCCATGGGCCTGCTTGAGCTGCGCCGTGACGGCGTCGACGTCGACGCCGGGTGCGGCCGCGATCGTAAAGCGGCGCGCGCGCGGATCGCGACCGTAGAACGCGCGGTGACCGACCCCCGCGAGCACGCCGAACAGCGCGGCGCCCGCGGCCGCGTGAGCGCCGGCGAGCGCCGCGAGGCTCGCGCCCAGCGCGGTGGCGAGGAGACTGAGAAGCTTCAAGGGCAGGCGCGGCGGATCCGCTCGCTGGCCGAGGAAATAGCGCGCTTCGGCCGCGAGCGCCGCGGCGGCGAGCGCGCCGGCGCCCCACAGGCAGGCGAGTCCGCCGCCGGCCAAGGCGAAGCGGACGAGATCGCCGTGCACGAGCTCGAGCACCGCGGCGGGGATCAGCGGCAAGGGCAGCACGAACAGCGCGGCGGCCTTCGCGACCGGCGCCCAGGCGCGGCCGAGCTTCACGAGATCCGTCACTTCAAGGGCCGGACGTCACCGTCGCCGGCGCGCGGTCGATGCTGTGGTAGAGGGCCGAGCAGCTCGCGACGATGAGCACGACGAAGAGCAGGAAGAAGCCCACGAAACGCAGTGGCAGTTTGGCCAAGGGTCGGTATCCTCGAAGGCGAGCACGCCGCGGCCACTGTATGCGATACCCCGCGTCGCCCGCCAGCGCGTGAGGGCTCGCGAACGAGACAAACGGCCCTCCAAGGTGAGCGGCGATGTCGTAGCCCGGGTGGAGCGCGCAGCGCGTAACCCGGGATCCGCGCCCGCCGTCCTCTCCTGTATTCGAGAAGACCCGGCGCGGTGCGCGCCGAGCGTGGCCGAGAGCCTTGCGTATCGGGCATGCCCGATCCCGGGGTCCGCTACGCTGCACCCGGGCTACGTCGTCGGCTTAAAGGCCATGACGCGCGCGCATCCCTCCGTGGCGGCAATCATCGCCTTCGGTGTTTCGTGGCGAAGAGCGACCCGTCGAACGGCAATCAGACCGGATCCCGGCCGAGCGGCACGCGGCCGCGGCCGGGATGGCGTCACGGGCAGGTGGCCGCGAGGTGCTTCATCGCCGTGACCTTCATCGTGTGCGTCTCGGGATCGGTGCCGTCGATGCTGGTGCCCGTGATCTCGACCTTGTGACCGACGTGCGGGGCGAGATCGACACTGCTCTGCGGAATGGCGACGGGACCCGCGCCGCCTTCGACATCGTTCAGCATGAAGGAGCCCTCGGCGGCGCCCGCGGCGAGACACCCGGTCATGCTGTGCGGCTCATCGGCCGGCGCCGCGGCCGCGAAGCCGAGCAGGGCGACGAGCACGAGGCAAGGGGACGTATTCATCGGCAGCTCCTCCCGCTGGAAATGCCAGGAGTGTAGTCCGCGCGCCGCGCCGTCGCGCGACGGACGATGGCGCGTGTGCGTGCGCGTCGTTTACCCGAACGGCACAGGGGGCGCGTATGCGGACGCCGCGCTCGATCTCTCCGGGTCCCGCGGCCTCCCGTCTCGCCGCGCGCCGTCGCCCGCCGCGCGCGGGCCTGCGACAGGCGCCGCCGCTCAGCGGAACGCGAAGCCCGGATAACCGGCCGCCGCCGTCTCCGCGAAGATCTTTCGATACGCCGGCACGCCCTCGGTGAAGATCAGATAGCGGCCCCGATCGCCGTCCGGATTGTGGTAGCCGAAGAACCACGAGTCCTTCACTTCGGAGAACAGGAGGCCGTTGGCCGAATCGTAGCAGCGCTGCGTCCAGGCTTCTTCGGCGTCGGCGCAGGCCTCCATCGAGGTATGGCCGTGCTGCCGCAGGTAGCACAGGCAGTCGACGATCCAGTCGACGTTGTTCTCCACGCAGCGCGTGATGTTGCAGAACGCGGCCGGATTGTGCGGGCCGAGCACGGCGAAAAAATTCGGGAAGCCCGCGAACTGCACGCCGAGATTCGTCTTCGGGCCCTGCTTCCATTTCTCGGCCAGCGTGAGCCCGCCTTCGCCGACGATATGCACGCGCATCAGCGCGCCGGTGACGGCGCGGAAGCCCGTCGCGTAGACGATCACGTCGAGCTCGTGGAGCCGCGTCCGGGCGCCGTCCGTCGTCTCGATGCCGGTGCGCGTGACGCGCTCGATCGGCGTTTCGCGCAGATCGATCAGCTCGACGTGCGGATGGTTGAAGGCTTCGTAGTAATTGGTCTCGCCGGGCGGGCGCTTGGTGCCGAACAGATGATCCTTCGGGATCAGCTTTTCCGCCGTCTTCGGATCGCGCACGCGCTGGCGCACCGTCTGCGCGAGAAAATCGCTGACTTCCTGCGCGATCTCGCGATCGGTGAACACGTCCATGAAGTTGCCCAGCCACAGCGCGAAGCCGCCGCGGTCGTGCAGGGTCTGATAGAACCGCCAGCGTTCGGCCTTGTCGACGGCGCGCCCATGGCGCGGATCGAGCTTGTGGATGAAGCCCGCGTAGGTCTCGTTGCAGCGCGCGAAGATCGCCTCGGCGTCGCGCTTCAGCTCGCGCTGCGCGGCGGCGTCGATCGGCCGGTTGCGCAGCGCCGTGCACCAGTTCGGCGAGCGCTGGAACACCGACAGATGCGCCACTTCCGGCGCGATCGTCTGAATCACCTGCACGGCCGATGCGCCGGTGCCGATCACGCCGACGCGCTTGCCCTGCAGATCGATGCCCGCCCGCGGCCACAGCGCGGTGTGCGTGGCGATGCCCGCGAAGTCGTCCATGCCTGGAATGTCGGGATACTGGGGCGCGGAGAGGAAGCCCGTCGCGGCGAGGACGTAGCGCGCGCGCAGCGTCAGTCCGTTCGCGGTCGTGAGCTCCTACAGCCGCGCGGCCTCGTCGAACACCGCGGACTGCACGCGCGCATCGAACTCGATGTCGCGCCGCAGATCCAGCTTGTCCGCGACGAAGCGCAGATAGCGTTCGATTTCGGGCTGGCCGGCGAAATGCTCGCTCCAGTTCCATTCGTCGATCAGATCGCGCTGGAACGAGTACTGGTAGCTGTAGCTCTCGGAGTCCAAGCGGGCGCCCGGATAGCGGTTCCAGTACCAGGTGCCGCCGACGTCCGAGGAGGCATCGACGACGCGTACGTTGAGCCCTTCCTGTCGCAGCCGGTTCAAGGCATAGAGCCCCGACACACCGGCCCCGATCACGACGGCGTCAAACCGATCGCGCATGGCGAATCTCCTCGTGTTGCGGGCTCGGCCGGGCGTGGACAGGGCGAGCCACCCCGCGAGCGCTAGCCTTCGAGTGGGGGGTATCGCGGGATCCGCGCGCGCTCCCGACCTCCCTGTCGCCCCGACTATCGCGGCTCGTCCGCGCCGTGCACTTGATGCGGATCAGTACGCAACGCCGGCAGCCGGGTGAATCGGCACGGCGGCGGCGATAGTCTGCGCCGAGGGCTTGCGAGTGCGGTCGTTTCTCCGTACACACGAGCAGGCAATGTCCGCGGCGCGGCGGATCGCGATCCGGCGCTTTTGCCGCAAGACGGGCCAAGCCGGATCGCAGCGCCTGGATCGAATGCGATGGGCCTGCGTCCGCGAGGGGCGGCGACGCAGGCCGGTCGCGGCGCGATGGCCCCATCACTGTCCCGAGGAGTAGACATGTACAAGAAAGACGATCCGGTCACGCGTCTGTGCACGAGCGACGCCGACCACATCCTGATCCGCGGTCGCGATCTCTGCAGCGAGCTGATCGGCCATCTGTCCTTCACCGATTTCATCCTCTTCCACTTCTTCGGGCGCGAGCCGACGCCGCTGCAACGCACGGTCGTCGACGCGGTGCTCGTCTGCATCATGGAGCACGGCATGACGCCCTCGGCGCTCGCCAGCCGTCTCACCTGGCTCGGCGCGCCGGAGTCGCTGCAGGGCGCGGTGGCGGCCGGCCTGCTCGGCGCCGGCTCGCGCTTCGTCGGCACGGCGGACGAGGCGGCGGCGCTGCTGTCGCGCATCGTTGCGCAGCCGCCGGCCGCGCGCGCAGAGGAAGCGCAGGCGATTGCCGAAGAGCACACGCGCTCGCGCAAGCTCCTGCCCGGTTACGGTCATCCGATCCACGTCAACGGCGATCCGCGCGTGCCGCGGCTCGCCGAGATCGCGCGCGGCGCCGGGGCGAAGGGCGAGTACCTCGACGCGATGTTCCTGCTCGGTGAGGCGATCAAGCGAGCCTCGGGCAAGAACATCGTCATCAACGCCAACGCCGCGATCGGCGCGGTGCTGCTCGAGGCCGGTATTCCGCCGACGATCGCGCGCGGCTTCAACCTGATCGCGCGCTGCGCCGGGCTCGTTGGCCATCTGCTCGAGGAGCAGACCGAGCCGGCCGCCTATCACATCTGGAAGACCGCCGACGCCGCGGTGCCGTACTCCGCGCCATGAACGCGGTGCACGCCCATGAGGAACGAGCGGAGCTCCTCGCGCTGCTCGGCGAGAGCGCGCGCGACTTCTGCACCCGCGCGCTGCCGCGCAGCCGGCTGCGCGCGCTGCGCGAAGGCGGCGGCGCTTGCGATCGCGCCGCGTGGCGCGCGATGGCGGAGCTCGGCTGGCTGGGGGCGATCGTCCCCGCCGCGCAGGGCGGTCTCGAGCTCGGCGCGCGCGGCGCGGCGACGCTGGCGCGCGCGCTCGGCAGCGTGGCCGCGCCCGAGCCCTTCGTCGAGACGGCGGTCGCGGCCGCCAGCGTGCTCGCTCATGCTGCCGACGAACGCGACATGCTCACGGCGCTGCTCGACGGCGAGCAACTGATCGCCGTGGCGCTCGGCGGCCTCGACGAGGCGCGGGTGTTCGAGGCCGTGCGCGCGAGCGAGTCGTCCGCCGGCCTCGAGCTCGACGGCGTGCTCGAGGCCGTGCCGCTGGGTTTGGACGCGGACGCCTGGCTCGTGCCGGCGACGCTCGCGGGCGAGCCCGTGCTCTGTCATCTGCGCGCGGGCACGCCGGGGCTGGCCCTCACGCCGCGTGCGCTGGCCGACGCGACGCATAACGCGCGGCTCGCGCTGCGCTCCTGTGCCGCGCGCGCGATCCTGCGCGGCGAGGCCGCGCGCCGCGCCCTGCAGGCGGCGCGGATCGCGGCCGAGCTCGCGGCGAGCGCCTATCAGCTCGGGCTCGCCGCGAGCCTGTTCGAGATGACGGTCGACTACGTCGGCACGCGACGGCAGTTCGGCCAGGCGATCGGCAGTTTCCAGTCGCTGCAGCACCGTCTCGTCGACGCGTACCTCGCCCTGCGCCTCGCCGAAGCCGTCGTCGATGAATGCGTCGCGGCCGTCGACGGCGGTTCGTCCCCGCTCGACGCGCAGAAGCAGGCGAGCCGCGCGTGCCAGCGCAGCGGTGAGGCCTTGCTCGGCATCGCGCGCGAAGCGATCCAGCTACACGGGGCGATCGGCTACACCGAGGAGTGCGACGTCGGCCACTACGTCAATCGCGGCCTCGTCGTCACGGCCCGCTACGGCCGTCCCGAGGCGCATCTCGCGCGCTGCACGCGGATCGAACGCGCGATCGCGCCGCCGCGCGAAACGCAGGCCGCGCTCGATCCCGCGCTCGCCGAGCGCGAACCGCCCGGCGGCGACTGGAACGCGCTCGACAACGAGACTTTCCGCCAGATCGTCAGGCAGTGGCATGCGGCGAACTATCCGCCCGAGCTGCGCAATCTGCGTCATCGTGCGCGCTGGGCGCAGTGCCGCGAATGGTATGCGCGCTTGTATCGGCGCGGCTTCGCCGCGCCGGGCTGGCCCGTCGAGCACGGCGGCATGGGGCTCGCGCCGGACAAGCTGCTGATCTTCATCGAGGAGCGCGAACGTCTCGGCGTCGTGCGCACGCCGGATCAGGGCATCATCATGGTCGGCCCGCTGCTGATGCGCCACGGCACGCCGGCGCAGAAGGCCTACTACCTGCCCAAGGCGCTGTCCGGCGAGCACATCTGGTGTCAGGGCTATTCAGAGCCCAATGCCGGCTCCGATCTCGCCTCGCTGCGGACCACCGCCGTGCGCGACGGCGAGGAATTCATCGTCAACGGCCAGAAGATCTGGACCACGATGGCGCAGGACGCGAACCAGATGTTCTGCCTCGTGCGCACCGATCCGGCCGCGAAGCCGCAGGCGGGGATCAGCTTCCTGCTGATCGACTTCACGACGCCCGGCATCACCGTGCGTCCGATCCGCAACCTCGCCGGCGATCGGGAGTTCTGCGAGGTGTTCTTCGACGAGGTGCGCGTGCCCTGTGCGAATCTGGTCGGCGCGCTGAACGACGGCTGGACCATCGCCAAGACGCTGCTCGGCTTCGAACGCTTCTTCATCGGCAGCCCCAAGACCTGCCGGAACGCGCTGACGCGCGCGGCCGAGCTCGCCGTCGCGCGCGGTCTCGCCGAAGATCCTCTCACCGTGGTGCGCTACACGCGCTACGCGCTGGACGTCGCTGCGCTGGAGGCGCTGTACAAGGCCTTCGCCGATCGGATCAGGCGAGGCGAGGAGCCGGGCGCGGACGTCTCGCTGCTGAAGATCCACGCCAGCGAGACTTACCAGCGGCTCACCGAGCTCATCCTCGATCTCGGCGGCGAGGCGGCGGCGCAGATCGACGGCGTCGAGACGGCGGACGGTAGCCTGGATGCGCTGTTCCCGTACTACAATGCGCGGCCGACGACGATCTACGGCGGCAGCAACGAGATCCAGCGCAACATCCTCGCCAAGCTCGTGCTGCATCTGCCTGCACACTGAGCGGGCGGCGGATGCCGCCGACGAGGAAGCGAAGCGATGAGCCTGCGCAGCGGCGCCGACATCCTGCTCGACGTGCTCGAGAGCGAGCACTGCGAATACGTCTTCGGCAATCCCGGCACGACCGAGCTGCCGCTGATCGACGCGCTGACCGATCGCCCGCGTCTGCACTACGTGCTCGGCCTGCAGGAAGCGAGCGTGGTCGCGATGGCCGACGGTTATGCGCAGGCGTCGGGCAAGCCCGGCTTCGTCAACCTGCACACGGCCGGCGGCCTCGGTCACGGCATGGGCAATCTGCTCAACGCCTACACCTCGGGCACGCCGCTGGTCGTGACGGCCGGGCAGCAGGATTCGCGGCACGCGATCACCGATCCGCTGCTGCAGGGCGATCTCGTCTCGATCGCACGCCCCGCCTGCAAATGGGCGCTCGAGATCACCTCGCCCGATCAGATCGCGATCCTGATGCATCGTGCCTTCCAGGACTGCCAGGCGCCGCCGCGCGGGCCGGTGTTCCTGTCCTTGCCGATGGACGTGATGGAAGCGAGCAGCGCCGTGCACGTGCCGCGCACCTCGCAGGTCGATCGCCGGCCCGTGGCCGGCTCGCTGCCGCTGCTCGCGAAGGAGCTGACGGAGGTCGCGCCGGGCAAGGTCGCGATCATCGCGGGCGACGAGATCTCCTTCCACGACGCGTACAAGGAGGTCGTGCGCCTCGCCGAGCTGCTCGCCGCACCCGTGTTCGGCTCGTCCTGGCCCGCGCACATCCCGTTCCCGACCAACCATTACCTGTGGCGCGGCAACCTGCCGACGCGGGCCGTCGACATCGCCGAGACCATGCGCGGCTACGACTGCGTGTTCGCGCTCGGCGGCAAGTCCTTCATCACGATTCTCTATTCCGACGCCTCGGCGCTGCCCGAAGGCTGCGAGCTCTACCAGCTCTCGGTCGATGGCCGCGATCTCGGCCGCACCTTTCCGTCGAAGCTCTCGGTGGTCGGGGACATCGAGCGCTCGCTCAGCGTGCTGAACGAGCTGATCCGCCAGCGCATCGCGCCGCGCCAGGAGGCTTATGCGGCGGCCGGCAAGGCGGCGCGGCTCGAGTTCGCCGCGAGCCGGTGCGTGCTCGACGAGCGCGCGAGCGAGCTCGCGGACGCCGCCGATCGCAGCGACATCCATCCGCTGGTCGCGGCGCGCGCGCTCGCGATGAGCATCGGCGCGACGCCGATCGTCGACGAGGCGATTGCGACGGCGCGCCACCTGCGCGCCTTTCTCAACAACGCCTCGACCCGCCAGTACTCCTTCCTGCGCGGCGGCGCGCTGGGCTGGGGCATGCCGGCCGCCGTCGGCTTCTCGCTGGGCCTCGGACGGCAGCCCGTCGTCTCGCTGGTCGGCGACGGCGCCGCGATGTACTCGCCGCAGGCGCTGTGGACGGCGGCGCACGAAGATCTTCCGGTCAGCTTCGTCGTCATCAACAACCGCGAGTACAACGTGCTGAAGAACTTCATGCGCACGCAGCCGCACTATCTGTCGGTGCAGCGCGACCGGTTCATCGGCATGGACCTCGAGTCGCCGGCCGTCGACTACCTGAGTCTCGCGCGCGCGATGGGCGTGCCGGCGCGGCGCCTCGAGCGCGCCGAAGAGATCCACGACGCGATCACGGAAGCGATCGCCTCGTGCCGGCCGAACCTGATCGAGATCGTGGTCGGGACGGAATGATTCCGGCAGCGATCATGCTGTCTTCGTAGCCCGGGTGTAGCGCGCAGCGCGTAACCCGGGATCGGGCGTTCACACCGCAGAAGATCCCGGGTTTCGCTACGCTGCACCCGGGCTACGAGCGCTTCGCGCACAGGCACGTCGGCACCAAGCCTCGACCAGCGCCCGATCCGGCGGCAGCAGCTCGCCGAGCTCGCCGACGAACTCCAGCCAGGCGTCCACCAGCTCGGGCTTGACGCTCGTGAGCACCGGCACGCCGGCGGCTGCGGCGGCGAGCAGCTCGTCGCGCAGGCCGGTGCCGGCCGCTTCCTGCGCGCCGAACTTGTTGACGACGATCAGCGCGACGCCGGCGTCGATCGCGCGGTAGATGGCCTGGCCCGCGAGCGCGAGCTGGCCCGTGTCCAGCGCGCAGCCGGTGGTGGTGGCACCGAGATCCAGCGAGATCTTGATGCGCTCGCCGCTCAGCAGATCGCGCAGATACATCGGGCGACGGCCCTCGCCGGCGACGGCTTCGGCTGCCGCGGTGTTGACGCCCCCGACGCGATGGCCCTCCGCCTGCAGGCGCGCGATCACGGGCGCCAGCCACTCGCCGGCGTCCGCGTCCAAGGGCAGCGCGACGGCGGCAAAGCAGGCGGCTTCTGCGCCGAGTGCCATCACGCGCTCACTGCAAGGTCTGCACGTAGGCCGCGACGTCGCGCACCTGCTGCGCGTCCAGCGGCGACGGGTAGAGCGTCGGCATCGCGGTGCCGGGCTTCACGGCCGAGGGGTTTTCGATCCAGCGCACGGTCGCGTCGAAGTCGAGCCGCGCGGCCAGCCCCTTCAGGCTCGGGCCCGTGCCGCCTTCGGCCTGCGCGCCGTGGCAGGCCGCGCAGACCTTGCCGAAGATCTCGCGCCCGGCCGCCGCATCGGGCGCATGCGCAGCGCCGCCCGTCACCGGCACCGCCGCCGGCGGTGCGGGCGTCTTGCCGCCGAGCCCGTAGAGCACGAGGCTCGGCTTGCCGGCGACGCCGAAGGTCAAGCGCGACACGTTGCCCGAGGTGAAGGCGACGTACTGGCGATTGTCGCGCATATAGGTGATGACGCCGCCCGCGTGCGCGCCGCCGGTGTCGGCGGAGTAGAGGCGCTCGCCCGTCTTGCTGTCGAGCGCGACGAAGTTGCCGGCGATGTCGCCGGCGAAGACGAGGCCGCCCGCCGTCGGCGTGATGCCGGAAATCTGCGGCGCGGGCATTTCCACTTTCCAGCGCACGGCGCCGGTGTCGGCGTCGACGGCGACGATCCAGCCGCGGCTCTTCTCGAGCTGCTTGTAGCTGCCGCCGAAATTGAAGCGGCCGGGCTCGTACTTGAAACCGTCGTCGCGCGTCAGCGTCGCGCACCAGTCGACGCTGCCGACGACGAGCGCGTGGTTCGCGCGATCGTAAGCTGGGCCGTTCCATTCGACGCCGCCGAGGATGCCGGGACAGAGCTCGAGGGTCTTGCCGTCCGGCAGGGCGCGCGGCGCGGCGACGGTCGTCACCGGCGTCTTGAACACGCGCGTCTTGGTCTCGCGATTGACGCCGTAGAGAAAGCCGTCCTTGCCGCCGAACGCGACCATGCGCTCGCCCTTGCCGTCGAAGTACAGCGCCGGCGCCGCGCCGAGATCGAGATCGAGGCCGTCGTTCGACAGTAGCTGGTGATACCACTTCAGCCGGCCCGTCGCCGCGTCGAGCACGACGAGACTGTTGGTGTACAGATTCTCGCCCGGCCGGTGCTCGGGCAGGAAGTCCGGCGCGGGATTGCCGACCGGAATGAACACTTCGCCGGCCGCCATGTCCAGCGTGTACGTCGTCCACGTGCCGCCGCCGCCGTAGCGCGCGCTGGGCGCGTTCTCCCAGGTCTCGGCGCCCGCTTCGCCGTCGCGCGGAATCGTGTTGAAGCGCCACACCTCGCGGCCGGTCGCGGCATCGAAGGCCATCACGCGACCGCGGATGCCCCAGTCGCCGCCGGCGGCGCCGAGGATCACCAGGCCCTGGAACACCTGCGGCGCGGCGGCGAAGAACTCGCCCTGCTGCGGATCGCCGATCTGGTACTGCCACAGCGTCTTGCCGGTCTGCGCGTCGATCGCGAGCAGGCGGCCGTCGACCGTGCCGCGGAACAAGCGGCCGCTCGCATAGGCCACGCCGCGGTTGACCTGCAGCGCGTTGCCGCCGTGCTCCTCGGTCTCGTAGTGGTGGCGCCAGCGCAGCGCGCAGTTCGTCGCATCGACGGCGAGCGTATCGGTTGCGGTCGTCACGTACAGCGTGCCGTCGATCTCGAGGATGCCGGAGTGAAAGCTGCCGATCTCGTCAACGACGAGCCGGCAGATCTCGCCGAGCTGGCCGACGTTGCCGGTATTGATCTGACG
Source organism: Gammaproteobacteria bacterium (assembly GCA_035325705.1). Classification (GTDB taxonomy): domain Bacteria; phylum Pseudomonadota; class Gammaproteobacteria. The sequence goes on from DAOKZI010000025.1 coordinate 52,980, forward strand.
CAGATCCGCATAGCGCTGGCCGTTGACGTTGCCGTTGTAGCTCAGCCACTGCGTGTTCGGCGGATCGGGCGGGGCGGGCTCCGCCGCATGCAGGGCGAAAGCGGGCGACCACAGGACGAGGAGACTGAACAGACGGCGCTTCACCGATACCTCCGGACGTTCGATGGAGCGTCAGTGTAGCGCGCCCGGTACCGTTGTTGCCCGGAACTTCGTAGCCCGGCTGGAGCGCGCAGCGCGCAACCCGGGTTGGCGACTATCGCTGCGCCGATCCCGGATTCCGCTGCGCTCCTTCCGGGCTACGAAGACCGTTCTCTCGTAGCCCGAAAGGAGCGCCGCGCAGCGGCGCGGAATCCGGGAGAGGGGCTCGTCACGTCTCTTTCATGATTAAGGGTGACGCGGGCTTCATGACCGTTGGGCTGACGAAGAAAGCCAAACGTTCGGCGCCCGACGTTGGGCTTCCTTCGTCAGCCCAACCTACGAACCACGAAGATCAGTCGCTTCAATCTTGCAGCTCGGCCGCGAGTCGTCGCAGCGTGCCGACGTCGATCTTGCCGAGTGCGGTGCGCGGTAGCGCGTCGACTTCGACAATCCTGCGCGGATGCTTGTAGCGTGCGAGCGCGGTGGTGAAGCTCGCCCGCAGCGCCGCGCGATCGAGACCGCCGTTCGCGGGCACGGCGAAGAGCACGGGCACCTGCCCCCAGCGCGCGTCGGGCCGGCCGACGACGGCGCAGTCGGCGAGGCTGCGTTCGCGCCGCGCGACGCGTTCGATTTCCGCCGGATAGACGTTCTCGCCGCCGGAGATGATCACGTTCTTGATTCGATCGCGGAACCAGTAGCGGCCCGCGGCATCGCGCGTCGCGATGTCGCCGCTGCGGAACCAGCCGCCGGCGAAGGCTTCGGCGCTCGCCGCCTCGTCGCGCCAGTAGCCGCTCGCGAGCTGCGCGCCGCGCACCAGGATTTCGCCGGGCTCGTCGACGCCGACGTCGCGGCCCTGCGCGTCGACGAGGCGGATCTCGGTCGCCGGCGCGGGACGGCCGATCGAGCCGACCGTCGTGTACGCTTCGTCGATGCGCTGGTAGATGGCGATCGGCGCGGTCTCGGTCGCGCCGTAGACCTGGATCACGGGCACGCCGCGCGCGTGCACCGCGTCGATCAGCGCGACGGGCACGTCGGTCGAGCCCGTCGCGATCGTGCGCAGGGAAGCCAGCGGCGTCGCCGTCCACTGCCGATGCGCGAGCAGCGCCTGCAGGGTCGCCGGTATCTGCACCGTCAGGCTGGGCCGCGCCTGTGCGAACGCCGCGAGCGTCGCGTCGGCGTCGAAGCGGGCGTGCAGCAGCACCGTCGCGCCCAGCGCGAGCGCCGGCAGCGTCTGGATGTCGAGCCCGCCGACGTGGAACAGCGGCAAGCTCGTCAGCACCAGATCGCGCGGACTCATCGCATGCATCGCGTGCGAGTTCGCCGCGTTCGCCGCGATCGCGCGCTGCGTCAGCACGCTGCCCTTGGCGCGGCCCGTCGTGCCCGAGGTGTAGACGAGCAGCAGCGGACGATCGGGCGCGACCTCGGACAGATCCCGCGCCGGTGTGGCCGTCTGCCAGGCCGCTCGCAGATCGGGGAAGGGCGAGCCCGGATCGCGCAGCGACAGCACGCGACCCTCGCACAGCCCGCGCATCGCGTCCGTGTACAGCGGCGCGCAGTGGCGATCGACGACCAGCAGCGAAGGCGCGGCGTCGGCGAGCAGCTCCTCGAGCTCGCGTGGAGTGAGACGCCAGTTCAGCGGCACCAGCATGCAGCCGGTCCGCGCGCAGGCGAGCACGGCGACGAGCTGCTCGGGCGTGTTGTGCGTGAGCCAGGCGATGCGCGCGCCTACCGGCAGCGCTTGCGTGAGCCAGTGCGCGAGGCGCTCGACGTCCGCGGCGAGCTGCCGATAGCCGATGACCTCACCGTCGTAGCGCACGGCGATCGCATTCGAGCGCGCGTGTGCCTCGGCCCAGCGCCCGACGGCCTGATCAGTCCTGCTCGCCGGGCAGATACAGCGCTTCGCGGCCGAGACGCTCGAGACAGAGATCGGCGCTCCACGGCAGCATCAGCGAGCCGCAGCGGCTGTCGCGGTAGAGCCGTTCGAGCGGCAGCGACTTCAGCATCGACTGGCCGCCGCAGGTGCGGATCGCGAGCTGGCACAGCTCGTTCGCGTTCTCCATCGCGCCGAACTGCGCGGCATAGGCACGCTGCACCTGTTCGCGGCTGGGATCCACGCGCGCGTCGGTGATCGCGCGGAACCACAGCGCCTTGGTTTGTTCGAGGCGGATGCGCATCTCGGCGACGTTCAACTGCTTCACCGCCGAGTTGCGGCGCGCGACGGGCGCGCCGGGCCATTCGCCGCGCAGGTAGCGCACGGTGAAATCGTAGGCCGCCTGCGCGATGCCGACATAGGTCGGCGTCAGGGTCATGAACATGTGCGGCCAGCGCGTCACGGCCTGGTAATAGTGGCCGGCCGGCATCAAGGCCTCGTCCTCGGCGACGAACACGTCGTGGAACTCGAGATTGCGCGACACCGTGCCGCGCATGCCGAGCGGATCCCAGCTCCCGGTGACGGCGACGCCGGGCGCGTCGGCCGGCACCGCGAGATAGGCGGTCTGACGTCGCGATACTGCGCCGTCCGCGGTCGTCTCCGTGCACAGGATGCCGTAGTAGTGCGCGTTCCCGGCCAGCGAGGCGAAGATCTTCGTGCCGTTGACGCACCAGCCGCCCTCCACGCGGCGCGCGGTCGTCGCGAAGGCCGCATTGCCGGCCGCCGCGGCATTGCCCTCGGAGAAGGACTGCGAATAGACGGCGCCGTCCTCGACGATGCGCGCATAGTGCTTCGCGCGGCGCGCCGCGTGTGCCGCCTGCGTCGCGGTGTCGAGGCCCAGATCGTCGGTCAGCGGCCCGGTCCACAGCGTGGAGCATACGTGCATGTTCCAGGTCAGTGCGGTCGCGCCGCAGTAGCGGCCGATCTCCGCCGCGCTCAGCATGTAGGCGCGGAAGCTCGCGCCTTCGCCGCCGTGCTCGCGCGGCACGCAGATCGCGAGCAGGCCGGCCGCGTGCAGATCGCGGTAGTTTTCGGTCGGGAAGCGCGCCTCGCGATCGAAGCGCGCGGCGCGCGCGGCGAACACGTTCCGACCCAAGGCGCGAGCCCGCTGCGTCAGCTCGCGCTCGTGCTCGGTGAGGGCATGGTCATCGGGATCGAAAAGGGGATCGTCCGGGATCATCGCGGCTGCACGCAGGGGGTGCGCTATCTTCGAGGCTCCTCGTCCGCCCCGCAAGCGAGAGCCCGAGCCGTGGTCGGTGACGAGGCATCGAGCCGTCTCGCTTTCGTAGCCCGGATGAGCGCAGCGGATCCGGGGTTCGGCGCTAGTCCGATGCAGGTGCGGGAATCGATGCCGGTCCCGGATTCGCTCTGCTCATCCGGGCTACAAGAGCGCGGCGGAACGGGCCGCGGCGCGTCGACGCGACGGCTCAGCCCGGCACGAGCGCGCCGTCGCGCACCACGGCCTCGCCGTCCAGCGCGATCGTGCAGCCGCGCACCGGCAGATCGAAATGGCCCTGGGTGTAACGCCCGGCGAACTCGTTGGCGCCGGTCGAATACAGGAAGTTGCCCGCATAGGCGCGCAGCTCCGTGCCGTTGGTGTCGCGGCGGTCGTACATCGCGAGCGCCTCGTAGCGCGCGCCCGGATTCAGGCCCCAGCCGACGTGGCTGGTCGCGTAGGCGTCGCGATCGCCCCAGGCTGCGAAGTAGCGGCGCATCAGCTCGGCGTCCGTGCCCGCGCCGCGGATATCGCTGACGTAGTCGTTCTCGATCACGAGCTCGACCGGCCGCTCGAGATAGCGCTTGAAGGTGAGATTGATGTCGCCGGCGTCGAGCACGAGGCGGCCGTTGACCGAGTTGGCCTTCGGGAAGTTGACGACGATGCCGCCCGGCCAGTGCGCGACCGTGCCGGGTCTATCGCACCAGCCCCACACGCCCGCGTTGCGCGCGCCTTCGAGCACGATCTCGAGATCGGTCCCGGCGCGCGAACTCACGTGCATGCGCCTGGCCGCCTTGCAGCGCTTGATCGCGGCTTTCACCACGGCCTCGTGCGCGGGATCGGGCAGCAGCCGCTCGAGCGCTTCGGGATGCTCGTTCGAGATCATGAACACGCGCGCGCCACCGCCGAGGATCTCGGGCAGCTGGGGCGCATGCAGCAGGCCCTCGAGCGTCAGATCGACGACGAGGCTCGCGCGCTTCAGTGCCTCGATCGCCGCCCCATGGCCGTGCAGCGCCTGCGAGGCGCCGGTCGAGCGCACGGGCACGGGGGCCGTCTGCCGCGGCGTCGGCACGATGACTTGGAAGGGCAGGGCCCCGAGTCGTGCGAGCGCGAGCAGCGCGAGCTGCACGTTCAGTTCACGCGACTGCGATTCCGACAGCACGGCGACGGCGTCGCCCGCGTTCACCTTGCACAGCGCGAAGGCCTGGACGAAGGCGTCGATCCATTTCGCTTCGATGCAATCGGCGAACATCGGTTCGTTCTCCTAGAGGGTGACGACGACCTTGCCGAGCGCGCCGGCCTCGACCGCCTCGTGGGCCGCGGCGATGTCGGCGAGCGCGAACGAAGGCCCGAGATGATGCGTGAGCGTGCCCGCTTCGAGCGCGCGCGTGAGCCCCGCGACGGCCCGCGCGCGATCGGCCGGCGTCAGGTGATAGACGATGAAGAAGCGGTAGCGGACGTTCTTCAGCACCGAGGGCAGGAAGGGCACGGCGATTTCCGGCGCGCCCGAGCCGTAAGCGACGACGTCGCCTTCGGCGCGCAGCGCGGCCAGCGCGGCCGGCAGATTGGTCGCAAGATCGACTTCGATCACGCGATCGACGCCGACGCCGTCGGTCAGTGCGAGCGCGCGCGCGGCGACGTCCTCGCGCCGGTAGAACAGCACTTCGTCCGCGCCGGCCGCGCGCGCGATCGCGGCCTTCTCTTCGCTGCTGACCGTCGCGATCACGCGCGCGCCCGCGGCCTTCGCGAACTGCACGGCATAGTGACCGACCGCGCCGGCCGCGCCCGTCACGAGCACCTGACGGCCGGCGCAGCCCCCGTCCATGTGCACGGCGTGCCAGGCGGTCAGCGCCGGGATACCGAAGCAGGCGCCCGCGGCGAAGCCGACGTCCGGCGGCAGCGGCACGGCCTGGCGCGACGGTAGGGCGACGTACTCCGCGGCCGTGCCATGGGGGCGTCCCCAGCAGGCGTTCCACACCCACACGCGTTCGCCGATCCGGCTCGGCGGCACGCCGGCGCCGACCGCATCGATGACGCCCGCGCCGTCGCTGTGCGGCACGATGCGCGGCCACGGCAGCGCGCCGCCGCGCAGTCCGGCGCGCAGCTTCACGTCGCTGGGATTCACACCCGAGGTCGCGAGCTTGACCCGCACCTCGCCGGCCGCGGGTTGCGGCAGCGGCAGATCGGCGATGCAGAGCACGCTGCGCGCCGCACCGGTTCGTTCGTAGAAGGCTGCCTGCATCCGAGGTCTCGAGGAAATCAGGGCGTGGCGTCGGCGATCTGCCACAGGTAGCGCGCGAGAAAGGAGCGACGCGGCGCGAACAGCGCGGCCGCTTCGTCGAAACTCCAGCGCGACTGTTCGACGACGTAGGCGCCGAAGGTCTTGCGCACGGACACGTCGCCGACCGGCCAGATGTCCGGCTCGCGGAACCAGAACAGCGCCGCCATCTGCGCCGTCCACGGGCCGATGCCGTGCAAGGCCAGCAGCGCGTCGAGCCGCGCCGCGGATGAGAGCACTTTCAGGCGCGGCGCGGCAAGCGCGCCGGCTGCGTCGGCGGCCGCGAGCGCCTGCAGGGCGCGCACCTTGTTGCCGGACAGGCCGCAGTTGCGCAGCACTTCGAGCGGCGCCTCGGCCGCATAGGCCGGCAGCGCGCGGCCCGCGGCGCGCGCCTGGGCTTCCAGCCTGCCCCAGATCGTACGTGCCGCCGTCGTCGAGAGCTGCTGGCCGACGATGACGCGCGCGAGATAGGCCGGCAGCGGAGTGCGCCGCCGCGACGGCGGCGCGAGCGGGCCGGCGGCGTCGACGGCGCGCGCAAAACGGCGCGAGATGCGTCGCGCCGTTCGCACGAAATCGGCATGCAGCGCGAGTCTGTCCACGGTTTCGTCCATCCGGCGATTGTGGTTTTTGGCGCGACGAGCGGCAAGTCTCGTCGACTTCGGTCGCGAACGCGAGCGCGGGGTGCTCCAGCGCGGCACCTCGGAACGGTGCCCCACATGCCATTGCGCGCGCTCCCTACAGCGGGGCGCCGCAGGCGCTTTTTACAGTGCGTGACATGGGGCGAGTGCTCACAGGCTTGGACATGGAGGCGGCTATCGAGCATGCCCTGCAAACCGTGGTGGCGATGCGCTGGGCGGCGATTCGTGCCGGCTGCCTGTCCGTCGCCCTGGACCACGCCTCTACGCAGGCCATCGAGGAGCTCTATCGGCTGCAAGTCAGCCTCACGGCGGAAGAGGCGCGCCTGCAAGCGCGTGACTGAGGATCATCCTCCTGTAGCCCGGATGAGCGCAGCGAATCCGGGGTTCGGCGCTCGGCAAGCTCGTGGGCTCGGAAGCCGCATCGCAGAGTCATCGAAGCACGCGCGGGCTTCGATGCTCGATCCCGGATTCGCTGCGCTCATCCGGGCTACGAAGAGGGCAGCGATTTTTTCGAGGCGGCGCCGTCTGGCAGGCGCCTTCTCCTTCCTCGCGCTGTCTTCACGCGCGCGTCCGACTCTGGGCTCGAGGACGTTTCATTAACCTCGCTACATGCGTATCGGAAAATGTCGTGGTTGGAGGATGCCGGCGGCCAATGACGCCGACGGCGGGTCTTATCCTTTGCTATCGGCGCGCGCAGCGCGCGCGCACGATCCGTTTCCTCCCACGCAGCCGGAAGACGTGCCGCCGCCGCGCGGTCCGCTCGATAATCCGATCGACGATCCGATCCCGCCGAAACGCCCGCCCGATCCCGAAGAGCCGATACGGCTTCCCGAGTGAAACGCTGCTCCAAGATATCCAGTGCAGCGTAGTAGCGCTCAGAGGCCGTAGGTTGGGCTGACGAAGGAAGCCCAACGGAGTTTGACGCCGCGCGTCGCCATTCATTCTTGCTTGATAACCGCTAGCGACGAACGCGTCGTTCCTTGCGCTGAGCGCCCATGTTGGGCTTCCTTCGTCAGCCCAACGGTCATGAAGCGCGTGCGTCACCCGCAA
>DAOKZI010000026.1:0-59667 GCA_035325705.1 Gammaproteobacteria bacterium
CGCTAAACGTGCTGAATGTCGAGATCAGATCAGGGACTTATTCAGAAGTTCCCTAGACCACCGAGGGCGATTTCCGTGCCCCCGGCGGCAGTGAATCTTGTAGCCCGGATGAGCGCAGCGAATCCGGGATCTGCATTTACTTGGAATCTCGAGGTCCGTGATACGCTCGATCCCGGATTCGCTGCGCTCATCCGGGCTACGAATACTCGCTGACGAAGGAAGCCCAACGGTCATGACGAGCGTGCGTCACCCGCCATCATGAAAGAGGCGTGGTGAGCCCCTTTCTCGGATTCCGCGCCGCTGCGCGGCGCTCTTTCACGGCAACCTACAATCCTGTTCGAATCCTGGGCGTCGCGCTTAAGGAATGGAGACAGCTTTATTTTCAAATCACCCGCCTTGAGGCTCGTGCTCAGAAATAAATCCGTCACCTTTCGTACGCGAAGAGTTGGCTTTATTACGGTACTTATAAATTTTCCCGCACCAATCTCGCCTTCTGGCGAGACGGATGGCGGCGTGTCAGGTTGCACGCAGCGTGGCGGAGTCCAACTGAAACCGAGAGCACCTATTAGCTTTCTGTCAAGGAACCCTGGATAAATGATGTATAGAGTTACTACTTCCAATAGCTCGTTATCCAAACGATCTCTTATGATCCATCAAATTTTCGGCTGCCCACGCAGATTCGATGGCAATCCCCTCGTCACTCCCGCGCAGGCGGGAGTCCAGTGGGCGCCGTGCGAGCATGCTGGATTTCCGCCCCCACCCTCACGGGGGCAGGCTCTGCGCGGGAATGACGCGTTTTTGGCGCTTTCTTACGCATTGTTCGTGAAGATGTCTTGAAGCGTGGCAGGACTCGGGATCTTTCATTCAGCCGCAAGACCCGATCCCGGGTTGCGCGCTGCGCGCTCCACCCGGGCTACGGGAGCGCCGCTATCCCCGCTCCATCCCCCGACATCTGCCTTAATCGGTACAATCGGCGCCTGTTTCCAGCACCGACCGCGCCGATGAGCACTGCCGATGATTTCTTTGCCCGCGCCGAGCGTTTGCTCGCGCGCTTCGAACAGAGCCTGCCGCCCTTGCCGGACGCGGATTTCGCCGAGGGCATCGCCTGGCGCTGGCGCAAGCGCCAGGGCCGCGGTTGGCTCGATCGGATCACGCGCTTCAATCCGGTGCGGCTCGCCGATCTGCAGCACATCGAGCCGCAGAAGGAGGAGCTCGGGCGCAATACGCGCCAGTTTCTCGCCGGCCTGCCCGCCAACAACGCGCTGCTGTGGGGCCCACGCGGTACCGGCAAGTCCTCGCTGGTGAAGGCGCTGCTGAATGAATACGCGCCGCAGGGGCTGAAGCTCGTCGAAGTCGAGCGTCACGATCTGATCGATTTGCCCGACATCGTCGACGCGCTCGGCACGCGACCGGGACGCTACGTCGTGTTCTGCGACGATCTATCCTTCGACGAGCACGATCAGACCTATCGCGCGCTGAAGACCGTGCTCGACGGCTCGGTCTTGAGCACGCCGGACAACATCCTCATCTATGCGACGTCGAACCGGCGGCATCTAGTGCCCGAGAGGCTGCGCGACAACCAGGACGCACGCTACGACGAGGACGGCGAGGTCCACCAGAGCGAAGCGGTCGAGGAGAAGATCTCGCTGTCCGAGCGCTTCGGCCTGTGGCTGTCCTTCCACCCGTTCAACCAGGAGCGCTATCTCGACATCGTCGATCACTGGCTGGCCGCGCTCGGCGTGCCGGATCGCGACAGCCCGGAAGTGCGCCGCGCGGCGCTGCAATGGGCGCTGCTGCACGGCTCGCGCAGCGGCCGCGCCGCGCACCAGTTCGCCCGCGACTGGGCCGGACGCGTCGCGCTGGCGACGCGGGACGCGCGATGAGCGCGCCCGATATCGTGTCGGAAGACATTCGCCGCGCGCGCGCGGAAGCCGACTGCCTGTACACGGGCGAGGAAGTCGAAGCCGCCGCGGACCGCATGGCGGCGGACATCACGGCGCGGCTGCGCGAGGCCAATCCGCTGATGCTCGTGACGATGACCGGAGGCCTCTTCCCCGCCGCGCTGCTGCTCGCGCGTCTCGACTTTCCGCTGCAGGTCGACTACGTGCATCTCACGCGCTACGGCGCGGCGACCAGCGGCGGCAGAATCGAATGGCGGCGGCGGCCGGCGGCGAGCGTCGCCGGCCGCACGGTGCTGCTCGTCGACGATCTGCTCGATCACGGCCTGACGCTCGCCGCCGCGGTCGAGGAGCTGAAGAAGGAAGGCGCGCGCGAGGTGCTGACGGCGGTGCTCGTCGTCAAGCGCATCGCCGATCGACCGGGTCTGCAGCAGGTCGACTTCCACGCGCTCGAGACGCCGGATCGCTATCTCTTCGGCGCCGGCATGGACTACAAGACCTACTGGCGCAACTGCGCCGGCATCTACGCGGTGAAAGGCCTGTGAAGAAATACGCGATCATCGGCGGCAGCGGACTCGATCGACTCGAGACGCTCGCCGTCACCGCCCGGCGCCACGTCGTGACGCCCTACGGCCTGCCGTCCGGCCCGCTCTGTATAGGCCAGTTCGCGGGCGCGCCGGTCGTCTTTCTCGCGCGCCACGGCGAGGCGCACCGGCTGCCGCCGCATCTCGTCAACTACCGCGCGAACATCGCGGCGCTGAAGGCCGCTGGTGTCACTGCGATCTTCGCCGTCACCGCCGTCGGCGGCATCGCGAGCGACTCCGGCCCCGGACGCCTCGTGCTACCGGATCAGATCATCGACTACACCTGGGGCCGCGAGCACAGCTTCGCGGACGGCACGGCGAACGAAGTCCAACACGTCGACTTCACCGCGCCGTTCAGCGCGGAGCTGCGCGCACTGCTGCTCGAGGTCGCGCCCGACGCCGGCGTCGAGCTCGTCGACGGCGGCGTCTACGGCGCGACGCAGGGCCCGCGGCTGGAGACCGCGGCCGAGATCGCGCGCATGAAGCGTGACGGCTGCACGCTGGTCGGCATGACGGGCATGCCGGAAGCCGCGCTCGCGCGCGAAGCGGGGCTCGACTACGCGATGATCTCGCTGGTCGTGAACTGGGCGGCGGGGATCGGCGGCAAGACGATTTCGCACGCGGAAATAGGCCACCACCTCGAACGCGGCATGAGCGCCGTGCTGCGTCTCATCGGGCGCGCGCTCGGCGTCGCGCTCAGTCGCTGAACTCTCCTTCGGGGACGTCGGCGTTCGGCGCGACGATCTCACCCGCGGCCGGCGACTCGGGCGTGAGCGAGGTGACCTGCAGCAGGATCCCGAGCAATTCGTGATCGAGATAGTGCAGCTCGCCGCTCTTCACGTTGCGCGTTGCCTTCACGCGCACGGGCGTGTCGCCGGCGAGCACGACGAAATCCGACTGCACGCGCATCTCCGGCAGCGCCACCTGCAGGCGCAGCGTGCCCTCGGCGCGCGGCCGCAACGGCACGGCGGCGAGCGCGCTGCCGCCGTCGACCGCAGTCGACGCGCCCGCGGCAGGCAGTGCGTCGCTCGCATACGCGGGATCGCCGACGTAGACGGCGACGCCCGCGTCCCCCGGCTGCTGCCAGGCCGCATGCGCGACGACTTCGTAAGCCGGGGACGCGGCGAGCAGCTTCTCCGCGCCTGCGAGCCGGAACGAAGTCGGCGGCAGCGCGGTGAACGCGGGCGCGCCTGGCGCAGCGCCGGTCGCGGGATCGACGGCCGGTGGCGCGTCGTCCGGCTCGGCGAGTCGTAGCGCCGCGGCGAAATCGGGCAGCGCCTCCTCGCTCGCCCACGCGCCCGCGGCCTGCGGCGCCGTATGGCGGAAGACGATCACCTCGACCTCGTAGTCCCCGGCGTGCACCGCGCCCACGGCGAGCCACGCGAGCGTCACGGCGGCGAGCGCCCTCGCGGCCCGGCGCGGCCTCCTTCCGTCCCTGAACTCCGTTCGCCTCATGCGAGCCGCTCCAGCAGTTTTTCGAGTTCGGTGAACCGCGCCGCCTCGTCCGGCAGATCCTTGCGCAGGCGCAGCTTGTCCTGGCCTTCGAGCCGGTAGTGCGGCGTCGACTGAATCAGCCGAATGACCTTGATCGGCTCGACGTTCGGCTGCGGCCGGAACTCGATGACCCCGCCCTGGCGCGTGAAGTCGATGCGCTTGATGCCAAGCACGTCGGCCTTCAGGCGCAGCGCCGTCACGCGGAACAGATTATCGACTGCCGGGCCGCAGGGCCCAAGCCGATCGATCAGCTCTTCCTTCAGCAGCGTCAGATCGGCCTCGCTGGTCGAGCTCGCGATACGCTTGTACAGCACCAGCCGCGCGTGCACGTCCGGCAGATGGTCCTCGGGCAGCAGCGCCGGCACGTGCAGATCGATCTCGCAGGCGCGGGCGCTGATCGCCTCGAAGTCCGGCTGCTTGCCGGACTTCAGCGCGGCGACGGCGCGGTTGAGCAGATCCGCATAGAGGCCGAAGCCGATTTCCTGGATCTGGCCGCTCTGATCCTCGCCCAGAATCTCGCCCGCGCCGCGGATCTCCATGTCGTGCGTGGCGAGCGTGAAACCGACGCCCAGATCTTCCAGCGCCTCGATCGCCTCGAGGCGCTTCACCGCGTCCGCCGTCATCGCCTTGCGCGGCGGCACGATCAGATAGGCATAGGCGCGATGATGCGAGCGCCCGACGCGCCCGCGGAGCTGATAGAGCTGGGCGAGGCCGTAGCGATCGGCGCGATTGATGATCATCGTGTTCGCATTCGGCACGTCGATGCCGGTCTCGATGATCGTCGTGCACACCAGCACGTTGCAGCGCCGATGGTAGAAATCGAGCATCACCTGCTCGAGCTCCTTTTCGCGCATCTGGCCGTGCGCGAAACGCACGCGCGCGCTCGGCACGAGCGCGGCGACCGTCTCCGCGATCCGCTCGATGTTCTCGACCTCGTTGTGCACGAAATAGACCTGCCCGCCGCGCGCGAGCTCGCGCAGGATCGCTTCGCGCACCAGCTCGTCCGACCACTCGTAGAGGAAGGTCTGCACCGCGAGGCGCTTCGACGGCGCGGTCGCGATCACCGACAGCTCGCGCGTGCCGGACAGCGCCATGTTCAGCGTGCGCGGAATCGGCGTCGCGGTCAGCGTCAGCAGATCGACCTCGCTGCGCAGCGCCTTGAACTGCTCCTTCTGGCGCACCCCGAAGCGGTGTTCCTCGTCGATGATGACGAGCCCGAGATCCTTGAACTTGACCTCGCGCCCGAGCAGCTTGTGCGTGCCGATCACGATGTCGACGGTGCCGGCCGCGAGGCCTTTCAGCGTGTCCTTGACCTCGCCGGAATCCCGGAAGCGCGATAGCTGTGCGATGCGCACGGGCCAGTCGGCGAAGCGATCGCGGAAGGTCTGATAGTGCTGTTGCGCAAGCAGCGTGGTCGGCACCAGCACCGCGACCTGGCGGCCGCCGTTGACGGCGATGAAGGCCGCGCGCATCGCGACCTCGGTCTTGCCGAAGCCGACGTCGCCGCAGACCAGGCGATCCATCGGCTGCGGCTTCTGCATGTTCTCGATGACGGCTTCGATCGCAGCGAGCTGATCGGGTGTTTCCTCGAACGGAAAGCCCTGCTCGAAGGCGCGGTAGGCCTCGCGCTCGATCGCGAATGCGTGTCCCTTGCGCGCGGCGCGGCGCGCGTGGATCTCGAGCAGCTCGGCGGCGACGTCGCGGATGCGCTCGGCGGCCTTGCGCTTCGCCTTGTCCCACTGTCCGCTGCCGAGCTTGTGCAGCGGCGCGCGATCGGGATCGATGCCCGTGTAGCGGCCGATCAGCGCGAGCGCGCTGACCGGCACATAGAGCTTGTCGCCGTCGGCGTACTCGAGCTTGATGAACTCGTTCGCGACGTCGCCGACCTGCAGCACCTCGAGGCCGAGGTAGCGGCCGATGCCGTGCATCTCGTGCACGACCGGCGCGCCGACGCGCAGCTCCGCGAGGTTGCGCACCACCGCGTCCTGGTCGACGTTGCTGCGCCGGCGGCGGCGCCGCTGCGACGCGCGCTCGCCGAAGAGCTGCAGCTCGGTGACGAGAGCGAGCTTCGGCGACTCGATCTCGACGCCTTCGGCGAGCGGTGCGACGGCGAGCGCGACGCGCTGCTCGCCCGCTTCGAACTCGGCCCAGGAGCCGGCCTGCGGCAGGCTCACGCCGTTGGCGCGGAAGAGCTCGAGCATCGTTTCGCGCCGGCCCGTCGACTCGGCGAGGAACAGCACGCGGCCGTCGAAGCGCGAGAGGAACTCGGTGACCGCGAACAGCGGCTGTCTCGCGCGCGAGTCGATCGGCAGCCGCGGGCCCGGGCGCGTGCCGAAGACCTCGGCCTTCGCGCGCTCTTCCCAGGTCTCGGGATCGATGCGGATGCGCGTGCGCCTGCCGAGCTCGGCCTCCACTTCATTGGCGGCGAGGAACAGGCGCTCTGGCGGCAGGATCGGGCGCTCGAGGTCGTGGCGAAGCTGCTCGTAGCGCTCCTCGACGCTGCGCCGGAAAGCGGCGGCCGCCTCGTCGATGTCGCCGTCGACGATCACGAGCGTGTCCGCCGGCAAATAGTCGAAGACGCTCGACACCGAGTCGTAGAACAGCGGCAGGTAGTACTCGATGCCGGCCGGCGCGACGCCGTCGCTGATGTCCTCGTAGACCGGGCTCTTCGTCGGCCGGCCTTCGAAGGCGAGCCGCCAGTTGCGCCGGAAATTCGCGATCGCCTCGGCCGTCAGCGGCACCTCGCGGCCGGGCAGGATGCGCAGACTGTCGACGATCGAGGTCGAGCGCTGGGTCTCGGGATCGAAGTGGCGCAGCGCTTCGATCTCGTCGCCGAAGAGATCGATACGAAAGGGCTGCGCGGCGCCCATCGGAAAAACGTCGATCAGCGAGCCGCGGATCGCGAAGTCGCCGTGATCCATTACCTGCGGCACGCTGCGATAACCGCCTTCCTGCAGGCGCCGCCGGAAGCCTTCGCGATCGAGCTCGTCGCCGGCCTTCAGCACGAAGCTCTGCGCCTGCAGCCACTGCCGCGGCGGCAGCCGATGCAGCAGGCTCGTCACCGACATGATCAGCACGCCGCGCGAGAGCGTCGGCAGCGCGGCGAGCGTCGCGAGGCGTTCGGAGATGATGTCCTGATAGGGGCTGAAGCGATCGTAGGGCAGCGTCTCCCAGTCCGGGAGCTGGTACTGGGGAAGCGCCGGCGCGAAGAACGGCAGCTCCGCATCGAGCTGGGCCGCATGCGGCGAATCCGTGCACAGGACGAGACAGAAGCCGCGATGGGCCTGCGCGGCGCGCGCGATGGCGAGCGCGCGCGCCGCGCCGTGCAGGCGGCACCAGCGCACGGCCGTCGCGGCGCGCGCGGGCAGCGTGGGCGCGAGCGGTGAGGGGCGTGAGATCGTCGATTGAGGAGCGTCGGTTTGAGCCATGAAGAAAAGGACAAATGGGCGCTGCGCCGGCCGCAGCGCGGGAATCAATGCGGAGGAGTTTCGGGTGCGACGAGGCTCGCCGCGATTGCGGCGACCGCGGCGGCCGGCGACGCGGCGCGCGTGATCGGCCGGCCGATGACGAGCCAGTCGGCGCCGGCCGCGACCGCCGCGGCCGGCGTCGCGATGCGCTGCTGATCGTCCTGCGCGCTGCCCGGCGGTCGCACGCCCGGCGTGACGGCGAGGAAATCCGCGCCCAGCGACTTCACCACCGCGATCTCCTGCGGCGAGCAGACGACGCCGTCGAGCCCCGCCGCGCGCGTCAGGCGCGCCAGACGCTCAACCTGCACGGCCGGCTCGACGTCGAGCCCAATCTCGGCGAGACGGCCGCGGTCGAGGCTCGTCAGCACCGTCACCGCGATCAGCAGCGGGCGCGCGGTGCGCGCGGCGAGCGCCTCGCGCGCGGCGAGCAGCATCTCGCGGCCGCCGCTCGCGTGGACGTTGATCATCCATGCACCGAGCGCGGCCGCGGCGCGGCAGGCGCCGGCGACGGTGTTCGGAATGTCGTGGAACTTCAGATCGAGGAACACCGGCAGGCCGAGCTCGCCGAGCCGGCCGACGATCGCCGGCCCCTCGGCGGTGAAGAGCTCCTTGCCGACCTTGACCGCGCAGCCGCTGCCGGCGAGCGCGCGCGCCGTGGCGAGCGCGTCCTCGCCGTTCGCATAGTCGAGCGCGACGATGATCGGGACGCGCGGCTGCAAAGCGTTCATGTCATTCGCCTTCGATGCCGTGGATGGGTTTGACGGTGCTCCACGACTTGCAGCCGGGGCACTGCCAGTGCAGCGAGCGTCCGGCGAAGCCGCAGCTACCGCACTTGTAGGTCGCCTTGCCGGCGACGAGCCGCAGCGCGGTCTCCTTCAGGATCAGGAGGTCTTCGCGCGCCTCGCCGCTCGCGCCGTCGAGGGCGTATTCGATCAGCCGCTCGATGCCGCGGATGGTCGGCCGGATCTTCAATTCCTGCACGACGTAGCGCTTCGCCGCGCCGAGGCCCTGCTGCTCGCTCATCAATTCGGCCAGCGCGAGCGTCGGCGACATGCCCGCGCGCAGCGCGGCCAGGCGCTCGAGATACTCGCGCAGATCCTCGTCGCGATCGAGCTGGCGGTAGCACTTGACGATCATCGGCAGCGCCTCGGGCAGGAAGTCGATGTCCTGGTGCTCGACGCGCTTCAGGTGCTGGAGCGCGCGCTCGAACTCGCGGGCCTGCATCGCGAGGTTCGCGCTCATCAGGCTCGCGCGCACGCACTTGCGGTCGGTGGCGAAGGCCCGATCGAGCAGCTCCTGCGCCTCGTCGCGCGCCTGCCGCTCGATGGCCGCCCGCGCCTGCTCGCACAGGAAGTGCGCGCGCTCGCTGCTGAGGTTCTGCCCCGTCGCCGCTTCGAGCCGGCTGCAGCACTCGAGGGCCTTGGCCCAGTCCTGCTCCTGCTGATAGATGTCGACGAGATGGCGCAGCGCTTGCTGCTGATAGAGCCCGGTGTCGAGCAGCTCGATGAAGAGGTTCTCGGCGCGGTCGAACAGGCCCGAGCGCATGTAGTCGAGCCCGAGCTCGAGCAGCGCGAGGCCGCGCTGGCGCACGTCCAGCGAGGAGCGCGCGACCAGGTTCTGGTGGATGCGGATCGCGCGATCGACTTCGCCGCGCCGGCGGAACAGGTTGCCGAGGGCGAGATGGGTCTCGACGGTCTCGGTCTCGACTTCGAGCACCTTCACGAACACTTCGATCGCCTTGTCGGGGCGATCGTGCAGCAGGTAATTGAGCCCCATGAAGTAGTCGGTCGCGATCTGCGAGGAGTGCTCGCGCCGCGCGGCCTGCGTGGCGGCCTCGCGCCGCCCGATCAGCCAGCCGGACAGCGCCGCGACGGGCAGCAGCAGCGCCGCGACGATGAACAGCGCGTCGATGCCCATCACACGGGCGGTGGCAGCGGGCTCGCCGGGGGCTCGGTCGCGGGCGGCAGCGCGCTGCGCGCGAGCTCGAGCTCGCGGGTCCGTCGCTTGAGCTGGCGCGCCAGGCGCCAGTGCTCGGGCAGCATCGCGAGCACGCCGAGCGCGACGCCGAGGACGAGCCCGCCGACGCCGAGCCAGGAGGCGGGCACGACGGTCCGAAAGGCGTAGAAGTCGAGGCTCAGGGGCGCGTGATTGCGCGCGTGGAAGGCCAGGCCGGCGAGCGCGACGAGGAGAAGAACGACGGCGCGTAGCACTTTGCCCATGGCGTTACGGCCTCCTGCTCATGCGCCATGGTCCGGCGGCCGTGCAAGCGCCGCGAATGCGGCAGCGAGGCGGCGCACCCGGCGCAGGATCAATCCTCGTCCTCGTCCGGTTCGTCGTCGTTGTAGCCGGCCGCGCGACGCCGTTCGCGAGCGGCCTGGATCGTCGCCTCGTCGAGCGCGTTGACGCGCTCGCGCAGCTCCTTGCCGGGCTTGAAGTGCGGCACGTACTTGCCGGGCAGGGACACGGGATCGCCGGATTTCGGGTTGCGGCCGACGCGCGGCGGCCGGTAGTGCAGAGAGAAGCTGCCGAAGCCCCGGATCTCGATGCGCTGACCCGTCGCCAGAGTCTGGGCCATCTGTTCCAGCATCGTCTTCACCGCGAGCTCGACGTCGCGGTAGCCGAGTTGCGCCTGTTTGCGGACCAGGATTTCGATCAGCTCAGACTTGGTCATTCTTGTTCTCGCCTCTTGGAAGCGGCGCGCTGCACTGGGCCGCGTCGAATCGAGCGGCCGGCAGCGCGCGCGCCGGGGGCACCGGCGCGCGCAGGCCTCTTACTTGTCGAGTTGCTCCTTCAGCAGATCGCCGAGCTTGGTGCGCATGACGCTGTCGTTGTCGGCGCTGTAGGCTTCCAGTGCGGCCGCTTCGTCGCCGGTCTCCTTGGCTTTGATCGACAGGTTGATCACGCGGCGCTTGCGATCGACGCCGACGATCATCGCCTCGATCTCGTCGCCTTCACGCAGCACTTTGCGCGCGTCGTCGACCATGTCGCGGGAAATCTCGCTGGCGCGGATCACGCCCTCGATGCCGTCGCCGAGGCTGACGGTCGCCGACTTCGCATCGACGCCGATGATCTGACCCTTGACCACGGCACCCTTGCCGTTCGCGGCGAGATAGCCGGAGAAGGGATCCTGTGCGAGCTGCTTGACGCCGAGCGAGATGCGCTCGCGCTCGGCGTCGACGGCGAGCACCACCGTCTCGAGCTCGTCGCCCTTCTTGAAGTTGCGCACCGCTTCCTCGCCCGGGATGTCCCAGGACAGATCGGACAGGTGCACGAGGCCGTCGATGCCGCCTTCGAGACCGACGAAGATGCCGAAATCGGTGATCGACTTGATGACGCCGGAGACGCGATCGCTCTTGTTGTGGGTCGCGGCGAACTCCTCCCAGGGATTCGGCTTGCACTGCTTCATGCCGAGCGAGATGCGGCGGCGCTCTTCGTCGATGTCGAGCACCATGACTTCGACTTCCTGGCTCAGATGCACGACCTTCGAGGGATGGACGTTCTTGTTCGTCCAGTCCATCTCCGACACGTGCACGAGGCCTTCGACGCCCGGCTCGATCTCGACGAAGCAGCCGTAGTCGGCGATGTTCGTGACGGTCCCGAACAGGCGCGCGCCTTCCGGATAGCGGCGCGAGATGTCGACCCAGGGATCTTCACCGAGCTGCTTCAGGCCGAGCGAGACGCGGGTGCGCTCGCGATCGAACTTGAGGACCTTGACGGTGACCTCCTGCCCGATGCTGACCACTTCGGAGGGATGCTTGACGCGCCGCCACGCCATGTCGGTGATGTGCAGCAGGCCGTCGATGCCGCCGAGATCGATGAACGCGCCGTAGTCGGTGAGATTCTTGACCAGGCCCTTGACGATGGCGCCTTCCTTCAAGCTCTCGAACAGGGCTTCGCGCTCCGCGGAGTTCTCGCTCTCGACGACCGCGCGGCGCGAGACGACGACGTTGTTGCGCTTGCGATCGACCTTGACGACCTTGAACTCGAGCGGCTTGCCCTCGAGATAGCTGGTGTCGCGCACCGGGCGCACGTCGACGAGCGAGCCCGGCAGGAAGGCCCGGATCGTCTCGATGTCGACGGTGAAACCGCCCTTGACCTTGTCGCTGATGATGCCGGTGACGCTCTGGCCGGCCTCGCAGGCCTTCTCCAGCTCGTCCCAGGCCTTGGCACGCTTGGCCTTGTCGCGCGACAGACGGGTTTCGCCGTTGCCGTCCTCGACGGTATCGAGCGCCACGTCGACTTCGTCGCCGACCGTGATTTCCAGCTCGCCCTTCGAGTTGCGGAACTGCTCGACCGGCACCACGCCTTCCGACTTCAGTCCCGCATTGATGATGACGAAGTCGGGCCGCACCGCGACGACTTTGCCCTTGACGATGGTGCCCGGCCGCATCTTGGCGGCGATCTGGCTACTTTCGAACAGCTCGGCGAAACTCTCCGACATAATTACCTGATTTCTGTCTGTAAAGGCTTCGACGGGAGCGCCGCGACCGGCCTAGGGCCGACGTGGACAAGGCGCCCGTCCCCGAAGCCGGGGTTAAGGGTTGAACGAATGGTCATCCGCCGCGTCAGGCGATTCCGCGTTCCCGCAGAAGACGCTTCACGCGGGCTTCCACTTCGGGAATCCCGAGAGTCGTGGTATCGAGGATTTCAGCGTCGGGAGCGGGCTGCAACGGAGCAACTGCGCGTTGCTCGTCCCGGTGATCGCGGCGTCGGATGTCCTCCAAGAGCGCCGCGAGGTTAACATCAATTCCTTTGCCCTTCAACTGCTTATAGCGTCTGTCCGCGCGCGCCTCGGCGCTCGCCGTCAGGAACAGCTTGAAGCTCGCATCGGGGAACACCACGGTGCCCATGTCGCGGCCGTCCGCCACCAGTCCCGGTGGCCGCCGGAACGCGCGCTGGCGGGCGAGCAAGGCCTCACGCACGGCCGGCAGCGCGGCCACCACCGAGGCCGCCGCGCCGCTCTCCTCGGTGCGGATCGCGGCCGTCACGTCCTGCCCCTCGAGCAGCACCCGCGGCGCGCCGCCGTCCTCGACGAAGACGACCGGCAGCGCCCGCGCGAGCGCCGCGACCTGCGCCTCGTCATCGAGCGGCACGCCGCGGCAAATCGCATGATGGGCGAGCACCCGGTAGAGGGCGCCGCTGTCGAGGAAATGCCAGCCGAGCGTGCGCGCGAGCCACAGCGCCACCGTGCCCTTGCCGGTGCCGCTCGGACCGTCGACGGTGACGACCGGAGCGGTCTCGCTCACAGCCCCAGCCCCGCGCGCCGCGCGAGATCCACGAAGCTCGGGAAGGACGTCGCGATCGTCGCCGCACCGGTGATCCGCATCGGGCTCTCCGCGCGCAGCGCCGCGATCGCGAAGGACATCGCGACGCGGTGATCGCCGTGGCTCGCGATCGTCGCGCCGGCGAGCCGGCCGCCGGCGATCTCGATGCCGTCGTCGAAGGTCCGGACCGCGATGCCGGCCTCGGCGAGGCCGGCGGCCATGGTCGCGATGCGATCGCTCTCCTTGTGGCGCAGCTCCTCGGCGCCGTGCACGCGCGTGACGCCCTCGGCGCAGGCCGCGGCGACGAAGAGGATCGGGAATTCATCGATCGCGAGCGGCACGAGCTCGGGCGGCACGTCGATGCCGCGGAGCCGCGCCGCCCGCACGCGCAGATCCGCCACCGGCTCACCGCCGACCTCGCGCTCGTTCAGGTGTTCGACGTCCGCACCCATGTGCGCCAGGATGTCGAGCACACCGGTGCGCGTAGGATTGACGCCGACGTTCTCGAGCAGGATCTCGCTGCCGGGCGCGATGCTCGCGCCGACGATGAAGAAAGCGGCCGAGGACAGATCCGCCGGCACCGCGATCGAAGCGCCGCGCAGCCGCTGGCCGCCGTCGACGCAGACGCGCGGCCCGTCGACGTCTACGCGCGCGCCGAAGCCGCGCAGCATGCGCTCGGTGTGATCGCGCGTCGGCGCGGGCTCGACGACGCAGGTGCGGCCGCGCGCATGGAGCCCCGCGAGCAGCACCGCCGATTTCACCTGCGCGCTCGCCACGTTCATCGCGAGCTCGATGCCGTGCAGCGGCGCGCCCGGCTGCACGACGATCGGCGGCGTGCCGTTCGCCGCCGTCGCGATCTGCGCGCCCATGCGCGCCAGCGGTTCGGTCACGCGCTTCATCGGCCGCCGGCGCAGCGATGCGTCGCCCGTCAGCGTCGCCGCGACGCCGGCGCCGGCGAGGATGCCGGTGATGAGCCGGATCGAGGTGCCGGAATTGCCGAGATCGAGCACGTCCTGCGGCGGCACGAGACCGCCCTGCCCCGCGCCGTGCACGCGGATGAGCCGTCCCTCGTCGAGCTCCTCGATGCGCACGCCCATCGCGCGGAACGCGGCCATCGTCGCGCGCACGTCTTCGCCGAGCAGGCAGTCGCGGATCTCGGTCACGCCCTCGGCCAGCGCGCCGAACATCACGGCGCGATGCGAAATGGACTTGTCCCCCGGCACGCACAGCCGGCCGTGCAGCGCGCCGCCGGGACGCACGATCAACTCTTCGCCGATGCCGCTCATGTCTTTCTCCGCCGCATGAAGTCGTCGCGTGCCGCCTTCGCGCGGCCGAACGCGGCTTCGAGCGCCGCCGCGTCGCCGGCCTCGAGCGCCCGCCGCAGTCTGGCGAGCGTGTGCTCGAAACGCGCGCAGACGGCGAGCAGCGCCGCGCGGTTCTCGATCGCGATGTCGCGCCACATCGCCGGGCTGCTGGACGCGATGCGCGTGAAGTCGCGAAAGCCGCCGGCCGCGAAATCGAACACGTCGACCGGCGCGTCCAGATCGAGCAGGCAGTCGACGAGCGCGTAGGCGAGGAGATGCGGCAGGTGGCTGGTCGCGGCGAGCACCTCGTCGTGCAGCTCGGCGTCCATGTCGCAGACCTCGGCGCCGACGCGCTCCCACATGCGGCGCACGGTCGCGAGCGCGGCGCGATCGGTGTCGGCGGTCGGGGTCAGGATCACGCGATGCCGTTCGTACAGATCGGCCTTCGCCGCCTCGACGCCGCTCTTCTCGGCGCCGGCGATCGGATGGCCCGCGACGAAACGCGCGTAGTGCGGCGGCGGGAGCTGCGCGCGCGCCGCGTCGATCACGCAGCGCTTGGCGCTGCCGACGTCGGTGACGATGGCCCGCGCGGCCAGCGCGGGGGCGATGCGCGCGAGGATGTCCGCGGTCGCGCCCAGGGTCACCGCGACGACCACGAGATCGGCGTCCGCCGCGGCCGCGGCCGGATCCTGGGTCCATTCATCGATCACGCCGAGCTCGACCGCGCGCTCGAGATTGGCGCGATCGCGGCCGCAGCCGACGACGCGCGCGACGGCGCCCCGCGCGCGCAGCGCGCGGGCGAGCGAGCCGCCGATCAGACCGACGCCGAGGATCGCGAGGCGCCCGAAGGATTCGCTCACAGGCTCGCCCGCGGGTAGGAGCCGAGGATACGCAACATCGAGGCGGTCTCGCCGACCTTCGCGAGCGCGGCGGCGACGCCCGGCTCGGCCTGGTGGCCGTCGATGTCGACGAAGAACACGTATTCCCACTTCGCCTGGCGCAGCGGGCGCGATTCGATGCGCGTCATGCTGATGTGGGCGTCGGCAAAGGCGCGCAGTACTTCGTGCAGCGCGCCCGGCTTGTTCGGCGTGACGAAGTACAGCGAGGTAAGATCCTGGCCGGTCGGCGCAACGTCGTGATGGCCGAGCACGAGGAAGCGCGTCGTGTTGCTCGGATCGTCCTCGATGTTGCGTTCGAGCAGCGGCAGGCCGTAGATCTCGGCCGCCATCTCGCCGGCGATCGCCGCGGCGTGAGGCTCGGCGGTCGCCCGCCGCGCGGCCTCGGCGTTGCTGGTCGCCGGCACGCGCTCGGCGTGCGCGCAGTGCGCATCGAGCCAGTGCCGGCACTGCGCGAGCGCCTGCGGATGCGCGTAGATGCGCGTGAGCGCGGCGATCGAATCGGCCTGCGACATGAGCTGGTGATGGACGGCCAGCAGCACCTCGCCGCCGATGCGCAGCGTCGAATCGCGCAGGCAGTCGTGCGTCTGGTTGACCGAGCCTTCGAGCGAGTTCTCGATCGGCACGACGCCGAAATCCGCCCCGCGCGCCTCGACCACGCGCACCACTTCGTCGATCGTCGGCACCGGCAGCAGGTTCACCGCACCGCCGAAGTGCTTGCGCGCGGCGGCATGCGTATAGGTCCCGGCGGGGCCGAAGTAGGCGACGGTCAGCGGCTTTTCGAGCGCGAGGCAGCTCGACATCACTTCGCGCATCAGCCGCGCGATCTCGTCGCCGCTCAAGGGACCCGTACTCAACTGGCGCGCGCGGCGCAGGACCTGGGCTTCGCGATCGGCGCGGTAGAGATCGCCGTGGGCGCCGGCCGTCTGCTTGATGCGGCCGATCTCGAGCGCGCATTTCGCGCGCTCGTTGAGCAGGCGCACGAGCTCGCGATCGATGCGATCGATTTCGTCGCGGACTGCCTTGAGGGCCTGTTCTTCGCTGTTCACGGCGTCGGAAGCGAGCAGCGGGTGGGGCTTAGCTGTTGTCCGCGGCGTCGTCCGTCTCGTCGCCGTTGCCGACGTCCGCGACCGGTTCGACGCCGACGAGCTTCTCGCCGCTGGCCAGCGAAATCAGGCGCACGCCCTGCGTATTGCGGCCGACCACCGAGATCTCCTGGACCGGCGTGCGCACCAGCGTGCCGCCGTCGCTGATCAGCATGATTTCCTCGTCCGCCGCGACGGCGACGGCGCCGACGACCTGGCCGTTGCGCTCGCTGGTCTGGATCGCGATCACGCCCTGCCCTCCGCGGCCGTGGCGCGGGAACTCCTCGGTGCGCGTGCGCTTGCCGTAGCCGTTCGCGGTCGCGAGCAGGACCTCGCGCGCCGGATCGATCGGCAGCAGCGCGATCAGCGTCTGCCCTTCGGGGAGACGGATGCCGCGCACGCCGTGCGCGTTGCGGCCCATCGGCCGCACCTCGCTCTCCGCGAAGCGCACGGCCTTGCCGCCGCTGCTGACGAGCATGACGTCGCGCTTGCCGTCGGTCAACGTGACGCCGACGAGGCTGTCCCCCTCGTCGAGATCGACGGCGATGATGCCGGCCGTGCGCGGGCGCGAGTATTCCTCCAGCGAAGTCTTCTTGACCGTGCCCTGGCGCGTCGCCATCAGCACGTAGAGCTCGGGATCGAAGGCCTTGATCGGCAGCACCGCGGTGATGCGCTCGCCTTCGGACAGCGGCAGCAGGTTGACGAGCGGGCGGCCGCGCGCCGTGCGGCTCGCCTGCGGCAGCTCGTAGACCTTGAGCCAGTACACCTTGCCGCGATTCGAGAAGCACAGCAGCGTGTCGTGCGTGTTGGCGACGAACAGCTTCTCGACGAAATCCTCGTCCTTGGTCGGCGCCGCCGCGCGCCCGCGGCCGCCGCGGCGCTGCGTGCGGTAGTTGTCGATCGGCTGCGACTTCGCATAGCCGAGATGCGACAGCGTGACGACGACGTCCTCGGGGCTGATCAGATCCTCGAGCGAGAGATCCTCCTGCGTCACTTCGATGCGCGTGCGGCGCGCGTCGCCGTAGTGCTCGCGGATCTCGACGAGCTCCTCGCGGATGACGGCCATCAGGCGCTCGGGCCGGATCAGGATGTCGAGCAGATCGTCGATGCGCGCCAGCAGCTCGCGGTATTCGTCGAGGATCTTGTCGTGCTCGAGCGCCGTGAGGCGCTGCAGGCGCATCTCGAGGATTTCCTTGGCCTGGCGCTCGGACAGCCGATAGGCGCCGTCGACGAGGCCGCAGCCGGCCGGCAGATCTTCGGGCCGCGACACCTGCGCGCCGGCGCGCTCCAGCATCGTCAGCACGATGCCCGGCGCCCAGGCGCGGCTCGTCAGCGCGGCGCGCGCGTCGTTCGGGTTCGGCGCGGCCTTGATCACCGCGATCACCTCGTCGATGTTGGCGAGCGCGACGGCGAGGCCTTCCAGCACGTGGGCGCGTTCGCGCGCCTTGCGCAGATCGTAGATCGTGCGCCGCGTGACGACTTCGCGGCGATGGCGCAGGAAGCACTCGATCAGCGTCTTGAGATCCAACGTGCGCGGCTGGCCGTCGACCAGTGCGACGGTGTTGATGCCGAACACCGACTGCATCTGCGTGTGCTGGTAGAGATTGTTCAGCAGCACTTCCGCCGACTCGCCGCGCTTCAGATCGATCACCATGCGCATGCCATCCTTGTCGGACTCGTCGCGCAGCTCGCGGATGCCGGTGAGGCGCTTGTCCTTGACGAGATCGGCGATCTTTTCCAGCAGCCGCGCCTTGTTGACCTGATAGGGCAGCTCGGTGACGACGATCGTCGGCGCGTCGGTGTCGGCGTTCTCGATTTCGGCCTTGGCGCGCACGTAGATGCGGCCGCGGCCGGTGCGATAGGCCTCGCGGATGCCGGCAGCGCCGTTGATGATGCCCGCGGTCGGGAAATCCGGGCCCGGCACGTAGCGCATGAGCTCGTCGATGGACAGCGTCGGGTCGTCGACCAGCGCGACGCAGGCGTCGATCACTTCGCCGAGATTGTGCGGCGGGATGTTCGTCGCCATGCCGACCGCGATGCCGCTCGAGCCGTTGACGAGCAGGTTCGGGATGCGCGAGGGCAGTACCGTCGGCTCCTGCTCCTTGCCGTCGTAGTTCGGCACGAAATGGACGGTCTCGCGATCGATGTCGGCGAGCAGCTCGCCGGCGATGCGCTCGAGCCGGCATTCGGTGTAGCGCATCGCCGCCGCGGCGTCGCCGTCGACCGAGCCGAAGTTGCCCTGGCCGTCGATCAGCGTGTAGCGCAGCGAGAAGTCCTGGGCCATGCGCACCAGCGTGTCGTAGATCGCGTTGTCGCCGTGCGGATGGTATTTACCCATCACGTCGCCGACGACGCGAGCGCATTTCACGTAGGGGCGATTCCAGGCGATGTTCGCTTCGTGCATCGCGTAGAGCACGCGCCGGTGGACCGGTTTGAGCCCGTCCCGAACGTCCGGCAGCGCCCGTCCCACGATCACGCTCATCGCGTAATCCATGTAGGACTGGCGCATTTCGTCTTCGATGTTGACGGGGAAGAGCTGGCGCGCGAAATCGACCATCGGCGGCTTTATAAGTTCTTAAATTTCCTGAGGAACACGAGGCCCGAAAAGAGTCGGGAGTGTAGCACGTAAAGGGCCCGGGCTTAAGCCTCACGGACCTCGCGAAGCGTGTGCGCGAGGCCCCCTCAGCGGCCCGCGCGCAGGGCGGCGAGCCGGGCGCGATCGGGACGTTCGACGACCCCGGCTTCGGTCACGAGCACGTCGACGAGCTCGGCCGGCGTGACGTCGAAGACGGGGTTGTAGGCGCCGACGCCGGGCGGCGCATGGAGGCTGCCGCCGATCGTCGTGATCTCCTCGGCGCTGCGCTCCTCGATGTGGATCGCGGCGCCGTCCGGCGTCGCGGGATCGAGGGTCGACAGCGGGGCGACGACCATCAGGCGCGCACCGTGGGCGCGCGCGGCGATGGCAAGGCCGTAAGTGCCGATCTTGTTCGCGACGTCGCCGTTGGCCGCAACGCGATCGGCGCCGACGATCACCCACGACACGCCCTGCGTGCGCATCACGTGGGCCGCGGCGCCGTCGGTGACGAGCTTGACCGGGATGCCTTCGCGCGCGAGCTCCCAGGCCGTCAAGCGCGCGCCCTGCAGCCACGGTCGCGTCTCGGTCGCGTAGACCTGCCGCACGCGGCCGCCGGCGTGCGCGTCGCGGATGACGCCGAGCGCCGTGCCGTGGCCGGCGGTCGCGAGCGCGCCCGCGTTGCAGTGGGTCATCACCACCGCGCCGGGCGCAATCAGCTCGGCGCCGAGCCGCCCCATGCGCCGATTCGCCGCCAGATCCGCCGCGTGCAGCGCCTGCGCCCGCGCGAGCAGCGCCGGCGTCGGATCGCCCGCGCCGACGGCGGCGGCCGCTTCGAGCAGGCGCTCGACCGCCCAGGCGAGATTGACGGCGGTCGGACGCGCCGCGCGGATCGCCGCGACGTCCGTCTGCCAGGCCTCCTGC
The DNA here is from genome assembly GCA_035325705.1 of Gammaproteobacteria bacterium. GTDB lineage: Bacteria > Pseudomonadota > Gammaproteobacteria. The sequence goes on from DAOKZI010000026.1 coordinate 19,489, forward strand.
CAGCGCGCGCCGGCACGGGCCCAGGCCTCGCGCGCGGCAAGCACCATCGCATACGCACCGGCGATGCCGATCGCCGGCGCGCCGCGCACCACCATCGTCCGGATCGCGTTCACGATGGCCGCCGGCGTCGTGCACTCGACGTAGGTTTCGGTCGCCGGCAGCAGACGCTGATCGAGCAGCCACAGCGCGCCGTCGCGCCAGGCGATGGGATCGACGGCCGTCACGGGATTCGATGCGGACTGTGCATTCATGGCGATCGCTGCGAGCGTCAAAAACCCTATGGTACCTTACGCGCCTCCACTCGCCGGTCAGCGGCGCAGTCGTCGCGTACGCCCCGCCCGATGCGACGGCTTTCACCTGCGCCACGGTGCTGGCGAGGGCCGGGTCCATCGAGGCTATGCAGCAGGTCGACCAGTTGATCCACGCCCGCTGGGTGATCCCGGTGGAACCGGCCGGCGAAGTATTGCCGGCGCATACGCTGCTGGTGCGCGACGGCCGCATCGCCGCCGTGCTGCCGACCGCGATCGCGACGCGCGACTACACCGCGCCGCGCATCGTCCACCTGCCGCGCCACGCGCTGATCCCCGGCTTCGTCAACGCGCACACGCATGCGGCGATGAGCCTGTTCCGCGGTCTCGCCGACGATCTGCCGTTGAAGACCTGGCTCGAAGATCACGTGTGGCCGGCCGAGGCGCGCTGGGCCGATCGCGAGTTCGTGCGCGACGGTACGCGGCTCGCGGTCGCCGAGATGCTCCTCGGCGGCACGACCTGCTTCAACGACATGTATTTCTTTCCCGACGAAGCCGCCGCCGCCGCCATCGAGGCCGGCATCCGCGCGGTCGTCGGCATGATCCTCATCGGCTTCCCCAGCGCCTGGGCGCGCGACACGCGCGAATACTTCGCGAACGGCCAGGCGGTGCACGACCGCTACCGCGGCCATCCGCTGATCCGCACGGCCTTCGCGCCGCACGCGCCCTACACCGTCGACGACGATGCCTTGCGCCGGGTCGCGGTGCGCGCGGAAGAGCTCGACGTGCCCGTGCACATGCACGTGCACGAGACCGCGCGCGAGGTCGAGGACGCGGTGCAGGCGAGCGGCGAGCGGCCGCTGGCGCGCCTCGAACGCCTGGGCCTCCTGTCCCATCGGCTGCTCGCCGTGCACATGACCGCGCTGAGCCCGGCCGAGATCCGGCTGCTCGCGACGGCCGGCGTGTCGGTCGCACACTGCCCGGAGTCCAACCTCAAGCTCGCGAGCGGCTTCTGCCCGCTCGGCGCGCTCGCGGCGGCCGGCGTCAACTGCGCGCTCGGCACGGACGGCGCGGCGAGCAACAACGATCTCGACATGCTCGGCGAGATGCGCACCGCGGCGCTGCTCGCCAAGGCCGTCGCCGGCGACCCTTGCGCGGTGCCGGCACACAGCGCGCTCGCGATGGCGACGCTGAACGGCGCGCGCGCGCTCGGCCTGGATCACGAGACGGGCTCGCTCGCCGCCGGCAAGAGCGCCGATTGCATCGCGGTGGATCTCGGCGGGCTGCGCGCGCAGCCCCTCTACGATCCGATCTCGCAGATCGTCTACGCCTCGCACCGCGATCAGATCAGCGACGTCTGGGTGGCGGGCCGGCGCGTCGTCGAGGATCGGCGCCTCACGAGCCTCGACGAGCAGGATCTGCTCGCGACCGCCGAGCGCTGGCGGGCGCGGATCGGCCCGGCCTGAGGCCCCTGCTTCAGCTCCCGACGGGGCGCAGGCGATCCCAGCGGTTGACGATCGCGCAGAACAGATCCGCGGTCTTCTCCGCGTCGTAGACCGCCGAGTGCGCGGCCTCCTCCTCCCAGCTCATACCCGCGGCCTGCACGGCCCGCGACAGCACCGTCTGGCCGTAGGCGACGCCCGCGAGCGAGGCGGTATCGAAGGTGCTGAAAGCGTGGAAGGGATTGCGCTTGACGCCCGCGCGCTCGACCGCGGCCTTCAGGAAGGACAGATCGAAGGCCGGGTTGTGGCCGACGAGGATCGCGCGCGTGCAGCCGTGGTGCTGCACGGCGCGGCGCACGCGCTCGAAGATGTCGCCGATCGCCGCGATCTCGCTGACCGCGAAACGAAAGGGGTGGAAGGGATCGATCTTGTTGAAGCGCAGCGCCGCCTCGTCGAGCCGGGCGCCGGCGAAGGGCTGTACGTGGTGGCCGATGGTCGTCTTGCGGTGCCAACCCTGCGCGGAGTCGTATTCGACGAGCACCGCCGCGATCTCGAGCAGCGCGTCCGTCTCCGGCACGAAACCGGCCGTCTCGATGTCGACGACGACGGGCAGGAAACCGCGGAAACGCAGGGCAATGGGCGACTTGCTCACGATGGTGGCGAACGGGCTCGGGAATGGGACGAGCGCGATTCTAGCAGGCTGCCCCGCATCGAGGCGTCGCGTTGCAAGCCCGAACGCGCGCCCGTAAGGTAACGCGCAGCGCCGCCGCCGGCGTCTCTCCCGCAATCCCGGTTCCGTCCCATGAATGCTTCCGACGTCCTGCCGCTGTCCGATCTGACCGCCGTCTCGCCGCTCGACGGCCGCTATGCGCGCGCCACCGCCGCGCTGCGGCCCTATGCGAGCGAATACGGCCTCGTCCGCTACCGCGTGCTGATCGAGGTCCGCTGGCTGCAGCATCTCGCGAACGTGGCGTGCTTGCCCGAGCTGCCGCCCTTCGATGCCGTCGAGCTGCAGCGGCTCGACGCCATCGTCGAAGGCTTCGGCCTCACTCAGGCGCAGCGCGTGAAGACGATCGAGCGCACCACCAATCACGACGTCAAGGCGGTCGAGTATTTTCTGCGCGAAGTCTGCGCCGACGACCCGACGCTCGGCCGCGCGATCCCGTTCCTGCACTTCGCCTGCACTTCGGAGGACATCAACAATCTCGCCTACGGGCTGATGTTGAAAGATCTGCGCGAGCTCGCGCTGCTGCCGGCGCTGCGCGGCGTCGAGGCCGCGATCGCGGCGCTCGCGCACGCGCACGCCGCGGCGCCGATGCTCGCGCGCACGCACGGCCAGCCGGCCTCGCCGACGACCATGGGCAAGGAGCTTGCGAACGTCGCCTACCGCCTGCGCCGTCAAATCGATCAGATCGCCGGCGCCGAGATCCTCGGCAAGATGAACGGCGCGGTCGGCAACTACAACGCGCATCTCTCGGCTTATCCGGCGCTCGACTGGGCCAGCCTCAACGCCCGGTTCGTCGCGCGCCTCGGCCTCGGCTGGAATCCGTACACGACGCAGATCGAGCCGCACGACGCGCTCGCGGAGATGCTGGCCGCGGTCGCGCGCGCGAACACCGTGCTGATCGACTTCTGCCGCGACGTCTGGGGCTATGTCGCGCTCGGCTACTTCAGGCAGCGGCGCGTCGAGTCCGAAGTCGGCTCCTCGACGATGCCGCACAAGGTGAATCCGATCGACTTCGAGAACGCCGAGGGCAATTTCGGCGTCGCCAACGCGCTGTTCGAGCATCTGATCGCGAAGCTGCCGATCTCGCGCTGGCAGCGCGATCTGACCGACTCCACCGTGCTACGCAATCTCGGCGTCGGCTTCGGGCATACGCTGCTCGCGCTGGATTCGGTGAGCCGCGGCATCGGCAAGCTCGAGCTCGATCTCGCCGCGCTCGGCGCCGGCCTCGGCGAGGCCTGGGAAGTCCTCGCCGAGCCCGTGCAGACGATCATGCGCCGCTACGGCATCGCGGATTCCTACGAGGCGCTGAAGACCCTCACGCGCGGGCAGCGCATCGATCGCGAGCGCCTGCATGCCTTCATCGACACGCTGCCGATCCCGGCCGAGGAGCGCGCGCGCCTGCGCGCGCTGCGGCCGGCCGACTACACGGGCGCGGCGGCCGCTCTGGCGGCGGCACTGTGACGATGAGCGACGCCCGCGACACCGGCGAGGCCCCGCGCGAGGGCTTGGCGCTCGACGTCCCGCGCGTGCTCGGCGAGACCGATCTCGCGTTCGAGACCGCACGCGCCGAGGAACTGCGTCGCGTGCTGCTCGAGCTCGCGCAGCAGGCACGGCGTACGATCGATCTCGTCAGCCGCCACCTCGATCCGCCGCTCTGCGACCGCGAGGATTTCGTCGACGCCGTCAAACGGCTGGTGCTCGGCAGCACCCGGGCGCGCGTGCGGATATTGGTCATGGATCCGGCTCCCCTCGTCGGCCACGGCCATCGGCTGCTGCCGCTCGTCCAGCGCCTGTCGAGCTACATCGAGCTGCGCGTGCCGGGCCCGGAACACCGGGAGCTCAACGAGGCCTGGCTAGTGGCCGATAACGACGGCTATGCGCATCGACGCTTCAGCGACCGCTACGAGGCCACGTGCAATTTCCACGATCCGCGCTACGCGACGCTGCTGAGCAATCGCTTCGAGGAGCTGTGGCAGCGCGCGCAGGCCGATCCGAATCTGCGCCGCCTGCATCTGTGAGGCGCGTGCTCGCCGCGCTCGCGCTGGCGGGCCTGCTCGGCGCCGGACCGCTGCCGGCCGCGGACGATGATGCCGAGCTCATCGTCATCCGGCTCGAGCACCGTCTCTTCGAGGAGCTCCGTCCTCTGCTGGAGCCGCTGCTCGAGCCGGGCGCGACGCTGACCGGCAGCAGCGACCGGCTGATCGTGCGCACCTCGCCCGCGAACCTCGCCGAGCTGCGCGCCGCGCTCGCGGCCTTCGACACGCGCGCGCAGCGCCTGCGCGTGTCCGTGTCGCACGCGCGGATCGACGACAGCGCCTGGGACGGCTACGGCATCGATGCCGCGGTCGGAGACCGCGACGGCGGCCTCGCAATCGGCCGCCCGCCCGGCGGGCCGGACGCCGCCATCGAGGCGCGCATCGCGCGCACCCACGGTCGCGACGAAGGCGCGCAGGTGCAGTCCGTGCTGACGATGGACGGCGCGAGCGCCTGGATCGCGAACGTCGACGCGCGTCCCCAACCTTATGTCGAAGGGCGCTGGACGCCCTACGGCCCCGACGTGCAGCAGGGGCTCGACTGGCGGGAAGCGCAGAGCGGCTTCTACGTGACGCCGCGACTGCGCGGCGACGAGGTGCAGGTCGAGATCTCCTCGCAGCAGCAGCGTTTCGCGCGGGACGACGACGGCCGTCTCGCGACCAGCGGCATCGATACCGTCGTCACGGGGCGGCTCGGCGAATGGCTGCCGCTGGGCGCCAGCCTCGAGACGAGCGCCGGCAGCCGGGGCGAGCTCCTCGCCCACACCCGCCGGCGGGCGGACACGCACACGGGCCTCTGGCTGCGCGTCGATCCCGTGCCTTGAACCCGGCTCGCCCCTGTGCGGCGGTGTAAACTGTGCGCCGCGCCGCGCGAGCGGCGCCCTCTCACGCAGCACCACGAAGGCCCGCTCCATGTACAAGCACACGCGCGCGAGGGCCCGCCTCTATCGCGGCCCCGCGGCCTTTTCCGCTTTTCGACTCGATCGCGTGCGCCGCACGCTCGTTGCGCAGCGCCCGACGCTCGGCGCAATCGAGGCCCGCTACGTCTATCTGGTATGGAGCGAGGAAGCCCCCGGGGCGGCGGCGGAAGCCCGGCTCCGTGCGCTGCTCGGCGCCGACGCAGGCACGGAGGAAGCACCGAGCTTTGCGATCTACACCGCGCCGCGCCTCGGCACGATGTCGCCCTGGGCCAGCAAGGCGACGGACATCGTGCGCAACTGCGGCTTCACGGACATCGCGCGCATCGAACGCGCGATACGCTGGGACATCGAAGGCGCGACGCCGGACAACGCGCGCCTGCTCGCGCCGGCGCTGCACGATCGCATGACCGAGTTCGCGACCATCGCGCTCGAGGAACTGCGCGAGGAAGTCACGCCGGCCGCGCGGCCGCTGGTCGCCGTACCGCTCAGCGCGCAGGGCGCGGACGCGCTGCGCGAGGCCGACCGCGCGCTGGGCCTCGCGCTCGCCGAGGATGAAATCGACTACCTTCTCGCGCGCTATGCCGAGCTCGGCCGCGATCCGACCGATGCCGAGCTGATGATGTTCGCGCAGGCGAATTCCGAGCACTGCCGCCACAAGATCTTCAACGCGGCCTGGGCCATCGACGGCGAGGCGCGGGACGCGAGCCTGTTCGAGCTGATCCGCGCGACGCACGCCGCGCATCCGAACGACGTGCTGTCGGCCTACCGCGACAATGCGGCCGTCACGCGCGGCTACGTCGGCCAGCGACAGTGGATCGATCCGGCGACGCGCCGCTACGCGACCTCGCCCGAGGAGATCGCGCTGCTGATGAAGGTCGAGACGCACAACCATCCGACCGGCATCTCGCCCTACCCCGGCGCCTCGACCGGCGCGGGCGGCGAAATCCGCGACGAAGGCGCGACCGGACGCGGCGCGAAGCCGAAGGCGGGGCTCAGCGGCTTCTCGGTCTCGCATCTGCGGCTGCCGGGCCTGCCCGAACCCTGGGAAGATCGGCGCGCGCTGAACCCGCGGCTCGCCAGCGCGCTGCAGATCATGATCGAAGGCCCGATCGGCGCGGCCGCGTTCAACAACGAGTTCGGACGGCCGGCGCTCGGCGGCTACTTCCGCCCCTTCGAGGTCGAGGACGGCGGCGAACGGCGCGGCTACGACAAGCCGATCATGCTCGCCGGCGGCGTCGGCAACATCCGTCGCGAACACGTCGAGAAAGGCCGGCTCGAGCCCGGCGACTGCATCCTCGTGCTCGGCGGCCCCGCGATGCTGATCGGCCTCGGCGGCGGCGCGGCCTCGTCGGTGCGCGGCGGCGACGGCGATGCGGAGCTCGACTACGCGTCGGTCCAGCGCGACAACGCCGAGATGGAGCGCCGCGCGCAGGAAGTGATCGACGCGTGCTGGGCGCTCGGCGAGCGCAATCCGATCGTCGCCATCCACGACGTCGGCGCCGGCGGCCTGTCGAACGCGATCCCCGAGCTGCTGAACGACTCGGCGCGCGGCGGCAAGCTCGCGCTGCGCGCGATCCCGAACGCCGATCCCGCGATGTCGCCGCTGGAGATCTGGTGCAACGAGGCGCAGGAGCGCTATGTGCTGGGCCTGCGGCCTGCGGATCTGCCGGCCTTCGAGGCGCTGTGTGCGCGCGAACGCTGTCCGCTGGCGGTGGTCGGCACGGCGACGGCGGAGCGCCATCTGTCGCTGTGGGACGAGTGGCGCAAGGAGGCGGTGATCGATCTGCCGATGGACGTGATCTTCGGCAAGCCGCCGCGCATGTTCCGCGACGTCGCGAGCCTGCCTGCGCCGGCGCGCGACTTCGCGCCGACGCTCCCGCTCGCCGAAGCCGCGCGCCGCGTGCTGCGCTTCCCGGCGGTCGCCGACAAGCGCTTCCTGATCACGATCGGCGATCGCACCGTCGGCGGTCTGTCCGTGCGCGATCAAATGGTCGGGCCCTGGCAGGTCCCCGTCGCCGACTGCGCGGTGACCTCGGCCGATTTCTTCGGCGTCACCGGCGAAGCCTTCGCGCTAGGCGAACGCACGCCGCTCGCGCTGCTCGACGCCGCCGCGAGCGCGCGCATGGCGATCGGCGAAGCGCTGACGAATCTCGTCGCCGCGCGCATCAAGCGCCTCGAGGACGTCGTGCTGTCCGCGAACTGGATGGCGGCGGCGGGGCACCCGGGCGAGGATGCGCGCCTTTATGCCGCCGTGTCGGCCGCGAGCGCGCTGTGCCGCGCGCTCGGGATCTGCATTCCGGTCGGCAAGGATTCGATGTCGATGAAGTCGCGCTGGCAGGCCGGCGGCGTCGAGCACGCCGTGACCGCGCCGGTGTCGTTGATCGCGACCGCCTTCGCGCCGGTGGTCGACGTCACGCGCTCTTTGACGCCGCAGCTCGCGCAGCCTGTCGAGGCCACGGCGCTGCTGCTGGTCGATCTCGGGCGCGGCCGCCAGCGGCTCGGCGGCTCCGTCTACGGCCAGGTGCAGCGTCTGCTCGGCAGCCACGCGCCCGACGTCGATGCGCCCGACGCGCTGCGCGAGGCTTTCGTCGTCACGCAGATCCTGAACGAGACGGGCCATTTGCTCGCGCTGCACGACCGCGCCGACGGCGGCCTGCTCGCGACGCTCGCCGAGATGGCCTTCGCCGCGCGCTGCGGCCTCGACGTCGAGCTCGACGCGCTAGGCGCCGATGCGGGCGCGGCGCTGTTCAACGAAGAGCTGGGCCTCGTGCTGCAGGTCGCCGAGTCCGACGTCGCGGCGGTCCTCGCCCAGTTCGAGGCGGGCCCGCTAGCGGGACACGTGCATCGCATCGGCCGTCCCCGCGCCGAGCCGCGCGTGCGCGTGCGCCACGGCGGGCACACGCTACTCGACGAGGATCTCTACGCCTGGCTGTGCGAGTGGTCGACGCCCTCGCACGCGATCCAGCGCCTGCGCGATCATCCCGAGTGTGCCGACGAGGAGCTCGCGCGGACGCTCGCACCCAACGCGCGCGGGCTCTATCTCGAGCTGCCGCCCGCGCTCGCGCCGCTCGCCGCGCCGGCCCTCATGCTGAAGCGGCCGCGCGTGGCGATCCTGCGCGAGCAGGGCGTCAACGGGCAGCGCGAAATGGCTGCCGCCTTCACTCACGCGGGCTTCGACGCCTTCGATCTGCACATGTCGGAAATCCTTGCCGGCAGTTGCGATCTCGCCGAGTTCGACGGCCTGGTCGTCTGCGGCGGATTCTCCTACGGCGACGTGCTCGGGGCCGGCAGCGGCTGGGCGAAATCGATCCTCTATCACGCTCGTACGCGCGAGACCTTCGAAGCTTTCTTCGCGCGCCCGAACACCTTCACCCTCGGCGTCTGCAACGGCTGCCAGATGCTGTCGCAGTTGAACGAGATCGTCCCGGGCGCCGCGCACTGGCCGCGCTTCCTGCGCAATCGCAGCGAGCAGTTCGAGGCGCGGCTGGTGATGGCGGAAGTGCTGCCCTCGCCGTCGATCTTCTTCGCCGGCCTCGCCGGCCTGTGCGCGCCGCTGGTCGCCTCGCACGGCGAAGGCCGCGCCTCGTTCGCGAACGCGGAGCAACGCGTCTGCCTGCGCTACGTCGACGACGCCGGCGCACCGGCGACGCGCTATCCGCAGAATCCGAACGGCTCGCCCGAAGCCCTCGCCGGCCTCACCACCGACGACGGCCGCGCCACCATCGTGATGCCGCATCCCGAGCGCGCGTATCTGACGAAGCAGTTCTCGTGGTTCCCCCGTGAATGGCGCGACTTCGAATCCCCGTGGTTCCGCATGTTCGCGAACGCGCGGCGTGCGGTCGGCTGAGCCGCGCGAGACCTTTCATGAGCGCCACCTGACAGGCCGCCTTTGCCGCCGAGAACACAGAGAACCCCGAGGGGACGAGGGCTTGGTTTCGTAATTTCGTAGCCCGGGTGCAGCGAAGCGGAACCCGGGATCTTCGTTCAAGCGAAACGCCCGATCCCGGGTTGCGCGCTGCGCGCTCCACCCGGGCGACGAACGCCGTGCGCTCGCGTCTCGAAGTGCCCTTTTCAACTCTTTTGCCTCTGTGTTCTCTGTGGTCAATTCCAACATCGCACCCGGCACGCTCACTCGATGCAGGCACTTGCTACACCGCGCACGCGCGCCTTGCCGGCGGCGCGGAACCCGTGGCAGGCTGCGGCGGTCTGTGCATACGCGGTCGGCCGCGGCCGCCGCGCTCTTCGATTCACGCCAAGCCGGAGTACGCCATGAGCAAGTCTCTCGTCCTCGTCGACATTCAGAACGACTATTTCCCGGATGGCGCGATGGAATTGAATGGCATGGATGCGGCGGCGGCGCGCGCGAGCGCGGTGCTGGAAAGCTTCCGCGCGCGCGGCTGGCCGGTGTTCCACGTCCAGCATCTCTCGACGCGGCCCGGCGCGAGCTTCTTCCTGCCGGACACGCACGGCGCCGAGCATCATGCGAGCGTCGCCCCGCGCGCGGGCGAGACGGTCGTGCGCAAGCACTTCCCGAACGGCTTTCGTGACACCACGCTGCAGGCCGAGCTCGACGCGGCGGGCGCTCGCGAGCTCGTCATCGTCGGCGCGATGAGCCACATGTGCATCGACGCGACGACGCGCGCGGCCTTCGATCTGGGCTATGCCTGCACCGTGATTGCCGACGCCTGCGCGACGCGCGATCTCGCCTTCGGCGGCACGAGCGTGCCGGCGGCCTCGGTGCATGCGTCGTTCATGGCCGCGCTGTCCTCGCCCTACGCGCAGGTCGTGGCGGCCGACGCGTGGCTCGCGGCCTAACGGTCGGCTCGCCTTGGACGCGCGACATGTCACGCAAACTGCAAGCGCCGGCCGGCGCGCCGCACGGCGGAGCATCGAGCCCCACGCCTTCGGCAGACGCTGAAGGATTGCCCCTGCACGACGACGTGCTCGCGCTGCGCGAGGCGCTCGCCGGCGTGCGCCCGCTCGAAGCCGACACCGTGCCGCTGCGGCCGCCGGCGCCGCCGCCGATCCCGCAGCAGTCGCGGCGCGACGAACAGGCGGTGCTGCGCGAGATGGTGCTGCAGGATCCCGGCGCCGGCGAGCTCGAGATGGGCGACGAGCTCGTGTTCCGCCGCGACGGCGTCCAGCACGCGCTGCTGCGCAAGCTGCGCCGCGGCCAGTTCGCCGTACAGGCCCATCTCGATCTCCACGGCCTGACTAGCATGGAAGCGAAGCTGCGTCTCGCCGGCTTTCTCCAGCAGTGCGTCGGCACGGGCCTGCGCTGCGTGCGCATCGTCCACGGCAAGGGCAATAGCTCGCCCGGCAAGGTGCCGGTCCTCAAACCGCGCGTCGCGCACTGGCTTGCCCAGCGCGACGAAGTGCTGGCCTATGCGTCGGCGCGACCGGTCGACGGCGGGACGGGGGCGATCTACGTATTGTTGCGAGCGCTGCGCTGAACGTTCCGGGTTCGGAGCGTCTTCGTCGCCCGGGTCACGAAGCGCGATCGCTGCTCATAATCTTCGTAGCCCGGGTGCAGCGAAGCGGAACCCGGGATCTTCGGTGGGCCGGCGCGCCGATCCCGGGTTACGCGCTGCGCGCTCCACCCGGGCTACGGAACGCCGGTCCGAGCCACGAGAGGCATCGAAGAGAACGGGTGATCAGCGCGCGAGCTCGGACACTGCGAACGGCTGGCTCTGCTGGTCGAGCAGCGCGGCGACGTCGTCGGCCGCGGCCTCACAGTCGTCGACGCTCGCATAGACCCGCATCTTCAGTCGCCAGCCCGGTTCGCTGCCGGCGAGATAGGCGACGGCGGCCTGGTTCAGAAAGCTGCAGGTCTCGTTCATGCGCGCTTCGGCTGCCGACAGGACGGGATCCATCTCGGCTTCGGGACCGTCGGCGAACTGGTAGCGCTCGAGGAGATCGTTGGCGACGCGTCCCTGATACACGAAGACCTGCTTGACGCGATCTTCGTCGGCGCTGGCCGCCTGCGCGCTCGGGGTCGGATCGGGCGTGGCGCCGGGGCCGCCGGTGGAGGCGCAGCCGACGGCGAGGAGGCTCGCCATCATCAGCACCCACGGGGTCGTCCCCCGCTTCGTACAGTGTGCTTCTTCGCTCGCGCTCCGCATGTCGACCTTCTCCGCGGTGGTTTATTGTTTGGCGACAGTTGTAGCCGCTTCATCGGTACGGGGAAAGCAAACTTGAGATCCATGCACGAAATCCGTCGGCCGCATGCGCGAGCCGAGAAGCCGATCACATGGGATGTTGCGGAGCGAAAGAGCGTAGGCGTACGGCGGCGTCGGCACTCGGTGCGCGGAGGCACGCCCGGCGCGGTAAAGGGCTCGCCGAGCTTCGGCCGATCCCGCATGGACTGGCCAGGCGCTTTCCCGCACGGGCAGCCGCATGTCTGAGGCGGCTTTCGAAGCGCTCACGCTGCGCACTGCCGACGGCGCGTCGGCGCGCGTCTGTCGCCACGGCGCGCAGGTGCTGGGCTGGCGCCCGTGCGGCGCCGAACGTGATTTGCTCTATTTGAGCCCGCGCAGCGTCTTTGCCGGCGGCGCCGCGATCCGCGGCGGCATTCCAGTCGTGTTCCCGCAGTTCAGCGGCTTCGGGCCGCTGCCCAAGCACGGCTTCGCGCGCACTCGCGTGTGGCGTCTCGTCGAACGCAGCCGCGGCGATCGCATCGCCTTCGAATGCAGCGACGACGCGGCGACGCGCGCCCGCTGGCCGCACGCCTTTCGCGCGCGGCTCGAGATCGCGATCGACGCCGACAGCCTCGCGACGGCGCTGACGGTGACGAACATGGGCAGCGCGGCGCTGAGCTTCACCGCCGCCCTGCACACCTATCTCGCCGTGCGCGATCTCGCGCAAGTCCGCGTGCGCGGGCTCGCCGGTGCCCGCTATCTCGACGCGACGCAGGCGCTGCATGAAGGCTTCGAAGAACGCGAGGCCGTGACGTTCGACGGCGAGTTCGATCGCGTCTATCCGGCCGTCGCGCGCGAGCTCGTGCTCGAAGACGCCGGCGAGCGCATCACGGTCATGCGCGAAGGCTTTGCAGACGCGGTGCTGTGGAACCCCGGGGCGGAAAAAGCCGCCGCATTGTCCGATCTCCGCGACGGCGACTGGCGCCGCTTCCTGTGCATCGAGCCCGCGGTATTCGCCCCGCCCGTCACGCTCACCGCCGGCGCGAGCTGGCGCGGCGTGCAGAGGCTGCGCTATTCGCGCGTCTCGTAGCGTTTCGTAGCCCGGGTGCAGCGTAGCGGAACCCGGGATCCGAGGTCCGAGCCGCGCGCTGAGTCAGGCTCAGAGGGGACTGACAGGTGTTTTTGCCACCGAGAACACGGAGAACACCGAGGGGAAGAGAATGGGCCGTGCCGTCATCGGCTCCGTGCTCGGCTGGAAAGTCGATGAATTGCGCTTCGCGCCCCACGGAGAACGGAACGTAGGTTGCCGTGAAAGAGCGTCGCGGTCGTGGTAGCTCCTATGAGAGGCCTGGCATCGACCCCGGGGCCAATGACTGGGGAGGCGCCGAACCCGGATTCCGCTGCGCTCCTTCCGGGCTACGAAGATCGTTCTCTTGTAGCCCGGAAGGAGCGCCGCGCAGCGGCGCGGAATCCGGGAGGGGAGCTCATCACGCCTCTTTCATGATGGCGGGTGACGCGGGCGTCATGAACGTTGGGCTGACGAAGGAAGCCCAACATCGGGCGCCGAACCTTGGGCTTCCTTCGTCAGCCCAACCTACGTTTCCGATTTTTCTTCTCCGTGGTAGCGCGCAGCGCAAATCGATCGGCTTTACGGTCGGGCGCGGAGCAGAGAAGGCACAAGCCCACTCTCTTCCCCTCGGTGTTCTCCGTGTTCTCGGTGGCAAAAAAACAGTGAGCTGCAGCGCTCGCCGATCCCGGATTCGCTGCGCTCATCCGGGCTACGAAGAGGGACTGGGGATCAGCGGCGCGATCAGCGCGATCGCCGAGGCTGCGATCCCTTCCTCGCGGCCGGTGAAGCCCATTTTTTCCACCGTCGTCGCTTTCACGCTGACGGCGTCGACGGGCAGGCCGAGGTCTTCCGCGATGCATGCGCGCATTGCCGCGACGTGCGGCGCGATCTTCGGGCGTTCGGCGATGATCGTCCCGTCGAGATTGACGGGGCGGTAGCCGGCCTCGGCGAGGATCTGTGCGGTGCGCCGGAGCAGGATGCGGCTGTCGATGCCCTTGAAGTCCTTGCTCGTGTCCGGGAAGTGCTTGCCGATGTCGCCCAGCGCCGCGGCGCCGAGCAGCGCGTCGCAGATCGCGTGCAGCAGCACGTCTCCGTCCGAATGGGCGGCGAGCCCGCGATCGTGCGGAACGCGCACGCCGCCGAGCATCACGTAGTCGCCGTCGCGAAAACGATGGGCGTCGAAACCCTGACCGATGCGCATGTGCTTCAGCCTCCGCCTTGCGTCCGCAGATAGTGATCGGCGAGCGGCAGATCTTCCGGTCGCGTGATCTTGATGTTGTCGGCATGCCCTTCGACGACACGCGGCACGAAGCCCGCGAGCTCGATCGCCTGCGCCTCGTCGGTGACGAGCCGGTTCGCCGCCAGCGCGGCGCGCAGCGCGTCGCGCAGCACGCGCACGCGGAACATCTGCGGCGTCAGCGCATGCCACAGCCGCGCGCGATCGACCGTGTGCTCGATACGGCCGTCCTCGGTGCAGCGCTTCAGCGTGTCGCGCACGGGCACGGCGAGAATGCCGCCGCAGGCGTCGGCCGCGAGCGTGTCGATCAGCGCGGCGAGATCGGCCCGGCGCAGGCAGGGCCGCGCGGCGTCGTGCACGAGCACCCAGTCGCCATCGGCGGCGCCGTGCAGGGCGTCCAGTCCGTTCAGCACCGAATGGCAGCGCTCGGCGCCGCCGACGACCGTCGTCACACGAGGACCGCAGCGCGCGACGAGCGTGCGGCCATACTCGTCGTCGGCCGCGAGCGGCACCACGACGCCCGCGATGCGCGGCTCGGCGAGCAGCCGCGCGAGCGTGTGCTCGAGCACGGTGCGGCCGGCGAGCTCCAGATATTGCTTGGGGCGATCGGCGCCCATGCGGGCGCCCTTGCCGGCGGCGGGTACCACCGCCCAGTGGCGGGGACCGTCACTCCTCATCGGCCGTCGCGGGCGCCTGCGCCACGGCGGGTGCCGCTTCGAGCACCTGGAAGAACACCTCACCTTCGCGAATCATGCCCATTTCGCTGCGCGCGATTTCGTCGATCGCGTCGAGCCCCTGCTTCAGATCCATCACTTCCGCCATCAGCGCACTGTTGCGCGCTTCGAGCTTCGCGTTCTCGGCCTTTTGCGCCGCGATCTGCCGCTCCAGGCCGGCGACGTCACGCACGCCACCCTTGCCGAACCACAGGCTGTACTGCACCAGCAGCAGCAATACGCCGAGGATCGCGACGAGCACGCGCATCGCAGCTACTTTGCGCCGAGGTTGTAGAAACAGGCGCGGCCGGGATAGCGGGCGCGCGCGCCGAGCTCGTGCTCGATGACCAGCAGCCGGTTGTACTTCGCGACGCGATCCGAGCGCGACAGCGAGCCCGTCTTGATCTGGCCCGTGCTCTTGCCGACCGCGATGTCGGCGATGGTCGTGTCCTCGGTTTCGCCCGAGCGATGCGACACGACCGCCGTGTACCTGGCTTCGCGCGCCATGTCGATCGCGGCGAAGGTCTCGCTCAGCGTGCCGATCTGATTGACCTTGATGAGAATCGAGTTGGCGACGTGCTGGTCGATGCCGCGCTTCAGGATCTCGGTGTTGGTGACGAAAAGATCGTCGCCGACGAGCTGCACGCGCGTGCCGACCGCCCGCGTCAGCAAGCCCCAGCCTTCCCAGTCGTTCTGATCCATGCCGTCTTCGATCGAGACGATCGGATAGTCGCGCGTCCAGCCCGCGAGCATCTCGCTCATCTCGGCGCTCGTCAGCCGGCGGCCCTCGGACGCGAGATGGTATTTGCCGTCCTCGTAGAATTCCGAGCTCGCGACGTCCAGGCCGAGCACGATGTCGCCGCCGAGCGTGAAACCGGCGCTGCCGACGGCCTCGGCAATGAGATCCAGCGCCGCCTTGTTCGACGGCAGATCGGGCGCGAAGCCGCCCTCGTCGCCGACGGTGGTGCCGGCGCCGCGCTTGGCGAGCACCGACTTCAGCGCGTGGAAGACTTCGGCGCCGTAGCGCAGCGCCTCGGCAAAGCTCGGCGCGCCGACCGGCAGGATCATGAACTCCTGAAAATCGACGTTGTTGCTGGCGTGCGCGCCGCCGTTGATGATGTTCATCATCGGCACCGGCAGCTCGTAGCGCTCGCGCTCGCCGCGGCCGAAGTAGGCATAGAGCGGCATGTCGAGCTCTGCGGCCGCGGCGCGCGCCGCGGCCATCGACACCGCGAGCGTCGCATTCGCGCCTAGCCGCGCCTTGTTCGGCGTGCCGTCGAGCGCGATCATCGCCGCGTCGAGGCCCGCCTGATCGCTGACCTCACGCCCCTTCACACACGCGGCAATCTCCCCGTTGACGTGGGCGACGGCCTTGCGCACGCCCTTGCCGAGATAGCGCGACTGGTCGAGATCGCGCAGCTCCAGCGCTTCGCGTTCGCCGGTCGAGGCCCCGGACGGCACGGCGGCCGCGCCGCGGGCGCCGCGGGCGGTCACGACTTCGGCGCGCACGGTCGGGTTGCCGCGCGAGTCCATGATCTCGAGGGCGGTGACTTCGGTGATGGCGGTCATCGAATTTTCCTTTCTTGTCGCGGCCGGCGGCGCAGGCCGCGGCTCAGTGCATCACGCCGGCCTGCTTCACGCTGCGATCGATCGTGCACAGGATTTCCAGCAACTCTCGCATCCGGGCCAGCGGCCAGGCATTGGGCCCGTCGGACAGCGCGCGATCCGGATCGGGATGGGTTTCCATGAACAGGCCGGCGATGCCGACCGCGGTCGCGGCGCGCGCCAAGGCCGGCACGAACTCCCGTTGGCCGCCCGAGGAACCGCCCTGTCCGCCCGGCATCTGCACCGAATGCGTCGCGTCGAACACGACGGGGGCGCCGGTCTCGCGCATCACGACCAGCGAACGCATGTCGGAGACGAGGTAGTTGTAGCCGAAGCTCGCGCCGCGCTCGCAGACCATGATCTGCTCGTTGCCCGTCGCGCGCGCCTTGGCGACGACGTGCTGCATGTCCCAGGGCGCGAGGAACTGCGCCTTCTTGATGTTGACGGGCTTGCCCTGGCGCGCGACGGCCTGGATGAAGTTGGTCTGGCGGCATAGAAAAGCCGGCGTCTGCAGCACGTCGACGACCGCGGCGACCTCGCCCAGCGGCGTGTCCTCGTGGACATCGGTCAGCACCGGCAGCCCGAGCTCGCGCTTGACCTTCTCCAGGATCTTCAGGCCCTGCTCGAGGCCCGGACCGCGGAAGCTCTCGTGTGAGGTGCGATTGGCTTTGTCGTAGGAGGCCTTGAAAACGTACGGCACGCCGAGCTCGCGCGTGATCTCGCGCAGCGCGCCGGCGACGTCCAGCACCAGTCCTTCGCTTTCGATCACGCAGGGGCCGGCAATCAGGAACAGCGGCGCATCCCCGCCGACGACGAAATCACATAGCCGCATGTTCGGTGGCGGCCGTGCGACGCTGCCTGTGAGCCAAGGCGGCCCGTACGAAGGCGGTGAACAGCGGATGGCCGTCACGCGGCGTCGAGGTGAACTCGGGATGGAACTGGCAGCCGACGAACCAGGGATGGCTCGGGATTTCGATGATCTCGACCAGATTGCCGTCCATCGAGCGCCCGGCGATGCGCAGGCCCGCGGCCTCGAGCTCCATCTGGTAAGTGTTGTTGAACTCGTAGCGGTGCCGGTGGCGCTCGACGATCGTGTCCGTGCCGTAGGCGCGGGCGACGAAGCTGTCCGGTGCGAGCCGGCACTGCTGGCCGCCGAGACGCATCGTGCCGCCTTTCTCGCTGCGCTCGTCGCGGCGGTGGACCGCGCCGTCGGGCGCCATCCACTCGGTGATCAGCGCGATCACGGGATGCTTGGTATCGCGCGAAAACTCGGTGCTGTGCGCATCCTTGAGACCGGCGCAGTGCCGCGCGTACTCGATCACCGCGACCTGCATGCCGAGGCAGATGCCGAGATAGGGCAGCTTGTGCTCGCGCGCGTAGCGAGCGGCCAGGATCTTGCCCTCGATGCCGCGCTCGCCGAAGCCGCCGGGGACCAACACCGCGTCCATGTCTTCCAGGCTCGCGATGCCTTCGCGCTCGAGGACCTCGGAGTCGACGTAGCGGATGTTGACGCGCGTGCGCGTGTGGATGCCGGCATGGATCAGCGCTTCGGACAGCGACTTGTACGATTCGGTCAGATAGACGTACTTGCCGACCATCGCGATGTCGACCTCGCTCCTCGGCGTGGTCTGCGCCTCGACGACGGCGCGCCACTCGGCGAGGTTCGCCGGCGGCGCCTCGATGCCGAGCTTTTCGACGACGATGTCGTCGAGGCCCTGCTCGTGCAGCAGCTCGGGGATCTTGTAGATCGAGTCGGCGTCGATCGCGGAAATGACGGCGCGCTCCTCGACGTTCGTGAACAGCGCGATCTTGCGCTTCTCGCCCGCCGGCACCGGGCGATCGCCGCGGCAGATGAGAATGTCCGGCTGGATGCCGATCGAGCGCAGCTCCTTCACCGAGTGCTGCGTCGGCTTGGTTTTCACCTCGCCGGCCGATGGAATATACGGCACCAGGGTCAGATGGATGAACAGCGTGTGGCGGGCTCCGAGCTCGACCCGCATCTGGCGAATCGCTTCGAGGAAAGGCAGAGACTCGATGTCGCCGACCGTACCGCCGATCTCGACCATCGCGATCTCCGCGTTGCCCGCGCCCTGCACGATGCAGGCCTTGATCTCATCGGTGATGTGCGGGATCACCTGCACGGTCGCGCCGAGATATTCGCCGCGGCGCTCCTTGCGGATCACGCGCTCGTAGATACGGCCGGTGGTGTAGTTGCTGTTCGAGCTGGTCCGGCAGCGCACGAAGCGCTCGTAGTGCCCGAGATCGAGATCCGTCTCCGCGCCGTCCTCGGTGACGAAGACCTCACCGTGCTGGAAGGGGCTCATCGTGCCCGGATCGACGTTGATGTAGGGATCGAGCTTGATCATCGCGATCTCGAGCCCGCGGGCTTCGAGGATCGCGCCGAGCGAGGCGGATGCGATGCCCTTGCCGAGGGAAGAGACGACGCCGCCGGTGATGAAGACGTAGCGGGTCATGGGCTCGTGATCGACGGCATTCCTGGGTGAACGGACACAGCGTTTCGGGCGTGCAGAGCCGGTGCGTAGCCGGCCTTTTTCTTGTGCCCGCAAGCTACCAGATGTGCCCCTCTTTCTCAACGCCCGACACCCCGCTGGCGCGTCGTGGAGCGCGCTGCGCGCACGCGGTGGACGAGGCGCGATCCGGCCGCCCGCGACGCGCTTTTTTCGCGGGCGCGCCGCGATCGCAGTGCTAGAATGCCGCGCGTTTCGCGCTCGTGCATGCAGCGGGCGCCCGTCCGACGTCAGTGCGCGCCCAGCGCCGCGTGGTTCACGCCGGCGCCCGCGCCGCCGCGGATCCCACGGGCGAAATCAGGGCCGTCTCGAGCCTGCGTCCGGCGCCACGAATTCTCTACAGCCAGCTTCCAGGAGACCGGCATGTCCGACATCGAAATCGCACAGGCGGCGAAGAAACGTCCGATCGTGGCGCTCGCCGCCGAGCGTCACGGCATTGCGAGCGAACATCTCGAGCCTTACGGGCATTACAAGGCGAAAATCTCACTGGACTACCTCGACGGCCTGAAAGATCGACCGGACGGCAAGCTGATCCTCGTCACCGCGATCAGCCCGACGCCCGCAGGCGAAGGCAAGACGACGACCACCGTCGGCCTTGGCGATGCGCTGAACCGTCTCGGCCGCAACACCATCATCTGCCTGCGCGAGCCCTCGCTCGGGCCGTGCTTCGGCGTCAAGGGCGGCGCGGCCGGCGGCGGCTATGCGCAGGTCGTGCCGATGGAAGACATCAATCTGCACTTCACCGGCGACTTCCACGCCATCGGTGCCGCGCACAACCTGCTGGCGGCGATGATCGACAACCACATCAACCACGGCAACGCGCTCGATCTGGATCCGCGTCTCATTGCCTGGAAGCGCGTCGTCGACATGAACGACCGCGCACTGCGCAAGATCACCATCGGCCTCGGCGGCACCGCGAACGGCTACGTGCGCGAGGACGGCTATGACATCACCGTCGCGTCCGAAGTGATGGCGATCTTCTGTCTCGCCACCTCGCTGAAGGACTTGAAGGAGCGCCTCGGCGACATCGTCGTCGGCTACACCACGAACGGCCGCAAGCCGGTGCGCGCGCGCGATCTGAAGGCGCAGGGCGCGATGGCCGCGCTGCTGAAGGACGCGATCAAGCCGAACCTCGTACAGACTTTGGAGAACAATCTCGCCTTCGTGCACGGCGGGCCGTTCGGCAACATCGCCCACGGCTGCAACAGCGTGTCGGCGACCAAGGCCGCGCTGAAACTCGCCGACTACGTGATCACCGAAGCCGGCTTCGGCGCCGATCTCGGCGCCGAAAAGTTCATCGACATCAAGTGCCGCAAGGCCGGTCTCGCGCCGCGCGCGGCCGTGCTCGTCGCCACGGTGCGCGCGCTGAAGTACCACGGCGGCGTGAACAAGGACGCGCTGGCCAAGGAGAACCTGCCGGCGCTGAGGCAGGGCCTCGTCAATCTCGAACGCCACTACCGCAACATCACCGAGCACTACGGCCTGCCCTGCGTGGTGTGTATCAACCACTTCACGCAGGACACCGACGCCGAAGTCGATCTGATCCTCGACAAGGCACATTCCCTCGGCGGCCGTGCCGTCCTTGCCCGACACTGGGCGCAGGGCGGCGCCGGCGCCGAGGATCTCGCGCGCGCCGTCACCGAGCTCGCCGATGCGAACACGCGGCCGCACCGCTACGTCTACGAGGAGTCGGCCTCGCTGTGGGAGAAGATCGAAGCCGTCGCGACGCGCATCTACGGCGCGGCCGGGATCACCGCCGACGCGAAGATCAGGGCCCGCATCGAGGAGCTGAACGCCGACTACGGCCGCTTCCCGATCTGCATGGCGAAGACGCAGATGTCCTTCTCCACCGATCCCGAGGCCCGCGGCGCCCCGAGCGGCCACACCGTCGCGATCCGCGAAGTGCGGCTCGCCGCCGGCGCGGGCTTCGTCGTCGCCATCGCCGGCGACATGATGACGATGCCGGGCCTGCCCAAAGTGCCCGCGGCCGAGAACATCGACGTCGACGAGGCGGGGAACATCACGGGTCTGTTTTGAATCGCCGAGCGCGAGAGAGGCGCCATAGCCAATCTTCGTAGCCGCGCAGCGGCGCGGAATCCGGGATCCGACGCCTCTGAGCCTTCTGCGTTCGATCGGGCTTGCCGCCCTGAACGGCGAGCTTCGTCGTAGGGTTTCGCTTATCGGGTATGCCGGATCCCGGATTCGCTGTGCTCATCCGGGCTACGAAGAGGGGCGCATTCCCCGCGCAGCGCCATTCCGTTTCCTTCGCCGTGCCCTCCGTGGCTAGATTGCCGGATTGAGCGCCGATCGCGTGGACGCTATCGTAACGGGCGCCGCCGGGCAGTGGGGCGGCGCGCGTTGATCCCGGAGCCGTCGATGCACCCTCATTCCCTCTCCGCCGCCCGCCGGCAGCAAGGCCTCAGCGGCCCCGGCCTCCTCGTCTGGCTCGCCGTCGCGATCCTCGGCGCCGGCGCCGTCGGCGGCATCGCGCTCCATCGCGGCGAGGCGATCAACAGCCTGTGGTTCATCGTCGCCGCGCTCTGCGTGTACGCGCTCGCCTACCGTTTCTACAGCGCCTTCGTCGCGGCGAAGGTGCTGGTGCTCGACGCGACGCGCGCGACGCCGGCCGAGCGGCTCAATGACGGCCGCGATTTCATGCCGACCAACCGCTGGATCGTCTTCGGCCACCATTTCGCCGCGATCGCGGGCCCCGGCCCGCTGATCGGCCCGACGCTCGCCGCACAGTTCGGCTATCTGCCGGGCACGCTGTGGATCCTGATCGGCGGGGTGCTCGGCGGCTGCGTGCAGGACCTCGTGATCCTGTTCTTCTCGATACGCCGCAACGGGCGCTCACTCGGACAGATGGCGCGCGACGAGCTGGGCCCGCTCGGCGGCGCCGCGGCGCTGGCCGGCGTGATGACGATCATGATCATCCTCATCGCCGTGCTCGGCATCGTCGTCGTCAATGCGATGAAGCACAGTCCGTGGGCGACGTCGACCGTCGCGGCGACGATCCCGATCGCCGTGCTCGTCGGCCTCTACATGCGCGGCCTGCGCGCGGGTCAGGTGCTGGAAGGAACGGCGATCGGCGTCGTCCTGCTGCTCGGCGCCGTGGTCGGCGGCGGCTGGCTGGACCACCAGCCCGCGCTGCGCGCATGGTTCGACTACGACGGCCCGACGCTCGCGCTGGTGATCGTCGCCTACGGTTTCTGCGCCGCCGTGCTGCCGGTATGGCTGCTGCTCGCGCCGCGCGACTACCTGTCGACCTTCATGAAGATCGGCACCATCGCTGCGCTGGCCGTCGCGATCCTCATCATCCGGCCCGACATCCGCATGCCGGCGCTGACGCCCTTCATCGACGGCACCGGGCCGATTTTCTCCGGCCCGCTCTTTCCCTTCGTCTTCATCACGGTCGCCTGCGGCGCGATCTCGGGCTTCCACGCGCTGATCGCCTCCGGCACGACGCCGAAGCTGATCGCGAGCGAGGCGGACGCCCGGATGATCGGCTACGGCGGCATGATGATGGAGTCCTTCGTCGCCGTGATGGCGATCGTCGCCGCCTGCGTGCTCGAACCCGGCGTCTACTTCGCGATCAACAGCGCATCGGCGGTGGTCGGCAAGGACGCGGCGAGCGCGGTCGCGACGATCTCCGGCTGGGGCTATCCCGTCACCGTCGAGCAGATGGACGCGCTCGCGCGGCAGATGGGCGAGGCGACGCTGTTCGCGCGCACCGGCGGTGCGCCCTCGCTCGCGGTCGGCATGGCGCACATCTTCTCCTCGCTGTCGGGCGGCGCGCTACTCGCGCTGTGGTACCACTTCGCGATCATGTTCGAGGCTTTGTTCATCCTGACCACGCTGGACGCCGGCACGCGCGTCGCGCGCTTCATGCTGCAGGACCTGCTCGGCAACTTCCATGCCCCGCTCGGCCGCACGAGCTGGTATCCCGGCGTGCTGCTGACCAGCGCGCTCGTCGTCGGCGCCTGGGGCTGGTTCCTGTACCAGGGCACGCTCGATCCGCTCGGCGGCATCAACAGCATGTGGCCGCTGTTCGGCATCGCGAACCAGATGCTCGCGGCGATTGCGCTGTGCGTCGCCACCACCATACTCGTGAAGTCGGGCCGCGGCTGGCAGGCGCTGATCACGGCCGGGCCGCTCGCCTGGCTCGTGATCGTGACGACGAGCGCGGCCTGGTACAAATTGTTCGACGACGCGCCGCGCATCGGTTTTCTGGCCCATGCCGAGGATCTGCAGCGCAAGCTCGCCGCCGGCCTGCTGCCGCCGGAAGCCATCGCGAGCGCGCCGCGCCTGATCTTCAACGACTATCTCAATGCGACGATGACGGCGCTGTTCCTCGCGATTACCTGGATCGTCGTGTTCGAGACTGTCCGCATGTGCCGTCGCGCGCTGCGCGGCGATGCGCTGCCGCTGTCCGAAGCGCCGTATGCGCGCACTGAGCTGGCTTCACCGTGACGGCCTTGAAGCGCTGCTGGTCGGGGTTCATCGCCTGGCTCGCATGGTTGAACGGTGATGCCGCGTATCGGGCCTATCGCGCGGCCTGGGACGCGGCGCATGCGGACTGCGAGCACGCGCCGCTGTCGCGCGCGGACTTCCATCGCGCGGAGCTCGAGCGGCGCTGGAGCGGGGTGCGGCGCTGCTGTTGAGACGGCCGCCGTGTCAGTCGTATATCCCGGGATACAGATCGTCGCAATCGAGCCCCGCGCGCGTCGCATACGACAGCACGCGAACGTGCGCGGGCTGGGCCGTCTGATCGGGATCGGTGATCGAGAGCAGATGCGTCGCCGACCATACCGCCTTCAATTCGGCCGCCATCGGCGACTGCGCGCCGAAATACGCCGGGTTCTCGCCGATGACGCGGTGCTTCAGGCCCAGATGCCGGGCCGCGGCATCGGTGGCGACGACGCCGCGCGCCGCGCCGGCGCTGATCAGCTCCACGCCGCTCGCGCCCCACAGCGGAAGCTTGATCTGCAGATGGCGCCCGAGCAGGGCCTGCCACTCTGCGGCCAGCAACCGGCCTGCCGGATCGTAGACCATGATTCGAACCGGTCGCTGCGGATCGAGCAGCCGTTGCCACAGGGCCGGCAGCACGACGTTCGGCGGCGCGTCGCGGAAGAGATTCGCGATGTCGGCATCGTCGAACGCGCCTTTCTCGCAGGCGAAGCGCATGACTTGCAGCGTCAGCGTCCGCTGCGCGCCGGCATAGGCTTTGAAGCGTTCGACATGGCCCGCGATGTCGGCCAGCGACATCAGCTTGAGCTCGCGATCGCGGTAGGGGATCGCATAGGCGTGGCCGGTGCGGCCGTCCCACTCGCCGGCCGCGGCCTGGTGGAAGCGTGCCGCGATCTGCGCATGGCCCTCGAGGTGCTCGCCGAGCATGTTCGAGCCGAATACGAAGATCGGCTCGACGGCCGTGCGCGGCCCGCACTTCGCGGCAACGGGAGCGTTCATGCGGCGGTCTCCAGCCTGAGGTGCCGGCGGACGGCCGGCTCGCCCTTGGGATAGCGACCGCCGGGAGACGGGCTTGACAGGCCGGCATGCACCGTCGATCTGACGCAGCGGCGCGCGCGCCCGCGCGGTTCTCCGCTATGCTCTGCGCCCCGCTTCTCCGGCACGCGCCGCGCAATCGAGACGACATGACCCCGGAAGCCCTGCTGACCCTCGCCACGGTGCTCGCCGTGCTGCTGGCCCTGACTTTGAGCACCGTCGGCCCCGATCTCGTGATGATCGCGGCGCTGACTTTCCTGCTGAGCTGCGGCGTGCTCGACACCAGGGAAGCGCTCGCCGGCTTCGCCAACGAGGGCTTGATCACGGTCGGAGTGCTGTTCATCGTCGCCACCGGCCTGCGCGATACCGGCGGCATGGCCTGGCTGGCGCAGCGCATCCTCGGCCGGCCGACCCGGCTCGCCGCCGCGCAGGCGCGGATGATGATACCGACCGCGCTGATGAGCTCGATCATGAACAACACGCCGCTGGTCGCGATGCTGGTGCCGGTGGTCAACGATTGGGCGAAGAAGCTCAGGATGTCGCCGTCGCAGTTCATGATGCCGCTGAGCTTCGCGACCATCCTCGGCGGCCTGTGCACCGAGATAGGTACCAGCACGAACGTGGTCGTCTATGGCCTGCTGCGCGAGGCGACGGGCGAGAAGCCCGGGCTCTTCGCCATCGCGCCGATCGGTCTCGTCTGCGCCGCGGTCGGCATCGCCTATATGCTGCTGTTCAGCCGCCTGCTCCTGAAGGATCGCAAGCCCGCGTTCAGCCTCGACAGCGATCCGCGCGAGTACACGGTCGAGATGATGGTCGAACCGGGCGGCGCGCTCGCCGGGCGCACGATCGAGGAAGCCGGGCTGCGCCATCTGCCCGGCGCCTATCTGATCGAAATCGAGCGCGACGGCGATGCGATCGTTGCGGTCGGGCCCGAACAGCGCCTGAAGGGCGACGACCGGCTGATCTTCGTCGGCATCGTCGACTCCATCGTCGAGCTGCAGCGCATCCGCGGCCTGCGGCCGGCGACCGATCAAGTCTTCAAGCTCGACGCGCATCGCGACGCGCGCTGCCTCGTCGAAGCCGTGGTGTCCGATAGCTGCCCGCTGGTCGGCGGCACGATCCGCGACGGCCGCTTCCGCAACGTCTACAACGCCGCGGTGATCGCCGTCGCCCGCAACGGCAGGCGCATCAAGCGCAAGATCGGCGACATCGTGCTCGAGGCCGGCGACGTGCTCTTGCTCGAAACGCACAACGCTTTCGCCGAGACCCAGCGCAATTCGCGCGATTTTCTGCTCGTCACACAGCTCGCCGACTCCGCGCCCGTGCGCCACGAGCGGGCCGGCGTCGCGGTCGCGATCCTCCTCGGCATGATCGCGCTGGCGGCGATGGAGTGGATGACGATGCTGAACGCCGCGCTCGTCGCGGCCTGCCTGATGATCGCAACCCGCTGCGTCACCGGCCAGACCGCGAGGCGCAGCATCGACTGGCAGGTGCTGATCGTCATCGGTGCCGCGCTCGGCATCGGCAGGGCGCTGGAGACGAGCGGCGGCGCGCAGTTCATCGTCACGCACGTCCTCGGCCTCGCCGGCCACGATCCGTTTCTCGCGCTGGTCGTGATCTACGGCCTGACGATGATCTTCACCGAGCTGATGTCGAACAACGCGGCGGCGGCGATGATGTTTCCGCTCGCCCTCGCCACCGCGCAGACGCTCGGCGTCTCCCACCTGCCCTTCGTATTCGGGATCATGATCGCCGCGTCCTGCGGCTTCGCGACGCCGATCGGCTACCAGACGAACCTGATGGTCTACGGGCCCGGCGGTTATCAGTTCCGCGATTTCGTGGTCTTCGGCGGCCTGCTCAATCTCATCGTCTGGGCCGTGGCGGTGACGGTGCTGCCGCTCGTCTACGGCTTCTGAGACACGGGCGCGGCAGCGGCTTCCTTGCGCCGCGCTTCCTGCCAGGCGAGCGGCAGGGAGATGTCGAAGTACAGCGTGTATTTGCGGTTGGTGTTCATCTTCGTGACTTCGTAGACCTCGCAGGGCTGCTTGTCGAAGCACTCCTGGCCGTACTGGCCGTCGACCATCATGCCGTTCATCACGAGGTAGAAGTGCTGCTCGTCGATCGACAGCACCCGGCACGGCCGCCGCATCGACTGGCCCTCGTCGGCCCGGCAGATCGACGTGAAGAGGCCGTCGACGACCGCGTCGTGGAAAGCAAGCTTCCGCGCGTCGCCGAGCTCCTTGTAGACGCGGCTCGCGCCGAGATGCGCGAAGGGATTGAGGAATTCCTCGTTCAGCCAGTGCTCGACCAGCGTCTTCGCCTCCTCGAATTTGCCCGCCTCGAGCGCGTTCTGCACGGCCTTGCGCCTGATCAGCGAGTCCGGCGAATTCGGGTGATACTCGGGCGAGGCGGCGTGGCCGAGCCGGAGCTCGAGATAGTCGACGTCCGCATCGCCGCCGAGGAATTTCGCCTTCAGCGCCGCGTATTCCTCGGGCGTGGGCGCCGGCGCGGCCAGCGCGGACGCGGCGAACAGGACGAGCAGGAAGGCAAGGGATCGCATCATGATCGGGATTATCGGCGGGCCGCGCGCCGCGCTTCAGCGCGCGGGATCGAGCTGGATCGTACCGGAGACCGCGATGCCGAGGGTCTGTTCACCCGCCTCGACCTGCACGGGCGCCTTCATCGCGGCCTCCGCCATCATCGCCCCGCGATACGCGATCGGCATGCCGGGATTGCCGGTGCTCGATACGTTGATGCGCACCAGCCGATAGCCGGGCCGGCCCAGCGCGGCGGCGATCTGCTTCGCGCGCGCATCGAACTGGGCGAGCGCGGTGGCGGTGAGATCGTCCTCCGCCGCGCGCCGCGCTTCGCGCGACACGGCCTGGCCGACCGACTCGACGGCGAGCTGCTCCTGCAGCGTCGCGACCAGCTCGCTGATCGCCTTCGCGTCCCGTCCCTCGAGGCGCAGGGACTGCCGGGCACGCCAGCCGGTGACGCGCGTCGAATCGTTCGCATAGACTGGATGGGTGCTGTACTGGAGCGTCTGCGCCTTGATGCCGGCGGCGGTCTTCGCCTGCGCGAGCGCCCAGCTCATCGCGGCGTTCACACGCTCCGCGACCTCGGCCTGGCGTTGCCCTTCGTGCTCGGTGTAGAGCACGGCGACGAACAGATCGTTGGCGATCTCCTGCTCGGCGTTCGCCGAGAGCTCGACCTGATCGTAGACGACCGGTGCACGGTCGTGGGCGGCGGCCACCGACGCCGCGCACAGCATCACCAGGGCTGACAGGACACGCATCGGGGTTTCCTCCTCGACGAAAGAATGCGGCGCTTCAGGATCCGAGTTCCGCGGCCGCGGCAGCGATCTCGCGCCAGGCGGCCTCGACGTGCTCCGCGCGTGTCGCGCCCTGGCCCACGCACAGACGCAGCACATGCTGGCCGTCGAGCACCGTATGCGAGATGAACAGCCGCCCGCTCGCGTTCAGCGCCTGCTGCAGCCGCTGGTTGTCGGCGTCGCTGCCACGGTAGCGGAAGCAGACGAGGTTCAGCGTGACGGGCGCCACGACTTCGAAGCGCGCATCGGCGGCGACGCGCGCCGCGAAGCTCGCCGCGAGCTCGACGTGCAGCCGGAGCAAGGCGCGCAGGCCTTCGAGCCCATAGCGGCGCAGCACGAACCACAACTTCAGCGCGCGAAAGCGGCGGCCGAGCGGGATCTGCCAGTCGCGGTAGTCGATGACCTCGCCCGAGCCCGTGGCCGCGTTCTGCAAATAGGCCGGCGTGACGGACAGGGCATCGACGAGATCTTTGCGGCGTGCGACCCATAGCGCGCTGCAGTCGAAGTTCGTCAGCAGCCACTTGTGCGGATTGAAGCAATAGCTGTCGGCGTGCTCGAGTCCCTCGAACAGCGCGCGATGTTCGGGCAGCAGCGCCGCGCTGCCGGCCATCGCGGCGTCGACATGCAGCCACAGGCCCTCGTCGCGGCACAACCGGCCGATCGCAGGCAGCGGATCGCAGGCCAGCGACGAGGTGGTGCCGATCGTCGCGCAGACGAAGGCCGGCGTCAGACCCGCGGCGCGATCTCCGGCAATCTGGCGCGCGAGGGCGGCGGGATCCATCGCGTAGCGGCGATCGACGGCGATCTTGCGCAGATGGCGCCGGCCGAGCCCCGCGATCATCACCGCCTTGTCCAGCGAGGAATGCGTCTGCGTCGAGCCGTAAGCGACGAGGCCGCCGCGACAGCCGTACTCGTTGCTCGTGCCGCCCGTCGCGCGTTCGCGCGCCGCGAGCAGCGCGCACAGCACCGCGCTCGAGGCCGAGTCCTGCAGCACGCCGCCGCCGCTGCCGGTCGAGCGGAACGCGGCGGGCAGCGCGCAGGCGTCCGCCAGCCAGTCGAGCACGTGGGCCTCGAGCTCGGTGCAGGCCGGGCTCGTCAGCCACAGCATGCCCTGCACGCCCAGCGCGGCGGACAGCAGGTCCGCCTGCATCGACGGCGCAGAGGCATTGGCCGGGAAATAGGCGAAGAAATTCGGCGACTGCCAGTGCGTCAGCGCCGGCACGATCAGGCGATCGAGATCTGCGAGCAGCGCGGAGTAGGGCTCCGGCTGCTCGGGCGCGGCGGGGGGCAGCGCCGCGCGCAGCTCGCCCGGCGCGGCGCGCGACAGCACCGGCAGTTGTGGCAGCCGCGCGTAGTAGCTCGCGATCCACTCGCCGAGGCGCGCGAGCTCGGCCTCGAATTCGGCGGGATCGAAGGGAGCCGGGACGGCGCCGTTCATCGCATCGCGAGCCGGGCGCCGTCGCGCCCGGCATCGCCCACTCAGAGATTCGCCAGCACGTTGTCCGCCGAGCTGACCTTGAACTCCATCGGCGCCTCGATGAAGACGTTCTTCACCACGCCGTCGTCGATGACGACCGCGAAGCGCTGGCCGCGCGTGCCCATGCCGAAGCCGCTGGCGTCGAGCTCTAGGCCCAGGGCCTTGGTGTAAGTCCCGTTGCCGTCGGCGAGCATGAGCACCTTGTCGCCGACCCCGGCCTGCTTGCCCCAGGCGCCCATCACGAAGGCGTCGTTGACGGCAAGGCAGGCGATGGTGTCGATGCCTTTGCTCTTGATGTCCCCGGCCTTGTCGACGAACCCCGGCAGATGCTTCGCCGAGCAGGTCGGCGTGAACGCGCCCGGCACGGAGAACAGCACGACCTTCTTGCCCTTGAACAGCTCGTCGGTGCTGATCGAGCCCGGTCCCTTGTCCGTCATCACGCCGAACGAACCGTTGGGCATCTTGTCGCCAGCCTTGATGGTCATGAGGGCCTCCTTTCATTTGCTTGGGAATGGAACCGCATTCTGCCATCAGGCGGCGGGGGCCGGCAGGGGGCAGCGGCGGCTCGCGCGCTACGCCGACACGGGCGGCGCGTGGTTCGCTGGCCCGAATTCGCTCCGCGCGCTCTCCGCTGCTGAAACCGTGCGGCGCAGCTCGGGCATGAGATGCGGCGTTGGCGCGCAGACGAGCGTTCCGGGATCTCCTCCATTCGGAACGTGAGTCGTGCTGCAATGGACCGCAGCGGCATTCATTACGAGCATAGTGGGAATCCATGCGGCGCTCGGCCGCGAACGCGCTTTCGAGGATCGAGCGCCTACCGGATGATGGCCGACCGCCTCGACGGCGCCATCAAGATCGTGCGCCATTTCGCGCCGATGGAAGAACCGGAGGCCTCGGTGAACGACATGCGGAAGTCTTTTCGCGCGTTGTAGACCGCGCGGGGACGCGCAGCGACGGCTGGGTATGCAGCCGTCGCTGTCTTATGATGTGTACGTTCGTTGGCAATGCTAAACATCGGCCGTGACCATGCGAATCAATATCGTCATCGATGACGGGCTAATGGCCGAGGCAATCGAAATCACTGGCGTCTCGATCAAGAAAGAAGCCGTGGAGCTCGGACTGAAAGCCCTCATTCAGCTCAAGCGGCAGGAGCGGATTCGCGGCTCGAAGGGTGAGCTCGAGTGGAAGGGTGACCTGGGTCGGATGCGACTTGATACGTGATTCTGGTCGATTCTAGCCGTAGGCTGCCGTGAAAGAGGGCCTCTCGTTTTCGTAGCCCGGGTGCAGCGGAGCGGAACCCGGGATCCGGCATGCCCGATACGCAAGCGCTTTCGGTCCTGCTCGGCACGCACCGTGCCGGGTCTTCTCGAATGCATCAGAGGATAGCGGGCGCGGATCCCGGGTTCCGCGCTGCGCGCTCCACCCGGGCTACGAAAGCGCCGTTCACGCTGGAGGACCATGTCTCTTTCATGATTCGGGGTGATGCGCGCGCCTCATCACCGTTGGGCTGACCCAACGTGGGACGCTCAAGTTCTTGTAGGCCGGGTGGAGCGCGCAGCGCGGAACCCGGGATCGAACGCGTCAGGAACCTCGAAATTGCGGCAGACGCAGATCCCGGATTCGCTGCGCTTCCGGGCTACAAGAATGACGGCGCACGCCGCGAGAGATTGAACGCCCGCCAATTCCTTTTCTTCTCCGTGTCCTCTGTGTTCTCCGTGGCTGGATTGTTCAGCACCTCAAAAGCACGAGGCTCACACCAGGCGATCGCGCGGCGCGTGACGACGAGCTTGGGTTTGCTCGTGGCGGAAAACTCGGAAATCGCCGCTCGTCATCCGCGCGCGGCGATCGCTTCGGCCTGGCGCACGATGTTCTCCGCCATGCGGGCCGAGGCGGCATCGATCATGCGGCCGTCGAGCTGGGCCGCGCCCTTGCCCGCCTTCGCCGCCTCGGCGAGCGCGACGAGGATGCGCCGCGCGCGCTCGACCTCGACCGCCGTCGGCGACATCTCGGCATTCGCAAGCGCAATCTGGCTCGGATGGATCGCCCACTTGCCCTCGAAGCCCAGCGCCGCGGCGCGCTTCGCGGCGGCCACGAAGCCGTCCGGATCGTTGAAGTCGCCGTAGGGTCCGTCGATCGCGCGCAGGCCGTAGGCGCGGCAGGCGACGAGCATGCGCTGCAGACTCGCGTGCCACTGATCGCCCGGATAGTCGGGGTTGAGGCCGCCGATCCCGACGGTGCGCGCGCGACAGCTCGCGGCGTAGTCCGCGACGCCGAAGTGCAGCGCCTCGAGCCGCGGGCTCGCCTGCGCGATCGCCTCGACGTTCGCCATGCCCAGCGTCGTTTCGATCAGGCATTCGATGCCGATCCGGTGCGCGATGCCGCAGGCCGTCTCGATCTGCGTCAGCAGGCAGTCGACGACGTAGACGTCGGCGGGTACGCCGACCTTCGGAATGAGAATGGTGTCGAGCTGCGACCCTGCCTGCTCGACGATGTCGACGACGTCGCGGTACATGTAGTGCGTGTCCAGGCCGTTGATGCGCACCGAGATCGTCTTGCCGGCGCCGCGCCAGTCGAGCTCCTTGAGCGCCTGCACAATGTGCTTGCGGGCCTGCGCCTTGTCGTCCGGCGCGACGGCGTCTTCGCAGTCGAGGAACACGTAGTCCGCCGCCGAGCTCAGGGCCTTCTCGAACATCCGCGGATTCGAGCCGGGGACCGCGAGCTCACTGCGCTGCAGCCGCGCTCGCGCATGTGGAAACTGGGTGAAGCTCATGTCTGCTCCCTCGTGTGCGTGGCCCCGGGACGGCGCAGCTCGAGCCTCCGCCGCCCGGGACGAGAATGGAAAGCGTCGCTCGCGCAGCGCGAGCCGTCGTCGATCATACGCGCGCCGCCGACGGCCCGCGGCCTCGTGCTCGTGCGCGCCTTTCGTTGGCGTCGATACGCGCCGGCGCGCTCAGCCGTCGAGGGCGCGCCCGAGATCGGCGATGAGATCGTTCGCATCCTCCAGTCCCACCGACAGACGTATCAGCTCGTCTCTGATGCTCATCTCCGCGCGCTGCGCGGCGGACAGCCGGCCGTGCGTCGTCGTCGCCGGATGCGTGACGATGCTGCGCGTGTCGCCGAGGTTCGCCGTGATCGAGAACAGCTCGAGCGCGTCGACGACGCGCCAGGCCGCGGCCTGCCCGCCCTTCACCTCGAAGGACACGATGCCGCCGAAGGCGCGCTGCTGGCGCGCGGCGAGCGCGTGCTGCGGATGAGTCTCGAGGCCCGGGTAATGGACGCGAGTCACGGCCGGATGCGCGGCGAGGAAGCGCGCGATCGCGAGCGCCGTCGCGCTGTGCGCCAGCATGCGCAGCGGCAGCGTCTCGAGGCCCTTCAAAAACACCCAGGCGTTGAACGGACTCATCGAGGGACCGGCCGTGCGCAGGAACGGAAACAGCTTCTGCTGCACGAGCTCGGCCGGCGCGACGATCGCACCGCCGACGCAGCGGCCCTGGCCGTCGAGGAACTTGGTCGCCGAGTGGATCACGATCTGCGCGCCGAGCTCGAGCGGACGCTGCAGCGCCGGCGTGCAGAAGCAGTTGTCGACGACGAACCAGGCGCCCGCCTCGCGCGCGAGCACGGCGAGCGCGGCGATGTCGGAGATCTCGGTCAGCGGGTTCGACGGCGTCTCGAGGAACAGCATTTTCGTGTTCGGCCGGATCGCCGCCGCCCAGGCCGCGACGTCGACGGCATCGACGTAAGTGGTCTCGATGCCGAACTTCGCGATCAGCGTCAGCAGGCTGACCGTCGTGCCGAACACGCTGCGCGAACACACGAGGTGATCGCCGCTCGCGAGCAAGGCGAGCACGGTGGTCAGGATCGCGCTCATGCCGGAGGCCGTGCCGATGCAGGCCTCGCCGCCCTCGAGCACGGCGAGCCGTTCCTCGAAGGCGCGCACGGTCGGATTCGTGAAGCGCGAATAGATGTTGCCGGGCTCCTCGCCCGCGAAGCGCGCGGCGGCCTGCGCGGCGCTGTCGAAACAAAAGCTGGAAGTGGCGTAGATCGGCGGGCTGTTCTCGTATTCCGCGCCGCGCGCGCCGCCGGCGCAGCAGGCGAGCGTGGCGAGCGCGAGCCCGGGATCGAAATCGTGGTTCATCGGCAAACTCCTCGACGCAGCGCGTCGGACACGGGGCGCCGGGATAGCG
This sequence comes from Gammaproteobacteria bacterium, assembly GCA_035325705.1. GTDB lineage: Bacteria > Pseudomonadota > Gammaproteobacteria. The sequence continues at coordinate 52,642 of DAOKZI010000026.1, forward strand.
AATCGGTGCGGGAGGGAGCAGTGGCCGGGGGCGAAAAACCGCTTTAGCTGTGCTTCTATTGCGCCCGCAAGCTGAGTTCAAATCGGCGCATCATCGACGAGCCGCATCTTGGCGGCGACGCCGCGGCTTGTCAAACGCGCGGCTTCAACCGACGTCGGCGATCACGCCGGAGCTCGTATACAGATCCTGCAGCGCATTGCTCGCCGCCGCGCGCTTTGCCCTCGCCTCGTCGGAACGCTGCGCTTCGACGTGGTTCAGATAGCCTTCGCTGACGTCGCCAGTGACGTACTCGCCGTTGAAGCAGGACAGATCGAAGGCCTCGATCGTGGGATTGCCCTTGCGCGCCGCCTCGACCAGATCGCCGAGCTCCTGGTAGATGAGCCGATCGGCGCCGAGCAGGCGCGCGACCTCCTCGACCGAGCGGCCGTGCGCGATCAGCTCCTCGCCGGTCGGCATGTCGATGCCGTAGACGTTCGGATAGCACACCGGCGGCGCGGCCGAGGCGAAGTACACGCGCCGCGCGCCGCATTCGCGCGCCATCTGGATGATCTGCATCGAGGTCGTGCCGCGCACGATCGAGTCGTCGACGAGCAGCACGTTCTTGCCCTCGAACTCGAGGTCGATCGCGTTCAGCTTCTGGCGCACCGAGCGCTTGCGCAGCGCCTGCCCGGGCATGATGAAGGTGCGCGGGATGTAGCGGTTCTTGATGAAGCCCTCGCGGTAGGCAACGCCGAGCGAATGCGCGAGCTCGAGGGCGGCGGTGCGCGAGGTGTCGGGGATCGGGATCACGACGTCGATGTCGTGGTCCGGCCACTCGCGCTTGATCTTGCGCGCGAGCGCCTCGCCCATGCGCATGCGGGCCTTGTGCACCGAGATGCCGTCGATGATCGAGTCCGGCCGCGCGAGATAGACGTGCTCGAAGATGCACGGCGAGAGGCGCGGATGCTCGGCGCACTGGCGCGTGTGGACCTCTCCTTCCTTGCCGATGAACACGACTTCGCCGGGCGCGATGTCGCGCAGCAGCTTGAAGCCGAGCACGTCGATCGCGACGGACTCCGAGGCGATCACGTACTCCGTGCCCTGCTCCGTCTCGCGGCTGCCGAAGACGATCGGGCGGATCCCGTAGGGATCGCGGAAGCCCAGGATGCCGACGCCCGTGATCATCGCGATCGCCGCGTAGCCGCCGCGGCAGCGTTTGTGCAACTGGGCGATGGCGCGAAAGATGTCGTCGGGCCCGATGCGGGTCTTGCCGTAAGTCTGCAGCTCGTGCGCGAACACGTTCAGCAGCACCTCGGAGTCGGAGTCGGTATTGATGTGGCGCAGACCGTCGTGGAAGAGCTCGCGTTTGAGACGCTCCGAATTGGTCAGGTTGCCGTTGTGGGCGAGCGCGATGCCGTAAGGCGAGTTCACGTAGAAGGGCTGCGCCTCGGCGGTCGAGCTCGCGCCGGCGGTCGGGTAGCGCACGTGGCCGATGCCCATGCGTCCCTTCAAGTTCAGCATGTGCCGGGTGTGGAAGACGTCGCGCACGAGGCCGTCGGACTTGCGCAGGTAGACGTGCCCGTCCTCGTAGGTCGCGATGCCGGCGGCATCCTGCCCGCGGTGCTGCAGGACCGTCAGCCCGTCGTACAGCGACTGGTTGACCGCGTTCCTGCCGACGATGCCGATGATTCCACACATCGCGATTAGCCTCGGGCGCCGGTGGCACCCGGCTTCGTGGACGGCGCGCCGCCGCCATAGTGGTCGAAGTGCCTGGCGAATTCCGCCGGCAGCCGGCCGACGGCCCAGCGCGCCGCCGGCTCGAGCCGTGGCAGGAACAGCGACTGCTGCCACCACGGATCCCGCGGCAGATGCGCCAAGCCTGCGAACATCACCAGAATTGTGATTATCGCAACTCCGCGCGCAATTCCAAACAGGACACCGAGCATCCTGTCGGTCGCCGACAGTCCGGTGCTCGCGAGGAGTTTGCCGATCAGGAAGTTCAGCAAACCGAAGGCGAACAGCACGGCGACCAGCAAAGCGACGAAACCGATCGCGGTGCGCACCGACGGCGGCACGCCGAGCGTGCTCGCGAGCACCAGGCCGGCGGGCCCCGACCAGCGGAACGCGATCCAGCAGGCCGCGATCCAGCCGACCAGCGACAGCACTTCCTTGACCAGGCCGCGCAGCACGGACAACAGCGCCGAGATGCCGACGACCGTCAGGATGAAGATATCGGCCCAGTTCAGGCTCATGCGTGGAGATACATCGTGCTCAGGGATAGCGCACCAGCATGCCGCGTATCGCCTGCGTGTGCTCGAGATCCTGGCGCAGGCGATCGGCGGCGGCGCGGCCCGCGACCGGGCCGGCGCGCACGCGGAACGAAGTCTTGCCGCCTTCGGTGAGCGGCAGGATGAAGCCCTGGACCCCGGTCGCCTGGACGCGGCCGAGCAGCTTCTCGGCGTTGGTGCGGCTCGCGAAGCTGCCGAGCTGCACGGCCCACTGCTCCGTTTTCGGCGTCGGCGCGGCCTGCGCCGGCGCCGCGCGCTCGAGCTTGGGCGCGGGCGGCGCCGCTTGCACGGCCGGCGGCGCCGCGGGCGCCTGCTCGACGCTCGGCGCAGCCGGCGCGGGCGCTTCGACCGCTTCCTCGGCGGTGAACGCCGGGGGCGCCACTTCGGGCGGCACGTCGAGCGCCGCCGCCGCTTCGCTCGCCGCATTCGACAGCGCGTCCGGCCCGGCCTCGAGCCCCGCGTCCAGCGACTCCTGCACGCCCTGCGCGAGCGGCGGCACCGTCTCCTCGAAGCTGTCCGCCGGCATCGGCGCGATGTCGCGCCGCGGGCTCGGCGCCGGCCGGTAGCCGCCGTCGAGCAGGATGGGTACGACGAGGATCGCGAGCGACACCAGTACCGCGGCGCCGACCAGTCGTTGTTTCAATTGGCTGTCCATCGCTGCGCCTCAGTCTCCGTCGCCGTCCTCGGGCGCGAGGATGCGCAGGACGTCACCGACGGTGATGAAGGATCCGACGGCGACGATGCGATCGCCGGGCCGCGCCGCGGCGCGCGCCGCCGCGAAAGCGGCCGCGACCGAGGCGTGACGCGAGGCCGGCGCCCGGCGCGGTAGCTGCTGCCAGGTCGCATGGAGCTCCTCGGCGCTTGCGCCCTTCGGCGCCTGCACCGTCGCGAGCTGCCATTCATCGGCGATTTCCGCCAGCGCGCTCATCGCGCTCAGCCGATCCTTGGTCTTCAGCATGCCGAGCACGACCTGCGTGCGCGGCACGTTCGGCAGGGTGCGCAGGGTCGCGACGAAGGTATCGACGGCCTGCGCGTTGTGCGCAACGTCGAGCACGATCTCGACCTCACCGGGCAGCCGCTGGAAACGGCCGCGCAAGGTCGTATGCGCGAGCGCCTCGGCGATCGTCGCGGGCGCGACCGGATGGCGCGGCTGGAGCAGATCGACGGCCTTCAGCACGCCGGCGGCGTTGCGTAGCTGGTAGCTGCCGGACAGCGCGGGCCGCGGCAGGCCTTCGAGCACGGTGTCGCCGCTCCACCAGGTCCAGGTGTCGCCCTTGTCCGCGAAATTGAAGCCGGCGCCGAGCAGCGAGAGCTTGGCGCCGAGGCGGGTCGCGCATTCGAGCAGCGAGGCCGGCGCCGCCGGATCCGAGCATACGGCGGGGCGGCCGGCGCGCATGATGCCGGCCTTTTCGCGCGCGATGGCCTCGCGCGTACGGCCGAGGAATTCGACGTGATCGATGTCCAGCGTCGCGATCACCGCGACGTCGGCATCGACGATGTTGACCGCATCGAGACGCCCGCCCATGCCGACCTCGAGCACCGCGAGATCGGGCTTCGCGTCGGCGAAGATCGCGAGCGCGGCCAGCGTGCCGAACTCGAAGAAGGTCAGCGGCATGCCCTCGCGGGCCGCTTCGACGCGCGCGAAGGCCGCGCAGATGCGCGCGTCGTCCGCGCATTGGCCGTCGACGCGGATGCGTTCGTTGTAGTGGATGAGATGCGGCGAGGTGTAGGTCGCCACGCGATAGCCGGCGCGCCGGTAGACGGCGTCGAGCAGCGCGACCGTCGAGCCCTTGCCGTTGGTGCCGGCGACCGTGATCGTCGTGTAGTCGACCGGCAAGAGCCCCATGCGCGCGGCGACGGCGCGGCAGCGCGCGAGGCCGAGCTCGATCTCCTTCGGATGCAGCGACTCCTGCCAGGCCAGCCAGTCGGCAAGCGTGCGCGGCACGACGGCCGCGGCGCCGATGTCCTGTGGCATGCTCACCGCGATCGGGGCGCTCGCGTCGGCGCCGGCAGCGCCGCGCTCAACCCGCGGCCTCGGCCGCGGCGACGGGCTGCGGCGCGGCGTGCATCAAGATGCCGAGGATAGAGGCGATGCGCGGCCGCAGCTCGCGGCGATCGCTGATCAGATCGACCGCGCCGTGCGCCAGCAGGAACTCGCTGCGCTGGAAGCCTTCCGGCAGCACCTGGCGCACGGTCTGCTCGATCACGCGCGGGCCCGCAAAGCCGATCAGCGCGTTCGGCTCGGCGACGATCACATCCCCCAGCGTCGCGATGCTCGCCGACACGCCGCCGGTCGTCGGATCGGTCAGCACCGAGACATAGGGCAGCCGCTGCGCGCGCAGCTCGGCCAGCGCCGCGCTCGTCTTCGCCATCTGCATCAGGGAGGTCAGCGCTTCTTGCATGCGCGCCCCGCCGCTGGCACAGAAGCATACGACCGCCGCGCGATCCTCGATCGCGCGCTTCACGCCGCGCACGAAGCGCTCGCCGACGACCGAGCCCATCGAGCCGCCGAGAAAGTTGAACTCGAAGGCGCTGGCGACGACGGGCACCTCCATCACCGCGCCGCGCATCACGACCAGCGCATCCGTCTCGCCCGTCTGCTTCTGCGCGGCGGTGAGGCGGTCGCGATAGCGCTTGGTGTCCTTGAACTTCAGGAAATCGACCGGCGCGACGGCCGCGCCGATTTCGACCCCCGATCCCTCGTCGAGGAACTGCGCGAGGCGCGCGCGCGCCGTGATGCGCATGTGATAGCCGCACTTCACGCAGACCGCGAGATTGCGCTCGAGCTCGGCGCGATAGAGCACCGCCTTGCACGACGGACAGCTCGTCCACACGCCCTCGGGGATCGTTTTCTTCGCCGAGCCTTCGGTGCGGATGCGCGAAGGCAGCAGTTTCTTGAGCCAATCCACGGGGGCTTTCTCCGCGCGCTCAGGCCGCGTTGCGGCCGGCGTCCATCGCCGTGCGCAGGCTGCGCACGTACTGTTCGAGCGCGCTCGCGGCCGCGGCGCCGGCCTGCTCGATGATTTCGACCAGCGCGCTGCCGACGATGACGGCATCGGACACCGCGGCCACTGCGGCGGCCGTCGCCGGCGTCTTCACGCCGAAGCCGACGCCGATCGGCAGCGCGGTCTTCTGCTTGAGCTGCGCGATGCGGGCACGCACCTCGTCCGCGTCGAGCACCTTGTCGCCGGTCACGCCTTTCACGGACACGTAGTAGACGAAACCGGTGGCGTAACGGCACACGGCTTCCATGCGCTCCGCGGATGAAGTCGGCGCCAGCAGATGGATCTGATCGAGGCCGCGCGCGAGCATCAGACGATGGAACTCCGCCGCCTCTTCCGGCGGCAGATCGACGGTCAGGATGCCGTCGACGCCCGCCGCGGCGGCGCGCTCGACGAAATTCGCATAGCCCATGCGCTCGATCGGGTTCAGATAGCCCATCAGCACCAGCGGCGTGTCGGTGTCCGTCGCGCGGAACGCCCGCGCGATGTCGAGCACGCGTTTGAGGCTCATGCCGGCGGCGAGCGCGCGTTCGCTCGCGCGCTGGATGATCGGCCCGTCGGCCATCGGATCGGAGAACGGCACGCCGAGCTCGATGACGTCGGCGCCGCCGCGCACCAGCGCGTGCATGATCGGCACGGTGGCCTCGGGCGAGGGATCGCCGGCGGTGATGAAGGTGACGAGACCGCTTCTGCCGGCCTCGGCCAAGGCGGCAAAGCGCTTGCTGATTCTCGATGCCATGGGGCCTGCTTTCGGATGCTGGGCTCTGCGGCGCCTGCGCGCGAGCCTCAGAGCGTGATGCCGTCGCGCGCGGCGACGGTCGGAATGTCCTTGTCGCCACGACCGGACAGATTGACGACGAGCACCTGATCCCGCGGCAGCGTCGGCGCGAGCTTGCCCGCATAGGCGAGCGCGTGGCTCGATTCGAGCGCCGGGATGATGCCTTCGAGACGCGTCAGCGTGTGGAAGGCCGTCAAGGCCTCCTCGTCGGTGATCGTGACGTAGTCGGCGCGGCCCGTGTCTTTGAGCCAGGCGTGCTCGGGACCGACGCCCGGATAGTCGAGACCGGCCGAGACCGAATGCGTCTCGACGATCTGGCCTTCCGCGTCCTGCATCAGATAAGTGCGATTGCCGTGGAGCACGCCCGGCGTGCCGGCCGACAGCGACGCGGAATGCCGCCCGCTCGCCACCCCCTCGCCGCCGGCTTCGACGCCGATGAGGCGCACGGCGCGATCGTCCAGAAAGGGATAGAAGAGGCCCATCGCGTTCGAGCCGCCGCCGACGCAGGCGATCAGAGCGTCCGGCAGGCGCCCGACCTGGGCGAGACACTGCGCGCGCGCCTCGCGGCCGATCACGGCCTGGAAATCGCGCACCATCGCCGGATACGGATGCGGGCCGGCGACGGTGCCGATGATGTAGAAGGTGCTGTCGACGTTCGTCACCCAGTCGCGCAGCGCTTCGTTGAGCGCGTCCTTCAGCGTCTTCGAGCCGGAGTGCACCGGCACGACTTCGGCGCCGAGCAGCTTCATGCGAAAGACGTTCGACGCCTGGCGCTGGATGTCGTTGGCGCCCATGTAGACGATGCACTGCATGCCGAAACGCGCCGCGACCGTCGCGGTCGCGACGCCGTGCTGGCCCGCGCCCGTCTCCGCGATCACGCGCCGCTTGCCCATGCGACGCGCGAGCAGGCCCTGGCCGATGGTGTTGTTGATCTTGTGCGCGCCGGTGTGATTGAGATCCTCGCGCTTGAGATAGATCT
>DAOKZI010000027.1:0-17204 GCA_035325705.1 Gammaproteobacteria bacterium
ACGTGCACGCCCTCATCCTCGGCCGCGCCCAGACCGGCTTGCAGGCCTTCACCGCGTGAATCCTCTTACGAGCACAGGAGTAAGCAGCATGAGCAGCAACGACGAACTGATGAAACGCCGCGAAGCGGCCGTGCCGCGCGGCATCGGGCATCTGCATCGGGTGTTCGCCGAGCGCGCCCGCGACGGCGAGGTGTGGGACGTCGAAGGCCGGCGCTACGTCGACTTCGCGGCCGGGATCGCCGTGCTCAACACCGGCCATCGCCATCCGCGCGTGGTGGCCGCGATCGAGCGCCAGCTACAGCGCTTCACGCATACCTGTTTCAACGTCGCGCCCTACGATCTCTACGTCGAGCTCGCCGAGCGCCTCAACGCGCTCGCGCCCGGCAGCGCGCCGAAGAAGACCATGCTGGTGTCGACCGGCGCCGAGGCGCTGGAGAACGCGGTGAAGATCGCGCGCGCCCACACCGGCCGCGGCGGCGTGATCGCCTTCCAGGGCGGCTTCCACGGCCGCACGCTGCTGACCGCCGGGCTCACCGGCAAGATCGATCCCTACAAGCGCGGCTTCGGGCCCTTCCCGCCGGAAATCTTCCACGCGCGCTTCCCGAGCGCACTGCACGGCATCAGCGTCGATGACGCCATCGGCTCGGTCGAGGCCATCCTGCGCAGCGACATCGAACCGGCGCGCGTGGCCGCGCTGGTCGTCGAGCCCGTGCAGGGCGAAGGCGGCTTCAATCTCGCGCCGCCGCGCTTCCTGCAGGCGCTGCGCGCGCTCTGCGATACGCACGGCATCGTGCTGATCGTCGATGAAGTTCAGACCGGCTTTGCGCGCACCGGGCGTCTGTTCGCGAGCGAGTACGCGGGCATCGAGCCGGATCTGATGACGCTCGCGAAGTCGCTCGGCGGCGGCATGCCGATCTCGGCCGTGGTGGGTCGCGCGGAGATCATGGACGCGCCGGCGCCCGGCGGGCTCGGCGGCACCTATGCCGGCAATCCGCTGGCCTGCGCGGCCGCGCTCGCGGTGCTCGAGGTGATCGCCGAAGAAGGGCTGTGCGAGCGCGCGCTCGCGCTCGGCGGCCAGCTCGTGCGCGGGCTCGAGGCGCTCGCGTCTCGCCACCGCTGCATCGTCGAAGTCCGCGGCCTCGGCGCGATGGTCGCGATCGAGCTCGCCGAGGACGGCGATCCCGGCCGCCCGGCGGCCGCGCTGACGCGCGCGCTCGTGACGCGCGCCGGCGAGCGCGGCCTGCTGCTGCTGTCCTGCGGCATCCACGGCAACGTCGTGCGCTTCCTGCCGCCGCTGACCATGGCACCGGCAGTGGTCGACGAAGGCCTCGCGATCCTCGGCGCCTGCCTCGACGAGCTCGTCGCGGTGCCGGCCTGAGCCGAAGACTGGACCGGCGGAGGACTCACGATGAGCTTCAGACTGCTCGGCAAGACCGTGCTCGTGACCGGCGCGAGCCGCGGCATCGGCGCCGCGATCGCCGAGGCTTGCGCCGCCGAAGGCGCGAATCTCGCGCTCTGCGCGCGCCGGCCCGAGGCGCTGGACGAAGTCGCCGCGCGCCTGCGCGAAGTCTATGACGTCGACGCGCGCGGCTACGCCTGCGACGTCGGCGATCGCGACGCGGTGTTCGACATGGTGGCGCGGGCGCAGGCCTGGCGGCCGCTCGAGGTGCTGATCAACAACGCCGGCGTCTACGCCGCGGGCGGCTTCGTCGACTTTTCGATCGACACCTTCCGCCGCGTGCTGGACGTCAACGTGCTCGGCGTGGTTCACGTCACCCAGGCCGTGCTGCCGGGCATGCTCGAGCGCGGTCGCGGCCGCGTGATCAACATCGCCTCGACCGCCGGCAAATGGGGCACGCGCAACCAGAGCGCATACAACGCTTCCAAGCACGCCGTGCTCGGACTGACGCGCTGTCTCGCGCTGGAGCTCGCGGGGCAGGGCGTGCTGGTCAACGCGATCTGTCCGTGGATCGTCGACACGGATCTGGGCGAGGAGCTGATCTCCGGTCTCGCCCACAGCGCGGGCGTGGCGGTCGAGACCTTCGGCGAGACGCTGCGCAATGCCGCGCCGATGAAGCGCTGGGTGCGGCCGCACGAAGTCGCCGGCCTCGCCGTCTACCTCGCCTCCGACGAAGCGAGCTATGTCAACGGTCAGTCCTGGGCCGTCGACGGCGGATACACGATGGTGTGATCGCCGCTTGCTTCCGCGCGCGCCGTCTCGCCGAGCAGCGCGTGCAGGCGCGCCAGCGTATCCGCCTCGGCCACGGACTTGTCGCGGCGGATGCGCAGCATGCGCGGAAAGCGCACGGCGAGGCCGGACTTGTGACGCGTCGAAGACTGAATGCCTTCGAAGCCGAGCTCCATCACCAGCGCCGGCTTCACGCTGCGCACGGGCCCGAACTTCTCGATCGTATTGGCACGGACATAGGCATCGACGTCGCGGATCTCGGCGTCGGTCAGGCCCGAATAGGCCTTCGCGAAGGGCACGAGCGCGCCCTCGTGCCACACGGCGAAGGTGTAGTCGGTGTAGAGGCTGGCGCGACGGCCGTGGCCGCGCTGGGCATAGACCAGCACGGCGTCGACGGACAGCGGTTCGATCTTCCACTTCCACCATTCGCCGCCCGGCCCGAGCTTCACGCGCCCGGCGCCGTAGGCCGAATCGCGGCGCTTCAGCATCAGGCCTTCGACACCGCGGCCGCGCGCTTCGGCGCGCTGCGCGGCGAGCGCCGCCCAGCTCTCGCCCGGGACGGCGGGCGAGAGCACCAGCGCCGGCGCCGCGGCGGCGGCGACGAGCTCCGCGAGACGCGCGCAGCGTTCGACGAAGGGCAGCGGCCGCAGATCGCGGGCCTCGTCCTCGAGCAGGTCGTAGACGACGAAGGCGACCGGCGCGTCGGCGAGCAGCTTGGAGCCCAGTGTCTTGCGGCCGATGCGCTGCTGGAGCACGGCGAAGGGCAGCGGCGCGCCGCCGCGCCAGGCGAGGATTTCGCCGTCCAGCACGGTGCCCGCGGGCAGTCGCGCGCCCAGCGCGGCGATCTCGGGAAAGCGATCGGTGACGAGCTCTTCGCCGCGCGACCACAGGAAGGTCTCGCCGTCGCGGCACACGAGCTGGCCGCGGATGCCGTCCCATTTCCACTCCGCGTGCCAGGCCGCGACCTCGCCCAGCGCGGAGGGATCGCCCGGCAGCGGATGGGCGAGAAAGAAGGGATAGGGCTGGCCGCGCTGCGGGCTCGTCGCGGCCGGGGCGAGCAGCGCGCGGTACTGCGCGGGCGTGGGCTCCCACTGTCCCATCAGGCGCTCGGCGATCAGGCGCGGGTCCAGCGCGGCCGCCGCGGCGATGGCGCGCGTCACCAGTTGGCGGGACACCCCGACGCGAAAGGCGCCGGTGATGAGCTTGTTCCACACCAGCCGTCCGTTCGCATCGAGCGCGCGCCAGGCCTCGCGCAGGCGTTCGCGGACGAGCGCCGGCGCCGCGTCGCGCAAGGGCAGCAGCCGCGCTTCGACCCAGGTCGCGAACGAGGCATCGTCGCCCTCGCCGCCGTCCGGCAGCAGCAGCGCGATGGTTTCGGCGAGATCGCCGACCGCCTCGTGGCATTCGTCGAACAGCCATTCGGGAATGCCCGCCTCCTCGCGCGCGAGCTCGCGCAGCACGCGCGTCGGCACGACCTGCTTCGGCTTGGCGCCGGCGAGAAAGTACAGCGCCCACGCGGCATCGGCATCGCTCGCGCGCGCGAAATACTCGCGCATCGCCTCGAGCTTGCCGCGCGTGGAGGTCGTCGCGTCGAGCGCGGCGTAGAGCTCGGCGAAAGCGCGCATCAGGCCGGCTCCGCGTCGGACAGTGGGCCTTCGTCGTGCTCGCCTTCGAACTCGCTGGCGAGCGGCGCGGCGTCGAGATCGTGCTCAGCGAGCCAGCGCACGAGCGGCGTCACCTGGCCGTGGGTCACGCGCACGCGGCCTGCGCCCGTTGCCTCGATCGCGTGGAGCAGACCCGGCCAGTCCGCGTGATCGGAGAGCACGAAGCCGCGATCGACGGCGCGGCGTCGCCGCGTCCCGCGCAACTGCATCCAGCCCGAGGCAAAGGCGTCCGCGTAGTCACCGAAACGTTTGAGCCACGGCGTCCCCTGCGCCGACGGCGGCGCGACGACGAGCGCGCGCGACAGCAAGGCCTGATCCCGAAGATCCGTGACGAGCAGCGTCTCCGGCAATCGCACGCCCGCCGCGCGATAGGCGCGGTTCAGCGCCTCGACCGCGCCGTGGCAGACGATCGGCCCGATCGAGGCGTCGACGCTCGCGATCAGGCGCTGCGCCTTGCCGAGCGCATACGCGAAGACGACGGCGGCGCGGCCGGCGTCGGCGTTCGCCCGCCACCACGCGTTCACCTCGTCGAGCACTTGCGCGGCCGCGCGCCAGCGGAACACCGGCAGGCCGAAGGTCGACTCGGTGACGAAGACTGCGCAGCGCAGGGGTTCGAAGGCGGCGCAGGTCGGATCGAGCTCGAGCTTGTAGTCGCCGGACGTCACCCACACCTCGCCGCGATGCTCGACGCGCACCTGCGCCGAGCCGAGCACGTGGCCGGCCGGATGCAGCGACAGCTTCACGCCGCCGACTTCGAGCGTCTCGCCGTAGTCGAGGGTGTCGAGCGCGATCTCGCCGAGGCGCGCGCGCAGCACCGGCGCGCCGGCGCGAGCGGCGAGATAGCGCGCATGCCCGGGCCGCGCATGATCGCCGTGCGCGTGCGTCAGCACCGCGCGATCGACGGGCTGCCAGGGATCGATGTAGAAATCGCCCGCCGGGCAATAGAGGCCGCGCGAGGTGGATTGAATCAGGTCGGGGCGCTGGGAAGACATGGGCTCGGGTCGGAGAAGGCGCGATCGATGCTCGGCTGCACATTCATCGCGCAAGTCGCCGCCCGCCGCAGTCGGCATCGTCCCCGGCCTGAGGCCGGCAGATGCGGAAGCGAGCCTTCATCGATCGCTCCATCCATCCCAATCTCATCCGCCCTCGGTGGCGAGACGACGTAGGTCGGGCTGACGAAGGAAGCTCAACGATCGGGCGCCGAACGTTGGGCTTCCTTCGTCAGCCCAACCTACGGTTTGGGGGGATGCACGCGCCGGATGACGCGGCACGGATTGCCGGCGGCGAAAACGTCGTCCGGTACGTCTCTGCTCACCACGCTGCCGGCGCCGATGATCGCGCGATCGCCGATGCGCACGCCGGCGAGGATGAGCGCGGCGCCGCCGATCCACACGTCCGTGCCAATGTGCACGGGCTTGCCGAATTCCTGGGATCTGCGCCGCCCGGCGTCGAAAGGATGCAGCGGCGTGAGGATTTGCACGCCCGGGCCGAACAGCGTGTAGTCGCCGATACGCACTTCGCAGACGTCGAGCACGACGCAATTGAAGTTGAAGAACACCTGCGCGCCGAGATGGATGTTCGAGCCGTAGTCGCACTGGAAAGGCGGCTGCATCGACACCGTATCGCCCCCGCTGCCGAAGAGCTGCTGCAGGATGCGGCGTCGGCCGTCCCGATCCGCTTCCCTCGTCTCGTTCAGCGCGCGGCAGAGCTCGCGGGCGCGTTCGCGCGCGGCGCTCAGCTCGGGATCGAGAGGGTCGTACAAGTCGCCGGCCAGCATCCTGTCGCGCGCGCTACGCATCGATACGCCTGGGCTCGTGGAACGGGCAAGGAATTTTCGAGCCGACTATAGAGCCCGCCTCGAAGGGCGACAATCCGCCGCGTTCGCAAGCGCTGGACTGCGGGAATCGGCCGCTGGGTCTCGCCGCGTTTTCTCAATGGAAATCCCGCGACGCCGTCGGCAGGCGGCCCAGCAATGCCGTGTAGTCGGCGAGCCGGCGGGCGACGATGTGGATCACCGGGCCTTCGCGCTGCACTTCGCCTTCGACGCCGAGCAGTCTCGCGCCGAGCAGCTCGCGGCGCTGCGCTTCGACGAGACTGCTCCAGACGACGAGGTTCATCGTGCCGGTCTCGTCCTCGATCGAGACGAAGACGACGCCCGTCGCCGTGCCCGGCCGCTGGCGCATCACGACGAGGCCGGCCGTGCGCACGCGCGCGCCATGGTCGAGATGCTGGATCTCGAAGGCCGTCACGCAGCCGCGGCGATCGAGCTGCGGCCGCAGGAGCTCGAGCGGATGACGGCCGAGACTGAGGCCCAGCGCCTGATAGTCGGCGAGGATGTCCTCGCCTTCGCTGGGCTTGCGCAGCAGCGGCTGCGCTTCACGAATCGAAGTCTCGCGCAGGGCCGGCAGCGGGGCTTCGACGCCGAGCGCGGCCCAGCGCGCGCGATGGCGATGACCGGCGAGGCCGGCGAGGCCGCCGGCGGCGCCGAGCGCGGCGATATCGCGGCGATCGAGCCGGGCGCGGCGGACGAGATCCTCGAACCCAGCGAAGGGCTGCGCCGCGCGCGCATCGACGAGGCGCGCCGCCGCAGTCTCGGCCATGCCCTTCACGAGCCGGAAACCGAGCCTGAGCGCCGGCTCCCCGTCGTCCATCGGCTCCAGCGTGCAGTCCCAGTCGCTGTGCCGCACGTCGACCGGACGCACGACGACGCCGTGGCGCCGCGCGTCCTGCACGAGCTGCGCCGGCGCATAGAAACCCATCGGCTGGCTGTTCAGCAGCGCGCAGACGAAGGCCGCGGGCTCGTGACACTTGAGCCAGGCCGAGACATAGGCGAGCAAGGCGAAGCTCGCGGCGTGCGACTCCGGGAAGCCGTATTCGCCGAAGCCCTGGATCTGCTTGAAGAGCCGCTGCGCGAAGGCCTGCGTATAGCCGCGGGCGCGCATGCCCTCGATCAGCTTGGCTTCGAAGCGTTCGAGACTGCCGTTGCGCTTCCACGCCGCCATCGAGCGGCGTAGCTGATCCGCTTCGCCCGCCGTGAAGCCCGCGGCGACCATCGCGAGCTCGATCACCTGCTCCTGGAACAGCGGCACGCCGAGCGTGCGTTCGAGCACCTTGGCCGCCTCTCCTTTCAAGGGCTCGACTTTCTCCTCACGGTTGCGACGGCGCAGATAGGGATGGACCATGTCGCCCTGGATTGGTCCCGGGCGGACGATCGCGATCTCGATGACGAGATCGTAGTAGCACGCGGGCTTGAGCCGCGGCAGCATCACCATCTGCGCGCGTGACTCGATCTGGAACACGCCGATGGTGTCGGCGCGCTGGATCATCGCGTAGGTGTCCTCATCTTTTTCCGGAATATCGGTCATCGTGAGGTCATGGCCGCGCCGCGCGCTGACGAGGGCGAGCGCGCGGCGTATCGCCGACAACATGCCGAGCGCCAGGCAGTCGACCTTCAGCAACCCCAGCGCCTCGAGATCGTCCTTGTCCCACTGGATGACGGTGCGCTCGGGCATCGCGGCGTTTTCGATCGGCACGAGCTCGTCGAGCGGACCGTCCGAGATCACGAAGCCGCCGACGTGCTGCGAGAGATGCCGCGGAAAGCCGATGAGCTCGGCGACCAGTGCCACCAGCCGCTTCATCACGGGCAGCTCGGGATCGAAGCCCGCTTCGCGCAGGCGCTCCTCGATCGCCGTGCGGTCGTCCCACCAGTACACGTTGCGTGCGATGCGATCGACCTGCTCGACGGACAGGCCCAAGGCCTTGCCGACGTCGCGGATGGCGCTGCGCGCGCGATAGCTGATGACGGTGGCGGCGAGCGCGGCGCGGCGGCGGCCGTACTTGCGATAGACGTACTGGATCACTTCTTCGCGCCGCTCGTGCTCGAAGTCGACGTCGATGTCGGGCGGCTCGCCGCGCTCGCGCGACAGAAAGCGGCCGAACAGCAGCCTGACGCGCTTCGGGTCCACCGCGGTGATGCCGAGGCAGTAGCACACGGCGGAATTCGCCGCCGAGCCGCGACCCTGGCACAGGATGTCGCGCGAACGCGCGTAGCGGACGATGTCGTGCACGGTGAGGAAGAAGGCTTCGTAGCCGAGCTCCGCGATCAGATCGAGCTCGCGGGTGAGCTGCACCGCGACCTCGTCCGGCACGCCTCCCGGCCAATGCTCGCGCGCGCCGCGCCAGGTGAGCGCGGCGAGATGGCTCGTCGGCGTCCGGCCCGCGGGCACGAGCTCACGCGGATATACATAGCGCAGCTCCTCGAGGCCGAAGCGGCAGCGTTCGGCAATGCGTATCGTCTCGTCGAGCAGCGCGCGCGGGTAAAGACGGCTGAGACGGGCACGCGGCCGGAGGTGACGTTCACCGTTCTGGAACAGCGCCCCGCCCACGGCTTGCAGCGGCCGCTTCAGGCGGATGGCGGTCAGCACGTCAAGGAGCGGCCGGCGACCGTGCACATGCATGTGCACGTCGCCGGCGGCGACGCGCGGCAGGCCCAGCGTCCGCCCCAATGCGTCGAGCATCTGCAGACGCGCGAGATCGTCGCCTTCGTAAAAGCGCTCGACGGCGAGCCAGGTGCGGCCGGGGAAATGCGCGGCGAGCCAGCGGCCGTCGTCTGCGTTCGGCGTGAGATCCGGCAGCCACAGGGCGAGCAGCGAGGACTGCGCGGCGGCGGCGAGATCGTCCCGGTCGAGTCGATAGCGGCCCTTCTCACAGCGGCGTCGCGCGCGGCTGATGAGCCGGGAGAGCGCGGCGTAGGCCGCGAGCTCCGGCACCAGCAGCACGACGCGCAGGCCATCGTCGAGCCGCAGCTCGCTGCCGACGATCAGCCTGCAGCCCCCCTCGCGCGCCGCGACCTGGGCCCGGACCACGCCGGCGAGCGAGCATTCGTCCGTCAGCGCCAGCGCGCGATAGCCGAGCGCCGCCGCCTGCCGCAGCAGCTCCTCGGGGTGCGAAGCCCCGCGCAGGAAGCTGAAATTGCTGAGGCAATGCAGCTCCGCATAGTCCGGCTCGGCGGCGGTCGGCATCGTGGATGGGCAGGTGACTGTATTTATATACAGTATTGGACCGAGGGCGGGGGCTTGCGTCAATTGGGGACACCCACCCAATCCGATTCAGGACACCCACCCAATCGCTCTCGGGGTCCGACGGACTCGATGGGTGTCCCCGGCGCTTTCTCGCGGGTCGGGCCAGGAATTCGATGGGTGTCTCCGATACTTTGCCGCTGCGCTGACGGGTGTCCCGACGCTGCCTGCCGACGCTGCGCAACGCTGCGGCGGGTGCAGGGCGGACGTATGCAATCAAGTGGAAGGCAATGGCGTCTCCGCGGACTTCTCCAGTCCACAAACGTGACAGCTTCTCTACTCGCCGTCGCCGACCGCCTCCGGTGCATGCACGATCAGGGCGTTGACGCGCCAGCCGCCGTCACGCCGCACCAGGGTGTAGGTGGCGCCGAAGCGCTCGAGCACCGCCTCTCCGGCGTAGCGGGTCCACAGCACGCTCGCGAGCGCGAGTTGCGGACCGAGCTCGCGGATCTGAACGCGCTCCGGCACGCTGCGCGTGAGCCCCTGGGCGCGCAGCTTGTCCATGATGCCGCCGAAGATCCGTTCGAAGGCGGCATCGTCCGGTATCGCGAGACTCGTCTCCGACAAGCTCAGCAGTGCCGGCAGCGTCCATGCGCGGCGGAAGGCGGGCAGATCGAAGCGCGCGAAGACCTCGGCGATGTACGCATAGCAGGCGAGGATTTCCTCACGAGTGACATTCATGGCGATAGCTCCTGGAAATCATCCGCATCGTTCCGGAACGCTCGCGCACTCGTCCCGTCGATGCGCGGCGCAGCGCGCGCAGTCTAGCCGAGCCGCCACGGCCAGCGCGAAGGCAATCGGACCATCGAGGACCATCGAGGACACCCACCCGATCGCTGCCGCGGCCGGACCACCAATGCGGCGGGTGTCCCGAACGTCCCCGAACGTCCCTGCAACGCTACGCCCGCCCGTGGCCCAAGGTGGGTGTCCCTAGAGGCACTCAAGCCCTGCAGCGCCGGGCCGACACAGGCGACGAGGACGGAGACCGCTGTCTCCGGGAGGGACGATACGATGAAGACGCCGAGCCTGCTGGCTGTCGGCCTCGCGCTCGTGACGGGCGCGGCCGCGGCCCAACCCGACTGGCCGAGCCTCCGAGCCGACGCCGAGGCGTTCGCCCGCGAGCGCGCCCATGACGGCCGGCACATGCTGCTCGGGCCGACGGCGCCGGTCGTGACGCCGCCCGCGCCCGAGCTCGACTGCAGCGCGCTGTACATGCGGCGGATCGCGCTGATGCAGCAGCAGCTCGATTACCGCCCGGCCTGGAGCGACGACCCGCGCAATCAGGCCGCGGTGTTCATCGGCACGATCTTCACCCCGGCTTTCTACTTCCTGCCCTTCTCCGGCATCCAGGACTACGTCGACGGCGATCGCAAGCCACGCGCCGAGCGCGAGCTCGACGCGCTGCGCGCAGCGGCCGCCGCGCGCCAGTGCTACGTGCGCTGAGCCGCGCACCGAGGCATTGCCGCAGTGCATGGTCACACGCGGTGACCGCGAGTATCATGCGCGCGGCCCTCCTCCATACCGGCCGCGTCGGCCGTCTAGCCAGGACACCGCGAGCACCATGTTCGAAACCCTGAAAGCCCTGAACCCCGATCCGATCCTCGGTCTGATGGCGGCCTACCGCCAGGATCCGAACCCGCAGCGCGTCGATCTCGGCGTCGGCGTGTACAAGGACGAAGCCGGCCACACGCCGATCCTCGACTGCGTGAAGCGCGCGGACGAGCTGCATCGCGCTGCGGAGACGACCAAGACCTACGTCGGCCCGCCCGGCGATCCCGATTTCGACGCGGGCATCGAGAAGCTCATCTTCGGTGCCGAGCACCCGACGCTGAAAACCGGTCTCGTCCGCACGGTGCAGACCCCCGGCGGCTGCGGCGCGCTGCGCATCGCCGCGGAGCTGATCAATCGCGCGAAGCCCGGCGCCGTGATCTGGGTGCCGGATCCGACCTGGGCGAATCACGTGCCGCTGCTCGGCGACGCCGGCCTCGAGATCAAGCTCTACCCGTATTACGACGCCGCGAGCCAAGGCCTCAAGGCCGATGCGCTGCTCGGCGCGCTGGCGCAGATCCCGGCCGGCGACCTCGTGCTGCTGCACGGCTGCTGTCACAACCCCTGCGGCGTCGATCTGAAGCCGGCGGAGTGGGACGCGGTGGCGAAGCTCGCCGTCGATCGCGGCTTCACGCCCTTCGTCGACCTCGCCTACCTCGGGCTCGGCACCGGTCTCGACGAAGATGCCTACGGCGTGCGCAAGCTCGCCGCGACCGTGCCGGAGCTCGTCGTCGCGAGCTCGTGCTCGAAGAATTTCGGTCTCTACCGCGAGCGCGTCGGCGCGCTGTCCCTGGTGTCGCCGAACGCGACGCAGTCGGACATCGTCTACGGTCAAGTGCAGAACGTCGCGCGCGGCGTGTATTCGATGCCGCCGAACTACGGCGGCGCGCTGGTCGGCCGCATCCTCACCGACGCGGCACTGAGCGCGGACTGGAAGCGTGAGCTCACCGCGATGCGCGAGCGCATCAACGGCCTGCGCGGCCAGCTCGCCGCGAAGTTCCGCGAGCGGCTCGGCACGCCGCGCTTCGACTTCATCCCGCAGCAACTCGGCATGTTCTCGTTCCTCGGCCTGTCCAAGGAACAGGTCGCGCGGCTGAAAAGCGAGTACAGCATCTACATGGTCGACTCCAGCCGCATCAACGTCGCCGGCATCAATCGGCAGAACATCGACTACTTCTGCGACGCCGTCTGCAAGGTGCTCTGAGCATCCTTCGCGCGCTGCGCACCGTCGCGGCGTGTGACGAATGCGCCGCTGCCGCCGCCCGGGCGCCGCACCGCGACGCCCGGACTGGCGCGTGATGCAGGCGATCAGATCTTCGGCCGCGTCCCCCGCCACGGCCGCGACTTCTCGAAGGCCGCCGCGATCCTGAACACCGTCGGATCGTCGAAGGTACGGCCGACGATCTGCAGTCCCGTCGGCATGCCGGTCGCCCCGAAGCCGCTGGGCACGCTGGCGACGGGGCACCAGGCCATCAGATTGAACGGATAAGTCATCGCCCAGCCGACATAGGCCGGCACGCGCTTGCCGTTGATCCGATAGTCGGCGGCCATGCTGTCGTGCTCGGCGTCGAGGCAGGACACGGCGCAGGTCGGGCATACCAGCGCATCGTACTTCTCGAGGATCGGCCCGAGCTTCTGCCACATCGCGCCGCGCGTGAGATTCGACTTGTACAGCCGCACGGCGTCGTGCCGCTGCCCGGCCTCGAGCACCTTCACGACCATCGGCGTCATCTGATGGCGCCAGCGCGGCAGCAGATCGCCGCACAGCGCCGCGAAGAGCCCTTCCCACCACGTCTGCCACGCATCGAGTACCGTGTAGTCCCAGCCGAGATCCACTTCGTCCACCGTCGCGCCCAGGCGCTTCAGCGCGCGCACCGCTTCCCTGGTGTTCTTCTGCACGTCCTCGGCGACTTCGAAGTAGCCGAGGTTCATCGAGAACGCGATGCGCATGCCGCGGATGCCGGGATAGACGAGCGGCAGCTCGATTTTCTCGCGCAGCGAGCAGATGTCGCCGACGTGCTGGCCCGACATCACGTTCTGCATCAGCGCGGCGTCGGCAACGCTGCGCGTCAGCGGCCCGTAATGCAGCAGGGACTCGAGCGGATGCTCGAGATCGAGAGGATTGCGCCCGAACGGCGGCTTGTAGCCGAACACGCCGTTGATCGCGGCGGGAATGCGGATCGAGCCGCCGCCGTCCGTGCCGTCCGCGATCGTGGTCATGCCGGCTGCGATCGCGGCGCCGGCACCGCCGGACGAACCGCCGCAACTGTATTTCGGATCCCAGGGGTTGCGCGACACGCCCCACAGGGGGCTGGCCGTGATCCCGTCGTGCGCGAGCTCCGGGGTGGTGGTGCGCGAGAGCAGGATCGCGCCGGCCCGGAGCAGGCGATCGACGGTCGGCGCGGAGTGCGGCGCACGGTAGTGCTGGAACGCGTAGGAGCCGAAGGTCGTGATCTCGCCTTTGACCGGATGGAAATCCTTGATCGCGACCGGCACGCCCTCGAGCGGCCGCAGATTCGCGCCGCGCGGCTTTGCATAGCGCGCTTCGGCCGTGCGCGCGGCCGCGAGCGCGGTGTCGCGCTTCACTTCGGTCAACACGTTGAGCGCGGGATTGAGCGCATCGCTGCGCACGATCAGCGCGCGCGTCAGCTCGACCGGTGAAAGCTCGCGGGCGCGAAACTTCTCGATTGCTTCGGTCGCGCTCAGGTAACAGAGATCCACATCGTCTCGGGACGCCGCCATTGCCTCACCCTCCGCTGTCGTTTCGGCGAGCGTGGCAGGCGAGCGGCCATCCGGCAAGCGTCATTCACGGCGATCCGCGCAGGCTCGGTAAAAAAAAGCGGCCTCCGAGGAGGCCGCTCAGCTTGCGCAAGCGCCGATCCGGCGCGCCCTGCGCGGGCTCGCCGGATCGCGGCGTGGGCCTCAGGCGCCCATCTTGGCCAGAGACTTCGCCTGCCAGCCGCCGAGCTGCTGGTCGCGAATCGTCTCGCGGTCGTCGACGTGAGAGTCGGTGACGAAGCGCGGCTTGAAGATGCGCACCAGCAGCGGGATCAGCGTGATCGCGCCGACCATGTTGCTGAACAGCAGCAGGCACAGCAGCAGCGACATTTCGCTGTTGAAGCGCAGCGACGAGCCCGGGATCCAGTAGATGATGCCGGCGAAGATCGTCGTGGCGGTGAACAGGATCGCCGCGCCGGTGGTGCGCATCGAAGTCACGACGGCGTCGACCAGCGTGCGATGGCGCGCTTCCTCCTTCAGGCGATCGAGCATGTAGATCGCGTAGTCGACGCCCACGCCGATACCCACCGCCGTCACCGGCAGCGTGTTCACGTTGAGGCCGATGTCGCGCATCGTCATGAACGCCCGGTTCGTCATCACGCAGAGCACCAGCAGGCCGAACACCATGAGGCCGGCGACCAGCGAGCGATAGGCCACGGTGATCGCGAGCGTCACCGCGCCGATAATCGCAGCCGTGGTCTTGAGGTCCGAAATCTCGGTTTCCTCGTTGGCCGCGGCGGTGGTGCCGATGATGCCGCCGGCGAAGCGCGGCGTCACGCCTTCCATCGGATGATC
This sequence comes from Gammaproteobacteria bacterium, assembly GCA_035325705.1. Classification (GTDB taxonomy): domain Bacteria; phylum Pseudomonadota; class Gammaproteobacteria. The sequence goes on from DAOKZI010000027.1 coordinate 14,052, forward strand.
GGCGAGCCAGGCCTTGGCCTTCTCGACGGCCTCGTGCACCGTGCGGCCGGTCGCGTCCTTGTAGAAGATGACGAAGTTCGCCGTCTTGCCCTCGAGATCCATGTACTCGAGGATCACGCCCGGCATCGACGCGCCCGCTTCGTACATGAACAGCGTGTTGCCGATGTCCTTCTGCGAGGTCGGGATGATCGACCAGCGCGGATCGTCGTAGTGATACAGGCGATTGATCGAGCGCACGAGCTGCGGGATGTCGCGCGTGCCGCCGAAGTTGAAGGTGTCCGCCATGTAGCGGCCGAACTCCTGCATCGTCTCGACGACCTGCGGATCCTTCATCCGGTGCGCCTTGTCGCCCTCGAAGTAGATGCTGAACTGGTTCGCGCCGGCGAACTTGTCGGCGATCTTCGCGGCCGAGATGTTGTACTCGGAGTCCGGGAAGAGAATCGGCGAGCCGGGTTTGCTTTCGCCGATCTGCACGTGCCAGCCGAAGTAGAACGCCCAGGTCGTCAGCGCAAGCGCGCCGCCCATGATGACGACCGAGGCCTTCGGCCCGACCAGGAACACGCCCATGTTGTGCATGATGCGCGACGGCAGATGCTTGTGCTCTTCCTGGATCGAGACCCTGGGCTTCGGCAGGATCGACATGACGAGCGGCACGAGCACCGCCACCGTGACGAGGTTGCTGGCGCCCCAGAACGAGCAGTACATGCCGAGCTTGGCGATCATCGGCATCGAGGAGATCGTCAGCACCAGCAGCGCGAAGGCGTCCGCCAGGATGCCGAGCGTCGCCGGCAGCAGCAGCTCGCCCATCGAGGTGCGGACCGCCTGTTCCTGTTCGCGCCCGAGACGTATCTCATCGTAGTAGCGTTCCATCATCTGCACGCAGTGCGAGGCCGTGCGCGCGGAGATCAGGATCGGCACCACGAGGATCAGCGGGTCGAGGTTGAAGCCCATCCAACCGACGAAGCCCAAGCCCCAGATGGCCGACAGGAAAGTGCCCAGCGCCGGCACCACCACGCCCACGATCGAGCCGAAGTGGAAGTACAGCAGCGCGATCATGACCGCGCCCGTCACGCCGAAGATGACTTTGAGCTCCTTCGAGTAGTAGTAGATCCAGCCCTTCAGCATCGGCTCGCCGGCGATGTAGAGCCGCGTCTTGCCGTCCTTCTCGACTTCGGCCTTCATCTCCATCAGGCGGGTATGGATGACGGTGTAGTTCAGGCGCTCTTCGTCGAAGCCGGCGAGGATCAGCGCCGAGCGGCCATCGGTCGAGATGTAGGTGCCGTATACGATGTCGTTGTTGAACGACTCTTCGCGCAGTTGCTTCAGCGCCGCCGGATCGGTCGGGATGTCCTTCGGCAGCACCGGCTCGGATTTGATCAAACCGCCGCCGGTGGTGCGGATGCGGCGGATCTTCGGATGCGCGATGCTCGCCACCTGGTAGTGGTTCACGCCCTGGATCAAGTCGACCTCTTCGGTGAGGTACTTGATCTTCTTCAGCGTTTCGGTGGTGAAGATGTCTTCGTTCGGATCGGTGGTCTCGAGCGCCATGGTCACGACGTTCGCGCCGCCGAAGGTCTGCTTCATGCGGTTGTAGTTCTTGATGTATTCATGCTGCGCGGGAAGCAGGTCCGCGAAACGCGAGTAGACCTCGATCTTCGGGATATGCAGTGCCAGCAGGATCGTCGGCACGCAGATGATCAGAAACGACGTCCATTTCCGATCCATCAGCCAGTTCGCGATGGCAGCGCCTCGCGTTTCTCTCGCCTTGTCTTCACTACTCATATTGGGTCCACTCTTGCGGTTGTAGTAGTCGTCGGAATTCCCGTGCGCCGTCGCGGGCCCGGGCCTGCGTCGTGATGTCTCGCGACGTACCGTCGAGGGCCGTTGCCGCGCTGCCGACCGGTGCGTTTGCCGGTCGAGCCGTCGACGCCGGCCCGTCTCTGCTCGCCCTCCCCGTCACACGAGGCAGCGACCGCGGAAGAATGCCCCAGGCCACCGGTTCACTTCAACCGATGCCTACAGCGCATTGCGGGCGCTCGCCGCCGATGACGAAGAATCGTGCCGGCGCCGCTGCAATCCGGACGAGGCTCGCATCGCTCTTCATGCGCACAGGCGGGTGCGGATCCGCGGCGGACATGCCGACTGCCCATGCGCCGCGCGCGTATGCTTCAGCGCTTCCCCGGGTGCCGATGCGCGACGCTGCCGCATGCAGACGCTGCATGCCGAACGAGTCGGCGCGGCGGCGAAGCGCGGGCCGGCTTCATGCGACGGATGAAAGCACGCGCGCGCCGCCGATGGCCCACAGACGCATGTCTTTGCCGTCGCTTCGTCGTTCTATGTTGCAGTGCGTTTGCTTGTGCCCGCGAGGCGCGGCCGTATGATGCCGGTTCCGATTCTCAAGGGATACCCATGACTGAAGGAAAATCGCCGGTGCGGCCGCGCGATGCGGCCAGCCTCGTCATCTTTCGGCGGCGTCGATCCGAGTCGGCCGGCGCCGTCGCCGAACACGTCGACGTCCTCGTCGGCCGTCGCAGCGATCGCGCCCGCTTCAAACCGGGCATGTACGTGTTTCCGGGCGGCGGACTCGAGCGCGCGGATCACCGCGTGCGCCCCGTCACCGAGCTCGATCCCGGTGTCGTCACGCGGCTGGCGGTCGGCGGCTCGGCGGCGCGCGCGCATGCCCTCGCATTGGCGGCGATCCGCGAGACCTGGGAAGAAGTGGGCTTGATGTTCGGGGCGCCGGGCGACGTCGGCGACAACCCCTCACCGTCCTGGCAGGCGTTCCGCACGCAGGGCATCGCGCCGGCGCTGGACAGGCTGGCGTATCTCGGCCGCGCGATCACGCCGAGCCCGCAGCCGATCCGCTTCCATGCCCGCTTCTTCGCCGCCGAAGTCTCCGACGTGCACGGCGAGCCGCGGCCCTCGGGCGAGCTCTCCGACGTGCAATGGGTAGCGCTCGCGGACACCGCGCGCTTGAATCTGATGCCGGTGACGCTGCTGATGCTGGACGCGCTGAAGCGCCGCCTCGAGGCTCAGGACACGCGCGCCGCCTTCCTGAGCTTTCAGCACGGGCGGCGGCAAATTCTTTGGGTCTGAAATTCGCCAACGCTCATCGCCGCCGCGGACTTCGTAGCCCGGGTGCAGCGTAGCGAA
>DAOKZI010000027.1:17304-55940 GCA_035325705.1 Gammaproteobacteria bacterium
ACCCGGGATCTTCGACGCCTCCACGCGCCCGATCCCGGGTTGCGCGCTGCGCGCTCCACCCGGGCTACGACGAGCCGTGCGCATCTTCTTCGTAGCCCGGGTGCAGCGGAGCGGAACCCGGGATCTTCGACGCCTCCACGCGCCCGATCCCGGGTTGCGCGCTGCGCGCTGCACCCGAGCTACGATGCGGCGCGCACGCGGCCGCGCGCCAGAGAGCACAGGGTCGCGGGCAGGCACAGCGCGGCGGCGACGAGGAAGCTCAGCTCGAGCGCGCGCGCCAGCGCCGGGTAGGTGTCCGGCGTGATCTCGACCTGGCCGATGGTCAGCGCGAACGCAATCGCGACGATGCCCATGCTGCAGAGCTGGCCGAGGATGCGCATCGTCGCCACCGTGCCGCCGGCCTGGCCGAGCTCGCCGCGTCCCACCGCGCCCATGATCGCGCTGACGTTCGGCGAGCCGAAGAGGCCGAAGCCCGTGCCCGTCAGCAGCAGGCAGCCGACGAGGTGCACGAGCGGCGTCGCCGGCCCGAGGCGCGAGAGCAGGAAGAGGCCCAGTGCGGTGAGCGCGATGCCCGCCGAGGCGAGCAGGCGCGGCTCGAGCCGATCGGAGATCCGTCCCGCGGCCGGTGACACCAGCGCGACCATCAGCGGCTGCGCCAGCATCACGAGCCCGGCGCCGGTCGGCGCCAGTCCTTTCAGGTACTGCAGGTAGAGGCTGATCAGGACGAGGATCGAGAAGGTCGTCGTGTACATCAACAGCGCCGCGAGCGAGGACAGTCCGAACACGCGGTTGCCGAGCAGCAGCGAGACGTTGAGCAGCGGGTCCGCTCGCCCGTGCTGATGGCGCAGGAACACGAGCATCAGCGCAAGGCCGCCGGCCATGCCGGCAAGGCCGTGAAACTTCGGCAGCGCGGCGACGCCGAGCATCAGGCAGATGATCGCGGCGGCGTAGAGCAGCGCCGCCTGCCAGTCGAAGCGGCCGCGCCGCTCGGCCGCCCATTCGCCGCGCACGCGCGGCAGCGCGACGAGCAGCACCAGCAGCGTGAACGGCAGGTGCGCGACGAAGGCCGCGCGCCAGCCGAGCTGCTCGACCAGCCAGCCGCCGATCAGCGGCCCGCAGGTGAGACCGAAATACACCGAGGCCGCGAGCCACCCGAGCACCCGGCCGCGCTGCTGCGGCGGATAGACCGAGGTGAGGATCGCGGTCTGCGTCGCGTACAGCATCGCCGCGCCTATGCCCTGGAAGGCGCGCAGACCGATCAGCGACGGCGCGTCGGGCGCAAAGGCGAGGAGGATCGAGGACAGCGCGAAGGCGCTCGCGCCGAACACGAACATGCGCTTGCGGCCGTACATGTCGGCGAGACGGCCGAAGGCGAGCACGGTGGCCGCGCTCGTCATCAGGAAGATCAGCGGCACCCAGGCGAGCAGCACGGCGTCCAGCGCAAAGGCGCGCGCGATCGACGGCAAGGCCACCGTCACCGACGACAGCATCAGCGCGTTGCCGAAGGCGTTGGCCACCACCATCGCGAGCGCCGCGCGCTGCAGCGCCACGCTCGCGGCGCCGGGGTTCAGGCTTTCGGCTTCGCCCATTCCCTGTCGCGCAGTTCGACGCGGCGGATCTTGCCGCTGACCGTCTTCGGCAGGCTGTCGACGAACTCGATCTTGCGCGGATACTTGTACGGCGCGGTCACCTGCTTCACGTGCTCCTGCAGTGTCTTCACGAGCCTGTCGTCGCCGCGAACGCCGGACGCGAGCACGATGAAGGCCTTGACCACCTCGCCGCGCATCTCGTCCGGGCTCGACACCACCGCCGACTCGACGACCGCCGGATGCTCGAGCAGCGCGCTCTCGACCTCGAAGGGCCCGATGCGATAACCCGCGGAGAGGATCACGTCGTCGGCGCGGCCGACGAACCAGAAATAGCCGTCTTCATCGACGTAGGCGCGATCGCCGGTCAGATACCACTCGCCGCGAAACGCGCGCGCGGTGCGCTCGGGATCGCCGCGGTACTCCGTGAACAGGCCGGGCGGGCGCTGCGGTTCGACGCGCACCGCGAGATCGCCCTCGCGCTGCGGCGGCAGCCGGGTGTCGTCGTCGTCGATGACGGCGAGATCGATGCCGGGTGAAGGTTTGCCCATCGAGCCGAAGCGAGCTTCGAGACAGGGAAAGCTCGCACACAGCAGCACCGATTCGGTCTGGCCGTAGCCGTCGCGGATCGTGAGCCCCGTGGCCTGCAGCCAGGTCTCGATCACTTCGGGATTCAGCGGTTCGCCGGCGCCGACGCAGTGGCGCAGGTGCGGGAAGCGGTACTGCGCGAGATCCTCCAGCACCAGCATGCGATAGATCGTCGGCGCGCCGCAGAAAGTCGTGATCGGGTACTGCGCGAGCAGCTCGAGCAGGCGCTTGGGCATGAAGGCGTCCGTGTGATGGACGAACAGCGTCGCGCCGCAGACCCAGGGGCCGAAATAGCTGCTCCACGCGGCCTTGGCCCAGCCCGTGTCGCTCATGTTCCAGTGCAGATCGCCGGGCTTCAGATCCAGCCAGTAGTGGCCGGTGATGCGATGGGCGAGGCCGTAGGCCTGCGGCTGTATCGCCATCTTCGGGTAGCCCGTCGTGCCCGAAGTGAAATAGCACAGCGCATCGTCGCTCGCCGCGGTGTCGGCGGCGGCGTAGTCCGGCGCCGCGGCGGCGACGGCCGTTTCGTAATCGATCCAGCCGTCGCGGCTGCCGTCGACGAGGATTTTCGCGCGCAGATCGCCGGCGGCGATCTCGTCGAACTTGGCCGCGTTGCGCGCATCGGTGATGACGACCGTGGCCCGCGAGGCGGCGATGCGGTACTCGAGATCCTTGGGCGCGAGCTGAGTCGTGCCCGGCGACGCGACGAGGCCCATGCGCAGGCAGGCGCTCAACGCTTCCCACCAGGCGACGAGCCGCGGCAAGAGGATGATCGCGGTGTCGCCGCGCGCGACGCCGGCGGCGGCGAGCACATTGCAGAGCCGCCGCGAGCGCTCGGCGAGCTGCGCATAGCTCATGCGCACTTCGCGGCCGTGATCGTCGATCCAGTACAAGGCCTGCAGATCCGGCTGCTCGGCCCAGCGATCGATGACGTCGCGCGCGAAGTTGAAGCGGGCGGGCGGATCCCAGACGAAGCGCCGGCGCTCCTCGTCGTAATCGGTCATGTTCGGCATGGCAGATTCCAGGCTGTCCGGAAGGAATTGGCGAGCCGCCGCGGAAACGCCGCGGCGGGCGTCGCATTCAAGCACAGGCGCCCGCCGCTTGTCACAGCGGCGGGCGGCCGCGCCGAGCCGTCATCTCAGAACCAGGCGTCCTGCATCGCGAGACAGGTGTCATCGGCCCGTGCGAGCAGCGCCAGGCGCTCGGGCACTTTCGCGAGCTCGTAGCGGTAGAAATAACGACAGGCCTGCAGTTTGCCGAGGTAGAAATCGCGTTCGCTGCCGCTGGCGCGAGCGACGGCCTGGGCGGCGACGACGGCCATCTTGAGCCACAGCCAGCCGATGACGACGTGACCGAAAGTGTCGAGATAGACACCGGCGTTGGCGAGCGCCCGCGTGAGCTCGCCGCCGTCGCGCAAGCGGCCGAGCGCCGCCGTGGTCTCGATGAGCGCGGCGCGCACGGCGCGCAAGCACGCGACATACTCGGCGAGCGCCGGCAGCGCGGCCGCGGCGGCGAGCGTCGCGTCGAGTTCGGCGAGCAAAAGCTCGAAGGCGGCACCGCCGCGCATCGCGAGCTTGCGCCCGAGCAGATCGATGCCGTGGATCCCGTGCGCGCCCTCGTGGATCGGGTTCAGCCGGTTGTCGCGATAGAAGCGTTCGAGCGGATAGTCGCGCGTATAGCCGTAGCCGCCGAGGATCTGGATCGCGTGCTTGTTGGCCTCGAGGCAGAACTCGCTGGGCCAGGATTTCGCGATCGGCGTCAGCAGATCGAGCAGCAGCGCAAGCCGATCGCGCGCGGCGGCGTCGCTCGCCGTGCGCTCGCAGTCGATGAGCCAGGAGCAGTACAGCTCGAGCGCGAGACCGCCTTCGACGGTCGCCTTCTGCGCGAGCAGCAAGCGCCGGATGTCGGCGTGCTCGACGATCGGCAGCATCGGGCTAGCCGGATCCTTGTTGTCCGGGTGCCGGCCCTGCGGGCGCTCGCGCGCATAGCGCAGCGAGTGCAGATACCCCGTCGTGCCGAGCGCAACGGCGCCGAGGCCGACGCCGATCCGCGCCTCGTTCATCATGTGGAACATGTACGACAAGCCCTGGTGCGGCTCGCCGAGCAGCCAGCCGCGGCACTCGCCCTGCTCGCCGAGATTGAACACGGCGTTGACGGTGCCGCGATAGCCCATCTTGTGGTTGAGGCCGGCGACGCGCGCGTCGTTGCGCGCCCCCAGGCGGCCGTCGTCGCCGACCAGATACTTCGGCACGATGAACAGCGAAATGCCTTTGACGCCCGGCGGGCCGCCCGGAATCTTCGCCAGCACGAGATGGACGATGTTCTCCGCGAGATCGTGCTCGGCCGCCGAGGTCCACATCTTGTTGCCGGTGAGAAGGTAATGCCCTTGCGCCGTCGGCACCGCGCGCGTGCGGATGTCCGCGAGCGAGGAGCCGGCCTGCGGCTCGGACAGCACCATCGTGCCGAAGTAGCGTCCCGCAACCATCGGCGCGAGGTAGCGCCGCTTCTGCTCCTCGCTGCCGAACTTGCCGAGCAGGTTGCAGGCCGCGATCGTGATGAACGGATAGGCCGCGGTCGAAACGTTCGCCGCGCTGAAATAGGCCGCGCAGACCTGCGCCACCGTCCACGGGATCTGCATGCCGCCGAGATCGGCGTCCAGCGAGGCGCCCATGAAGCCGGCCTCGACGTAGGCGTCCAGCGCTTCCTTGACCTGCGGGATCAAGTGCACGCGCTCGCCGTCGAAGCTCGGCTCGTGCTCGTCGAGCTCGGCGGCGTGCGGCGCGAACTTTTCCGCCGCGAGCTTCTCGGCCGCGTCCAGCGTCGCGTCGTACAGCGCGCGATCCTGACCGGCATAACGGGGATGGGCGGCGAGGGCCTCGACTTGCAGCAGCTCGTAGAGCACGAACTCGAGATCGCGGCGATTGAGGAGCAGGCTCATCGGTAGGTCTCCGGAATATCCAACGGACGCGGCACGGCACGCATGCACCGCAACAGCCGGATGTTAACCAAATTCGGGGAGCGAGGGCGGGCGATTTTTGCCACAGAGAAGAATGTAGGTTGGGCTGACGAAGGAAGCCCGACATCGGGCGCCGAACGTTGGGCTTCCTTCGTCAGCCCAACCTACATCACCAGCCCAACGGTGATGAGGCGCCCGCTTTCACGGCAACCTACGGGTGGATCCCGGATTCGCGACGCTCATCCGGACGACAAGCGCTCGTTGAACTTCTTCCCCTTCTCTTCCCCTCTGTGTTCTCGGTGTTCTCGGTGTTCTCGGTGGCAAAAAAACGGCGTGTAAGGCGGCAGCGACAACGAGCGCAGCCGCGACGCCTCACCATGCCGTCAAGCCACCGTCCAGCGCGAGGCCCTGGCCGTTGACGAAGGAAGACTCCTCGCTGCACAGCCATGCGATTGCGTGCCCGATCTCCGCCGGCTCGCCGAGCCGCTTCATCGGGCTCGCGTTGACCAGCGCCGTGCGCAGGTTCGGCTTGTCGGCGAGCATGCGCCGGACCATGTCCGTGTTCGTGTAGCTCGGACACACGGCGTTCACGCGGATGCCGCGCGCCGCGTACTCGATCGCGGCCGAGCGCGTGAGGCCCATCACGCCGTGCTTGCTCGCGCTGTAGCCGGCCAGCGTCGGCGCCCCGCCGAGCCCCGCGACGGAGGCGACGTTGACGATTACGCCGCCGCCCTGGGCGAGCATCTGCTTCAGCTCGTGCTTCATGCACAGATACGCGCCTTTCAGGTTCACCGCGAGGGCGCGATCGAACTCGGCGTCGTCGTGATCGGCGAGCTTCGCATTGCGCGTCTCCACGCCCGCGTTGTTGACCGCGCAGTCGAGCCGGCCGTAGTCGGCGACCGCCTGCGCGACGAGCGCCTGCACGCTCGCCGCGTCGGTGACGTCGCAGGCGCGGCTGCGCGCCTCGACACCCCGCGCGCGGAAGTCGGCGAGGACTTGCGCCAGCCGCGCCTCGTCGACGTCGGACAGCAGCAGCCGCGCGCCGGCGCCGGCGAGCGCCTGCGCCGCGGCGAGCCCGATGCCGCCCGCCGCACCGGTGACGAGACAGCTTTTTCCGGCGAGCGAGCGCGAAGCGGACGGCGTCATGCGAGGAAACCGCCGTCGACCGCGATATAGGTGCCCGTGGTGTAGGACGCGGCGTCCGACACGAGGTAGAGCACGGCGCCCGCCATTTCCTCGGGCTCCGCGGAGCGCTGGAGCGGCGTGCGCGCGCGCGCCGGCGCCAGGAAGGACTCGTCGTCGTGCAGCGCCTGGGCAAACTTCGTCTTCGTCACCCCCGGCACCAGCGCGTTGCAGCGGATGTTGAACTGACCGCACTCGTTGGCGAAAGCCTGCGTCATGTTGAGGATGGCGGCCTTGGTCATCGAGTACACGGCCTGCTTGTCGCCCGGCGTGATCGCGTTCGCCGAGGACACGTTGACGATGCTGCCGCCGCCTTGCGCGCGCATGCGCTTCGCCGCTTCGACCGACATGTAGAAATAGCCGCGCAGATTCACTTCGACCGTCTTCTCGAAGGCCGCGACGGGCGTGTCGAGGACGTGGCCGTAGTACGGATTCGCCGCGGCGTTGTTGACGAGGATGTCGAGGCGCCCGTAGCGCGCGTCGATCTCCTGGTAGAGCCGCTCGATCTGGCCGAGATCTCCGATGTGGCAGGCATAGGGATCGGCCTTGCCGCCGGCGGCGCGTATCGCTTCCGCCACGGTCTGGCAGCCGTCGAGCTTGCGGCTCGTGACGAGCACGTGCGCGCCGTATTCGGCGAGGCGGCGGGCAATGGCTTCACCTATGCCGCGGCTCGCACCGGCGACCAATGCGATGCGGCCATCGAGGTTGAAATGATCGCGTGACATGAGCTCGAGTCCTCTTGCTTCGAATGTCTGCCGGCTTGCCGGCGGGTGTATCGATGTGCACCGCGCTCGGCGGCGGCCCCGTCGCGCGACGAGGGCCGTGCGGCGCGCGGCCGGTGTGCGTCGTCCGGGGGGTCCGGCGCGAACGGGCCGGCGGCTTCGATCGCGTCGATTCCACGGGCGGAACGGCGGTCCGGGCGAGACCGCCCCGCATCCTGGAGCAGCGCTGCGGATTAGTCCAATTTATCGCGCTGATGTGCCAGTATTGAGCACGATGATGCAGCGCCCGCGCCGGATCGATCTGAATCTCTATCGCGTGTTCGACGCGATCTACCAGGAAGGCAGCCTGACGCGTGCCGGCGAAGTGCTGCATCTCACGCAGCCCGCCGTCAGCAACGCGCTGGCGAGGCTGCGCGCGGCCTACGGCGATCCGCTGTTCGTGCGCACGGCCGGCGGCATGGTCGCGACCCCCGTCGCCGAAAGCATCGTCGCCGACATCCGCAGCGCGCTACAGATGCTCGATGATTCCCTGGCGCCCGGCGAGGCCTTCGAGCCGCGCAAGGCGAAACGGCGCTTTAGGCTCTGCGCCGGCGATCAGACCGCGGCGACGATCGCGCCGCGGCTGGTGCGCGAAATCGCCGCCTACGAGTCCGCCATCGAGCTCGAGATCCTGCCGCTGCGGCGCGAGGCCGTGCTGCACGAGCTGGCCTCCGGCCAGATCGACTTTGCGCTCGACGCGCTGCCGCTGAGCGATCCGCAGCTCCTGTCGATGGCGGTGCTGCAGGAGGAAATGGTCTGCGCCGTGCGTCAGGGCCACCCGGGCGTCGGGCGCCGCCTCACGCTCGCGCAGTACCTCGCGCTGTCGCACGTGCATGCGTCCAGCCGCCGCCAGGGGCCGGGCCTGATCGATCTGGCGCTGCGCCGTCTGGGCAAGCAGCGGCGCATCGTGCTGCGTCTGCCTTATCACTTGAGTCTGCCGCACATCGTCGCCGGCTCGGATCTCGCGGCCTCGATCCCGCGCTCGCTGGCCCTCGCGCACGCGCTGCACGCGGTGCCGCTGCCGTTCACGACGCCGCCCGCCGAAATCTTCGCCTACTGGCACAAGAGCGCGAACCTCGATCGCGGCAACCAGTGGTTCCGCGAGATCCTCGCCCGCTGCCGGGATGGCTGAGCGCGAGCATCAATTTCATCAATAACAGGGCATCACGGGAATAAATTGGACTAATCCCCGGTTCCTTTCCCAGAATGCCGCCAGCAGCCGCGGACCCGCCGCCGGTCCTGGCCCTATCCCCCGACGACGGTCCCGAGCCGGGACGAGGAGAGCCCCGATGAACTTCGAATACAACGAGAAGACGAAGCGCCTGCGAGCCGCAGTCGCCGCTTTCATGGAAGAGCACGTCTACCCGAACGAGGAACGGATGATCCAGCAGATCGCGGACGGCGATCGCTGGCAGCCGGTGCCGCTGCTCGAGGAGCTGAAGGCCAAGGCGCACGCGCAGGGCCTGTGGAACCTGTTCCTGCCCGAGAGCGAGCGCGGCGCCGGACTCACCAATCTCGAATACGCGCCGGTGTGCGAGGAGATGGGCCGCTCGCTGTTCGCACCGGAGGTCTTCAACTGCTCGGCGCCGGACACCGGCAACATGGAGGTGCTCGAGCGCTATGGCTCGCCCGCGCACAAGGAGCAGTGGCTGAAGGCGCTGCTGGCCGGCGAGATCCGCTCGGCCTTCGCGATGACCGAGCCCGAGGTCGCCTCCTCCGACGCGACGAACGTCGAGACCCGCATCGTGCGCGACGGCGACGAGTATGTGATCAACGGCCGCAAGTGGTTCACCAGCGGCGCGCTGGACCCGCGCTGCCGGATCATGATCGTGATGGGCAAGACCGATCCGGACAATCCGAATCGCCACCGCCAGCAGTCGCAGATCCTGGTGCCCCTGCCATGGCCGGGCGTGACGGTCAAGCGCATGCACCCGGTGTTCGGCTTCGATGAAGCGCCCCACGGCCATCCCGAAGTGATATTCGAGAACGTGCGCGTGCCGGCGAGCAATATGCTGCTCGGCGAAGGCCGCGGCTTCGAGATTGCGCAGGGCCGGCTCGGCCCGGGCCGCATTCATCACTGCATGCGGCTCATCGGCTCGGCCGAGCGGGCGCTGGAACGCATGATACGCCGGCTCAAGCTGCGCAAGGCCTTCGGCAAGTCGGTGTCCGATCAGACCGTGTGGCAGGAGCGCATCGCGGAGTCGCGGATCATGATCGATCAGGCGCGCCTGCTGACGCTGCGGGCCGCGTACATGATGGACACGGTCGGCAACAAGGCCGCGCTGAAGGAGATCGGCATGATCAAGGTCGCGGTGCCGAACATGGCCTGCCGCGTGATCGACTGGGCGATCCAGGCCTTCGGCGCGGCCGGCATCTCGGCCGAATACGGGCTCGCGCACCAGTACGTGAACGCGCGCATCATCCGCATCGCCGACGGCCCGGACGAAGTCCATCGCAATCAGATCGCGCGTCTGGAGATGAAGGCCTACGGCGAGGACGAGCGCAGCCGACGCGGCGGCAACGCCTACGTCGCGCCGCGCGAGACCGGCCCCGGCACCAACTGGACGCCGCGCTTCATCGCCTGAGCAAAGACGCATCGGATTTCACGCGGCCCCGAGCCCCCTGAGCCGCGTGGATCGGGCGCACGCTTCGGCTATGCTGCCGGCGATGCGCCCGTCCTTTTCCCGCGCCCGATGAGCCCCACGCATTTCGCCGGCTGGCGCATCGTCGCCGCGGCCTTCGCAGTGCTCTTCTTCGCCTACGGCCTGCAGTTCAGCTATGGCCTCTTCGTCACGCCGATGGCGGCCGAGCTCGGCCTCACGCGCGCCGAGACGGCGCTGCCCTACTCCGTCTACGTCTTCGGCTACATGCTGTTGAGCCTCGTCACCGGACCGGCGACCGATCGCCACGGTCCGCGCGCCGTGATCGCGATCGGCGCGGCGCTGCTCGGGGTGGGCTGGGGTTTGTGCGCCTTCGTCGGCGCGGGCTGGCAGATGTACCTGACCCTGGGCGCCGTCGCCGCGCTCGGCATGAGCGTGACCTGGGTGCCCTGCAACGCGACCGTCGCGCGCTGGTTCGTGCGCCGGCGCGGCACGGCGGTCGGCCTCGCCTCGGCCGGTACCAGCGCCGGCAATTTCTGCGTGCCGCCGCTGGCCGCGCTGCTGATCGAGCACTTCGGCTGGCGCGCCGCGCTGCTCGCGCTCAGCGCGTGCTGCGCCGGGCTGATGATCCTCGCCGCGCACTTCATGCGCCGCGATCCCGAATCCCTAGGCCAGCAGCCCGACGGCGATCCGCGGCCGCCCGTGGCCGTGGCCGTCAGCGGGCTTACGCTGAAGCAGGCGCTGCGCACCGAGGCCTTCGTGCTCCTGACGACGATCTACGTGCTGACCTGGCTCGCGGTCTTCGTGCCCTTCGTCCACGGCGTCGCGATGGTCGAGGAGCTCGGCTTTTCGAAGCTCGCCGGCGCCAGCGTGCTCAGCGCGATCGGGATCGGCGGGGTCATCGGCCGCCTCGGCTCCGGGCTGCTGCTCGATCGCACCGGGGCCGAGGCTTCGCTGCTCGCGATCTTCGGCCTGCAGGTCGCGAGCTTCCTCGCCTTCCTCACCGCGACGACGCTGCCGCTGCTGTGGCTCGCGGCCGCGCTGTTCGGCCTCGCCTACGGCGGCGGCGTGACGGTGCTCGCGCCGATCTGCTCGCAGATCTTCGGCCGCGCCCACGTCGCCGCGATCGTCGGCACCCTGTTCGCCTTCACCGCGCTGCCCTGTGCGCTCGGCCCCTGGCTCGCCGGCTGGCTGTTCGATCTGACCGGCGGCTACCGCGCAGTGCTGTGGCTGGCCGCCGCGGCGAACGTGCTCGCACTGCTGCTGAGCCTCCTGCTCGGCCGCGCAGTGCGCGCGCTGCCGCGCCGTTTCGCTTCCGTGCACTGAGGGGTGGGGGTGCTGCGTCGGGCGCTTTTTTTGCCACAGAGAACACCGAGAACACAGAGGAAGAGAGAGAGAGAAAACAGAAATGGGGCGATCGGCGACGTAGGCGTCCGGCTTCCGATCACGAAGTCCGCGGGCCTCGCAGGCGGCACTCACGCCGTCTCGATCTTCCTCTGTGTTCTCGGTGTTCTCTGTGGCAAGTGGGCCGTAGATTGCCGTGAAAGAGGGCGTCCCCGTTCTCGTAGCCCGGGTGCAGCGGAGCGGAACCCGGGATCGGGCATGCCCGATACGCAAAGAATTTCGGCCGTACTCGGCGCGCGCCGCGCGGATCTTCCCGAATGCACGAGACGACGGCGAGCGCGGATCCCGGGTTACGCGCTGCGCGCTCCACCCGGGCTACGACACTGAAGGGTGCGGTGCCGTTTCGCGCGTTTTTTGCCACCGAGAACACCGAGAACACCGAGGAAGAGAGAAAATAAAAATAGATCGATCGGCAACGTAGGCGTCCGGCTTCCAATCACGAAGTCCGCAGACCTCGCAGGCAGCACTCACGCCGTCTCGATCTTCCTCTGTGTTCTCGGTGTTCTCGGTGGCAAAAGCACCCCTTTCCCAGACTCAAGGAAAGAGCTTGCTCGTCGTCCAGCCGTCTGCGCTGCGTTTGTACAGCGTGCGGTCGTGCAGGCGGAACGGGCGTTCCTCCCAGAATTCGATGGCGTCGGGCAGCACGCGGTAGCCGGACCAGAACGGCGGGCGCGGCACTTTGCCGATGCCGTAGAGCAGGCTGTACTTGGCGACGCGCGACTCGAGCTCGAAGCGCGTGGTCAGCGCCTGCGACTGCTTCGAGGCCCAGGCGCCAATCTGCGAGTCCTTCGGGCGGCTCGCGAAATAGGCGTCCGCCTCCTCGGCGCTGACGGCTTCCACCGGCCCTTCGATGCGCACCTGGCGCTCCAGCGACTTCCAGTGGAAACACAGCGCGGCGTAGGGCCGCTCGCGCAGCTCGCGACCCTTGCGGCTGTCGAGGTTGGTGTAGAACACGAAACCGCGCGCATCGAATCCGCGCAGCAGCACCATGCGCAGCGACGGCCGGCCGCCGGCGTCGACGGTCGCGACCGACATCGCGCTCGGATTGTTCGGTTCACGCGCCTCGGCTTCGGCGAGCCAGGCCGCGAAGCGCTCGATGGGCTCGTCCATGCGGGGCTCCTTCATGCCGCGCTCGGTGCGCAAGCCCGCTCAGGCGAACGGATGGCGCAGCACGATGGTCTGCGCGCGATCCGGGCCGGTCGAGATGATGTCGACCGGGCTCTCGGTGAGCTCGGCGATGCGCTCGAGATAGCGCCGCGCATTGGCCGGCAGCCGGGCGTAGTCCGTGATGCCGAAGCTCGGCTCGCGCCAGCCCGGCAGCGTCTCGTAGACGGGCTCGACTTCGGCCATCGCCTCGGCGCCGAACGGCGCCGAGTAGCTCGCGCCGTTCGGCGCACGGTAGCCGACGCAGACGCGAATCTCGTCGATGCCGTCGAGCACGTCGAGCTTGGTGACGCAGAGGCCGGAGATGCCGTTGGTCAGCCGCGCGCGGCGCAGGGCGACGGCATCGAACCAGCCGCAGCGGCGCGGCCGGCCCGTGGTCGCGCCGAACTCGTGGCCGCGCGTCGCGAGATGCTGGCCGAGCTCGTCGAACAACTCGGTCGGGAACGGGCCGCCGCCGACGCGCGTCGTGTAGGCCTTGGTGATCCCGAGCACGTAGTCGATGCAGCGCGGGCTCGCGCCGCTGCCGGTCGCAGCGTAGCCGGCCGTGGTGTTCGAAGAGGTCACGTACGGATAAGTGCCGTGATCGATGTCGAGCAGGCTGCCCTGCGCGCCTTCGAACATGAGGTTCACGCCGGCCTGCTGCAGGCGGTGGATCTCCTCGGCGACGTCGCCGACCATCGGGCCGATCTGCTCGGCGTAGGCCATCTGCTCGTCGAGGATCTGCTGGAAGTCGAGCTTCTCGCCGCGGTAGTAGTGGACGAGCACGAAGTTGTGATAGTCGAGCACTTCGCCGAGCTTGGCCGCGAAGCGCTCGCGATGGAGCAGATCGTCGACGCGCAGCGCGCGGCGCGCGGCCTTGTCCTCGTAGGCCGGCCCGATGCCGCGGCCGGTCGTGCCGATCGCCGCGGCCCCGCGCGCTTTTTCGCGCGCCTGATCGAGCGCTGCGTGGTAAGGCAGGATCAGCGTCGCCGCCGGGCTCAACAGCATGCGCTCGCGCGCCGGTACGCCGCGCGACTCGAGCATCAGGATTTCGTCCATCAGCGCCTGTGGCGACACCACGACACCGTTGCCGATCAGACAGCGTACGCCCTCGCGCAGCACGCCGGAAGGGATCAGGTGGAGCACGGTCTTGTCGCCGCCGACGACCACGGTGTGCCCGGCGTTGTGGCCGCCCTGGAAGCGCACCACCGCGCCCGCGCGATCGGTCAGCATGTCGACGACCTTGCCCTTGCCTTCGTCGCCCCACTGCGCGCCGATGACCACGACGGATTTGCTCATGACTGCCCTCGGTTTCCGTTATCGAGCTCTGTGTGCGGCAGCGTCCCGCGCTTGCCTCGCGCCGTTCAGCCCGGCGTCGCCGGCGCGGCGGCCGCGAGATCGACCACTTGCCATGCATCGCCCACGCGCCGCAGCTCGCGCGTGCATCCCAGCTCGCGACCGCCGCCGACCTGGCCGGGCAGACACTGGATCACCGTCTCGCCCGCGGCGCGCGCCGCGGCGATCGCGGCCAGCAGATCCGGCTCGCTGCCCGCCGGCGCGAAGATCGCGGCGGCGGCGGGCACGCCGGTCGCGAGCGCCGCGAGCAGCTTCAGATCGGTGCTGAAGCCCGTCGCGGGCCGCGGCCGGCCGGACTGCACGCCGCCGAACTGGCGGCCGATGTCGTCGTAACGCCCGCCGCGCGCGATCGCGCGCCCGACGCGCGGCGTGTAGGCCGCGAACATCACGCCGGTGTGGTAGTGGTAGCCGCGCAGCTCGGCGAGATCGACGTGCACGTCCAGACGCGGACAGCGCCGGCGCAGCAGCGCGATCAGCGCCTCGAATTCGGCGAGCGCGGCGCGCACCTCGGCCGGCGCGGCGGCGAGCGAATGCGCCGCGGCGGCGAGGATCTCGGGCCCGCCGTTGTGCGCGAGCAGCGCGCGCAGCCAGCCCGCGGCGGCGCGTGCGATGCCGGCCTCGCGACAGGCGGCGTCGAGCTCGTCCGGCGACTTCAGCAGCAGGGCGTCCAGCACGCGCGCGCGGCCCGCCGCGTCGAGCTGCGCGGCGTCGGCGAGGCCCTTGAATACGGCCATGTGGCCGAGCTCCAGCGTGACGTCGTCGATGCCCGCGCTCGCGAGCGTCTCGAGGAGCAGGCAGATCACCTCGACGTCGCTCTCGATGCCGGCATGTCCGTAGAGCTCGGCGCCGACCTGCAGCGGATTGCGCGAGCCCGCGAACTTGTCCGGGCGCGTGTGGAGCACGGGGCCGATGTAGCACAAGCGCTGCGGCAGCTCGGTGGGCAGGCGGTGCGCGTCGATGCGCGCGACCTGCGGCGTCATGTCGGCGGGAATGCCCATCAGCCGTCCGCTGAGCTGATCGATCAGCTTGAAAGTCTGCAGCTCGAGATCCTCACCGAGCCCCGACAGCAGCGAATCCAGGAACTCGACCAGCGGCGGCATGCACAGCCGGTAGCCCCAGCCCGTCATCGTGTCGATCACGCGGCGGCGCAGGCGCTCGACCTCGGCGGCGAACGGCGGGACGATTTCGTCGACGCCGTCGGGCAGCAGCCAGCGGCTGTCACCGTGCATGGAAGCGCTCGCGGCCATGGCTCATCTCACGAGGTAGAGGGTCACGAGGCCGAGGATCATGCTGAGCAGGCCCAGCACGCGCAAGCGCGCATCGGGCATGCCGAGCACCTGCGACATCACCCGGCGGTAGCGCGTCGGGCTCAGGAAGGGCAGCATGCCCTCGAACACGAACACGAGCGCGGTCGCCGCCATCAGGTCCTGCCACATCGCGCCAGGAACGCCCTCAACGACGCGACGGGTCGTTGAAGTATTTGAAGAAGTCGGAGTCGGGCTTCAGCAGCAGCACGTCGTCCTTGCCGTGGAAGCTGTTGCGATACGCGCTCAGGCTGCGATAGAACTCGTAGAACTCGGGATCGCGGCTGTAGGCCTGCGCGTAGATCTGCGATGCGCGGCCGTCGCCCTCGCCGCGCAGCGTCTCCGCGTCGCGGTAGGCTTCGGCGCTGATGACCGTCGCCTGGCGATCGGAGTCCGCGCGGATGCGCGTCGCTTCCTTTTCGCCGCGTGCGCGCAGCTCGCGCGCGACGCGCGCGCGTTCCGCGCGCATGCGCTCGTAGACCGCGCTGCTGACCTCGGCCGGCAGATCGATGCGCTTGATGCGCACGTCGACGATCTCGAGCCCGAGCTCCTCGCCGCGCTCGTCCGCTTTCTTCTTGACGATCTCCATGATCTCGCCGCGCTCGCCGGCGACGACTTCCTGCACCTTGCGCTTGCCGAATTCGACGCGCAGTGCGTCGTTGATCTTCTGGTAGACGAGGATGCCGGCGCGGCGCTGATCGCCGCCGGTCGCGAGATAGAACTTCACGACGTCGCGGATCTTCCAGCGCACGAAGGAGTCGACAATCACGTCTTTCTTCTCGCCGGTCAGGAAGCGCGCGGCCTCGGCGTCCAGGGTCTGCAGGCGGCCGTCGAACTTCAGGACGTTCTGCAGCACCGGCACCATGAAGTAGAGCCCCGGAGTGTAGTCGGCGCGCTTGATCTCGCCGAGCTGGAACAGGATCACGCGCTCCTGCTCGAAGACGCGGAACATGCAGGCCCACGCGAGGAGCGCGAGGGCGACGAGCGACAGGATGATGCGGGCGGCCATCAGCGGGCTCCTCGCAGGCGGGCCGCCTCGCGTTCGCGCGCGTAGTCGGCCGGTGCGGGCACGTAGTTCTCGTTGCCGGGCTGCACGAGCGGCCGCTCCGAGCTCGGCGTGGCGGCGCGCGCGCGCTCGATGATGCGATCGAGCGGCAGATAGGTCAGGTTGCCGCTGCCGCCGTCGGTGATGATCTTCGTGGTATCGCGCAGCACGGTCTCGACCGTCTCGAGATAGAGCCGCTCGCGCATCACCTGGGGCGCCTTCTGGTACTCCGCGAGCATCTGCTCGAAGCGCCGCGCCTCGCCCTCGGCGCGGGCGACGACCTGCTCCTTGTAGGCCTGCGCCTCGAGGCGGATGCGCGAGGCGTCGCCCTGCGCGCGCTCGACCACTTCGTTGCGATAGGCCTCGGCTTCGTTGATCTTGCGCTGCTCGTCCTCGCGCGACTTGATCGCGTCGTCATAGGAGGCCTTGACCTCTTCCGGCGGATTGGCGGACTGCATGTTGACGCTCGTCACCGCGATGCCGGTGCGATAGTTGTCGAGCATGTCCTGCATCAGCGTCTGCGCCTTGATCGCGACGTCGGCGCGGCCTTCGCCGATCACGAAGTCGAAAGTGCTGGCGCCGATGATGTCGCGGATCGCGCTCTCCGCCGCGCGCTGCACCGATTCGTCCGGATCGGCGACGCGCAGCAGATAGTCCTCGACGTCGTTGATGCGGTACTGCACCGCGATCTGCAGATCGACGATGTTCTCGTCGCGCGTGAGCATCGTCGCGTCGAGCGTGAAGGCGCGGATCTGATCGATGTTGACGCGGATGACGTTCTCGATCGGGCGCGGGAAACGGATGTGCGGGCCCGGCTGCAGGGTCGCGACGTGCTTGCCGAAGCGCAGCACGACGCCGCGCTCGGGCGGCTCGATCTTCCAGAACATCTCCACGGCGAGCAGCGCGACGAGCACGAAGCCGCCGATGATCCACACCACCGCCGGCGTCTCGCCGCCACCGGACGCGGGCCGCTGCCGATTGCCGCGCGAGCCGCCACCGAACAGGCCGCCGAGCTTCTCCTGCATCTTGCGCACGACCTCGTCGAGATCCGGTGGGCCTTGTTCGTTGCGCCGGCCGCCCCATGGGTCGCGGTCGTTGTTGTTCGAATCGTTCCAGGCCATGGCGGAGATGTCTCGGATGGGAAGGGCGCGGCGCGTCCGCGGGATTGTAAGTGGGTTGACTCGACGAGGGCAACGCGACGCAGCAGACGCGCGGGCGCTCAGGCGTCGGCGTGCGATCCCGGTGCTGCGGCGGCCGCGCCGTCCGATGCGCGTGCTTCGTCCACCACCGGCGCGGGCAGCGGACGCTCGGGGAACAGCCGCGCCCAGCGGCTCGGGCTCAGCGTGACCTCGAGCTGCCAACCGCCCTCGTCGAGGGGCTTTTCATGCAGCACCGCGCCCATCTCGTAGAGCTGCGCGCGCAGGCGTCCGTCGGCCGGCGCGAGCGTGATGCGGCGTGCGAGCTTTTCGAGATCGAGGCGCTCGGCGATCGCGGCCCGCAGCAGATCGAGCCCCGCGCCCGTCTGCGCCGACACCCACACGGCGACCGGCGTGCCGTGTTCGTCGCGCTCGATGCGCGGCTCGATCTCCGGACAGCGATCGATCTTGTTGTAGACCTCGAGCACCGGCGTCTCGCGTGCGCCGATGCTTTCGAGCACCGCGAGGACTTCCTCGCGCTTCGCCTCCATGTCCTCGGCGCTCGCGTCGATGACATGCAGCAGCAACGTCGCATCCTTGGTCTCGTCGAGCGTCGCGTGAAAGGCGGCGACGAGATCGGGCGGCAGATCGCGGATGAAACCGACGGTGTCGGACAGCAGCACCGGGTGCTCGCCGGGCACGTTCATGCGGCGGAGCGTAGTGTCGAGCGTCGCGAAGAGCTGATCGGCGGCGTAGCTCTCGCTGCTGGTCAGACGGTTGAACAAGGTCGATTTGCCGGCGTTCGTGTAGCCGACGAGCGCGGCCGTGTTCAAGGACGCGCGCCGCCGCGCGCGCGCGCTCTGCTGCCGCTGGCGGCGCAGGCGGTCGAGCTTTTCGTTGAGCTGCTTGATGCGGTTGCCGATCAGGCGGCGATCGGTCTCGAGCTGCGTTTCGCCGGGACCGCGCAGGCCGATGCCGCCGCGCTGGCGCTCGAGGTGAGTCCAGCCGCGCACGAGGCGGGTCGACAGATGGCGTAGCTGCGCCATCTCGACCTGGAGCTGGCCTTCGAAAGATCGCGCGCGCTGCGCGAAGATGTCGAGGATGACGCCGGTGCGATCGAGCACCCGGCAGCCGATCAGGCGCTCGAGGTTGCGCTCCTGGGCCGGGCTCAGCGTGCGATCGAAGAGCACGACGTCGGCGCCGACTTCGGCGACCAGTGCCTTCAGCTCCTCGGCCTTGCCGTCGCCGATGAAATACTTGGGATCGGGACGATCGCGCCGCGCGGACAGGCTGCCTACGCAGTGCACGCCGGCCGAGGCGGCGAGCTCGGCGAACTCCGCCGGATCGCCGGCCGGGGCCGGCGGGGCGAGCGCCACGTTGACGAGGACGGCGCGCTCGCCGCCCTGGTAGCGGTCAAACAATCGCCGGCTTCTCTCGAATCGTTGCCGTCGACGACGCGGCGCGGTGCACTAGGCTCATTCCTCTTCGGGTTCACCGTCGGCGCGCGGCAGCTTGACGTTGCGCGAGGGCACGACGGTGGAGATCGCATGCTTGTAGACCATCTGGCTCACGGAATTCTTGAGCAGAATGACGAACTGATCGAAGGACTCGATCTGCCCCTGCAGCTTGATGCCGTTGACGAGATAGATGGATACCGGAATGCGCTCTTTGCGTAGCGCGTTCAGGTAGGGTTCCTGCAGGGATTGGCCTTTGCTCATGCGAGTCTCCTTGTTATTCGAGGACGCGTTCCACGCCGCAATCCCCTCGACCAAGGCAGCGCCTCCGGTATCCCTCGGAAAACCCGGAGCGCCGGACGGGCCGTCGGCGACTATGGCTAAGTAGGGGGGAGTATACTCAATAATCAACGAGATTGGCGCGCGATTTGAGATCGATGATCAATTCGTCGAGCACGCGTGGCATGTCGGTGTCGAACCACTGCGCGCCGCGCTCGCGACGAAACCAGGTGTACTGGCGCTTGGCGTACTGACGAGTCGCGTTCACCGCCCGGGAGACCATTTCCGCCTGCGTGAGTTCACCGGCGAGATGACGCCACACCTCGCGATAGCCGACCGCGCGCAGCGCCGAGCAGCCGGGATCGAGATCGCCGCGCGCCCGCAGCGCGGCCACCTCGTTGATCAGCCCTTGCTCCAGCATCGCGGCGAAACGCCTTGCGAGCCGCGCGCGCAGACCGGCGCGATCCCCCGGCGCGAGCACGTATTTGACGATCGGCTCCTCCAGCCCGCCGCCGGCCGCCCCGAAATGCGCCGACAGCGCACGCCCCGTTGCGGCGAAGACTTCGAGCGCGCGTGTGATCCGCTGAGGATCGTGCGGATGGATACGTGCGGCGCCCTCGGGATCGACGGCGGCGAGGCGCGCATGCAGCGCGGCCGGCCCGCGCAGCGCCGCTTCGGCGCGCAGCGCCGCGCGCAGTGCCGGCGGCGGGGCCGGGATCTCGGCGATGCCGCTCTCGAGCACCCGGAAATAAAGCCCCGTGCCGCCGACCAGCAGCGGCAGGCGGCCGCGGCCGCGGATCGCCGCGATCGCCGCGCGCGCCTCCGCGCGGAAGCGTCCGGCCGAGTAGGCGTCGGCCGGATCGCAGACGTCGATCAAGTGGTGCGGCACGCGCCGCCGTTCGGCGGGGTCCGGCTTCGCGGTGCCGATGTCGAGCCCGCGGTACACGAGCGCCGAATCGACGCTGAGGATTTCCAGCGGCAGCCGCGCCGCGAGCCACAGCGCCGCGGCCGTCTTGCCCGCGCCGGTCGGCCCCATCAGGAACACGATCGGCCGCGCGTCGTCGCGCGCCTCGCTCACGCCGGCGTCGAAAAGAGTCGGCGCAGGCGCGCGCCGTCGAGCCGGCGCGTGTGCCGCGCGTCGTCGACGCCGGCCTCACGGGCGGCGGCGAGCAGTCGTTGCAGCCAGCTCGCCTGCTCGGCCGCTGGCGGGATCAGCAGGGCTTCAGCGGCAGCGGCGGCCAGCGCCTCCACCGGCGGCGCGGCCTCGCCGAGCAGGCGGAGCACCAGCGCGGGCCCGATGCGGCTCGCGTCCAGCGCCGGCAGCGCGAGCGGCAGGCCGCGCAGCGCGAGCACGCGCTCGGCCAGCGCCGAGGTCTCGATGTCCAGCGTCGCGAGCAAGGCCGCGATTCGTGCGGCGCTCGCCGCGTCCGGGCATTCGAGCCGCAGCGGGATCAGCAGCGGCTTCGTCGCCGTCTCCGCGGCGAGGCGCCGGCGCAGCGTCGCCTCGACCAGCGCGCCGAGATCGATCGCGCAGGCGCCGTCCTCGGCCGCGATCAGCGCATAGCGAGCCTCCAGGACGGCGAGGACGCGCAGCGCGGGCGGCGCGCGTCCCGCCGCGCGCGCGGCCGCCGGCGCCGAGCCCGCGGCGGCGGGCAACGCCGTCGCGCGCAGCGGCGTGCGCGGCGCGTCCTCGGCTCTTGCCCCGGACGCCGCGTGAGCGGCCCAGGGCATCGCATACTGCGCCGGCGCCGGCGTCGCCAGCGCCTGGCGCACGGCGGCGTGCACGCTGTCGTGCACGCTGCGCAGATCGCGGAATCGGACTTCGAGCTTGCCGGGATGCACGTTGACGTCGACGGCCGCGGGCGGCAGCTCGAGATGCAGCGCGAAGCAGGCGTGACGCCCGGGCGGCAGGCGCTCGTCGAAGGCGCTGCGCACGGCGTGCAGCAGATGGCGATCGCGCACGATCCGGCCGTTGACCGCGAACATCTGCAGATCGGCCTGCGCGTGCGCGAGCGCGGGCCCCGCGACCCAGCCGGCGATGCGCGTATCGTCGAACACGAGATCGACGTAGCGCGCCTGCGCGGCGAACTCGGCGCCGAACAGCGCGCGCTGCCGGCGCTCGGCGCTGCGCGCATCCTGGGCGGCCGGCAGATGTAGCTGGCGCACGCCGTCGATGCTCAAGGTGAAACCGACCGCGGGGGTGCAGAAGGCGATGCGCCGGATCAGCGTCTGCACGTGCAGCGCCTCGGTTTGCGCGCGCTTCAGAAAGCGTCGGCGCGCCGGCACGCGGGCGAAGAGCTCGCGCGCGACGACGGTCGTGCCGCGCGGATGCGCGACGGGCTCGGGCGCCGAAGGCTTGCCTTCGGCGCCCTGGCTGATGCGCCAGCCGTGCGAGGCCTCGGCGGTGCGGGAGACGAGGCTCGTGTCGGCGACGGCCGCGATCGCGGCCAGCGCCTCGCCGCGGAAGCCGAGCGTGACGAGCACGGGCAGATCGTCCGCACTCGCGATCTTGCTCGTGCAGTGGCGCGTCAGCGCGAGGGCGAGCTCCTCGCGCGCGATGCCGCCGCCGTCGTCACGGACCTGGATGCGCGCGATGCCGCCGTCGTCGATCTCGACTTCGATGCTGCCGGCGCCGGCGTCGAGCGCGTTCTCGACGAGCTCCTTGACGATCGAGGCCGGCCGCTCGATGACCTCGCCGGCCGCGATCTGATTGATCACCGCTTCCGGCAGCGGCCGGATCCCCCGCACATTCATGCGCGCAGTGTAAGGGAAACGCTGCGAAAGCAGCGTTTCCGAGCACCCCGGACGGCGCGCTGAACGAGTCCGGGACGGATCTGTTCAGCGCTTCCTGAGGGAAGAAAGCAGGGTTTCCGGCGCGCGCTCAGGGTATGCGCAGCGTCTGGCCGCTGCGCACGACGTCGTCGTCCATGCTGTTGGCGAGCTGGATGTCCCGCGGCGAGACCGAGTAGTGCAGCGCGATCCCGGACAGCGTCTCGCCGCGGCTGACGCGATGACGGCGCGGCTTCGCGGCCGAGCTCGCCGCGACCTCACTCTTCGCCATGCGCTCCTCGCGCGGCACCGCGCGATCGAAGTAGCGCGTGATGCCGTCGCGGATCGCGGCGGCGAGGCTGGCGCGGAAGCGCTGGTTGCGCAGGCGCTGCTCCTCCACGGGATTGCTGATGAACGCGGTCTCGACCAGCAGCGAGGGGATGTCCGGCGACTTCAGCACCACGAAGCCCGCCTGCTGCACGCGGTTGCCGTGCGTGGGGCCCAGCGCGCGCAGCTTGCCGAGCACCGAGCTCGCGACTTCGAGGCTCGCTTTCAGCGACGCGGTCTGCGACAGGTCGAGCAGCACGGAGCGTAGCTGCGGATCCTTGTCCTCGAGCGTGATGCCGCCGACGAGATCCGACGCGTTCTCGCGCTCGGCGAGCCAGCGCGCCGCTTCGCTGGTCGCGCCGCTGCGCGAGATCACGAATACGGAAGAGCCGCGCACGCGGCGATCGCGGAAGGCGTCGGCGTGGATCGACACGAACATGTCGGCGCGATGGGCGCGCGCCTTCTCGATGCGCTGGCGCAGGCCGACGTAGTAGTCGCCGTCGCGGATCATCACGGCGCGCATGCCGGGCTCGCGATCGATCAGCATCTGCAGCTCGCGCGCGATCGCGAGCACCACGTCCTTCTCGTAAGTGCCGCGCGCGCCGATTGCGCCGACGTCGTCGCCGCCGTGGCCGGCATCGATCGCGATCACCACGCCGTCGCGCCGCCACGCCGGCATCGAGGGCGTGACTGCGGGTTTCGTGGCCGGCGCGGCGGCGGGCGGCGGAATCGGCACGGTCGCCGGCGCGATCGGCGCGCGGCCGGCGCGCTCGGGGGCGGCGTCGATGAAAGGCTGCGCGGGGAGCGGGGTCGCCGTCACGATCCGCGCCGTCGCGCCAGAGGCCGCGGGTGCGGGCGCGGGCGCCCGTCGCCGCACCAGGCCCGGCGGGTCGAGCACGTCGACGACCAGGCGATGGCCGTACTGCGCGCGCGGCGGCAGCAGGATCTGGCGCACTTCCACCGCGTGCTCGAGATCGAGGACCACGCGCAGCCCCTGCTCGGTGCGGCCGTGACGGATGCCCTGCACGCGCTCGGTGACCGTCTCCGGCAGACTCAGCGCGTCGCGCGTGACGGCGCCGTGGATGTCGATGACGACGCGGTCCGGTCCCGTCACCGGAAACACGTCGAAGCGCACCGGGCCGCTCAGATCGAAGACGAAGCGCGTCTGATCCGGCGCGTGCCAGACCCTGAGCTTGGTGATTTCCGCGGCGCCCGCCGCGGCCGAGACGAGCGCGGACAGGACGAGGGCCAGGGAGAAAAACGCCAAGGGGCGCATGTGGATAGCGCGGACATCTCCAGGAACGGTTCGGCTTTTGTAGCCGTTTATCGTCACTTATTCAAGTGATTAGAGAGCTTTCGGGCTATTTCCTTGATCCGCTTGGGCAGACTCGCGAGCCGCACGGCGCGGGCCCGGGCGTCCGCACTGCATAGCTGCAGCGTCGCGCGGCGGCTTGCGGGCCCCGTGATCTCGAGTGCCACGACCACGTCCGGCGCGAGCCGGTGCGGCGCGCGCGACGGCCACTCGATCAGCAGGATCGCGTCCGGGCGGCGGTAATCGTCGAAGCCGACAAAGTCGAGCTCTTCCTCGTCCTCGAGGCGGTAGAGATCGAAATGATGGACGGTGAGCGGCGCGCCGTCGCGCGTGAGCGCATAGCTTTCGACCAGCGTGAAGGTCGGGCTCTTGACCTTGCCGCGGTGACCCAGGGCCTGCAGAAAGCCGCGCGCGCAGGCGGTCTTGCCGGCGGCGAGCGGCCCGACGAGATGGATTTCATCGCCCGGCCGGACGAGCTCCGCGACGACCGCCGCGAGCGCGGCCGTGTGTGCCTCGTCCGGCAGCTCGACGCCGATTCGGGCCTCGCTCACCGCGCGCTCAACGGCCCGGGGCGTTGACGAGCCGGCGCAGCGGAACGAATAGATCGCTCGCGAGCAGACCGCGCTCGCCCTCGGCCGCGGCGAGATCCGCGGCCGCCGCGTGCAGCGCGGCGCCGTGACTGGCGGCGTCGAAGGCCGCGAGGCCCTGGCCGCGCAGCGCGGCGACGATGCCGGTCAGCACGTCACCCATGCCGCCGCTGCCCATGCCAGGATTGCCGCCGGCGACGACCTCGAGTTGGCCCGCCCCGGCGACGACGCTGCCGGCACCTTTGAGGATCGCGACCCCGCCGTAGCGCGCGGCGAGCGTCGCGGCCGCCGCATAGCGATCGGCGTTGATCTCGCGCGTCGTGCAGCCGAGCAGGCGGGCAGCTTCGCCCGGATGCGGGGTCAATACCCAGTCCGCGCGCGTCTGCGCGTCGCGCGCGAGCAGGTTCAAGGCGTCCGCGTCGAGGATCAGCGGCTGCCGCGCGTCGCGCACGGCGCCGAACATCGCGGCGCTCCACTCGCTTTGGGCGAGGCCGGGCCCGATCGCGACCACGCTCGCGCGCTTCAGCAGCGGCCGCAGCGCGGCCGGCGTCGCGACGGCGTGCACCATGATTTCCGGGCGCCCGAGGTTCAACTGCGCCGCGCAGTCGGGATGGACCGCCACGCTGACGAGGCCCGCGCCGCTGCGCAAGGCCGCCTCGGCCGCGAGACGCGCGGCGCCCGCATAGCCCGGCGCGCCGCCGACGAGCAGCACGTGGCCGTGATCGCCCTTGTGCGCGCTGCGCGGCCGCCGCGGCAGCAGCGCGGCGCGCGTCGCCGCCGTCACGCGCCGGCCGAGCGGCGCGATGCCGGCGCGGATCGAAGCCGGCGTGCCGAGCTCGTCGAACACCAGCTCGCCTAGGTGATCGACGGCGGCACCGGTGACGAGCCCGGCTTTGAGACCGATGAAGCTCACCGTCGCGCTCGCGCGCACGGCAGCCCCGAGCACGGCACCGGTGTCCGCATGCAGGCCGGAGGGAATGTCCAGCGCGAGCACGGGCACGCCGGCCGCGGCGCGCGCGTTCATCGCCTCGATCGCGGCGCGGAATTCGCCGGCCACCTCGCGCGTCAGCCCGATCCCGAACAGCGCGTCGACGACGAGATCCGCGTCAGCCAGCGCCGCGAGCTCGCGCGTAGCCGGCACTTCGGCGGCGAGCGCGGCGCTGCGCGCGGCCGCGGCGTCCGGCCCCGATGCCCGCCGCTCGCCGATTTCGACCACGCACGGCGCGAGGCCGTCGGCCTGCGCGAGCGCGGCGACGATCCAGCCGTCGCCGCCGTTGTTGCCGGGCCCGCAGACGAGGACCGGCCGCCGCGCCTGCGGCCAGCGGGCGCGCAGCGCGCGCCACGCCGCGGCGCCGGCGCGCTGCATCAGCGTGAGCCCCGGGATGCCGGCGCGCTCGATCGCGGCGCGATCCAGCGCGCGGACCGCGACGGCGGTGTAGAGCTCGGTCGGCAGCGCGCTCAGGACGGCAGGCGCAGGAAATGCGCGCGGTAGTGCTTGAGCTCGGCGATCGAGTCGCGGATGTCCTCGAGCGCGAGATGGCTGGACTGCTTGTCGAAGACCGGGATCTGCGGCGCCCAGCGCTTCTTCAGCTCCTTCAGGGTGCTGACGTCGAGATTGCGGTAGTGGAAGAACGCGGCGAGCTTCGGCATGTAGCGGTAGACGAAGCGGCGATCCTGGCAGACGCTGTTGCCGCACATCGGCGAGGTGTTCGGCGGCACGTACTGCGCGAGGAACTCGAGCGTCGCCGCCTCGGCCTGCGCGGTGTCGAAGCGGCTGGCGCGCACGCGCGCGGTCAATCCCGAGCCGCCGTGCTGGCGCGTGTTCCAGTCGTCCATCGACGCGAGCGCCGCGTCGCTCTGGTGGATCGCGATCACCGGCCCTTCCACGGCGTGCTCGAGGCTGGAGTCGGTGACGATCGTCGCGATCTCGATGATGAGATCGCGCTCGGGCTCGAGGCCCGTCATCTCGAGATCGATCCAGACCAGATTGTCGGTGGAAAATTGCATGGAGGGCGTTCGCGTCGTCGCCTCAGTATTCGCGGCGGCTGCTGATCGCGTGCGACAGCGTCGTACCGTCGACGTATTCGAGCTCGCCGCCGACCGGCACGCCATAGGCGATGCGCGTCGGCGTCACCTGCTGGCGGCGCGCGAGCTGGCGCAGATAGTGCGCCGTCGCCTCCCCTTCCATCGTCGTGCCGGTGGCGACGATGAGCTCCTTGACCTCGCCCTCGGCGAGCCGCCGCTCGAGCTGCGGCAGGCCCAGCGTGTCCGGCGTGACGCCGTCGATCGGCGACAGCCGCCCCATCAACACCCAGTAGAGGCCCTTGAAGGCCGCGGACTGCTCGATCGAGGCGACGTCGAGCGGCGTCTCGACGACGCACAGCACGCTGGCGTCGCGCGCGCCCGAGGCGCAGATCCGGCACAGCGTCGTCTCGCTGAAGGTGCGGCAGCGCGCGCACTGGCCGATGCGCGTCATCGCCTCGTCGAGCACGCGGGCGAGCTTGCGCGCGCCGTCGCGGTTGCGTTCGAGCAGGTGGAAAGCAATGCGCTGCGCGGATTTCGGTCCCACGCCGGGCAGGATCGTCAGCGCCTTGATCAGCTCACCGAGCAGCGGAGTCGTCATGCGGGACGCGCTTTCCTCGCTCGCGTCCTTTAGAACGGCAGCTTCATGCCCGGCGGCAGCTCGAGACCGGCCGTGACGCCGGCGAGCTTCTCCTTGCTCAGGCGCTCCGCCTTGCGGTTGGCGTCGTTGACCGCGGCGGCGAGCAGGTCCTCGAGCATCGAGACTTCCTCGCTCATCAGCTCGGGCGCGATCTGCACCGCCTTCACGTCGTGCCGCCCGTTGATCGTGACCTTGACGAGGCCGGCGCCGGCTTCGCCGGTGACTTCCATCGCCGCGATCTGCTCCTGCGCGCGCTGCATTTCTTCCTGCATGCGCTGGGCCTGCTTCATCAGATTGCCCAGCGCGCCTTTCGCTCCGCTCATTCCGCACTCCTTCCTCTCGTGTCCTTGCCGCCGCCCTTGCCGCGGCTGCCGATCATTTCGATGCGCTCGATGCTCGCGCCGAATTCGCGTTGCAAGGCCTGCACGTTCGGATCGGCGTCGATCGCGAGTTTCAGCTCGGCGAGCCGCGCCTGCTCCTGCTCGCTCAGCGCCTGCGCCGGCGTCGCCAGGCCGGCCCGATCCTCGACGCCGATCCGCACGCTCACCGCGTGTCCGAGCTCGGGCTGCAGCGCTTGCTCCAGTGCTCTGACCGTGCGTTCGCCGCGCAGTTGCTCGTAGGTCGGGCTGATGACGAGCTCGAGCACGCGTCCATCGTAGCGGCGGAGCGCGGCGTTGCGCGCGAGCTCGCGCGCGAGCGGGCTGGCGTCCAGACGCTCGACCAGGGCCGCCCAGTCGAGTTCGCGCGCGGCACTCGCCTCGGGCCCGGCGGCCGGCGCCGCGATGCTTTCGTCGCGGGCGTGAACGAGCGCGGCCGCTGCAGTCTGCGCGCGCGGCGTCGCCGCGACGGCGGGACGCGCGGCCGCGGCGCGCGGACTCGCGGCCGCTGCGCTCTCGCGCGGCGCGGCTTCGCGCGGCGCCGGTGACGACGAGGCCTTGGCAGACGCCGTGCTCGCCGGACGCGCGGCACCGGCGGCGGGCGGCGTCGCGCCGCCGGCCTCGACGGGCCGGAACGCGAGCATGCGCAGCAGCGCCATCTCGAAGCCGGCCTGCGGCTCAGGCGCAAGCGGCAGATCGCGGCGCGCGAGCAGGCCGAGCTGGTAATAGAGCTGGCAGTCCTCCGCGCTCATCGCGTCTGCGAGCCGCGTGACGGCCGCGTCTTCTTCCAGCGTCGCCGCGTCGGCGCCCAGCGTCTGCACGACCGCGATCCGGCGCAGCAGCGACAGCATCTCGCCCAGTACTTGCGCGAAATCCGGAGCGCTGCTCGCGAGCGCGCGCGCGCGCGCGATCAGCCCCGCGCCGTCGCCGGCCGCGAGCGCCTCGACCAGCGACAGCACCTGATCGGCGCCCAGCGTGCCGAGCATGCCGGCGACGTCCTGCTCGGCGAGCGTGCCGCCGCCGAAGGCGAGCGCCTGGTCGAGCAGCGACAGCGCGTCGCGCATGCTGCCGTCGGCCGCGGTCGCGATCAGCCGCAGCGCGCCGGCTTCGTGGGCCACGCCTTCGGCGTCGAGGATGTGCGCAAGCTGGCCCTCGATCTGCTCGACGCCGAGGCGCTTCAGGCTGAACTGCAGGCAGCGCGAGAGGATCGTGATCGGCAGGCGCTTCGGATCGGTCGTCGCCAGCAGGAACTTGACGTGCGGCGGCGGCTCTTCGAGGGTCTTCAACAAGGCGTTGAAGGAATGGTTCGAGAACATGTGCACCTCGTCGATGAGGTACACCTTGTAACGGCCGCGGCTCGGTGCGTATTGCACGTTGTCGAGCAGCTCGCGCGTCTCGTCGACCTTGGTACGCGATGCGGCGTCGACCTCGATCAGATCGACGAAGCGCCCTTCGTCGACTTCGCGGCAGGCGCTGCAGCACCCGCAGGGCCGGCTCGTGACGCAGAGCTCGCAGTTCAGGGACTTGGCGAAGATGCGCGCGAGCGTGGTCTTGCCGACGCCGCGCGTGCCTGTGAACAGGTAGGCGTGATGCAGCCGTCCCGAATCGAGCGCGTTGACGAGCGCGCGCAGCACGTGGCCCTGCCCCACCACCTGGGTGAAGTCACGCGGGCGCCACTTGCGAGCCAGGACCTGGTAGTTCATTGCCTGTGCGGGAATTGGAGGGGCCGATGCCGCGGTGAGCGGCGCAATCGAGTGGCGGCGGCCCTGTCAGCCACACCCCGGCACCCGCAGTCACCGTTACCGCTGCTTCCTTCCGGACCTGACGGGGTTCACGGTCTTGCGTCGCGAGGGGACCGGCAGGGCCGCCGGGCGGCATTATCGCGGGTGTCCGCCGCTTAGGGAACCTCCGTGCGCGCAGCCCGTAAACGGGCGCCCTTGTCAATCGGGACTCGCGCCCGCCGCTAGGCGAGCGCGACCTTGCGCAGCGACAGTGCGCGCAGATAGAGATTGTTCGCGACGAGCGCGGCGACGACGAGCAGCGCGCCGAAGATTTCGATCGGCAAGAAGCGCTGGCCCTGCACCACGCGATAGGTGAAGGTCGCCACCGGCATGAAGTTGATCAGCAGGGCCGCGTTCAAGGCCCCGATGCGCCGCGTCCCGAAGTTCCAGGCGAGCATCGCCGTCAGCACGCCGCCGAAGGTCAGATAGCAGATCTCGAACGCGACGCTCGCGAGCGCGTCCAGGCTAGGCCAGTGCGCCGTGCCGGCGAGGATCAGCGCGAGGTCGACGAGCACGCAGGCGATCGCGCCGGGAGTCATCGTCAACACCGTGATCCGCCAGGTCGACCAACCCGTCATGTGCACCGTGCCGATCGTGTAGTACACCCAGCACGCCGCGCCGACGAGCACCAGCAGATCGCCGAAGAGCTCGCGCGGAGAAGCGGCGACCGTCGGACTGCCCTTGGTGACGACCAGCACGACGCCGACGAAGGCCAGCACGAGACAGCCGAGCGTCATCGACGCCGGTCGCCTGCCGTGCATGAACCACAGCGCGATCGCGGTGATCGCGGGCTGCATCGCGACGAGCACGACGGCATGCTCGGCGCGCGACATCGCCATGCCGAGGAAGACCAGCATCGGCGAGGCGCACATGCCCACCGTGCCGAGCGCGCTCGCGCGCCACAGCCGGCCCTCGTAACGCAGGGCCTGCGCGCCTTCGCGCCAGACGAGGACGGCGATGAGGCAGATCGTCGCGATGACGTAGCGGCTCGCGGTCAGGAAAAAGGGATCGACGGTGACGAAGGCGTCCTTCGCGATCGGGAGCTGCACTCCCCACAGGACGACGGCGAACAGCGCGGCGGACAGACCGAGGATGAAAGGCTGCTTCATGCGCGCAGCCGGCGCGAGACGGACGACATGGCGGCAGTTTAGCGCATCGACGCGGGCCGCGGCCGGCGGGCGCGCGCCGCGCGAGCGGCCTTGCCGGTTCCCTCAACGGGTAGCAGACGTCGCCGGCGCGGCGGCGGGCGTCGTCCTCGACCTCCTCACTTCTTCGGCAGGCCGAGATCGGACTCCGACAGCGCATGGCCCCAGTCGCGCTTCGCGGCGAGATAGCGCGTGTTCCACGGATTCACGCCGCTGACGTGGCGTACCGGCGTGATGTGCGCGAGACCGAGGGCATTGAGATCGGCGATCTTCTTCGGATTGTTCGTCAACAGCCGGAACGGCTTGCCGCGCACGAAGTGATGCAGCAGCGCGGCGGCGTCGGTGAAGTCGCGCGAGTCGTCCGGCAGGCCGAGCGAGCGATTCGCCTCGTAGGTGTTCTCGCCGGCGTCCTGCAGCAGATAGGTCGCGGCCTTGGCCCATAGCCCGATGCCGCGCCCCTCGTGGCCGGACATGTAGATCAGCATGCCGCCGTGCGGGTCCTCGTCGATGCGTTTGAGCGCGGACACGAACTGCGGCCCGCATTCGCAGCGCTGCGAGCCGAAGACGTCGCCCGTCAGGCAGCTCGAATGCACGCGCACGAGCGGATTGTCGCTGTGCTCGCCCGGCCCGATCGCGAGCACACTGTTGACCGCCATGCTGCTCGCGAGCATCGAGAACAGCCGCTGCCCGCCGTAACGGCTCAGCTCTGCGGCGAGCTCTTCGACCTTCGCGAGCTCGGTGCTGCGCACGGTCGCATACCAGCGCGCCTGGATCTCGAGCTCGCCGAGCTTGACCGGCAGCGGGATCGGGCCCAGCACGTTGATCGCGAGCTCGCCTTCCGGCGGCGGCTGCTCGGGCGTGATGGTCTCGCCGCGTTCGTTGATGCGGATGAGCTTGCCGTCGGCGATCAGTCGCTGGCGGACGGTCGGATTGAGGTAAGTGAACATCGGAGCTTCGGGCGGCCAGCGGCCGCGATGAACGGAATCAGGGTGAGGCGGCCGTGCTCGCGTCGCGCAGATACGCGTAGAGCCGCCGTGCGGCGCGCGGCGGACGCCCCGCCTCGCGCTCCTGCCGCGCCGCCTGCGCGAGCTGGCGCACGAGGCCGCGGTCGCAGGCGGGCAGCGCCGCGGCGATCTCGTCGACGGCCGCGGCGTCGCCGGCCAGCAGCGCGTCGCGCCAGCGTTCGAGCTGATGCAGTCTACGGATCTCGGCCTGCGAAGGCTGCTCGAGGCGATCGAGCTCGGCGCGGATCCGCGCCGCATCCTCGACCTCGACGAGCAGATTCGCCAGATGCCGCAACTGCCGCTGCAGGGCGCCGTGCTGCAGCTTGCGCGCGCTCGCGATCGCCTCGTACACGGCCTCGTCGAGCCTGAGCTCGGCGAGCAGGCGCGGCGCGAGACCGAGCAGGCGCTCGCCCAGCGCCTTGACCTCGTGATGCTCGCGCTTGCGCTGGGATTTGCTCTTGGCCTCGTCCCAGTCCGCGCGTTCGGCGCGCTCAGCCGCCATAGAACACCTTGTCGCCGAGATCCCTGAGCGTCAGCGTCAGATCGTCGGCGCGGCCTTCGGGCGTATGCTTGACGCCCGCGCCGACGACTTCGCCGACGCAGACCGTGTGATCGCCGCCTTCGATCCACTCGACGACGCGGCAGTCGACCCAGGCGATCGCGCTTTCGAGGATGGGCGCGCCGGTCTCGGCGGTGAAGAAGGGCTCGCCGCTGATCTTGTGGCCGTCGAGCTCGGCGGGCTTGAAGAACGCGAAGGCCATGCCCTGCTGCCCTTTGCCGAGCACGTTGAGCGCAAAGGCCCGCGTGTCCTTGATCACGCCGTGCGCGCCGGAATCCTGCTTCACGCCGACCACGACGAGCGGCGGCTTGAAGGAGCTCTGCGTGACCCAGTTGACGGTCGCCGCGGCCGCGTTGCCCTTGCCGTCGGCGGCGGTCAGCACGTACAGACCGTAGGGGATCATGCGCAGCGCGGTCTTCTTCGCTTGTTCGTCCATCGCCAATCTCCTCGAATGGGGCGCCTCCGGGCGCGGAACCGGCGCGATGGAATACCGCGCGCGTGGAAAACGAATTCTAGCGAAGGCGGCGGGGCACGGCGCTCACCACATCAGATCGTCGGGGATCGGGTGCTCCGCATAGGCCGCGTCCTCGGCGGCCGGCGCATCCTGGTTCAGCACGACGAGATGGTCCGGCCCGCGCTCGCGCACGGCCGCCGCGCCCTCGGCGGTCACGACGAAATAGCGGTTGCGCAGGCGCACGATGCCGAATTCGCCGCGCGCGAGCGCCTCGCGCGTCGGCGCCGTGACGTAGATGCGCTTGACGCGGCTGCCGTCGACGAAGCTGTAGGCCTCGTCGCCGTCGTTGTGCGGCCGGCGATGCTGCTGCACGAGCTGGAGGATCTGCGCGTCCAGCGCCTTGCGCGCGGCGCGCGCTTCGCGCTCAGCGTTCAGCGCCTTGTCGCGCGCCGCCTTCTGCTGCTGGGCGGCCTGCGCCTGGCGCTGCGCGGCGGTCGGCTGCTGCGCATGCTTGGCCGGCTGCTGGCGCTGCGCCTGGTGCTTGTGTTTCTGGGCTTCCTTGACCTGCTTGTCCTTGACCAGCCCGGCCTTGAGCAATTGCTCCTGCAGCGCGTTGCGCATCACAGCCTCTCCGAATCCGCGGCGGGTCGATCTAAACGCGGCCGGCGGCGCGACGCAAGCGAGGCGCACCGAGCCCGCTAGCCGACGGCGAGCAGCTCGACGTCGAACACCAGCGTCGCGTTCGGCGGGATGACCTTGCCGGCGCCGCGCGCGCCGTAGCCGAGCTCGGGCGGAATGACGAGCGTGCGCCGGCCACCGACCCGCATGCCGGCGACACCTTGATCCCAGCCCTTGATCACGTGTCCGGCGCCGAGCGCAAAGCCGAAAGGCTCGCCGCGATCGCGCGAGCTGTCGAACTGGCGGCCCTTGTGCTCCGGCGCCGTCTCGTCATAGAGCCAGCCCGTGTAGTGCACGGTCACGAACTTGCCGCTTTCGGCGAGCGCGCCGGTGCCCGTCTCGTGCTCGATCATCGTGTACTCCTCGTGATGAGGCGCGGATGGTAGCGCAGGCGGGGCCCGGAGCGCCGCAAGCCGTCGGCCGCGCGGGTCGGAAATCATTGCTTCGGCGCGATCCGCAGCAGCTCGCCGTCGCGCTCGTCGGTCACGACGTAAAGCGCGCCGTCCGGGCCTTCGCGCACGTCGCGCACGCGGCGACCGCGCTCGGCGAGCAGATGCTCCTCGCCGACCACGCGGTCATCGGCGAGCACGAGCCGCACGAGCACGCCGTCCTTGAGGCCGCCGACGAAGAGATTGCCGGCCCATTCGGGAATGCCGCGACCGGAATGGAACTGCGCGCCCGACGGCGCGATCACGGGATCCCAGTAGTACACGGGCTGGACGGTTTCCGCGCGCTGCGTCTTCGCACCCTTGATCGCGAGCCCGATGTACTCCTCGCCGTAGGCCGCGCGCGGCCAGCCGTAGTTCGCGCCCGGCGCGAGCAGGTTCAGCTCATCGCCGCCCTGCGTACCGTGCTCGACGACCCACAGTCTGCCCCTGGCGTCGAGGGCGGCGGCCTGCACGTTGCGATGACCGAGCGTGTAGATCTCCGGCCGCGCGCCCGCGCGGCCGGCGTAAGGATTGTCGGCCGGCACGCTGCCGTCGGGCGCGATGCGCAGCACTTTGCCGAGATGGCTGTCGAGCGCTTGCGCCTGCGGCCGCGTCGCGCGATCCGAGCGCTCGCCGAGCGTGACGTAGAGCATGCCGTCGGTGCCGAAGACCAGACGCGATCCGAAGTGCTTGTCCCCGTCGTAGGCGGGCTCGGTGCGCAGGATCACGCGCACGTCCTCGAGCGCGGCGTCGCCGGCCGCGAGCACGCCGCGCGCGACGCTGGTCGCGTTGCCGCCCGCGCGGGCTTCGGCATAGCTCCACCACAGCGTGCGATCGCTCGCGAAGCCGGGACCGATCGCGACGTCGAGCAGCCCGCCCTGGCCGCGCGCGTCGACGGCCGGGAGGCCGGCCAGGGCCGGGCCGACCCGGCCGTCCGCGGCGACGAGGCGCATACGGCCCGGCTTCTCGGTCACGACGAAACGCCCGTCCGGCAGCGGCTCCACGGCCCACGGTCGCTCGAGGCCGGACGCGACGACACTCACGGCGAGCGGCGTGACGGTCGCGACCGCGCAGGCGCGAGTCTGATCCGGCCGCGCGGGATGCTGCCCGGCGGCGTTGGCGGCGCGGGTCTCGAGCGGCGTACAGGGCGGCGCCGCGAGCGCGGGATCGAGCGTGGAACAGAGCAGCAGGAAGAGCAGGCAGGCGCGGCAGAACGGTTTCACGGCGATGAGGCTCCGCAAGAATTCCTGCCTCATTGGACCGCAACGGGACGCGCACGCATACCGGTCAGGGGAAGCTCGACCGTGCGGGATTTCCTAGGGGTGGAAAGAAGAAACCCGCGGCGCAAAAGGGGTCTGGGGGTCAGGGGTTGCGCACCGCGGGTCGCCCGTTCAAGACGGATGAGAAGCGTGTTCATCTTCGACAGGCATGCGCCTGCGCGCTGCCGGAAGGTGGACTGCGGCGGCGTAGGACGTCGCGAGCACCGCCGCTGCGAAAAGGGCCCGCGGCATCGACGGGGCGTCGAGGGCCGCGGGAGGTTTATCGGGGTCCGCGGCGACACTAGCGCGGCCGCCGGCGCGGGCGATGTAGGCCGATGCGTGCCGCCGCGTCGGACGCAGGCGACGCGCCGTCCGTTCACGGCGGCGGACGCTGCGCGAGGCGCCGCCCGGCCCGCGGCCTCGTCTTGCGCGCGCGGATCGCTATGATGCGCAGTCCCCACAGCAAGGAGCCGTCATGCCCCCGCTCGCCCTGCCGCGCCCGGCCGTGTCGAAAGCTCTCGTCGCCGCATTCGAACGCGACGGCTACGCGGTCCTGCCCGGTGCTTTCGATGCCGCCGCGATCGCGGCGATCCGGGACTGGACCACCGAGCTCGCGGGCTGGCCCGAGCGCAGCGGCGGACCCTGGGTCTACCACGAGCGCAGCCAGCGCGATCCCGCGCAGCAGCTCATCGCGCGCATCGAGCACTTCTCACGCTTCCATGCCGGCTTTCGCGAGCTCGCCGCGGCGCTCGCCGAGGCGACGGCCGCGCTCCTCGGCGAGCCCGTGGTGCTGTTCAAGGAGAAGATCAATTTCAAGATGCCGGGCGGCGACGGCTTCAAGCCGCATCAGGATGCGCAGGCGGGCTGGGGCGATTACGCCGATTATTTCGTCACCGCGATGGTGTGCATCGATCCGGCGACCGTCGAGAACGGCTGTCTCGAGCTCGTCGCCGGCCATCAGCATCGCGGGCTCTATCGCGAGTGGACGCCGCTCAGCGAGGAAGACATGGCCGACATGCACTTCGTGCCCCACTCGACGGCGCCGGGCGACGCCGTGTTCTTCGACAGCTTCACGCCGCATCGCTCGGCGCCGAACCTGACGGCGCGGATGCGACGGCTGTACTTCGCGACCTACAACCGCGCCTCGGCGGGCGATCATTTCGCGCGCTATCACGCGGACAAGCACGCGTCCTATCCACCCGACATCGATCGGCTGGAGGGGCGGGAGTACGTGTTCCGCGTGTGAGGGGAGGAGCGCGCGACCGCGCTTCTCAGGCCCTGCGTCCGAACCAGCGCCGGTACTCGATCACCGTCCACACCAGGTAAGCCAGCGTGCCGAGCGCGAAGGGCACGAAAAAATACTGCACGCCGAACAGCCAAGTCACCGGGCCGATCACGTAGATGAAGTCTTCGAGGTTGAACCAGCCGAAGGACGGATGCTCGGTCGCGGCGAGACCGAAGGAATTGTCCATGCGCACGCGCAGGGTCATGATGACCGGGTTGCAGAGGCCGGCGGTGACGCCGAGGATCGGCGCCCACAGCCCGCAGATCGCGTGCAGCCCGAGCCCGATGCTCGAGAACAGCAGCGTGTAGTTCAAGCCGCCGACGACGAAATCGTAGAGATGGCCGAACTTGCTGGTCTTGCGGCTCATGCGCGCGAGCTCGCCGTCGAGGTGATCGCTGAACACCGCGAGCATGAAGCACAGGGCGCCGAGGTTGGCATGCGCGCGATCGCCGCGCACGAAGCACAGCATCGTCAGGATGCCGAGCACGAGCGTCAGCGTGGTGAGCAGATTCGGGTGCAGCGCGGACGCGGCGAAAGGCCTCATCATCAGATGGGCGAGACGCTGATCGAGCAAGGACGGCAATGGCTGGGGACTATGTTCGGGCACCGTGAGTTCCTCGACTCTCCGCAGTCGGCGGCGGCAACGATAGACACCGATCCCGATCGCTTCAAGCCTTGTATCGTCAAGCACGAGCCGTTCTGGAGCAGCCGCTCGTGATGAAGCGCCTGCGCTTTCTGTTGCCGCTGGCCGGGCTCGCGCTGTTCGCCGGTCTGCTGCTGCACGCCGATCTCGATGAGCTCGGCCGGTATCTCGCGCGCGTCGGCGCCGTGGGCTTCGGCGCCGTGCTCGCCGTGCACGCCCTGTCCTTCTTCTGCGACGTCCTGCTCTGGCAGCTCTGCTTCCCGCCCGCGCCGGCGACGCGCGGCCAGCGCTGGACCTGGTATCGCGTGCGGCTCGTCGGCGAGGCCTGGAACAACGCGCTGCCGCTCGCCTCGGTCGGCGGCGAACCGCTGAAGGCGAAGCTGCTCAAAGAGCGCTTCGGCCTCGACTACACCGTGAGCGGCGCGGCCTTCCTGATCGCGCGGACCGCGAATCTGCTCGCGCTGGTCGCGTTCCTCACCGTCGGCTTCGCCTGCATGCTCGGCGATCCGCGTTTCGCCCGCGCCTATCAGTTGACCGCGGGACTCGGCCTTGGTGCCTTCGCCCTCGGCTGCTGGCTCGTGTGGCTGGCGCAGCAGGGACGGCTCGCGCGCATGGTGAGGGCCCTGACGCCGGCCGCGCTGCGCGGCTCGCCGCGCCTCACGCGCTTCGTCGCCCTGGTCGAGGATTTCGACGCGGCGCTCCTCGCCGGCTACGGCGCGTCGCGGCGCCGGACGCTCGCCATCCTCGTCCTCGCCTTCCTCACCTGGGTCGCGGGCGCCTTGGAAATCCAGATCATCCTCGCCGCCGTGGGCCGGCCCATCGCCTTCACCGACGCCTGGATGATCGAGGCGGCGGCCCAGCTCGTGCGCGCCGCCGCCTTTGTCGTGCCCGCCGGCCTCGGCGTCGTCGACGGCAGCTTCGTGCTCGTCACCGCCATCGTCACCGGCAGCACGCCGCTCGGCTTCGTGGTCGCCGTCGTACGCCGGGCACGCGATCTCGCGTGGATAGGGCTCGGTTTCCTCGCCGGGCTGCGGCTGGGAGGCGCGAGCGGCCCGACGCGCGCGGCCCCGTGAGCCGGCAATGTGCTTGTGCGCGCCCGGCGCAGCGATTAGCTTCGGTCGTGCACTATCCATAGACCTGGAGGCCACCGTGAACCCGACCTTGATCCACGAGATGAGCGCTGCGCTCGAGCAATATTTCGATCTCATGTACGACTGCGACGTCGCCCACTTCGACCAGGTCTTCGCGCCGACCGCGCAGCTACACGGTTTCCGCGACGGCCAGATGAGCTGCTGGCCGGCGGGGCAGTACAAGGAGGTGTTGGCCGGGCGCAAGTCGCCGAAATCCCAGGGCGCGCCGCGCGAGACGCAGGTGCTGCTGCTCGACTTCACGTCCCCGACGCAGGCGCTCGCCAAGGTGCGCGTGCGCATCGGCGACATGGTGTTCGTCGACTATCTGTCGTATCACCGGATCGACGGGCGTTGGCTGGTGACGTCCAAGGCCTATCACCGGGAAACCTGATCGGCGCGGTGCTCTCACATGCCGACCCACCTGATCGCCGCGTCGATGTCGTCGAAGAACCGGACCGTGCAGGCGCCCGAATTCGAAAGACTGACGAAGTGGGTAGTCAGGGCGTCGGGCTCATACCCGTACAGGCAGAACGCGACGCGCAGCCCGGGGCGCTCCAGCCCGCTGAGAAACTCGCCATGCGCGTAGACCTCGGGCGGCTCCATGCGCCGCTCCAGGTCGCGGCCTTCGATGAGCACGCGGCGCAACTTCCGCTCCTGGGCGGTGGCGAGGATGTCGATCCACAGCGGCATCAAATGCTGGAGGGAGAGGACGAAGCGAGATCCGAGCTCGGCGTGCACGAGCTCGCCGTAGGTGCGGATGCGGAAGGGTCTGCTCATCGATTTCTCGGGGTCCGAGGACAACGGGGACAGCGTCCCGTTTATCGGAACGATCTGCAGCGCTTTGAGTCATGAGAGCGAATTCCGCGACAGACGTTTACAAGCCCGGCGGCTCACCCGTTGCGGGGGCGCGCTGCGCGCGTCCGGCTGCGCTGGCGCGAAGTCGTCAAACCGGGGAGTCCGTCCACGACGCTCCGTTCTTCTGCAGATCCCCCAATGCACGAGGCCCATTACCGGGCCTCGTGCATTGGGGGACCGGGTTCCTGCGAGTCTTTCTATCGACCGTCCATCGCCGCCGCGTGCCCGCCGCAATCTCGTCGGCGGCGCGCTCGACTGTGCCGACGACGCCGCGCAGCCGCCCTGCGCTCATTTCGCGCGCAACTCCTCACGCAACACTTGCCGTAGCCGACGCGCCGTCAGCGGCGCATCGTCGCTGCCGAGGGCAGTTCGCAGCGCTTCGTTGATGGCCGTCTGATAGCCCGTGCCCTGCGCCTCGGCCCGCGCGCGGAAAGCCTCGATCACATCGTTGTCCAGCATGATCGTGATACGAGTCTTCCCGGGCGAGGGAATGACCGCGCCGCGCTTGCCTTTGCTGAAGTCGTACTCCTTACGTGCGGATTCCGGCGAATCCGGTCAGTGATTCCGAGCCAAGCCGGTCATCGTTC
>DAOKZI010000028.1:0-55180 GCA_035325705.1 Gammaproteobacteria bacterium
ATAAGAAGGGGGAGGAGTCCATCCCATCAGATGAGCGCAGCGAATCCGGGATCGGATTACCCGATTGGCGAGAGCGATCTTGAATTCGTAGCCCGGAAGGAGCGCCGCGCAGCGGCGCGGAATCCGGGGCGGCGCCTGACGTCGCGACGACGTTGCCGATCGCGGTGCCACACCTGCCCGGATTCCGCTGCGCTCCTTCCGGGCTACGAGAGCGGTGGTATGTGCGCGGGCGGCGTAGAAGATCCCGGGTTTCGCTACGCTCCACCCGGGCTACGAACGGCGGCTGGCGTTCGCCGCCCGCGGCCTCATTCGTTGAGATTGCGCAGGCCGGCGAGCTGCTGCGTGAGCAGGTTGTTCGTCGCGGTGAGGTTCGCCACGACGCTGTCCAGCGAGTTGTAGGTCGCGGTGAGGCGGGCTTCGACGACGGTGAGGCGCTGCTCGAGCGCGGCCTTCTTCGCCTCTTCCTGAGTGATCTGATTGTTGAGGCCCTGGGTGCGGCCGTCGAGCAGCGCCCCGGTCTCGAGGAAGCCGTCGGCGAGGTTGCGCAGGCGCTTGGCGAGGCCCTGCGTGCCGTCGGCGAAGAAGTTCGCGAGGCCGTCGTAATCCTTCTCCATCGCGCTCTTGAAGATCTTCGAGTCCAGCGAGAGCTGGCCGTTCTTCTGCGTCGACAGGCCGAGCTCGAAAGCATTGCTGAAGACGCCCTCGACCTTGGATTCCTGACTCAGCACGTTGCGTAGCTGGCTCTCGATCGAGCCGAGCGCTGCGCCGTCGGACTTCAGCGTCTGGCTGCGCATCTTGCTCATCGTCGAGATCAGATCGTTGTAAGCCTTGACGAAGTCCTGCGCGGACTGATCGACGGCGGAGGCGTCGCGCTCGACGTTGACCTGCACGGCGCCGGCCTTCTTCAGCGTGACCGACACGCCCTGCAGCGTCTCGCTCAGGGTGTTGGAGCTGCTCGTGATCGTGAACTGGCCCTCGAGCTTGACGGAGGCGTCGAGATCGGCCGAAGTGAAGCCGCCGCTCGCATCGCGATCGCTGTTCAGCGTCGTCAGCGCGAAGGGGTCGATGGCCGAGTAGCTGATGCTGAGCGCCTTGGCGCTGCCCGTGTCGTTCGAAGACAGCGACAGGCGATAGCCCTGGTCGTCCTTTAGAATCGAAGCCGTGACGCCGGTGTTGTCGGTCGCGGCATTGATCGCGTCGCGGATGCCGGCGAGCGACTTGCCGCCGACCTCGACCTCGAAGGCGGCGCCGCCGACGGCGATATTCATCATCTCGCCGGCATTGCCGATCACGGTGTCCGTGCTGCCATAGGTGGTGCCGGCGGCGAGGCGATGATTCTCCGCCACGCGCAGCACTTCGAGGTTGTACACGCCGCGCGCCGCCGTGCTGGACGCCGACACCGTCGCCACGGCCTCGTCGGACGAGGTCGCTTTGAAGACTTTGAACTTCTCGAGATCGGCGAGCTTGTCGATCGCATCGCGGAAACTCGACACCGAGCTCTTCAAGGCTCCGTAGGCGCTCACCTGCGCCTGCAACTCGACGACGCGCGTGCTGATTTTCACCAGCGGCTGCTTCTCCAAGGTCATCAGCTTGTCGATGATGCTGCGTACATCGATGCCGGAACCCAGTCCCGGCGAGCTCAGCGTCGCCATGTCACGTTTCCTCCGGCGCACCAGCGCCCGTAGCCGCAGTCGGCGTACCGGTTTGCGGCCGGCGCCCTGCGGCAGATTCCTTCATCGTCGCGCCTCGCGCGCCGTCTCAGACACTTTCGGCGAGCAACACACCGGCCGTCGAGCGCAGGCGGTTCGCGATCGCCAGCAATTCCTCCGATGGAATCTGCCGTATCACTTCCTTGGTCTCGGAATCGACGACCTTCACGACCGTCTCGCCCGATTCCTCGTCCACACTGAACTGGAGCGCGCGCTGCAGGTTCTGCACGTGCGCGGTCATCTTGCTGAGCGCGGTCTCCAGCGCCTTGGGATCGAGCGCGGCGGGACTCTGCTCCTTGCCCTGTTCGGTCGTCGTCTTCGGCGGCGCCGTTGCCGGGCTGACCTGGGGCCCCGCCACATTCGAAATCTGCGCG
The DNA here is from genome assembly GCA_035325705.1 of Gammaproteobacteria bacterium. GTDB lineage: Bacteria > Pseudomonadota > Gammaproteobacteria. The sequence goes on from DAOKZI010000028.1 coordinate 2,084, forward strand.
TATCGCGCCGAGGGTCTGAACTCGGCGACACGCGACAAGGGCTCTTTGTCTATCATGGCCCGTTACCTCACTGACCGAGGGCGGGAAGGAGGCGCGTCAGGCGACGCGCCTCCGTTCAGCCCAGTCCTGGGACCCGTTAGCGGCCGAGCAGCGACAGCACCGACTGCGGGAACTGGTTGGCCTGCGCCACCATCGCCGTGCCGGCCTGCTGCAGGATCTGCGTGCGGGTCAGCTTCGCCGTTTCCTCGGCGAAGTCCGCGTCCTGGATGCGGCCACGCGCGGCCGTGATGTTTTCCTTCACGTTCTCCAGGTTGCGGATGACCGCTTCCATGCGGTTCAGCTTGGCACCGATGATGGAGCGTTCGCTGTTGATGGTGTCCAGCGCCTTCTCGAACACCAGCATCGCCAGGTTCGCCGAAGACGAGGAAGTCACCGTCTGGGCGTTGACCGTGGCGTCGGCCAGCGTGGTCGTCGAGGAGCTGACACCGACCAGCGCGGCGCCCGTCGTCGAGCTGTCGTAGGTCGCGGTGAGGTCGCCGAGCGTGTCGTTCATGACGATCGCGCCGTTCGCGCCCGCCGAGATCGAGGTGGTGCCGGCGGCGAAGAAGCTGCCGATGCCCGCATCGACCGAGGTGTTCGCGGTGACGGTGATCGCAGCGCCCGTGCGGTTGATCAGCACGATCGCTTCGTTCGTCGCGGTGGCGCCGTCCGGGGACGCGACCTTCACGGCGGTGACGCCGTGCTGCGAGGACAGCGCGTTGATCGCGGAGACCATGTTGTCGGCGACGTTGGTGTTCGAGGCGCCGTTCGCGACGGCACCGATGGCGACGCCGTTGATCGTCAGCGCGCCGGCAGTGATGCCGTCGGTGACGCCGGCGGTCGTGCCGGCCGAAGCGAGGCCCGAGCCGACGAGGCCGTTGCCGTAGCCGAAGGCGTTGACGCCGGTCTGGTCCGACACCGCGTTGAGCTGGTTGATCTTCGTCTGCGACACCGTCTGCGCGGACACGGCAGCGCCGGTATCGACGCCTTCGAGGGTCGCGCTGCCGCCGAGCGCATTGTTGTACGACACGGCGATGCGGCCCGCGAGCTGCGAGTCGGTCAGCGCGGACACGGTCTGGTAGTTCGTCGCCACACCCATGCCCGTCGGCGACAGGTTGGAGATCGAGACGTTGATGGTCTCGTTGACGAACGAGCCGATCTGGAAGTCACCGGAGAAGCCGCCCGTCAGCAGCTTTTCGCCGTTGTAACGGGTCTGGTTCACGATGCGCGACATTTCGTCGAGGATCTGCGTGACTTCCTGGTTCAGCGACTGGCGGTCCTGGGTCGTGTTGTAGCTGGCCGCCTGCACTGCGAGGTCGTGCGCGCGGTTCAGGTTACGGGTCATTTCGTCGAGCGCGCCTTCCGCGGTCTGCGACACCGAAATACCGTCGTTCGCGTTGCGGATCGCGACGGACAGGCCGCCGATCTGCGTGGTCATGCGGGTGGCGACGGCGATACCGGCCGCGTCGTCCTTCGAGCTGTTGATGCGCAAACCGGAAGACAGGCGCTGCACGGCGCTCGCGAGGTCCAACTGCGTGCGGTTCAGGTTCCGCTGCGCATTGAGGGACATGATGTTCGTATTGATGGACTGAGCCATGAGAAATCTCCTGGTCCCCGGCACGTGGGAGGCGCGACGGCGGACCCAGCTTCAATTGGCGGACATGCTCGACTGAGCATTCACCGCCTCCCACTCGCCGTAGCGGCGCCGTTTCCGCTTCCTTTAGACCCCGTCGAGTTTCTGTGACGGGCTTGGCGTAAGCGGCTTCGCGGAAGTTGGAATTGGCCACAGAGAACACCGAGAACACAGAGGGCAAAGAATTTGCTGAGGGGAGTCGCCTCCATGTAGCTGCCAGCTCGGCTCGCTACGTCGCGGTGTTCTCCTATAAACCTTCTTCCTCTCTGTGTTCTCGGTGTTCTCTGTGGCCAATTAAATTGGCCTGGAAGTTGCTTTTTGCCGGGCATGAACATGACGGCCACTCTCGAGAAGCGGAATGCGCGCTGCGCTTGTGGCAGCGGAAAGAAGTTCAAGCACTGCTGTGGGCAGGGTCGGGAGCGGGCGGCCGCGGTCGTCGCGCAAACTGCGGCAAACGCGGGATCCGGCGGGAAAACGCGGGCCGCGGCGCTGAATGCGGAGGCCGTGCGGCGGTATCTCGCGGGGCGGCGCGACGAGGCGGCGTCGCTGTTGCGCGAGGCCGCCGCGCTCGCGCCCGACGATCCCGAGGTGCTCAACAATCTCGGCAGCGTCTTGCGCGAGGAGCGGCAACTCGAGGAGGCAATCGTTTGCCACCATCGCGCCCTGCGCCTGCAGGCCGAGTTTCCCGAAGCCTGGTGCAATCTCGGCAACGCGCTCTACGACTATGGGCGTCTCGATGAGGCCGAGCTGAGTTTCCGGACCGCGCTGACGCAGCGCCCGGCCTTCCCGTCCGCGCTGGTCAACTTCGGCAACGTGCTGCGCCGGCGCGGGCGCGCCGAGGAGGCGATCGCCTGCTATCGCAAGGCGCTCGAGCTCGATCCCGGTATTGCCTTTGCCCACAACAATCTCGGCACGGCCCTGAAGACGCTGGGGCGCTGGCAGGAAGCCATCGTCGCCTACCGTCGCGCGCTCGAGCTCGAGCCGGGTTCGGCCATCGCGCACTACAACCTCGGCAACGTGCTGAAGGAGGCCGGTGAGGCGGCCGAAGCCGAGCGCCTGCTGCTGCAGGCGCTGGCGCTCAATCCGGCGCTCGCCGAGGCCCATCTGAACCTCGGCAATCTGCGCAAGGAGCAGGGCCGGCTCGACGAGGCGATGATCTGCTATAGCCGCGCCGTCGCCGCGCGCCCCGACTACGCCGCAGCCCACGCCAATCTGCTGTTCACGCTCGCTTATGTCGATGGCCTCTCGCAGGCGCGGATCTTCGAGCTGCATCGCGACTGGGGACGGCGCCACGCGCAGGGGCTGGCGCGCCGCGACCATGTGAACGAGCGCGATCCGGAGCGCCGTTTGCGCATCGCCTATGTGTCGCCCGATTTCCGCTCCCACGCCTGCGCGTTCTTCGTCGAGCCGCTGCTGCGTCATCACGATCGCGCGCAGGTCGAAGTGCACGCCTATGCGGAAGTGGCGCAGCCCGACGCGTTGACGCAGCGGCTGCAGGGTCTCTGCGAGGTCTGGCGCAGCACCGTGGGGCTCACCGACGAGCAGGTCGCGGCGCTGATCCGCGCCGACGGCATCGACGTGCTGATCGATCTCGCGGGCCACACCGCGAACGGCCGGCTGCTCGCGCTGGCGCGCAAGCCGGCGCCGGTGCAGGTCGAGTATCTCGGCTATCCGGCGACGACGGGTATCGAGGCCATGGACTGGCGATTGACCGACGCCGTGGCCGAGCCGGTGGGCCAGCGCGAGGCGTTCTACACCGAGCGCCTGTACCGCCTGCCGCACAGCCTGTGGTGCTACCAGCCGTTCGCGGACATGGGCGAAGTGAGCCCCTCGCCGGCCCAGGCGCGGGGCTATGTGACTTTCGGCTCGTTCAACAACTACGCGAAGGTCGGGCCGCGCGTGGTGGCGCTGTGGGCGGCGGTGCTGAAGGCGGTGCCGACGGCGCGGCTGGTGATGATCACGGTGCCGCAAGGCGAGGCGCAGGCGGCGCTGTGGGCGAGGTTCGAGTCGCTGGGCGTGGCGCGCGAGCGGGTGCTGCTGCACGACCGGCTGGGGCGTAGCGAGTACGTGGCGCTGTTCGGGCAAGTGGACGTGGCCTTGGATCCGTTCCCATGCAACGGCGGCACGACGACCTGCGACGCGCTGTGGATGGGCGTGCCGGTGGTGGCCTTGAGGGGCGAGACCTTCCTGTCGCGGGCGAGCCTGTCGGTGCTGGCGGCAAGCGGGCTGGAGGCCCTGGCGGCGGCGGACGAAGCAGCGTACGTCGAGCTGTGCCGGCGCCTGGCGTGCGACGTGGAAGCGCTGTCGGCACTGCGCGCAGGCCTGCGGCCGCAGCTCGCCGCTTCCCCTTTGCTGGACGCGGCGGGCTTCACACGCGATCTGGAAGCGGCGTACCGGGCGATGTGGAGAGCATGGTGCGTCGGGGAGGGTGGGGATTAGCCACCGAGAACACCGAGAACACAGAGGAAGATGAGATCGAAGCGTGCCACGCCGGCACGCTTCGGCAAGCATCGCGGCATGCGTTTGGCACATGCCGTAACGCGCTTCCGTTCCACCCTCATCCTCCTCTGTGTTCTCGGTGTTCTCTGTGGCAAAAAAAACCGGGCTAGGCTGACACAGGAAACACATCGATGAGCGTAGCGGCGATACTGGAAGCGGCGGTGGCGGAGCATCGGGCGGGGCGGCTGGAGGCGGCGACGCGCGCTTATCGCTCGGTGCTACAGCGGCAGCGCGATCACGTCGATGCGCTGCATCTGCTCGCGCTCGCCGAGCGCGATGCCGGGAATCTCGGCGCGGCGCGCAGGCTGCTCGAGCGCGTCGTGCGGCTGCGGCCGGGGTTCGCGGCGGCGCTCGGCAACCTCGGCATGGTCTATGCCGAGCAGGGGGAGACGGCGCGCGCGATCGAAATCTATCGCCGCGCGCTGTGCAGCGAACCCGGCCTCGTCGAAACGCGCTTCAACCTCGCCAATGCGCTGCGCCGGGCCGGCGACGTCGAGGGTGCCCGCGCCTGCCTCGAGGAGCTGCTGCAGCACACGCCGCTCGCGGCCGCGCATCATCTGCTCGGCGGTCTCCTGCTCGAAGGCGGCGACCTCGACGGCGCCGCGCGCGAGCTGGAGGCGGCCGTCGCGCTGCAGCCCGAGTTCGCCGCCTGCTGGCATCTGCTCGGTCGCTGCCACGCGGCGCGGCGCCGACCGCCGGAGGCGATCGCCTGCCTGCATCGTGCCTGCAGCCAGCAGCCCGAGCTCGCCGAGGCGCACAACGATCTCGGCAATGTGCTGAAGGACTTCGGTCGCCCGGCCGAGGCCGTGGTCTGCTACGAGCGGGCGCTGGCCGCTGACGAGGATCTCGTCGAAGCCTGGAACAATCTCGGCAATACACTCACGCAGCTCGGCCGCGGCGCCGAGGCGCTGCGCTGCTTCCGCGAGGCGCTGCAGCGGCGGCCCGATTTCGCCGATGCCCATCTGAACCTCGGCAATCTGTTCAAGCAGCGCGGCCTCGCCGACGATGCGATGAGTTGTTTCCATGAGGCTTTGCGCTGCCGGCCCGAGATGGCGCAGGCCCACAACAACCTGGGCGTCGTGCTGACCGAGCGCGGCCGGCACGCCGAGGCCGTCGCCGCGCTGGCGCAGGCGCTCGCGCTGCAGCCGGACTTTGCCGAGGCCCACAACAATCTCGGCAACGTGTACAAGAACGAGGGCCGGCTCGAGCTCGCACTCGCGTCCTTCGGCCGCGCCGTCGAGCTGCGGCCGGACTATAGCGGCGCGCACAGCAATCTGCTGTTCACCTTGAACTTCGTCGACGGCCTCTCGCAGGCGCGGATCTTCGAGCTGCATCGCGACTGGGGACGGCGCCACGCGCAGGGGCTGGCGCGCCGCGACCATGTGAACGAGCGCGATCCGGAGCGCCGTTTGCGCATCGCCTATGTGTCGCCCGATTTCCGCTCCCACGCCTGCGCGTTCTTCGTCGAGCCGCTGCTGCGTCATCACGATCGCGCGCAGGTCGAAGTGCACGCCTATGCGGAAGTGGCGCAGCCCGACGCGTTGACGCAGCGGCTGCAGGGTCTCTGCGAGGTCTGGCGCAGCACCGTGGGGCTCACCGACGAGCAGGTCGCGGCGCTGATCCGCGCCGACGGCATCGACGTGCTGATCGATCTCGCGGGCCACACCGCGAACGGCCGGCTGCTCGCGCTGGCGCGCAAGCCGGCGCCGGTGCAGGTCGAGTATCTCGGCTATCCGGCGACGACGGGTATCGAGGCCATGGACTGGCGATTGACCGACGCCGTGGCCGAGCCGGTGGGCCAGCGCGAGGCGTTCTACACCGAGCGCCTGTACCGCCTGCCGCACAGCCTGTGGTGCTACCAGCCGTTCGCGGACATGGGCGAAGTGAGCCCCTCGCCGGCCCAGGCGCGGGGCTATGTGACTTTCGGCTCGTTCAACAACTACGCGAAGGTCGGGCCGCGCGTGGTGGCGCTGTGGGCGGCGGTGCTGAAGGCGGTGCCGACGGCGCGGCTGGTGATGATCACGGTGCCGCAAGGCGAGGCGCAGGCGGCGCTGTGGGCGAGGTTCGAGTCGCTGGGCGTGGCGCGCGAGCGGGTGCTGCTGCACGACCGGCTGGGGCGTAGCGAGTACGTGGCGCTGTTCGGGCAAGTGGACGTGGCCTTGGATCCGTTCCCATGCAACGGCGGCACGACGACCTGCGACGCGCTGTGGATGGGCGTGCCGGTGGTGGCCTTGAGGGGCGAGACCTTCCTGTCGCGGGCGAGCCTGTCGGTGCTGGCGGCAAGCGGGCTGGAGGCCCTGGCGGCGGCGGACGAAGCAGCGTACGTCGAGCTGTGCCGGCGCCTGGCGTGCGACGTGGAAGCGCTGTCGGCACTGCGCGCAGGCCTGCGGCCGCAGCTCGCCGCTTCCCCTTTGCTGGACGCGGCGGGCTTCACACGCGATCTGGAAGCGGCGTACCGGGCGATGTGGAGGACTTGGTGCTCGGAAGGAGGACACGCGCTCTTGTAGCCCGGATGAGCGCAGCGAATCCGGGATTCTGCATTTCCGATTTGCGCAAGAATGTAGGTTGAGCTGACGAAGGAAGCCCAACCTACATCTGTATTCCGCTGCGCTTTTTCCCCGGGCTGCGGCCGGACGCCGAATCCCGGATTCGCTGCGCTCATCCGGGCTACAAGAGTGCGGTGCCACCAGCGCAATCCCTTTCTTTCTCCGTGCCCTCCGTGTCCTCCGTGGCTAGATTCCATCGGCGCCAGAGGTGGCACAGCACCCGGATCTACACCACGTCATCCCACGGCCGCGACAGGCGCACGGCGCCGTTGATGATGCCGACCATCGAGTAGGTCTGGGGGAAATTGCCCCATAGTTCGCCTGAAGTCTGGGCGAGATCTTCGGACAAGAGGCCCACGTGATTGCGATGGGCCAGCATCGTCGCGAAGATTTCGCGCGCTTCGTCGCGGCGGCCGAGGCGGGCGAGCGCGTCGACGCGCCAGAAGGTGCAGACGTTGAACGCGGTCTCCGGGCGGCCGAAGTCGTCGGCCGCCTCGTAGCGGCGCATGTAGGGGCCATCGCAGAGCGTGCGTTCCAGGCAGGCATAAGTCCGTCGGAAGCGCTCGTCCGCGGGATCGATGAAGCCGATCTCCACCATCAGCAGCACGCTGGCGTCGAGCTCCTCGCCGCCGAAGCTCTCGACGAAGGCGCCGCGGCGCGCGTTCCACGCCGCGTCGAGGATGCGACGCCGGATGTGCTCGGCGCGGACCCGCCAGTGCCCGGCGCGCACTGCGAGCCCCAGTCGATCGGCGATCTTGCCGAGACGCTCGCAGGCTGCCCAGCACATCAGCGCCGAGGAAGTGTGCACGCGGGCACGCGTCCTCAGCTCCCACATGCCGGCGTCGGGCTGATCGTGCAGGCGCCAGGCGCAGTTGCCGACGTGCTCGAGCGCTTCGAAGTCGGCGAGGGTGCCGCGCCGGAACAGGCGGTGATCGTGGAAGGATTGCGACGCGCCGAGCACGATGTTGCCGTAGACGTCGTGCTGGAAGTGTTCGTGCGCCTGGTTGCCGACGCGCACCGGCCCCATGCCGCGGTATCCGCCCAGATGGGGCACGACCCGCTCCGGCAGGTGCTTCTCGAGGCCGATGCCGAACAGCGGCTGCACGTGGCCGTCGGCGGCGTCGCGCGCGACGTCGTGCAGCCAGCCGAGGTAGTTCTCCATCGTGCCGACCTCGGACAGGCCGTTCAGCGCGCGCACGACGAAGAAGGCGTCGCGCAGCCAGCAGTAGCGGTAATCCCAGGTGCGCTCGGTGTGCGGCGCCTCCGGGATGCTGGTGGTCAGCGCCGCGACGATCGCCCCGGTATCCTCGTACTGGCAGAGCTTCAGCGTGATCGCGGAGCGGATCACCGCGTCCTGCCATTCGAGCGGCACGGCGAGGCGGCGCGTCCAGCGCCGCCAGTGCTCGGTCGTTTCCTCCTCGAAGCGCCGCGCCGTCACCTCCAGCGCGCCTTCCAGCGTCTCGTCCGGGCCGAGTAGAAAGGACACGGGCTCGCGCAGCGTGAACGGCGTCTCGTCGACGATGTAGGTCAGCGGCGCATTGGTGGTCACGCGCAGCACGCGTGAGGGCGAGACGAAGCGCAGGTGGTTGCTGCCGCGGGTCAGGGCCGGTACGCCGGCGCCCCAGTCATGACGCGGCCGGAGCAGGACGCGGATACGCGGCGTGCCGATCGGGCGCACGCGACGCACGAGCTGAGCCGGATGGAACATGCGGCCGTGATCGCCGAAGCGCGGCGCGAAATCGACGATTTCGATGCCCTGGCCCTGCGCGTCGTGGAGCGTCGTGCGCAGTACCGGCGTGCCCGAATCGTAAGCCTGCTCGCGATGCGTGCAGCCTTCGAGCTCGATCGCAAAGGCGCCGTCGGCGGGGTAGCCGTCGCCGGAATCGAGCAGCGCGTGAAAGCAGGGATCGGCGTCGAAGCGCGGTAGACAGCACCAGACGATGCGGGCCTCGCGATCCAGGAGGGCGGCGATCGTACAGTTGCCGATCAGGGCGAGATCCAGCGAAGCGCGCAGACCGCGCGCGGCGTCCTGTCCGTGCACCATGCGGCGCATGCTAACGCAGGCGGATCGCATGGCAAGCGCAGGGCTCGCGATTGTGCCCCTTGCCACGCCGAAGCTGGCGTTTGTCCTACACGCAGCCCTCGTCGCGCTGCTTATGGTTTCAGGATACGCGCCGTTCCATCATCGGCCGAGGAGGGCCCGCGAGTCGCTCGTGCGCATGCAGAACATCTTCAGCCCGGCGGGCAAGCGCGCGCTGCGGGCGGCGATGTCGCGACGACCGCTGCTCGCTTTCGATTACGATGGCACGCTCGCCCCGATCGTGCCCGTGCCCGACGTGGCGACGACGCCGGTCGGCGTCGCGCGCCGGCTTGCGCAGCTCGCGCGCCTGCGGCCCGTCGCGATCGTCACGGGCCGCGCGATCGACGACGTGCGCTCGCGGCTCGGCTTCACGCCGCAGGCGATCATCGGCAACCACGGCGCCGAGTGGGAGCGCGAGGAGGAAGGCGGCGCGCGGCCCGACGCGTCTTCGCAGCTCGATCCCGTGCGCGATCGGCTCGCGCGCCACGGCGCCGAGCTCGCCAACCTCGGCGTGCGCGTCGAAGACAAACAGCTCTCGCTCGCGCTCCACTACCGCGGCGCGCGCGACTCCGCGCGCGCCGTGCAGCGCATCCGCGCGCTGCTCGCGGCCGAGGCCGGCGACATCGAGGTCTTCGACGGCAAGCGCGTCGTCAACGTCGTGCCGCGCGGCGCGCCGGACAAAGGACAGGCGCTGCTGCGCCTCGTCGCCGCGGCCGGTGTGGAGTCCGCCGTCTTCATCGGCGACGACGTCAACGACGAAGCCGTCTTCCGCGTCGCGCCGCCCGACTGGCTGACGGTGCGCGTCGGTGCGGCGGCCGCGGACTCCAGCGCCGCGTTCTATCTCGATACCCAGAGCCTGGTGCCGCTGCTGCTGCAGGACATGATCGACCTGCTGAGCCCCGACGCTGCGTAGTCTCGTAGCCCGGGTGCAGCGTAGCGGAAACCCGGGATCCTTCCCGGGCGGGCATGCTGACTAATCTAGCCACGGAGAACACAGAGAACACGGAGGAAGATGAGGATTGAGGTGTAGTCGCCGCCATGTCGGCGCTTCCATCGGCACTCGCGTTACGGCACCGCCTGCTCAATCCATTTCTTCCTCCGTGTTCTCCGTGTTCTCCGTGGCTAGATTAATCAGCGTTCCAGGTGGCACGAGCGCCCCGGATCCGCTGCGCTCCTTCGGGCTAACGGCATGCGGCGATCGCTCTTCACCCACCCCCATGCGCCCGCGCGATCGCGAGCTGCAGGATGCGGTTGAGAAGCTGCGGGTAGCCGATGCCGTCGTACAGCGCGGCCTGCGCGAACTCTTCGCTCAGGGCGACGTCGGGATTGGGATTCGCTTCGAGGAAGTAGGGCGTGCCGTCGGCGGCGAGCCGGAAATCGACGCGCGCATAGCCGTCGACCTCGAGCACGCGACAGATGCGCTTCGCCGTCTGCTGGATGCGCGTGGCGAGTTCGGGCGGCAGATCCTCGGCCGGCCCCTGCAGGATGCCGCGGCGCTCCTGGTACTCGGGATCGTGCTTGACGCGCTCGGTCGCGATGCGGAGCTGGCCGGCGCGCAGATCGCCGAAGTCCAGCTCCCACACCGGCAGCACGCGCAGCCGCGTGTTGCCGAGCACGCCGACGTAGAGCTCGCGACCTTCGATGTACTCCTCGGCGATCGCATCGGTGCCGACGCGCTCGTGCACGAAGCCGACGCGCTCGGCGAGCCGCTCGTCGGAGTCGACGACCGAGGCCTGCGCGATGCCGACGGAAGCGTCCTCGCTGACGCTCTTGACGATCAGCGGGAAGCCGAGGCGCTTAGGGCGCACGACCTTGCGCCCCATCGGAAACACCGCGAAAGTCGGCACCGGGATGCGATGGTAGGCGAGCAGCTTCTTCGACAGCGCCTTGCCGCGCGCGAGCATCAAGCCGCGCGGGTTGCAGCCCGTATACGGCACGCGCAGCAGCTCGAGATAGCTCGCGACGTTCTGATCGTAGGTCGTCTCGCCGTGGAACTGCTCGAGCAGATTGAACACGACGTCGGGCTGCCAGTGGCGCACCTCGTCGCGGATCGGTCTCAGCTCGTGCTGCACGCCGATCGCGCGCACGTCGTGGCGCGCCGCGCGCAGCGTGTTGACGACGTCGAATTCGGTCTTCCACGCATGGGCTTCCTTCTCGGTATAGCCCTCGCGCGAGGCCGGCGGCATCAGATCGGGGTGCAACAGCACCAGCACGCGCAAGCGTTTCATACCGCGAACCACTCGCGCCGCGACGGGCTGTACAGCGAATGCACGGTGCGCGTGGCGAGCAGGACGGTGAAATCCATGACGAGCTCGCGCTCGCGGCCCGGCGCGCGCAGCTTCAACTCGCGCGCGCGGGCGATCATGCCGTCGAGCACGGCGTCGAGCGTGAGCTGATATTCGCCGGTCCACTTCGCGATCATCTGGCGGATCCGAGCGCGATGACGGCGCAGGAACTGGGCGGCGGTCGGAGCGCGGTGGTGGCGCGGATCGGCCGAGAAGATCTTCAGCAGATCGCGATCGTAATGCGAGGGCGTGGTCAAGACGTATCGGGCCTGTTTCAAAGCATAGTGTTCGCCGAGCGTGCGGGACAGCCGGCTGAGCGGGTCGACCCGCAGGCGCTGCGTGAGTTCCGGTCGCGAGCCGGCGATTTCCGACATCAACTCGTCGACGTACTGGAGTTTCTTCAGCGCGGGCCAGTCGGCGTAGCGCTTGCGCCAGTCCGAGCGCGGCTTGAGCCACACGGCGAAGGTTTCGGCGAAATCCTCGTCCGGATGGCTTTGCGCATACCACAGGCGCAAGTGCTGCACGTAGTGCTTGCTCGCCGGATTCGGCCGGTAATACGCGGGGTAGGGCGTCGACGAGCGGCCGAAGAGCTCGCGCCAGCGGCTGCGCCGATGAAGCTGGTAGGCGTGCTGCACGACGTGGCCCGCCTCGTGGCGCAGGATGCGCATGCAGTCGGCGACGGTGCCGCCCTCGACCTCGAGGATCAGACGCCGTTCCAGCTTCATCAGGCGCGGATGCGCGAGATAGAACGGAATGGCGATGCCGGGCGTCGTATCCGGACTGAACCATTCGTCGGAAATCCACGCGTGCGGCCGCACGCGCAGATCGCGCTGCGCGAGCTCCTCGTAGAGCGCGGCCAAACAGTCTTCGAGCCAGGTGCCTTCGACGGTGACCTTCAGCGCCTTCATCGGGAGCTGCAACAAGGCTTCGTCGGTCCACTGGGCCCACGGAAAACGACGCGACATGACGGGATACTAAATAGCCGCTCCGAATTCCGCTACAGCCGAAGCGGCCTCACGAGATTTCCGTAGATCCTTCCTGCGCGGACAGGCTGATTAATTAGCCACGGAGAACACAGAGAACACCGAGGGAGAAAGATTGATGGGGTTCGGGCGTCCTCGGCGTTCTCCGTGCTCGCGGTGATTCTTGTAGCCCGGATGAGCGGAGCGAATCCGGGATCGGGCAGGTCGGAAACTGCGAGGTTCCGGTGAGCGCAGATCCCGGATTCGCTCCGCTCATCCGGGCTACGAAGACTGCGCACCATCCCTTTCTTCTCCGTGCTCTCCATGGTCAGGATTCGTAGCTTGCCGTGCAAGAGCGTCGCGGTCGTGGTAGCCCGGGTGGAGCGCGTAGCGGGCAAGCCGGGGTCGGCGGCGTTTCGGCCGAACGAAGATCCCGGGTTCCGCTACGCTGCACCCGGGCTACGAAGATCGTGGTCTCGTAGCCCGGAAGGATCCCGGGTTTCGCTACGCTTTGGTCAGATACGATCGAAATACGGAATGTGCCAGTCGCGCCAGGCCGTGCGCCGGGCGCGCGGCGACAGCATGCGCCAGTACGCGAGCTCCTGCGCGGTGAACTCGATCGGCGTGTGCTGCGCCAGCCAGCGGTGGCAAGGGCTGCCGATGCTCTCGTTGACGTGAATGCTGGTCGCAGCCGTTTTCAGCTTCTGCCACAGCGCGGGCAGCGCGGCGGGCGCGCCGACCACTTCATAGATGTAGCACGCGTCGCCGGCCGCGCCGAGGATTGCGGCGGCCTCGGCCTCGCCGTCGCGGACGAACAGCGTGCCGACCCGCGTCGCCGGCAGCGGCACGCAGCGATAGTGCTGCGCATCGCGCATCACGCGCGCCTTGGCCTCGGGCGCGCGCAGCGCTTCGTAACGCGCGACGTCGAGCTCGAGCGCAAGAGCCTCGCGGGTTCCCGCGTCGCCCGCGCGCAGGCTGCCGAAGATGCCGCGATCGTGCGGGTCCCAGCCGAGGCGCTCGTAGTAGCCATTCAGCCCGCTCCACAGCACGAGAAAATCGACGCCGGACGCGGCCAGCGCGTCCGTCGCATCCTCGAGCACGCCGGCGGCGTGGCCGCGGCCGCGGGCCTGCGGTGCCGTCCATACCAGGCCCAGCATCGCGCCCTGCCAGCGCTCGTGGGCGCTGGTCCAGGTGAAGCGCCGCGCCGCGCAGCAGGACACGATGCGGCCGGCGTGACGCCGCACGTAGAGGTGCTGGAGATTCTGTTCGGTCAGCAGATCCGGGTAGCGCCAGGCCAGCGCGCCGCTGCGGCCGCGGCCGACGACGAACTCGGCATCCAGCGCGGCGGCCAGCGCCGGCAGCTCGCTGATCGAGCAGGTGCCCGCGCGCGGGCGCGCGTTCACCAGCCGCGGCGTACGCATGACACGATCCTGGCCCGCGCTTCGTCGTCGATCCACCAGCCGCAGGGCAGGGCGAGGTTGTCCTCGTCGAAGGCATCGACGCCGGGCAGCAGCCACGGCGCGGGTCTGAAACAGCTATAGCGATCGTTGCGCAGGTGCAGCCGCTGCGCGCCTATGCCCGCTTCGTGCAGGCGCGCGAGCAGGGCCGCCCGGCGGCGCACGCGCAGGGCATAGACCCAAAACGCGGAGTTCTCTTCCGGCCCCCGCCGCAGGCGCGTTACGCCGGGCAGCGCCGCGAGCTCGGCGTCGAGGAAAGCGCCGTTCGCGCGATGCGCCGCGAGCACGGGCTCGACGGCCGCGAGCTGACACAGGCCGAGGCGCGCCGTCACATTGCTCATCGCCGCGCTGTAGCCCGCGTGCGGGATGTCGCTGGCCGGGTTCAGATCGCCCGTCGCCGTGCGGAAGCTCGGCTGATGGATGCCGAAGCGGCGCAGCCAGCGCGCCTGCGTCGCGTCTTCCTCACGCGCGCAGCACAGTGCGCCGCCTTCGACGGTGTTCAGCGGATTCACCGCATAGAAGGACAGCACCGTGAACGCACTGCCCGTCGCGCCGATCGCGCGCTCCCGATGACGCGCGCCGAACGCGGCGGAAGCGTCCTCGATCAGCGGCAGACTGGCGGCGTCCGCCGCGGCCTGCAGCTCGGCGAGCGGGCCGACGTCGCCGCCCCACAGGTAGTGCACGACGGCGCGCGTGCGCGCGCTTCGGCGCCGCGCGATCTCGGCGGGATCGAGCATGCCGGTCGCGGGATCGACGTCGCACCACACGGGCTCGGCGTGCAGCGCGGCGATCGGCATCGTCGTCGCGAGACAGGACAGCGGCGACACCAGCACTTCGCTGCCGGGGCCGACGCCGCAGCGGCGCAGCGCGAGCGTCAGCGCGCCGGCGCGATCGCCGGTGGCGACGACGTGCGGCGTGCCCAGCCGGCGCGCGAGCGCGGCTTCGAACTCGGCGACCGCGGGCCCGCTCGCGAGCGGGCCTTCGGCGAGCGCGGCCGCGAGCGTCGCGCCGGCGGCCGGCGCGACATAGGACTTGAACAGCGGGATCGGCTCACCAGCCACGGCGGACCACGTCGACGATGCGTTCGCGCGCGGCCTCGTCGACCCACCAGCCGCAGGGCAGGTGGAGCATGCGCGCGTAGAAGCGATCGAGGCCGGGCAGCTCGACGCGGCTCGCGGCGAACACGCTGTGCCGGTCGTTGCGCTTGTGGGCCTTCGAATTGCCGATGCCGTGCGCGTCGAGATGGCGCGACAGGCCCTCGGCGTCGTCGCACAGCAGCGTATAGAACCAGTACGCCGGCTCGGCCTCCGCGGCCACGCGACAGCGCTCGACGCCGCTGCCCGAGCGCGCCAGCGCGTCGAAGGCGGCATCGAACCAGCGCCCGTTCGCGACGTGGCGCGCGATCATCGGCGCGACGTGCTCGATCTGCACGAGACCCAGCGTCGCGTTGACGTTGTTCATGTGGTACTTGAAGCCGACCTCGGCGACGTCGACGTCCGTGCGCGACGCCGCGCGATCGATGCCGAACCAGCGCAGCCGCCGGCCTCTGGGCAGCAGCGACTCGTCGGCGAGCGCCAGCATGCCGCCGTCGACGGTCGTCAGATGCTTGATCGCCTGCAGCGAGAACATCGTGAACGGCGACAGCGTGCCGATCGGCCGGCCGCGCCAGCGCGCGCCCAGCGCATGCGCGGCGTCCTCGATCACGGGCAGGCCGTGGCGCGCGGCGACGGCGTGGATCGCGTCGAGCGGCGCGGGAATGCCGCCGTAGTGCACGACGAGGATCGCGCGCGTGCGCGGGCTCAGCGCCGCGGCGACCGACTCGCCGGTGACGTTGCCGGTCATCGGATCGACGTCGGCCCAGCGCGGCGTCGCGCCGGCGTGGCGGATCGCGAGATTGGTCGGCTCCGCGGTCATCGCCGTCGATACCACCTCGTCGCCGGGCCCGACGCCGGCGAGCAGCAGCGCGAGGTGCAGCGCCGCCGTGCCCGACGAGCAGGACAGCACGCGCGGATTGCCGAGGAACTCGCCGAAGCGCCGCTCGAAGGCCGCGACTGCTTCGCCTTCACCGATCTGGCCGCTGTAGAGCACTTCCTGCAGCCGCGGCATCACGGCCGCCGGCGGCGCCATGAACACCTTGAACAGCGGAATGACTTCCGTCGGGGCGGGGGGCGCCGTCATCCTGTGTGACTCGCTCAGAACTTCGCGAACTCGCCGTCGGCCATCTCGAGCACTTCGAACTCGCGATCGGCGAGCGCGATCATCCGTTTCACTTCCGCGGCCTCGGTGAGGTGATCGCCCGAGCCGAATTCGCAGTCGATTTCCCGATAGCGCCCGGTGCTCCACCAGGGCTGCACCGCGTAATACTGGCCGAAGTCGCGCACGCGCACGAGCTCTTCCTCGGAGACGAGGATCTCGTGCAGCTTCTCCCCGGGCAGGATGCCGATCACGCGATACTCGCAGGGCTTGCCGGCTTCCTCGGCGAGGACCTTCGCGATGTCGGTGACGCGCGCGGCCGGCGCCTTGCGCACGAAGACTTCACCGCCCTCGGTGTGCTCGGCGGCGTAGAGCACGAGATCGATCGCTTCGTTCAAGGTCAGCAGGAAACGCGTCATGCGCTCGTCGGTGATGGTCAGGGTCTGGCCCAGCGCAAGCTGGCGCCGGAAGAAGGGCACGACCGAGCCGCGCGAGCGCAGCACGTTGCCGTAGCGCACACAGCACAAACGCGTGCCGCGGTTCTGCCGCGACAGATTGCCTTTCAGCACGAGGCGCTCCTGCAGCGCCTTGGTCATGCCCATCACATTGACGGGCTTGACCGCCTTGTCGGTGCTGATCATCACGAAGGTCTGCACGCGATGGCGCAGCGCGCAGTCGACGAGGTTCTCGGCGCCGAGCACGTTGGTGCGGATCGCCTCGCCCGGATGCTGCTCGCAGGTCGGCACCTGCTTCAAGGCCGCAGCGTGGAAGACGATGTCGACGCCGTTCATCGCCTCGTCGACGACCTCGCGGTGGCGCACGTCGCCGATCACGAAGCTCAGATCCTTGCGTCCCTGGTAGAAGACGCGCATGTCGTACTGCTTCTTCTCGTCGCGCGACAGCACGCGCACCTCGCGCACGCCCGCATTGAGCAGGCGGCGCACGACGAAGTTGCCGAACGAGCCGGTGCCGCCGGTGACCAGCACCGTCTTGTTGCCGTAGTCCATGTCCCCTCCTGCGCAGCCGGCGTCAGAGAGACGACGGCGCGCAGCCCCGCTGCAAGCTTCGGGCCACGTGGCGCCCGCGGCGGCGGCTCGGCGACGGACAGCCGGCGTTCCGGCGGCGGCCGAAAAAGCGGAAGCGCGTTCCATTTTCGGGTAGCGCAGGCCAACAGTTGCGACGACGGCGGCCGATAAGGAGTCCGGGCCGGCGCTAGCCGCCGGCTCTTTCCGTCGCGAACCGAAGGTCATCGAATGAAGCCAATGCCCCGCACCATGCAAAACGGCATTTTCGAATATCGCAAAGTAGGCGTGCAGACCGGTGTCGAGAACGCCAGCCCGCACAAGTTGATCCAGATGCTGCTCGATGGCGCGATCGAAAAAGTGCAGCTCGCGCGCGGCTACATGGAACGCCGCGAAATCGCGCAAAAAGGCCAGACCGTGTCATGGGCGATGGCCATCATCGACGGCCTGCGCAGCAGCCTGGACATGAGCCGCGGCGGCGAGGTCGCGGAAAATCTCGACGGCCTCTACGACTACATGCTGCGCCGGCTCGCCGAGGCCAATCTCCGCAACGATCTCGCGATGCTCGATGAAGTCGTGAAGCTCCTGAACGAAATCCGGGAAGGCTGGAATGGGATCGGCTGATCCCCGCGGCGCGCTGGCCGAGATCGAGGTCCTGTCACGGGCGCTCGCGGCCGCCGCGGAGGCGGGCGAGTGGCGCGAGGTGCTGAACCTCGATGAGGCGCGCTACCGGCTGCTCGCCGAGCTGCCGGCGAGCTGCTTCGGCGGCGGCGATGCCGAGGTCGAACGCGTGCTGGAGCAGGCTCTGGCCGTGACTCGCACGGTACTGGACGCAGCCCGCGAGCAGCAGGCGCGCGAGGCGGGCTCGCTGCGCGAGCTCCATCGCGGCCACCGCGGCGCGCGCGCCTATCTGAGCAGCGGCGGCTGAGCCGCCCGGTTCGCCGGCGCCCGCCGGGCGCGTCGGCCCCATCGATTGTGCCAGCCTGTGTCGGCGGCCTTGCGTATTCCCCGTAGCTGACTAGACTCCGCTCTTGCAAAGCGTCACCTTTTTGACTGATGTCATGCCCACTTCGTCGACATCAGCCACGATTCTCTGACGCATCACAGGCGGGTGAAGCGCCGCGAGGACGCCGTGCAGGGGTCCCGCCGCCTCTCTCTGCCCGCCGACGACCCAGACAAGACGCAAGAAGATTGGGGCCCTCATGGCGGACACGCCCATCCTCGTCATCGACAACGATCCCGAGCAGGCCCGGCAGATCTGCGAGATCCTGAGCTACCTGGATCTGCCCAGCCAGGCGGCCGACGGCAACGGCGACTGGTCCGGCCTGCTCGATGCCCAGCATCCCTGTTACCTCGTCATGCTCGGCGACTGCGGCAGCGCCGAGGCCCGGCGCCAGGTGTTCCGGCAGATCAAGGCCCTGGATCCCTATGCGCCGCTGGTGCTGCTCGACGTCGCCGATCACGACGCCGGACAATACGCGGACATCGAGGCCGGCGTGCTGGCTCACGTCCGCGTCCCGCTGAAGCACGCGCAGTTCGAGAAGGTGCTGCAGCGGGTCGAGACCTGGCGCGAGAACCGCCACCAGGCCGGATCGCCGCGCAATCCCGAGCTGTTCCGCAATCTCGTCGGCTCGAGCAAGGGCATCCAGCGCGTGCGCAACATGATCGAGATGGTCGCGAAGAGCGACGCGAACGTGCTGATCACCGGCGAATCGGGCACGGGCAAGGAAGTGGTCGCGCGCCACATCCATCATCATTCGGTGCGCCGTTCCAAGCCCTTCGTGCCGCTGAACTGCGGCGCGATCCCGCCGGATCTGCTCGAGAGCGAGCTGTTCGGTCACGAGAAGGGCGCCTTCACGGGCGCGATCACCTCGCGCCAGGGCCGCTTCGAGATGGCCGACGGCGGCACGCTGTTCCTCGACGAGATCGGCGACATGAGCCTGTCGATGCAGGTCAAGCTGCTGCGCGTGCTGCAGGAGCGGAGCTTCGAGCGCGTCGGCAGCAACAAGAGCATTTCGGTCAACGTGCGCATCATCGCCGCGACGCACGTGAACCTCGAGCAGGCGATCGCGGACGGGCGCTTCCGCGAGGATCTGTTCTATCGTCTGAACGTATTCCCGATCGAGACGCCGCCGCTGCGCGATCGCGCCGAGGATCTGCCGCTGCTCGTCAACGATCTCGTCGAGCGCCTGGGTCACGAGGGACGCGGCACGATCCGCTTGTCCCCGCAGGCCATCGAGTCGCTCGCGAGCTATAGCTGGCCCGGCAATGTGCGCGAGCTCGCGAACCTCGTCGAGCGCCTCGCGATCCTCTATCCGAACGGCATCGTCGATGTGCAGGATCTGCCGGAGAAATACCGCGCCCACGATTTCGTGCTGCCGATCCGCAGCGTCGAGGCCAGCGCGCCGGCGGAGCCCGGCGAGGCGCCCGCCGCGCGGCTGCCGCGCGCGGGCCTGGATCTCAAGGAGCATCTGACGCAGATCGAGACGCATCTGATCGTGCAGGCGCTCGAAGAAGAGAACTGGGTCGTCGCCCACGCCGCGAAGCGCCTGCAGATGGGCCGCACCACGCTGGTCGAGAAGATGCGCAAGCTCGGCCTCGCTCGCCAGGACGAGACGACGGGTCCTTGACGCGACGGCGCCGGCGCGCGTGCCGGCGCCGTCGTCATGTCCTCGGACACGCGCGGCCGCGTGTCCTTCCCACCATAGGAATCAATGCGCTAGCGACCCGAGCGCGACGCGCAAGCCGTGGCACAGTCCTTGCTCGAGCCCTGTCGGCGCGTCCTTGCGCCTACGGGAACAGGCAATCCGACGACCATGGGCCTCGAACAGACAGTCGACCGCGCCGCGCTCACCGCGGCCTTTGCGCAGTTCGAGCGCGCCTCTTCGCAGCTCAGCGGCGTCTATGCCAGCCTCGAGCGGCGCGTCGCCGAGCTGAGCGCGGCGCTGAACGCCTCGCACGCGCGTCTCGAAGTCGAGCTCGCCGCGAAGGAGCGCCTCGCGACGCGTCTGTCCGCGCTGCTCCAGGCGCTGCCGGCCGGCGTCGTCGTGCTCGACGCCCAGGGCCGCGTCAGCACGGTGAATCCCGGTGCGACCGAGCTGCTCGGCGACATCGCAGCCGGCGACGCCTGGCGCGACATCGTCGGCCGCGCCTTCGCGCCGCGCTGGGACGACGGCCACGACGTGTCGCTGGTCGACGGCCGGCGCGTCAACGTCTCGACGCAGGCGCTCGCCGACGAGCCCGGCCAGATCCTGATGCTGCAGGATGTGACGGAAACGCGGCGCCTGCAGGAGCAGTTGAGCCACCACCGCCGCTTGTCGGCGAAGACCGAGATGGCCGCCGCGCTCGCCCATCAGATCCGCACGCCGCTCGCCGCCGCGCTGCTCGCGCTCGGGCCGCTGGCCCGGGCGCGCGAGCTGAGCCCGGCGCAGGTGCGCAATGCGCAGCGCGCGCTGGACGCGATGCGCCAGCTCGAGCGCCTGGTCGAGGACATGCTGAGCTTCGCGCGCGGCGCGGTGGTGGATGCGCAGCCGCTCGCCGTCGACGCGCTGCGCCGGCGTCTCGAAACCGAGGTGCTGGGGCTCGTCGACGGCAGCGAGTTCCGCGTCGCCTTCGACGGCGCGCCCGACGCGCGCGTCGTGCACGGCAACGCCGATGCGCTGATCAGCATCATGCTGAACCTCGTGTCGAATGCGCGGCAGATCACCGGCGGCAGCGGCGCGCTGCTGATCGCCTGGCGCCGCGTCGGCGACTTCGTCTCGATCCGCTTCGCCGACAACGGCCCGGGCGTCGCGGCCCACGATCGCGAGCGGATCTTCGAACCCTTCTTCACCACGCACGGCGGCGGCACGGGACTCGGCCTGTCCGTCGCGCAGGCGATCGCGCGCGCCCACGGCGGCGAGCTCGCGATCGATCCCGACTACACCGCCGGCGCCTGTTTCGAGCTGACGCTGCCGGCCCGCGCCGCGACCCGCGCGCCGCTCGCGGCCCTCGAGGACTGACATCATGACCGACCACGCTCCGCTGTCCCGCGCCACGCTCGCGATCGTCGAGGACGATCCGGCGCTGCGCGAAATCCTGTGCGAGACGGCCGAATCGGCCGGCTACCGCGTGCTGGCGCACGCCGACGGCACGGCCTGCCTCGACAGCCTGAACCGCGAGCCGGTCGATCTCGTGCTGACCGATCTGCAGATGCAGCCGATGGACGGGCTCACGCTGCTGCGTGAAATCCGCCGCCGCATGCGCGAGCTGCCGGTGGTGCTGATGACCGCGCACGGCACGATCCAGAGCGCGATCGATGCGATGCGGATCGGCGCGACGGACTATCTGATCAAACCCTTCGAGGCCGAGGTGCTGATGGCCGGTCTCGATCAGTGGCTGCCGCCGGCCGGCGGCGCGGCGGAGGAGATGATCGCCGAGGATCCGGCGACGCGCCGCGTGCTGGAGCTCGCGCGCCGCGTGGCGACGACGGACGCGACGGTCTTGATCACGGGCGAATCGGGCGTCGGCAAGGAAGTGTTCTTTCGCTATCTGCATCGCCACTCGCCGCGCGCGCAGCGCGAGCCGATCGCGATCAACTGCGCGGCAATCCCGGACAACATGCTCGAGGCGATTCTGTTCGGCCACGAGAAGGGCGCATTCACGGGCGCCTACAAGCCCTATCCCGGCAAGTTCGAGCAGGCGCAGGGCTCGAGCCTGCTGCTCGACGAAGTGTCCGAGATGAGCCTGCCGCTGCAGGCGAAGCTGCTGCGCGTGCTGCAGGAACGCGTCGTCGAACGGCTCGGCGGCCAGGAGCTGATCGCGCTCGACGTGCGCGTGATCGCGACCTCGAACCGCGATCTCGCCGCCGAGGTGCGAGCGGGGCGCTTCCGCGAGGATCTCTACTACCGCCTGAACGTCTTTCCGCTCGCGATCCCGCCGCTGCGCGAACGGCCCGCGGACATCCTGCCGCTCGCACGCTTCCTGCTGGCGCGGGCCGCGACGCGCGGCGATTCGACGGTGCCGGTGCTGGCGGCCGGCGCGCGCGCCGCGCTCGCGCAGCATCGCTGGCCGGGCAATGTGCGCGAGCTCGACAACGTGATGCAGCGGGCGCTGGTGATCCACAACGGCGGCACCGTCGAGGCCGAGGATCTGCTGTTCGAAACGGCGAGCGGCCCGCGCCCGGCGCCGGCCCCCGCATACGCGCCGCGCGCGGACGAGGACGAAGAAGCAGCCGCGCACGAGTCGCTGGGCGAAGGCCTGAAGGATCGCGAGCGCCGCCTCATCCTCGACGCGCTCGCCGAGGGCCGCGGCAGCCGCAAGTACGCATCGGAGAAGCTCGGGATCAGCCCGCGCACGCTGCGCTACAAGATTTCACGCATGCGCGACGAAGGCATCGCCGTGCCGGGTCACTGAAGGGCCGAGACGCGAGCAGGGGAGGGGACATGAACACGATCGATCACCAGTCGCTGCTGCTGCAGATGCGCCTGCTGGCGGCGCGCACGCAGGGCCTGCAGGAGACGACCGCGGCCGCGACGCCCGCCGCGCAGGCCGGCGGCGTCGACTTCGGTCAGGCCTTGAAGAGCGCGCTCGACCGGGTCAACGACACGCAGCAGACGGCGCGCGCGCTCAGCGACAGGTTCGACGCCGGCGATCCGAAGATCGACATGGCGGAAGTGATGGTCGCGATCCAGAAGGCGAACGTGTCCTTCCAGGCCGTCACGCAGGTGCGCAACAAGCTGGTGTCCGCGTATCAGGACATCATGAACATGCCGATCTGAGCGCCGACTGATCCGCCATGGCCGACGCCACCGTATTCGTCGAACAGAATTCTCCGATGGCGCTGCTGCGTCAGGCCGGCGTGCTGATCGGCATCGCGGCGGCCGTCGCGCTCGGTGTGTGGGTCGTGATGTGGTCGCGCACGCCGAGCTACGAGATGCTCTACTCGGATCTGTCCGATCGCGACATGACGCAGATCGCCGACGCGCTGAAGTCCACGCAGATCCGCTACCGCATCGAGCCCGATTCCGGCGCCTTGCTGGTGCAGGCCGACAAGGCCGACGACGCCAAGCTGCAGCTCGCCGCTGCCGGCCTGCCCAAGGGCGGCGCGCGCGGCGCCGAGCTGATCGAGGAGCCGCCGGCCTTCGGCACCAGCCAGTTCATGGAAAAGGCGCGCTACCAGCGCGCGATCGAAGAAGAGCTCGCGCGCTCGGTCGCGCGCATCGATAACGTGCGCGCCGCGCGCGTGCATCTCGCGCTGCCGGCGGAGACCGTGTTCGCGCGCGCCCGCAAGGAGCCTAGCGCCTCGGTGATGGTCGACCTCTACGCCGGCCGCGTGCTCGACGCGGCGCAGGTCGCCGCGATCACGCATCTCGTGTCGGCGAGCGTGCCGAACCTGCCGTCCTCGCGCGTCACCGTCGTCGACAGCCGCGGCAATCTCTTGACCGATGCGAAGCGCGACAAGCTGATGGCGCTGACGGCGCAGCGCTTCGAATACACGCGCAAGCTCGAGGAAGACTACGTCGAGCGCATCCGCAAGCTGCTCGAGCCGATGGTCGGCCCGGACGGCGTGCGCGCCCAGGTCACGGCCGATCTCGACTTCACCGAAACCGAGCGCACCAGCGAGAGCTACAACCCGGATCTGCAGGCCGTGCGCAGCGAGAAGACGGTCGAGGAAGAGCGCACGGGCGGCGGGCCGGGCGGCGTGCCGGGCGCGCTGAGCAATACGCCGCCGGAGCAGGCCACGGCGCCCGAGCAGACGGCAGCCGCGCCGACGGCCGGTGCGGAAGGCGCGGTGCCCGCGGCCCCGGCGGCGACGAGCGCGACGCAGCCGAACAGCAAGCGCAGCCAGGTCGTGCGCAACTACGAGGTCGACCGCACGATCGCGCACACCAAGCCCTCCGTCGGCAGCATCCGCAAGCTGTCCGTCGCCGTGGTGCTGCGCAAGCCGGCGCCGCCGGCCGCGATCGACGGCGCCGCGACGGCGCCGGACGCGGCCGCCGAGCCGAACGCAAGCGCGACGAGCGCGCCGCCGGCGAAGGAGTTCACGGCCGAGGAAATCGCGCGCATGACGCAGCTCGTCAAGGACGCCGTCGGCTTCGATCCCGCGCGCGGCGATACCGTCACGCTGATGCCGGCGAGCTTCATCGATCCCACGCCGCCCGAGCCGCTGCCGGCGCAGCCGGTGTGGAAGCAGCCTTGGGTCTGGGACATCGGCAAGCAGGCGCTGGGCGGCCTGTTCGTGCTGATGCTCTTCTTCGGCCTGCTGCGTCCCGCGATCCGCGCGCTGACCGCGAAGCCGACGATGGCGCTCGACGCCGGCCGCGACGGCGCGGCGCAGGCGGCACTGCCGCCGGGCGCGAACCCCGCCGCGCTCGCGCTGCCGAACGGCAGCGGCGCGGCGGCGCAGGCAGGCTCGGCCGCGCTGGCCGGGCCGATCGCGCTGCCGAGCACGATGCACGACAACCTCGATCAGTTGAAAGACATCGTGAGCAAGGATCCGCGCGTCGCCGCGCAGGTGATCAAGAACTGGGTCGGAGAAAGTTGAAATGGCGGGCGAAGCGCAGGCGCTGACGAGCACCGACAAGGCGGCGATCTTCCTGATGACGCTGGGCGAGAAGACGGCGGCAGAGATCTTCAAGTACCTCGGGCCGCGCGAAGTGCAGAAGATCGGCACCGCGATGGCGGCGCTGCAGAACGTCTCGCGCGACATGATCCGCGTCGCCGTCGACGAGTTCGTCGTCGACCTGCAGAAGCAGACGCCGCTCGGCATCGGCAACGACGACTACATCCGCAAGGTGCTGACCGACGCGCTCGGCGAGGAGAAGGCGGCGAGCATGATCGATCGCATCCTCGTCGGCGGCCAGACCAAGGGGCTCGAATCCCTGAAGTGGATGGATGCGCGCAGCGTCGTCGAGCTGATCCGCTACGAGCACCCGCAGATCATCGCGATCGTGCTGTCCTACCTCGACAGCGATCTGTCCGCCGAGGTGCTGAGCCTGCTGCCCGAGAATACGCGCGCGGATCTGATGATGCGCGTGGCGACGATGGACGGCGTGCAGCCGGCGGCGATGCGCGAGCTGAACGACATGCTCGAAGTGCAGCTCCGCGGCGGCGCGCAGGGCAAGGCCTCGGGCCTGGGCGGCCTCAAGTGCGCCGCCGACATCCTGAACTTCGTCGATCGCAGCGTGGAAGCCAAGATCAACGAGGCGATGTCCGAGCACGATCCCGAGCTTGCCGGCCGCATCCAGGACTTGATGTTCACCTTCGACAATCTGGTCGACGTCGACGATCGCGGCATCCAGACCTTGCTGCGCGAGGTGTCGACGGACAATCTCGTGCTCGCCCTCAAGGGCACGGACGATACGATCAAGAACAAGATCTTCCGCAATATGTCGCAGCGCGCCGGCGACATGCTCCGCGAGGATCTCGAGTCGCGCGGGCCCGTCAAGCTCTCCGACGTCGAGGCCGCGCAGAAGGAAATCATCGGCATCGCGCGCCGGCTCGCCGAGGAAGGCCAGATCAGCCTCGGCGGCGCCGGCGGCGAGGCGATGGTCTAGCAGCCGTCGCGGCACCGACGGATCCCCGCCATGCGCTACTCCGCGGCCGAGCTCGAAGCCATCGCGCGCCCGTTCACGCCGCCGATCGTCGAAGGACCGATCGCGGGCGAGGAATACATTCCCGACGTCAGGATGCCGACGGCCGAGGAGCTCGAAGCCCTGCAGCGCGTCGCGCGCGAAGAGGGCTTCCGCGAGGGCCACGCGGAGGGCAGCCGGCGCGGCTACGCGAGCGGCGAAGCGGCGGTGAAGGCGCAGCTCGATGCGCTGAAGAGCATCGTGCTGCAGCTCGCCGAACCGCTCGCGAATCTCGACGACGCCGTGGTGCAGGCGGTGTCCGATCTGGCGGTCCTCATCGCCCGCCATCTCGTGCGGCGCGAGCTGAAGGCGAATCCCGGCGAGGTCGTCGGCGTGGTGCGCGAGACGATGCGCCATCTGCCGATCGCGCCGCGCGCCGCGCGCATCCGCTTGCATCCGGAAGACGCGGAGCTGGTGCAGAGCGCTTTCGCGCTCGGCGACGACGAGCGGAGCTGGCGGCTGGAGCCCGATCCGCTGATCACACGCGGCGGCTGCATCGTCGAGACCGATGCCTCGCGCATCGACGCCTCGGTCGAATCGCGGCTGGCGGCGATCGCCTCGAAGATGCTCGGCGGCGAGCGCGAGAGCGATCGTGGTCGCTGACGCGGTCCAGCGCTGGCTGCCGCCGCTGCGGCAATATGCGAAACGTCTCGACGCGCCGCCGCCGGTCGTCGTCGAAGGCAAGCTGACGCGCATGGTCGGCCTCACGCTCGAGGCGGTCGGCTGCGAGGCGGCGATCGGCGATCGCTGCGTGGTGATGAACCGGCACGGCGAGCCCGTCGACACCGAGGTCGTCGGCTTCGCCGGCGAGAGCCTGTTCCTGATGCCGACCGGCCACACGCGCGGGCTCGCGCCGAATGCGCGCGTGATCCCCTACGGCGGTTCCGGCGAGATCCCGGTCGGGCCGGGCCTGCTCGGACGCGTGATCGACGGCGCCTGCAAGCCGCTCGACGGCCGCGGACCGCTGAAGCTCGACGAGCGCCAGCCGCTTGCGGGCACCTGGGTCAATCCGCTGTCGCGGGCGCCGATCCGCGAAGCGCTGGACACCGGCGTGCGCTCGATCGATGCGCTGCTGACGGTCGGCCGCGGCCAGCGCATCGGCCTTTTCGCCGGCAGCGGCGTCGGCAAGAGCGTGCTGCTCGGCATGATGACGCGCTACACGAACGCGGACGTGATCGTCGTCGGCCTGGTCGGCGAGCGCGGTCGCGAAGTGAAGGAGTTCATCGACGACAGCCTCGGCCCGGAAGGCCTCGCGCGCTCGGTGATCGTCGCGACGCCGGCCGACAATCCGCCGCTGATGCGCCTGCACGGCGCGACGATTGCGACGGCCATCGCGGAACACTTCCGCGATCGGGGCAAGCACGTGCTGCTGCTGATGGATTCGCTGACGCGCTATGCGCAGGCCCAGCGCGAGATCGCGCTCACCATCGGCGAGCCGCCGGCGACGCGCGGCTATCCGCCCTCGGTGTTCGCGCGCCTGCCGCAGCTCGTCGAGCGCGCCGGCATGGGCGTCGACGGCCGCGGCTCGATCACGGCCTTCTACACGGTGCTGACCGAGGGCGACGACACCAACGATCCCGTCGCCGACAATGCGCGCGCGATCCTCGACGGCCACATCGTGCTGTCGCGTCGGCTCGCCGAGCGCGGGCAGTATCCCGCGATCGACATCGAGGCCTCGATCAGCCGCCTGATGAACGTGGTCGCGGCGCCGGAACATTACCAACTTGCGCGCCAGTTCAAGCATTACTACTCGCTGTACGAGCAGAATCAGGACCTGTTCAACGTCGGCGCCTACCAGGCCGGCACGAATCCAGAGCTCGACCGGGCGGTGCAACTGCGCGGGCTGCTGACGGCGTTCATGCGCCAGGATCCGATGCAGCCGATCGGCAGCACGGCCGCCATCGAGCAGCTCGCCGCCGTCTTCACCGCCGGCGGCGGTGACGGAGCCGAGACCAGATGAAGAAATCCCAACGCCTGCAGCGGATCGCGAAGCTCTCGCACACCGCCGAGCAGATCGCGGCCCAGTCGCTGGCCCGCGCCAGCGACGAGGTGGCGCGCTACGAAGCGCAGATCCGCGAGCTCGAACGCTATCGCGCCGAATACCTGCGCCAGTTCGAGCGCGACCACCCGGGTGCGCTCGACGGCTATCGGGCGCAGAAGCTGCGCGCCTTCGTCGCGCGCATCGAGGAAGCGCTGACCCAGCTCGTCGATCGCCATGCCCAGGCCGAGCGCCGGCGCGAACACGAACGCGCGCAGTGGGCCGATCGCCGCCGCCGTACGAACACCCTCACCGAAGTCGCCGCCCGCGCCCGCGGCATCGAGGAAGTGAGCGTCGAAAACGCCCTGCAGCGCGAAATCGACGATCGGCCGCGCGGGACGGGGCGGTAGCGCGATCGTTCCGGATGTGCACAGTTGGCCACAGAGAACACCGAGAACACAGAGGAAGAAAGAGGACAGTAGGTTGGGCTGACGCAGGAAGCCCAACATCTTCGTCGTGGCGTCGAGCCGCAACGTCGGCGCCGAGATGGCCCAGTTGATCGACGGGCTTGGCCTCGAGATCGTCAGCGTGACACCGGCCTCGGCACGACGCATCGCCCATGCCTACGAGCAATGGGGGAAAGGCGTTCATCTTGCGTCGCTGAATTTTGGGGACTGCTTCGCCTACGAGATAGCAAAGGAGCATGAATGCCGGCTGCTTTACGTGGGGAAGGACTTCGACAAGACGGATGTCGAGAGCGTGCTTCAGTGAGTAAGGGTTCAATTGAAAAAGGGGTCGGCTCATTTTCGAACGCGAGATCGACGATCGGCCGCGCGAGGCGGTAGCGCGACCGCGACTTCATCGTTTCGGACGTGCACCGTTTGGCCGTTTTCGTAGCCCGGGTGCAGCGGAGCGGAACCCGGGATCCGGCATGCCCGATACGCAAGGGCTTTGGCAATGCGCGGCGCGCACCGCGCCGGGTCTTCTCGAATGCAGGCGGTGACGGCGGGCGCCGATCCCGGGTTACGCGCTGCGCGCGCCACCCGGGCTACGACACCGCCGTCCACGTTGGAAGGCGATGTTTCTTTCATGATTGGGGATAATGCGCGCGTCTCATCACCGTTGGGCTTCCTTCGTCAGCCCAACCTACGCCGGCTACAGAGAACGCCAGGAAGGAAACGAGGGACCGCGTGCATCGGCGGCACAGCCCCACCACCTTTACTTCTCGGTGTCCTCGTCTTCCCTCGGTGTTCTCGGTGGTAAAGCCAGCATCCCCGCCGGCACGGCAGCAGAACCCGGCACTACAAATCCGCCAGCGTATCCTTCGTGAACGGCCGGAACGCGACCATGGTGCAGGTGTCGACGATGCCGGGCACGCGGTGCAGGTCTTCGTTGACGAAGCGGCCGACGTCGACCTCGCCTTCGAGGTGGTACTTCGCGATCAGATCGTAGGGGCCGCTGATCGAGTAGACCTCGGGGATGACCGCGCGGCTCTCGTCGGTGATCGCTTCGGCGACCTCGTAGGTCTTGCCGAGCGCGGTCTTGATCAGCACGAAGATGGTCCGCATCGCTGCCTCACTTGCGCTTCTTCTCGATCAGGATTTCGCGGTAGACGCCGGTGCCGGCGTTGAGCGCGCTGTGCGTGGCCGGGGCGCGCAGGCCCTTGCCGTCGGTGGACACGAGGTCATCGCCGTCGACGGCGAGCGCGAAGCTCGCGCCGGTCGGCGAATCGAAGCCGCCGAGGTGGCGGTCGTCGGCGTCGTAGACCTCGAGCCGCATGCCTTCGAGCACGTGGAAGAGATAGTCGTGGCGGTGAGTATGGCAGGGCGTGCGCTCGCCGGGCGCGAGCACGAACTCCCACAGGATGATGTCCTCGTCCTCGTAGATCTTGCGCGAGCCGACCTCGCCGGTCGCCTGCGGTGCGGCTGATCCCATGGCGTTCACTCCCCCGGTTTGCCGATGGACGCCCAGGCGCCCAGCTTCAGTTGCGAGTCGAAGTAGGCGATGGTCCTCGCCAGCCCCTCGCGCAGCGGCACGCTCGGCGTCCAGCCGAAGAGCTTGCCGGCCTGCGTGATGTCCGGGCAGCGCTGGCGCGGATCGTCGCTGGGCAGCGGGCGGCGAACCAGCGTCGAGCGCGAGCCGGTCAATTCGATCACCAGCGCCGCGAGCTCGGCAATCGTGAACTCGTGCGGATTGCCGAGATTGACCGGGCCGGTGATCTCCGGCGCCGCGTTCATCAGCGCGATCAGGCCGCGGATCAGATCCTCGACGTAGCAGAACGAGCGCGTCTGCGCGCCGTCGCCGTAGATCGTGATCGGCTCGTTGCGCAGCGCCTGCATGATGAAGTTCGACACCACGCGGCCGTCGTTCGGGTGCATGCGCGGGCCGTAGGTATTGAAGATTCGCGCGACCCTGATCGCGACGCGATGCTGGCGGTGGTAATCGAAGAACAGGGTTTCGGCACAGCGCTTGCCTTCGTCGTAGCAGGCGCGCAGGCCGATCGGGTTGGTGTGTCCCCAGTAGGTCTCTTGCTGCGGGTGGACGGTCGGATCGCCGTACACCTCGCTGGTCGAGGCCTGCAGGATGCGCGCGCGCACGCGCTTGGCGAGCCCCAGCATGTTGATCGCGCCGTGCACGCTGGTCTTCACCGTCTGCACGGGGTTGTACTGGTAGTGCACGGGCGAGGCCGGGCAGGCGAGGTTGTAGATCTCGTCGACCTCGACGTACAGCGGAAAAGTCACGTCGTGGCGGACGAGCTCGAAGTACGGATTGCCGATGAGGCCCGCGATGTTGTCCTTGCTGCCGGTGTAGAAGTTGTCGACGCACAGCAGGTCGTGGCCGGCGGCGATCAGGCTGTCGCAGAGATGGGAGCCCAGGAAGCCGGCGCCGCCGGTCACGAGCACGCGGCGGCGCGTGGTGACGCGGGCGCCTTCGGCGGCAGGGGAGACCTGATTCATCGGCGTCCATCGCAGCAGTGGCACATGGCTTGCAATTTAGCAGCGATGCTTTCAACACGGTACCTGCCCCATGTCTGAGGTCCTCGCCGTAAGCGCGCCACCGAGCCCGCCAAGTCCGCAGAAAGTCGAGAAATCCGCGCCCGAGAAGTCGGCGAACGACGAAACCGGCAAGACGCAAGAGCGGGAATTCTCCGACGTGCTCGACGAAGCGACGGAAGCACCGCCGGCAGACCCGGCAATGCTCGACCCCGCGGCGGCAATCGCTGCCGCGCCGGCGGCGACGAATGTCGTCGACGAGGCGGGCGCCGAGGGCGGCGAGCTCGGGCTCGGCGGCTCAGCGGCGATGGGCGGGCGTCTGCCGCTCGGCGCCCAGCCGCTGCGGCCCGAGGCGCGCGCCGCGCTCGGCTCGACGCTGCCGGAAGCGAGCGCGGCAAAGGATCCGGCGCGCGCGCCGCGCGGCGACGAAGCCGCGATGCAAGCGGACGAGGACGCGCAGGGCTGCGACGCGCGCGCGCATCCCGGCAAGCCCTTCGAGCTGGCCGCGGACAAGCCCGGCGCGCCGGCGGCCGCCGAGCGCGCCGTCGAAGCCGAGGCGCCGGCGACGCCGCCGCAGCCGCCGTCGAACGCGGCCGAGGTCGCCGCCGAGGCGCATCGTCGCGAGCGGCCGGCGGCGCTGAAGCTCGACACGCACTTGCCGGTGCATACGCCGCGCTTCGCCGAAGGCTTCAACCAGCAGGTCGTGGTACTCGCGCAGCACGGCATCCAGCAGGCGCAGCTATCGCTGACGCCGCCGGATCTCGGACCGGTCGACGTGCGGATCACGATCGCGCACGACGAAGCTTCGGTGCAGATCGCAGCGCCCAGCGGCGTCGCCCGCGAGGCGATCCAGGAAGCGCTGCCGAAGCTGAAGGAAATGATGGAACAGTCGGGCCTGCGGCTGAACGACGCCAACGTCTTCGCCCAGCTCCCTCAGCGCGACAGCCCGGGCGCCCAGCAGCGGGCGGAATGGTGGCAGCAACAGCAGCAGCTCAACGGCGGCGCACGCGGCGTTGCGGACGAAGCGCTCGCGCCGGTGGTGTCGAGGCATCTCGGTCTCGTCGACGCTTACGCCTGAAGGCGCGCGCGATCCGCGCGTCGTGCCGTCGGGATCGCGGCGGCCTTCGCCCGCGCCGCCGCCCGGCCCGCCAAATCCGCGTCGTTCGCCGCCGGGGCCTTCGGGACCTCACCGTCAAAGCCTTGGCGAAGATCGATGAAGCCAAGCACAAGTCACTGAATCGACGGGCACTCTGCCCTTGGCACACGGATTGCTCTCCCGCTGGCATTCAGCGTGGAGGTGCGTATGGCCGAGGCCAAGCAGGAAGTCGCTGCCGGCGGCAGCAAGAAGAAGATGATCATTCTGATGGTCGTCGCGATGCTCCTCGCCGTCGGCGGAGCGGTCGGCGCCACGATGTTCATCATGGGCGGCAAGGCCGATGAGGCCGCGACCGCGGACAAGGACCAGGCCGCGCAAGACGCCGGCGATGAGAACGCCGCCGACGCCGAGGACGGCGACGAAAAAGACGTCGCGGCCGAAGGCGAGGAGGGCAAGGGCGCCGCGCCGCTCTACGTGGCCCTCGATCCGGCCTTCGTCGTCAATTTCCAGGACAAGCAGCAACGCACGAAATTTCTGAAGGCCGAGATCAGCGTCGTCGCCAAGTCGGCGAAGGTGCAGGAGGCGATCACGGCGCACATGCCGGCGGTCCGCAACGGCGTGGTGATGCTGCTGAGCCGGCAAATCTACGAAGACCTGATGACGAGCGAGGGCAAGGAGAAGCTGCGCAGCGACGCGCTCGCCGAGGTCCAGAGCGTCATGGAAAAGCAGGCCGGCAAGAAGGTCGGCAAGGGCGTGAAGGATCTGTACTTCTCGACCCTGGTGATGCAGTAGACGACGGCGGCGGAAGCACTTCGATGGCCAACAACGATCTGCTGTCGCAGGACGAAATCGACGCGCTCTTGTCCGGCGTCGACAGCGGCGACGTCGACACCGCGCCGGACGATGCGCTCGAGCCCGGCGGCGCGCGCTCCTACGACTTCGCGACCCAGGACCGCATCGTCCGCGGCCGCATGCCGACGCTCGAGATGATCAACGAGCGCTTCGCGCGCAATCTGCGCATCCGCCTGTTCAATATGCTGAGGCGCTCGCCGGTGATCTCGGTCGAAGGCGTGCAGATGCTGAAATTCGGCGAGTACGTGCACACGCTGCTGATGCCGTCGAATCTGAACGTCATCAAGATCAAGCCGCTGCGCGGCTCGGCGCTGATCGTCTGCAATCCCAAGCTCGTGTTCTCGCTGGTCGACTGCTTCTTCGGCGGCGACGGGCGCTTCCACACCAAGATCGAGGGCCGCGACTTCACCGGCACCGAGATGCGCATCGTGCGCAAGCTCGTCGACATGTGCTTCGAGGCGATGCACGAAGCCTGGGAGCCGGTGATGCCCGTGCAGTTCGAGTACCAGGGCGCGGAGATCAATCCGCACTTCGCCAACATCGTGACGCCCAGCGAGGTCGTCGTCGTGTCGACCTTCCACATCGATCTCGAAGGCGGCGCGGGCTATCTGCACGTGACGATGCCCTACGCGATGATCGAGCCGATCCGCGACATGCTGGATGCCGGCATCCAGAGCGACGTCGCCGAGAAGGATCACCGCTGGGCGCTGCTGCTGCAGGAGGAAGTGAAGCTCGCGCCGATCGAGATCGGCACGACGCTGGGCACCGCCGAGCTCACGGTGCGCGATCTGCTCGCGCTGAAGGCCGGTGACATCATTCCGCTGGATCTGGCGGACCCGCTGACCGCCTGCGTCGACGAGGTTCCGATCTTCCGCGCGCGCTACGGCGTGTCGCGCGGCAACTACGCACTGAAAATCGTCGAAATCCTGCGCCACGCCGAGCTGGCGCCGCGTCAGTTCGACATCGGGGGACAGCACGCATGACCGAACTGGAGCACGGCGCCGCCAGCGCCGACGACGACTGGGCCGCGGCGCTCGCGGAGCAACGCTCGGCCGAAGCCGGCGAAGCCGTCGCCAGGGCGCCGCTGGAATCCTTCGCGCCCGGCGGCGATGCCGCCGGCAGGTCGACGGCCGATCTCGAGCAGATCCTCGACATCCCGATCACGCTGTCGGTAGAGATCGGCAAGTCGCGGCTGACGATCCGCAATCTCCTGCAGTTGAACCAGGGCTCGGTGGTCGAGCTCGATCGCATGGCGGGCGAGCCGCTCGACGTGATGATCAACGGCACGCTGGTCGCGCACGGCGAAGTCGTCGTCATCAACGAGAAGTTCGGCATCCGCCTCACCGACGTGGTCAGCGCGCAGGAACGCGTCAAGAAGCTGCGCTGAGCCGATCTCGATGCGCCTGCCCCGTCGCTCCCACGCCGCCGCCGCCGTCTTCGCGCTGCCGACGGCCGCGCTCGCCGCCGTGCCGAGCGCGGCGCCGGCCGCGAGCGTCGGCCTTGCGCAGTTCGCGCAGGTGTTCGGAGCGCTGGTGCTGATCCTTGGCCTCATCTTCGGGCTCGCGCTCGCCGCGCAGCGCCTGCGCCTCGGGCGCGGCGCGAGCGGCCGCCATCTGCGCGTCGTCGACGCGCTGGCGCTCGGCACGCGCGAACGCCTGCTGCTGGTCGACGTCGCCGGCGAGCGCGTGCTGCTCGGCGTCGCCGCCGGCCGCATCGAACGCCTGCACGTGCTGCCGCCCGGCGCCGTCGCGGCCGATGCGGAACCCGCCCCGGCGCCGGCCTTTCCCGGCGTGCTCGCCGCCGTGCTGGGCGGCCGCAAGGACACCCCGTGATGTTCCGCCGCCTCGGTGTGCTCGCGCTCGGCGGCTTCTTCAGCCTGCCGGCCTGCGCCCAGCAGGGCCTGACCGCGCTGTCGGTGACGACGGGCGCGGACGGCACGCAGACCTATACGCTGACGCTGCAGGTCCTGATTCTGATGACGGCGCTGACCTTGCTGCCGTCGATCCTGCTCGCGATGACCTCGTTCACGCGCATCATCATCGTGCTCGCGATCCTGCGCCAGGCGCTGGGCACCGCGCAGACGCCGTCGAGCCAGGTGCTGATCGCGCTCGCGCTGTTCATGACCGCCTTCATCATGACGCCGGTGATCGACCGCGTGCACGAGGACGCGATCGCGCCCTACATGAACGAGCAGATCGGCTTCGACGTGGCCCTGCGCAAGGCGCAGGGCCCGCTGCGCGAGTTCATGCTCGCGCAGACGCGGGAGTCGGATCTGAAGCTCTTCGCCGATCTGTCGGAGACGGGCGAGATCGCGGAGCCGGCGGCGACGCCCTTCACGATCCTCGTGCCGGCCTTCGTCACCAGCGAGCTGAAGACGGGGTTCCAGATCGGCTTCTTGATCTTCCTGCCCTTCCTCGTCATCGACCTCGTCGTCGCCAGCGTGCTGATGTCGATGGGCATGATGATGCTCTCGCCGCTGATCATTTCGCTGCCGTTCAAGCTGATGCTGTTCGTGCTGGTCGACGGCTGGGCGCTGATCGTCGGCAGCCTGGCCTCGAGTTTCTACGCCTGACGCCGCGGAGCCGCCGCCATGATGACACCGGAACTGATCGTCACGCTCGGCAAGCACGCGCTGGAGGTCACGCTGGTGATGATGAGCCTGCTGCTGCTGCCGGCGCTCGCCGTCGGCCTGCTCGTCAGCATTCTGCAGGCCGCGACGCAGATCAACGAGATGACCCTGAGCTTCATTCCGAAGCTGCTCGTCACCGCGATGGTGCTGGTCGTCGGCGGACCTTTCCTGCTGCGCGTCTTGACCGACTACACCATCGAGCTCTTCCACCAGATTCCTACGCTCGCGCACTGAGCCGGGCCGCGCGATGCTCCAGCTCAGCGATCGCGAACTCCTCGCCTGGCTCGCCGCCTGGCTGTGGCCCTTCCTGCGCATCGGCGCCTTCGTGCTGACGGTGCCCGCGATCGGCACGCGCTCGGTGCCCGCCCGCGTGCGCCTCGTCTTCGCGCTGGGCCTGACCGTGGTGCTCGCGCCGCTGCTCGGGCCGGCCGTGCTGCCGGCCACCGAGCTCCTCAGCGCGCAGGGCCTGCTCATCGCCGCGCATCAGGTGCTGATCGGCGCGGGGCTCGGTCTCGTGCTGCGCATGGTCTTCCTCGTGCTCGAGTTCGCCGGCCAGATCATCGCCCAGCAGATGGGCCTCGGCTTCGCCGCGATGGTCGACCCGGCCTCGGGCTCGCAGGTGCCCGTGGTTTCCCAGTTCTACGTGATCCTCGCGACGCTCTGCTTCTTCGCGCTGGACGCGCATCTGCAGCTCGTCACGCTGCTCGCCGATAGCTTCGAGCTGCTGCCCGTCGGCGGCGGCAGTTTTGCGCCCGGCGCACTCGCCGGCCTCATCGCCTGGTCGGGCGATCTGCTCGGCGTCGGCGTCGTCGTGATGCTGCCGATCGTCGCCGCGCTGCTCGTCGTCAATCTCGCCTTCGGCGTGATGGCGCGCGCGGCGCCGCAGCTCAACGTCTTCGCCATCGGCTTTCCGATCATGATCGTGTTCGGCACGCTGACGATGGTGCTGGCGCTGGGCGCGCTGCCGACGCAGCTCGAAGGCCTGTTCACCTCCGGCTTCGAAGCCGCCTACCGCCTGCTGCAGGGGCATTGAGCGATGGCCGAGGCGGCGAGCGGGCAGGAACGCAGCGAAGAGGCCAGCGCCAAACGCCTCGCCGAGGCGCGCGAGCGCGGGCAGATCGCGCGCTCGCGCGAGCTGACGACGATGCTGCTGCTGTTCGCCGTGGCCGCGGTGCTGTGGAGCTCGGGCGACGACTTCGTCGGCGCGATCGCGGCCTCGATGCGCTATCACTTCGACGTCGGCAACGGCCTGCGCCTCGCCGACGTCGACGTGCTGCGCCTGGCCGGCGGCGCGCTGGGCGACGCGTTCACCAGCCTCGCACCCTTCCTGCTCGTCAGTGCGCTGGTGTCGGTCGCCGGCACGATCGCGCTCGGCGGCTGGAACATCGCGCCCGAGGCGCTCGGCTTCAAGTGGAACCGCATCGATCCGATCGCGGGCATCGGCCGCCTGTTCTCCGCGCGCAGCCTCGCCGAGCTCGCGAAGGCGCTCGCCAAGTTCGTGCTGCTGCTCGGCTTCGGGCTGGTCGCGCTGTGGCACGAGGCCCCGCAGCTCCTCGCGCTCGGCACGATGCCGCTCGCCGCCGGCATCGCGAGCACGACGGCGCTCGCTTTCAAGGCCTTTCTGATCGTCAGCGCCGGCACCATCGTCATCGCGCTCGCCGACGTGCCGTTCCAGAAGTGGGAGCACGCGCGTCAGCTCCGCATGACGCGGCAGGAGCTGCGCGAGGAAGCGAAGGAGAGCGACGGCTCGCCCGAGGTCAAGGGCAAGATCAGGAGCCTGCAGGCCGAGCTCGCGCGCCGCCGCATGATGGAGCAGGTGCCGCGGGCCGACGTCGTCGTCACCAACCCCGCGCACTACGCCGTCGCGCTGAAGTTCGACCCGGCGACGATGTCGGCGCCGCGGCTGGTCGCGAAAGGCACGGAGCTCGTCGCGCTGCGCATCCGCGAGCTCGCGCTGGAGGCCGGCGTCACCGTGCTCGAGGCGCCGCCGCTCGCGCGCGCCGTCTACCACACGACCAAGCTCAACCAGGAAATTCCGGCCGGCCTCTACGTCGCCGTCGCGCAGGTGCTCGCCTACGTATTCCAGCTCCGCAAGCGCGATCCGCTGCGGCCGGCCCCGCCGCCGCCGAGCGAGCTGCCGATTCCGCCCGAGCTGCAGTACTGATGTTCGCGACGATCCGAATGATCCCAGATACCCGTTCCGTGAAATCGAACGCGCCCATAGCTTGGGCGGATGAGGGAAGCCCAACTTCGGCGCCCGATGTTGCGCTTCCTTCGTCAGCCCCACCTACGAGGTTGGCGACGATCCGAATGACTCGAGACTCCAGGTAACCCGATCATGGCGCTGACCGTTTCCGGCAATTCGAGCCGCGTGCTGCTGAATTCCATCCTCGGCCACGGCATCGGCATCCCGCTGATGCTGATGTCGCTGCTGGCGATGATGGTGCTGCCGCTGCCGCCGCTGCTGCTCGACGTCCTGTTCACGTTCAACATCTCGCTGTCGATCGTGGTGCTGCTGGCGAGCGTCTACAGCCGGCGCCCGCTCGACTTCGCCGCGTTCCCGACGGTGCTGCTGGTGGCGACGCTGTTCCGCCTCGCGCTCAACATCGCCTCGACGCGCGTCGTGCTGCTGCACGGCCATCAGGGGCCGACCGCGGCGGGCGAGGTCATCCACGCCTTCGGCGACTTCGTGATCGGCGGCAACTACGCGGTCGGCTTCGTGGTGTTCGCGATCCTCGTCATCATCAACTTCGTGGTGGTGACGAAGGGCGCGGGTCGCATCTCGGAAGTCAGCGCGCGTTTCACCCTCGACGCGATGCCCGGCAAGCAGATGGCCATCGACGCGGATCTGAACGCCGGCATCATCGACCAGGCCGAGGCCAAGCGCCGCCGCGCCGAGGTCGCGCAGGAAGCGGACTTCTACGGCGCGATGGACGGCGCCGGCAAGTTCGTGCGCGGCGATGCCGTCGCCGGCATCCTGATCGTCGCGATCAACATCATCGGCGGCTTCGTCATCGGCGTCGTGCAGCACGGCATGCCGATGTCGGAGTCGATCCGCGTGTTCACGCTGCTGACGATCGGCGACGGCCTGGTGGCGCAGATCCCGGGGCTGATGCTGTCCGTCGCCTCGGCGATCATGGTCACGCGCGTGTCCGGCGAGTCGGACATGGGCCAGCAGATCTCGAGCCAGCTCTTCGACGACCCGAAGACGCTCGGCGTCACGGCGACGATCCTCGGTCTCATGGGCGTCATTCCCGGCATGCCGAACCTCGCCTTCCTGACCATGGCGGGCGGCGCGGGCTATGCCGCGTGGCGCGTTCACCGCCGCACGCAGGCGCGGCAGGAGGCGCCGCCCGAAGCGCCGCCGCCGGCGGCGCCGCCGGAATCCAGGGAGCTGTCCTGGGACGACGTGCAGCCGATCGACGCGCTGGGCCTCGAGGTCGGCTACAAGCTGATCCCGCTCGTCGATCGCAAGCAGAACGGACAGCTCCTCGATCGCCTGCGCGGCGTGCGCAAGAAGCTGTCGCAGGAGCTCGGCTTCCTGGTGCCCGCGGTCCACATCCGCGACAACCTCGACATCGACGCCGCGACCTACCGCATCTCGATCCACGGCGCGACCGTGGGCCAGGCGCCGCTGCAGGCGAATCGCGAGCTCGCGATCAATCCCGGCCAGGTCCACGGTCAACTGCGCGGCGCGACCGTCAAGGATCCGGTGTTCGGCCTCGACGCCGTGTGGATCGGCGAAGAGCAGCGCGAGCAGGCGGCCTCCTGCGGCTACACGGTGGTCGATGCGAGCACGGTCGTCGCCACGCACATGAGCCAGATCATCCAGGACCACGCGCACGAGCTGCTCGGTCACGACGAGGTGCAGAAGCTGCTCGACGGCCTGGCCAAGACCAGCCCGCGTCTGGTCGAGGACACGGTGCCGAAAATCGTGACGCTCGGCACGGTCGTGAAAGTGATGCAGAACCTGCTGCGCGAGGCCGTGCCGATCCGCGACGTGCGCAGCATCCTCGAGGTTCTGGCGGAGCGCGGCGCCAAGAGTCAAGACCCCGTCGTGTTGACGGCCGCGGTACGCGAAGCCTTGGGTCGCGTCATCGTTCAGCAGATCAACGGCTTGGCCGAAGAACTGCCGGTCATCACGCTCGATTATTCACTGGAACAGATATTGCACCGTTCGGTCGAGAGCGGAGCGGAGAACGGCGTCGCGATCGAGCCGAACCTCGCCAACCGCTTCGCACAGTCGCTGCGCGAGGCACATGAGCGGCAGGAGCTGACGAATCAGGCGTCGGTGCTGCTGGTGCCGGGCAATCTGCGCGAGTTTCTGGCGCGCTTCGTCCGCCACGCGGTGAAGGGGATGCACGTCATCGGCTTCAACGAGGTGCCCGATGACAAGCAGATCCGCATCGTCGCCAGCGTCGGCGACGGCGCGGGGCGGCGCTGAGGATCGGGCACGAGTTTGAACGAGGAATCCACGCATGAAGGTGAGACGGTACTTCGCCGCCAATATGCGCAGCGCGCTGGAGCTGGTCAGGCAGGAACAGGGGCCGGACGTGCTGATCCTGTCGAACCGCAAGGTCGACGGCGGCGTGGAACTGCTGACGGCCGTCGGTGAGGCCGACGCCGAGCTCATCGAGAAGTTCACGCCGAAGCCCGCGCGCGCGCGCCGCGAGGAGACGCGCGCCGCGGCCCCGGCCGCGGCGGAAGTGCCGCCCGCGCCCCCACCGGCGCCCGCGCAGCCGAGCGTGCCCGAAGGCGCGCTGTGGACGCGCCAGGAAACCATCGAACAGATGCAGCGCGAGCTCGGCGCGCTGAAGAGCCTGCTCGAGCATCAGCTCTCCGGTCTCGCCTGGCACGACTACTCGCAGCGCAGCCCGCTGGGCGCGCGGCTGCTCCGCGCGCTGACCGAGTACGGCATCGCGCCGCGCCTGGCGCGCTCGCTCGTCGCCGAGCTCGGCGCGACATCGGATTACGACGAGGCCTGGCGGCAGGCGATCGCCGCCCTGCGGCAACGCATTGCCTGCCTGCCCGATCCCGTGCTCCGCCACGGCGGCCATTTCGCGCTGTGCGGTCCGACCGGCGTCGGCAAGACGACGCTGGCGAGCAAGCTCGCCGGGCGCTACGCGCTGGCGCGCGGCAGCCACACGGTCGCGCTGGTGTCGACCGACGAGCAGCGTCTCGGCGCGCATCAGCAGTTGAAGACTTTCGGCCGCCTGGTCGGAATCGCGGTGCGCTCGGCGCGCAGCTTCGAGGAGCTGCCGGAAGTCCTCGCCGAGCTGCACGATCGCGAGCTCGTGATCATCGACATGCCCGGTTTCGCGCCGGCGGATCCGGGCTTCCGGCAGTCGCTGGCGACGCTCTACGGCCTGCCGACCCGCGTCGACACCTATCTCGTGATGTCGGCGAGCACCGATCACCAGTCGCTCGCGCGCATCGTCGGCGCGGCCGACGGCCTCGCGCTCGCCGGCTGCTGCATCACGAAGATCGACGAGGCGGCGACGCTGGGCCCGGCGTTGTCGGCGCTCGCCGAGTCGCGGCTGCCGGTCGCCTATCTCTCGGCCGGCCAGCAGGTGCCCGACGACGTCGAGGCGGCGAGCCCGGCGGCGCTGCTCGAGCAGTTTCTGACGATGGGGAAGGCGAGTCCCCTGCCGGTCGACTCGGCCTTCATCGAACAGGCCTTCGCACTGTGAACTTCCAGGGTATCAAGCATATGAATGCTCCCAGCGAACACCGCGCGACGCGCCCGACGCGCGTGATCGCGGTGACCAGCGGCAAGGGCGGCGTCGGCAAGTCGACGGTCTCGATCAACCTCGCCACGGCGCTCGCCGCGGCCGGGTCGCGCGTGACCCTGCTCGACGCCGATCTCGGCCTCGCCAACATCGACGTGCTGCTCGGCCTGTCGGCGACGCGCACGCTCGCCGATGTGATCGACGGCGCATGCGGCCTGCGCGACATCCTGCTCGATGGGCCGGCCGGCGTGCGTATCGTGCCGGCCTCCTCGGGCGTGCAGCGCATGGCCGAGCTCAGCGACGCCGAGCGCGTGGGTCTGATGCACGCGTTCAGCGAGCTCGAAGACACGATGGACGTGATGGTCGTCGACACCGCCGCCGGCATCGCCGCGAACTCGCTGCAGTTCTGCGAGGCCTCGCAGGAGGTGGTGGTGGTGGTCTGCAACGACCCCGCCTCGATCGCCGATGCCTACGCGACGATCAAGGTGCTGAATCAGCGCACGCGCCGCGCGCGCTTCCGCGTGCTGGTGAACATGGTCCACAGCGATCACGAGGCGCGCGACATCTTCGCCCGGCTGGTCAAGGCCACCGATCGCTTCCTGGAGGTCGCGCTGGACTTCGCCGGCGTCATTCCCTTCGACCGCTGCGTCGTGCAGGCCGCGCGCCGGCGCGCCCCGGTCGTCACCGCCTACCCGGCGAGCCCGGCCGGGACGGCATTCAAGCGGCTGGCCGCCGTGGCCGATAGATGGCCCGAACCTCGCGCCGCGAGCGGCCAGCTCGAATTTTTCCTGGAGCGGATGATCCGCGCCGAAGTCATGGGGAGGCATGCGCTGGCATGAAAGAAGTCGCGAAATACAAGCAGGCCGCGCATTCGAGCCTGCACGAGCAGAAGCAGGATCAGGACGAGCTCGTCCGCAAGCATGCTGCCCTGGTCAAGCGCATCGCCTATCACCTGATGAGCCGGCTGCCGCCGACGGTGCAGATCGACGATCTGATCCAGTCCGGCATGATCGGCCTGCTCGAAGCGGCGCGGAACTACGACGCGACGCAGGGCGCGAGCTTCGAGACCTATGCCGGTATCCGCATCCGCGGCGCGATGCTCGACGAGATCCGCAAAGGCGACTGGGCGCCGCGTTCGCTGCACCGGAAGGTGCGCGAGATCAGCAAGGTCGTCGCCGAGATCGAGGCCGAGTGCGGCCGCGACGCGCGTGACGCCGAGGTCGCCGCACGGCTCGGCATGGATCTGAACCAGTATTACCAGACCCTGCAGGACGCGAGCAGCCACAAGGTTTTCAGCTTCGAGGATCTGCCGAGCAAGGACGAGGTGCTGTCCGAAGGGCTCTTCGAACGCATTCCGGAGCCTTCGGAAAACGTCGAGAAGGAGCTGTTCAAGAAAGCGCTCGCGCAGGCGATAGCATCCCTGCCGGAGCGGGAGCGGCTGGTGATGTCGCTGTACTACAAGGAAGAGCTCAACCTGCGCGAGACCGGGGAGGTGATGGGCGTCAGCGAATCGCGCGTCTGCCAGATCCACTCACAAGCGCTGATTAGGCTCAAGGCGCGGATGGCCGACTGGTACCAGTAGAAGCGCCGGCGCCACAGCGCTCAACGGAGGCTATCGTGAACCACAACATGAAGATCCTCATCGTCGACGACTTCTCGACGATGCGCCGGATCATCAAGAACCTGCTGCGCGATCTCGGGTTCAACAATACGCACGAGGCGGACGACGGCAATACGGCCTGGCCAATGCTGAAGTCCGGCAATTTCGATTTCCTGGTCACGGACTGGAACAT
Source organism: Gammaproteobacteria bacterium (assembly GCA_035325705.1). Taxonomy (GTDB): domain Bacteria; phylum Pseudomonadota; class Gammaproteobacteria. The sequence continues at coordinate 44,482 of DAOKZI010000028.1, forward strand.
GCCCGGCATGCAGGGCATCGATCTGCTGCGCGCCGTGCGCGCCGATCCCCATCTGTGCAATCTGCCCGTGCTGCTGGTGACCGCGGAGGCGCGGCGCGATCAGATCGTGCTCGCCGCCGAAGCCGGCGTGAACGGCTACATCGTCAAGCCGTTCACCGCGCAGACGCTGAAGGAGAAGCTCGACAAGATCTTCGAGCGCCTGGCGGCCACCGCCTGAGCGCCCCGCGCGCCGCGCGGCCGCCGACCGACAATATCAACGACGAGCGAAAGGATCATCGATGGATCAGGCCGAGCGTCTGGCGCTGGCGCGCCAACTGGTCGAGGCGCTGGAGCGCGGCGCACATGAGGCCGCCGACCACTGTCTGCAGGTCTTGTCCGATCATCGCGGCTCGCAGCTCCTGCGCCACGTCGCCGAGGTCACGCGCGACGTGCACCAGGCCTTCGGCGGCGTGGTATCGGACCAGCGCCTGTACGAAATCTCCAAGCACGTGATGCCCGATGCGCGCGAGCGTCTCAGCTACGTGGTCGAGAAGTCCGAGGAATCGGCGCATCGCACCCTGGCCGCCGTGGAGGAGATGCTGCCGCTCGCCGAGCGGCTGTGCGCGGCCGCGGAGGCTGAGGTGCGCGAGGCCGGCACCCGGCTCCGAGCCGGCCTCACCGACGTGCTGATGGCGCAGGAATACCAGGATCTCACCGGGCAGGTGATCAAGAAGACGATCGACATCGTCGAGCAGGTCGAGCAGAAGCTCGTATCCCTGATCATTGCCGAGCGCCTCGCGACCGGCCATCCCGTCGCCTGCGCCAAGCCCGCGCGCGGCGAAGCGACCGGCCCGGCGATCAAACCCGCCGCCGACGTCATGAGCCACCAGCACGACGTCGACGATCTGCTCGCCGAGCTGGGCGTCTGAGCTCCCTCTCGCTCCGCGCGTCGCGAGCCTGGACAGGTCGATCTTTGCCACAGAGAACACCGAGAACACCGAGAAATTCAAGGCAGAGACTGTAGGTTGGGCTGACGAAGGAAGCCCAACGTGAGGCGCTCATCGCCGCGAGAAGAAGCATGCGATTCCGCCGACCGGTGCTAGGGCGAGCGCAGATGGCAGCACGCAGCGCCCTCTCCCTGTTGGGCTTCCTTCGTCAGCCCAACCTACGATCTCTCTGTTGTAGCCCGGATGAGCGCAGCGAATCCGGGTGAAGGTGAGTAGCAGTATGTGCGCAGTCCCGGATTCCGCGCCGCTGCGCGGCGCTCCTTCCGGGCTACGAATTCAAAATCGCTCTTTGCCACTCGGACATGCCCGATCCCGGATTCGCTGCGCTCATCCGGGCTACGAGAGTGCAGCGGCGCCAGCGTCATCCTTTTCTTCCTCCGTGCCCTCCGTGGCTAGATTCAGTGCATTTCATCTGGCACGAGCACAGTGTGATTTGCGTTTCAGTCCTGCGGCCGGCCGGCCGATAAAAGGCCTTGCAACCGTTGACGGATCCGTTCGCGCGATTTCGGCGCGCAGGCAAGGCACGACACGATGGACGACGAAATACTGCAAGACTTTCTCGTCGAAGCGCAGGAGATTCTCGAGAACCTCGACTCGCAGCTCATCGAGCTCGAAGGAGCGCCCGAGGACAAGGCGCTGCTGAACGCGATCTTCCGCGGCTTTCACACCATCAAGGGCGGCGCGGGTTTTCTGAGCCTCGAGCCGCTCGTCGAGGTCGCGCACAAGGCCGAAGACGTGTTCGATCTCCTGCGCAACGGCAAGCGCGCGCTGGACGCGGCGACGATGGACGTCTTCCTGCAGGTGCTGGACACGCTGCGCGCCATGTTCGGCGCGTTGCACGCGGGCAGCCTCCCCGATCACGCCGAGCCCGCGCTGATCGCCGCGCTGCGCGGCCTCGCCGCGGGCGAGACGCTCCCCGAGGCGGGCCCCGCGTCCGGCGCGGTGCCGGCAGCGCAGCCCGCCGCGAGCGCAGCGGCGCCGGCCGCGGGCGGCAGCGAGTTCGACGAGGTCGTCGCCGGCATGATGGCCGAGGAGGCCGCCGACCCGAGCCCGGCGGGCGATCTGATCACCGACGACGAGTTCGAGCACCTGCTCGACAAGCTGCAGGGCGAAGGGCGCGGCCCGATCGCGGCGCCGGCGACCGAGGCGCGCGCGGAGCTGATCACCGACGACGAGTTCGAGGCCCTGCTCGACAAGCTGCAGGGAGAAGGGCGCGGTCCCGTCGTCGCACCGCCGGCGGCGGCCGGCGACAGCAAGCCGGCGCTGATCAGCGACGAGGAGTTCGACAAGCTGCTCGACGAGCTGCACGGGCCGGGCAGGTTCGAGGCCCACGCGGTGGCTGTGCCCGCCGCGCCGGTGCCGCAGGCGCCGCCCGCGCCCGCGACGGCGAAACCCGCCGCACCCAAGGCCGCCGACGCGAAGGCGCAGGACGGCAACGACGCGCAGGCCAAGGACAACACGATTCGCGTCGGCACCGACGTGCTCGATCGGATCATGAACATGGTCGGCGAGCTGGTGTTGATCCGCAATCGCTTGTCGAACCTGCAGGCGAGCGTCGGCAACGCCGAAGTGACGCAGGCCGTCGCGAGCCTCGACGTCGTCACCAGCGATCTGCAGATGGCGGCGATGAAGACGCGCATGCAGCCGATCAAGAAAGTTTTCGGCCGCTTCCCGCGCGTCGTGCGCGATCTCGCGCGCAGCCTGAAAAAGGAAATCGAGCTCGAAATGGCGGGCGAGGAGACCGATCTCGACAAGACCCTCGTCGAGGCCCTGTCCGATCCGCTTGTGCACCTCGTGCGCAACGCCGTCGACCACGGCATCGAGACGCCGGATCTGCGCGTCGCGGCCGGCAAGCCGCGCCAGGGCAGGCTGAAGCTCGCGGCCGAACAGGATGGCGATCAGATCCTGCTCACCATCGAGGACGACGGCAAGGGCATGAACGCCGACGTGCTGCGCGCGAAGTCGGTCGAGAAGGGCCTGCTCGAGCAGGACGCGGCGCTGCGCCTGAGCGAGCGCGAGTGCTTCGAGCTGATCTTCCTGCCGGGCTTCTCGACCAAGGAGGAGATCTCCGACGTGTCGGGGCGCGGCGTCGGCATGGACGTCGTGAAGACGCGCATCACGCAGTTGAACGGCTCGATCGAGATCGATTCGAAGATCGGCGTCGGCACCACGATCCGCATCCGCGTGCCGCTGACGCTCGCGATCATGCCGACGCTGATGGTGGTGCTGGGCCAGCAGATCTTCGCGCTGCCGCTCGTCAACGTGAAAGAGATCATCGACTTCAAGCGCAGCCAGGCGCGCGAGGTCAACGGCAGCAAGACGCTGGTCGTGCGCGGCAAGGCGCTGCCGCTGTTCTATCTTAGCCGCTGGCTGGTGCAGGGCGTGCACGACTACGCCGTCGACGAAGGCCACGTCGTGATCGTGTCCGTCGGCAGCCAGATGCTCGGGCTGATCGTCGACGAGCTGATCGGCCAGGAGGAGGTCGTGATCAAGCCGCTCGGCGCGATGCTCCACGGCACCAAGGGCCTGTCCGGCGCGACGATCACCGGCAACGGCCGCATCGCGCTGATCCTCGATCTGCCCGAGCTGATCGACGCCTACGCCAGGCGCTGATCCGGATCGCGAGCGTTCTCGATGCCGAACGAAGCCCTCGACCGCCGCTCCGGTCGCCCGCTGCGCGTGCTGGTGGTCGAGGATTCGGCGTTCTTTCGCGGCCAGCTCCGCCGCCTGCTGCAAGAGGACGGCGACATCGAGGTCGTCGGCGAGGCGGGCGACGGCCGCGAGGCCATCGCCGCGGCGCGCCGGCTGCGGCCCGATCTCGTCACCATGGACATCGAGATGCCGGTGCTCGACGGCATCGCGGCCGTGCGCGAAGTGATGCAGATCGCGCCGACGCGCATCCTGATGCTGTCGGCGCTGACGCGGCACGGCGCCGACGCGACCTTCGCCGCGCTCGAAGCCGGCGCGCTCGACTTCGTGCCGAAGCAGTCGCTGCAGGGAGAGGGTGCGGCGGCGAGTGCGCGCGCGCTGCGCGAGCGCGTGCGCGAGCTCGCTTGCGATCGCGCGTCCGCCCTCGCGATCGACGAGGCCGCGCCGCCGCTGCGCCAGGCCCGTCATTTCGCCGAGCGGCCGCTGCTCGTGATCGGGGCCTCGACCGGCGGCCCCGCGCTGATCGCCGAGCTCCTCGCCGACTGCGCCGCGCATCTGCCCTGCGCCGTATTGGTCGTGATGCACATGCCGGCGGGCTTCACCGGCTATTTCGCGGAGCGCGTCGCCCGCCACTGCGCGCTGCCGGTGGTCGAGGCCTGCGACGGCGATGCGCTCCTGCCCGGCCGCGTGTGGATCGCGCCCGGCGGCAAGCAGACGACGCTGCGCCGTGGCGCGCGGCTCGAGCTCGAGGTCCGCGACGGCGAAGAGGCGGATCTCTACCGCCCGTGCATCGATCTGACGCTCGCGAGCGCCGCGAAACTCTGCGGCTCGCGCACGCTCGCCGTGGTCGCCACGGGCATGGGCAGCGACGGCGCGGCCGGCAGCCGCGCGCTGCGCGAGGCGGGCGGCCTCGTGTGGGCGCAGGATCGGGCGAGCAGCGTCGTCTTCGGCATGCCCGCCGCCGTGATCAACGCGGGGCTCGCGCACGAGGTCGTGTCCGCGGCCGAGCTCGGGCGCCGGCTGCGGCATGGACGCTGAGGGGGGACGCCGAAGCATGGATTCTTCCAGCATCGCCGGCCTGCTGCTCGGCATCGCGGCCGTCGTCGTCGGCCAGTATCTCGAGGGCGGACATCTCGCGATGCTGGTCAACGGCCCGGCGCTGCTGATCGTCGTCGGCGGCACGCTGGGCGCGACGATGGTGCAGTCGCCGACGCACGTGTTCCTGCGCGCGCTGCGCATGTCGAGCTGGATCTTCCGGCCGCCCGCCGTGCCGCTCGAGCTCGCGATGAAGGAGCTGCTGCACTGGTGCCGCGTCGCGCGGCGCGACGGCCTGCTCGGTCTCGAGGCGCTGGTCGAATCCGTGCGCAATCCCTATGCGCGCAAGGCGCTGCAGTTGCTCATCGACGGCAACGAGCCGCCCGTCATCCGCGAGACGCTGCAGATCGACAGCGCCGTGCGCGAACAGCGCGATCTGCTCGCCGCCAAGGTCTTCGATGGCATGGGCGGCTATGCGCCTACGCTGGGCATCCTCGGCGCCGTGATCGGCCTCATCCAGGTGATGAACAATCTGAGCGATCCCTCGATGCTCGGACAGGGCATCGGCGTCGCGTTCGTCGCGACGGTCTACGGCGTCGGCCTCGCGAACCTCGTGTTCCTGCCGATCGGCGTCAAGCTGCGCACGCTGGTGCGCGAGGAAACGCGGCTGGAGGAGCTGATCGCGATCGGCATCACCGCGATTGCCGACGGCGAGAACCCGCGCGTGGTCGAATCCCGCCTGCAGGGACTTCTGAAGTGAACGGCCGCGGGCCGTCGCCGTGGCTGCGAGCGCCGGTCGAGGACGAGGATCACGGTCGCGATCGCTGGATGGTGTCCTATGCGGACTTCATCACGCTGCTGCTCGCCTTCTTCGTCGTGCTGTACTCGATCTCCTCGATCAACGACGGCAAGTTCCGCGTGCTGTCGAACTCGATCGTCACCGTCTTCAACGACGAGGTGACGCGCGCCGCGCCGATCGACATGGGCGGCGGCGCGCCGCCGCAGACCGGCATGCTCGACGGCAGCCGCAATCTCGCCGAGGTCGAGCAGCCGACGGGCGAGGACTCCGTCCGCGCGCTGTCGCCGGCGACGATCGCGCCGCCGGCGGTGCCGACGGTCGGCACGCCGCGCGAACGCATCGAAGCCGTGCTCGCGCCCTTCGGCGAGGCGGGCGAGGTCAAGGTGCGCGACACCCGGGATTGGCTCGAGATCGAGCTCGGCGCGGAGCTCCTGTTCGACAGCGGCAGCGCGGCGATCGATCCCGCGGCGCTGCCGATGATCGATCGGATCGCCGGCGTCGTCGCCGACATGGGCCGCCCGGCGCGCGTCGAAGGTTTCACCGACGACGTGCCGCTCGCCGGCGGCCCCTATGGCTCGAACTGGGGGCTGTCCGCGGCGCGGGCGGCAAGCATTGCCGATCGCTTGGCGCGCGCGCGCGTCGCGCCGGAGAAACTTGCCGCCGTCGGCTACGGCGAATACCGCCCGGTGGCGGACAACGCGACGGAGGAGGGCCGGCGCAAGAACCGGCGCGTGGTCGTCGCCATCGCGAAACACGATGAGGTCTCGATACTTGCGGGCGAGGCCGCGGCGGATGCCGCAACCCTGCCCGAGCAGACGCCGGCGCCGGCACCAACATTGCAGCGCGTGACCGAACTTCCCGGCCCAGCGGAGATAGGCCCATGAGGATTTGGACGGTTGCAGCCCAGAAGGGCGGCGTCGGCAAGACGACCACGACGATGAACCTCGCCGGCGCGCTGCTGCGCGAAGGCGCGCGCGTGCTGCTCGTCGATGTCGATCCGCACGGCTCGCTGAGCAGCTATTGCGGACTCGATCCCGACACGGTCGAGCCCAACGTCTACGAAGTGTTCGCCGCCGCCGCGCGCGAGGAGACGCTCGATCTCGGTGACGTCGTCCACCGCACGCGCATCGAGGATCTCTGGCTCGCGCCGGCCTCGGGTGCGCTCGTCACCTTGGAGCGGCGCTTCGGGCTGCGCGCGGGCATGGGGCTCGCGCTGTCGCGCAGCCTGGAGAAGGCGGCGTCGCGCTATGACTACTGCCTCGTCGACTGCCCGCCGACGCTGGGCGTGCTCGTGATCAACGCGCTGGTGTGCTGCGAGCGGCTGATCGCGCCGGTGCAGACCGAGTTCCTCGCCGAGCAGTCGCTCGACCGCCTGCTGCACACGCTGGCGATGATCGAGCGCTCGCGCGCCGCGCCGCTGCCTTATCTCGTCGTGCCGACCATGTTCGATCGCCGCACGCGCGCGGCGAACGAGACGCTGGCCGCGATCCGCGCGCGGCGCGATCTCGTGCAGTGGAACGAAGTGATCCCCGTCGATACGCAGTTGCGCGAAGCGAGCCGCCGCGGCGAGCCGCTGACCCTGCGCCAGCCCTATGCCCGCGCCAGCATTGCCTATCAGCATCTGCTGGCGGCCCTGCGCGGCGACGAGGCGCCGGCGCTGAGGGCCGCGGGATGAGCGCACGCGATCTCCTTGCCGCCTATCTCGACGAGCATCTGCATGAAGGCGGCGCAGCGTACGCGCTGCTCGAGATGCAGGCCTTCCGCGTCGGCGCTTTCCGGTTCCTGTGCCGCGCCGATGCGCTGGCCGAGCCGGCGGCGGAAGGCGCCGTCACGATCGAGGCCAGCGAGCTCGTCCCGGCTTCGTACCGCGGCCATTTGCAGCCGGGCCGCTTCCTCGGCCGCGACCTGCTGCGCCTGAAGGGCGGGCGGCTGGAAATCCGCGGCCTGCGGCTCGAGACGAGGCTGCAGGTCTCCCCCGCGGCGATGGCGCCGCGCGGGCCGCGCGGCGAAGCGCCGTGGATCGGCGCCACGACGCGGGAGCCGCCGGCCTTCGTGCTGGATCCCGATGCGGCGCGGCTGCATTTCGTGCGCCGGGCTCGGCCCTAGCGTCGAGCGGTATCGGCGTGCGGCTGGCACGATGCGTGCACTTTCCCCTTAGAGACGGCGCGCCACGACCGATTTCTGGCGCGCTTGGTCATCCAACCAGTCGAGGTGTCGCATGAGCGCAGTCCTGAAGCCGCAGGAAAATCAGTTCAACCGGTGGGTGACCTTCCGGCTGGCGGAGGAAATCTACGGCATCAACGTGATGCAGGTGCAGGAAGTCCTGCGCATGACCGAGATCGCGCCCGTCCCCGGCGCGCCGTCGTCGGTGCTCGGCATCATCAATCTGCGCGGCAACGTCGTGACGGTGGTCGACACCCGCGAGCTGTTCGGCCTGATGCGCGAGGAGCTCACCGATCAGACGCGCATCATGATCGTCGAGTGCAACAAGATCATCGTCGGCCTGCTCGTCGACAGCGTCGCCGAGGTCGTCAATCTGCAGAACACCGATATCGACTCCGCGCCGAACATCGGCAACGAAGAGAATTCGAAGTACATCCAGGGCGTCTACAGCAAGAACGGCGAGATCCTGATCCTCGTCGATCTGAACCGCCTGCTGTCGCCCGATGCGCAGTTCGTCGGCGGCGCCTTCTGAGATCGCGTGCGTGACGCCGGTCGATCTTCCGCCGCTGACGCCGCCGGCACCGACCACGCCCGTGCATCGCGCGGAGCCGGCCGGTCAGCAGCGCCGCGAGCCGCCGCGACGTCCGCCGCGGGCCGGGCAGCCTGCGCGACCGGACGGCGATACCGTCGACGCCGACGGCCACATCGATACGCATGTTTGACGCGTCGCTGCTGAAGAGCCTGCCCTTCGCCGTCGCGCTCGGCCTCGTCGCGACGATGCTGGCGCTGGCCGCGTTCGCGCTGCGCCAGGCGCGGCGCGTCGACGGCCTGGCGCGCGAGCTGCGCGCCGAGCGCAGGGCGCGCGAGGATCTCGCGCGCGATCTGTCGGCGCTGCTCGACTGCTCGCGCGAAATCGGTGCCCGGTTGCGCGAGCAGGGACAGCGCCAGAAGACGGTGATGGAGCGCGTCAACGAGATCGCGGAGGTCGTCGACGGCGCGCCCGCGCTGGAGCACGTCGAACGCCTGCTCGCCGACGGGATGGGCGTGGATCAGATCAAGCGCGTCTGCGAGCTGTCGCAGGGCGAAGCGCAGCTCCTCGAACGGTGGAAGCGCCACCGCTCCGCCGCCTGATCGCGCCGCCGCCGTCCCCGCGGCTTTCCCTGGCTCCCGGTCCTGATTACACTGGCGCGGCCTTCCGGTCCCCCCGGCGTCTTTGCGCGAGAGTGCCCGACGAAACAGGCAAGATCCCCGGAGAGGTGTCCGAGTGGTTTAAGGAGCACGCCTGGAAAGTGTGTATAGGTTAATAGCCTATCGCGGGTTCGAATCCCGCCCTCTCCGCCACCCCGTCTCGTATCCGATTGATTCTACGGATATTTCGCCCGTCTCGCGTTGTCTACCCACAAATCTACCCACAAGGCGGGGCGTCTTCGTCGACGCAGATGCTGAAGTCGAATCCTTCGAGCTGCGCGAATTCGAGCGCGAGCTCGAAGGCCTGCGCATCCGTAGTCTCGCCGCGCTCGACGCGCGTCATGACGTCGTCGGCCAGCACTGGCGCGCGTCCTTCAGCACAACAGAAGTGTTATGCTCTGTTTGTGAACAGCAAGCAGTTCAAGAGGTGGCTTGCCGCGCAGGGCGCGACGTTCGAGCCCGGCAAGGGCGGTCATCTGAAGGTGACGCTGAATGGCAGGCAGACCGTGCTGCCGATGCACTCCGGCGAGCTGAAGAAGGGCCTCGTCGAGGGCATAAAGAAGCAGCTCGGTCTGAAGGACAAGGAATGAAGCCGATGATCAATCTGAACTATCCCGTACGCCTGGAGCCCGCAGAAGAAGGCGGGTTCGTAGTCAGCTTCCTCGACGTGCCGGAGGCGTACACGCAGGGCGATGACGAGGCCGAAGCGCTGCTGCGCGCCGCGGACGCACTCGAGACGGCGTTGGAGTTCTACACCGACGCCGGTCGCGATCTGCCCCGGGCCAGCAAGCCGAAGCGCGGGCAGCGCACGGTTCGGCCTTCCGCTCAGACCTGCATCAAGCTGTCGATCTACCAGACGATGCGCGACGAGGGCGTGCGCAAAGCCGAGCTCGCGCGCCGCCTCGGATGGCACATGCCGCAGGTGGATCGGCTGCTCGATCTGCACCATGCCTCGCGCCTGGACCAGGCGGAGGCGGCGTTGTCCGCGCTCGGGCGAGAGCTGGCGGTGCAGGTGGAGCCGCGCGCCTGAGCCGGCATTCTCGCCGGCCTCGACTGCACCATGCGCAAGGAGTCGTTGCCGGCGTCGCCCTTGCGTCCTCGCGTAGACGAGCGCGGTGTCTTGCGCCGACCGCGCATGGCGCCGCAGACGATGAGGCCGGCGGCCACGTCAGCGGCCTCAGCCTTGAACTCGACGAACCGCGCGAGTAGGCCGTCGACAGCAGCGCGAGCATGGCATCGCGGTCGACCGTGACATTGTCAGAGACCCGCCGTGCTTTCATGCGACACCCCCTTGCAGCTCTTCGACCCCATCGAACGAGCCGCCCCGCAATAGCGAGACACCCTCCTTTGCCTGCGTCACGGAAGGCGTGACGTAGGCTCGCTGAGTCGTTTCTGTCCTCTCGTGGCCAAGCTGAGCCTGCACGGCCTCGATACTCGCACCTGCGTCGAGCATCCGCTGTCCGCAGGTCCGGCGGAGGTCGTGCCAAATCAGGTCCTTGATCTGAGCCCGGTCTCGCGCCTCAGTCCAGAGATCGTGCAGCTTGCGCCGTGGGACCTTCTCATCTTCGAGCATGAACACGTAGGACGTGCTCTTGTCGAGACGATGCACGACGAGCAACGACAAGTGACGCTGGGCATGGACGCACTGGGGCGTGTATTGGTGGTGATTCATACTCAACGCGGAGAGCGGACGCGTTTGGTTTCCGCCCGTAGGGCAAGTCCGGGAGAAACGGCGCAATACCATGCGTAAGGTGCGGATTCCGGTCCATGTCGGTCACCGGTTCCGGCGGATGCCGGTCACTGATTCCGGGCCATGCCGGTCGCGATTCCGGGCATGCCGGTCGGGGGATTGACGCGGGTTAACCGCGCTACCGTCGCT
>DAOKZI010000029.1:0-52094 GCA_035325705.1 Gammaproteobacteria bacterium
CGTCAGCCCGACGGCCATGACACGCGCGTCACCCGCCATCATGAAAGAGGCGTGGTGAGCCCCCCTCCCGGATTCCGCGCCGCTGCGCGGCGCTCCTTCCGGGCTACGAAGATCGTTCTCTTGTAGCCCGGAAGGAGCGCCGCGGAATCCGGGTTCGGCGCCTCGTCAGATCTCGTAGCCCGGGTGGAGCGCGTAGCGCGTAACCCGGGATCCGCGACCGCCGTCCTCTCCTGCACTCGAGAAAACCCGGCGCGGTGCGCGCCGCGCATGGCCGAAAGTCCTTGCGTATCGGGCATGCCGGATCCCGGGTTTCGCTACGCTGCACCCGGGCTACGAAAACGGGGGCGCGCGCAGTCCTGATCCATCTCTTCCTCTGTGCCCTCCGTGGCTAGATTCAATGCGTTTCGTATAGCGCAGGCGCCTCGGATTCGAGGGGAAGACTGTTCAATCGCGCCCCGGCACGCGGCGCGGAACGAAGGCGATCGGCTTGGGCGCGACGCAGCCTTCGTCGCAGCACTGGCCGGGCTGGGCGCTCTTCGGCGTGTCGTCGGCGAGCATGCCGCGCTCGATCAGCTTCGCGACCATCTGCGTGCGTTCGTAGACCGGGTAGCGGCGGTAGATCTCGCGCTTCATCGCGGCGGGCGAGCCGCCGCCGTGCAGGCTGATGACGGACATCCAGCCGCCGGCATCCGAGGCGCTCAGATCCTCGATGAAGCGGGCGACTTCGGCGCGGCGCGCGGCCGGGAAGTCGGCGCGGCCGGCGAGCACGGCGGCGAGATCGGCGCGCGTCTCCGGATTGTGCTCGTCTTCCGGTCCCGGCAGCGCGACGACGAGTCCGCCGGAGACTTCGTGCGCGAGCCGATGCATGTCGTAGATCTGCGTCGCGAGCAGCAGCTTGCCGATGTTCGAGAACACGCCTTCCGGTTCGAGATTGCCGGCCGGATCGCGCGTCGCGTAGACCGAGGCCGCCACGCCGCAGGCGTAGATCGCCTCGACCATCTTGATCAGCTCGACCAGCGCGTCGCGCAGATGGCCGTGCCGCTCGGGCGCCAGGCCGTTGGCGTCGATCATCAGCGCACCGGCCCCGATCAGCAGATCGCCGAAGCCCGCGCGCGCGGCGATGCAGGTGTGGCGATGATGGGTCGCGTAGGCGCGCGTGAGGAACTCGGCATCGGCGTGCTCGCCGCACAGAAAGACCCGCGACCAGGGCACGAACACGCGATCGAAGTGGCACACGCCCGTGGTCTGGCCGTAGCGCGCGCTGAACGGCGCGCGCGAGACGCCCGGGCGGCCGGCGGGACGCGCGACGATGGTCAGGCCCTCGGCATCGATCGGCACCGCGCAGGCGATGGCGAACGCGCTGTCCGCGGCGCTCATCGCGCGCCCGGGCAGCACCATCAGCTCGTGCACATAGGGCGCCGAGGTCACGATGGCTTTGGTGCCGGAGATGAGGACGCCGTCGGCGCGGCGCTCGACGACGTGCACATAGGCGTCCGGATTGGCCTGCTGGTGCGGCCGCAGGCTGCGATCGCCCTTGGCGTCCGTCATCGCGATGCCGACGGTCAGATCGCGGGCCTGCACTTCTTCGAGCCAGGCGAGGAAGCGCGCGTGGTAGTCGCCGCCGTAGGCCGCATCGAGCCGGTGCGTGGCCTGGAACAGCGCATTCAGGCCGTCCATCGTCAGATAGCGCATCGCGCAGCCCGTCTCCTGGCACACGAGCCGCACGTACTCGAGCTTCGCGAGCAAATCTTCGGGCGTCTGCACGATGTGCAAGAAGCGGTTGATCTCGCGATCGCCGCGATAAGCGCGTGCACGCGCGACCGCGCGGTGCTGTTCCTCGCGCGCGTATTCGTAGGTGACACCGACCGCGTGGATGCCGGGCGCGAGGCGCGGCTCGTCGGCGACGCTGTCGACGCGGCTGCCGTCGACGTAGACCCGGGGCCGATAGCGCCGCAGGGACTCGCGGTACTCCGCCGCGCTCATGAACAGGGAGGAGCTCATCGGCGCACTCCGGGCCGGGGACTCAGCCCGGCAGATGATGTCTCGAATCGACCGGCCGCATCAGCGCGTTGGCAATCAGCGCCACCGCCAGCAGGCCGGCCATCAGATACATGGTCGTATTGTAGAGCGAGGGCGTCGGGTCCACGGTGCCGGCCGGCGCGATCTCCATCAGCTTGGCGATGGTCACGGTCTTCGCCTCGACCAGGCGATCGAGCTCGGCCACGCCGGCGCCGAAGGCGTGTTCGAAGCGCTGCGGCTCGATCTGCGCGACGAGGCCGCCGATCGCCTTGCTCGTCGCGTGCTCGCGCAGCGAGGTGATCGCGAGCGGGCCCAGCACGCCGGCCGTGCTCCAGGCCGTCAGCAGGCGGCCGTGGATGCCGCCGACGAACTTCGTGCCGAAGAGATCGGCCAGATAGGCGGGGATGGTCGCGAAGCCGCCGCCGTACATCGTGAAGATCAGCATCGTCGTGACGTAGAACAGCACCAGCCAGATCGCGGACGGCGCGACGCTGACCTGGGCGGCGAAATAGGGGATCGCCCAGTACAGCACGATCCCCAAGCCGAAGAAGATGGAATAAGTACGCTTGCGGCCCAGCCAGTCGGAGGCGCAGGCCCAGCCGAAGCGGCCGAGCATGTTGAAGAGGCTGATCATCAGCACATAGGTCGCGGCGAAGGCGGAATCGACGATCGTCGGCAGCGTGGTGCCGAAGATCTCCGTCATCATCGTCTTGGCGACGGCCAGCACACCGATCCCGGCGGTGACGTTGAAGCACAGCATGATCCAGAGCTGATAGAACTGCGGCGTCTTCAGCGCCTGATCGATGTCGACGTGATGGCGCGTGATCATGCGGCCGTGGCCGTCGTCTTCCGGCGGCGGGATCCAGCCGGGCGGTTGCCAGCCCGGGGCCGGCACGCGGTAGAGGAAGGCCGCGCCGAGCATCACGACGAGGTAGATCGCGGCGAGCGTGAAGAAAGTCTGGGCGACGCCGACCGAGCCCGTGCCGGCGAGATAGACGCCCTCGGGACCTGGCTCGATCATCATCGCGAGATCGTTGGCGCCGACGACGACGACTTCCTGGCGATGGCCGTCGCGTTCGACGTAGCGACGTCCGGCCTCGGTGACGAGCTCGATTTCGGCCGTCGTGCCGAGATAGATCGGCAGCTCGTGATAGTGATGGAGGAAGCCTTCGATCATCGGCTGTGCGAGCATCGCGCCGCCGCCGAAGCCCATGATCGCGATGCCGGTCGCCATGCCGCGGCGATCGGGAAACCAGCGGATCAGCGTGCTGACCGGCGATACGTAGCCGAGGCCCAGGCCGCAGCCGCCGACGACGCCGTAGCCGAGGTAGAGCAGCCAGAGCTGGCCGCTCACGATGCCGATGCCGCCGAGCACGAAGCCGCCGACCCAGCACGCGGTGGCGACGACGCCGACCACGCGCGGCCCGACCTGCTCCAGCCATTTGCCGGCCACCGCGGCCGACAGCCCGAGGAACACGATCGCGACGGTGAAAATCCAGACCACTTCCTTCAGGGTCCAGTCGTCGGCCGCGCTGGTGACGACGCCGATGCGCTTGACCAGCGCGGGATTGAACAAGCTCCACGCGTAGACCGAGCCGATGCACAGATGGATGCCGAGCGCGGCGGGCGCGATCAACCAACGATTGAAGCCCGGGTCCGCGACGATGCGTTCCTTGGCGAGGATGGACGGCGACATGCATTCCTCCGCGGTGCGCGCGGCTGCGATCGATCGGCGAATCCGGTACGGGAGCCGGACGGCCCCGCGGCCGGGCAAGCCTGACCAAGCCGGCCGATGAAGTCAACGACGGATCCGATCGCGCCTGCGGCGCGGTGGTGCCGCGCGATGTCTCGGTGATGGCCATCGAGAACATCGAGGGCGGGAAGGGGAGTACCGTTCATCGTCCTCGTTCACTTGCCCCGCCGCGAGGGCCACATGGGCCCCGAATCCGGGATCGGATCCCGGATTCGCTGCGCTCATCCGGGCTACAAGAGAGAACGCTGCTGCTCATCCGCCCTCTGTGTTCTCGGTGTTCTCCGTGGCCATTACCGAGATATCAGGCGACACCCCCACCCCCGCAAGCCGTCACGATGCGAGGATCGCGGCGTTCGGCCCGCGCGCCTTTCCGTGGATGTACGTCGGCCGTCCGTTCGCTACCATCATGCACATCGGAGTAACGTCTCATCGTGCTCACGCGGCCGGCACCGCGCACGGCACGGCCCGTCTATCGACTGGAGGGAGGACCGCCATGGCCCACAAGATCATCGGAGGACAACTGAAGCTCGCGGACGGCAAATGCCTGCCGCTGTCGAAGGCCGTACGCGCCGGCGAATTCGTGCTGCTGTCCGGGCAGCTCGGTCTGGACGCGAACGGCCGTCTCGCGGGCGAGGACATCGAGACGCAGACGCGGCAGTGCCTCGCCAACGTGAGCGAAGTGCTGCGCGAGGCGGGCTGCACGCTGGATCAGGTCGTGAAGTCGACGGTGTGGCTGGTCGATCGCGAGGACTTCGCGCGCTTCAACGCCGTCTATGCCGAGCACTTCCCCACGCAGCCGCCGGTCCGGGCGACGGTCGTCTGCGATCTCGTGCTGTCCGGCGCGCGGGTCGAAATCGAAGTGCTGGCCTACGCCCCCTGAGGTCCCATGCGCTATCGTGACGGGCAGTTGCCCGAGCAGATCGGCGCGCAGGTGCCGCCGACCGACGACTTCGTGTCGCTGACCGTGTGGCTGACGCTGTTCGTCGGCCTGCTCTTCGTGGCGGCCGGCCTCTACGGCCGCCAGCGCTGGCTGCAGATCTGGGGCTGGCTGACGCTCTGCGCCTGCGGCGGCTACTACGTGTGGCTCGCCGCGCAGTGAAGCGCGGGCCGCGGCTCAGACGCCCGGCACCTGCAGGCGATGGAGGTCGACGATGCCGGCCTTCAGCGCGAGCAGGCACAGCTCGACGTCGGTGCGCGCGCCGAGCTTCTTGCGCAGATTGTTGCGATGGCCCTGCACCGTCTTCTCGGTGAGCCCGAGCACCTGCGCGATATCCTTCACCGGCAGCCCGCTCGCGACTCTGCCGAGCACCTCGATCTCCTTGACCGTGAGCTGTCGGATCCGCTCGACGGGATTGCCGTAGGTGTGGGTGGCGAGAAAGACCGCGATCTCCGGGCTTACCGCCATGCCGCCGCCGGCGACGCGCCGCACTGCCTCGCCGATTTCCCGCGCGGAAGTGCGCTTGGTCAGAAAGCCCATGCCGCCGAGCTCGAGCAGCGCGATCGGGTAGTGGCTGTGATCGTGCATCGACAGGCCGATGATGCGGAGCTGCGGGCGCGCGGCGAGCAGTTGTCGCGCTACGCCCAGCCCGTCTTCCTGTTCTAGCGCCATGTCGAGAAGGGCGATGTCGACGTCGCGGCTGCGCGCGATTTCGACGGCGGTCGCACCGTGGGTCGCGATGCCGACGATCTCGATGCTGCGATCCACGGAGAGCTTGTGCGCGATCATCTCGCAGACGAATTTGTGATCGTCGACGACGAGTACGCGATAAGGCGGCTTCATGGGTCTGGCGCCCATCGGCGGCTTCCTCCGCGCGGAGCAGGCTCATGGCCTCGCGCCGATCGCAGGCCGCGGCGCGGAGGCCGCGGCTGCGACTCGCACGCGCTGCGTGCTCCGTTTCATCGTTTTTATCGTTAGCTCGCCATTCGCGCGAGCGGGGCGTCACGCGCGATCGGGACTGCCGGCACCGAGCGTGCATCGCCGAGAAGAAAGTAACAGCAGGATCGAAAAATTGCAGCTTTGCCGCGTGCCGGCTGCGTGGGTGCGGAGCTGCAGGCGAAAGGACGGCGCGCGTTCAAGGCATCAGCGCATCGATCGCCTCGATCAGCGCGCGATGGAACGCGGGCGTCGCGCACACCACGCCGCGGTTGCGCGCCAGCGTCGCGCCGTGAGCGAAGTCCAGCGCCTTGCCTTCGATGTCGGTGACGATGGCGCCCGCTTCCTCGGCGACGATCTTGCCCGCGGCGTGATCCCAGATCTTCTCGACGTAGCCGTAGCTCGTCGGCAGCCGCAGATAGGCGTCGGCCTGGCCGCGCGCGACGACGGCGTACTTGGTCTGGCTGTCGAGCCGCGCCGGCGTCCCGCGCGCGTCGAGATGCGCGACGATGCGCGAGGTGAAGTCGTGCCGCGAGTGTCCGGCCTCGACCGATTCGCACACGCGCATCTCGCGCAGCGTGCGCCCGGTGTCGACGGCGATGCGCGTGGCGCGCGCGTCCGGCGCGTTCGAAGGCAGACTCCAGGCGCCGCCGCCGCGCCGCGCGTGGAACAAGGTGCCGACGGGATCGGGATCGTCGAAGGCGCGGGCGAGATCGGCGCCGAGATTCGGGCAGCCGAGCACGCCCAGCGTCACCTCGCCGTCCTCGATCAGGGCGAGCGACACCGCGTACTGGCCGCCGCGCAGAAAGCCCTTGGTGCCGTCGACGGGATCCAGCGTCCAGTAGCGGCGGATCTCGGCGGCCGTCGCGGGATCGTGATCGCCGCAGTCGATCGCCTCGAGCACCGCGGTGTCGGACACACCCGGACACACCGTGCGCACGGCATCGGCGACCGCGCGCGCGAGCGCCTCGCTCGCGCGCAGCTCCGCGGACGACTCCTCGCCGATCATCGCGAAGCTGCCCAGCGCGGCGCCTAGGCGCAGCCCGACCACGGCCTGCGCGGCAAAATCGGCGACGGTCACGGGAGAGCGATCGTCCTTCGTGATGGCTTGAATCGCGTCGAGGCGCTGCTGGACTGCGCGCGTGACGGCGCAGGCGTCGGCCACGGCGCGCAGGGCGGTGGCGAATTCGAGGGACGACATCGGGATCTCCGCAAGAAAGTCGATCGTCACCTTACGGTCCGCATGCCCCGCCGCGCAATCGCGCGGCGGCGATGCCTCGCGAGACGCCCTTGGCTATACTCGGGCCGGTCCCCGACGCGGGGCGCGACAGACAGACGAAGGGAGCTTCATGACCGCCGAAACGGTGTATCCGATCAAGGCCGACGCGCTGGCCCGCACTTACATCGACAGCGCGACCTACGAGGCGATGTATCGCGAATCGCTGCGGGATCCGGACGCGTTCTGGGCCGCGCAGGCCGAGCGCTTCGTGAGCTGGGATCGGAAGTGGGACCGCGTCTCGAACTGGAGCTTCGATCCGGTCTACATCCGCTGGTTCGAAGGCGCTCGTCTCAACGTCGCCTACAACTGCATCGACCGCCATCTCGCGACGCGCGGCGATCAGATCGCCATCCTGTGGGAAGGCGACAGCCCGAACGAACAGCGCAGCGTCACCTATCGCGAGCTGCACGAGGCCGTGTGCCGCTTCGCGAACGCGCTGAAGGCGCGCGGCGTGAAGTCGGGCGATCGCGTGTCGATCTACATGCCGATGATCCCCGAGGCCGCGGTCGCGATGCTCGCCTGCGCGCGGATCGGCGCCGTGCACTCGGTGGTGTTCGGCGGCTTCTCGCCGGAAGCGATGAAGGACCGCATCCTCGATGCGGACTGCCGCGTCGTCGTCACCGCCGACGAGGGCCTGCGCGGCGGCCGCAGCGTGCCGCTGAAAGCGAACACCGATCGCGCGCTCGAGCAATGCCCGGACGTGCACACGGTATTCGTGGTCCGCCGCACCGGCGGCCAGATCCCCTGGCAGCAAGGTCGCGACGTCTGGTACCACGAAGCGACGGCCGCGGCCGGCGCCGACTGCCCGCCCGAGATCGTCGATGCCGAGCATCCGCTCTTCATCCTCTACACCTCCGGCTCGACCGGCAAACCGAAAGGCGTGCTGCACACGAGCGGCGGCTATCTGCTGTTCGTCGCGATGACGCATCGCTACGTCTTCGACTATCGCGACGGCGACATCTACTGGTGCACCGCGGACGTCGGCTGGGTCACGGGGCATTCGTACATCCTCTACGGCCCGCTCGCGAACGGCGCGACGACCCTGATGTTCGAGGGCGTGCCGACCTACCCGGACGGCAGCCGCTTCTGGCAGGTCATCGACAAGCACCGGGTCAACATCTTCTACACCGCGCCGACCGCGATCCGCGCGCTGATGGGCCAGGGCGACGGGCCGGTGAAGAAGACCAGCCGCGCGTCGCTGCGGCTGCTCGGCTCGGTCGGCGAGCCGATCAACCCGGAGGCCTGGGAGTGGTATTACCGCGCGGTCGGCGATGAGCGCTGCCCGATCGTCGATACCTGGTGGCAGACCGAGACCGGCGGCATCCTCATCTCGCCGCTGCCCGGCGCGCGCGCGCTGAAGCCGGGCTCGGCGACGCTGCCGTTCTTCGGCATCGAGCCCGCGCTGCTCGACGAGAAAGGCCAGGAGCTGCACGGGCCGGCCGAGGGCGCGCTCGTCATCAAGCGTTCCTGGCCGGGCCAGATGCGCACGGTGTACGGCGATCACGAGCGTTTCAAGGACACCTATTTCCGGATGTTCCCCGGCCACTACTTCACCGGCGACGGTGCGCGCCGCGACGCCGACGGTTATTACTGGATCACCGGGCGCATCGACGACGTCATCAACGTGTCCGGACATCGCATGGGCACGGCGGAAGTCGAGAGTGCGCTGGTGCTGCACAAGGCGGTGTCGGAAGCGGCGGTGGTCGGCTATCCGCACGACATCAAGGGCCAGGGCATCTATGCCTACGTCACGCTGATGAGCGGCATCGAGCCGAGCGAGACGCTGCGCAAGGAGCTCCTCGATCACGTGCGCAAAGAGATCGGCGCGATCGCCGTGCCGGACGTCATCCAGTGGGCGCCGGGCCTGCCGAAGACGCGCTCGGGCAAGATCATGCGTCGCATCCTGCGCAAGATCGCGGCCAATGAGGTCGACAGCCTCGGTGACACCAGCACGCTCGCCGATCCGGCCGTGGTCGACGATCTGCTGCAGCACCGGGCCGCGAAGTAGGGCAGCGCGGACCATGGCCGAGGAGGGCGACGCCAGCAAGGATCGCGGCCGCGACTGGGAGCGGCTGCAGCGGGCGTTTCTCGCGCAGTGCTTCGGCGGCAGCGAGCCGGCCTCGTTCGGGCCGTTCCGGGATCTCGCCGAATCTCTCGCCAAGCTGATGCCCGCCGGCGCCGCGCCGGGGGCTGTCGGGGCGGCGCCCTGGCAGTCCTTCAAGGCCTTTGCCGATCTGCTCGGCGAGCAGGCCGGGCTGCTGCGCGCGAGCCGCAAACGCAAAGTCGACGTCGCCGCGGCGATGAAGGCGCTGCTCGAAAGCCTGATGCGCCAGCTCGACGTCCTGATCGCGGCGCAGGCCGTCGTGGCCGGCGACGAGGCGGCGGGGCTCGCCTCCTTCGGCTTCGCTCGCGACTTCGCCGCGCAGCCGGCTCTCGGCCTCACGCGCGGCTGGCAACTGCGACTGCAGCGCCTCTGGCAGGCCGCGGCTGCGGAACGCGAAGCGGCGGCGCGTCTGCGCACGCTGCAGTGGCGCGCGCTGCGTGCGGGCTGCGAGCACTGCGGCCGCGCGCTGGACGCGCCGGGGCCGGCCATCACGAGCCTGCGCGGGCTCTACGATCTCTTCGTCGACGGCGTGGAGGCGGCGTGGCGCGAAACGGCGATGAGCGAGGACTACGCGCGTGCCTTCGGCGCGAGCGCCAACGCGACGCTCGCGCTGCACGGCGCGCTGCGCGAGCTGATGCAGCCGCTGGCCGGGCTGCTCGAGCTCGCGGGTCGCGCGGAGCTCGATGCGATCGATCGTCGCCTGCGCGCGCTCGAGGCCCGGGTCCGATCCCCGCAGACGCGCCCCGAAGCGCCGCGCGCCGCACGCCCTGCAGCGCGTCCCGCGCGGCGGGCGAACGCTACGCCGCGCGCGGCGAGGAAGAGCGCGCCGCGCCGCGCGGAGTTCGACATCGCGCGCGTGATCGAGCGCGACGAGTCCGAATGAAGTCGAGCCGAGGAGCGCTGCGATGCCCGCCATCGAACTGTCCTGGGAGGCGCTGAGCGCCGAAGTCGCGGCCTGGGAGAAGAAGCTCGCGAGCGGCCACGCGAGCCTGCGCGAGGCGGCGGACGCGAAGCCCGGCGCGAGCCCGCGCGACTGCGTGTTCGGCGCCGGCAAGGCCCGTCTCTACCGTTACCGCCCGCTGCGTGAGGACGTGCAGCCGGTGCCGACGCTCGTCGTCTATGCGCTGGTCAACCGGCCGTCGATGGCGGATCTCGAGCGCGAGCGCTCGCTCGTGCACGGGCTGCTCGAGCGCGGCGTCGACGTGCATCTGATCGAGTGGGAAGATCCCTCGGGCCTGGATCGCGGCCGCACGCTCGCCGATTACGTCGAACGCGACCTCGGCGCCTGCGTCGAATGGCTGGATCGCGGCGGCGGCATCAACCTCCTCGGCATCTGCCAGGGCGGCACTTTTGCGCTGTGCTACGCGGCCCTGAACCCTTCCCGTGTGCGCAACCTGGTGACGACGGTCACGCCGGTCGATTTCCGCACGCCCGAGGACACGCTGAGCCACTGGCTGCGCTACGTCGACCTCGAGCTGTTCGGGGCCGGCAACGTCGCCGGCGACGCGCTGAACGGCCTGTTCCTCACGCTGAAACCGATGCGGCTGATGCAGCAGAAGTACGTGGGCCTCGTCGATCAGCTCGACGATCCCGCCGCGGTGGCGACTTTCATGCGCATGGAGCAGTGGATCTTCGACAGTCCCGATCTGGCGGCGACGGCCTTGCGCGAATTCGCGCAGGGCTGCTATCGCGACAACCGGCTGATCAAGGGCGAGCTCGACGTCGGCGGCCGGCGCGTCGATCTGCGCGCGATCGCGATGCCGGTGCTGAACGTCTTCGCCGCCGAGGATCACCTCGTGCCGCCGGCGGCTTCACGCGCATTGAAGACGCTCGTGGCGAGCAAGGATTACACGGAGCTGGAGGTGCCCGGCGGGCACATCGGCATCTACGTCGGCAAGCGCTCGCGACAGCTCGTCGCGGGGACGATTGCCGAATGGCTGGAACGGCGCTGCTGAAGCGCGCGTCGCGAAGGACGAAGCGGGGGGTTTAAAAAGCCCCCTCGAAGACCGGCCGGAGAGGCCGGTCGACGAGGGCAGAGGGGAGGTCAAACATCAACTGAGAGAGAAGAGATCGTTTCGTCGGCAGCCTCAGGCCGCCTTGCGCACCGACACGGGCCTGGTGACCGCAGCGCTCTGCTCGGTCCACAGCTTGAAACCTTTTTCGAACCACGCCTTGTAGTCTTCGCGGGACGCGCTCAGCAGATCGGTGGTCTCCTTGGACACGCTCAGCACCTTGCTGCCGTATTCGCTGGCGAGCTTGCTCTGGGCGGCGATGAGCTCGGGCACGCCCCTGTACTCGCCGAAGCTGCTCACCCACTTGTTACCGAGCTCCACGGCGCCGCTCAGCA
Organism: Gammaproteobacteria bacterium; assembly: GCA_035325705.1. Classification (GTDB taxonomy): domain Bacteria; phylum Pseudomonadota; class Gammaproteobacteria. The sequence continues at coordinate 11,376 of DAOKZI010000029.1, forward strand.
GGTCCACCTGCTTCTGCGACAGTTGCTCGAACAGCTTCATGTTCAGGGTCTCGAGCTCCTTCGTGGTGTCGAAAGCCGATTTCGCGAAGCTCTCCCATTGGGCCAGAAAGGTGTTTTCCATCATGTACTCCGTGCGGTTGTCCCGGTGGTCAGGGCCGGTGATCTGGTGTCGTCGTTAGAGTCGGGTCTGGAAGTCGTACTTTCGTCCGAAGCTGCTGCAAAGCAGCATTGTGCTTTGCAACATAGCTCGCCGGCGCCGGCGTGTCAACCCGTCGCGGCGAGCCGTTTCGATGCCGGCGCGCGTTCGAGCCGGTCACCGCGCAGGGGCCGCGCGAACGCGAGGTGGAAGTCGGACGCTCGCTGCCGATCCGCCGCGCATGGCTGTCGGGAATGTCGAGAATTGTCGCAATTCGAAACGGGCTTCCTTCAATTCGGGGAATGACTTCGCTAGAGTGCTCGCTCTTTTTTTTAAGGCTGGTGTTAGGACGCGCCGCCCGCCCTCCTTTCATGACCGCGCGGCGGTGCTCAGGAGTACAACTGATGACCACGAACAAAGCGCTGGCGCAGTGGATCGCCGAGATCTCTGCGCTGACGCAACCCGACCACATCCACTGGGTGGACGGCTCCGACGAAGAAAGCGCCCAGTTGACCGACAAGATGCTCGCCGATGGATCGCTGATCCGCCTGAACGAACGAACCCACCCGAACTGCTTCCTGCACCGCTCCGCGCCGAACGACGTGGCGCGCGTCGAGCACCTGACCTTCGTCTGCACGCGCGAGAAAATCGACGCCGGCGACAACAACAACTGGATGGAGCCCGCCGAGGCCCATCGTCTCCTCGACGGTCTCTATGCCGGCTGCATGCGCGGCCGCACGATGTATGTGATCCCGTATCTGATGGGCCCGTACGGCTCGCCGTATTCGCGCGCGGGCGTCGAGGTCACGGACAGCGCCTACGTCGTCGCCAACATGCGCATCATGGCGCGCATCGGCGAGCGGGCGCTGGCGCACATCGAGGCCGGCAATTCCTTCGTCAAAGGCCTGCACTCGATCGGCGAGCTCGATCCGGAAAAGCGCTACATCATGCATTTCCCGGAAGAGCTGCTGATCAAGAGCTTCGGCTCGGGCTACGGCGGCAACGCGCTGCTCGGCAAGAAGTGCCATGCGCTGCGCATCGCGAGCTGGCAGGCGCGCACCGAGGGTTGGCTCGCCGAGCACATGCTGATCCTCGGCATCGAGGATCCGAAGGGCAATACGAGCTATGTCGCGGCCGCCTTTCCTTCGGCCTGCGGCAAGACCAATCTCGCGATGCTGGTGCCGCCGGCCGGCTTCGAGGGCTGGAAGATATGGACGATCGGCGATGACATCGCCTGGCTGCACCTCGGACCCGACGGCCGTCTGTGGGCGATCAATCCCGAAGCCGGCTTCTTCGGCGTCGCGCCCGGCACCAGCCTGAAGACCAATCCGAACTGCATGCGCACGATCGGCCGCAACACGATCTACACGAACGTCGCGCTCACCGAGGATCTCCAGCCGTGGTGGGAAGGCATCGACGGCGACAAGCCGGCGAAGCTGACGGACTGGCAGGGACGTCCCTACGATCCGGCCAACGGCCCGGCCGCCCATCCGAACTCGCGCTTCACGGTGTCGGCCGCGCAGTGTCCGAGCTATTCACCGCAGGCGGACGCGCCGCAGGGCGTGCCGATCTCGGCGATCATTTTCGGCGGTCGCCGCTCGACGGTGGCACCGCTGGTGTTCGAGTCGCTCGACTGGGCGCACGGCGTGTTCACCGGCGCGGCGGTCGCGTCCGAAACGACGGCTGCGGCCGTCGGCCAGGTCGGTCAGGTGCGGCGCGATCCGATGGCGATGAAGCCCTTCTGCGGCTACAACTTCGGCGACTACTGGGCGCACTGGCTGAGCTTCGGCGAGCGTTCGTCGAAGCTGCCGAAGGTCTTCCACGTCAATTGGTTCCGCAAGGACGCCGACGGCAAGTTCATGTGGCCCGGCTACGGCGACAACATGCGCGTATTGAAATGGATCGTCGATCGCTGCGAAGGCCGGGCGGACGCGCGTCACACGCCGGTCGGTCTCGTGCCGCACGCGCAGGATCTCGATGTATCAGGTTTATCGCTGTCGCCGCAGACGCTCGAAGCCCTGCTCGCGATGGATCCCGAGATCTGGCAGCGCGAAGTGACCCAGATCGGCGAGTTCTTCGCCTCCTTCGGCAGCCGCCTGCCGGAAGGCCTGCGCGCGCAGGTCGAACGCATCGCCCGCGAGCTCGAGCGCCAGCGGGCCGCGTGAAGCGGGGCCGCGCGCTCCACCCGGGCTACGAAGAGGGTTGTCTTGTAGCCCGGAAGGAGCGCCGCGCAGCGGCGCGGAATCCGGGAGGCAGGCTCACCACGCCTCTTTCATGGTGGCGGGTGACGCGAGCACCATGACCATCGGGCTCACGTAGGGGCTCCGAGTGCTCGTAGCCCGGGTGCAGCGTAGCGGAACCCGGGATCCGGCATGCCCGACACGCCAGAGCTTTCGGCCCTGCTCGACACGCGCCGCGCGCTCCACCCGGGCGACGAGACGTTCGACGCCGTGCGCGCGTTGGGCTTTCTTCGTGGAGCGCATTTGCGCTCCGCCGGGCGATGCGCTCTGCGCTCACTCCTCGGGCTTCGACTCCTTCTTGCCGTAGAAGCCGCCCTTCACGAAGTTTTCCTGCATCTTCTGCCACAGCTCCATGTTGCGCTTGGCCGCATCCGCGAACAGGCTCGACACCGGATTCATCTGCATCGCGTTCGTCATCTGTTCCTGTAGCTGCTTCTGCTGTTCGTAGAACAGGTGCACGCTCGAACGCAGGAAGTCGCCGGCGAGCGAACGCGCCGAATTGCCGTAAAAGCCGATCATCTGCTGGAGCGCATCGGTGGAGAACATCGGTTCGCCGCCTTCCTCCTGCTCGATGATGATCTGCAGCAGGATGTTGCGCGTGATGTCCTCGCCCGTCTTTTTGTCGATCACGCAGAAGGGTGTTTCTTCGAGGACGAGCTTGCGCACGTCGCTCAGCGTGACGTACTTGCTCTCGTTCGTGTCGTAGAGACGACGGTTGGGGTACTTCTTGATGACGCGCTTGGGACTGGTCTCATTCATCTATCGGGCTCCCCGTCGAGGTGCGCGTGCCGGTTCGGAACTGCCCGCCGGTCGCGATCTTCGAATGTCTAAGGGTTGTTGTCGACGCGTTCGACGGCCAGGGCCACGCCTTGACCGCCTCCTATGCACAACGCTGCCATCCCACGGCGTGCGTTGCGCCGTTTCATCTCATGCAGCAGCGTCACCAGGATCCTGGCGCCCGAGGCGCCGATCGGGTGGCCGAGCGCAATCGCGCCCCCGTTCACGTTGACCTTCGCCGGGTCCAGGCCGAGCTCGCGATTCACGCACAGCGCCTGCGCGGCGAAGGCTTCGTTGGCCTCGATCAGATCGAGATCCGCGATCGACCAGCCGGCGCGCTCCAGACAACGTCTGATCGCCGGGATCGGTCCCGTGCCCATCACGGCCGGATCGACTCCCGCGCTCGCGTAGGCCCGGATCGTCGCCAGCGGCGTGCGGCCCAGCGCCTGCGCGCGGCGCATCGAGGCGACGAGCACCGCGGCCGCGCCGTCGTTGATGCCGGAAGCATTCGCGGCAGTGACGCTGCCGTCCTTGCGAAAGGCGGGCTTGAGCTTCGCCAGCGATTCCGCGGTGACCCCGGCGCGCGGGAATTCATCGCGATCGAATACCAGCGGCTCGCCCTTGCGCTGCGGCACGCTGACGGGGCAGATCTCTTCGCGGAAGAGACCTGCGGCCTGCGCGCGCTCGGTTCGCTGCTGCGAAGCGGCCGCGTAGGCATCCTGATCCTCGCGCGTGATGCCGTAGCGATCCGCGATGTTCTCGGCCGTGATCCCCATGTGGCAGCCGTGGAAGGCATCGGTGAGGCCGTCGACGAGCATCGTGTCGGCCAGCGGCCAGGGTCCCATGCGCATGCCGGTGCGCGAATTCGGCAGTACGTGCGGCGCGAGACTCATGTTCTCCTGACCGCCGGCGACGACCAGCTCGGCGTCGCCGCAGCGTACGGCCTGCGCGGCGAGGGCGACGGCCTTGAGCCCACTGCCGCACACCTTGTTGATCGTGTACGCGGGCACGGCGTGCGGCAGCCCCGCCGCGATCGCGGCCTGTCGCGCCGGATTCTGCCCGCAGCCGGCGGCGAGCACCTGGCCGAGGATCACTTCATCGACGGTGTCCGGCGCGGCGCCGCTGAGCTCGAGCAGGGCGCAGATTACGCTCGCGCCGAGCTGGCTTGCCGGAAGCTCCGCCAATGCCCCGCCGAACGCACCGATCGCGGTGCGTCGAGCAGCCAGGATGACGGCGTTCTCCATCGCGAGCCTCGAAAGATCCACGCCCAACTACGGGGCATTGTGCCCTACCATAAGTTGCACCGCACAACATTGCAAGCCAGCCGCGCCGGCCCGCGGCTCAGAGATGAATCATGCGCCGGTCGACGCCTAGCGCTGCTTCGTGCAGCGCTTCCGACAGCGTCGGATGCGCGTGCACGGTGCGCGCGATGTCTTCGGCCGAGGCGCCGAATTCCATCGCGATCACGGCTTCCGCGATCAGCTCCGAAGCGTGCGGGCCGATCACGTGCACGCCGAGCACGGCGTCGGTGTTCGCGTCGCTCAAGATTTTGACGAAGCCGTCGGTCTCGCCCATCGCGCGGGCGCGGCCGCTGGCGAGGAAAGGAAAGCGGCCGGCCTTGTACGGCCGGTTCGCGGCCTTCAGCGCCTGCTCCGTGGCGCCGGCCCAGGCGATTTCCGGCCAGGTGTAGATCACCCACGGAATATTAGTGTGATCGATGTGCGGTTTCTGGCCCGCGATCAGTTCGGCGACCGCGACGCCTTCCTCCGAGGCCTTGTGCGCGAGCATCGGTCCGCGCACGACGTCCCCGATCGCATAGATGCCGGGCAGGTTGGTGCGGCAGCGATCGTCGACCTCGATGTAGCCTCGCGCATCGAGCGCCAGGCCGACCGCTGCGGCATCGAGGCCCGCGGTGTTCGGACTGCGGCCCACCGCGACGACGAGCTTGTCGAAGCGAGCCTGCTCGGCCTTGCCGTCGATCTCGACGTCGACGCTGACGCCGCCGGCAGCGGCCGTGACCTGCGTGACGTTCGCACCGAGGCGGATGTCGAGGCCCTGCTTGCCCAGCAGCTTCTGGGCTTCCTTCGCGACGTCTCGATCCGCTGCGGCGAGAAAGTCAGGCAGTGCTTCGAATACCGTCACCTGCGATCCGAGCCGGCGCCACACGCTGCCGAGCTCGAGGCCGATGACGCCGGCGCCGATCACGCCGAGCGTCGCCGGCACGGCGTCGAAGGCGAGCGCGCCCGTCGAGTCGACGATGCGCTGTTGATCGACCGGCGCGGGCGGGATGCGCGCCGGCACCGAGCCGGTCGCGACGATGATGTGCTGCGCCTGCAGGCGCGCCGTTTCCGCGCCGGCCGGATCCGTGACTGCGACCTGCAGATCGGGCCGCAGCCTGCCGTGTCCCCGGATCCACTGCACGCCGTTCTTCTTGAACAGCGCGACTATGCCCTGGGTCAGCGTCTGCACGATCTTGTCCTTGCGCTTCTGCATCACGGCGACGTCGATGCCGACTTCGCCGGTCGTGATGCCGTGATCCTTCGCGTGCAGGCGCAGGTGCTCGTAATGATGCGAGGAGTCGAGCAGCGCCTTCGAGGGAATGCAGCCGACGTTGAGGCAGGTCCCGCCCAGTGTCGCCTCGCCCTGCGGGTTGCGCCAGGATTCGATGCAGGCCGTCTTCAGACCGAGCTGCGCACAGCGGATCGCGGCGACATAGCCGCCGGGACCCGCGCCGATGACGACGACGTCGTAGCTGTCCATCGCCGACCTCAGACCTGCAGCAGCAGCCGGCTCGGATCCTCGAGCGACTGGCGGATCGTATCGAGGCACTGCACGGCTTCACGGCCGTCGATGATGCGGTGATCGTAGGACAGGGCGAGGTACATCATCGGCCGGATCGCGACCTGGCCTTTCTCGGCCACGGGGCGATCCTGGATCTTGTGCATGCCGAGGATCGCGCTCTGCGGCGGATTGACGATCGGCGTCGACAGCAGCGAGCCGAAGATGCCGCCGTTGCTGATCGTGAACGTGCCGCCGGTCAGCTCCTCGATGCCGAGCTTGCCGTCGCGCGCGCGCTCGCCGAAATCGCGCACCTGGCGCTCGATCTCGCCGAAGCTCATCGCTTCCGCATTGCGCAGGATCGGCACGACGAGTCCGCGCTCGGAGCCGACCGCGACGCCGACGTCGAAATAGTCGTGATAGACGATGTCGTCGCCGTCGACATAGGCGTTGACCACGGGAAACTTCTTCAGCGCTTCGACCGCGGCCTTGACGAAGAAGCTCATGAAGCCGAGGCGCACGCCGTGGCGTTTCTCGAAGTCGTCCTTGTAGCGTGCGCGCAACTCCATCACCGGTTGCATGTTCACTTCGTTGAAGGTCGTCAGCAGCGCTGCCTGGGCCTGGGCCTGCAGCAGGCGTTCCGCCGTGCGCTTGCGCAGGCGCGTCATCGGCACGCGCTCCTCGCCGCGCGCCCCGGCTGCCGCGGCCGCGACCGGCGTCGCGGGCGCCCGCGGGGCCGGGCTCGCCGTCGGCGGGGCCGCGGGTGCCGCCTGCGCGGCCAGCACGTCGCCCTTGGTGATGCGCCCGTCCTTGCCCGAGCCCCGGATTTGCAGAGGATCGACCCCGCTCTCGGCGACGAGCTTGCGCGCCGCCGGACCCATCTTCGCGGCCTCGACCGGCGCGGCCGGCGCGGGCGCGGCGGCGGCCGGCGCAGCGGTAGCCGTCGCGGCCGTGTCGATGACGGCGAGGACGTCATCGCTCAGCACGACCTCGCCCGTCTGCTTGCGCACTTCGACCAGCACGCCGGACTCCGGCGCCGCCACCTCGAGCGTGACCTTGTCCGTCTCGAGATCGATGAGGTTCTCGCCGCGCTCGACGCGCTCTCCCGCTTTCTTGTACCACTCCAGCAGCGTGGCATCCGGTACCGATTCGGCGAGCACGGGGACTTTGACTTCGACTAACACGATCCTTCCTTTTGGTTTGGGGGCGCCGAGCTTCCTCAGGCCGTCTTCTTCTGCTTGCCGCTCACCGCAGTCTGCGGGCGCTTCAGGTCCAGGGCTTCCTCGACGAGATCGTGCTGCTGCTTGATGTGCAGCGCGTAGTAGCCCACCGCCGGCGAGGCCGAGAACGGACGCGCGACGCACAGCAGCGGCATGTCGCTAGGGAAGCAGCCGCCGAGGTGACGCTGTCCGCGCATCGCCGTCCACGCCCCCATGTTGCGCGGCTCTTCCTGCACCCACACGACCTCCCGCAGATTCGGATACGTCGCCGCGACGGCGAGGATCTCCTCGCGCGGGAACGGATAGAGCTGCTCGATGCGCACGATCGCGCATTCGCCGAGGTCGCGCTCGCGCCGTGCCTCGAGCAGATCGAAGTAGACCTTGCCGGTGCACAGCAGGAGGCGCGTGACGCGCCGGCGATCGACGGCGTCGATCTCGTCGATGACGGGATGGAAGCTGCCGTGCTCCAGCTCCTCCAGCGAGGACACCGACAGCTTGTGGCGCAGCAGGCTCTTCGGGCTCATCACGACCAGCGGCTTGCGGTACGGGCGCAGCGCCTGGCGGCGGATCAGGTGGAACATCTGCGCCGGCGTCGTCGGGTAGACGACCTGCATATTGTCCTCGGCGCAGAGCTGGAGATAGCGCTCGAGACGCGCGGAGGAGTGCTCCGGGCCCTGGCCGTCGTAGCCGTGCGGCAGCAACATCGTGAGACCGCAGAAGCGGCCCCACTTCTCTTCGCACGAGGCGATGAACTGATCGATCACGACCTGCGCGCCGTTCGCGAAGTCGCCGAACTGCGCTTCCCAGATCACCAGCGAGCGCGGCTCCGAGCTCGCATAGCCGTATTCGAAGCCGAGCACCGCTTCTTCCGACAAGATCGAGTTGATGACGAGGAAGCTCGCCTGGTCGGTCGCGATGTTCTGCAGCGGCAGATAGGTGTCGCCCGTCTTGTTGTCGTGCAGGACGGCGTGGCGATGGAAGAAGGTGCCGCGGCCGCTGTCCTGGCCGGAGATCCTGACCGGCGTCCCCTCGGTCAGCAGGCCCGCATAGGCGAGCGTCTCGGCATAGCCCCAGTCGACGGGCAGCTCGCCGCGGCCCATCTTGCGGCGGTCTTCGACGATCTTCTTCACCGACCGGTGCAGCTCGAACTGCGCCGGATAGCGCGTGATGCGCTCGGTCAGCGCCGCAATGCGCTCGGCCGAGAGCGTGGTGTCGACGCTGTCGCGCCAGTGCGTGTTGCGATAAGGCTCGAAATTGATCTGGAAGCGCGTGTCGCCGACGGTCGACGGCGGGCGCGACACGATGACGTTGTTCTCCAGCGCCTCGACGTAGCGCTTGGCGATCTCGCGGTCTTCGCCCGGCGCGATCACGCCTTCGGCGACGAGGCGCTCGGCGTAGATCTTCCGCACCCCCGGGTGTTGGCGCACGTGCTGGTACATCACCGGCTGCGTCGCGGCCGGCTCGTCCGCCTCGCTGTGACCGTGCTTGCGATAGCAGACCAGATCGACGACGACGTCCTTGTTGAACTCCATGCGGAAGTCGAGCGCGATCTGCGCGACCAGCGCGACCGCCTCGGGATCGTCGCCGTTCACGTGAAAGATCGGCGCCTGCACCATCTTCGCAACGTCGGTGCAGTACAGCGTCGAGCGCGAGTCCAGCGGATCGCTGGTGGTGAAGCCGATCTGGTTGTTGATGATCACGTGCACCGTGCCGCCGGTCGAATAGCCGCGCGTCTGCGACAGGTTCAGCGTTTCCATCACCACGCCCTGTCCGGCAAAGGCCGCGTCGCCGTGGATGAGGAGCGGCAGCACCTGGTTGCGCTCGATGTCGCCGCGGCGGTCCTGGCGCGCCCGCACCGAGCCTTCGACCACCGGATCGATGATCTCCAGATGCGAAGGATTGAACGCCAGCGTCACGTGCAGCGGGCCGCCCGGCGTCGCGATGTCCGAGGAGTAGCCGAGGTGGTATTTGACGTCGCCGAGGCGCGCGTCGCGGCTCTTGCCTTCGAATTCCTCGAAGAGCTTCGAGGGATGCTTGCCGACGATGTTGACCAGCACGTTGAGGCGGCCGCGATGGGCCATGCCGATCACGACTTCCTTGATGCCGCGCTCCCCGCCGTGTTCGATGATCTGGTCGACCAGCGGAATCGCGCTCTCGCCGCCCTCGAGCGAGAAACGCTTCTGGCCGACGTACTTGGTGTGCAGGTATTCCTCGAGCGCGCCGGCCGCGATCAGCCGCTCGAGCAGGTGGCGCTTGTGCTCGGCATCGAAGGAGGGCCTGCCCAGGATCGGCTCGAGACGCTGCTGGATCCAGCGCTTCTGCGCCGTCTCGACGATGTGCATGTATTCGGCGCCGATCGTGCCGCAGTAGGTCGTGCGCACGATCTCGAGGATGCGCCGCAGGCTCGTGCGGTGCCCGCCGATGCCGGCGAGCGAGCCGGTGTTGAATTCCCGCTCGAGATCCGCGTCGCTCAGGCCGTGGAAGGCGAGGTCCAGCTCCGCGACGCGCGGGCGTTCATGCTGGCTCAGCGGGTCGAGGCGCGCCATGCGATGACCCATGAAGCGGTAGGCATTGATGAGCTGCAGCACCTGGACCTGTTTGTCGTCGTCGTCGGCGTCGGCCGCCGGGACCGCCGTGGCGACGGCGCGGCGCTCGCTCATCGCGCGGGTCTGGAGGCGCTCGCGGATCGGGCCGTGGGCGACGTCCGGCGCGCCGGCCTCGTGCTGCAGGCCGGCGAAATACGCGCGCCAGGCGGCGTCTACGGCGTTGGGATCGGCGAGATAGCGTTCATAGAGGTCTTCGACGAAAGCGGCGTTGCCGCTGGAGAGACAGGAGGGAGGCAGCATCTTCATCCTCGGGCAGTGCGGGACTGCGGTTGGGTCTTCCGGGCCGGAACCGCGGCCGGCGGCGCCGGTGGCCGAAGGCTCGTCCGTATGTCGGCACGGGGTCTCGGATCTTTGATCATCGGGCAGGCGAAGTCACCCGTCGCCAAACGTTTCCATCCGCTTCTTGCAGCGGAAAATCAGCATCGTGCCTGCGCTTGGCGCGAAGCTTCGCGGGTTCTGCAGCGGGCGCCTCGCAGCACGCGCCGAACCGCGGCGAAGGATGCTCACCCGCCCGCGGCGGCGCGCCGGCGGTCAAGCGGCTGCGCGCCGCGGTCGCTAAGCCGGATCGCGGTCTTTGCGAGCCCTCCATCGGCCGCTTGCAGAGCGCCGTCACGTGGCCCGATTCCGCGGCTCCTCAGCGGCCTTTGCGCCGCCGTTCAGCGCAACGTCCGCAGCTTGATGGCGCTCCTGACGCACGGGTATTCTTAGGGTCTTGTGCGACGCACATGCAGGCGCGCACGCCGGGCATTTCCAGTGATGAAGAGGCAGAAGGGGCATTCACTTATGGCAACTCGCACCGTGACCATCACCGACAACGTCTCCGGCAAGCAGGTGGAATGCCCGGTCCACGAAGGCCAGTACGGCGCGCCGGTGATCGACATCAAGAATCTGTACAAAGAGCTCGGGATGTTCACCTTCGACATCGGCTATGCGTCGACCGCGGCCTGTCGCAGCGCGATCACCTATCTCGACGGCGAGGAGGGCGTGCTCCTGCATCGCGGTTACCCGATCGAGCAGCTCGCCGAGAAGTCGAACTTCCTCGAGGTCAGCTACCTGCTCGTCCACGGCGAGCTGCCGACCGCGAAGCAGTTCGACGAATGGAGCCACGCGATCAAGATGCACGGCATGACGCACGAGCATCTCTCGCGTTTCTATCAGGGCTACCGCTACGACGCGCATCCGATGTCGGTGTTGGCCGGGGTGTGCGCCGCCGTCGCGTCCTACTACCACAGCCAGACCGATATCTTTAACCCCGAAGATCGCATGCTGACGGCCCGACGCGTCATCGCGAAAATGCCGAATCTGGTGTCGAAGATCTATCGTTACCAATCCGGCCTGCCTTTCGTCTATCCGGACAACGCCCGTGAATACGTCGAAAACTTCATGTACATGATGTTCTCGTGGCCGAGCGAGCCCTACGTCGCGAATCCCGTCGCGCTGCGCGCGATGAACCTGCTGCTGATCCTGCACGCCGATCACGAGCAGAACGCCAGCACCTCGACGGTGCGTCTCGCCGGCAGCGCGGAGAGCAATCCCTTCGCCTGCGTCGCCGCCGGCGTCGCCACGCTGTGGGGCAAGGCGCACGGCGGGGCGAACGAGGCCGTGATCGAGATGCTGCGCGAGATCAAGGATCCGAAGAACATCCAGAAGTTCGTCGATCGCGCGAAGGACAAGAACGATCATGCGCGGCTGATGGGCTTCGGCCATCGCGTCTACAAGAACTACGATCCGCGCGCGAAGATCATTCGCCAGTCCTGTCATGACCTGCTCGAGGAGATGAACGTCGACCAGCCGATGTTCGAGATCGCGATGGAGCTCGAGCGCATCGCGCTCAACGACGACTACTTCATCTCGCGCAAGCTGTACCCGAACGTCGATTTCTATTCCGGCCTGATCTACCAGGCACTCAACATCCCGACCAGCATGTTCACGCCGATGTTCGCACTCGCGCGCTCGTCCGGCTGGATTGCGCAGTGGATGGAAATGCTCTCGGACGGCGACTTCCGCATCGGTCGTCCGCGCCAGCTCTACGTCGGCGCCCAGAAGCGCGACTACGTGCCGGTCGCAGCGCGCAAGTAGGCGCCGCCGAGCCTTGCACACACTTCAATCGAGAACCGCGACCATGAAAAAACCCGCACGCGTTACCGTCACCGGCGCCGCCGGCCAGATCTCCTACTCCCTGCTCTTCCGCATCGCCTCGGGACAGATGCTCGGCCCGGAGCAGCCGGTCCGTCTGCAGCTACTGGAAGTGACGCCGGCGATGAAGGCGCTGGCGGGAGTCGTGATGGAGCTCGACGACTGCGCGTTCCCGCTCGTCGACTCGATCGACATCACCGACGATCCGAACGTGGCGTTCAGGGACACGAACTACGCGCTGCTGGTCGGCGCCAAGCCGCGCGGCCCGGGCATGGAGCGCAGCGATCTGCTCGCCGCGAACGGCGGCATCTTCAAGGTGCAGGGCAAGGCGATCAACGATCACGCGAGCCGCGACATCAAGGTGCTGGTCGTCGGCAACCCGGCGAACACCAACGCCTGGACCTGCATGAGCTACGCGCCGGACATCGACTCGCGGCAGTTCACCGCGATGACGCGCCTGGACCACAACCGCGCCGTCGCGCAGCTCGCGCAGAAGACCGGCGCGACGGTCGCGCAGGTCAAGAAGGTGGCGATCTGGGGCAATCACTCGACGACGCAGTATCCGGACCTGAGCCAGGCGAGCGTGGGCGGCAAGCCCGCGCTGTCGCTGGTCGAGCGCGGCTGGTATGAGAACGACTACATCCCCAAGGTCGCCAAGCGCGGCGCGGCGATCATCGATGCGCGCGGCGCGTCGAGCGCGGCCTCGGCCGCGAACGCGGCGCTCGAGCACATGCGGGACTGGGTCGCCGGCACGCCGGGCGACGACTGGACCAGCATGGCGGTGCCCAGCGACGGCAGCTACGGCATCGACAAGGGGCTGATGTATTCCTTCCCGGTCCGCTGCAAGAACGGCGACTACGAGATCGTCCAGGGCCTGCCGGTCGACGAATTCAGCCGCGCCCGCATGGTCGCGACCGAGAACGAGCTCAAGGAAGAGCGCGACGCGATCCAGAAACTCGTCAGTTGACGCGCGCAGGACCGGCCGCCCGGCCGGTCCCGCGGCAAGCGGCGGGCGCAGCGAATTGCGTGGTCCGCCCGCTTTCGGCCAGAATCCGACCAGCAGGCTGCGGCCTGACGGAACGATTCGACGGACTACCCAGCGACGGGTCACCGGCGAGTGCCCCGGCGAGCCATGATCGACGCACAGGGCTTTCGAGCCAACGTAGGCATCGTGCTGATGAACGTCCAGGGCCAGGTGTTCTGGGGGCGGCGCATCGGCATGTCTGCGTGGCAGTTCCCGCAGGGCGGCGTCAATCCCGACGAAAGCCTGGTCGACGCGATGTACCGCGAGCTGTGGGAGGAGGTCGGCCTCGAGCCTGGCGACGTCGAGCTCATCGGCTGCACCCGGCACTGGCTGCGCTACCGCCTGCCGAAACGCTTCATCCGTCACGATCAGCAGCCGCTGTGCATCGGGCAGAAGCAGCGCTGGTACATGCTGAAGCTGACGGCGGCCGAGGAGCGCGTGGATCTGCGCTGCGCGGCGGAGCCGGAATTCGACCGCTGGCGCTGGATCGGCTACTGGGATTCACTGCGCCTGGTCGTGCCCTTCAAGCGCGGAGTCTACGAGAAGGCCTTGCACGAGCTCGCGCCGTTCGCGGCCGATTTCGCCGATCTCGCGGCCACGGCCCCGCCGCAGCGCCTGGACGCCTGAAGCCTTCTCCCGCGCGCCACCCGGCCTCTCACTGCGCGCCTTTGCGCAAGGACAGCTCAGGCAGCAGCATCTTCACCGCGCGGCTCTGCGCGTGGTGCACGAACTGCTCGCCGAACTGCGGACTGAAGCGATAGGCCTCGATCGTCTCCTGCAGCGCGTCCAGTGGACCCTGGCAGGCGGCCATGCCCTCATCGGCCGCCTGGCGTATGTCCGGCAGCTTGTCCACGCGCGCCATCGCTTCCCGATAGACGCAGCCGTGGTAGTCGTTCATGCGCTGCATGATGGCCATGCGCTCCTCGACCTTCATGTCGCTGGGCTCGCGATACGCGGCCGCGTCGTCGGCCGCCGCGAGCCCGGCATGGCCCAAACCGCAGCAGGAGATCAGGACGAGAAAAGGGCGGATGCGTTTCATGGGTCGGTCTCGGGCGTGGGGGTGACGAGCGTCGCACGTTCGACCCGCCAGGACTGCGGGCGTCCGTTGACGCGGTTACAGCCGAGTTTCTGCGGCGTCCCGCCGGGTGCGATCTCGCCGTCGAGACGACCCTGCGGCACGCCGAGGAACATGCGGACCAGCCGATAGCGAACGGCGCGATCCGCGCTCGCGTTGCGCAGGACGACCAGCTTGCCGCCCGCGCTCAGGATCTGGCACTTGCCGTCGAGCTGCTCTTCGAATACGAGCGCCGCGACCGCCGCCTCGTCCGCGGGCGCCGCCCGGCCCTGCGTCACGCACAGCGCCAGCGCGGCGAGCGCCGCGGCGCAAGCTCGTTCGATCGGCCTCATGGCCCGCACCTTAGCGTTGCGCCGTCACCTCATGCAACGCCGTTCAGTTACTCACAGTTCCTGTGGACAAGTCTGTAGACAGCGTGCGCAAAGCGAGGGCCGGTGCAGCGGCCGTGCAGATTTCCTGCTCGTTTGCGCAAATTTTCATCAATTCTCCATGTTTCATTAAAATCATATGGTTAGTGAGTTCATTTGAGGCATCGAAAGAATATATCCACCGAACTTCGAACATTCGCTCCGGCGCCGGCTCGATGCTGTGCACAAGCATCATCCGTGCGCACCGTCAAACCTTCGCTGCAAGGCGCGCAAAACGCCACGCGCGTCCTGCCCCGAGGCACGGCGAAGCGCCGCGAGCGCCGATTGCCGACACGAAGTTTTCGATGAAAAATGCATCGTTATCGGCTTAAATTAAAGTCCGTCTCAATCCCGGAGCCTGCGCCGGATGTTCGTCGCCACGCCGTCCACCCTGCGTCTGCCTCTCCTCCTCGCCAGCGTGCTGCTCTGCAGCGCCTGCTCGCTGATGGGCCCTGCCCCCGATCCTGCGGCGCCCGCGGCCACGACGGGCAGCGCATCGCCGTCCGTCGCGCATGCGCCGGGCTCACCGCTCGATACGCTGGGCCTCGTCGCCTATGCGGCGAGCCTGCAAGGCAAACCCTATGTCAGCGGCGGCGACTCGCCCGCGCTCGGCTTCGACTGCAGCGGCCTCGTCCAGCACGTGTTCGGCGCCTTCGACTTCGCGCTGCCGCGCAATGCGGCTTCGATGGCGGCCGCGCTGCCCGCAGTGCCGCTGACCGACATCCGCGCCGCCGATCTGCTGTTCTTCAATACGTCCGGCAGCCCGTATTCGCACGTCGGCATCTATCTCGGCGACGGCCGCTTCCTGCACGCCCCCAGTCCGCGCACGGGACAGGTAATGATCTCGGCGATGTCCAACGCTTATTGGCACGGCCGCCTCACCGCGGCGCGGCGTCCCGCTTTCTGAAGCGCCGCGCGTTCCTCATCCCTCTACGTCCTCGCGCGCGCGCCGCTGGTAACCGACGGTGCGGCTGTCGAGGGCGACGGCCTTGATCAGCGCGACGACGGCGCGGCCCGGCGCGAGCGCGAGGCGCGCGCAGGACTCGCGCGTGACGAGCGCGTGCAGGCGCGTGCCCGCGGCGTCGACGACGACGTCGACGTAAGGCCCGTCGCGGGCCACGAGCTCGACGATGCGTCCGTGCACGCGATTGGTGATCGAGAGATCCGGCGGATCGCGCGTCGCCAGCGCGACGTCGCGAGCGCGCAGCCGCGCGCGCAGGCGCGTGCCGATCGCGACCGCGAGCCGCGGCACGCGCAGCCGTCCCCCGGTGAAGACCAGCGTGCTCAGCTCGAGCGCCTCGTCGTGCGCCTCCACCGTGCACTCGACGACCGAGCCGGCCTCGAAGCGGCCGAGCTGCGGCTGCAGCCTGGCGTCGGCGACGAGCTCGAGGAAAGGGCCGCAGGCGAGCACGCGTCCCCCCGCCAGCACCAGCAGGTGATCGGCGACGCGGACCAGCTCGTCGACCGAGTGGCTCACGTAGATCACCGGCAGCGGGTACTCGTCGCGCAGGCGTTCGAGGTAGTGGAGGATCTCGGCCTTGCGCGGTGCATCGAGGGAGGCGAGCGGCTCGTCCATCAGCATCAAGCGCGGCCGCGCGAGCAGGGCGCGCGCAATCGCCACGCGCTGGCGCTCGCCGCCGGACAGCGAGTTGGGCCAGCGCTGCAGCAGCGCGGCGAGATCCATCACTTCGATCACGCGCTCCCAGTCGGCGCCCGACGCCGCCTCGCGCGCGCGCCGCAGACCGTAGCGCAGGTTCGAGATCACGCGCAGATGCGGAAACAGCTTGGCATCCTGGAACACGTAGCCGACGCGCCGCGCTT
The DNA here is from genome assembly GCA_035325705.1 of Gammaproteobacteria bacterium. Lineage (GTDB taxonomy): Bacteria > Pseudomonadota > Gammaproteobacteria. The sequence goes on from DAOKZI010000029.1 coordinate 27,596, forward strand.
CGATCGGCGTCCAGTGGCGCCGGGCGATGTCGACGAACACGGCGTCGTCGAGGGCGATGCGGCCGCGCAGCGGCCGCGCAACGCCGGCGATGCTGTCGATCAGCGTGGACTTGCCGGCGCCGCTGCGGCCGAACACGCCCGTGATCCCCCGCGCCGGCAGTTCGGCGGCGATCTCCAGCGTGAAGTCGCCGCGCCGCGCGGTGAAGTCGAGGCTCAGCACGAGGCATGCAGCCAGGCGCGCAGGCGACGGTTGCTCCATTCGGCGAGCGCGAGCGCGGTGACGGCGAGGCCCAGCGAGACGGCGACCAGCCGCGCCGCGACCGCCTCCCCGCCCGGCGTCTGCAGGGCGGTGTAGATGGCGAGCGTCAAGGTCCGCGTCTCGCCGGGGATGTTGGCGGCGAAGGTGATCGTCGCGCCGAATTCGCCGAGACAGGCTGCGAAGCTCAGCACCAGGCCAGCGAGGATGCCGGGCAGCATCAGGGGCAGGGTGATCGTCACGAAGGCGTCGAGCGGCGAGGCGCCGAGGCTGCGCGCGGCCGTCTCGAGCCCGCGGTCGACGGCGTCCAGACCCAGCCGCACCGAACGCACGAGCAAGGGAAAGCCCATCACGGCGCCGGCCAGGGCGGCGCCCGCCTCGGTGAAGGCGAGGCGGATCCCGAAGCTCTCCAGCAGCCAGCGGCCGATGAGGCCGTGGGCGCCGAACAGCAGCAGCAGGAAATAGCCGACCACCACCGGCGGCAGCACCAGCGGCGCGTGGACCAGGGCGTCGAGGAAAGTGCGGCCCGGGAAGCGGCAGCGGGCGAGCAGCCAGGCCACCAGCACCGCGGGCAGCAGGCTCGCGGCGGTCGCGAGGCTGGCCACTTCGAGGCTCAGGACCAGCACCTCGCTCCAGTCGATCGGCGTCATGGCCTCATTACAGCAATCGCCGGCGGACTCGCCAATACGGGGCGCGCTGCGGGGCTTGCGTTCTCGGCCGGGCCTCCCCGCCCGCCGGCACGGGAAATCGTCCCGCGTCGCGGCGCTAAACGATTCTCGCGGTGTGACCGATATATCCCAGGATTTCCTACAGGATGTCGGCCAGCGTGCAGAAATCGAAACCTTACCTGACGCCCACGGAAGTGGCCTCGATGCTGATGGTGTCGCCGATCACGGTTCGCCAGTGGGCGGCCAAGGGACTGCTGAAGGCCGAGCTCACGCTCGGCGGTCACCGTCGCTTCATGCGGCATGAAATCGAGCGCTTCGCGCGCGAGCACGGCCTCACGCTGCAGCGCGAAGACGGCGACGAGCGGACGCGCCTGCTGATCGTCGACGACGACCCGCAGCTCGTGCGCCTGGTGACGGCCGCGCTGGAAGATCGTCCCGAGCTCACGATCGAGACCGCGACCGACGGCTTCGAAGCCGGCCTCAAGGTGCAGCAGTTCCATCCCGACGTCCTGCTGATCGACTTGATGATGCCCGGCCTGGACGGCTTCGAGGTCTGCCGCCGGCTGAAGGCGGATCCGCAGACGCGCGGCATCCGCGTGATCGCGATGACGGGCTACGCCTCGCCCGAGAACGCCGCGCGCGCCCTCGATGCCGGCGCCGAGCACTGCCTCGCCAAGCCCTTCGATCTGCGCATGCTGGAGGAGCTGTTCACGCGCCCGGTGCGCGCGGTGCGCTGAGGCCCGGCTCGCCCGCGCCGCTCAGGGCGTGACCGGCTCGAAGCCGTAGCGTCCCCACACTGCCCGGGCTGCGGGTCCGCTCAGCCACGCGACGAAAGCGCGCGCGGCCTCCGGTGCGGCCGTTTGCGCGAGCACCGCGGCCGGGTAGTGGATCGGCGGATGCGTGTCCGCCGCGAATTCGCCCAGCACCTTCACGCCTTGCACGCCGCGCGCGTCCGTCGCATAGACGATGCCGAGCGGGGTCTCGCCGCGCGTCACGTACATCAAGGCCACGCGCACCGACTCCGCCGGCGCGAGACGGTCCTTCACCGACGACCAGAGCCCGAGCTTTTCCAGCGCGAGCTGCGCGTAGCGACCGGCCGGAACGTGCGCGGGATCGCCGAGCGCGAGACGCCCGTCGCCGAGCAGCTCGGCGAGCGGCAGCTTCGCATCGACGGTGACGGGCGCGCGTTCCGCGCCACCGATGAGCACCAGCCGGTTGCCGGCGACGACGGCGCGCGTGTCGGTGAGGAGCAGCTTGCGCTCGGCGGCGTAGTTCATCCATTCCTCATCGGCGGACACGAACACGTCCGCCTCGGCGCCGGCCTCGATCTGGCGCGCCAGCGCCGAGGACGCGGCGAAGGAAAAGCGCAGCTCGTCCTCGTGCGTCTTCGCATACGCGTCCGCGAGCGCCGGCAGCACGTCCGTGAGGCTCGCCGCGGCGAACACCGTGAGCTCCGCGGCCGCGGCGCCGAGCGCGCAGGCCGTCAATGCCAGCGCGAGCAGCGCGCCGCGTAATCCCGTTTTCATCAAGCCCTCCTCAGGCGTAACGCGTTGCCGACCACCGAGACCGAAGACAGGCTCATCGCGAGCGCCGCGAGCATCGGTGAAGCGTGGATGCCGAAGCCCGGGACGAGCACGCCGGCCGCGATCGGGATCCCGATCGCGTTGTAGCAGAACGCGAAGGCGAGGTTCTGCCGCATGTTGCGCACGGCCGCGACCGCGAGCTCGTGGGCGCGCGCGAGCCCGTCGAGACTGCCGGTCACCAGCGTCACGTCGCCGGCGGCGATCGCGACGTCGGTGCCGTTGCCCATCGCGATGCCGACGTCCGCGGCGGCCAGCGCCGGCGCGTCGTTGATGCCGTCGCCCGCCATCGCGACGCGATGGCCTTCGCCGCGACGCCGCGCGACGAGCTCGGCTTTCGCCGCCGGCGCAAGCTCGCCGTGCGCGCGTTCGACTCGCGCTTCCTGCGCGATCCGCTGCACGGTGCCCTGCGCGTCGCCGCTCGCGATCTCGACCGTGATCCCGCGCGCGGCGAGGGCTTCGAGCATCGGGCGCGCCGTCGGCTTCAGGGCGTCGCGCAGGGCGAGCACCGCGACCGGCCGCTCGTCGATCGCGACGAACACCGCCGAGGCGCCCGCGCGCCGGTATGCGTCGGCCGCCGCGAGCAGCGCGGGGTCTTGCGCGGCCGTGAACGCGGCGCTGCCGACCCGCACCGCTTGGCCGAGCACGCGCGCCTCCATGCCGGCGCCGGCGCTCGCCCGGAATGCGGCGGCGGCATTGCGGCGCAGGCCCAGCGCTTGCGCGTGACGCACCAGGGCGTGGGCATAGGGATGTTCGGACTTCGCGGCGACGCTCGCCGCCGCGACGATCGCGCTGGTCGCGTCGACGCCCGCGACGGTCTCGATCTCACCGATCTGCGGCCGGCCGTGCGTCAGCGTGCCGGTCTTGTCGACGAGCAGCCAGTCGACGGTGGCCAGCCGTTCGAGCGCGGCAGCGTGGCGGAACAGGATGCCGGACTGCGCGGCGCGGCCCGTCGCGACCATCACCGACATCGGCGTCGCGAGGCCGAGCGCGCAGGGACAGGCGATGATCAGCACCGCGATCGCGTGCCACAGGCCGAGCGTCCAGCCCTTGTCCCCGCCGGCGTAGCCCCAGGCGAGGAGCGCCGCGACGGCGACGAGGACGACGGCCGGCACGAACCAGGCCGCGACGCGATCGGCGAGCCGCTGCAGCGGCGCGCGTGAGCGCTGGGCCTCGAGCACGAGCTCCACGATCTTTGCGAGCACCGTATCGCCGCCGATGCGCGTGACGCGCAGATCCAGACTGCCGTGTCCGTTCAGCGTGCCGCCGACGACCGCGTCGCCGACGCGCTTCTCGCGCGGCAGCGTCTCGCCCGTCAGCATGGACTCGTCGACTTCGCTCGCGCCGTCGACGACGACGCCGTCGAGCGGAATCTTCTCGCCCGGCCGCACGCGCAAGCGATCGCCGACGACGACGGCTTCGATCGGCGTGGCGACGGTGTCGCCTTGGGCATCGACCTTCATCGCCAGCGGCGGCTGCAGCGACAGCAGGGCGCGCAGCGCATCGGCGGTGCGCGCACGCGCCAGGCCTTCGAGCACTTGGCCGAGCAGGGTCAGCGACACGATCACGGCCGCCGCCTCGAAGTAGACGACGATCTCGCCGCGATGCCGCGCGGCCGGGGGCAGGGCCTCGGGCGCAAGCAGGGCGATCAGGCTGTAGAGATAGGCGCTGCCGGTGCCGAGCCCGATCAGCGTCCACATGTTCGCGCGCCGATGGAGGAGCGACTGCCACGCGCGCAGGAAAATCGGCGCGCCGGCCCACACCACGACCGGGGTGGCGAGCAAGCCCTGCCACCACGGCGACACGCGCCAGGGCAGCAGCTCGCCGCCCATCGCGAGCACGAAGACGACGAGCGTCGCCGGCAGACTGAACAGGAAGCGCCGCCGGAAATCGCGCAGCTCGGGCGCTTCCTCGACGGCGAGCGTCGGCCGCGTCGGTTCGAGGGCCATGCCGCAGATCGCGCAGTCCGCGGGCTCCTCGCTCGTTTCCTCGGGATGCATCGGACAGACGTAGGCGGCATCGGGCTTCGCCGCCGGCGCCGCGATCGCGGATGCGGGCGCGGACATCGGCGCCGGCAGACCGACCGTGCCCGTCGCATAGCCCTGCGGATCGGCGTCGAACTTCGTTGCGCAGCCCGCGCAGCAGAAGTGGAATACGCGGCCGTTCCATTCGCGCTGCGCGCGCGAATTCGCGGGATCGACGCGCATGCCGCAGACGGGATCGCGCGTCGGATCGTGGGCTAGCGCGGCCTCGTTCACGGCGGGCAGACGCCGCCCCGGCGCGTCCGGCGCTGCACGGGAAGTACCGGCATCACGCGCCCCGCCTCGCGCCGGGCAGCGGCGCGCGACGGCCTCACTTGCGCTTCTGCTTGCGGGCCAGCGACGCCGGCGCCTCGCCGCTCTCGAGCAGGCTGCGCAGCATCCACGCGTTCTTCTCGTGGATCTGCATGCGCTGGGTCAGCAGATCCGCGGTCGGTTCGTCGCCGGCCTTGTCGACGGTCGGGAACATGCCGCGCGCGGTGCGCACGACGGCTTCCTGGCCGTCGATGAGCTGCTGAATCATATCGGTCGCGTTCGGCACGTCCGTTTCCTCGCGGATGCTCGCGAGCTGCGTGTACTGCGCATAGGAGGCCGGGGCCGGAAAGCCCAGCGCGCGGATGCGCTCGGCGATCGAATCGAGCGCGTTCCACAGCTCCGAGTACTGATCCATGAACATCAGGTGCAGCGTGTTGAACATCGGGCCGGTCACGTTCCAGTGGAAACCGTGGGTCTTCAGGTAGAGGGTGAAGCTGTCGGCGAGCAGGTGGGCGAGACCATCCGCGATCTTGGCGCGGGTCTTGTCGTCGATGCCGATGTCCATGACTGTCTCCTCATGATTCTGCGCTGGATGGGGCCGGCGACATGCGCCGACGTCACCGCTTAGTGTGCCGAAGACGCGAGAGGCTCGCCAATCGTTCGTGGCGATGACGGAGATCGATCGAGACTATCGCCGACGTGCGCGGCCGCTGTATTCCGCCGCCGCAGCGGCGCGTCTCAGCGCGGGACGCGCAGCGTCGCCGAGGGCAGCTCGCCGAAGAGCCGGCGATAGTCCGCCGCGCAGCTCGACAAATGCCAGAAGCCCCAGCGCGCGGCGAGGGCCTGCACCGAGGTCGTCGCGGCGCAGGCATGACGCAGATCGCGGCGCAACCCGTTCAAGCGCAAGGTGCGCAGATACTGGTGCGGGCTCATGCCGAGCATCGCGTGGAAACAGGTCTGCAGCGTGCGCCGGCTGATTTTCAGGGCCGAGCACAGCTCGAGGACGGTGACGGGCTCGTCGGTGCGCGACAGGGCATAGTCCCGCGCGCGCTGCACGATGCCCCGGCGCACCGAGTGGGTGAAGGTCTGGGGCGGCTCGGCGCGGGCATCGCGCACCGCGCCGATCACGCGTTCGAGCAACGCGTGCTGCAGGCCGCGGGCGACCTGCGGATTCTCGAGCTGTTCGGCGCTGGTCTCGAGCAGCTCGAACACGCGGCCGAAGAAGCCGCGCAGGCTCGCCAGTGTCGGCGGCGCGACGGGCAGCAGCCACCGGCCGCGCAGCTCGTCCTCGATGTCGATGCCTTCGAGCTCGCGGCTGAACGCGCTCAGCGCATCGGCCGCGAGCGAGAGCCCGACGATGTCGAGCGAGGAGGGCGTGCGGAATTCCAGCGCGTCCTGCGGCCCCAGGGTCAGGATCATGTCGCTCGGCATCGGGCGTCCGCCGTAGATGGCCGTGCCCTCCATCGCGAGCGGGATGCCGAACGTGCGCGAGCCCGGCCACGGGACGCCGGTCTCCAGCACCTCGTGGCTGGTGCGCTCGCGGAAGAGCTGCAGCGCGTCCAGCCACAGCTCGTCGAGGCGGCCGATGAAGCGGCCGCGGCCGAGCTGCTCATAGGACTGATCCCAGGCGCCCAGATTCTGCGCATGCTCGTCGGCGTCTCCGCTGACCACGGTGCGCAACTGCGGTGGCAGAACGGGTGGGGCGAGGGTCACGGGGACGTCGGGCTGAGGCGAGCTGGATGCCGGATCGGAAAAGTACACCGGCCGGCCGCCCCGGTACAGCGCGCCTCGGGAAGACGCTCGTGCCGGGGTCAGCGCCCGCAGCTTGCCAGTTTCCGCTATTGAAGAGCGGCCGAAATCCTTACACTGAGCCGAAAACGGCCGGCGCACGGCGGACAGGGGGCTGACATGCGGACAGCGAAGCAGTGGACATGGGCAGCGGCGCTGCTGGCCGGCGCGTGCACGGCGCAGGCGGCCGACTTCGTCCCCGAACAGATCACGGTGGCGCAGATGCCGCCGGCCAATCCTTACCGCCTCTACGTCTCGGACGTCGCCATCTCGCACATCGTCGACGGCCGCATGCACATCGTCGACGGTGAGAGCCTGAAGTACACGGGGATGATCGGCACCGGCTTCACGGGGCTCGCGACGCTCTCCCCGGATCGCTCCGAAATTTATGTCGCGACGACCTATCTCGCGAAATTGAACCGCGGCACGCGCACCGATCAGATCGACGTCTACGACAGCCAGACGCTGAAGATCAAGGCCGAGATCGAGATCCCGCCGAAGCACGCGCAGGCCCTGCCGTACAAGGGCACGATCGCGGTCACGCCCGACGGCCGCTACATCATCTCGCAGAACGCGACGCCGGCGAGCTCGGTGGCGATCACGGATCGCAAGGCCGAGAAGTTCGTCACCGAGGTGCCGACACCGGGCTGCTGGGGCATCCTGCCCGCGCAGAGCGTCGCCAATCGCTTCACCACCGTCTGCGGCGACGGCACGCTGCTGACCGTCACGCTCGGCGCCGACGGCAAGCCCAGCGATCAGCAGCGCAGCGAGCGCCTGTTCGATCCCGACAAGTCGCCGATCTTCACGCAGACCGTCAACGACGGCGACGAATACAGCTTCCTGAGCTTCTACGGCGATATCTATACCGCGAACCTCGGCGGCGCGGTCGCCAAGATCGGTGCGAGCTGGTCGCTGCTCGACGAGGCGGATCGTAAAGACAACTGGCGCCCCGGCGGCTACCAGCCCTTCGCGCTGTCGAAGGAGAACGGCCGCCTCTACGTCGCGATGCATCCGAACGGCGTGGAGGGCAGCCACAAGAATCCGGCGCAGGAGATCTGGGCCTACGACCTCGCGACCAAGAAGCGCGTCGAGCGCGTCGAGGGCAACAACGCCGTCGCGCTCGAGGTGAGCCGCGGCGCGAATCCGCTGCTGTTCGCGATCGATCCGCTGTCCGCCGGCCTCGTCAACTACACGACGACGCCGAAGCTCGCGGTCGGCAAGCGCGTCGACGGCTTCGGCGAAGCGCCGATCCTGATCGAGACGCACTGAGCGCAGCCCGCACCGCGGCCGCCATGACGCCCTCGCTGCTCGCAGTCGATCCCGTGCTCGCCGGCGCCGTCGGCGTCGCCGCGGGCGCGATCTTCCTGAGCGGCGCGTGGGCCAAGTGGCGCGAACGCGAGCTGTTCGCGCAGGCGATGGAAGGCTACGAGCTGATCCCGAGCGCCGCGGTGCCGAGCGCGTCCCTGACCCTCATCGTCGCGGAATTCCTGATCGGCGGCCTGCTGCTGACGCCCTACGCGCGGCCGTGGCCGGCGCTCGCGGGCGTGGTCCTGCTGTTCGTCGTCACCGCTGCGGTCGCCGTCAATCTGCTGCGCGGACGCACCGACATCCGCTGCGGCTGCGGCGGGGCGAGCGGCGATCAGACCCTGAGCTGGGCGCTGGTCGCACGCAACGCCGTGCTCGCGCTGCTGCTGGTCGCGAGCGCGCTGGGCAGCGGCGCGCGGGCGCTGCGCTGGCCGGACTACGCGGTCCTCGTCATCGGCGGCCTGCTGCTCGCGGGACTCTATGCCGCGGCGAGCCAACTGATCGCCAACCAACCGCGCCTGAGGGCGCTGCGGGACGGAGCATGATCGAAACCCTGTGGGCCGCCGTGATCGTTCTCTCGGTGGTGGTCGCCGCCCTCGTCGCCGCGGTGTTAGGCCTCGCGCGCCAGGTCGGCATCCTGTACGAGCGCATCGCGCCGGTCGGCGCGCTGATCCTCGACGCCGGGCCGAAGGTCGGCGAGCAGGCGCCGAGCTTCGATCTGATCGGTCTCGACGGCCGCCGCGTCGAGCTGGGCCGGCCGGCCGCGACCTCGACCCTGCTGTTCTTCCTGTCGCCGACCTGCCCGGTGTGCAAGAAGCTGCTGCCGATCCTGAAATCGACCGCGCGCAGCGAAGCGAGCTGGCTGCGCATCGTGCTCGCGAGCGACGGCGAGCGCGGCGCGCAGGAGAAGTTCTACCGGCAGGCGAAGCTCGAGGAGTTCCCGTATCTGCTGTCGACGGAGCTCGGCCTCGCCTACAAAGTCAGCCGCCTGCCGCACGCGGTGCTGATCGACGAGACCGGCCACGTCAAGGCCAAGGGGCTCGTGAACTCGCGCGAGCAGCTCGAAAGCCTGTTCACGGCCAAGGAGCTCGGCGTGTCCTCGGTCCAGGAATACCTGAAGTCGGCGTGAGCGCCGCAACGGAGTAATGGCTATGCGATGGTTCGATGACTACTTCGAGCGCAAGACCCGCGAAGTCGCGCGGCTGACCTCGCGGCGCAACGCGATGGCGCGGCTCGGCAAGGCCCTGCTCGGTGCCTCGGTGCTGTTCCCGGTGCTGCCCTTCGATCGCTCGCCGCAGGCGGCGCCCTCCGGTCACGGCGGCCAGGCCCCGCACGGCCACGGCGGCGGTGGCGGCGATGTCAACGACGACACGACCTGCGAATACTGGCGCTACTGCGCGCTCGACGGCTTCCTCTGCACCTGCTGCGGCGGCTCCATCTCCCAGTGCCCGGCGGGCACCGAGGTCTCGAAGGTGACCTGGGTCGGCACCTGCCAGAACCCGAACGACGGCAAGGCCTATCTGATTTCGTATAACGACTGCTGCGGTGTATCGGCCTGCGGCCGCTGCATGTGCAATTACAACATCGGCGAACGCCCCGCCTACCGCATGGGCGTGCACAACGACGTCAACTGGTGCATGGGCAACAAGGCGAACGCCTATCACTGCACCGTTTCCGTCGCGCTCGGCGTGTCGGAGGCGCGGCCGGGCTGAGGCGCCGGGCGTCGTGGGGCAGATGCGCAACATCATCATTGCACTGGGGACGGGGCTCGTGCTCGCCGTCGCGAGTGCCGGCGCCTGGGCCGACGACTACGCCCGCCAGAGTTATCTGCTGCATTGTGCGGGCTGCCACCTGCCGGACGGCAGTGGCAGCAAGCCGAACGACGTACCGTCGCTGCACGGTATCCCGGGCCATATCGCGAAGATCCCCGAGGGCCGGGCCTACCTGACCCAGGTTCCGGGCATCGCCTATACGCCGTTGGCGAACGCGGAAGTGGCCGAGATTCTCAATTGGATGCTCCGCGAGTTCAGCAAGGACACCTTGCCCGCGGACTTCGTGCCGTTCACCGAATCGGAAGTCGCGACGCTGCGCCAGACGCGGCCGGCAGAGATTTTCAAGGTGCGCGCAGCGGTGCTGGCGCGCCTGCGCGAGCTCGGCGTCGTCATCGACTATTGAGCCGGCGGCGGCCCGCGTCGCGCCGTCCACAGCATTCAAATCTGGCGAACCAGCGGGAACGGTATCGCCTTCAGGGGGAAACCATGTACGAGAAGTCCTTGCGATGGGCGCGTCGCGCCTGTGTGGCCGCCGCGGTGGCCTGCGTCTGCAGCGCTCAGGCGTGGGCGGCCGTGTCGGAAGCCGAAGCCGCGAAGCTCGGCGCCGAGCTGACGCCGGTCGGCGCCGAGAAAGCCGGCAATGCCGACGGCAGCATTCCGGAGTGGAGCGGCGGTGAGATGGAAGCGCCGGCCGGCTGGGCCGTCGGTCAGCCGCGGCCGGATCCCTACGGCGCGGAACAGCCCTTGTTCACGATCGACAAATCGAACCTCGAGCAGCACAAGCAGTTTCTGACCGTCGGTCAGATCGCGCTGATCGAGAACATCGAAGGCTATTCGATGCAGATCTTTCCGACCCATCGCAACTGCGCCTTTCCGCAGGTCGTCTACGACCGTACGAAGCAGAACGCGACGACCGCCAAGCTCAATGCCGAAGGCTGGGGCCTCGAGACCGCGGTGCCCTCCGGCGTGCCCTTCCCGGTCCCGCAGAACGGCGCCGAGGCGATCTGGAATCACAAGCTGCGCTGGGCCGGCGCCGGCCGCATCGAAACCTACGCGACGATCTTCTCGGAGCCTGGTGGGCGCAAGTTCGTGCCGCTGGTGCAGAACCAGTGGACGCTGACGCCCTTCGGCGACGAGCGCAACACGACGCTCGCCGAGGGCGGCATCGAGTACAAGCTGCTGAACGAGGTGGTGTCGCCCGCCGCCCGCGTCGGCGAGCTGATCCTGCTGCACTACTTCTTGAACAAGGGCAACGAGGCCTGGCTGTATTTCCCGGGCCAGCGCCGCGTGCGCCGTTCGCCGACCTTCTCCTACGACAACCCGGTGCCGGGCTACGAGAACCTGCTGATGGTCGATCAGTACCCGATGTACTCGGGGGCGATGGATCGCTACGACTTCAAGCTCGTCGGCAAGCAGGAGCTCTACGTCACCTACAACACCTTCCGCTTCAACGACACCTCGCTGAAGTTTGCGGACTTCCTGAAGCCGCTGGCGCCGCAGCGCGATCTGATCCGCTACGAGAAGCACCGCGTGTGGAAGGTGGAGGCGACGGTGAAGGCCGGCATGCGGCATCTGTTTCCGAAGCGGGATTTCTATCTCGACGAGGACACCTGGGCGATGCTGCAGGAAGATCTCTACGACGCGCAGGGCAAGATCTGGCGCGTGATGGAATCTTATCCGTATACGGCGTGGGAGCTGGGCGCCTGCGTGTACCAGGGCTATACGAGCTATGACCTGAACGTCGGCCGCTACATGGCCGACAACATGCCGCAGGAAGGCAAGGTCGACTGGTTGGCCGGCAAGGAAGGGCGCATCGATCCGAAGAAGTTCGACGCCAACCAGCTCCGGCGCGTCGGCAGTCGCTGAGATCACGAGGGGGGGACATGGAAACGACACATACGATCATGCAGGTCCGGCGCGTTGCGCTGTCCGCGCTCGCGCTCGGCATCGTGCTTGCCGCACCCAGCGCCGAAGCGCGGCGCTGGGAATTCGACAACGGCGCGGTGCTCAACGTCGACACCGTGCTGTCCTATGGCGCGCAGGTGCGCACGCAGGACCGCTACAGCGGCCTCATCGGTCGCGACAACGGCGGCACGCCGCCGATCACCGGCAACATCGGCCGCGCGATCCACGGCCCGGGCGGCGAGTTCGCGGCCAACCCGGATTTCAACTTCCTGAACGGCGACAACGGCAATCTCAACTTCGACCAGTGGGACGTGACCTCGGCGACCTTGAAGGGCACGCACGAGATCGGCCTGCGCTGGGGCGACGGCTGGGAGTTCCTGACGCGCTTCAGTTGGCTGTACGACCACGCGATCGACGACGGCCGCTACACCGAGCTGAGCGAGAAGGCGCAGCGCGTCGCCGAGCTCAACTTCACGCCGCTGGATCTATGGATATCGAAGGACTTCGAGCTCTTCGGCCAGCCGGCGAAAGCGCGCCTCGGCAACCAGGTCGTGTCCTGGGGCGAGGACATCTTCATCCTCGGCGGCATCAACTCGATCAACGCGCTCGACATCCGCCGCTTCCGCACACCGGGCACGCAGATCAAGGAAGTGCTGCGTCCGGCGCCGATGTTCTATTTCAACGCCGGCATCACGGACAATCTGTCGGTCGAGGGTTATTACCAGTTCGTCTGGAACGACTTCCGCTTCGATCCGGTCGGCACTTTCCTGTCCGGCGCGGACGTCGTCGGTCGCGGCCAGCTCGATGCGTTCGCGCCGTCGAGCTTCGGTCTCTGCGGTCCCACCGATCCCTTCACCTGCGGCGACGGCCTTCTGACGCCGCCGATCCCGGGCGCGAACATCGTGCCGCAGTACCGCACCGATCGCGATCCGGAAAAGACCGGCCAGTACGGCATCGCCTTCCGCTACATCCCGGAATCGATCGACGCCGAGTTCGGCTTCTACTACATCCACTACCACGACAAGCTGCCGTGGACCTCGTTCGTGTTCGATCCGCGCCTGCAGGCGGCCGGCAATCCGCTCGGGCTCGGCTACTTCAACGAGTTCGGCGAGGACAAGCACCTCTTCGGCCTCTCGGGCAACACGAAGATCGGGCCGATCGCCGTCGGCTCGGAGCTGTCGTACCGGCCGAACGATTCCGTCGCCATCGATCCGACCGTGCCGCTGTCCGCCGGGCTCGCGCCCTTCGGCCTGGCCGCCGGCTCGACGGCGATGGGTCACAGCATCATGGACGTCGTCGGCTGCGCGCTGGGCACTGGGGACGTGGTGACGCCGGGCCCCGGCAAGACCTTCGATCCGGGTTGCACCAGCGGCTACACCCGCGGCTACGTCGAAGAAGAGAAGTGGCAGGCCCATCTGACCGGCTTCTACTTCATCGAGGTCGAGAGCGTGTTCGGTGACGTGATGCGCGCGCTGGGCGCGGCCGAAGGCTATGTGCTCGCCGAAATCGCCGCCACGCATTACCCGAGCCTCGATCCGCACCGCGTGCCTTATCTCGTCTTCCCGAGCTACGACACGCCGGACAAAACCTCCGCGGGCTATGTGATCGAGCTGTCGCTGACCTATCCGAACGTGCTCGGCAGCTACACCGTGACGCCGGTGCTCGACTTCTACCACGACTTCTCGGGCACGACGCCGAACGCGCTGCCCTTCGTCGAAGGCCGCAAGTCGGTGTTCATGGGCGTGACGGCCGATTACAACAATTTCTACAAGTTCCAGGTCGGCTACACCAGCTACTTCGGCGGCGGATCGTCGAACATCGTGCGCGACCGCGACTTCCTCGGGGTGAGCGGCTCGATCGCGTTCTGACCGAGACATCCCGCGGCGGGGCGGTCCCCGATCGTCCCCGCCGCGCAGCACCCCGAGATCCGCTCGATGATTGCCCGCTTCGTCCTCTGGCTGGAGAAACTGTTCTTCGGCCACCGCGCCGCGCTGCTCGCTCTGCTCGCCGTGTTCACGGCGGTGATGGGCTGGTTCGCGTCCGGCCTGCGCATGGATGCCGGCTTCGACAAACAGCTCCCGACCGGCCACGAATACACCGACACCTTCTTCAAGTACCGCGAGATGCTGTTCGGCGCGAACCGGCTGATCGTCGTGCTGCACGCCCGCGAGGGCACGATGTGGAACGCGCAGTTCCTGCGCGCCCTGCACGACGTGACGCAGGCGGTGATGTACATGCCCGGCGTCGATCGCAACACCGTGTCCTCGCTGTGGACGCCGAACACGCGCGTGCTGCTGATCACCGAGGAGGGCTTCCAGGCCCGCGACGTGATCGGCGGCGACATCACGCCGGACCAGCTCGACGAGACGAACATCGCCCAGATCCGCGAGAACGTGATCGTCGGCGGCTACGTCGGCAGCCTCGTCGCCAACGACGATTCCGGCGCGATGGTGGTTGCCGATCTGCTCGACTACAACCCGCGCACGCGCGAGAAGACGGACTACATCGAGCTCGGCAAGCGCATCGAGACCGAGGTGCGCGAGAAGTTCGAGAACCCGGACATCGAGGTGCAGATCATCGGCTTCGCGAAGCAGATCAGCGACATTGCCGAAGGCGCGAAGTCGGTCGCGAAGTTCTTTGTGCTCGCCTTCGCGCTGACCGCGTTCGCGGTGTACTGGTACAGCCGCTCGTTCGCCTTCACCTTCACCGCGCTGCTGTGCTCGCTGGTGTCGCTGGTGTGGCAGTTCGGCACGCTGAAGCTGCTCGGCTACGGGCTGGACCCGCTCGCGATCCTCGTGCCCTTCCTGGTCTTCGCTATCGGTGTCTCGCACGGCGTGCAGCAGGTGAACTACATCTCCTGGGGCATCTGCACCGGCAAGTCCACTTACGAGGCCGCGCGCCGGAGCTTCACGGGCCTGCTGATCCCGGGCACGATGGCGCTGGTCACCGCCTTCGTCGGCTTCGCGACGCTGATCCTCATTCCGATCCCGATGATCCGCGAGCTGTCGATCACCGCCTCGATCGGCGTCGCGTACAAGATCGTGACCAATCTCGTGATGCTGCCGGTCGTCGCGTCCTACTTCAGGCTCGGCCCGGATTACGTCCAGCGCATCACGCGCCTGCGCGAGAAGCGCGAAGGGCTGATGTGGATCTTCGATCACGCCGCCGACACGCGCTGGGCTTTCGCGCTGGTCGGCGTCGCCGCCGTCATCTTCGGCGTCGCGTACTGGGAATCGCTGGGCCGCCACGTCGGCTATCTGAAGCCCGGCGCGCCGGAGCTGCGCGAGACGGCGCGCTACAACCGCGACGCCGTCGCGATCGTCGATCGCTTCAGCCTCGGCCTCGACGTCTTCACGATCGTCAACGAGATCCCGCAGGAAGGCTGCTACGACTTCGCACGCATGACCTATCTCGACGAGTTCAGTTGGGCAATGCAGAACGTGCCCGGCGTGATCAGCGTCGCGGCGCTGCCGACCCTGGTCAAGGTCGGCTCCTCGGGCTTCAACGAGGGCAATCCGAAGTGGTATGCGCTGCCGCGCGACGAGCGCTCGATGGCGAGCTTCATCGGCCTCGCCGGCGAAGGCTCGGGCCTCTACGATCCGCTGTGCACGGTGCTGCCGATCAACGTGTACTTGAGCGATCACAAGGCGACGACGATCAAGGCCGTCGTCGCCGCCGCGAAGCGGTACCGCATGGAGCACCCGAACGACACAGTCAACATCCGGCTCGCGAGCGGCAACGTCGGCGTGCAGGCGGCGACCAACGAGGTGCTCGAAAGCACGGAGCTGCCGATGATGCTCTACGTGTACGCGACGATCATCGCGCTCGTCTTCTTCACCTATCGCGACTGGCGCGCGACGGTCGCCTGCTGCGTGCCGCTGACGGTCGCGACCTTCCTCGGCTACTGGTTCATGAAGGAGCTCGACATCGGGCTCACGGTGGCGACGCTGCCGGTGATGGTGCTCGCCGTCGGCATCGGCGTCGACTACGCGTTCTACATCTACAACCGGCTGCAGCTCTACCTCGCGCAAGGGCTGCCGATCGTGCCGTCCTTCCAGCGCACGCTGCGCGAGACCGGCAACGCGACGATCTTCACCGCGCTGACGCTGTCGGTGGGAGTGGCGACCTGGGCCTTTTCGGAGCTCAAGTTCCAGGCGGACATGGGGCTGCTGCTCGCCTTCATGTTCATGATCAACATGGTGATGGCGATCACGCTGCTGCCGGCGCTCGCCGTCGTGATCGACACGCTGATCCCGCGCCGCCGGCCGGTGCGACCGCCCTTCCTCACGCACTGAGGAGACGCCGCCGATGTATCGCGCGATCTCGACGCTGTTGCTCCTGGGCTGGCTGCTCGCCGCCGCCGCCGACGATACGACCGACGCGCGCCTTGCGCCGCTCGCCGCGCAGAGCCTGCTGCTCGACGCGACGCGCGCCGGGCCGCGGCTCGTCGCGGTCGGTGAATTCGGCCACGTGCTGCTGTCCGACGACGCCGGCGCGAACTGGCGCCAGGCCGCGCGCGTGCCGACGCGCACGACCTTGACGGCCGTGACTTTCGCCGACGCGCGGCTCGGCTGGGCCGTCGGCCACGGCGGTCAAATTCTGCACACGCAAGACGGCGGCGAAACCTGGACGGTGCAGTACGGCAAGCTCGACGGCACGGACAGCCTCTTTTCGGTGTGGTTCGAGAACGCGACGCACGGCATCGCCGTCGGCCCCTACGGCTACGCGCTGGCGACGCAGGACGGCGGCAAGACCTGGGAGCAGTTCTACGTCGCGGACGGCGAGGACGGCGAACGCCATCTGAATCAGGTGTTCGCGGGCATCGACGGCAGGCTGTACATCGCGGCCGAGATCGGCGGCGTGTTCCTCTCCGACGACGGCGGCGCGAGCTGGCGCCTGGTGCAGACGCCCTACGACGGCTCGCTGTGGGGCGGCACCGTGCGCAAGGACGGCAGCGTGATCGTCGTCGGCATGGTCGGCCACGCGTTGCTGTCCACCGATCGCGGAGAGACCTGGACGGCGCTCACGACGGGCACCGATCAGTCGCTGACCGACGTCGACGAGCTCGACGACGGCCGCGTCGTGCTCGTCGGCCTCGGCGGCGCGGTCGCGATCGCCGATCCGGCGCTGCGTTTCGCAGCGACGGTCCGACCCGATCGCCAGTTCGCGACCAGCGTGCTGCACGCCGGCGACCAGCTCCTGCTCTTCACGCAGTCCGGGGTCCACACGCACGCACTGCCCTGAATTTTCGTAGCCCGGGTGGAGCGCGCAGCGCGTAACCCGGGATTTGGCGTTTCGAGGGCGTCGAAGATCCCGGGTTACGCGCTGCGCGCTCCACCCGGGCTACGAGAGGTCGGCGCGTCCCTTGGTGCTGTATCGATCCCCTTTGCGAACGCCGCGCGCCGCGCTACGTTGCGGACATGTCCGTTTCCTCCTCGAGCTCGCCGGCGTCGTTCTGGCCGCTGGTGCTGTCCGCCGCGGCGATCCTGATGATCACCATGGGCGCGCGCCAGTCGTTGGGCCTGTTCGTCGCCCCGATCGACGGCGCCACCGGCCTCGGCATCGCGACGGTCAGTCTCGCCTTCGCGGTCTCGCAGCTGATGTGGGGCGCCGCGCAGCCGGTGTACGGCGCGCTCGCCGAACGCTGGGGCACGCGCAGCGTCATCGTCAGCGGTGCGCTGCTCGTCGCGCTCGGCACGGCGATGACGCCGTTCGCGCGCTCGCCGCTGACATTGACGTTCTGGATAGGTGTCGTCGCGGCCGCCGGTGCCGCCGGCAGCAGCTTCGCGATCCTCATCGGCGGCATCGCCCGCCATCTCCCGGAGGAGCGCCGCGCCTTCGCGACGGGCTTCGTCAACGCCGGCTCGTCCTTCGGCCAGTTCCTGTTCGCACCCCTCGCGCAGGCGCTGATCGCGGCCTTCGGCTGGGTGAGCGCGATGCTCGCGCTCGCGGCCTCCGCCCTGCTGACGATCCCGCTCGCCTGGTACATGACGCGCAGGACGCCGGCGGCGCCGGCGGCCACTCACGGCGAGTTCGGGCTCGGCGAACAGCTGCAGCGCGCGCTCCGCGAGCGCAGCTATCTGCTGCTGCATCTCGCCTTCTTCACCTGCGGTTTCCACATCGCGTTTCTCGTCACGCACCTGCCGGGCGAAGTCGCGCTGTGCGGATTGTCGCCCGCGGTCTCGGCCTCGTCGCTTGCGCTGATAGGGCTGTTCAACATCGCCGGCAGCCTGTCCGCAGGCGCGCTGAGTCAGCGCTATCGCATGAAGAACGTGCTGATGGCGACGTACGGCGCGCGCGCCGTCGTCATCGGCCTCTACCTGCTCGCGCCGAAGACATCGTGGACCTTCTACGTCTTCGCCGCCGCGCTAGGCTACACCTATCTCGCAACGGTGCTGCCGACGGCCGGGCTCATCGGCAAGCTGTTCGGCCCGCGCCATCTCGCGACCCTGTTCGGCCTCACGCTCTTCACGCACCAGATCGGCGGCTTCTTCGGCGCCTGGCTCGGCGGCCTCACGATCAGCCGCTTCGGCGACTACACGTGGATGTGGTACGCGGGCATCGTGCTCGCCCTCGCCGCGGTGATCTGCCATCTGCCGATCAGGGAAGCGCGTCCGCTCGCGCAGCCGGTGCCGGCGTGAAAGAGCGGCGATGCCACCGGGAGCACCGCGTCTTCGTAGCCTGGATGAGCGTAGCGAATCCGGGAGCGATGGTTTGTGAGCGCACCGTGTTTGACAGGCCCGCTCCCGGATTCGCTACGCTCATCCGGGCTACGGCCGATCTGTGACCTGCACGCGGAATGACGAGGAAAACGACGTGGACTTCACCTGGACCTCCGAACAGCAGCAGATCCGCGACAGCGTGCTGAAGCTCTGCGCGCGCTTCGACGATGCCTACTGGCTCGCGCGGGACGCCGGCCACGAGTTCCCCGAGGACTTCTGCCGCGCGCTGGCCGACGCGGGATTCGTCGGCGTCGCGGTGCCCGAGGAGTACGGCGGCAGCGGTCTCGGCACGACCGAGGCCGCGATCGTCGTGCAGGCGATTTCGGAGTCTGGCGCGGCGAACAGCGGCGTGTCGGCGGTCGCGATCGGACTGTTCGGCCTCAAGCCGCTGCTCGTCTACGGCAGTGAGGAACAGAAGCGCGCGTGGGTGCCGCGCATCGTCGCGCGCGAGGACATCGCCTGCTTCGGCGTCACCGAGCCGAACACGGGCCACGACACGACGCGGCTGAAGACTCGCGCCGAGCGCCGCGGCGACACCTATTACGTGTCCGGCGAGAAGCTGTGGATCTCGACCGCGCAGCAGGCGAACAAGATCATGCTGATCGCGCGCACCACGCCGCTCGAGGAGACGAAGAAGCCGATCGACGGCCTCTCGCTGTTCTACACGGATCTCGATCGCCGTTACGCCGACATTCGAGAAATCCAGAAGATGGGGCGCGCCTGCGTCGATTCGAACCAGATCTATTTCGACGCGATGCCGGTGCCGGCCGCGCATCGCATCGGCGAGGAGGGCAGGGGCTTCCGCTACCTGCTGACGGGTCTCAACGCGGAGCGCATCCTGATCGCCGCGGGCCTCGTCGGCCTCGGCCGCGCGGCGCTGCGCCGGGCCACGGCCTATGCGAAGGAGCGCGTCGTGTTCGGGCGCCCGATCGGCATGAACCAGGCCATCCAGCATCCGCTCGCGGCGAGCTGGGCGAAGCTCGAGGCGGCCAACCTGATCGCGTTCAAGGCCGCCGCGATGCAGGACCGCGACGAGGACTGCGGCGCCGAGGCCAATGCCGCGAAATACCTCGCCGCCGAAGCCGCCTTCGAAGCCTGCACGCAGGCCGTGCTGACGCACGGCGGCATGGGCTATGCGAAGGAGTATCACGTCGAGCGCTATTTGCGCGAGGTGATGATCCACCGCATCGCGCCGATCAGCCCGCCGCTGATCCTGAGCTATCTCGCCGAGCGCGTGCTCGGCCTGCCGAAGTCCTACTGATTACCGGAGTTCAGCATGCGTTTCGCCCTGGGCCTTGCCAACGCCGCCGACAGTTGGCGTACGGCCGTACGCGCCGAGGCGCTCGGTTTCGACACGGTGCGGTTCGAGGACAGCCAGATGGTCGCGGCCGATCCCTTCGTCGTGATGGCGGCGGCGGCGATGAAGAGCACGCGCATCCGGCTCGGCACCGGCGTGTGCATCCCGACCAACCGCATCCCGCCGGTGACGGCGAACATGCTCGCGAGCCTCAATGCGCTCGCGCCGGGACGCATCGATTTCGGCGTCGCACCGGCTTCTCGGCGCGGCGCGCGATGGGGCTGCCGGCGATCTCGGTGGCGACCTTGGGGCGCCACCTGCGCGCCGTGCGCGGGCTGCTCGACGGCGACACCGTCGAATGGTCCTTCGACGGCCAGCGGCGCAAGCTTCGCTTCGTCAATGCGGATCTCGGGCTCTTCAACGTGGAGGATCCGATCGAGTTCCACGTCGCCGCGATGGGGCCGCGCACACGCGCGTTGACTGCCCGCGGCCACGCGCTGTTCCTGAAACCGGAAGAGGAGGCCTTCATCACCGGCGACTTCATCCGCCAATGCTCATTCTCGGGCACCGCGGAGACGCTCGCCGACCGAGTGAAGGGCATGCGCGACGCCGGCTATACCGACGTCTCCTTCGTGGTCCTGCCGCAGTATCCGGAGATGGTGGAGGACTGGGCGCGGGTGCGGGATCTGGCCACGACGGGCTGACCGCTGCGCTCTCGTAGCCCGGGTGCAGCGCGCAGCGCGGAACCCGGGATCGGGAATGAGCTCTTCGGGCGGAAAAGAGAGCTATTCATTTTCGCGACGAAAGTGAACGGGGCGGCGATGTTCAATCACCGCGACGACACGAGGAGGCGATTGGTGACGGTGGCGGCAGCCGAACGAGACGGCGGTCGAATGCGGCCAAAATAAATCTGTCCCCGCACGGTATCGAACAGACGAGGCCTCGGTGCCACGTCCCTGTCGCACTCCTCCCCGGCTTCATTGCCGCATTAGCGGACGCTGGCTATAGTCTTTTCAAGATCTTGCAGCTTCGCCCCGGTGTTATGCGAAACAATCGTCCCAATACATTGCGACAGATTCGTCGCCCAATTCAAAGTTAGGTGCCAATGGACTTATCCGTGGAAATGTGGAGAGAACATCCGTTTAAGGCTGGGCAGAGCTACATTGCCAACCATTCGTTCACTGGCTTCCCGAACTCTGAGTTCATCGCTGGGAGCAGCTATACCTTCCTACATGCGGGATACAGCAGGTATGACTCCGCTACAGCTTTCACCTTCCGCAGCGACAACGATGGACGCTTGCAACACTGGTTTTGGTATGACAGCGAGCCAGATCAATTCTGCCAAGAGAGATTTCGGCTTGGCACCTAACAATTCATTCAAGCCGACGCTTCGCGGCGCGGCTTAATTCAGGCGTTAGGCGTCACGACATGCAGATCGCGCGTATTGCCGTCGTCCTTCTTGGCCTGTCCGTCCTCAAGGCCGTGGCACAGGAGAACATACTTATTCCTTGTGCGGGAGCGCCATCCGAAGCAGTGTTGCAGCTCCCCGTACCGCTCAGCGACTGGGGAGAGATCTACTGCACGAAGTTTAGGCACACCCTCGCGGCAAAGCAGCATTGGATCTGGTCCTTTCCGGGTGCGTTGGCTCCGGTTCATCTGCCAGCGCAGATGGTCCGCGAGCAACCGAAGGAAGTGCGCCATGCTGCCTACTTCAGGAGTCTTGAGCTCGTTCAACTTCACGGCGAGGAAGCCGAAGGGGTTGCGGCCAAAATCAATAGCAAACTCGGCACAAGGTCAGACAGTCCCGTATCCTCGGCCTATCGCCTAACACTCACGAACCAAGATGAGCAGGCGCACATGGTGCTCTTCGCTATAACCGCTCGTGAAGTCGAAATCGGAAAAGGGCATTGGGGTATCTGGTGCGACAAGGATTGCGCAAACGGATCGCCTTTCATGCTGCTCAAGTACGAGAAGCCTGCAAAGTGAAGAATAACCAGTGCGTCGAGCCGACCGCCTGCCAGCGTTGCTGGCAGATACCCTTCGCGCTGCGCGCTAAGGCGGCGGCTCATGCACAATGTTTGGCCGTTCAATGACAGACGAGGTTCTTACGAAGGTTCACATCGACCTGCCCCTTCACTGGGGCACCGGTGGAGAGTCTCTCTGGGCAGAGAAACTCGGTGGCAACCTATTCAAGATTAGAAACGTGCCCTTTTTCGCCTACGGATTGAATTTCGCGGACATAGTGCGTGCGACCGCGGATGCGCCTGATCTTAAGCCCGAGGTTCGCGAGGTTGTTGAGCCGAGCGGCCATCGAACAATGCGAGTTTTTTTCGAGAGTTCTTGTCTTGAGGAAGAGCGCGCGGAACTACTGGGTCAGCTCAATCGTTACCAAGCTTACTTTGAGCGAGCTACAGCGTCGCTTTTCGCGATAGATATCGAACCGGGTGGGTCATACGACAAGGTTTACGAGCAGCTTATGGAATGGGAACAGTCCGGGCTCCTGCACTTCGAGACATGCGAAGCCCGAGTTCCAGGAAGTTTCGATGAGAAGCCGACAGAACACTAATCCTGCGTTGTGCCAGCGGCCTAACAAGCAGTTGCAGCGGACCGCCTGCAAGCTACGCTTGAAGGTTCCCTCCGCGCTTCGCGCTCCGGCGGCCGATCACCTCAGACGTTCGGCGCTCCCGTGACGATCACCTCAAACACACGTCGCAGCCTTGCAATCGCCCTGTCCGGGCTACTGTGGCTGTACGCGTGCCTTGCATCGTGGCGCATCGTGAGCTCCGGTTTCGTTCAGTTGATGTTATACGTATGGACGGTTACGATTTTCTTCCTTCCGCTAGTCTTTGCCGTTTCAGGCGCGCGACTGAGGCCAGTTGAGGTCGTTCCTCGTTCGCCGAACTGCGCCTCGCTCTTCGTTGTTCGGGCTTTGATAGCGAGTTCAATCGTAGGTTGTTTCCTTGTGGTCTACGCTATGTGTGTGACCGTTCTCGAACGTGTCCATGCCCTGTGGTGGGAGCATGTCAAATTCGGCGGCGATTCAATCTCCCTCGGCGAAGCGGCGGCAGAGTTATTCGCGTCCACGGCGCTGGCTGTAGTCCTGTTGTCGTTGGGCCTTTACCGGTTAGCATCTTTGGGTCATAGATTGCGGGCTATTGCGCGCGCATCGGTCGCCTTAGTCGCAGTCGCAACGTTGATCTATCTTGTTCTAGGAATAGGGCCTCATGCTGAATGGCGCGCCTAACTCGCGCATGAGGACAGACGCTCCACAGCGATGTGGCGCACCGCGGTTGAGCGCTGCTCATGCGCATCGTTATTCGTCAGATGTGTAAGACCTGACGTCACCATGAGCCCAACGATCTTCCGCGAAGACGGGTACCGGTTCTACTTCTTTTCCCGCGAGGAATCGAGGATGCACGTCCACGTTCACTGCGCAGACGGAGAGGCCAAGTTCTGGCTTGAGCCATGCATCGAACCGGCGCAGAATCTGGGCTTGAACGACCGCCAGATTCGGGCGGTGCAGTCACTGATTGAGGCACATGAGCATGAAATCCGCGACGCGTGGGCAAAGCACTTCGGCGGCTGAAGTCACGAACGTATCAGCGCACGGCTTCTGGGTCCTGCTCGCTGACGAAGAGCTCTTTGTGCCGTTCGCTGAATTTCCGTGGTTTCGTAATGGCACCATCGGTGCCATTACGCACGTGGAGTGGCTGTCACCCGATCATCTCTACTGGCCGGACCTCGATATTGATCTGTCAGTGGAGTCCATTCGTCATCCGGACCGATTTCCGCTGGTATCTCGGGTTGACGCATGACAAATCGTTCCAGTCGACGCGGCACTCGTCGCTCCGCTCCTCCTGCGTTGCGGTTGAACTCCATTGTGGGGCGTCATGAACGCCAATGCGCCGAGCGCAACGACTTCCGTCGACCGATGGGACCCTCCCGGGGTTACCAGGGAGCTCGTCGTCGTCGGAATAATGGCGAACGAAACGCGGAGTGAGACACCGGGGCGATCAGAACGAATAATCTATCTACTGCCGCGCGCGTGCCGGTCTGTCATTGCCCGCGCCGGTCGAATGTTTCGGCGGCGCTAGTCATCTGAAGGCGAGTCGTCCCCATCCGTGTACGCCGCGCCTCCCGACACGGCCCCGAGCTTCAAGCCCGAATCATCCGCGATGGCGTATACACCAGCACCAGCTCGCCGCGCTGGTTGCGCACTTCGTTGCGCGTCGTGACGACGCCGCGGTCGCCGCGCGAAGTCATGCGCGCCGCCGTGACCTCGACCCACACTTCGATCGTGTCGCCGACGTAGACCGGTGCCTTGATCTCGAGATTGCAGCCGAGGAAGGCGAGGCCGACGCCCGACAGCGCGCCGCTCGAGATCACGAGTCCTTCGGCCAGTGCGAAGCTCATCGCGCCGGGTATCAGCCTGCCTTCGAAGCCGAGCTCGCGCGCGGTCTCGGCGTCGAGGAACAGTGCTTCGTTGAAGCCGCTGTTCGTCACGAAGGCGAGCAGATCGTATTCGGTGACGGTGCGGCGCTGTGTGCGCCAGCGCAGGCCGACGGGCTGCTGGTGGAAGTGCTGCGCGTTGACGAATTCCTCGGGACGTTCGGCCGTGCTCACGGGCTGCTCCTGATCGATAGAGATGCCGGAGCCTAACATTCCCCTTCCTTGGCTTGTACCCCGGTGCTGCTTTGAACGGAAGCCCGTCGCGGCCTGACACGTTTTTTTTGCCACCGAGAACACCGAGAACACAGAGGGAGAAGAGAGTGAATCGGCGGCTACCGTCACGCCGGTGCCGATAGAAGAGCCGGAGCCGAGGAAATCCGGGATTCAGGCCCGCGAGCCCTGGCGTGCCCGATCCCGGATTCGCTGCGCTCATCTGATGGGATGGACTCCTCCCCCTTCTTAT
>DAOKZI010000030.1:0-50813 GCA_035325705.1 Gammaproteobacteria bacterium
TTTTCGCGCTGGACGCCGAGGGAGTGCGTGGATGCCCGCTTGCGCGGGCATGACGTAGGAGGTACCTACACGAGCATGCGCTATCGGACAGCCAGTGGAGCGTATTTGCGCTCAGCTATTTTGCGGCCGAGCGTGTGAGTCAGCGGGCGCGGTGGCAGCCGTTCGAGGTCTTCGAGGCGCGGCCGGCGCAAGAGATACTGCTCGATCTCAGCGCGACGCTCGAACCGGCGACGGATTCATCGACTCGTTCGCGAGGCGCTGAACGAGCTTATCCTGGGCTCGTTCAGCGGCGGCGAGCCCTTTGCTGCTCCGGGCTCGACTCCTCCCGTGCATCGAGTCCTTGCGCACTCGATGCGCAGCGGGCCATGGCTGGCCCGCGGAAACTCTGCTCTTGCAGCGTCTCCCTCACTTGTTCAGGCGCACGATCTTGGAGCCCTGCAGTCCGGCGCCGGCCATCAACCCCTTCTGGCCGAAGACGACGGCGAAAACGTCTTCTTTCAGGGTTCGGGTCGTCAAGGTCTTGGCCACGCCTTCGTCGATGACCACGATGCTCGGGCCCACGCCGATCTCCCAGCCGTTCATTTTGCCGAGGTGTGCGAGCGCTGCGTCCGTCATCAGGAACATCGCATAACCGAAACCCGACACCCCGGCCTGTATGCCGTAGGATCCTGCCTTGATGCTGTAATAACCGGTGATTGCGCCATTCTGCACCATGGCGCCCTGTCCATACTGGGCGCCGACTATGAAGCCGGCCTTCACGATGTTCGGAAACACCAGCACGCCTTTCGCCTGTTCGGCCATCGACTGGGTGCCCGGGACCTCCTTGTACAAGGACTGCAGCGCTGCATACACGTCGGCGTCGATATCCGCGGCATCGGCCGCGAGGGCCGTCCGCGCGAAACCCTGCAAGAGGGCGATCATCAGCACGAGCGCTAGCCCCGCGGATATTTTGAAATGCTTGATCATTCTGCGAGCTCCCGAGTGGAAAGAAGGCCGAGGCGCACGTCGCGCTGGTAGCGGTCCGCGCGGTCGGCGTTCGACCTCGCGATTCGGTGCACACTGGACCACGCCATGCTCCCAGCGATGCGCGCGCGCGCGCAATTAGACCAAGGTCCAATACCGGTTCAGGATCCGCTATGCGCGCGCGCCGCATCCCAACGCGCACGGAAACGCTGCGCGTAGAACTTCAGCGTATTGCCGAGCTGCTCCCAGGAAGTCGCACCGCCGATCTGTGCAGCGCCTGCGCCCCGATCGACCACGCTGCCGACCGGCTTCCCGCTGACCGAGTCGAGCAGCTCGGCTTCGAGTCCGGCCGATTTGAGCGTGACCCGCAAGCCGGCGGCATTGGCAAGCGTGGTCGCCGCAAAGCCGATGGGCGTGTAGCCGAGCAGCGGTCGTTTCTTGTTCTCCATGCGTACGCCGGTGATCGCGATTCTGACCGCCAGCACGTCCTCCCCCGGCCGATCGACGACTGGATAGGCCGGTTCGAGCTCGTCTACCAGCGTCGCATAGAACGCATCGGTGATCGTCTTGAGCTCGTCGGGAGAGATGTTCTTGTGCGGGGAATCGGGAGCGTAGAGCAGCTCGATCGGGGTCACCAGGATCTTCGTGTAGCGGCCGAGATTCACTCCCGGCGCCTCGTAGCGCATCGCGCCGGGCCGGTCCGGTCCGGGTCGGGCCGTAGCTGGCTGTAGTCATCGAGAAACCCGGAATCGCCCGCGGCATGGGCCAACGCACTCGACAGCGCGAGCAGCGCGATCGCCAGTGCAAGAGAGAATGAAGCGTTCATCGGAACTCCTTTCATCGGCGTAGAGAGAATGGATGGCTTGGCTTTCACCGGGATCGAGATTACTTCGGGAACAGGAATGTCAGTTGCATGCGAAACCCGAAATCATCCGCCGCGAGAGCCGGTGACTCCGCCCAGTATCTGAACCCGCCACCGACCTGAATGATCTGACGCCCCACTTTCAGCATCTGGAACACGGAAAAGTTCAGAGGCACCGACCACTGGTCCGAAACCCAGTCATAAGTCGTCTCGCTGGTGAAGCTGAAGGAAGTCTTGGTCCGCGTGATATACGTGACGAAGGGCTGCATGAACGTGGCGCTGATGTCTGCTCGGCTGTCGTCTCCGGCAAAGGATTCGAGGTGATTCGTCAGCATACCGATGGTCCACGGCCCCTTCTGCGTGAGCGCCACCGCGGTCGGACCCATGGCCCATTGCTCCGCGCCCAGCGCGTCGTCCGTGGCGCTGTCGAACAGCAGGGCCGGCCCGACACCCCAGACGATGCCCGCGGCCGTGGGCGCCTTCGGGGAAAAGAAGGCACTCTGGAGAATGTCACCCAGCCCGAACTCGCCGGCGCCGTTCCTTGGCACGTCGTGCTGGTCGATGAGGGGCAGAATCGTGCGCGATATCATGTTCCAGTCCTTGCCGATCGACACCGGAATCACCGGCTGCACGTTGATACGCCACATCGAGCCGTCGTCGATCCCGATGTGATCGTCGTAATTGGCCTGAATCGGCACGCTGATCAGCGCCGCAATGGGATTCGCGAGCTGCTTCGCCAGCGCTGCTTGATCGTCCGCCCATGCCGCCCCGGAGGATCCGCACAGGACCGCGAGGTTTACGATGCAGGTGAGAGGTGTGTAGTTCATCTTATGTAGTCCTTCGGTTTCCGGGCCCGGGTGCAGCCCTGGCCTGAGAGGCGGTTCCGTTGG
Organism: Gammaproteobacteria bacterium; assembly: GCA_035325705.1. Classification (GTDB taxonomy): domain Bacteria; phylum Pseudomonadota; class Gammaproteobacteria. The sequence continues at coordinate 2,716 of DAOKZI010000030.1, forward strand.
CCGGGACGCCGGTATTTCGTTTGCGACTCAGAACAGCCGTCCCAGGTACAGGAAGAGGCTGTCATGCCCGCGTTCGGTATGGCCGTAGCCGAGATAGAGCGGGCCCACCGGCAGCTCGACGCCGAAGAACAGACTCGCGGACAACAGCGCGTCCTCGGGCGACAGGCTGATGTCGCTGCGATGCTCATAGACGTTGCCGTATTCGATCGACATCCCGACGTACGCGGGCAGCCAGGTGATATCGGAAATCCGCCGATAGCCCAGACCTCGTAGCAGCACGACGTGCTGTCCGCTCAACTCGTTCTGCGCGAAGCCTGACAGGCGCGTGAAACCGCCGATCCGCGATCTGTTCTGTAGGGGTGCGACGCCGTCCGCGGTGTATTCGACCTGGAGGCCCCCGAGCAAGGTAAAGCGCGACCAGGTGTAAGCACCGGAGAGCTCGGCATTCAGGCGCGTGAAGTTCGTATCCGCGCCTAGCGATTCGACGGATTCGGTCCACTCCACCCACGACAGGCCGCCGCTGCGCGGGAAGTTCCGGTTATCCAGCGTGTCGTAACTGAGGCGCGTGAAGGCTTCCGCGGATTCGAAGCCCTGCGCGGGTATCGCCGGGTCGCCGAGCCGTATGTCGATATCCCCGGTGTAGCGGCGCAGCCCGACGCGGAACTCTCCCCAACGGCCTAGTTCGCGGCCGGCGGCGAGTTGCCCGCCGTACTGATGCACCCGATATTCCTCGACCTCGTCGTCGCCTTCGTAGCGGCTGATATTGAGGCCGCGGTACAGCACGGTGGGCTGGATGAACCACCTCAGGTTCGGATCCAGTAGCTGGTAAAAATCGATGGCGGCAGCGGGGTTCTCGCCAATCTGCGCGCTCCCGACCAGCTCGCCGCCATAGGCGGTCACGGCCGTCTTGCGATACTGCACGCCGATATCCCACAGCGACTCGCCTTTGAAATCGCTCGACAGGGCGAGCCCGAACTTCAGGTAATCGGGCCCCCAGGCGCGCTCCTCGATCGCCAGCTCGAGGCCCTTTTCCGCGCCCTCGCTGACGATCTGATAGCGGACGCTGCGGAACAGCTCCAGGCCGTACAGGTCGGCCACGCCGCGTTCGACGCGCGCGCGATCGAGCGGTTGCCCAATCTCGATCCCCAGCTTCTTCCGAATCACTTCGTCCGTGATGCGGGAACCGTTCTTGAGCCGCACGAAGGCTATCACGGGCGGCGCCGCTTCCAGTTGCCCACGCTGCGCGGCGAAGCGGGCGTATTCCGCCGCCGGCACCCCCAGTGCAGCGAGCCGGGGACGCGCCGCGTCGGCGGCGGCCAGACCGATCGCGATCGCCTTCGAGGCGTGCTGGAAGTCGCCCGACGAAAAGTCACCGAGCGCCGGTGTGATCAGCACGTCGCGCGACTGGAGCGTGGCGAGCTGCGCATCGACATTGCGCCGGCTCAACAGATTCGCAACCTGGCCGAGCACGCCGAACAGCGATTTGATGTCCTGGCTGGCTATCAGCGCCTCGCCGACATCGACGACGATCACGATGTCGGCCCCCATCGCACGCGCCACATCGATGGGCAGGTTCGACGCCAGCATGCCGTCCACCAGCAGTCGCCCGTCGATCTCGACGGTGCCGAATGCGATCGGCACGGCCATGCTGGCCCGAATCGCGCGCGAAAGATCGCCTTTCGACAGCACCACCGCCTCGCCGGTACCGATATCGGTGGCCACCGCGCGGAACGGAATGCGCAACTGGTCGAAATCGGTCACGCCTGCCACGCTCAAGAGCAGGCGCGTCAGCTCGAGATCGAACTTCTGACCCTGCACGACGCCGAACGGAAACTTGACCTCGCCTTCGCCGAAGCCGAGCTTGTACTTGACCAGATAGCCATCGTCGTCGCGCTTGCGGCGCCACGGTTGATCGGCGCGCGGCGGGTTGTCGTCGAAGATCGCGTCCCAGTCGATCGTGTTCAGCTCATGCTCGATCTGCTCCGGCGTATACCCCGCCGCATAGAGCCCGCCGACGATCGAGCCCATGCTGGTGCCGGCGATGACGTCGATCGGAATCTTCAGTTCCTCGATCACCTTCAGCACCCCGACGTGCGCCGCGCCGCGCGCGCCGCCGCCGCCTAGGACGAGCCCGATCTTCGGCCGCGCAGGCGACGCGCCGGGCGCCGCTGCGGCAGTGGCCATGCACAGCACGGCGAGCACGACGGCCAAGCCGGGCCGCCACAGTGGAGGACGGCGGGGTATTCGGTTGCGAGCCGGCGCACTTTTCACGCGCAGCCCACCGGAAAAACGTGCCACGATGCGGCCGGCTTGGTCCATATCGAGCCCTCAGGGTCCGCCGTCCGGCAGTCCGGCGCGGATTCGTTGCGAGAAGTCGGCGGCCTGGTCTGCCGCCTGCGCCCGCGCGTTGATGAGGCTGCGGGCCCGCAATTCGGCGAACGGCAGTCTTTGGTCGAGACGGCCGTTCTCGTAGAGGTATTCCGGCGTATGGCCGCTCGCGAGCAGCTTCCACGAGAGTTTCAGGTGGCTTTCATTGACCAAGGTGTTCAGCCACACGCCGGTCGTGCAGTTGTCCGCGAGCGTGTTGTAGAACTCCGGTTTCTCCGCGAGCGAATTCAGGCGCTGCATGTAGGCGAGGAACAGCCGGCGGCCGTTTGCGAGCGGGCCCTGTACGCGATAGAGGTAGATCTCTTCCTGCGGATCGCGGTAGGTCGTGCGCAGCCGTACGACGTCCCGCTCATCGGCAACCACGTAGTAGAGTTCATACTGGCGAAAGAAGCCGAGCAAGGTCGAATAGCCTTCGCCGCGCTCCTTGCGCGTCTCGATCGAGATCGCGAGGTGATTGCCGTCCGTGAACCCGAAACTCAGCATCGTGTGGGCAATGGCGGGGCCCATCCAATACACCGCGAGCAGGTCGACGCTGGCCAGTTCGTTCAGATCGAAGGTCCGGTCGTAGTAACGCGGCGTGGAATCGGTCTCGCTCCGGTAGTCGAAGTTGCGGATGTTGTGCACCGTGATTCTGTCGCCTTCGATGCTCGCATGGGCAAGGGTCGCGACTTCCGGCTGCCAGTCCCGCGCATTGGAAGGCACTATCGAACACCAGCCGGCGATCGCGCCGCCCAGCGCGAAGGCGAAACAGGCGAGCGCAAGCAAACGCCCCCGCGCGCGCCACAGCGCAAGCGCGGCGAACAGACCGCTCAGGCCGAAGGCGATCGCGGCGGCGACCCGCCACGGGCGCGGTAGAATGTCGGCGAACAGCAGCACGAGGACACCCCAGATCGCGACCGGCGCGAGCGGGACGATCGCGAAGCGTTGAAGCAGTCGACCGATGCGCATTGCTCAACTTTCCGTCGTCGCCCTACGCGGCGGGCGATGACGAGACTACGTCGAACCTCCTCGCTAGACGCCCCGACCGGCCTTGCTCAACGCGCGCTCTGCACCGTCCAGCCGCGCATCGTGAGCGCTTTGCGCGCCATCGGGCTGAGGGCGCCGCCGAGCACGATTTCCTTGCCTTTCACCTCGCCGGCCTGGGCCAACTGGCTTTCGAACACCTGTAGCCATTCCGCCATCCGCGGCGTCCAGTACAGCGCGTCCAGCGGCGCGCAGAACACCAGCACGCCGTCCCCGCGCTGGCCCAGCGCGACCTGGCCGACCGCGACGAAGCGCACAATGGACGTGGCCCGGTGATAATCGGCATACATCTGCGCCTGCCGATGGCGGAAATAGGCCATGTCGGCATCGCTGGTCAGGATTGCCTGTTTGATGAAGGCGTCGCGGTTCCGGGTGCCCGCCATCGACCGCAGGGCTTCGACCAGTACCGTCTGCTCGCGCGGCGTGAACACTTCGTTGGCGATGAAGAGATCGGCGAGCTCCGTGTCGATCTCGATCGCCTCGAGCGCGTCGCGGTTGCGCTTGCGCAGCTCCAGCGGCGGCAGGTCGCGCAATGCCTCGTTCAGGGTCTGCGTATTGCCGGCGACCGATATCGCCACCCCGGCGCCGCCGGACACGGCCGCGAGCGCCGTTCTCGCGGTGATATCGCCGACGAAGCCGGCACGCGCGACCGCATCGAGATGCTCCTGCAGGATCGGATTGCGCGAATAGACGTCAACGCCGAATTCGTAGGCGTATTCGCGCTTGACCTTCGAGTAGCCGGCCAGATTGGCGAGCGCGCTGTCTTCCTGCGCACCGTGCACGCCGCCGCTGATGATCGCTTCGTGCGCGCGCCCGAACAGCGCTCCGACGCCTGACACCGCGCCGCTCACCGAACCGATCGGATCGCGCACCAGACTGCCGGCGCCTTCCGCGACCTTGCCCGCCGCGGCCCTCATCGCGCCGGAGAATTCCTTCGTGCTCTTCAGCGCGTCGAAGCGCGCGACCGCGTCCAGCTCGCGCAGATACTGCGCGAGCAGCGGCGTGGACGTCGCCTCGAGCTCGCCCCAGCGCGAGTCGATCGTATACATGTACATGAAGCCGTCGCTGACGACCTTGTCGTTCACCTCGAAATTCGGCCCGGCCAGCATGCGCTCGGGCAGGAGCGTCGCCGCGCTCAGCACCGGTGCCCGTTCGAAAGGCAGATCGCGCGCGGCCGCCGGTGCCGCGTAGCCCGCAATCGCCGCGGCGATGGCCGTAACGACAAACCGGGAAGTGAATCGCGATGCTCGTTTTCTCATGGTGCTCTGAAGCCTGGGATGGAAAGAATTCGGGTCGGGCGAGTTTGCGTTGGGGTGGCGAGTGGCCGGCGCTCGTCCAGCCTCAGGGCGTCGTGATCGTCATCTCGAAGGCCGCACTGGCCTCGGTGTCGGAACCGGTCAGACGTTTGAACGTGCCTCCACCGCTTGCGCCCTGCCAGCGGCCGCTGCCGCCGAGCACCGTGAAATGGCTGCCGTCGGCGCTTTCGGTTCCCTTCAGATCGAGCACGTTGTCGGCATCGGCTTCGAGCGAGCAGTAGAAATCCGCGGCGTAGCTTTGATTCGCGCCGAGCAGGCCCAAGCCGGTGCAATTCAACTCGAGCAGGATCGGCGGCGTCGTCGACAACGTGGCCATCCCCCGGCTGACCGCGGCAACCACCGAATCCCCGTTGCCCAGCGGCAGCGTACTCTTGCTGACGACGGTCTTCGTGGTGCCGGTATAGGCGGTCGTCTCCCCGGCAGCGACCGCTACGCTCAGCAGCAGTCCACCGATCAGCGCCATGCTGGCGATGCTCGCATTCATCGTCGAATATCCTGTATTGAGCGAGTTCCGCGCCGCCACCGCGAGGCCGGCGCGCGTGCTAGCGCACTTCATAACGGCGCGCCGCCATACAGGAGCCGTATGCCCGCGAGAATTCGCTGCGCGCCTGCTCGAAGCGTTGATTCAGCATCTGCTGCTGCTGGGCAGCCTGCGCCTGCTGCTGTGCATGCCATTCCTGTTCCTGCCGCTGCCGGCTCGCCCGGCGCATCGTGCCGAACAGCGCGCCCGATGCCGCACCGATGGCCGCGCCTTGGCCCGCATCGCCGGCGATCGCACCGCCGATCGCCCCCAGCGCTGCACCACCGGCCGCATCGCGGATCACGCCACCCGCGCCGACCGCGCCACCGCCGAAGTAAGCGCTCTGCGGCGGCGGTGGCGCGTAATTCGCGCTCACCTGCGGCGGTCGCATCCGCGGGTCGAAACCGGTGCGCGCCTGTGCCCAGCGCTGGCATTCGAGATCGTCCCGCTGCTGCTGTTCGGTACTCTGGTCCGCCAATGGGTACGCATAGACGGTGACCTGCGCTTCGACGCTGCCGGTCGCGAGCAGCAGTACGATGGCCAGCGCGTGCGGCCGGAAAGTCGTCATGGATCTTTCTCTCTTCAGTACTGTGGCTGCGCACGCCGCATGCCGCTGAACAGCCCGCCGGCAACGGCGCCGATCGCCGCGCCTTTGCCGGCGTCGCCGCCGACCGCGCCCATGGCCGCGCCGACGGCCGCACCGCGCGCCGCACCCGGCACCACGCCCTGCTGCGGATTCGGATTCGCCTGGCGCATCCCGCTGATGAGCCCTCCACCGACCGCGCCCATCGCCGCCCCTTTGCCGGCGTCACCGGCAATCGCGCCGCCTACGGCCCCCCACGCGGCCCCGCGTGCGGTGCCCTGCAAGACCTGCTGTGCAGTGCCTGCGCCGCTGCCCATTGCCAGTACCAGGCCCGCAGTCAGTGCGAGCGCGTTCCGTTTGAATCTCACCTTGCATCTCCTCGTCGCGAGCGACGAATCATTCGATCAGGCATGCGCCGAGACCCACGAAACCGATCGCGGGGCCTGCGACGCTGAAACTCAGCTTGCCGCTCGGGGCATCCAGCGACATGCTCCAGCCGCGTCCCGCTTCGATCCCCTGCAGCACCAGCGCATTGCCGTCCCGCGTCTGTCGTTCGATCGTGGTCTTCAGATCGGTGCCGTCCGGACGCCGGCCCGTGATGGTCTTGTTGGCCAGATCGGCAATGAAGAAATCCGGAAAGTTGATCGCTTCGCTCGGCACGCGCAGGCATTCGAACATCGCTTCGCACTGATAGAGGCTGCTCGGCGCACAGGTCAGCTTGACCGGCTCAGCCGCCGCCGCGGCGCCGATCGTCCCGCACAAGGCCCACAGTCCGGCGACGGCCACCGCTCTCGCTTGAACAGACATTTCTCACCTTCTTCCGATTGATTGCTTGAACTTGCCGCCCGCACCCGAGCGCAGCCTCCCCCCGTCCCGTCAATGGCCCGGCGGCGGCGCGACGGCGATGTAGCTCGCATAACCGCCGGCGAAGGTCTCGACGAACCATGCGGTGTCGCAGCGGTAATAGGTGACGCCGCCGATCGCGACCACGTTCGGCGTACACGGGAGACTCGAGTAAGCGACCGGTGCCGGCGCGGGTGCCGGTGTCGTATAGACGATCGTCGTATCCGGCTGAGTCGCCGCGCTGATGACCGCGGCGGTGCCGGCGACGATCATGCCGGCCGCCAAGATTTCGCCGGCATCATCCCAGTCGTCATCGTGATAATCGTCGTGATAATCCCTGACGGCGGATTGCCGGCTCTGCTGTTGCTGCTGTCCGTACTGCTGCCAGTCTTCCCGATTCTGCGTCTGCTGCTGCTGTCGCGACTGTTGCGACTGCTGATGGCTTTGCTGGGCCTGCTGCTGCTGTTGCTGGCGGCCCTGCTGCGTCTGTTGCTGGGCCGCCTGACGCTGCTGCTGATTCTGTCCCGACTGCTGCTGTCGGGACTGCTGGGCCGCCGACCGGCTGGCCGACGCCGACTGCTGCGCGGCCGCCCGCTGCTGCGTACCTGCACCCGCCTGACGTGATGCGGCACCGCCGGTGCCGCTGAAGCTGCCCGCCCGGCTGCTGCCGGCGCCGCGTCCCGCGGCGAAACTCCCGCTGGCAGCGACACCGCCGCGCGAGAAACCGCCGCTCGCGCCCGCACGCCGCGCGTCGGCGGCATCGATCACGCCGATCGACAGGAGCAGCGCTGTCGCGGCGACCGCGCAGCTCGTTGCGAATCGGATCCTCATGGCCGTTCTCCTGCGTCCTGCGCGGGCCGCGTGTCTCGCGGAACAGATGCCGCCGCTCCACCGGTCGCGATCTGCGGTACTTGGGTCAGGAACGGGATCTTCCGGGCGCCCTGCGGCACGCTGAAGGCGAACGCCGTATCGGGCGCCGACGGTGCGAGGTTCCAGTCGGAAAATTCGCTCCAGAACTGCGGCGCGCCGCCCGCCGTCTTGTAAGTCAGCACCACGCGCAGCGGCAGCGGCTTGTCCCCGGTCGTCACCCAGAACTGCGCATCCACCGTGGCGGTCCGCGCCGCCAGATGGTGCGCCGGGGCGCCCAGGATGTTCGTCTCTTCGACATAATCGACGGACTCTATGCGGCGTTCGAGCTCGGCCGGCAGCTCGTTGACCAGCATCAGCGCCAAGGGCAGGCGCATCCGGAGATCGCGCAGGAAGTACGCAACCGCGTCGTCGAGCGCGCCCGGCTTCGCGGCCTGCGCGTACACGTTTTGCGGCGTGCTCGCGACCGTGATGTCCTGGCCGTCGAACAACACTAGCTGCCGATCGCCGTCGCTGTGCTCGATCTCGACGCGAAGCCGATCCGGCCGCTGCACGAGCACCTTGCGCTTTTCGTTGAATTCGATTTTCTGTCCCGATTCCTGCACTACGTCATACCCGCTGCGCAGGCTCACGCCGAATGCCGGTGCGGCCGCCAGGTGCCGCGCCATGCCGAGCAATATCGCCTTGGCGTCCGGATGGGCCGGTTCCGTCGTCTCCGCCTCGGCCGTCGCTTGCGCTTCGGCGCCGGCCGGCCGGGCCATCGCTCCGGAGAGTGCCAGCAACAGACACCCGGCGGCCGCTGCAGCTCGAAAATGTCCCTGTCCGATTGCCATCGATCTCTCTCTGCATGGAGCCCAAACGCGGAGACACGCTAGCAACGATCGCTGGCTGCCGCGATTGGACCTTGGTCTTACTGGCGGTATTCGCGCGATCGCTGCGAGACGTGCCGCGGCGGATACGCCGGAAGCCATTGAGGGAGCGCATCGAGTGCTTGCGCACCTGATGCGCGAGCGGGCCATTCATGGCCCGCGGAAACGCTGCTTGCAGAGTGTTCTTAGAACCGGATGAAGGTGCGCAGAAAGAACACGGCCGCGGTGTCCGTCTCCTCGAGCTGGCCGTTCGCATCGAGCGCCCGTTCCAGACCCGAATCGACGATCTGGACGCTGGGACTCACGCTCAGCCAGGGCGTGATTGCGGCGTTGTAGTACAGCTCGAGCGCGTCTTCTTGTTCGAGCCCCAGATCGAGCTGCTGGCGCAGAAACGGCACGAAGTCGTCGCTGAACTCCGTGTGCGCCCAAGCGATCCCGAATGCGTCGTGCGGACGCCCCGGCACTACGCCCTTGCCGCCAATGCCGAGCGCGAAGCTGTATTCGAGCGGATTCGGATCGCCGTCCGATGCGCCGAAATTGAAGAAGACCCCGATGCCGCGCTTCGGATCGCCGGCAGGTTGCCAGAGATATTGATCGAAGCCGTAGCCGATCCACCAGGTGCGATCCTCACGATTCGGCGGTCGCACCGGCACCAGCAGATTCGGGAATCGCCGCCTCAGTATGCGTTCCAGAACCCGGCCCGGACTTCCCAGGCGCGGGAAGCGCTCGTTCAGCAGCATCCGCGCGAGATTGGCGGGATCCTGATCGAGCGACAGGCGCTCCTTGTCGCTCCACATCCCGGTCAGGCTCTGATGGCCGACGAGTCCGAAGGGCGCAATCTTCACCGACACCGTACCGAGAAACAGCACGCCGTCATCGAACGCATCGCCGATGTCGTTGTCCATGACCTCGCCGCTCGGGTCGAGCGCCAGCGCGAGGACGGTCACGTTCTCCGTCGGCAGGACCACGGCGCCGCCGCCGAACGCCGACAGCGGCACCAAGGCGGATGTGATCGGCAGGCTCAGCGCGGTGTTCATGAACTGCGTATGCATGTTGCCGTAGAACTCACCGTGCAGCAGATCGAGCGTGTAGATCTTGCCCATCATCAGACCGAGCTTCGTGCTCAGGAACTGCGTGAAGCTCGCACTTTCGAGACCCGAGTCGGCGTTCAGCGGCGCGGGCACCAGGGTCGACAGATTGGCCGGCACCACCGCGCCGATTTCACCCAAGCCGGCGTTGCCGAAGCTGCTGTCGCCTTTGACATTGAAGAAGCCGCCCGGCCACCACCCCGCCTTGCCCGTGTCTACGTTCAAGGTATAGATCGCGTTGCCCCAGGCCACCGTGCCGGTATCTCTGCCGCCGCTCATCACCGCTTGCGGCGTCAAGGCCAGATCGAGGTCGAGCACGATGCCGTTCCGGCCGAGCGTATCGCGCGCGCCGCCCCAGTTCCCGCTCAGGCGCTCCCGCGACGCGAGGCTCCCACCCCAGGTCTCCGGCACGTCGATCGGGCCCAATGCGCGCGCCGGGTGTCCGTTGGACAGCAGCAGCGCGGCGCCGATGAAGAGCATCGCGCCCGGCGGCAAGCGGTGATTACGAGGGCGCGGTGCGCAGATCCGCGCGTGCGATCGTCGTACGTGATTTGCGTGCATGTCGTGAGTCTGCTGTCGGAGTCGTGGATGAAAGGAGACGGCGGCGCCGGCTCAGGCCTGAGCCGATCCTTCCCGATCGACGCCGGTGAACGACGTGGCGGGCGCTTTGTCTCCATGACAGAACCGGAACTTCCGGCCGCTGCCGCAGGGACACGGCTGATAGGGCCCGCGCTTCGCGTCCTCGCTCGCGAGCCACGCCATGACGTCCGCAGGCGCACGGCCTTGCCGCAGGAGCCGGGCCATCGTGTTGAACGCCGCTCCGGTATGCGTGAAAAACGACTCGAGACCCGCGCATAGGTAGTTGTGACCCGGTTCGCCGTCGCGCGAAAGCACGAAACGATCCTTCGGACAGCCACCGTTGCACCAGTTGCGCACCTCGCAGCGCCGGCATTGCGCGGTCAGCGTGTCGCGCTTCGCAGCGCCGAATGCGCGCTGCGCCGGGGAGGCGACGAGCTTCAGCAGGTGGGTCCGATGGATGTTGCCGAGCTTGTACCGCGGCTCGACGAAGTGATCGCAGGAATACAGGTCTCCATTGTGTTCGAGCGCCGGGGCGTAACCGCAGGTCGGCGCATGAATGCACAGCAGATGCCGGCCGAAGAACGCCTCGAGCGTCACGTCGAATAGCTGCACGTAGACTTCCCCGACGTCGTGCCGCACCCATTCTTCGAAGACCTCGATCAGGAAGCGCCCGTACTGCTCGGCGCCGACGGTCCGCTCCGTCACGAGCTCGCCGGTCTGCGTGTACAGCAGGCGCTTGGTCCCGGGCCGTTCGCTCCAGCCCTTGTTCGCGACCGCGAGCGTCTCTTCGGTCGCGCGCTCGACGATCGGGATGAACTGCATCCATTTCGCGCCGAGCTCATCGCGAAGGAATCGGTAGACCGCGCGGCCGTGCCGCTCGTTCGCCGCGTTGACGGTGCACAGGACGTTGAATTCGACGCCATGCCGCCGCAGCATGCGCCAGCCGTTCATGACCCGATCGAAGGTACCCTGCCCGCGGCGATCGCGACGATAGGCATCGTGCAGTTCGCGCGGGCCATCGACGCTGAGGCCGACCAGGAAATCATGCGCCTTGAAAAAGCGACACCAGTCGTCGTCGAGCAGCAGGCCGTTGGTCTGGAACGTGTGCTGCACGATCTGTCCGGGCTGCTTGTACTTCGCGACGGTGTCGACGGCGCGCTGGAAGAATTCGAGCTTCATCAGGGTCGGCTCACCGCCCTGCCAGGCGACGATCACCTCCGGCGCGCGATGCGATTCGAGCAGTTGCCGGACATACGCTTCCAGTGTCCGTTCGGACATCCGGCTGCGTTCGTTCGGGTAGAGCGCTTCCTTGGACGGGAAGAAACAGTACGTGCAATCGATGTTGCAGGTCGAACCGCTCGGCTTGGCGAGCAGGTGGAAACCCGGCGGCGCGTCGGGCGGCCACGCGTCGCCGGTCAGCGGCGGCGTATCCAGGGACATGACTCTGTGCGCTTCCGCAGGTGCTCGTTCCGCAGGTGTTCGTCGCCGCGCGCGGGCCGTTCCGAAATCTCCGCTCGGATGCGCGGCCTATTGCCGCCCCAGGGCCATCCGCACGGCGTCTTCCGGCGCGACCAAGTGATCGGCGGCGTCGGCCGCCCCGGCAATCGCGAGCTGTACGCCCTTGACCCGGCCGTTGAACGCATTGCCGTGCGCACCGTAGTCGCCTGCCACCGGCGCGCCGGTGTCCTCGCCGACATCGCAGCCGTCGTCCGCGGAGAAAAGCATCGCGAGCGTTGCCGGGATATCGCCTTCGCCGACCTTCGCGCCGTCGGTATACAGCGTGACGTGGCCGCCCTTGCCCAGACCTCCGCCGGCATACGCAAACTCCATCCGCACCTGGTGTTCGCCCGCGGGAATCGGCGTCGTGGCCTCGACGTAGTAGTGCTCGAAGCCGCCGAAGTTGTAGCAGTACTTCAGCTTGCCGCCCTTGGCGTACAGGCTCCAGCCGCCGATGTTCGCCCCCTGGAAGATGATCACGCCTTCGGCGCCCTGGTTCGGGACGACGATTTCGGCCGTGACGGAATGCGACTTGTTCTTGAGGTTGAGCACGCAATTCTCGGACAGGTGCCCCATGCCGCCGAACAGGACCTGCGTGTTGCCGCGGATGAGCACCGGCCGGCCGGCCGTGTCCGGGCTGATCCGCTCGACCAATCTGTCGTCGATCGGCAGTACGTTGTAACGCGTCGCCTCGATGACCCACAGGCGCTGCAATTCCGCGAGTTTCTGCGGCATCTGCTTCGAGAGATCGTGTGCCTGGCTCCAGTCTTTCGTCGTGTCGTACAGCTCCCACACGTCGTCATCGAGGGCGGGGACCTTCGCACCGCGGGGCGCCCACGGGAGCTGATGGCGCGTCACGGCCGTCCAGCCCTTGTGATAGATGCCACGGTTGCCGAACATTTCGAAGTACTGCGTTTCACGCCGCTCCGCCGCCCCGGCGTCGTCGAACGAATACAGCATGCTGACGCCCTCGATGGGGTGCTGCGTCATGCCCTGCACCGAGACGGGCTCGGGCAGCCCGGCGGCCTCGAGGATCGTCGGCGCGACATCGATCACGTGATGGAACTGCGTGCGAATCTCGCCTTTGGCCTTGATGCCCTTGGGCCAGTGCACGACGGTGCCGTTGCGGGTCCCGCCCCAGTGCGATGCGACCTGCTTCGTCCACTGATACGGCGCGCACATCGCATGCGCCCAACCTACCGCGTAGTGGTTGTACGACTCCGGCCCGCCGAGCTTGTCGAGCCGCGCCATGAGGTATTCGGGCGTCTCGAGGGCCTGCAGGCCGTTGAAGTAACTCATCTCGTTGAAGCACCCGTTGATCGAGCCTTCGGCCGAGGCGCCGTTGTCGCCCACGATGTAATAGATGAGGGTGTCGTCCAGGATGCCGAGCTTCTCCAGCGCGTCGAACACCCGTCCCACGTGATGATCGGTGAATTCCATGAAGCCGGCGTAGACCTCCATCTGTCGACGCAGTACCGGCTTGAACGCTTCCGGCATCTCGTCCCAGGAAGGGATCTCCCGGCGGGGCGTCAGTTCACAGTCTGCCGGGACGACGCCCAGTTTTTTCTGGCGGGCCAGCGTCTCTTCGCGCAGTATGTCCCAGCCCCGATCGAACTCGCCCTTGTACTTGTCGGCCCAGGCCTTCGGTACGTGATGAGGTGCGTGCGTCGCGCCGGGCGCGAAGTAGACGAAGAACGGCTTGTCGGGCGCGAGGGCTTTCTGTTGCCCGATCCAGTCGATGGCTCTGTCCGCCATGTCTTCCATCAGGTGATAGCCTTCTTCGGGCGTCTTGCGCGGGGTGACCGGCGTGGTGCCTTCGTAGAGCGTGGGATACCACTGGTTCGCCTCGCCCCCGATGAAGCCGTAGAAATATTCGAAACCGCCCCCGCCGGTCGGCCACGCGTCGAACGGTCCGACCGGGCTCGTCTCCCACACGGGAACCTCGTGGCATTTGCCGAACTGCGCCGTGGAGTAGCCATTGAGCTTCAGGGTCCGCGCCAGCGGCGACATGTTGTTGGGCAGCACCGAGCTGTAGCCCGGCGAGCCGGTCGCGATCTCGGTGATGCCGCCCATGCCGGCGGAGTGGTGGTTGCGGCCGGTCAGCAGCGCCTGGCGCGTCGGCGAGCACAGCGCGGTGGTATGGAAGCGATTGTATTTGAGCCCACCCGCGGCGAGCTTCTCCGCGGCAGGGGTCTGGCACGGACCGCCGAAGGCACTCGTGGCACCGAAGCCGACGTCGTCGAGCAGCACGATCAGCACGTTGGGCGCACCTTTGGGTGGACGTAGCTGCTCGATCGGCGGGAACTTCGTGTCCGGATCTTTCGCGTCGTACGTGACCAGGCCACGGCGGCCGGTGTTCGGCAGTGGCAGGTGGGAACGGTGCTTCTTATCGTTGCCGTGCATGGTGACTCTCCGGTTGCCGTGGCAGTGGCGAATCAACCTAACCCGCGATCGGGGCCCTCGCCAGTGGACTTTGGTCCTATCCGGAACACGGAAACGGAGCGCTCGACAAGAGCCCCGGACGTTCGGTGCGGCGTGTCGTTCACGCCGAGTCGCCGCGTTCCGATTTCACGACTTCGATCCTGATCGGCTGCGTGTCGTCGCGGTAGGGATCGCGTGTCGGCCACGCAATGAGGATTCCATGCTCCGCAAGGCTTTGCTCGATCATGAAGCGCAGATCGCTGGCGACCGATTTGCCGCTTTCCTGATCTGCGATTTCGACCCAAAAATAGAGCGCGAAATCCAGCGAGCTGACACCGAAGGCCTGGAAGCGCACGAACGGCGCCGGATCCTTGAGCACCTGGTCGTGCCGAAGTGCGCACTCCGCGAGCAGCCGGGCGACCGTTCGCGCGGGCGATCGGTAGGCGACACCGACTTCCACGCTGAGCCGGACCTGCCGCGTGGTGAGGGTCCAGTTGGTGAATTTGCTCTCGAGAAACATCGAGTTTGGAATCAGCGTTTCCTTGCCGTCGAAACCACGCATCCGCGTGGAGCGCACATCGACCGCTACGACGGTGCCGACGGTCCCTTCTATTTCGACGACGTCACCGGCGCGGATCTGCCGCTGCAACAGCATCAGCACCCCGCTGACCAGGTTCTTGATCAAGGTCTGGGTGCCGAAGCCGAACCCGATCGCGAGCGCGCCGCCCAGGAACGCGAAGGCCGTCAGTGGTATCCGCACCAGGTAGAGGCCTATCAGCAGCAAGATGACGACGTTGAGCGCCGTGATCCAGCGCCGCAGCACTTCGGCCTGGGCCGCCCCCATCTGGTAATGCTCGATCAGCCTCCGGTGGGCGTAGCGCGTGGAGAACCGAGACACCCACAGACCGAGCGCGATCCAGAGCGCAATGGTGACGATTTTCCGCACCGTGACCGGGCGCGCGACGGAAACCCGCTCGCCGCCGATCTCCATCGTGTCCTCGACCGAGAACAGTTCCAGGTTCCAGAACCGCTTCAACAGCAAGAGGGCTTCTGCGCCGCGATAGCGCGCGCGTTCCGAGATGAGCTCGCCGTGCAGCTCGAGCCGAGCTTCCTCCAGCCAGCGCGCAATCGCCTGGAGACCGCGCTCGATGGCGCGTCGCTGCAGATCGGCGACATGCAGCTTGTCCCTGATCGCGCCGAGTATTTCGCGCTCGCGTGCCGCTGCGTCCGAGCTCGGGTCCAGGAGAGCCAGGCGCTCGGCGCTGACGTCCTCCTCCGATTTGAAGCTCGCCGCGTCCGCATTCCCGTTCGCGACCAGCGATCGCGCGCGTTCCAGCTTTGTCCGCAGCCGCGACGCCGCTTCTCCGCGCTGCAAAGGATTCCCGTCGTTGACCAGCGTATAGCGATCGGCCCACGCTTCCTTCATCTCCGCCAATGCGGCCAGTTGAACCGCGAGAATTTCACCGCGCGTACGCGCGCTGTCCGCCTCGGTATTGATCGTCCGCAGGCGGTCTTCTGCTGCCGCGAGCGCTGCGGCCGTGTCGGTGCCGCCATCGGCGGCGGCGCGCCGCGCGCTCTCCAGCGCCTGCTGCGCGCTGACGAGATCCCTCCCCAATTGCTTGCTCTCTGTAGCGACTGCAGTGAACCTGGCTTCGACGTCGCTTATCTGTTGCGACAGCCGAGACTGCGCCTCCGCCAGATCGCGCTTCGTGAATGCCGCGTTCGACTTCGCCACCGCGAGCTGGCGCTCGAGCAAGCCTATCCGGGTTTCGATCAGCGCGCGCTCTGCCTTCACGCGGCCGAGCTCGGCCAGTGACCAGCCGATGAAAGCGTCGACCGATTCGAGTCTCAGGGTCGCCGCTTTCCACCGCCAGTTCGCGGCGGGCTGATTCGCCTTTCCTTCCGCCTCGCTTTCCTCGGCCAGGCGACGCGCATCGCGATCCGCTTGCGCCCGTACGAGCCGGAAGTCTTCGATGAGTCGTTCGCTCGTCGCGATGCGGTCCCGGATCGATTTGAGTTGCTCGCGCTGGACTGCAAGCTGGTCGCTCAAATCGTCGACCATCAGGATGGAGTAGGGAGGTCGTTCGGCAAAGCCCTGCCATGCCGCGGCGGCCGCCGCGAATGCCCGCTGGCCCGCCACCGTCTGCTGCTGGGCTTGGAGCGAGCGCAGCGCGCTTTCCGAAAACATCACCAGGCGGTCCCCGTACTTCCGCAGGTTCTCGAGTTCACGCGAGGTGATCCCGGCCGGGGGCGCATAGGCGGGGTCATCGAAGACCTGGCGGCGCGCCTTCACTTCGGGAATGCGCGCGCGCGCGGCGACGATCCGTTCCTCGAGGCTTTTCTCGGCGGGCGCCCGATCGGCGGCGGACTCGTCGTTGGCGCGCTGCTGTCCGGCGACCGGGATCGCGGGCAGCGTCTGTGCGCATAGGGCGGGGCTCGGCCGGCCGCAGCTCAATACGATCAGCAAGGCCAGGAGGGCCGGGTGTCGCGCAGCATTCGGCACGGCGATCGCCCCGGCGTAACGCTGCGCGCCTTTCGTTCCGGCCTCGTTCCTCACGTCGCGCATCGGCGCTACGCTCGCGGAACGAATGGCGGATAGGGGGGGAATCGCGTCAATCCTTGGCTGAGTCGATGCATCATCGGGATTCGTAGAGTGGATCATCCGCTACGCCGAGTCGCCGTCGCGCTCGATGCCGGCCCGCGACTCACCATTTCGCGTGTACCAGACCCATCCTCCGGACGGAGTCGCAGCCCTGTCTGCGATCATCGCGGAGCGAACGGATCGAAGACGTTGGAAGCTCCGTCGGAACGAGGATCCCGCACATCTTCGCCGGCAGGCCCGCGCGCCGGCTATTGGACCTTCGGGCAACTGCCTGCGCTCGACGCGGAGCGAAACCCCGCCGTCAGCGCCGCGTGCTACGGCGCGCGCGTCAGCCGGTTCACCAGGCCGCGCACGATCAGATACGGCACGATGGCCAGCGCAAAGGCGACGGCCAGCGCTTCGCCCGGATAGACGAAACGCAGCACGATGATCTGGTAGATCACATCGAGCGCGACCGCGATCAGGAACACCGTGCCGGCACTCTTCCAGCCGTCTCTGAGCATGTCCGCGCGATGGGCCGGGTTGGACAGCAGTGCCCAGAAGTACGGCGGCTGCCGGGTCTTCGCATCCGTCAAACCCGACCGGACGCCGAAGAACACGGCCATGATCGGCTGCAGCAGGAAGCGCAGCTTCATCGGCCCGCTGAGCCGATCGCCGAGGTTCTCCATTATCCTCATCCAAATCTCATCCATTACGTCCCCCCGTGCGCCAGGTTCTTGCCGGACTCCTGCAGCGTCTGGAAGACCTTGTAGATCGTGAAGCCGAAACCGAGCAGCGAGAGCGAGGTCCGGGTCCAGGCCATCGAAGTCCGATCGGCCGCCATCAAGGTGCGCATCGCGGCCAGATCCGGATCCGGCGCGCCAAAGCCGCATCGCGCGCCTGCCGGGCTCAATGGCGCGCGAGTGCGTCGTGAATCGCGCCGAGCAGCAGGCCGGCGTCGACCGGCTTCAACAGATAGGCATTGACTTCACGTGACAGCACGCGGGCGCGCGTTTCCGGGGAGTCGTGACCGGTGATCACGATCAGCGGCAGTCGAATGCCGAGCTGGGTCAGCCGGCGTTGAACTTCGAAGCCGTTCATTTCCGGCATGTGGAGATCGAGCACCAGGCAATCCGGACGGCGGCTCGACAATGCGGCAAGAAATTCGGCACCGGAAGGAAACGTGTCGACGTCCATGCCGGTCGAGCGAAGCAGTCGACGGAGAGCCTTGCGGATGGATTCTTCATCATCCACGACGGCGATGCACGGTCGTGCGGTTTCCATCGCCGCAAGCTAACCGGCGCGCCGCTCGCCGGACATTGGACTTTAGGGCTACCTCCCGCCCGGCCGCGCGATGGCCTCAGGACCCGGGATCGACTTCGAGCCCGACGCGGTTCACGAGTCGAACCAGCTCGGCCAGCGAGTTCGCGCCGAGCTTCTCCATGATCCGCGCGCGGTGGACCTTGATGGTCTTCTCGGCGGTGCCGAGCTCGGCCGCGGTCTGCTTGTTCAGCCGGCCGGCGATCACGCGGTGCAGCACCTCGTTTTCGCGCCGCGTGAGCGTGTTCAGGCGCGCGCGGATCGCGCTCAGTTCCTGGTGTCTGGATCGTTCCGCGCGGTCTTTGTCGACTCCGGCCCGCACGGCGGTGAGCAGCGCCTGCTCGTCGACCGGCTTGGTCGGGAACTCGATGGCGCCGAGCTTCATCGCGCGCACGCTGTCGGCAATTTCGGCGCGGCCGCTCAAGAAAATGATCGGCGGTGAATAGGCCCGGGCGACGAGCGCTGCCTGCAGCTCCAGTCCGCTGTGCCCGGGTAGCGCGAGATCGAGCACCAGACACCCCGGCGTCGCCGGGTCGTGAGCCTCGAGATATTCCTGCGTCGAGGCATAGGCCTGGACGTCCAGGCCATGGGCGCGCAGCAGGCGCGCAATCGACTTTCGGACCGAAAGCTCATCGTCGACGACGCATACGCAGGGGGACGGCACGCTCATGCGACCTGCCTGAGGCTCGAGGGCAAGGTGAAGAAGAAGCTGGCTCCGCCAGCGACGTTGTTGGAGGCCCATAGACCCCCCTTGTGCGCCGCGACGATGTTGCGGCAGACCGCGAGTCCCATGCCGAGACCCTCGGTCTTGGAGGTCACGAACGGCTCGAACACGCGGTCCAAATCGCCCGGGGGAACGCCGCGACCCCGATCGGACACCCGGACGCACACGCCGCCGTCCGCGGACAGCGACGTCGCAATGACGAGCTTGCGATCCGCTTCCCTGAGCTCGCTCATGGCCTCACAGCCGTTGACCATCAGATTGATCAGGATCTGCTGCAACTGGACCCGGTCGCCCTGCACCAGCGGCAGCGCGTCCGCGAGCTCGGTGACCACCTCGACGCCGGCATTCAGCAGATCGCTGTGCATGAGCTTCAGGACTTCGAACACCACCTCGTTCAGATCCAGCGAGTCGCGCCGGAATTCGCCCTTCTTGAGCAAGGCGCGCAAGCCCTGGATGATGTCGCCGGCGCGCTTATCGTCGCTCACGATGTCCTGCAGGATCTCCCTGACTTCGCCGAGATCGGGGACTTCCTGCGCGATGAAGCGCTGCGCCGCCTGGGCATTGCTGAGTATCGCGGTCAGCGGCTGATTGAGTTCGTGGGCCAGGGAACCGGAAAGCTCGCCCAGCATCTTGACTCGCGACAGATGCGCGAGCTCGTCGCGTTGCCGCGCGATCTCGAGCTCGTTCAGCTTCCGGGCGGTGATATCGATGGACGTGCCGAGAACCAGGAAGGCCGAACCGTCCTCGGCGAGGATAGGCCGCTTGATCGTCTGCAGCCAGTGCTCGTCGCCGGCGGCGTCGGTAACGCGTTCCTCGTCGATTACGCGCGCCTGCATCGTGGACAGGACTTCCCGATCGGTGCGGCGCAAGAGCTCCACGTCCTCGGCTCGCGAACGCAAATCGGCTTCCAGCTTGCCCGTCAGCGTCTCGACCGTCATGCCGTAGAGATCGGCGACCGCCTGGTTGACCAACAGAAAACGGCCGTCGCCGTCCTTGACGAATATCAGATTCGGATTGATATCGATGACCTGACGCAAGAACTCGCGCTCCCGCACGACCAGGCGCTCGGCCCACTTGCGCTCGCTGATGTCGACCAGGGTCACGAGGATCGTGCTTTCGTTTACGTTTTCGATCCGGTCGAGACCGATCTGCAAGTCGACTTCGATCCCGTTCCGCCGCGGCCCGGGAAGCTCCAGGCGAACGGCGCCCTGTGCTTCCGGCGCACCGATGAACTGCGCCAGCGTGCGGCCATCCGGCACGCGCAGGTGCGCCGGCAACAGCGTGTAGATCGATTCGCTCTGCAGCGCACCGCGAGGACGCCCGAATATCTGCTCGGCGCTGCGATTGGCGAGCATGATGCTGCCGGCCGAATCGATGATGAGCAGCCCGCTGGGCGTCGATTCGACCACTTGCCGGAATCTCGCTTCGATCCGTTTGCGATCCGTGATGTCGAAGGACACGCCGCGCATCATGCTGTGCTGCCCGTCGGTACGCAGATCGGCGCGCCCCCGGGCAATGAACCAGCTCGCGCTGCCGTCCGCCTTCTGCACGCGAAACTCCTGCTCGAAGCTGCCGCCCCCGCCGCGCCGCAAGCGATGAAGCTCTGCCTCGATCCTCGCCCGATCGTCCTGATGCAAGGACTCGATGAAAGTCCCCGCAGGCAGCGGCACCGAAGGTCCGTAGCCGTACAGGGTGCGGCCGAGCTCCGTGGTCCAGATCTCGTCGTGGTCGAGATCCCATTCCCAGGTCGCGATGTGGGCCGCTTCGGTCGCGCGGTCGAGACGCTGCTCGCTCAGACGGAGTCGGGCCTCGCTCTCCCGCAGTCTGGACGCAACCCGTGCCGCGCGCACGACATCGCGGCTCAGCGCAAACCCCATCGCCAGCGCGACGATCAGGAAAGGCGGCGAGACGAAATACACGGATCGGATCACGCCCAGATTGATCAGCGCGGCGGTCGTCCCGGCGAGGATCACCGCGAGCAGCAGACTGCCGATGACGAGCGCGCCCAGCGGATGCCGCGGGCGTGCAGCGCATCGTTGCCAGGTCCACAGGGCGTCGAGCAAAAACGCGATCATCAGCAGAATGGCGAGCAAATCGAACGCGAGCCACGGGCTCGGCTCACCGACGGCAACGGCGGCGCGGACGCCGTTTGCCAGTTCGATGTGGTCGACCGCCGGGAGCGTCACATAGTGGTAATCGTTCTCCAGATAGAACGCGGGGAACAGGGTCAACGAACGGACGCCCCACGCGACATGCCCCAGCCAAGGCCGGCCCACCTTGAAGTAGCTGCGCACGAAGATCACGATCGAGAAAGTCAGCGTGAACACCGGCACCGCCGACCAGCGCAGCGGGGACAGGAACCCGGCCGGCGTCTGGGCGTGCATCATCAGCAGCTCGACGACGGCGATGCCCGTGACCGAGACGGCGAGCAAGGAAAAGGACAGGTTCGCCTTCCGTTCGCGCCACATCACTGCGATCGACAGATGAACCAGGCCGAACGCCAGCAGGGCACCGGCGCTCATGCTCCACAGAATGGGGATCCAGTTCATCGCGATTCGCTGGCCGAGTCCGCTCGAGCTCACGTTGCCGACTCCGCCGGAATACGCGCGCGATAGACAAACGGGGGAAGGCCGTCCCGGGACTACCCTTTCATTGCCAAGGATAGTCGATGGCACGCGCTGGCGTGCGCGCCCCAAATCGGATCGTTTCCTCCCCGGTCAGGGCGCGGGGGATCAGCGGTCGTGCGGCAGATATTCGACGTCGGCCGCGCGGGCCGCCGACCCTCGTTGCGCGGCACGCCGATGGCAAGACAGCTCGGGCGACGTATCATGACGGCACTTCCCCAGCAAACCGTGCTTCATGACCGACGAACAGCTACGGCTCGAGCTCGAGGCCGCTACCTTCCGCAGGCTGCGCGATTTTCTGCGCGAGCATCCCGAGGTCCAGAACATCGACCTGATGAACCTCGCCGGGTTCTGCCGTAACTGCCTCGCGAAGTGGTATCGCGCCGAGGCCGAGGCGCGCGGCCAGGCGCTGGACTATGAGCAGGCCCGTGAGCTGATTTACGGCATGCCCTACGCCGAGTGGCGCGAACGCCATCAGCGGGAAGCCACGCCCGAGCAGCAGGCGGCTTTCGCGGCCCGCGAGGCGGCGAACGAGCAGAGATCCTGAGCGCCGCGCGCGCCGGCTGTTTTCATCGAGCATATACAATCCCCGTCCCGGTCCGCGGACGGCGGCGCCTCCCGGTGCCGCGCGGCCGCGAGCCGTTCGGCGTAGCGCCGATTCGGTACGGCGGATTCGAGCCCGTTCTCGTGTATCCCCGGCGTCGAGCGGGAAGGTGGGCTTTCCACGCCCCACTCAATACAATCCTTCGATGCGTCTGGCCAGCCTTCCGCGTCGCGCGGCCCACGGCCCGCCGTTCGTCACGGCGACGGCGTGCTCTTTCTTCCTTGGCGGTCCGCACGCGCGCCGCAGGCGGGGCCGGCCGTGAGCCTGTTGCTGCGTCTGAGTGCCGTCGTCTTCGGCATCCTGCTGCTGTCCGTCGCCATCGGCGCCTACAACCTCGTCGCGAACGTCAGGCGTGCGGTCAGCGACGAAATGAGCTCCTCGCTCGAGCTCACCACGATGCTGCTGCAGTTGCAGGTGGACGGCGTGGCCGGCGGGCAGCCGGCGTCGATCGCCGAATGGCGCGAGCGGCTCGGCGGCTTGCGCTATTCACGCCATCTGCGGCTGTCGCTGGCGGCGCCCGGCACGCCGGCCTCGCCGTCGCCGGCGATGCCCGAGCGCGTGGCCGGCGTCCCGCAGTGGTTCGTGCGCATGGTGGCGCCGCGCGCCCACGAGCTGGTGCGCGCGATCCCGCTCGGCGGCGACAGCCAGGTGATCGTGCGGGCCGAGCCGGCGGACGAGATTCTAGAGGCCTGGCGCGAGACGCGGCTCGCGCTCGCGCTGCTCGGCGGCTTCGGGCTGGTCGCCACCGCGCTGGTGCTCGCGGTGCTGCGCCGTGCGCTCGCGCCGCTCGCGCTGCTGTCGAACGCGCTGCAGCGCTTCGAGGCCGGGGATTACGACGTGCGCCTGCAGCCGTCCGGCGTCCCCGACATCGATCGCGCGACCGAAAGCTTCAACCACATGGCGGGCGTGCTGTCGGCGAGCCGCAGCGAGATGACGCGCCTCGCCCAGGAAGCGCTCGCGATCCGCGAGGAGGAGCGCCGGCACCTGGCGCAGGAGCTGCACGACGGGCTCGGCCAGTCGATCAGCGCGATCAAGGCGCTCGCGGTGTCGATCGAGCGCAAGGCGCGCGGCGAAGGCGGGATCGGCGCGAGCGCCGCGATGATCGCGAACGTCAGCACCGGCATGTACGATCAGGTTCGCAGCATGATGGCGCGCCTGCGCCCGTCGATCCTCGACGAGCTGGGCCTGGTCAGCGCGCTGGCCAATATGATCGACGACTGGAACGCGCATCACGAAGACGTGTTCTGCTCCTTCGAGCATCTCGGCGCGGCGCCGACGCTCAGCGCCGACGGCGCGATCAACGTATTCCGCATCGTGCAGGAAGCCCTGACCAACGTCGCGCGCCATGCGCAGGCGACGAGCGTCTCCGTACGCCTGCGTACGGATCGGCGGGCCTGCCTGCTCGACATCGAAGACGACGGCCGCGGCTTCGATCCCGCGACGGTGCGACGCGGCCACGGCCTGCTCGGCATCGACGAACGCGTGCGCGCGATGGGCGGGAGTTTGTCGCTTGCGACGGCGCCGGGCCGCGGCACAAAATTCGCCATCACCATTCCGCTGAGCGAGCACCCCGAGCATGAACGCCCCGTCGATGAAGCTGAAAATTCTGCTGGTTGACGACCACGCGGTCGTGCGCGCCGGCTATCGCACCCTGCTGGACGATGTACCCGGCCTGGAGATCATCGGCGAAGCGGACAACGGCGAGGTCGCGGTGAAGATGTTCGTGGAGCTGAATCCGGACGTCGCGATCATGGATCTGAGCCTGCCCGGCATCGGCGGCCTGGAGGCGATCCGCCGCATCGTGCAGCGCCGCCACGATGCGCGCATCCTCGCTTTCAGCATGCACGAGGACACCGTGTTCGTGGAACAGGCGCTGCAGGCGGGCGCACGCGGTTACATCACGAAGAGCAGTGCGCCGAACGTGCTGGTCGAAGCGGTGCGCCAGGTCGCGGCCGGCGGCATGTATCTCGATCCCGACGTCGCGCAGCGCCTCGCGTTCCAGAAGACGCGCGGCGCGAGCTCGCCGATGGCGGGGCTGTCCACGCGCGAGTTCGAGATTTTTTGTCTGCTCGCCGAGGGCGAGACGGTCAACGACATCGCGAAGCGCCTGTCCCTGAGCGGCAAGACCGTCGCCAACTACGCGACGCAGATCAAGAGCAAGCTCGATGTCAACACCGTCGCCGAGATTGCGCGGCTCGCAATCCGCCACGGCTTCGTGAAAGTCTGAGCACGCGAGGCGCAAGCAGGACGATGTCCTGAAACGCCGGGAAAGAGTCTCGGGAAAGTTTGGCTATCATGCGGCGTGGTCGTACGCGACCACGTTTCTTTCGTTGCCGGAAGTGCATGCAGCCATGAACGATCGCCGCCGTTTCGTCCGCTCGCCCCTGTCTCAGGGTCTTTTGCTCGTCCTGTCCACTGCCGCGCCGGCCATCGCGAGCGCCGAAGGCGCCGGCTTCGACGAAGAAGTGCTCGTCGTCGCACCGACGCCGCTCGGCAGGACCGGCGGCCTCGATCCCGAGCGGCTGCCGTTCACCACGCAGTCGACGGACGCCGACGCGCTGGAACGCGCCCAGAGCCTCGATCTCACCGAGCATCTCAACCAGAACCTCGGCAGCGTGTCGATCAACTCGGCGCAGAACAATCCGCTGCAGCCCGATGTCCAGTATCGCGGCTACTCGGCGTCCCCGCTGCTGGGGCTGCCGATCGGCGTATCGGTCTACCAGAACGGCGTGCGCGTCAACGAACCGCTGGGCGACACGGTGAACTGGGATCTGCTGCCCGAATCGGCGATCCACAGCCTCACGCTGGTCGGCGGCGCGAACCCGCTGTTCGGCCTCAATACGCTCGGGGGCGCACTGTCGGTGGAGATGAAGAACGGCTTCAACTTCCAGGGCCACGAGCTCGAAGCCTACGGCGGCAGTTGGGGCAGGGCGGTCACCTCGGCGCAGAGCGGCGGCAACAACGGCAGCTTCGGCTACTACGCCAACGTCAGCTATTTTCGCGAGGACGGCTGGCGTGACGAGTCCGACTCGGACGCGCTGAACGTCTACGGCAGCGCGAGCTGGCGCGGCGAGAAAAGCGCGGCGAATCTCAACCTGCAGTACGCCGACACCGATCTGCGCGGCAACGGCGCCTCCCCGCGCGGCCTGCTCGCGATCGACCGCGAGCAGATCTTCACGGCGCCGGACATCACCGAGAACGACATGCACATGGTGTCTTTCGATCTGACGCACGCCGTCACCGACAGCATCGAGTTCGCCGGCAACGCGTTCTATCGCCACAACACCACCGACTCCTTCAACGGCGACGCGTCCGAGTACCAGGAATGCGCGCTCGGCAACGGCGATTTCCTGCTCGACGAAGTCGACGAGGAGGGGCTCGAGGCCCTCGGCCTCGACGAGGACGACGTCTGCGAGAACAACGATCTCGGAGTCGCCGATCCGGACGCGCTCGAGGCCGCGCTGAACGCGCTCGCCGGCGATCCCGAGGCTTTCGACCTCGACGATCTCACCGATGAGCTGACGGGGACGCTCGCCTTGTCGGACGCGGCGATCAACAACCGCAGCACGCGCGAGCAGGAGGCCTACGGCACCGACCTCCAGCTCAGCTCCGACAACCGGCTCTTCGCGCGCGACAACTACTTCGTCGTCGGCTTCAACTGGACGCGCGGCAATGCGGACTTCGACGGTCGCGTCGAGCTGTCGGACATCGATCCCGTCACGCGCAGCACCGAGGGCCTCGGGCTCGGCACCTTCGTCGCCGAAGGCGCCACCAGCATCCGCACGCGCAGCGAGACGTGGAGCCTGTACTTTCTCGACAACCTCGCCGTCACCGAGCGCTTCACGTTCACCTTCGGCGGGCGTTACAACGATACCGACATCCGGCTGCGCGACCGATCGGGCGAGCGTCGCGAGCTGAACGGAGATCACGATTTCAGCCGCTTCAATCCCACCGTCGGCGGCACCTTCTCGGTCAACGACGCTGCCAACCTGTTCGCCAGCTACAGCGAGTCCGCGCGCGCGCCGACGCCCGTCGAACTCGCCTGCAACGACGGCGTGTTCGAGCTCGCGCAGCGCATCGCCGTCGAAAACGGCGAGGATCCGGACGACATCGAGTTCGAGTGCCGTCTGCCGAACGCCTTCCTCGCCGATCCGCCGCTGGATCAGGTGGTCGCGAAGAGCGTGGAGTTCGGCGTGCGCGGCGTGTGGCACGACATCGAGCACCGGATCGGCTACTTCCGCACCGTCAACCACGACGACATCATCTTCCAGTCGACGGGGCGCGCGACGGGCCTGTTCGCGAACGTCGACGAAACCAAGCGCGAGGGCGTCGAGGCGGCCTTCGCCGGCTCGCTGCGCGGCATCGACTGGTTCACGGCCTACAGCTACGTCGAGGCGAGCTTCGAGAGCGCCTTCTCGGCGCTGAGCCCGCACCACGCGTTCGCCGACGCCAACGGCGAAATCCAGGTCCAGGAAGGCGATCGCATACCCGGCATTCCGCGCCATCAGCTCAAGCTCGGCGCCGACTATCGATTGCCCTTCGGGCTCGCGCTCGGCGCGGAGCTGCTCTACAACTCGGACCAGGTGCTGCGCGGCGACGAATCGAACCAGCTCGAGACGCTGGACGGCTACGCGACGGTCAACCTGCGCGGCAGCTATGCGTTCAGCAAACAGGTCGAGCTCTTCGCCCGCGTGACCAATCTCTTCGACGAGGATTACGAGAACTTCGGGCTGATCGGCGAGGACCCGACCGAGGTGCTGCCGAACCTGAGCGACGATTCGCCGCTTTTCCTCGGCGCCGGCGCGCCGCGCGCGGGCTGGGTGGGGCTGCGCATCCGGCTCTGAGCTTCAGGAAGGGCGGTACGGAGAAGGTGCCGCGCTTGCACGCCAGACCGTAGCCCGGGTGGAGCGCAGCGCAACCCGGGATCTTCGAGAAGATGTTTCGGCTCGACGAAGATCCCGGGTTGCGCTGCGCTCCACCCGGGCTACGGAATACGGGACTTCACTGCAGCACTATTCCCCACGGCATCTTGCCGACCGGCACGGTCTTGACGACTTCGTTCGCGTCGGTGTCGATGATGGAGACCTGATCGCTCGCGCCGTCGGTGGTGTAGAGACGCTTGCCGTCGGCGCTGAGGGCGAGTCCCCATACGCGGTTGCCGACCGGGATCTCGTGCAGGATCTCCAGCGTCTTCTCGTCGAGCACGAACACGCGGTTGGCGCGGCCGCCGGCGACGAACAGACGGCTGCCGTCGCGGCTCGGCAGGATGTCCTTGGGCTTCGCCTTGTCGTCGGCGAGCGGCATCTTGCCGACGATCTTGCCGGAGGCGACGTCGACCTTCTTCACTTCTCCGCTGATTTCGGAGGTGGCGTAGGCGAGCTTGCCGTCGGCGCTGAAGGCCGCGGCGCGCGGCCGCGCGCCGACGAGGATGTTGGAAATGATCTTGTGCTCCGGAATCGTGAACAGATGGAGCATGTTCGTCGACTCGCTGGTGACGATGCCGCGGCTGCCGTCCGGGGAGATCGCGACACCTTCGGGCTCGAGGCCGACCTTGATCTCGGTGACCAGCTCGCCGGTCTTCGGGTTGTAGACCGACGCCTTCGCATGCTCCTCGTTGGAGATGTACAGATTGCCGTTCGGGTGCACGGCGAAGGTTTCCGGATCCGGGCCGCTGTCGAACTTGCGCAGCACCTTCAAACTCTTCGGATCGATCACCGCAATCGCGTTCTCGCCGCTGACCGCGACATAGATCTCGCTGCCGTCGGGCGCGATGCCGATCCCGCGCGGACGCTTGCCGACCGGAATCGTCGCGACCACCTTGGCGCTCGCGATGTCGATGACGGACACGTCGTCGCCCATTTCATTGGTGACGAAGACGTGGGTTTCGGCGGCGGCGAGTGAGCTCGCGAGCAGCGCGGCGGCGGCGACTAGCGGACGCAGACGGCCGGGAATGAATCTGAGCATGCAGGTTTTCCTCGCTGGCTGGAACGGAAGAGCGGACAGGGCCTTCACGGCGCGGAGCAGCGGGCCGGCCCGAGACTGTCGAGATCCTCGATGTCGACGACGCCGCGCACCGGCGCCTCGCCGACGATCTGCTCGCCGGCGACCAGGAGCAGCGGCTGGCGTAGCTGACCGTCGCTGCGAAAGCTCATGTCGATGCCCTTCTGGCCGTCGAAGGCGAGGCGATTGCGCAGGGCGTCGAGCAGAACCTCGGCCGAGGCCGCCTGCTCGCGGGCGACGGTGTCGGAAACGAGCTTCACCGCCGCCCAGCCCGCCCAGGCCCGATCGTCCATCGGCTGCTTGAACTGCTCGGTGTAGCGCTTGTTGAGCTGGGACGCGGCATATTTTTCGAAGGCCGGATGCCAGGCGCGGGCAACGACGCCATGCGCCTCGGGATGGGCCTTGTGCCACTGCGCGAGCGCGTCCGCCGCCATGCGCGCGCTGGGCAGCACGTGGAAGAGATTCGCGCGACAGTGATCGCGCAGGGCGTCGTCATCGGCGGCGACGTTGAGGACGGGCACGTTCGGATGCGCGGCGGCCAGCGCCTGGAGCTCGGCCGCCGGCAGGGCGGCGACGATCGCGATCGCTTCCTCGGGAGCCGCGTCGAGCCGATAGCGCTGGCCCAGAAACTCGCCCTGCAACTGCGCTTCGGCCAGCCCCTGTTCGGCGCCCTGATGCGCGGCACCCGTCGCCTCGCCGACGAAGGCGAGCGGCACGTCGAGCGGCGGCGCCTGCGCCGCAAGCGGCGGGGCCGCGGCGAGCAGCAGCGCGGCGAGCATCGCGCGGCTGCGCGCGAGCGGAGAACGGGGCATCACGATGGGCACCTCGCGGGACATGCACGGTCTGGGCTTTGACTGTGCATGCTAGCCGAGTTCGGCTAAGCGCCTGAATTGAAAAATTCCCGTGTGCGAGCATGAGAAACCGCCTGCGGGCGCACGGAGCGGCTCACGGGAGCCGATCCAAGGCGCCCACGCGGGTCATGGATCGGGGTCGACGGGAGAAGTCCGGGGCGGCGAGCCGGTCGCCGCGGCCTCGCGCCGCGCGGGGCAGGGTGCCTGATCGAAAGCTCTCGTCCTGGGCTCGCTGTGCGGCTGCCGGGCCGCGCGGGCCATGCTCCCGGCTCCGCCGGGCACCGGATGTCCACCGTTCATGTCCGACATCCTGTCGGACGCGCGCGGAGTCCGCGGTACGGCTCATCCTTCGCACGAGATCCATCCACGAGCCTCAAGTCGAGGCCTCCGGTGACCGATATTCCTGTTGCATGGAGGCCACAGCCGTCTGCATATCGGGGCCGATCTGTGGCTTTTTTCGCTGCAAAGTTCTTGCTTCGGTCGTTCACTTGGTCTATCGTGCCACCCAATCATTTGCGCCTGCGGGTGACTCAATAACGACCATCCGCCTGATGCCGCGGCGAGAACTGTAGGGGGTGCCGCGCTGCTCGGTGGATGGCACACAGCAAATGAAGCATTCAGAATCCTTGAGTTAGGAGGAAGTAATGGCCAATCAATTCAATAAGACGAGACTGGCGACCGCCATTGCCGCGGCTGTGCTGGGGCTGGGCATGGCGTCCACCGCGAACGCGGTCGTCGTCGTCGGCGGCGACAACGGCTGGGAAGTCAGCTTCGACGGCAACATCAACGCGTTCTACGTGATGGCCGACAACGATGCCGGGTTCAACAACCTGGGCCTCGGTGCGCCGATTGCCAACAACACCTTCGCTGGCAGCTCGGAAGACATCAGCCGCGTGACCTCGGGCTTCCTGCCGGCGTTCTTCTCGTTCAACGTGAAGAGCCCGACCGTCAACGGTCTCACCGCCACCGGTCGCTTCAGCTTCGCGCCGCAGATCACGAACTCTACGACCAAGAATCAGCTCTACAGCTCCGGCAATCTGCAGTACGGCGCTGCGGGCGGACTCAACGGCATTCAGGGCGCCTCAATCGATACTCGTGAAGTCGTCGTCAACGTCGATGGCAGCTTCGGTACGGTCAGCTTCGGCCGCACGCTGTCGATCTTCGGCCGTCAGGCAATCCTGAACGACATGACGCTGTTCGGCGTCGGCATGCAGAACATGGACGGTGCGGCGGTGACTGCCGGTCGCATCGGCCGCGGCTACACCTACCCGAACTTCAACGCGCGCTTCTCGTACAAGACGCCGGTGTTCTCCGGTTTCCAGGCGGAAGCCGGGCTGTATGACCCGAGCGTCGAAGAGCTGCACGGGGCGGGCTTGAACGCCGGCATTCTCGACCAGACCGACACGCCGCGCTTCGAAGGTGAATTGACCTATTCGACGACCTTCTCGAACGGCGCGTTCAAGGCCTGGGTCGACGGCCTGTGGCAGGATCTCGAGAGCACCGCGCCGACCGCCACGGACGACGCCACGGTCTCCGCCTGGGGCGCCGGTGCGACGGCCTCCTACATGGGCTTCGCGCTGACCGGCTATTACTACGACGGCGAAGGCCTCGGCCGCTCGCTGCAGTTCGCCGGCGGCACCGCGTGCAACGCGGCCGGCACGCTGTGCGAAGAAGCCGAAAACGACGGCTACTACGTGCAGGGCACCTACACCTTCAACGGCAAGACGAAGATCGGCGCCAGCTACGGCAAGTCGACACAGGATGCCTTCTCGGCCAGCGCCACGGCGGCCGGCATCGCGACCAACGGGCTTGCGACCAACCAGGATGTCGAGCTCGACATGTGGACGGTCGGCGTCTATCACGACGTGAACTCCTGGCTCAAGCTGATCGCCGAGTACAGCAAGTCCGAGAACGAGTACTCAGCGAACGTCAACGATCCGACGACCTTCAACGGCTCCACCGAGTCCGATACCTTCAGCCTCGGTACCTTCTTCGTCTGGTAAGCCGGACGAGTCTCCTGCTCAAGGGGAAGGGCGCATCGCGAGATGCGCCCTTTTTTTTCGCACTTACCATGGGCCGCGGCTCGATGCGTCGTGCCGCTCCCGTCTCCTGCGGCCGCGAGGCCGACTGCGCGCCTGCGGCTGCGTCGGCCGCCTGAACTTGGCTATACTCTGCGCCCTCCAAGCCGCTGCGGCCTTCCCCGTCCCCAGGAATCGCCATCGATGATCCGTCCTTGCTCCCGGTCCCGACTCCTTCTGCTCGCCGTGTTGGCGCTCGTGCTCGCCCCTGCCGTGCGCGCCGATCTGCTGCCCGATCTGTTCAAGAAAACGCCGATCGAGCGCGAGATCTGGAAGGAAGGCGAGCAGTACGTCGGGCTCGCCGCGCAGGACGCGGGCGCCGCGCCGAACCAGCATCCGGCCGAGCTCGACGTCGGTGAGGTGCGGGACGCGTTGCGCTCGCTCGAGCTGTGGGAGAAGGGCGGGCTCCTGCGCGAGGAACAGTCGACGCCGGTGTTCACGCAGGGACAGGCCGAGACGCTGGGCCGCTACATTCCCGAAGCGCTGGCGCGCGCCAAGCCGAATCAGGACGTGCTGTTCGTCGTGCGCGGTTACGGCAGCATCGCACTCGACACGCTGAAGGAACGCGAGTGGACCAGCGGCCGCGCCTTCGTCGCCGACGGCAAGTTGAACCTCATCATCGGCAGCTTCAAGGTCAAGAAGGATCGCGGCAAGCGCAACGCCGAAGCCGCCTACGGCGTGCTCAACGACTACAGCGATCTCTATTTCGATACCGGCTCGCGCCAGGAGCGCTCGGCGAAAATGCCCGGCCGCGTGGTGTCGACGGTCGGCGTGTCCTTTGCCGGCGGCGACAGCGGCGGGCGGCCGGACTGGATCCTCATCGACGTCGCCAAGGCGGCCGTCGCCTACCGCGAAGGCCTCGTGCCCGAAGACGAGCGCAAGCGTGAGACCCAGGCGCGCCAGGAAGCCGCCAAGCTCACGATCGAACGCCGCCAGATGCGCGAGGAAATGGCGCGGCTGCGCCAGGAGCTGAAGGAGCTGAAGGCCGGTAGCGGCGCCTCGGCGCGCTCGGTCGAAGAGCGGCTCGCGACGCTGCAGGCGCTGAAGTCCAAGTCGCTGATCAGCGACGAGGAGTACGAGCGCCGGCGCAACGAAATCCTCGGCGACATCTGATCGACGCCCCGTGCGCACACCCTGGCCGCTGATCGAGGCGTCCGCGCGCGATTGGCTGGAGGTCGGCGATGGCCACCGCCTCTACTACGAAGACGCCGGCCCGCGCGACGGCCTGCCGGTCGTCTTCCTGCACGGCGGCCCGGGTAGCGGCTGCAAGCCCTCGCATCGACAGTTCTTCGATCCCGCGCACTATCGCAGCGTGCTCTACGATCAGCGCGGCTGCGGGCTGTCGACGCCGTTCGCCGTCTGCATGCACAACACGACGCGCCACCTCGTGGCCGATCTCGAAGTCTTGCGCACACATCTCGGCATCGAAGCCTGGGTCGTGTTCGCGGGCTCCTGGGGCGTGGCGCTGGGCCTCGCCTACGCCGAGGCCCATCCCGCGCGCGTGCTCGGCATGATCCTGCGCGGCAGCTTTCTCGCGCGCCAGTCGGATCTCGACTGGTTCCTCGCCGCCGGCGCGGCGCGGCTGCTGCCCGCGGCCTGGGCCGAGCTCAACGCGGCGCTGGAGCAACCGGCGTCGATCGTCGAGGAGGTCCACCGCCGCGTATTCGATGCGGATGCAGCGGTCGCGCTGGCCGCGGCGCGCGCGTGGAGCCGCTGGAGCGGCGAAGTCGTCGCCTACTCGATGGATCACGCCGGCGCCGAGCCCGAGCCGCCGCGCGAGCAGCTCATCGGCAAGACGCGCATCGAGATGCACTACGCGCTGCATCGCTATTTCCTCGAGCCCGGCGAGCTGCTGGCGCGCGCGCCGCTGCTGCCGCGCGTGCCGGTCGCGATCGTGCACGGCCAGCGCGACATCACCTGCACGCCGGACGCCTCGATGGCCCTGCATCGCGCGATCCCGGGCTCGACGCTCGAGATCCTGCGCACGGCCGGCCATCTGTCGAGCGAGCCCGCGATGACGGACGCGCTGCTGCGCGCCGCCGATCGCATGCGCGAGCGCCTGCGTCCGCATGGCTGAGGCAGTGCTCGCACGGCTCGCCGATCCGGCCGCGCCGCCGCTCATCATGGGCGTGCTGAACCTCACGCCCGACAGCTTTTCCGACGGCGGGTGCCATGCGAGTCTCGACGCCGCGCTGGCGCAGGCGCGCCTGATGCGCGAGGAAGGCGCGAGCATCGTCGACGTCGGCGGCGAGAGCACGCGGCCCGGCGCTGCGCCCGTATCCGACGATCTGCAGATCGCGCGCGTGCTGCCCGTGCTCACGGCGCTGCGCCGGGCGCACGGCGCGGCCTTTGCGATCAGCGTCGACACGCGCTCGGCCGCCGTCGCCGAGGCCGCGCTCGCGGCGGGTGCCGACATGATCAACGACGTCTCCGGCGCGCGCGATCCCGCGATGCTCGCCTGCGTCGCGCGGCACGGGGCGGCGATCGTGTTGATGCACATGCAGGGCACGCCCGCGACGATGCAGATCGATCCGCGCTACGAGGACGTGACGCGTGAGGTGCGCGACTACCTCGCCGCGCGCGCCGCGGCCGCCGTCGACGCCGGCATCGCGCGCGCGCGCATCGTGCTCGATCCCGGCATCGGCTTCGGCAAGACTCGCGCGCACAATCTGCAGCTCCTGCGCGATCTGCCGCAGCTCGCGGTGCTCGGCCATCCGCTGATGCTCGGCACCAGCCGCAAGCGCTTCATGGGCGCGATCTGCCGCGAAACGCAGCCGCAGGAGCTCGTAGGCGCGACCTGCGCGACGACCGCGCTGGGCGTCGCCGCCGGCGTGCGCGTCTTCCGCGTCCACGACGTGAAGCCGAACCGCCAGGCGCTGGAAGTCGCCTGGGCCCTGCGCAGCGAGCCGTAGCCCGGGGTCGGTGCCCTCCTTAGAGGCTGCTTTTGCCACCGAGAACACCGAGAACACAGAGGAAGAAAGAGTGGAATGAGGCAGTCGACAGCGCCGGAGTGGCGAAAGGAACGCATCAGATAGCGAAAAGGCGTAGCCCGGAAGGAGCGGCGCGCAGCGCCGCGGAATCCGGGACGTGACGGCACGGCGCCCGCGTCCCGCGCAAGCGGTTACGGAAACCGATCATCATCCCGTAGCCCGGATGCGCAGCGAATCCGGGATCAGCCTGTCAGTGCGGTGAAGATCCCGGATTCGCTGCGCTCATCCGGGCTACAAGAACCGCCTCATTCCAACTCTTTCTTCCTCTGTGTTCTCGGTGGCAAAAAAACGTATCAGGCGGCGGAAAGGTGTAGTCGCGGGAATGCCGCCTTGCCTACGACAAGGCGCGCGAGTTCTTCGTATTGCGGAAAACGAGGGGACGCGCCCGCACTGCCTCGATCGGCTGCGCGGTGATCCGGTCGACTTCGGCGACGAGCTGGGCGTGGAAGGGCGACTTGTCGCAGACCGGATCGGCGTTCGTCGCGTCGCCCGTCAGCATGAAGGCCTGGCAGCGGCAGCCGCCGAAGTCCTTGTGGCGCTCCGGGCAACTGCGGCAAGGCTCTTTCATCCACGCGTCGCCGCGATAGCGCGTGAAGGCCGGCGACTCGTTCCAGATCCAATCGATCGTGTGCTCGCGCACGTTCGGGAATTCGAAGCCCGGGAGCTGGCGCGCCGCGTGGCAGGGCAGGGCGGCGCCGTCGGGCGCGATCGTCAGGAACACGGCGCCCCAGCCGTTCATGCAGGCCTTGGGGCGCGTCTCGTAGTAATCGGGCACGACATAGAGGATGCGCATCCGGCCCTTCATGCGCTCCTGATACTCGTGCGCGATGCGCTCGGCGCGCGCGAGCTGCTCGCGCGTGGGCAGCAGCAGCTCGGCGTTGAGCTTGGACCAGCCGTAGTACTGCGTGCTCGCGAGCTCGACGTAGTCGGCCCCCAGATCGATCGTCATGCGGATGATGTCTTCGATCTGATCGATGTTCTGCCGGTGGATGACGACGTTCAGCACCATCGGGTAGTCGTACTTCTTGACCACTCGCGCCATCTCGAGCTTGTGCCGGAAAGAGTCCGTGCCGCCCAGGTAGTTGTTCAGCGCCTCGTCGCTCGCTTGAAAACTGATCTGGATGTGATCGAGGCCCGCCTCCTTGAACGCGGCGACCCGCGCCTCGTCCATGCCGACGCTGGAGGTGATGAGATTCGAGTAGTAGCCGAGTCGGCGCGCCTCGGCGATCAGCACTTCGAGATCCTGGCGCACCAGCGGCTCGCCGCCGGAGAAGCCGAGCTGCGCCGCGCCGAGCTTGCGCGCCTGGCGCAGCACGTCGATCCACTGCTCGGTGTCCAGCTCGTCCTTGTAGCGCGCGTACTCGAGCGGGTTCGCGCAGTACGGGCACTGCAGCGGGCAGCGATAGCTCAGCTCGGCGAGCAGCCACAGCGGCTTGCCGTTCAGCTTCTTACTGTGCGACGGCGCTGCGGAGCCATCCGCGCTCATAAGCAGTCTCCAAAAAATCGTAGACGTCGCGCTCGAGCGCGACGCCGGGAAACGCCGCGCGCAGATCCTCGAGCAGCCCGCTCACGGCGGTCTTGCCGTCGATGCGCTTCATGATCTCGCCCGCGCTGCCGGACAGCCGCACCATGCCTTCGGGATAGAGCAGCACGTGGCAGCGCTGCGCTTCTTCCCACTGGAAGCGGAACAGCGGCGCGATGCGCGGGACGGTGTCGGCGGTGACGGCGGTCATCGGCTCAGGCTCGCGCGCAGCCGAAGAACGGCGGCTTGTGCTCGATGTAGGCGAGAGTCATCGCATCGAGCATGCTCCACAGCACGTTCAGCTTGAACTGCAGGATCGACAGCGCGTATTCCTGATCGCTGCGCGTGACGAAGCGATCGAGCGTGACCGCGAGGCCGTGCTCGACGTCGCGCCGCGCTTCGCTCAGGCGCTTGCGGAAATAGCGGTAGCCGCGCTCGTCGATCCACGGATAGAGCTCCGGCCAGTTGTCGAGCCGGCGCTGATGGATCGCCGGCGCGAAGAGCTCGGTCAGCGACGAGCACGCGGCTTCCTCGAAGCTCGCGCGGCGCGCGAAATTCACGTAGGCGTCGACCGCGAAGCGCACGCCGGGCAGCACGCGTTCCTCGCTCTCGAGCGTCGCGCGCGTCAGGCCGACCGCTTCGCCGAGCTGCAGCCAGGCCTCGATGCCGCCGTTCTCGGCGTCGGTCCCGTCGTGATCGAGGATGCGCTGGATCCACAGGCGGCGCGTCGCCCGATCCGGGCAGTTCGCGAGGATCGCGGCGTCCTTGATCGGAATACTGGTCTGGTAGTAGTAGCGGTTCGCGACCCAGCCCTGCACGGCGTCGCGGTCGAGACCGCCTTCGTTCATCCGCAGATGGAACGGATGATGAATGTGGTAGTAGCGTTCCTTGTCGCGCAGGCGGCGCGCGAATTCCTCGCGCGACCAGGGCGGCCCGTCTACGTGTTTGCGCTTGACGGCGTATTCGATCAAGACGGGCGATCCCTGAACGAGGAGACAGGCAAGCTGGCGGCGGCCGGCGAACCCGGGAGGCCGAACCGGCCCCCGGGCGGCGTTCACGACGATCTCAACGGTTGTTGATATACATCGTGACTTCGAAGCCGAAACGGATGTCATCGAAAGATGGGGTTTCCCAAGTCATCGTGTGCTCCTCTCTGTGTTGGCGTTTCGTGTCCGCACTGAGACAATCGCGTCCCGTGCTCGCTTTGGAACCG
Source organism: Gammaproteobacteria bacterium (assembly GCA_035325705.1). Lineage (GTDB taxonomy): Bacteria > Pseudomonadota > Gammaproteobacteria. The sequence continues at coordinate 39,217 of DAOKZI010000030.1, forward strand.
CATCTTGCGTGCCAGCTTCACCAGCGCCGACGTGGACGGATGGACCGACTGAAAAACAATGTGTTGCAGATCGATTTCCCGGGGTGCGTCGTGATACTCGGGGTTACGATGAGGCCGCGCTGGTCGAGGAGATCAATCGCGCCGTCGCCGCTGGTTCATATCGACCAGCCCGGCGCGAGGCGGCGCGCGGTGCGCGCGCGTGGCTGAATTCATTCGCGAGGCCGTGATCGCGACGCCGAACGCGGACGGCAGCGCGCATCTGACGCCGCTGGGCTTCCGCCAGCGCGGCGAGCTGGTGCTGCTCGCGCCTTTCCATCCGTCGCGAACCCTGGAGAACCTGCGGGCGCGCGGCCGCGCGGTGCTCAATTTCACCGACGACGTGCAGGTGTTCGCGGGCTGTCTCACCGGCCGCCGCGAATGGCCGACGGTCGCGAGCGAGGTCCTCGCCGTGCCGCGTCTCGCCGCGGCGCTCGCGCACTGGGAGCTCGAGGTCCTCGCCGTGCACGAGGATGCCGCGCGCCCGGTGTTCGACTGCCGCATCGTCGCCGAGGGCAATCACCGTCCTTTCACCGGCTTCAATCGCGCGCAGGCGGCCGTGATCGAGGCGGCCGTGCTGGTGTCGCGTCTCGACTGGCTGGACAGCGCGGAGGTCTTGGCGGCGCTGCGCGGCCTGCGCGTCGCGATCGACAAGACCGCGGGCGAGCGCGAACGGCGCGCCTGGCAGTGGCTGTGCGCGGCCGTCGCCGCGCATCCGCGCCATTGCGAGGACGCGCGGAGTCTCGCGCCGTGACGGCGCTGCTCGCGAGCGTGCGCAGTCTCGCCGAGGCCCGGCTCGTCGCCGCCGGCGGGGCGGACTGGATCGATCTGAAAGAGCCCGCGGCCGGCGCCTTGGGGGCCGTGGCGCCGGAGACGGTCACCGCGGTCGCGCGCGCCTACGGCGCCACGCATCGGATCAGTGCGACGATCGGCGACTGCTGGGACAGGCCCGAGGTGATCCCCGCGCGCGTCGCGATGATGAGCGCCGCCGGCGCGCAGTACGTCAAGATCGGGGCCTACGCGGCGGATCCCGCGCCGGATCTGCTGGCGGCGCTCCGCGCGGCCTGCGCGCTGCCGGCGCGCGTGATCCTCGTCTGCTTCGCCGAGCGCGCGCCGCAGGCAATGGCTCTCGAAGCGCTCGCGGCGACGGGCCTCGCCGGCGTGATGCTGGACACGGCCGTCAAAGACGGCCCGCGCCTGACCGAGCTGATCGCGCCGGATGCGCGCGCCGCCTTCGTGCGCACCGCGCGCGGGCTCGGGCTGCTGAGCGGGCTCGCCGGCCGGCTGCGCGCGGACGACGTGCCCGCGCTGCGCGAGGCGGCGCCCGACTATCTCGGCTTTCGCGGCGCGCTGTGCAGCGGCGGCGCGCGCGAGGCGGACATCGATCCCGCGCGCGTGAGGGCGCTCGCTCGCCGCCTCGCGCGCGCCGCAATCCCGGCAGAGGAGGACATCCATGGGCTGGCGTGAAAAGAAATCGGAAAAGGTCTACAGCGACGCGGAGATTCAAGCCCGACTCGCCGCCGAGCTCCCGCACTGGACGCTCAAGGACGGCTGGATACGCCGCACCTACAAGACCTCGGGCTGGAAGAGCACGCTGATGGCCGTCAACACCATCGGCCATCTCGCGGAAGCGGCCTGGCATCATCCGGATCTGAACGTGTCCTATGCCTTCGTCACCGTGAAGCTGCAGAACCACGCCGCGAAGGGCATCACGGACAAGGACTTCGCGCTCGCGAAGAAGATGGACGAAGTGCTGATGTGGCGCCCGGACGAGGACAGCCCGCTCGAAGGCACGCCGGAGGACGCGCGCTTCAAGTATCTGAAGTACGACTGAAGCGCCCCCTCACGAACGCCCGGCCGATTGCCTCAACAGCGCCTGCAGGGCGTCGTGATCGGCCGGTTTGACGAAGTGATGATCGAAGCCGGCGGACTTCGTGCGCCGCTTGTCCTCGTCCTGGCCCCAGCCGGTCAGTGCGACCAGGGTGACGCGCTTGCCCCACTCCTGCTCGCGCAGGCGGCGCGCCAGCTCGAAGCCGTCCATGCCCGGCATGCCGATGTCGAGCAGCGCGATGTCGGGCCTGAACTCGGCGGCGGCGCGCAGGGCTTCCGAGCCGCTGTTGGCGACGCGCACCTCGTTCGTCGAGGCGGTCGCGATCAGCATGGCCAGGGTTTCGGCGGCGTCCACGTTGTCGTCCACGATCAGCACGCGCTGCGGCTCGGCGGGGCTCGCCGCCGCGTCCCGCGCCGCCGCATCTTCGCCGCGCGCCGCCGGCGCCGGCGCCGCGGCCGGCAGGCGGATCACGAACTCGCTGCCGCGACCGAGGCCCTCGCTGCGCGCCGTGAGCGTCCCGCCCTGCATCTCGATCAGCGAGCGGGCGAGCGTCAGCCCGACGCCTAGCCCGCTGCTGTGCAATTGCACGTGCTCGGGTGAATCCGAATAGAACAGCTCGAAGACGTGCGGCAGGTTCTCGGCCGCGATGCCGACGCCGCTGTCCGCGATCGCGATATTCAAGTGCTCGTCCGTACGGGACACGCGCAGCGCGATCTGCCCGCCGCGCGGCGTGTACTTCGCGGCGTTGTTGAGCAGATTGACGAGCACCTGGATCAGGCGCGCCGCGTCGCCGTTGACGAGCAGAGGACCCGCGGCCACGTCGACGGACAGGCTGTGTCCCGCTTCCTCGATGAAGGGCCGCGCCGCCGCTACCGCGTCTTCGACCACCTCGGCGATGTCGGTGCGCGCCGTGCGCAGGCGCAGGCGGCCGCCGCTGACGCGCGCGACGTCCATCAGATCGTCGACGATGCGCACGAGCTGATTGGTCTGTCGCAGCATCGTGCGCTGGATGCGGCCGATCATCGTGGCGTCGTGCTTCGCCGTCTCCAGCAGCTCGAGGCCGGTGCGGATCGGCGCGAGCGGGTTGCGCAGCTCGTGGGCCAGCGTGGCGAGAAATTCGTCCTTGCGGCGGTTGGCCTCGCGCAGCGCGATCTCGGCGCGCTTGCGCTGCGAGATGTCGACGAAGGTCATCACCACGCCGTCGACGAGGGCCGCGTCCGAGCGGTAGATCAGCGCGCGGACCAGGAAGCAGCGCCCGTCGTCGGCTTTCACTTCGCGTTCGATCGGCGCCAGCGCGTCGAGGACCTCACGGGCGAGGCGGGCGATATCGCCGTATTCGAAGCGGCTCTGGACGTGCGCGAGCGGCCGGCCGCGATCGCTCTCGCGCACGCGGAACAATCCCTCGATTTGCGGCGTGAAGCGCACGATCTGCAGATCGCGATCGAGAAAGAGCGTCGGCACGCCGGTCGATTCCAGCAGACGCTGCAGATCGCGCGAGAGCTCGGTGACCTCGCTCAGGCGCCGCCGGTTCTCTTCGTCGATGGCCGCCAGCGCATCGTTCATGCCCTGCAGCTCGTGCTTCGCGGTCTCGAGCTCGCGCATGACGAAACGCAGCTCCTCGTTGGTGCTCTGCAGCTCCTCGTTCGCGAGCTGCAGCTCTTCCGTGCTGGCGTCCGTTCCCACGTCGAACGCGTTCACGGCGGTGATCAGATCCTCCGCGCTCGCTGCCGCGCCGCGCGCCGCGTCGTGGAACACGACGAGCGCACTGCGATCGAGCTCGGGGGCCGGCAGCACTTCGAGCACGACGGTCCGCTGCGTGCCGTCGGCCTCGAGCAGGACCGGCGCGCTCTTGCTCGACTTCCCTGCGCCGCGCGCGTCGTCCAGCGCGTCGCGCAGCCGCGTGCGCAGCGGCTCGCCGACGAGGGCGAAAAGATTGCTCGTCGGCACTCCGCCCGGCATCCGCACATAGTGGCCCGCGCCGCTCGAGTAGTGAACGATGTCGTTGCGCTCGTCGATCAGCACGCTAGGCGGGGCCAGCCGTTCCCGCAGGCGCTGATGCACGATCCGAAAATATTGATCCGTCCCGAGCGCGCCGACGCCGGCGGGCGCGGCGCCGACGGCCTTCGAGCGTTTCGCCTGCAGCGGCAGCGGGGCGCGGCGAAACACGCCGGGCTGGCCGGCGACGGCTTCGAACAGCTCGTTGTCGGCCAGGACCTCGGTCTCCGCGATCACGAGCTGACCGTCGGGCTTCAGGGCGTGATGAAAGATCTCCAGTGCCTCGCGCTGCACGCTGCGCTCGAAGTCGCCGAGCATGTGGCGGCAGACGATCAAATCGAGGCGGATGAAAGGCGGATCCTTGAGCAGGTGGTGGACGGCGAAAACGACGCGGTCGTGCACCTGGCGGCCGACGCGGTAGTGGTGATCCTCGCGCTGGAAGAAACGTTCGAGACGGTCGGGCCGCACATAGGACGCGATGCCTTCCGGATACAGGCCGGCGCGCGCGCGCAGCACCGCGTCGCGCTCCTGATCGGTCGCGAAGATCTGGAAGTCGAGCGCGATCCGGCGCTGCTCCGCGTGCTCGAGCAGCAGGATTGCGAGCGAATAGGCTTCCTCGCCCGTCGAGCATCCGATCGACCACAGCCGCAGCGGCCGCCGAACCGCGGCGTGATGGCGCAACAGCAAGGGGATGAGCTTCTGTTCGAGGCGATCGAAGACGTCGGCGCGGAAGAACTCGGTGATGTTCAGCAGCAGATCCTTGAACAAGCCCTGCGCCTCACCCGCATCGGTGCGCAGCAGACCGAGATAGCTGCGCAGTGCCTTATGGCCGTGCAGCTTCATGCGCCGGCGCACGCGCTCGGCGAGGTGGCGCGGCGTGTAGTGATCGACGTCGGTCGTCGTATGCGCGCGCACCAGCTCGCGTACGTCCACCGCCCAGTCCGGCTCCTCCGTGGCCTCGGGCAACTGCAAGGCGGGGATCGTGCGACAGAAGCGCAGCACGGCGTCGGGGATCTGCGCCAGCGGCAGCACCTGATCGACCAGGCCGGTGGCGATCGCGCTGCGCGGCATGCTGGGCGCTTCGGCTTCGTCCGGCGCCTGGGCGATGACGAGGCCGCCCGCTTCGCGCACGCAGCGCAGGCCCAGGCTGCCGTCGCTGCCTTCGCCGGTGAGCACGACGGCCACCGCCGAGCCGTCGTGGACGCGCGCCAGCGTGCGGAAGAACCGGTCGATCGGCGCGCGCTGCAAGCGCACGGGCTCCAGCGGCGTCACGCGCAGATGGGTGTCGATGGCTTCGAGATTCGCATTCGGCGGAATGACGTAGACCCGGTCGGCCACCAGCGGCACGGTCGCAGCGACCTGCCGGACCGGCAGCACCGTCGAGGCCTGCAGCAGATCCGCGAGCTGGCTTTCATGATCGGGCGCGAGATGGACGACGATGACCCACGCGGTGCCGGTGCCGGTGGTGAGCGAGGACAACAGGGTCTTGAGCGCGGACAGGCCCCCGGCCGAGGCGCCGATGCCGGCGACGTGCAGGCTGTCCGCTTCAGTGCTCCCCATTCTCGCCTCCCTCCTGGAACGCGACGTGTGCGCACCGCGCGCGCAGCGACGACGGGCATCGATGCCACCGCGAGGACGGGGCGCGCGGCGCCCCGCTCAATTGACGAAGGTGACGACGACGCCGTCGATCTTGTCTTCCGCGGTGCGGTAAGGCCTGATCCGCACCGTCAATCTGTGCCCGCTCCGCGATACCACGGCCCGCTCGATGGGCACCAGATCGCTCAGCACCTGCCGCGCGTCCTTTTCCAGCTCGTCGTAGACGAGCGTGTGCGTCAAGTCGCCGATCGGCCGGCCGTTGTCGTGCGCCTTGACGTTGAAAATCTGCAGCAGCGGCGGCGTGTATCGCTTGATGCACAGATTGCGATCGAGGAACAGCATCGGTATGTCAGTCGCCGCCATGAAGTTCTCGAGGTCGTTGTTCGCCCGGGAAACTTCCTCGAGCTTGGCCTTCAGCTCGTGGTTGACCGTCTGCAACTCCTCGTTGACGCTCTGCAGCTCCTCCTTGCTCGTCTCCAGCTCCTCGGTCGTCGAGCGGTATTCCTCGTTGAGGCTCTGCAGCTCTTCGTTGGCCGCGCGCAGATCCTCGTAGGCGAGGGTGTGCTCCTGGCGCATGTGCTCCAGCCGCTGTTCCGCGAGCCTGAGCTTCTCGCGCAGCGTCTGCACCAGCGCGTCGTTGAAGCCGGTGTCGCTGCGAACGGGCTCCGGGGCGCCGGCCTCCCGCGCCTCGCCGGCGTCGAGGAAGAAGACGATCGCGCGGTTGGCATGGCCCTCGGTGCTGACGCGCGGCTGGACCAGCGTGCCGACCAGGCGCGCCTTGCCGTTGAACTGCACCGGTACGAAGCGCGAGAGGCAGGGCTGCAGGCTCTCGAAAGCCTGGTGGAGGACCGTGCGCAGCTCGCCGAGCAGCTCGGCGCGCACCAGCTCGGTGACGGCCGCGGTCGGCGCGCCGCCCCGCGGCAGCAAAAAGCGTCCGACGTTCTCCGACAGATGCTCGACGTTCCAGTGCTCGTCGACGAGCAGGCTCGGCGGCGCGAGCTCCTCCAGCGCGCCGAGATGGACTTCCGTTGCCGAGCCGCGCGACCGGGCCACCCGGTTGCGCGTGCGCTCCAGCGTCTCCGGGAGCTGGGGCACGACGGAGATCTGCGGCAGGCGGGCCGGCGGGCCCGCGGCCGGCTTGCGCGCGCGGAACAGCCGGTGCTGCTTGTCGATCGGCATGAAGAGCTCGGAGTCGGCCGTCTCGGACACGCCGATGAAGAGGTAACCGTCGTCGCGCAGCGCGTAGCGGAATACGTTCTGGAGCTGCTGCTGCAGCTCGCGGTCGAGGTAGATCAGCAGATTCCGGCACGAGACGAGATGCAGCTTCGAGAACGGCGGATCGCGCAGCACGCTGTGCGTAGCGAAGACGATGCAGTCCCTGATCTCGCTGCTCACGCGATAGTGATCGCCTTCGTTGCGGAAATAGCGCGCGAGCCGCGCTTCGGACACGTCGGCCGCGATCGCGGCCGGGTAGACGCCTTCACGCGCCGCGGCGAGTGCGCTCTCGTCGACATCGGAGGCGAATATCACGAGATCGCAGAGTACGTTGCGCCGGGTGATTTCCTCGTTGAAGAGGATCGCGAGGCTGTAGGCCTCTTCGCCGGTCGCGCAGGCCGGCACCCACACGCGTATCGGCTGGTTGTGCTCCACGTGATCGAGCAGCGGCAGCACGACGTTGACGCGCAGCGCCTCCCAGGCCTCGGGATCGCGGAAGAAGGTGGTCACCGAGATCAGCAGATCGTCGAACAGCGCCTGCACTTCCTCCGGATGTTCCTGCAGGTAGCGCAGGTACTGATCGATGTGCTCGCAGTGCTGGAGTTGCATGCGGCGCGCAGTGCGGCGGACGATCGTGGTGCGCTTGTAGCGCGAGAAGTCGTGCCCCGTGCGCGCCCGGATCAGATCGAAGATGCGCTTCAGCACGGCCTCGACCTCGTCTGCCGTCGCCGTCTGGCCGGGCTCGCGCGCGATCGTCGGCGTCAGCCGCGGACGATGCTCCAGCAGATCGACGAGCCGCGTCGCGAGCTCCGGGACCGAGGCGACGACGTCGGCGATGCCGCTCGCGATCACGGCGCGCGGCATGCCTTCGTGCCCGGCATCCTGCGGGTCCTGGACGAGGACGAGGCCGCCGGCTTCCTTGACGGCCTTGGCGCCGACGGCGCCGTCCGTGCCGCTGCCGGAGAGAATCACGGCAAAGCCGTCGCCGTGCTTGACGGCGAGCGAGCGGAAGAAGAGATCGATCGGGGCGCGGCGATTGCGGTGCTGCGCGTCCGGCGTCGCCTTCAACTGCGTATCGTCGATTTCGAGCGTGCGATCCGGCGTGACCACGTAGACCACGTTGGGCTCGAGCTCGTGGGGATCCTCGTCGGCCATCTCGACGATCCGCATGCCGGTGCACTGGCCGAGGATCGCCGCGAGCTTGCTCTCGCGATCGGGCGGCAGGTGCACGACGACGACGAAGGCCGCGCCGGTATCGCCGGGCAGCGCCCGAAAGAACTCTCTCAGCGCTTCGACTCCGCCTGCCGAGGCGCCGATCCCCACCACCGTCGGTCGTGTCATGCGACCTTCCCCCCGTGTCGTGCGGTGCTCCCCGCTGTCTGACGCGGACTACGGAGCACGGAAGGGATGCATGATGCCGGAGTCCGGCAGACAGGAGAAGCAGACGCCGCGAGCGCTCACACATCCGCGGCGCGTACCAGAACTCGCGTAGCCCGGGTGGAGCGCGTAACCCGGGATCCGGGGTTACCGCCCGCTGAAGATCCCGGGTTCCGCTACGCTGCACCCGGGCTACGAACTGCCGGTGCGGCCAGAAACCGTAGCTTGGGCTTCCTTCGTCAGCCCAAGCTACGAGCTCGTAACCGGGCGACGCGCGGCGGATGCGGCGCGACCGACTGATGTGAGGGGCGGTCCGGGCCGCCCCTCGGCGTGCGACGGCTAGCGCTCGTTCTCCTCGTCGTCTTCTTCCTCGTCGGCGTCCACACCGAGCTGGGCTGCGAGCTCTTCGCGGCGCGCTGCCAGCTCTTCGCCGATGGCCTCGAGATCGAGATCGCTCTTCTTCGCGAGCTTGAAGATTTCTTTTTCCTCTTCTTCGACGTGATGATTCACGTATTCGCCGAGTACGGTGACCTTCGCATCGTAGAGATCCTCATCGGGCTCCATGCTCTCGATCTGCCCGATCAGCTCGCGCGCCGTGCTGTGCTCGACCTCGGCTTCGTCGAGCAGATCCTGCTCTTCGATCGCATCGCGCAGCGCGGGGTAGAACAGCTCTTCCTCGATCTGCGCGTGGATGCTGATCTCGGTGCAGATGCGCGCCGCCAGAGCCTGGCGCTCCGCTGCGTCTCCGTCCTTCTTCGCCAGCGCTTCGTAGTCCTCGAACAGCTTGCGTACGGCGCGATGATCGGCCTTCAGCAGGGCAAGGGCGTCGGTGGCCGTGTCTGCATGCGCTTTGCCGCTGCGCGGCTTCGTTTTCGTCGTGGTAGGCATCGTGTCTTCCGTGAGTTGAGGGTTGCGAAGATCCTCCGCCAGGCCGCGCGGCGCAGCGGTTCGCAGGAAACTTAGGAGAGGCGGGAATTCGACACAGCAGGCGCGGGCGATGCCCGCGCGTAGGACGGCGCGCGACGGTTGCCGGCCGTGCGGCGCAGGCGCGGCCTCAGTCCTCGCGCTGCCAGTGACCGCTGCGGCCACCGGACTTTTCGCAGAGCCGGATGTCGGTCATCGTCATGCCGCGATCGACGGCCTTGCACATGTCGTAGACGGTCAGCAGCGCGATCTGCACGGCGGTCAGCGCTTCCATCTCGACGCCGGTCTGGCCGCGCGTCTCGACCTTCGCCGCGCAGTGGATGCGGTGCTCCTCGCGCAGGCATTCGAAGTCGATCTCGATGGCGGTCAGCGGCAGCGGATGGCACAGCGGCACGAGCTCCGCCGTGCGCTTCGCGCCCATGATGCCGGCGACGCGAGCGATGCCGAGCACATCGCCTTTCTCGTGCTGGCCGAGCTGCACCATCGCGAGCGTCTCCGGCGCCATCACGATGCTGCCCTCGGCGCGCGCACGCCGCTTGGTGATCGGCTTGTCGCCGACGTCGACCATGTGGGCGTCGCCCTGGGCGTTGAAGTGCGTCAGGCGCTTGGACATCCGCGGCTACTCCGAGCTGCCGCCCGCTGCGGGGCTGCGTTAGAATCCTGGCCACTCTAGCCCACACAGCGCGACGCCGTCACCGTGAACCAGCCCCTCGTCCACGCCGCCCTCATCCGCGTCCGCCTGTTCGCCGCGCTGGCCGACGCGCGCGGCTGGCGCGAGCGGGAGCTGCCGCTCGCGCCGGACATGACGGTGCAGGCGGTGTGGACGGCGGCCACCGGCGAGCCGGCCTTGCCCGCGCGCGTGCTATGCGCGCGCAACATGGACTACTGCGGCCCGGACACGCGCGTCGCACCCGGCGACGAAATCGCGTTCTTCCCGCCGGTGACGGGCGGCGCGCCATGAGCGTCCTCATTCGCGAGGCGGCTTTCGAGCCCTGGACCGAGCTCGCGGCCTACGAGCGCTCGCGCTTTCCCGCCCGCGGCGGCTTCGGCGCCTGCGCGAGCTTCGTCGGCACGATGCGCGATTTGAACGAGGGCGACAGCGTCGCGGCGATGACGCTGGAACACTACCCCGGCATGACCGAGCGCCATTTGCAAGCGATCTGCGCCGAGGCGCAGGCGCGCTGGGCGCTGCTCGACACGCTGGTGATCCACCGCGTCGGCCGTCTCGCACCGGGCGATCCGATCGTGCTCGTCGCGGCCTGGTCCGCGCATCGCGCGGAGGCCTTCACCGCGTGCCGCCACATCATGGAAGACTTGAAGTCGAAAGCCCCGTTCTGGAAGAAGGAGACGACGGCGGACGGCGAGCGCTGGGTCGCGCACAACACTGCCGGCGTCGCGGTCGAGCGCGCGAGGGAATCGTGAGCCTGCAGATCCGGGTGCTCGGCTCCGCGGCCGGCGGCGGCTATCCGCAGTGGAACTGCAATCACCCGAACAGCCGCCGCGCGCGGCGCGGCGATGCCGCGGCGCCGCCGCGGACGCAGTCTTCGATCGCGGTCAGCGCGGACGGCGAGCACTGGCTGCTGTGCAATGCGTCGCCGGATCTGCGCCAGCAGATCAACGATAACGCGGTGCTGCAGCCTAAGGCCGACGGCCCGCTGCGCGCGAGCCCGATACAGGCCGTGGTCCTGACGAACGCCGACGTCGATCACGTCACGGGCCTGCTGACGCTGCGCGAAGCGCAGGCCTTCAATCTCTATGCGACGGCGAAGGTGCTCGGCGTGCTCGCCGCCAATTCGATCTTCAACGTGCTGAACCCGGCGCTGGTCGCGCGCCATCCGATCGCGCTCGATGCGCGCTTCGAGCCCCTGCGGCCCGACGGTGCCTCGCTCGGTCTCGCCGTCACCGCCTTCGCGGTGCCAGGCAAGGTCGCGCTATGGCTGGAAGACGCGGCCAAGGGCGTCGACATCGGTGCCCTCGGTGAGGACACGGTGGCGCTGGAGATCGCAGCGCTCGCGACGGGCCGGCGCTTCTTCTACATCCCGGGCTGCGCGCGCATGACCGATGCGCTCGCCGCGCGCCTGCGCGGCGCGCCGCTCGTGTTCTTCGACGGCACGCTGTGGCGCGACGACGAGATGATCCGCGACGGCGTCGGCGTCAAGACCGGCGCGCGCATGGGGCATTTGAGCGTGTCCGGTGACGCGGGCACGCTCGCGGCCTTCGCGGAGCTCGAAGTCGCGCGCAAGATCTTCATCCACATCAACACCACCAACCCGATCCTCGCCGACGACACGCCGGAACGGCGCGCCGTGACGGCAGCGGGCTGGGAGGTCGCGCACGACGGCATGCACGTCGTGCTGTGAGGCGCGGGCGGAATCACGCCAGACACTTGCGCTACCTGAAATGCGCTGGAATCTAACCACGGAGAACACAAAAAATGTAGGTTGGGCTGACGAAGGAAGCCCAACATTCGGCGCCCGGTGTTGGGCTTTCTTCGTCAGCCCAAGCTACGACTCCGCGCTCGAAGATCCCGGGTTCCGCTCCGCTGCACCCGGGCTACAAGAGCGCCTTCCGTAGCCCGTATATGGACTCCTCCCCAAGGTCAAGCGCTGTCGCGGGGTAGGGG
>DAOKZI010000031.1:0-45241 GCA_035325705.1 Gammaproteobacteria bacterium
CTTTGCGGGTGACGCACGCGCTTCATGACCGTTGGGCTGACGAAGGAAGCCCAACCTACGGGCTACGAGCTGGCTCGCGAAGCTTCGTAGCCCGGGTGGAGCGCGCAGCGCGTAACCCGGGATCGGCGCCCGTCGTCCTCTCATGCGTTCGAGAAGAGCCGGCGCGGTGCGCGCCGCGCAGGGCCGAAAGCCGCCCCATATCGGGCATGCCGGATCCCGGGTTCCGCTACGCTGCACCCGGGCTACGAAAACGGGGCATCCCGGCCGGCGGATGGCGCGCCTCATTCGAGAAACGACTCGAGCTTCGGCAGGATAGACGAACGCAGTCAGCCCGTTACGGTCGGGTTCTGCAGCGAAATCTCCGAGGCCGGCTGCGGCGACCAGAACTCGTCGAGCACCCCGCGGAGAGCCGACCAGTGCAGCGGGCGATGCAGGTAGGCCGTGTCCGGGCGCGCGGCCGGCGGCGGGACCCCGGCCGGCAGCACGAAAAGGGTGGGTGTCCCCGGCAGCGCGGACTGCAAGGAGACGCCGGCCCGTGACTCGTCGACCAGCACCACCGCGAGCGCGACGTCGCGCGGGGTGGTCGTCAGCACGGCTTCGGCGGTCACGACCTGGCAGCCCAGCGACTTCAGATAAGCCTCGAGGATGTCCCGGCTCACGCGCGGCGCGCCGAGCACGAGCACCCGGCGGCCGGAATAGGGGCGGGGACTCGTGTCCGCAGTGCCGGCGATACGCGGCCACTGCACCGTGATCTGGTGACCGCCGTCCGTACCATGGAGCAGTCCGCCGAGCGCAGCGACCGCCTGCCGCAGCCGGGACATGCCTTCCTCGTCGCGCCGGACCGCAGGTCTCTCCGCCGCCTCGCGTTCTCCGGGCTTCGGCCCGCAGCGCGAGACCGACAGATCGATGCTGTCGTGCTGCGTACCGGCGGCCGCGAGCCGGGCACGCACCAGCAGATCTTCGGCGGGCGCCTCGGCTTCGAGCTCTTCGAACAGCAGGTTCAACACGGACTGAAGGCGGCCCGCATCGCCGAGATAGTGCGCGGCGAGCGCGGGATCGATTTCGCAGTCGACGGCGACGCCGCGGGCCGTCGCGCGCGCGGCGGCGACGTCGGCGATCTGTTCGATGAACTCGCGGAAGGCGAAAGGCGCTGCCGCTGCCTCGCCGTGCGTCTCGCGCGAAAACTCCGGCAGGCCGCGCAGCTCGGTGGCGAGACGAAATGCGGCGCGATACGCCTCATCGAGGCGCGCCCGCGTGCTCGGCGACAAGCCATCGTCGCGCAGGGCGTCTTCCAGTGCGGACTCCAGATCTGCGAGCGGCGCGGTGGTGGTCTGGCCGAGATTGACGAGCAGCTCGCCCTTCATGCGACTGGCGAGCTGCGCCGCGTCGCGTGCCTCGCGCGCATCGCGCTGTGCGTCCAGCTCGTCGAGCATCGCGTTGACCGAACGGCCGAGGCGCGCGAATTCGTCGTCGACCGAGCTCGGCGGCAGCCGCGCACTACCGCCTTCATGCGCGACGTCGCGGGCCACGTCGCGTACCGCGGCATCGAGACGCTGCAGCGGCGCGAGCACGCGGTTGACCATGAAACCGTAGAAGCCGAGGCCCGCCGCAAGGCCGATCGCAAGGCTCGCGAGCAGGAGCCCGCGCTCCGCGCGTCGCGCCTGCGCGTATGCGCTGCGTTCCATCACGGCGCGGAGCACGGCAATCGGCTGGCCCCATAGATCGCGCAGCACGGCGTAAGTCACGAGCCGCTTGTCGTCCGGCAGGCTCACGTGGACGCCGTCGTCACCGAGATGTCGCAGCGCCTGGCCTACGTCGGGCTGCGCGGCGTCGTCCGGGGTGTGGAGGCTCAGCTCGGCGTGCATGATCCGCCGCAGCTCGGCGACGAAGGTTTCATCGAGAAAACGCGCGAACACCAGCGTTCCGGCGCTCGCGCCCGGCGCGTCCGGTTGGCTGCGGTGGATCGGGAAGGCGACGAAGGCGAGCGGGCCCCGCGCGGTGCGCACGAGCCCCTGCTGCGCGCTGTCGCTGCGCTGAGCTTCGAGCCATGCGCCGTCGCGGCCGAGCAGCGCCGGGATGGGATCGGGCGGCGGCGTGTCGGGATTGCGCATGCGTACCAGCCGCGCGCCGCCGTCCGCGCCGACGATGGCCATCATGTCGATTTTGAGATTCTTGAGCACGTCGTCATAGACGTTGCGTGCGACGTAGCCCTCGTCTTCGCCGCGTGCATAGGCCCAAGTTTCGTCCCAGGTGGCCCAGTCGCGTGCGCTGAGATCGATGCGCGCGAGCTCGGCATCGACGAGACGCAGGGTGCGCCGGCCGAGGGCATCGCCGTCGTCGAGCTCGTGCTCGATCATGCTGTCGACGAGGATGTTGCGCGCGATCGCGAAGCTCGCCGCCACCCACGCGAGCACCGCCAAGGCGAGCGCGGTGAGCACCGCGCGGCGCAGGCTCGCGCCCGAATTCGTCGTCGGGGCGTGCTTCATGCGCGGGCGCGCGGCGCGAGCGGCGGGAAGTCCGTCGGCATCTTCGTCATCGATGGGGATCCGGAATGTAGGCGGCGCGGCGATGCTCGCACGGCGCGCGAGGGTTTCGCTGTCGGAAATGAAGAGGAAAGAGCCCGCAGACCGTGCACCTCGTCACGCTTCCGCCGCTGGCGATTTGCGAGGCATCATGGCCTCAGTCCTCCCCGGGCGCAAGCGGCCACGGATCGTCGCGCGCGCGATCGGCCCCGGTGCGCGCCGTATCGATGCGGGCCCCCAGGATGAACGCCGGCTGCAGCACGCGTACGAGCACCGGGATCAGCGTCACGGCGCCGAGCATATTGGTCGTCAACAGCATGCAGAGCAGTAGCGCCATCTCGCTATTGAAGCGCAGGGACGAGCCCGGGATCCAATAGACGATGCCGGCGACGACCATCAGCGCCGTTAACAGCACCGCGGCGCCGGTCGTGCGCATGGCCACGACGATCGCATCGTCGAGCGTGCGATGCTTCACTTCTTCGCGGATGCGATCGAGCATGTAGATCGCATAGTCGACGCCGAGCCCGACGCCGACCGAGGTCACCGGTAAGGTGTTCACGTTGAGCCCGATCCCATGCAGCGCCATGAAGGCGCGATTGATCATCACGGCCAGCCCCAGGACGACGAAGACCAACGCGCCCGCCAGCAGCGATTCGTAGGCCAGCACCACCGACAACATCACCAGCGCGACGATCAGACCCGTCATCCTCAGATCCGAGGCCGCGACTTCCTCGTTGGCGGCCACGGTGGTGCCGACGATGCCGCCGGCGAGGCTCATCGTGACGCCCGGGACGCGGTGGGTGGCGATGAATTCGCGGGCCGCGCGCGCGGCTTCGGCGAGCGTGCGGCCGGTCGCGTCCTTGTAGAAGACGACGAAGTTCGCGCGGGTGCCTTTCAGATCCATGTACTCGAGGATCACGCCCGGCACGGCCGCGCCCGCTTCGTACATGAACAGCGTATTGCCGATGCCGTTCTGCGTCGGCGGCAGCAGGGCCCAGCGCGGATCGTCATAGTGATAGAGGCGGTTGATCGCGCGCACCAGTTGCGGGATGTCGCGGGTGCCGCCGAAGCTCGGCGTCTGCGCCATGTGCCGCGCGAGCGCTTCCATCAGCGCAACGACCTCCGGCCGCTTGATGCCGTGCTCGCGCTCCGTTTCGAAGTAGATCGCGAGCTGGTTGACCCCGGCGAAGCGCCGGGCGATGTGCGCGGCGGCAACGTTGTGCTCGCTGTCCGGAAAGAGGATAGGTGAGCCCGGTCGCGAATCGCCGATCGGCGGCGCCCAGCCGTGATAGAGCGACCAGCCCGCAAGGAGCAGCGTCGCGAACAGCGTCGCGCGGGTCGCGCGCGGGCCGGCCAGCGCGAGCCCGAGCCGGTGCATTGCGCGGGCCGGCAGCGGCGCTGCTCGCGCCGCGGTCGCGAGGCGCGGCGTCGGCAGCACCGACATCACGAGCGGGACCAGCACGGCGACGGTCAGCAGATTGCTCGCCGACCACACGGCACAGAAGTATCCCATCTTCGCGATCGCGGGGATCGAGGACACGGCGAGCACGAGGAGACCGGCCGCATCGGTGAAGATCGCGATCGACGCCGGCACTAGCAGCTCGCCCATCGACACGCGCACGGCCGCTTCGCGATCGCGGCCGAGGCGGATCTCGTCGAAGTAGCGCTCCATCATCTGCACGCAGTGGCTGGCGGTGCGCGCCGAGATCAGGATCGGGACGACCAGCATCAGCGGATCGAGGTTGAAGCCCATGCGGCCGATGAAGCCGAGACCCCAGGCCGCCGACAGCGCGGTGCCGAGCATGGGCACCGCGACGCCCGAGAGCGAGCGGAAGTGCAGCCACAGCAGCAGCACCATCGTCGCCAGGGTGACGCCGAAGATGTGTCGCAGCTCGTGCGCATGGTGATAGATCCAGCCCTTGAGCACCGGCTCGCCGGCGATGTAGAGCCGCGTCGTCCCGTCGGCCTCGACTTCGCGCTTGAGCGCCTGCAGGCGTGCGTGGATTTCGCGGTAGTCGAGCCTGTCCTCGTCGAAGCCGGCGACGATCAGCGCGGCGCGGCCGTCCGTCGACAGATAGGTGCCGTAGACGATGTCGTTGTTGAAGGCTTCCTCGCGCAGCCGTTTGAGCGCGGCGGCGGCGGTCGGCAGCTCGCGGGGTAGCACGGGATCCGAATGGATGAGGCCTGTCTCGTCGGTGCGCACGCGGCGGATCTTTGGATGGGCGAGGCTCGCGACCTGGTAGTGGTTCGCGCCGTGGATCAGATCGACCTGCTCGGTCAGATAGCGAAGCTTGCGCAGCGTGCCGGTGGTGAAGACGTCGGCCGCCGGATCGACGACTTCCAGCGACATCGCGACGAGATTCGCGCCGCCGAAGGTGTCCTTCATGCGCTCGTAGTTGATCACGAACTCGTGCTTCGCCGGCAGCAGATCGGTGAAGCGCGAATAGATTTCGATCGAGGGGATCGACCAGGCCAGCAAGACCGTCGGCACGGCGACGATCAGGAAGGTGAGCCACTTGCGGTCCATCAGCCAGTCGGCGACGGCCTGGCCTCGGGTGTGCGGAACGGGAGGAGGGCTCAAGCGGTGCTGCTTGCGAACCGGCCAGGCCCGGTCATGGGCCGCGGGTCCTAAGCGGACTACGCCGGAATATGCGTCGCGCCCCGCCGGCGGAAACCCAGGATCGCCGGCCAAGCGCAGACCGGGCTCCCGCCCCGCCTTCGCGGGGGCAGGCTCTGCGCGGAAGCGGCGAAGGTTTCAGCATTCAAACGACTGAGCGAGGAAAAAAGTTCACGGAGATACCTAAGGGACGAGCTCTGCCGGCGCGCCCGTCCGGCGCGCTTGCGAGCAACGATCGTCTCGCGCTCAGGCCAGCAGATCGCCGTGCGCGTGCTCGTTCAGGATGATGCTGTACATGAAGTCTTCGAGCTCGGGCCCCAGCGCATCGCGCGACGACACCATGCCGACGGGCCTCCCGTTCTCGACGATCGGCACGTGGCGGAACTGTCCCTCGTGCATCAGCTCCAGCGCCGCGGCGAAGGGCTGGCCCGGGTCGAGCGCGGCCGGGTTGCGGGTCATGACTTCGGCGACGGGAGTGATCGTCGGATCGACGCCCGCCGCCACCACGCGGAACAGCGCATCGCGCTCGGTGAAGATGCCGACCAGTCGGTCGTCCTGAACCACCACGATGGCACCGACCTGACGCTGCTGCATCTGACGCGCGGCTTCGGCCACCGGCATGTCTGCGGTCGCCGTGAGCAGATCCTGATCCTGGATGATGTTGCGTATGGTGCGCTTGTGCATCGGCGTTTCCTCCGTCTTCCGGTGGCAGCAACGGTCGCTTGCGCTCCCGTCGGGCTGGGCTGTCCTGGTTCGGTCGAGTGTCGCTGTGGACAAGCATAGTGTCGACCGGGCCCCACGGATACGGGCCCGGCATGGCGGCAGGCGGTTTTTTCGCCGTCTCGTCGCCTCGACGGCGCTCCCGGCACCCGCCGGGCCACGCCGCGGATCCGGGGCGCTACATCCCTACCCAGCGCAGCGAGGCCGGCAGCTCGCGGAAGAACTCGACGGTGCACGCGCCGTCGTTGGCCGTGCGCGCGAATAGCCAGGTGACGACGTCGGGCTCGAAGTCGTAGAGGCAGAAGGCGACGCGCAGGCCCGGCACTTCGATTCCAGCCAGGTAGGAGCCGTGCTGAAAGGCGTCGATCGGGCGCATGTCGCGCGTCGGCGCGTGGCCTTCGACCAGGATCCGGCGCAGGCGCCGGCCGCGGCAGTAGCGCAGCACTTCCTGCCACATCGGCAGCAGCGTCTGCAGGGACATCGCAAAGCGGTCGGGCCAGGCGACATGGACCAGCTCGTGCACCCGGCTGAGGGTGTAAGGGGCGGGGAAGAGAGAGGTGTCGGGCATCGGGGATTCGGCGCCGGCAGCGTCGGACGGGTTACCGGCCGGGCGGCCGATGGCAGCATCGTCGGCGATGTGCGCTCTCGGCATGATTCTAGGCCGGAGACTACTGGCCGCTGCCGCGGCCGGCTGTAGGACATGCCGCAGTCTGCGGGCTTGAAGGCGGCCGATCCGACGGACGAGCGCTGGAGTCAGCCGCGATTCTATGAGGCGGGAATTCCGGCGTTCCGAGCCGCACTTCATTCCCATCGGTACGGGTTTCAGGGCGCTCGCCGTCCCGTCCCCGCCGCGCGCACCGACCGGGTCAGCCGCGGATCCCCATCACGGCGGTCGCGCGAGGTGTGCGGAAAGTGCGCTCCTGCAACTGGCTCGCGGCAGGCGCCATCGTAGGCGCCCGCCAGCTCGTTCGCGTCTGGCCGGCGTCGCGTTCTCCCTGCCAGCCCCGCGCGGCCGCCCGTACGTCCGTCGGCGATGCCAGCGGACCGAGCAGGACCACGAGAAAACAGGTCGCCGTGGAAGCGCGATGCGGGCAACGCCCGCTCGCGCGGAATAGTATCGACATCATCGTGGGCGCCCTCGGCACGTCCTGCGTGCTTCTGTTTGTTCGGCGCGGCTGCTCGACGTGCTGTCGCTCACCGCCCGTCGTCAAGCCTACGGCGAGCGTAGGAAAGAAACATAAGCAGCCCCCGGGCGAAGGCGTAGGAGGAGCACACCAGGAAGACGGTGGAAAAAGCACCCGCGCCGGCGAAAAGCCGAAGCCACGCCGGTGCGGGTGTCAACGATGGACCTGCATTTTTAAGCTAACGCGCGCTCCCCGGCGTCCCCTGTCGGCCGCCTGCATCGGCCCGTGTCAGGAGACACCGGTCGGCGCCGCAGGCGTTTCATGCCGCGCGTGTCGGGCGGCGGCCGACGATTGACCATCATCGACACGGCCGCCTAGAATTCGCGTCCCATCTCGTTGACGGGCGATTAGCTCAGCGGGAGAGCACTGCCTTCACACGGCAGGGGTCGTAGGTTCGAACCCTACATCGCCCACCAGATTTTCCACGATACCCAGGCCCGGCGCATTCATGTCGATCGTCACCCGTTTTCCGCCGAGCCCGACGGGCTATCTGCACATCGGGGGCGCGCGCACGGCGCTCTACAACTGGTTGTACGCCAGACGCTACGGCGGCCGCATGGTGTTCCGCATCGAGGACACCGATCGCGAGCGTTCGACCGAGCAAGCCGTGCAGGCGATATTCGACAGCATGCGCTGGCTCGGGCTGGATTGGGACGATGGGCCGTATTTCCAGACGCAGCGTTTCGACCGCTACGGTGCGGCCATCACCCAGCTCCTCGACGAAGGGCGGGCCTATCGCTGCTACTGCTCGCGCGAGCGTCTCGAGGAGCTCCGCGCGACGCAGATGGCAAACAAGCAGAAGCCGCGCTACGACGGACGTTGTCGCGAGCGCAGCGGCGCACCGCCGCCCGGCGTCGCGCCCGTCGTGCGGCTGCGCACGCCGCAGGACGGTCAGGTGATCGTCGACGATCGGGTGCACGGTGAGGTGATCTTCGCCAACGAGGAGCTCGACGATCTGATCGTCGCCCGCTCGGACGGCACGCCGACTTACCACTTGACCGTGGTCGTCGATGACATCGACATGGGGATCACGCACGTGATCCGCGGCGACGATCACTTGAACAACACGCCGCGACAGATCCACATCCTCGAGGCACTCGGCGCCGCGCGGCCGATCTACGCGCACGTGCCGATGATCAACGGGCCGGACGGCAAAAAGCTGTCGAAGCGTCACGGCGCGGTCAGCGTCATGCAGTATCGCGACGAAGGCTTCCTGCCCGATGCGCTGCTGAACTATCTCGCGCGCCTCGGCTGGTCGCACGGCGATCAAGAGCTCTTCACGCGCGAGGAGCTGATTGCGACTTTCGATCTCGATGGCCTCAACAAAGCGGCGGCGTCCTTCGCGCTCGACAAGCTGCTGTGGGTCAACCAGCACTACATCCAGACGAGCCCGATCGCGACGCTCGTCGAAGCCGCGCGGCCGTTCTTCGCGGCCGCCGGTTTGGACGAAGCACAGGGACCCGCGCTGGAGGCCGCGATCGAAGCCCAGCGCACGCGCGCCCGCACCGTGCTCGAGCTCGCCGACAAGAGCCGGCCCTACTACGGGGATGCGCTCGTCTACGACGCCGCCGCGGTCGCGAAGCAGTTGACGCCGGCGACGCGGCCCGTGCTCGAGGCGCTGCGCGCGGCCTTCGACGCGCTCGCCGAGTGGGAACGAGCCGCGCTGCACGGCGTGGTCGAAGCGACTGCGCAGCAGCTCGGGCTGAAGATGGGACAGGTCGCGCAACCGCTGCGCGTCGCCCTGACGGGCTCGACTGCGTCGCCGTCCATCGACGTGACGCTGATGCTGGTCGGCCGCGATCGCACGCATGCGCGCCTCGACCGCGCGATCGCGATGATCGAACAGGCTGCTTCGGCTTGACAGCTTCACGGGGGCTGCCGTAAGGTCGCGCCTCTGTTGCTCCCGCGTTCAGGGTTTGGGGCTATAGCTCAGCTGGGAGAGCGCTTGCATGGCATGCAAGAGGTCGTCGGTTCGATCCCGACTAGCTCCACCAGATTCTCCCGCCCGGCGCCCGCGCCGGTCGATCACGCAGTTGGAACACCGACGTCCCCATCGTCTAGAGGCCTAGGACATCGCCCTTTCACGGCGGTAACCGGGGTTCGAATCCCCGTGGGGACGCCACTCACAAAGAAGCCGGCGCAAGCCGGTTTTTTTGTGCGCGGCGCCCCCCGTTCATGACTAGAACCTCGTGATGACGGCCGCGCTTCAATTCGCCCGCGACGCCGCCTCGCTCCGCAGCAGCACGCGCGCGAGGATCGCGAGCGCGACCGCCGCATAGACGAAGCCGCCGGGTACCCACATCAAAAGCCCGCCGAGCTGTTGATCGCTCAGTGCCGCGCTCGCGGAGCCCGCGAATGCTCGATACGGCGCGTACAGCGCGACGGGCGCGAGGCTCAGCAGCGCGCCGAGCAGGCCGCTGTGCATCATCGTGCAGAACAACAGCGCGAGCGCCGTGGCGGGCGTGCGCGAGCCGCGCAACACCGCGTACCAGAACAGCAGCGCGCTCGCGAAGAAGCTCAGGTGCTGCAGTCGGTGCACAGACTCGTGCGTCGTCGCGGCGTCGAACGCGGCGGGGAGGTGCCAGGCCCACAGCGCGGCGGCGTGCCAGGCGAAGGCGGCCCATGGTCGGCCGAAGAGAGCGCGCAGTCGCCGTGCGGCCGCGCTCTTGAATGCGCGCGCCGCGCCGCGCCGCGCGAGGCGCGGCAGGGCCCACAGCATCCGTGGCCAGGGCGCCGCGAGCACGAGCCAGGGCGCGGCCACCGTCATCAGAATCAGATGCTGCAGCATATGCGCGGCGAACGAGCGCGCGGCCAGATCCTCGAGTGGGGAATGCAGCGCGAGGGCGAGCGTCAGCCAGGCGAGCGCGAAATACGCGGTCTCGCGCCCCTCATGCGCGTGCGCGCGCCGTGCGAGGCGCAGCGCGCCGACACCGTATACGAGAGCGCTCGCGAGCAGCAGCGCCGTCACCCACGCGTCCCGGCCCGTTGCACCGTTCACGGCCTGATGCGCGCTCGCCGGCACGGCCCACAGCAAGAGCAAGACGAGTCCACCCCAGGCGCAAGGACGCGATGCCGCGCTTACCACCGCGGCAGCCAGTAGATCACCGCATAGATCGGCAGCCAGCTCGCCACCACGAAGTACCAGTACACGGCGTTCTCGCTGATGTCGACGAAGCGCCGCGTCTCGAAGGGCCGCGTGTAGCAGACCAGCGCGAGCACCGCGGTATCCCAGGTGTCCGTCACGAGATGCACGGTGTGCAGGCCGAGCAGCATCCACACGATAGAGCCGTAGGCGCTCGAGTCCCAGCGACAGCCGAGACTGCGGAACTCGAATACCCGCAGCACGATGAACACGACGGCGAAGGCGAGGCAGACGAGCATCCAGCGCTGTGCGGACCGGCGGTCATAGCGCTCCGCGCGGCGCCGGGCGATCTGGTTGGGCCAGGCGCTCGCGAGCAGGATCGCGGTATTGAGGCTGCCCCAGATCGGATCGGGCAGCTCTTCGGTCGGCGGCCAGCGCGCGGCGTGCGTCGCCAGGTACAAGTAGCTGCCGATGGCGAGCGCGAACACGGTCGCTTCGATCGCGACGATGCCCTGCAGGCCCCACCACGTCAGACTGCGATGGCCGAAACCGAAGCTCGGCAGCGCCGCCACGTCGAGCGCACGGTTGGGTTCGGGCGTCATGGCGCGCGCTCGACGTCCAGATGTTCCGCGGTCTCGCGCGCGCTCGGCCAGAACCAGGCCGTCAAGGTCGCGGCGACCGGAATCATCGCCCATACCACCGCCCACGGCGTGTAGATCGAGCCGACGAACAGCACGGCGGTCGCCAGCGCCGCGGCGAGCGGCCACGGCGAGGGATCCGGAAAGATCACGCGGGTGTCGGGCCGCGCGACGCCGGGCGTGGTGACGAGCACTTCGCGATGGCTGGTCGCGAGCCCGCTGACGCGCGCCATCGGCTGCGGATCCCACAGCGGATACGCCGAATGCACCACCCAGAGCGCATCGAAATTCGCCGGCGAGGGCGGCGACTCGGTGGCCCATTCGAGAGTGCCGCCGCGCCAGGGATCCGGACCCGCGCGCTCGCCGTGACGCAGGCTGCGCAAAACATTCCCGCCGAACACGAGCACACCGGCGGCGAGCAAGACGGCGCCCGCCGTCGCGAGGAGATTCAGCGTTCCCCATCCCATTTCGGCGGGATAGGTGTAGACGCGACGCGGCATGCCGTCGAGGCCGAGCAGGTGCATCGGAAAGAAGCTCAGGTTGAAGCCGACGAACCACAGCCAGAAATGCCAGCGCCCCGCGCGTTCGTCGAGCAGCCGGCCCGTGAATTTCGGGAACCAGTAGTAGCAGGCGCCAAACAGCGGGAACACCGCGCCGCCGATCAGCACGTAGTGCAGATGGGCGACGACGAAGTAGGTGTCGTGGAGCTGCAGATCGAGCGGCACCGACGCGAGCTGCAGGCCCGTCAAGCCGCCGAGCACGAGAATCACGAAGAAGGCGAGCACGAACAGGAGGGGAGTGCGGAACTCGAGCCGGCCGAGCCACAGCGTCGCGATCCAGCAGAAGATCTGCACGGCGGACGGGATCGCGATCAGCATGCTCGAAATCGTGAAAATGTCCTTGCCGGCGTCGGGCAGCGTCGTCGCGAACATGTGATGGACCCACAGGCCGAAGGCCAGGAAGCCCGTCGCGACCAGCGACAGCACCATCGGCACATAGCCGACGATCGGGCGTCTCGCGAAGGTCGCGATGATCGCGGACATGAAGCCCAGGCCCGGGATGAAGATCAGGTAGACCTCGGGATGGCCGAAGAACCAGAAGAGGTGCTGCCACAGCAGCGGTTCGCCGTCTTCGCCCGGGTTGAAGAACTCCGTTCCGACCAGGCGGTCGAGCAGCAGCGCCGTGCTCGCGAACATCACGGCCGGCATCGCGAAAATCACCATGCAGGCCGTCACCAGCATCGCCCACGCATACAGCGGCATGCGCGTGAGCGTCATCCCCGGCGCCCGCAGCTTCATCACGGTGGTGACGATGATGATCGCTTCGAGCAGCGCGGACAGCTCGGTGAAGGTGATCAACTGTGCCCAGTAGTCGACGCGCTTGCCGGGCGAATACTCGGGACCGGACAGCGGGACATAGGCGAACCAGCCGGCGTCCGGCCCGGCGTCGAAGACGAAGCCCGCGAAGAGCAGGAGGCCGCCGAACAGGTAGACCCAGTAGGCATAGGCGTTCATGCGCGGAAACGCGATCGCGCGCGCGCCGAGCGTCAGCGGCAGCAGGTAGACGGCGACCGCCTGCATCACCGGCACGGCGAACAGGAACATCATCGTCGAGCCGTGCAGCGTGAAAATCTGGTTGTAGGTATCGGGACCGAGCACATGATTGTCCGGCACGGCGAGCTGCCAGCGCATCAGCGCGGCGAGCAGCCCGCCGGCGGCGAAGAATACGAAGGCCGTGATGATGAAGCGGCGGCCGATGCTCTTGTGATTGACGGCCATGCACCAGCCGCGGAAGCCGGGCGGATCGCGCCAGGTCGCGTCGAGCAGCGCCCGATCCTCGGGCGTCGGCGGCACCGAATTGCGTCGCACGGGCGTGGAAGCGAGCGCCTTCATTCGAGCTCCGACAGGTAGGCGACGATGGCGTCGAGATCGGCGGCGGGATACGTCAACGCCGGCATCGTCACGCCCGGTTTGTAGCGATGAGGGTTCGTGATCCACGCGGCGAGGTTCGCGGCTTCGTTGGCGAGCGTGCCGGCCGCGAGGCGTTCGCGGCTCGCGAGATGGCTCAGATCCGGACCGTGGACGCCGTTCGCGCGCGTCCCTTCGATGTTGTGGCACATCGCGCAGCTTCCCTGCTCGACGAGCGCGAGCCCGCGCGCGGCGCGCGCGTCACCGGGTGGGGCGGCGGGCCGGCGCTGCCGTTCGGCCCAGGCCGCCCACGCGGCGGGCGTTTCGACGATCGCGAGCAGACCCATGTGCGCGTGCTGGAGGCCGCAAAATTCCGCGCACTGGCCGCGATGACGGCCCGGCGTATCGACCCGCAAGACCAGCGTAGCGGGGCTGCCCGGGATCAGATCGCGTTTGCCGGCGAGCGTCGGCAACCAGAAGCTGTGGATCACGTCGGCGGCGCTGAGCTTCAGCAGCACGGGGCGGCCGGCCGGCAGGTGCAGCTCGTTCGCCGTGACGAAGCTGCGCGAGGGATCGGGATCCCGATAGCGCAGCTCCCACCACCACTGATGGCCGATCACCTCGATTTCGACGGCACCGGCGGCGTCGATCTTCGCCAGCGCGCGATCGGCGCCGACGCTGAGCGCCATCAGCACGACGAGCAGCCCGACCGACACCGCGACCGCCGCCGCGATCGGCAATCGAGCGCGGCGATCGCCGTCGTCGGCGGCCGCGGTCGAGCCGTCTTGCGCGCGGCCGCGCCGCGTCAGCGCGAGCACGAGGCCCGCGATCACGGCGCAGAAGACCAGCGTGCAGATCCACAGGCTGGGCCACCACAGCGCCGCGATGCGCTGCGCGCCGACGCCGACGGCCGTCAGCGCCGCGTGGAGATCGCCGCTGGTCTGTTCAATCATCCGACGCCGCGCGCGGCTCGCGCCGCGCCTCCGGCTCGCTGGCCCGCAGATCGTCGGCGCGGCTCGGTGCCACGGCGAGGTTCGGTCCGCCGTTCATCGTGCGCACGTAAGCCGCGAGGCGCCAGGCCTGATCTTCGCTGAGGCGCGCGCCGAACGCGGGCATGCCGTTCGGCCGCCCGTCGACGATGCTCGCGTAGATGGCTCGATCATCCGCGCCGTAGCGCCACCGCTCGTCCATCAGCGCGACGCCCATGCCGCCGCCGCCGGCGGCGTGACAGCCCGCGCAGTTGTACCAGCGGAAGAGGCGCTTGCCTTCGGCGATGGCCTGCGCGTCGCGCGTGTACGGATTGGCCATCGCGACGGCACTGCCGCCGTCGTTCGCGAGGCGCGCGGAGCTCGCGGGCAGATACCACGGGTCGCGCTCGCAGCCGGACAGCAGCAGGCCGGCGAGCAAGAGACGGCGTTTCATCGCGGCAGCCCGAACACGTACAGCGCGCCCCGGCGATCGCTAGGCGCCGGCAGATCGCGCATCGCGGCCACGAAACCGCCGCCGCCGCTGCCGTCGCGCCGATCGAGATCCCCGGCAACGACGTTGCCGGCCCAGCCGCCGACGCCGGCGAGGATCGCGATGTATTCATGGCCGTCGGGCGCGCGGTAGGCCACGGGCTGGCCGACGCTGCCCGCATGCAGGCGGTGGCTCCACAGCAGCTCGCCGTCGTGCGCATCGAGGGCTTTGAATTCGCCGTCCATCGTGGCGTAGAAGACGAGATCGCCGGCCGTCGCGAGCGCGCCGCTCCATACCGGAAAACGTTCACGGCGCTGCCAGGCGATGCGCCGTGCCACCGGATCCCAGGCCGTGAAGCGGCCGCGTCCTTCGCGGCTGCCTTCCATCACGACCGTCGCGCCGAGAAAGGGCGTGCCGGGCACGTGGCTCGCGGGATAGGTGCGCGCATCCTGGCAAAGCTGCTGATGCGGCAGGTAGAGCAGCCGCGTGCGCGGCGACCATGCCGCGGGTTGCCAGTCCTTGGCGCCCGGCGAGGCCGGACAGATGTCGCGCGTCATCTC
This sequence comes from Gammaproteobacteria bacterium, assembly GCA_035325705.1. GTDB lineage: Bacteria > Pseudomonadota > Gammaproteobacteria. Next base: position 14,689 of record DAOKZI010000031.1, read on the forward strand.
GCCGCTGCGCGGCGTCTTGGCGTCGTCGTACAGCAGGCGTCCGCTCGCGAGATCGACGCCGCGGCTGGTGTTGATCTCGACGAAGGGATCGGCCGATAGTACCTGCCCCGTCGCGCGATCGAGCACGTACAGATAGCCGTTGCGATCGGGATGCAGCAGCACCGCGCGCAGCGCGCCGCCGATCGGCAGCTCGACGAGCACGTTCTCGTTGACGCCGTCGTAGTCGTGCAGATCGTGCGGGCTCCACTGGTAGAACCAGACGGCCTCGCCGGTCGCGGGTCGTCGCGCGAACACGCCCGAAGTCCACTTGTTGTCGCCCGGGCGCTGGTCCGGATTCCACGGGCCCGGATTCGCCGTACCATGGAACACGAGATCGAGCGCAGGATCGTAGGCGAGGAAGCCCCATACGTTGCCGCCGCCGTGCTGCCACGCATCGCCGGGCCAGGTGCGCACGCCGAGATCGATGCCGCGATCGCTCGCATAGAACGGCCGGAAGGCCGGCCCGAGCCGCACGTCGCGATCGGGCCCGGTGCTGTAGGCTTCCCAGCGCACGGCGCCGCTCGCGACGTCGAGTGCCTTCAGCCAGCCGCGCACGCCGAATTCGCCGCCGCTGTTACCGATCAGCGCCAGATCGCCGACGATGGTCGGTGCCATCGTGATCGTCTCGCCGCTGCGGAAGTCGCCGAGGGGCGTGCGCCAGCGCTCCGTGCCCGTCGCCGCGTCGACTGCGATCGCCTGCGCATCGAGAGTCGCCACGATCACCAGGCCCTGCGCATAGCCGAGGCCGCGGCTGACCACGTCGCAGCAGGCGACGCCCTGAGCCGCCGCGTCCGGCGCCGGCGCGTAGCGCCAGGCCAGCGGCAGATCCGCGCGCCTCAGATCGAAGGCGAGCACGTCGTTGGGCCAGGGCGTGATGAGATAGAGACGATCGCCGATCACCAGCGGCGCCGCTTCGTGACCGCGTTCGGCCCCGGTCGGGCGCCGCGCGATCTCGACCAGCCGCTGCACGTTGCTCGTGTCGATCTCGGCGAGCGAGCTGTAGCGCGTGTTCGCATAGTCGCCGGTCGCCATCGGCCACTCGTCGCCGACGTCCGCGGCGGCTGCGGTGATGAATAGCGCCGTCGACGACAGGAGCAGACCCAGGACCCGCTGGCGTAGGGCCGGTCGGCGCAGCAGGAGCATCGCGTTTCCTTCTCGTTCGAGGGCGCCATGTCGAGATCGAATGCATGATCGGACTCGGCGGTTTCGTTGCGGTAGCGGCCGACGGACCGGATCCAGGTGTCCGTCACGACCGATATCTGCGCGTCCGTCGCGCGGCCCGGAAGTCGGCGCCGGCCTACAGCGCGCACACTTGATCCAACTCACGCGGCATCGCCGCACGGGCTGACGCGCGCGGCCATGCCGGCTAGGCTGCGGCCAATCGAAGCTCGGAGAGAGTTGCATGTACAAGAAGCCGACGCTCGCGGCGGTCATGACGCCGTTTCCCTATGCCGTCGACGTCGAGGCTCCGGTCGCCGAGGCCGAGACCTTGATGACGCAGCACGACATCCGCCATCTGCCGGTGACGCGCGAAGGCCGGATCGCGGGCGTGATCAGCGCGCGCGACATCGCGGATCGCGACACGCGCGACTGGCTGGTGCGCGACGTCTTCCGGCCGGATCCCTATGTCGTCGATCTCGCGACGCCGCTGGAGGAGGTGCTCGGCACGATGATCGCGCGACGCATAGGCTCCGCGATCGTCATGCGCCACGATCGCCTCGCGGGAATCTTCACCAACGTCGACGTCTGCCGTAGTTACCTGGCGCTGCTGAGAGAAGTCTTTCCGGTGCCGCCCGGCGATGCGGCCGCCTAGGCGAGCACGATAGCGAGCGCTTATCCCGGACCGCATTCTCGGCGGGCGCGGCGCGGGCTCGTTTTCCTGCGCGGCCACGCGCCGCGATCCGAAGGCTGGCCCCGCGCCTCGCGGCTGCGTACCCTGCGTGGCATGGATCTGACCGTTGCCCTGACCGCTCCGCTGCTGCGTCAGCTCGGCATGGGGCTCGCGGTGCTCGCCCTCGCGCTCGCGCTGTGGCGCGCGCCGTGGTGGTGGCTGCGGCAGCCGGGTTCCGCGCACGTGCTCGGCGGCGCCACGGTGATCCTGCTGATGCTGTGGCAGCTACGCGCCGGCATAGGCGCGGGGCCCTGGCTGCATCTGCTGGGCGCGACGGTGCTGACCCTGATGTTCAGTTGGCACTTCGCGCTGCTCGCGATCGCCTCGCTGCTCGCCGCGGGCCTGCTGCGCGGGCACGGCGATCTCGCGAGCTGGGGTCTGAATCTCTGCGTGATGGGCGTGCTGCCCGTCGCCTTGAGCTATCGTCTCGCGCGGCTCGTCGAGCGCCGGCTCGCGCCCAATTTCTTCGTCTACGTCTTCGTCAGCGCCTTCCTCGGCGCCGCCTTGGTCGTCGCCTGCGTCACCGCCGCGGGCGCGCTCGTCGCGCTCGCGAGCGGGATCACCGCCGAACACGCGCTCGGCAATTACCTGCCGAGCAGCGTGCTGATCGTCTTCCCCGAGGCCTTTGCGACCGGTGCCTGCATGACGCTCGCCGTGGTCTATCGGCCGCACTGGGTGGTGTCCTTCGACGATCGGCGCTATCTGGACGGCCGCTGAGCGTCGGCGCCCGGGTGGAGCGCGCAGCGCGGAATCGGCGTGTGGTCTTGCAGGATCCCGGGTTTCGCTACGCTGCACCCGGGCTACGACGGCTTGTGCGAGCCGGAGGCACGCCTTTTCGTAGCCCGGGTGGAGCGCGTAGCGCGTAACCCGGGATCTTCGAGGCTCGAAGATCTCGGTTGCGCTACGCTGCACCCGGGCTACGACGGCCACGACGCGCCCGTGTTCGCACATTGCGGCCCGGCGACCGCGCGGAGACAATCCGTGCGATGAAAGATCCCGAGCAGATGACGGGCCTCGAGTACTTCGAGGCGATGGTACGCGGCGAGATTCCGCACGCCGCGATCGCGGCTCTCATTCCGATGCGCTTCGTCGCCGCCGAGCACGGCTACATCCGGCTCCTCGCGCATGCCGACGCCCGGCACACGAATCCCTATGGTCCGGTGCACGGCGGCTTTGCCGCGACGGTGCTCGATTCGGCGGGTGCCTGCGCGGTGCAGGCAGCCCTCGAGGCCGGCGTCGGCTCGACGACGATCGACCTGCACGTGAAATACCTGCGGCCCGTGCCCCAGGGCGAGACGATGATCGCCGAGGCGCGCGTGATCAATCTCTCGCGGCGGCTCGGCCTCGCCGATGCGACGCTGAAGGACGAAGCGGGCAAGCTCTATGCGACGGCCGGCGTCACCTGCATGATCCTGCGGGACTGAGCGCATGCGGGCCGAGTTCCGGCTCGATGGCCGGCGCGGCGCTAAATGCCGCGCGGACGAGCGCGTGGATTTTGCAGGCGGCGTTTCCTTGAAGCTCGAAACAGCACGGCGGCCTCGTCCGCCCGGAGATCACTCGATGCGATGTACCCATGTTCGGCGCTTGCTCGGCGCGATCGCGGCCCTGGCCCTCGGCGCGGCGAGCGCGGCTCATGCCGAGGCTGCCGATCCGCTGGCGGCCGCGCGCCAGCGCTTTTTGCTCGACTGTGCGACCTGCCATGGCGTCGACGCGACCGGCAATGGACCGGTGGCGAGCGTGCTGAAGATTGCGCCGCCGGATTTGACGCGCATCGCGAGCCGTCACGGCGGCGTGTTCTCGTATGCGGACGTCTACGCGACCATCGACGGCCGCATGCCGCTCGCCCACGGCACGCGCGAGATGCCGATCTGGGGCAACCGCTACAAGCAGATGCTGCCGGCCTACGGCGAGAAGCGCGCGCACGAGCGCATCGACGGCCTGGTGCGCTGGCTCGAATCGATCCAGGTGCCCTGAAGCCTTGTAGCCCGGATGAGCAACGCGAATCCGGGATCCGGCGCCGAATTACGCGCCTGTGCCTAGGCAGGCGCCGAACCCCGGATTCGCTGTGCTCATCCGGGCTACGAAAACTGTGCGCCCCCCTCAGGCGTTCTTGATCGTCAGCCCGCCGTCGACGGGGATCGCGGTGCCCGTGATGTACGAGGCTGCCGGCAGCACCAGGGACAGCGTCATCTGCGCGACTTCCTCTGGATCGCCGTAGCGCTTCAGCGCGACGCGACGCCGCGCGAACTCCTTCTTGGCCTCGTCCGGGATCGCGGCCGTCATGCCGGTCAGGATCGGGCCCGGACAGATGCAGTTGATGGTGATCCCGCGCGCGCCGAGCTCCACGGCCAGCGAGCGCGTGAGCCCGATGACACCGGTCTTCGCCGCGCTGTAGGCGCTCATGCCCTTGGTCGCACCCAAGGCCTCGGTGGAGGCGATGTTGACGATGCGCGCCGCGTCGCTCTTCTCGAGCCAGGGCAGGCATTCGCGGATCAACAGCACCTGCGCCGTGATCAGCACGTCGAAGGTCCGCGCCCAGCGCGCGTCGAAATCCGGGCTGTCGATCGGCGTCTCGAGCGCGATGCCCGCGTTGTTGACGAGGATGTCGATGCTGCCCCAGCGCCGCGCGAGCTCGGCGACGACCGAGCGGCGCTGCTCGGCGTTGCTGACGTCGAGCACGTGACCGACCGCGGTGCCGCCGGCGGCCGCGATCTGCGTGACGACTTCGTCGACGCGTGCGCGATCGAGATCGGTCACGGCGACGCGCGCGCCTTCGTCGGCGAACAGCAGCGCCGTCGCGCGGCCCATGCCGCTCTGCGCGCCGGTGACGAGCGCGACGCGGCCTGCGATCGAACGGTTCAGTCTCGTGTTGCGTGGCATCATTTTTCTCGCTGATCGGGGGGACGCCGGCATTATGGCGCACGCGCCGTAGCGTCCCGCAAGGCTGGGTTTCGCGCCGGCGACCCGCCTATACTCCCGTCCGTCGACGAAGCCTGCGCCGCGCAGCGCTTCACTTTCATTCACTCGCTCCACGCGACGAGGAACCCGCGATGAACGAACCGATGCTGGCCGGGCTGCGCATACTGGATCTGACGCGAGCGCTCGCAGGGCCGACCTGCACGCGCATGCTGGTGGAAATGGGCGCCGAGGTGATCAAGATCGAGCCGGCGCCCGGCGGCGAGATGACGCGCTTCATCGCGAAGTATCGCGACGACAATCGCAGCCTCTACTACATCCAGCAGAACCGCGGCAAAAAGAGCGTGTGCGTCGATCTGCGCAAGCCCGAGGGCCTCGAGATCGTCAAGAAGCTCGTGCCGCACGTCGACGTCGTCGTCGAGAACTTCAAGCCCGGCGTCATCACCGAAATGGGCCTCGGTTTCGAGGCCCTGTCGGCGATGAAGCCCGGTATCGTGCTGTGCTCGATCTCGGCCCTGGGCCAGAGCGGGCCGCTGTCGGCAAAGCCGGGCTATGACTACATCGCGCAGGCCTACGCCGGCGTCACCTCGATGATCGGCGAGCCGGATCAGCCGCCGTATCTGCCGCTGCTCGGCCTCGGCGACGTCGGCACCGGCGTGCACGCGGCGCTCGCGATCCTCGCGGCCCTGCGCTATCGCGATCGCACGGGTCGCGGCCAGCATCTCGACGTCGGCCTGCTCGACGTCTACTACCACTGCCACGAAGTCAACGTGACGATGTACAGCGGCAGCTACGGGCGGATGGAGCCCACGCGCACCGGCCGTCACCTGACCTATGTCTGTCCGGCCGGCGTGTTCCGCGCGAGCGAAGGGCGCGACATCACCATCATGGCCTTCCTGCACCATTGGCGGGATCTGTGCAAGGCGATGGGACGCCTCGATCTCGCCGAACATCCGGACTGGGACAGCGACGCCAAGCGTCTCGCCCGCCGCGACGAAGTGATCGCGCTGGTCGAATCCTGGCTGCAGTCGATCCCGACGGCGAACGAGGCCATCCGCCTCCTCGAGGCGCACGGCGTGCCCTGCGCGCCGGTGCTGTCGGTGGCGGAGACCACGCGCGAGCCGCATCTGCGCGCGCGCGGCACGGTGCGCGAGGTGACCGATCGCCTCGCCGGCAGCTTCGACATCCCCGGCTTTCCGCTGCGCTTCAGCGATTTCCCCGAGCCGCTGCCGCTCGAGGCGCCGCTGCTCGGCGAGCACAATGGCGAGGTGCTGACCGGCGTGCTCGGCATGAGCGAGGGCGAGGTCGAGCGCCTGCGATCGAGCGGCGTGCTGGTCGAGAAGAATTGCTGAAGCGATCGGTCCGGTTTTGAATACGCCGTCGTTCGGCGCGGGCGTCTTCGCCCGGCTCGCGCTGCCCCGTTCGTGCCGTTGCGGTCTGCCGGCTTGCGCGGTGTCCGGCCGTACGGCGAGCCTGTGATTTCCTCGCAGAATCGCGCTGCGATCGGGTCGCTGCTCCTGCGCGGCGACGCGCTCTTCGGCATCGCCGCGATCGGGCGCGCATAGGAAGAACGCCATGCACGATGAAGCGCTGAGACGCGCCCTGCGCGAGCTGGCGATGGAATTGACGGCCTTCGCGCGAGCGCGTGACTGGGAGCAGTTCCATGCGCCGAAGAACCTCGCGATGTCGCTCGCGATCGAAGCGGCGGAAGTGATGGAGCATTTCCAGTGGAGCGCCGCGGAGCTCGCGCCCGCGCCGGGCGAAGATCGGCGCCGCGCGATCGCGCACGAGCTCGCCGACGTCATGATCTACCTGCTGCGGCTCGCGACGGTGCTGGACATCGATCTGGCGACGGCGCTGCGCGAGAAGATCGCGATCAACGAGGCGCGCTATCCGATCGAGCGCGCGCGCGGACGCGCGAGCAAGTACGACGAGCTTTGAATGGGCCGCGCGCGGCCCGACGACAACGACGAAAGGGGAGCACACGATGAATCGAGGATGTCTGGGGCTCGCGCTGCTCGCCACGCTGGCCACGGCGGCGCAGGCGACCGAGAAACCGGACGGGGCGGCCGTCTATCAGCAGCACTGCGCCACCTGTCACGACGGCGGCGCGGCGCGCGCGCCGAATTTCGAGACGCTGCGCAAGATGGAGCCCGTGGCCGTCGTGCGCGCGCTCGAGACCGGCGTGATGCGCGTGATCGGCACTTTCTCGCTGAGCGGCCCGCAGCGCATCGCCGTCGCCGAATACGTGACCGGCAAGCCCTACGACGCAACCTGGCAACCGAAGATCGCGAACCGCTGCGCGCCGGCGGCGTGGCCGAGATCCGCGGATCCTTACGCCGCGCCGCATTGGAACGGCTGGGGCGTCGATCAACAGAACACGCGCTTCCAGCCCGCGGCGATGGCCGGGATCGATGAAGCGGGGATCGCGAAACTCGAGCTCGCCTGGGCCTTCGCCTTCCCCGGCGAGACGCTCGCCGAGGCGCCGCCGACGATCGTCGACGGCCGTCTTTTCGTCGGCAGCCGCAGCGGCACGGTCTATGCGCTGGATGCGAAGACGGGCTGCACGCACTGGACCTTTCAGGCCGGCTCGGCCGTCAAGGGCGCAATCCTCGTCGCGACCGTGAAGGACGGCGACACGCCGACGGCGTTCTTCGGCGACATCGGCGGCCGCGCCTATGCCGTTGATGCCGCGAGCGGCGCGCAGCGCTGGGCGATCGTCGCCGACGAGCATCCTGCGGCGCGCTTGACCGGCGGCTTCCAGCTCGTCGACGGCCAGTTGATCGTCCCCGTGTCCTCGCTCGAGGAAGGGCTCGCGGCCGATCCGAACTACGTGTGCTGCACCTTCCGCGGCGCCGTCCTCGCCCTCGATCCCGCGACCGGCGAGCAGCGCTGGAAGAAGCACTCGGTCGAGCCGACGCCGAGCGTGCAGGCCGAGACGCCGGACGGCCGCAAGCGCCTCGGCCCGAACGGCGGCGCGATCTGGGCCGCACCGACGATCGATCCGAAGCTGCCGCTGCTCTACGTCTCGACCGGCGACAACTACTCGCAGCCGGCGACCGATACGAGCGACGCGATCCTCGCGATGGCGCGCAGCGACGGCAAGATCGCATGGAGCTATCAGGGCCTCGCCGGCGACGCATGGAACGTCGCCTGCAGCTTGCCCGACAAATCGAACTGCCCGGAAGACGAGGGTCCCGATCACGACATGGGCTCATCGCCCATCCTCGTCGATCTCGGCCAGGGCAAGCGCGTCTTGCTCGGCGGCCAGAAGACCGGCGTGATGCATGCCATCGATCCCGACCACGGCGGCGCCGTGCTGTGGAAGACGCGCGTCGGCAAGGGCGGCATCCTCGGCGGCATCGAATGGGGCTCGGCCACGGACGGCAAGGCGGTTTACGTCGCGGTGTCCGACGCGCGCTGGCTGGAAGGAAAATTCTTCGGCGACAAGGTCGCGCTCGATCCCGAGCACGGCGGCGGTTTGTTCGCGCTGAACCTCCTCGACGGCAAAGTCCGCTGGCAGGCGCCGCCGGTGTCCTGTGCGGGCCGCGAACGCTGCAGCCCGGCGCAGACCGCGGCGGTGACTGCGATCCCGGGCGTGGTGTTCTCCGGCGCGATGAGCGGCGTCATGCGCGCCTTCGACGCCGATGACGGCAAGGTGATCTGGGAATACGACACCGTGCGCGACTACGAGGCCGTCAACGGCGCGGTCGGCCGCGGCGGCGCCATCGACCAGTCCGGTGTCGTCGTCGTCGACGGCATGGTCTACATGAACTCCGGTTACGCGAACTGGGGCGGCCACCCCGGCAACGTGCTATTGGCGTTCAAGCCGAAGGAATGACCCACGTAGCCCGGGTGCAGCGTAGCGGAACCCGGGAAGGGTGGCCGGTGCCGGCAAGATCCCGGAGCCGTACCGCATCCGGACGCTTTCGTAGCTTTCGTAGCCCGGGTGCAGCGTAGCGGAACCCGGGATCGGGCTGTCCGATACGCAAAGGCCCGGTCATGCGCGGCGGGCACCGCGCCGGGTCTTCTCGAATGCAGGAGAGACGACGAGCGCCGGATCCCGGGTTACGCGCTGCGCGCTCCACCCGGGCTACGACATCGCCGGCGCTGATGGCGGTGCTGGAACGCAAGAACGCGCACTAGCTGGGGCCGATGAGGGGATGCGTAGGTTACCGTGAAAGAGGACGCCCCCGTTCTCGTAGCCCGGGTGCAGCGTAGCGGAACCCGGGCTACGAAGACCGCGCCGAATCGTGCGTGACTCAGCCGGAAACCGCTGGGCTGCCTCCGGCTTGCGAAAGATCGGGCGCTCGCGTCGTCGCGAGGCGCCAGAGCTGCTCGTGGAGATAGTAGGCGACGGTGTTGACGGCGGGCTCGACGAGGGCGATCAGGCCACCGATGAGCGGGCTGCCGGTGAGCACCGTCGCCACGCCGAACGCGACGCTGAAGTGCACGACCGCAAAGGTCATCGTCTTTTTCAAGGCCATGTCGAATCCTCCGTTCATTCTCTGGCAAGCATGGTGCCGCAGAGATCGCGCGAGCGGAAATCGTGATTTTCTGTCACCCCGATAGGGCCGTCTTATCGGCGGCGACCCGGGTGCGAACGGAAAGACTCGAGCAGGCTCAGGAGGAGCGTCGCCGCGCGGATCGCACCCGAGCGGCGCGCGAGGCAGCGGGCTCGCGGGCCGCCGAGCATCGACGTTGATCTATGTCAACGATCAATTACCCGGGGCCGCGTAGTGTTTGTCCCGCACATTCCCAAGTTAGCTTTGCGCGTAAGCGTAGGCCTCGACCCTCGGGTCGGGGCCTCTTTTTTTGCACGCTCCCCCGCCTTCGGACGCAAGCATCGGCTATGCTCGGCGGGCCCATTTGGGCCAGCAGGAATTCCTTTCCATGTCCGCCGCGGCCTTGCGCATCGCGATCGATCCCATCGAGCTGAGCTGCCCCGAACGCGAGCTCATCGAGCGCCGGCTCGCGCTCGACGGCTGCCGCATCGTGGAGCTCGGCTGCGGACGCGCGGAGCTGACGCGCGCGATCGCGACCGGCGGGCGCGATCGCCGCCTCCTGGCGCTCGAAGTCGATGCGATACAGCACGCGAAGAACCTGCAGATCGCCGATCTGCCCAACGTCGAGTTCGTGCTCGCCGGCGCGCAGGCGATCCCCGCGCCGGACGCGAGCTTCGATGTCGCCTTCATGTTCAAGTCGCTGCACCACGTGCCGTCGGCCTCTCTGGACGGTGCGCTCCACGAGATCGCCCGCGTGCTGAAGCCGGGCGGCCGCGCCTGGCTGTCGGAGCCGATCTACGCCGGACCCTACAACGACATCGTGCGGCTCTTTCACGACGAGCGGCGCGTGCGCGAGGCGGCCTTCGACGCGATACGCCGCGCGGTCGCCGGCGGCGTGTTCGAGTCGATCGAGGAGCTCTTCTTCAACGCGCCCGTGCACTTCGCGGATTTCGCGAGCTTCGAGCGCCTGATCATCGGCGCGACGCATACGCGCCACGTCCTCTCGCCGGACACCTTGGCGGAAGTCCGGCGCCGCTTCGAGGCGTATCTCGGGCCCGACGGCGCGCGCTTCCGCGTGCCGATGCGCGTGAACCTGCTGCGCAGGCCTTGACGCGCGGTCATGAGCGCGCCGCGGCGCCGTAGCGCTGCACTCCTCGCGCTGGCATTGCTGGTCTTCGCAGCGGCGCCCAGCCGCGCGGAGGACGAGTGGATCGCCGGGCGCGTCGTCTATGTCAACGACGGCGATACTGCGGTCGTCGACGTCGGCGGCCACAGCCTGCGCGTGCGCTTCTACGGCGTCGACGCTCCCGAGCGGCAGAATCGCGACTGGCCCGCACAGCCCTACAGCCGCAAGGCCACCGAGTTCATGCGTGAGCTGATAGGCGCGCGCGAGGTGCGCGTGCGCCTGACCGGCGAACGCACGCACGCGCGCGAGGTCGGAGAGATCTTCGTAGCCGATCGCTCGGCGAGCCGCGCCATCGTCGCCGCCGGCCTCGCCTGGTGGAACGCACGCTACGCGGCCGGCGATCGCGAGCTCGCGCGTCTGCAGGCCGAGGCGCGCAGCGCCCGCCGCGGCCTGTGGCGCGATCCCGATCCCGTGCCGCCTTGGGTCCACCGCGGGCGCTATCGCGCGTCCCGGCGCTGAAGCGCGCCGTCGGCGCTACACTCGCCGCACACGACCATGGAGGTGCTTCATGCGAATCATGCGCGGGATCACGCTGCTCGCGTGGATGATGGGGCTCGCCGCCGCGAGCGGGTGTTCGGAAGAGCAGCAGAATCGCCTCGCACGCGTCGGCGTGACCTGGCTGGAGGGCGATTATCGCGTCACCTATGCCGACGGCGAGCACGTGAAGAGCTGGGAGGTGCGCGATGGCAAGGTCACGAGCGATCCGGATCGCGGCTATTACTACTTCTGGGCGCTGACCCCGGAAGGCAAGGCCTATGTGCAGACGCCGATTGCCCGCTCGTATATCGAGGAGATCCCGTGAGGCGAGGACGGCGCGGGGCGAGGGACCGGCAGGCCCCTCGCCGCAGGCTTCACTGCTGGATGGAGCGCAGGTAGACGATCGTCTCGACCAGCCGGCCGCGCAGATCGGTTTCTCCGCCGAGACCTTCGTCCTTCATCTCGTGGCCCCAGATCGGCATGTCGCGCGTGCCGTGGGCAGCGAGCAGATTGCGGCCGTCGATCGCGTCGTAGACGCGCCCGAACGGGAACTCGCCGCCGTTGTTCTTCGCGAGCACCGTCAGATCGGCCGGTTTGGTCGTCATCAGGTTTGCGAACGGCCCGTTTCCTTTCGCATCCGCGCCGTGGCACACGGCACAGTACTGCGCGAAACGGGCCTGTCCGGATTTCTCCACGGCATCATCGGCGGCCATGGCGTGACCGGCGAGGGCGAATACCCCCACGGCCGCGAGCGTTATGCGTTGCTTCAATTGCGATTTCATCTGTCGACCTCCTGACTCGGCTTAGCCTCAGCGGGTGTCTGCAGTCGCCGCCCACCGGCGCTCTGCATTCGGGAAATAGGTCGTCCTCTCGCTCAGAGCGGCTCCGCGGCCTGCTCTCCGGCGTGATAAGTCGCATAGACAATCACCGGGATCTGCAGATCCCCGAGATGCTGGGCGATCAGGGGCTGCACGTCGCGCCAGTCCAAGCCTCCGACGCCGGTCGCGAGGCGCGGCAGCGCGATGCTCGTGAACTTCTCGTCGACGGCGAGCTTGTGCAGCTCGCGCAGCGCGTGCCCCACGTGCGCTGTGGTCGCGCGGCCCGGTTTTGCGCCGTGTCCATAGGCCCCTTCTTGGGTGAACAGGCAGACGATGCGCGTGCCCGACGCGCTCATCCACGACCACAGGCCACCGGCCTTGGGATGCTGCGTCTGGCAGTAGTGGCGAAAGTCCTTGTAGAGCGCCGGCCACTGCTCGCGCAATTGCAGCGCGAGCCCCTGATGGAAGGAGTCGTTCGGCGCCACACCGTGCGCGATCACCTGAGCCTTGCTGGTGAGGATGTCGCCGGAGACTTCGTGGAGCATGCTGCGGAGTCCTTTCTTGACTGAGCGTTTGTCTCGACGCTAGCAGCACTCGCGGGACCGTTTATTGCGCAGGCTCAAGACCGACGCCTGCGGTCCGCGTGCCGGTTCATGCACTTTTTCGAGGCAGGTTGCCGTGAAGGAGCGCCGATCCCGGATTCCGCTGCACTCCTTCCGGGCTACGAAAATCGTTCTTTGTATCTTCGTAGCCCGGGTGCAGCGTAGCGGAACCCGGGACCTTCGTTTGGCCGAAGCGCGTCCGATCCCGGGTTGCGCGCTGCGCGTTCCATACGGGCTACGGGAGAGAGCGACGCTCAGGGCACTACGCGATCGATGGTGACGCTGACCTGCTGCGTGCCGCCGACGGTGATCGGGCCTGTCCGGCCCTCGAGATCGCCGCTCGCGGCGCTCGCCTGTCCGCTGCGGCTGATCCGCGCGATCACCTCGACTTCGGTCGCGCTCGACAGCTTCGCCTGCGGCGACATCGCGAGGCTGTCGTCGAGCGTCACGTTCAAGGGAAAGCCTTGCGCCGGCAGGCGCTGCACGGCGAGCGGCATCGGCATGCCGGCCGGCTGCTTCGCGAGCACGAACAGCACCGCACCCTCGCCGATCTGCGCCGCCAGCGCGGGTGCGACGGCGACCGCGACCTCGATGCGCGGGCCATCGCCGCCGGGCGCTGCGGGCGGCGTCGCCGGCGCGGCTTGCTCGCCGTCCAGGGCCGCGATCTGCGCGTCGAGCTCCGCGGTCGGCCGATGCGCGGCCTCGGCGGCGGCGCGTGCTCGCGTCAGCAGCTCGCGCGCTTTCGGCAGATCGTTCGCCTCCTGCGCGGCGAGCCCGGCGAGCCACAGTGCGGAGAGGTGGTTCGGATCGGCCTGCAGCGCGCGCTCGACGAGCTCGAGCGGCTTGCCGGCCATGCGCCCGCCGTTCTGCATCGCGAGCGCATCGGCGTACTGGACGAGCACGTCGGGATTCTCGCCGACCAGTGCGAGCACCTTCGCGTACTGCTCGACCGCCTGCTCATACTGCTCGGTCGCCATCCTCACGCGCGCCATCCACAGCCGCGCTTCCGCATCGTCCGGCTGCGCGTCGATGCGCTGCTGGAGCTGCTCGATCATCTGCTGCATCGACAGGTGCTCGGTCGCCTTCGTCGCCGCGGGATTGAGCACCTCCGGGGTGCCCAGCATCAGGTACAGCGGGATCGCGATCGCCGGCAGCAGCGCGCTCAGCGCGACGAAAGCGCCGCGACGCCCTTGCGGCGATTTCAGGCTCGGTGCCGGCGGCACTTCGCGCAGCGCCTGGCGCGCGAGCTCCGCCGACACGGCCGCCGTCTGCGTCGCATCGAGCTGGCCCGCGGCAAGATCCTGCGCGAGCTCGTCCGCGCGCTGCTCGTAGACGGCTTCCGGCGTCGTGCTGTCCACGCGCAAGCGGGCGCGGCGTGCGCTTGCCGCCACGTAGAGGATGGTGCCGGCGAGCAGCACCGTGACGAGGATCCAGAAGCTCATGGCGCGTCGTGCGAGCGGCGGGTGAGGGCGGCGATGGCTTCAGCCTCCGCGGCGTCGGGCGGCGGCGGTTTCGCGCGGCCGAGCCGCCACCATGCGAAGCCGGCAAGCGCGAGCAGCAGCGGCGGCCCGAACCACAGCAGCGAGGTCGTCGCGCTGACGGGCGGGCGATACAGCACGAAGTCCCCGTAACGCTGGACCAGGAAGTCGACGATTTCCTCGTCGCTGCGTCCGGCGTCCAGCATGCGGAACACTTCGTTGCGCATGTCCTGGGCGAGATCGGCGTGCGAATCGGCGAGCGACTGGTTCTGGCACACCATGCAGCGCAGCTCGGCGGTGAGCCGGTTGTAGCGCTGCTCCTGCGTCGCGTCCTTGAACTGGAAGGGCGTGTCGGCGGCCTGCGCCGCCGCCGCGAGCGCGAAGCACAGCGCGAAGGCGAGCAGACGCCGCGTCATTTCGCCGCCGCGCGCAGTTTCGCGAGCAAGGGCTCGAGGTCCTGAGTCCACGCCTGCGGCGTGAGCGGCCCGACCTGCTTGTAGCGGATGACGCCGTCGGCGTCGAGCACGAAGGTCTCCGGCACGCCGTAGACGCCGAGATCCAGGCCGAGCTTGCCCTCCGGATCGAAGATCGAGCGGCGGTACGGATTGCCGTGCTGCTGCAGCCACGCGCCGGCGTCCTCGCGCGTGTCCTTATAGTTGAGGCCGACGATCTCCACGCCCTTGTCGCGCGCGAGCTCGACCAGCAGCGGATGCTCGACGCGGCAGGCGCTGCACCACGAGGCCCACACATTCAGCAGCAGCGGCCGGCCGAGCAGATCGGCTTTTGCGATCGCTTGCGCCGGATCGGCGAGCTCGGTCAGCGTGAATTCGGGCGCCGGCTTGTCGATCAGCGGCGAAGGCACGTAGCGCGGATCGAGCTTGAGCCCGATGGCGAGCACGATGACCAGCACGATGAAGATCGCCAGCGGCACGAGATAGCGCATCGCTCAGGCTTCCCGCGTCGTCACGCCCGCCGTCGCCGTCACCGTTGCGGGCAGACGATATCGCCTGTCGCTCGCGGCGAGCAGGCCGCCCGTCGCCATCATCAGCGCGCCGAGCCAGATCCAGCGCACGTAAGCCTTGTAATGCAGCCGCACGCTCCACGCGCCGCCGTCCAGCGGCTCGCCGAGCGAGACGTAGAGATCGCGCGTGAAGCCGGGATCGATCCCGGCCTCGGTCATCGGCATGCCGCGGACCTTGTAGAAGCGCTTCTGCGGATGCAGCTCGGCGACCTGCCGGCCGCCGCGATGGATCGTGAAACGCGCCTCGTCGGCCTGGTAGTTCGGACCCGCGTATTCGTTCAGGGATTCGAAACGGAAGCCGAAGTCGCCGACCTGCACCTCGTCGCCCGGCCGCATGCGCTCGTGGCGATCGACGCTCAGCGCGCCGGTGAGACAGACGCCCGCGATCGTCACGGCGAAGCCGAGATGCGCGAGGCACTGGCCGATGAAGCTGCGCGGTTGCGCGCGCAGGCCGGCGAGCGGGGAAGCGCGGCCGGCGCAGCGCTGCCACAGGCCGATGCAGGTGGACGCCGCGATCCACGCGGCGAGCGCGACGCCGAGCGCCGCGCTGACGCGGGCCGGGCCGTCGATGAGCACCGCGAGCACGAGGCCGATCACGACCGCCGCCCCGGCCGCGAAGCGCAAGTCCTGCCACAGCCGCCCGAGCCTGTCCTCGCGCCAGCGCGCGAACTGGCCGAGGCCCAAGGTCAGCGCGAGCGGGATCATCAGCAGGCCGAAGACGAGATTGAAATAGGGCGGCCCGACGGAGATCTTGCGGTCGGCGAAAGCGTCGAGCAGCAGCGGATAGAGCGTGCCGAGCAGGATCGTCGCGGTCGCGACCGCCAGCAGCAGCGAGTTCGCGAGCAGGAAGGTCTCGCGCGAGATCGGCGCATAGCTGCCGCCGGCGAGCACCTGCGGGCCGCGCCAGGCGTACAGCGCCAGCGAGCCGCCGACGCAGAGGCCGAGGATGACGAGCACGAACACGCCGCGCGCCGGATCGGTCGCGAAGGCGTGGACCGAGGTCAGCACGCCGGAGCGCACGAGGAAGGTGCCTAGCAGGCTCAGCGAGAACGCGCCGATCGCAAGCAGCACCGTCCAGCTCTTGAAGGCCCCGCGTTTGTCGGTGACGGCCAGCGAATGAATCAGCGCGGTGCCCAGCAGCCAAGGCATGAACGACGCGTTTTCGACCGGATCCCAGAACCACCAGCCGCCCCAGCCGAGCTCGTAGTAGGCCCACCAACTGCCGAGCGCGATGCCCAAGGTCAGGAACAGCCACGCGGTCAGCGCCCAGGGCCGCGCCCAGCGTGCCCAGCCCGGCGTGAGCCGCCCGCGCACCAGCGCCGCGATCGCGAAGGCGAAAGGCACGGCGAAGCCGACGTAGCCCATGTAGAGCATCGGCGGATGGACGATGAGGCCGAAGTCCTGCAGCAGCGGATTCAGATCCGCGCCGTCGAGCGGCGCGGGCAGCGCGCGCGCAAAGGGATTCGAGGTGAACAGCATGAAGCTCAGGAAGGCGACGCTGACGAGGCCGAGCACGGCGACGACGACGCCGGCGATGTCCGCCGGCAGCTCGCGATCGCGCAGCGTGACCATGAAAGTCCAGCCGGCGAGGATCAGCGCCCACAGCAGCAGCGAGCCCTCGTGCGCGCCCCATACCGCGGAAACGCGATAGGGCCCGGGCAGCGCCGAGTTCGAGTTCTGCGCGACATAGGCGAGCGAGAAATCATGCACGAGGAAGGCGTGGATCAGGGTCAGGAAGGCCGCGACGAGACAGAAGAACTGCGCGCGCGCCGCGGCCCGCGCCATCGACAGCCAGGCCGCCTCGCCGCGCACGAGGCCGACGGTCGGAAACACCACCTGCACGCAGGCGAGCGCCAGCGCGAGCAGGCACAGGAACAGACCGAGCTCGGGGATCATTGGGCGGGCCTCGTCAAAGTCTTGTCCGGGCCCGGATGGCCCAGCGCGTCCGCGACCTCGGGCGGCATGTAGTTCTCGTCGTGCTTGGCGAGCACCTCGCGCGCGACGAACACGCCGTTCGCATCGAGCTTGCCGTTGGCGACGATGCCCTGACCCTCGCGGAAGAGATCGGGCAGGATGCCCTCGTACGAGACCGTGACCTGCTGCTTCAGATCGCTCAGCGTGAACTCGACGCCGAGCTTGTCCGGCGCGCGCTTGACGCTGCCCGCGACGACGAGGCCGCCGATCCGGAAGTCGCGCGCCGCCGGCGCCTTGCCGGCCTGCACGTCGCTGGGGCTGTAGAAGTACATCAGGTTCTGATTGAAGGCCTTGAGGATCAGCGCCGTCGCCGCGCCCATGCCGAGCACGAGCAGGCCGATGATCAGCATGCGCTTGCGCCGCGGGGTCACGAGGGCTGCCTCCGCCGCGTGCGGCCGGCGAGGGTCTGCAGCAGCCGCCGCTCGCGGCGCAGCGGTTGCACGGCGTTCCAGATCAGCACCACGGCGGCGAGCGCATACGAGCTCCACACGTAGACCGCGTAGCCGCCCATCGCGAAGAACTCGGCGAGCGTGCTCATCGCGCAGCCTCCGCGCGCACGAGCTCGCGCACCCAGCTCGTATGCTGTTCGAACTCGAGGATTTCGCAGCGCGTGCGCACCAGCAGCGCAGCGATGAAAAACGCCTTGAAGGCGAGCGTCATGGTCAGCAAAGGAATCAGCATCGAGGTCGCGATGGAGGGCTGGTCGAACTTCGTGACCGTCGGACCCTGGTGCAGCGTGCTCCACCATTCGACCGAGTAATGAATGATCGGGATGTTGACGACGCCGACGATCGCAAGCACCGCGCCGGTGCGCGCCGCGACCCTGCGATCCTCGATCGCGGCCTGCAGCGCGATGTAGCCGAGATAGAGGAAGAGCAGGATCAGCTCGGAGGTCAGCCGCGCGTCCCACACCCACCAGGCGCCCCACATCGGCTTGCCCCACAGCGAGCCCGTGACCAGGGCGAGAAAGGTGAACGAAGCGCCGAGCGGCGCGGCGGCGCGCGCGACGATGTCGCCCATCTTCATCTTCCAGATGAGGCCGCAGGCGCCGGCGCCGGCCATCACCATGTAGACGAACATCGACAGCCAGGCGCTCGGCACGTGGATATAGATGATCCGGAAGCTGTCGCCCTGCTGGTAGTCCGCGGGCGCGAGCACGAGGCCGCCGACGAGGCCCAACGCGAACAGCAAGAGGCTCACGCCGTACAGCGTCGGGCTCAGCCAGCGCGAGATCGCATGGAAATGAGGAGGCGAGGCGAATTTATGGAGACCTTCGAACATGGAAACCAGCGAATTACCCGTCCATCATGAGGGCGATGATCGGAGTCGTCGTACCGCCGTCATCCGAGTCGCGCGCGCAAGGCCGCCGCCGTGGCCCAGGGCGTCAGGGTGAGCGCGAGTACCGAGAGCCCGGACAGCAGATACATTTCCGCTTCGACCGGCAAACCCAGCGACGCGTTCCGTGCCGCGGAGGTGCCGAAAATGAGGACGGGAATGTACATGGGAAGGGTGATCAGCGCCAGCAAAAGCGTACCGCCGCGCAGGCCGACGGTCAGCGCGCTGCCGAGCGCGCCGATCAGCGACAGCACCGGGCTGCCGAGCACGAGGCCGAGCATCAAGGCGCGCAGCGTATAAGCATCGACGCCGAACACGGCGCACATCGCCGCCGCGAGCACCAGCAGGGGCGCGGCGCCGACGAGCCAGTGCGCGAGGGCTTTGGTCAGCACCAGCAGCGCGAGCGGCTGCGGGCTCAGCGCGAGCAGATCGAGGCTGCCGTCGGCATGGTCGGCGGCGAAGACATCCGGCAGGGTCAGCGTCATCGACAGCAGCACGGCGACCCACACGATGGCGGGCAGCAGCGTGCGCAGAGTCTGCTCGGCCGGACCGATCGCGAGCGGAAACAGATAGACGGTGATGGCGAAGAACACGAGCGGCTGCAGGATCTCGGCGCGACGCCGCCACGCGCGGCTCAGATCGCGGCCGAGCACGGCGCGGGCCGCGTCCAGCGCAGTGCCGTGTGCGGCGGCGCTCATGCGGCGATTCGCGCCGGGAACTCGTAGCGGCGCAGCCGCGCGGGGTCGACGGCGAGCGCGTGGTGCGTCGAGACCAGCGCGAGGCCGCCGCCGCGCGCATGCGCGTCGAGCAGGCGCTCGACCAGCGCGCGACCCTCGGCGTCCAGCGCGGTCAGCGGCTCGTCCATGATCCACAGCGGCGTCGCGGTCGCGACGAAGCGCGCGAGCGCGAGGCGCTGGCGCTGGCCCGCCGACAGCCGCCGCGCCGGCGCCGCCAGGAAATCGCCGAGACCGACCGCGGCGAGCGCCGCGTCGGCATCGAGGCGCGGCGCCGCGCCGGCGAGGCGTAATGCGTAGACGAGGTTCTCGCGCGCGCTCAGGAAGCCCGTGATCCCGGGCTGGTGGCCGAGGTAGCTCAGATCGCGGCGCAGGTGCTCGGCGCCGACGGCGATCGCCCGCTCGCGCCAGAAGAGCTCACCGCCGGCCGCCGGCGCGAGCCCGGCGAGTATGCGCAGCAGGCTGGTCTTGCCCGCGCCGTTGGCGCCGGCGATTTGCCAGATTTCGCCGCCGCGAGCGGTGAAGGACAGGCCCTCGAAGACGGGCTCGTCGCCGCGGATGCAGAGCAGATCGCGCGCGACGAGCGCGAGCGGGCCGTGGGCGGTCACGGTCTGGCCGATGTCTGATTCGGAGGAGGACGGGGCGGCGGATGCCGCGCCGTCGGGTCATTCGAAGGAAATCTTGCCCTTGCCGCCGAGACCGGCGAGTCCACCGGCGCCGCCGAAGCCGCCGCCCGGGCCCTTGCCGGGCACGACGATGCGCGAGGCTTCCTCGCGGGCCATTTCCTTGGCCCGCTCCTGCAGGCGCTCGATCGCTTCACGCACGCCTTCCGGGAATTTGGCCAGCGCGTCGGCGAGATTCTCGGCCTCGAGCGGGAATTGCACGGGCAGCGGACCCATCTGCGTCATCAGCGTGGTGTCGCCGATGTAATGCGTCGGGCGCGACGGATCGGCCGAGCCGTCGATCTTCACCGGCACGAGAACCCGCACGGAGGCGGCGCGGAGATCGGTGTACGACTCTTCGCGGTAGAGATTGTCGACGTCGACCGTCATCGAATCGACCTGTTGCGGAGATCGGGTGGACATGGCGAGCTTCCTCGAATGTGATGACCGCCATGTTAAGGACTGTGTCCCGGAGTGTCACGGCAGCGGGGCGGATCGAATGCGCGGGTGCGCGCCGACGCGCTGCCGGTGGAATCCAGGCCATGAAACCCGACGCAGCTTTCTCGTAGCCCGGATGAGCGCAGCGAATCCGGGGTTCGGCGTCCCGGCATGGCGCGGTTCGAGATGCCGCTCCCGGATTCGCTGCGCTCATCCGGGCTACGAAGACGGCCACCGGCGCTTGCCGCTGCTTCAAGTTTTCGCCCATGCCGTCGCAAATTCCTGACAGCCTTGCGCTTTGTAACATGCCGGCCGGCGATGCCCGTGTGTAGAATGCTGCCCTGCGAGGACCTTAGCCCGCGAAGCACCGCCGCTTCGCGCGTCAGCATGGAGTAGTGATGCGAATTCTGGTCACCGGCGCGGCCGGCTTCATCGGTGCCCGTCTCAGCGAAAGGCTGCTGGATCGGGGCGACGAGGTGGTCGGTGTCGACAATCTCAACGACTACTACGACCCCGTGCTGAAGCAGGCCAGGCTCGCCCGCCTGACTTCCCGCGCCGGCTTCGAATTCCACAAGGTCGACATCGCCGAGCGGCCGGCCATCGCCGCCACCTTCGCAGCCGCGCGGCCGACCCGTGTCGTCAACCTCGCCGCCCAGGCCGGCGTGCGCTACTCGATCGAGAATCCGCACGCCTACGTCGATGCCAACGTCGTCGGCTTCGTGAACATCCTCGAAGCCTGCCGGGCGCTGCAGGTCGAGCACCTCGTGTATGCCTCGACCAGCTCGGTCTACGGCGCGAACACGCGGATGCCGTTCTCGGTGCACGACAACGTCGACCATCCGCTGTCGCTGTACGCGGCGACGAAGAAAGCGAACGAGCTGATGGCACATACCTATAGCGCGCTGTTCGGGCTGCCGACGACGGGCCTGCGCTTCTTCACGGTCTACGGCCCCTGGGGCCGGCCGGACATGTCGCTGTTCATGTTCACGAAGAAGATCCTCGCCGGCGAGCCGATCGACGTTTTCAACTACGGCAACCATCGCCGCGACTTCACCTACGTCGACGACATCGTCGAAGGCGTGATCCGCACACTCGATCGCGTCGCGACGCCGAACCCGGAGTGGCGCAGCGATGACCCGGATCCGGGCACCGCGGCCGTGCCCTATCGGCTCTACAACATCGGCGCGAACCGGCCCGTGCCCTTGATGGACTTCATCGGCACGCTGGAACGGTGTCTCGGCATCGAGGCCAAGAAGAACTTCCTGCCGCTGCAGCCCGGCGACGTCCCGGACACCTACGCCGACGTGAACGCCCTGGTCGAGGACGTCGGCTATCGCCCGTCGACTCCGATCGCGCTCGGCATCGCGAACTTCGTCTCCTGGTACAAAGAGTATTACCGCATCCCATGACTACTCATCACCGGAAAGTCTCGGTCGTCGGTCTCGGTTACGTCGGCCTGCCGGTCGCCGTTGCCTTTGGCAAGCAGTCGCATTGCATCGGCTTCGACATCAACGAGCACCGCATCGCCGAGCTGAAGCGCGGTGAAGACAGCACGCTCGAAGTGGAGCCGGCCGATCTCGAAGCGGCCAACATCACCTTCACCGCGGATCCCGCGGTGCTGGCCCAGGCCGACTTCCACATCGTCGCGGTGCCGACGCCGATCGACCATGCGAAGCGCCCGGACATGACGCCCGTGCTCAAGGCCTCGCAGACCGTCGGCAAGGCGCTGAAACGCGGTGACATCGTGGTCTACGAGTCGACGGTCTATCCCGGCGCGACCGAGGAAGACTGCGTGCCGGTGCTGGAGCAGCACTCCGGCCTCGAGTGCGGCGTCGACTTCTTCGTCGGCTATTCGCCCGAGCGCATCAACCCCGGCGACAAGGAGCACACCTTCACGAAGATCACGAAGGTGGTGTCCGGCCAGACGCCCGAGATCCTCGACATCGTCGCCCGCGTCTATGAGAGCGTGGTGACGGCGGGCGTGCACCGCGCAGCGACGATCAAGGTCGCGGAGTCCGCGAAGGTCATCGAGAACACGCAGCGCGACCTCAACATCGCGCTGATGAACGAGCTGGCGCTGATCTTCCAGCGCCTCGGCATCGATACCCGCGACGTGCTCGCCGCGGCGGGCACCAAGTGGAACTTCCTGAAATTCGATCCGGGCCTCGTCGGCGGTCACTGCATCGGCGTCGATCCCTACTACCTGACGCATCGCGCGCAGGTCGCGGGCTACATCCCGGAAGTCATCCTCGCCGGCCGCAGCATCAACGACAACATGGGCCGCTACGTCGCGCAGCAGCTCGTGAAGCTGATGATCCAACACGGCAGCCCGGTGAAGGGGGCGACGATAACGGTGCTCGGCTTCACCTTCAAGGAAGACGTGCCCGATCTGCGCAACACGCGCGTGATCGACATCATCGAAGAGCTGCGCGACTACGGCGCGAACGTGCAGATCCACGATCCCTGCGCGCACGCCGAGGAAGCACACGAGGAATACGGCGTGCGCCTCACCGCGGAAAGCGAGCTCGCACCGGCCCAGGCCGTGGTCTTCGCGGTGCCGCACCGGCAGTATCTGTCGCGGGGCTGGTCCGCGGTGACGAGCCGGCTCGTGGACGGGCGCGGCGTCGTCGCCGACGTCAAGGCGAAGCTCGATCGCGCGAACTGCCCGGACGGCGTAGCGCTGTGGAGGCTCTGAGCACATGAAGGTCGTGATGATAGGCACGGGCTACGTCGGCCTCGTGTCCGGCACATGTTTCGCCGAGTTCGGCGCCGACGTCGTCTGCGTCGACGTCGATGAAAAGAAAGTCGAGCGCCTGAAAAACGGCGAGATCCCGATCTACGAGCCGGGGCTCGAAGATCTCGTCGCCAAGAACGTCCGGGAAGGGCGGTTGTCCTTTACGACGAAGCTCGGTGAGGTCGCGGGCAGCGCCGATCTCGTGTTCATCGCCGTCGGCACGCCGAGCCGGCGCGGTGACGGCTTCGCCGATCTCTCCTATGTCTACGAGGCCGCGCGCCAGGTCGCGCCGCATCTCCAGGGCTACACCGTCATCGTCGACAAGTCGACGGTGCCGGTCGGCACCGCGCGCAACGTCTCGCGCCTCATCCGCGAGACCAACCCGCAGGCGGACTTCGACGTCGCCTCGAACCCCGAATTCCTGCGCGAAGGCGCCGCGATCTCGGACTTCATGCGGCCGGACCGCGTCGTCATCGGCGTCGACAGCCCGCGCGCGGAGAAGCTGCTGCGCGAGCTCTATCGCCCGCTGAACCTGATCGAGGCGCCGATCCTCGCCACCGGGCTCGAGAGCGCCGAGCTCATCAAGTACGCGTCGAACGCTTTCCTCGCGACCAAGATCAGCTTCATCAACGAGATCTCGATGCTGTGCGAGAGCGTCGGCGCCGACGTGCATGCCGTGGCCAAGGGCATGGGCATGGACAAGCGCATCGGCTCGAAATTCCTGCATGCGGGCCCCGGCTACGGCGGCTCCTGCTTCCCGAAGGACACCCAGGCGCTGGTGCGCATCGCGCAGGAGCACGGGGTGTCGAGCCGCATCGTCGAATCCGTCATCGAGGTGAACGCCGCGCAGAAGGCGCGCATGATCAAAAAGATTCGCGAGGCGCTGGGCGGCAGCGAAGCGGGCAAGCGCATCGGCGTGCTGGGGCTCACCTTCAAGCCCGAGACCGACGACATGCGCGACGCGCCCGCATTGTCGATATTGCCGCCGCTGATCGAGAAGGGCGCGCGCATCCTTGCCCACGATCCGCAGGGCGTGCACGAAGCGAAAAGCATGCTGCCGGCCGAAGTCGAGTACACCGAGGATATTTACAGGGTGTTCGACGGCGTCGACGCCGTGGTGCTGATGACGGAGTGGAACGTCTACCGCGGCCTCGATCTCGCCCGCGCCGGCAAGGCGATGCGCGAGAAGGTGTTCATCGATCTGCGCAACGTCTACGAGAAGGAGTCGATGGTGGCGCACGGGTACAGGTACGTCTGCGTGGGGCGCTGAACGAGATTTCGTAGCCCGGGTGTAGCGCGCAGCGCGTAACCCGGGATTCGGCGTGTGGGCGTATTGAAGATCCCGGGTTCCGCTACGCTACACCCGGGCTACTAGCTATGAGCGGCGCGGCTATAATTCGCGCTCCTTCGCCGCCACCGGGATCCCGCGACCGTGCTGTTCTCCTCGCAGGCCTTCCTCCTGCTGTTCCTGCCGCTCGCGCTCGCGCTGTACCACGCGTTCGCGGACAGCTACCGCGCGCGGCTGTGGGCGCTGACGCTCTGCTCCTTCGGCTTCTACGCGTGGTGGGACGTTCGCTTCCTGCCGCTGCTCGTCGCGGCGATCACGCTGAACTGGGCGCTGGGGCGTTGGTACCTCGCTGCAGGCCGGCCGCGCGGGCTGATCGTCGTCGGCATCACGTGCCACCTCGCGCTGCTCGGCTTCTTCAAGTACGCCAACTTCTTCGCCGACGCGCTCGCTGCCTTGATCGGCCTCGAACACCAGCGTTGGAGCATCGTGCTGCCGCTCGCGATCAGCTTCTTCACCTTCCAGCAGATCTCCTATCTCGTCGATCTGAAGCGCGGCAAGGCGCCGGCCTATGACTGGCTGCAGTACACGGCCTACATCGTCTTTTTCCCGCATCTGATCGCAGGCCCCATCGTTCGCCACAACGAGCTGATCGGCCAGTTCGACGCCCATCCTCATCGCCCCGGCGCGATGGAGACCGCGGCGCGCGGGCTCGTGCTGTTCACGCTCGGCCTCGTGAAGAAGGTGTTCTTCGCCGACGAGCTCGCGCCGATCGCCGACCCCGTGTTCGACGCCGCGCTGGCCGGCGCCGTGCCCGCCACGCTCGACGCCTGGCTCGGTGCGTTCGCGTACTCGCTGCAGCTCTACTTCGATTTCTCGGCCTATTCGGACATGGCGATCGGCCTTGCTGCGCTGTTCGGCCTGCGCCTGCCGCTGAACTTCGACCGGCCGTATCGCGCGCTCAGCATCCGCGAGTTCTGGCGGCGCTGGCACATGACCTTGTCGCGCTTCTTCCGCGACTATCTCTACATTCCCCTCGGCGGCAATCGCGGCGGCTTCGTCGCGACCTGTGCGCTCGTGATGTTCACGATGACGCTGTGCGGCCTGTGGCACGGCGCGGGTTGGACCTTCATCGCCTGGGGCGCGCTGCACGGCCTCGCGATCGTCGGCAGCCGCGCCTGGGGCTATACGCGCATTCCCGTGCCCGCGTTGCTGGGCTGGGGGCTGACGATGGGCTTCGTCGTCATCGGCTGGGTGCTGTTCCGCGCCGAGAGCTTCGGTGCGGCGGCCAATGTCCTGCGCGGCATGGCGGGGCAGGGCGCCGGCGGCGGCGTGCCGGCCGAGGGCTGGACCTTCGTGGCGCTCGGCGCGCTGTGCGCGCTGCTCGGCCCGACCAACGTCGACTGGACCGACCGCCGTCTCGCGCCCCGGCTCGGTATTGCCGCGCTCGCGGCCTTCGCACTGTTCGTCGTGACTCTGCGCGTCGGTCAGGGGCGCGGGCTCGACTTCATCTATTTCCAGTTCTGAACGATGAGCTGGCCTCGCTTCCTCATCACGATCGTGGTCGCGTTCGCGCTCTTCGCGCTGAGCGGCTACGGCTTCATCCTCGTCATGGACCCGTACCAGAACGTGCCGTTCTCGCCCGCGCTGCCGCGCGCGCCGGCCGCGCAGAACCAGCGCTATGCTTATCCTGCGCTCGCCCGAGATCGGGCGTTCGACAGCGCGATCGTCGGTACCTCGATGATCAGGCTGCTGAAGCCCGCGCGCCTGAACGCGCTGCTCGACGCGCGCTTCGTCAATCTCGCGATGAACTCTGCGACGGCCTACGAGCAGGTCGCGATGAACGCGCTGTTCCTGCGCCATCACCCGGCGCCGAAGGTGATGATCTACGCGCTGGACGATAGCTGGTGCCGCGCGGCCGAAGCGCCCGAGCGCTACACCTTCCGCGACTTCCCCGAGTTCATGTTCGACGAGAACCGCTGGAACGACCTGCTCTACCTCTTCAACGACAAGGCGCTGGAGAACGCCGTGCGCATGCTCGAGCTGGTGCGCGGCAAGCGCCGGCCGAAATACGGCCGCGACGGCTACTCCGATTTCACGCGCGACTTCGGCGCTTACGATCTCGCGCGCACGCGCCAGCGGATCTACGGCAGTACGACGCCGCCGGCCGCGCCGCCGCCCGTGGACCTCGAACCAAAAGCCGAAGACGTGCCGCGCATGGCGAACCTCGAGCTGCTGCCCGCGCTGCTCGATGCCGTGCCGCCGGCTACGCGCGTCGTGCTGCTGATCCCGCCAATGCACGTGTGGCACGTGCACGGCAGCGCGGCCGCGTACCGCGAGTGCAAGCGGCAGGCGCTGACGGTCGCCGCGCGCCGCGCGGATCTCATCGCGCTCGACTACCTGCTCGACGGTCCGATCACGCGCGAGGATCGCAATTACTGGGACGCCATCCATTACGACGATCCGATCGCGGCGCGGATCGAGCGCGACGTCGCGGCGGCGGTTGGGGGCGGTTTCCAGCCGGAAGCGGGCGTGGTGGTCCGTCGCCTTCTGGACTGAGCCGCGGCCAGCTCCGAGCACATCGCCACCATATATAGCGTCCGGACAGCCGGCGGGGCGGATATCTGCCTGTTCACCTTTTGAACGGTTTGCGGCTAGAATGCGTTCACTTTTTGAACGACCCCGATGCCGCAAGACCGCGAAGAAGCGCTGACGCTCGAAATCCTGAACGCCATCGAAGCCCGCAGCGACGTCACGCAGCGGCACCTGGCGGATCGGATGGGGATCGCCTTGGGTCTCGCGAACTCGTATCTGAAGCGTTGCGTGCGCAAGGGGCTGGTGAAGATCACGCAGGCGCCGGCGAACCGCTACCTCTATTACCTGACGCCGCAGGGCTTCACCGAGAAGAGCCGGCTGACGGGCCAATACCTCTCGGCTTCGTTCGATTTCTATCGCCGCGCCGGGGCCTCGATGGAGCGCGCACTCGCTGAATGCCAGGCGCGCGGCGCGCAGCGCGTGCTGTTTGCGGGGGTGTCCGAGCTGGCGGAAGTCGCGGCGATACGCAGCCACGACGTCGCGCTCGAGATCGTCGGCACCTACGAGCCGTCGAGCCTGCGCAGCAGCTTTGCCGGCAAGCCGGTGTGGCAAGGGCTTGCCGATGCGCCGGACTGGGATGTCGTGTTGGTCACGGCGTACGAGAACGGCGCCGCAGTGCTGGCGGACCTGAGAGCCACCGTCGATATCGCGCGCATCGTGGTGCCGGACATCGTCGCTCCGCTGCTCGCGAGCGGAGCAGCGGGCGCACCCGGAGCGGGGGAAGCGGCGTTCCCAGTGTCGAACGACAAAGCTGCGGCGATGCGCGCGTTCCGGGTGAACGCCGACGCCCGCCTCGAGGAGGGAGCATCATGAGCTATCGGGCGCCTGTGAGAATCGACGAACGTCGCATCCGCTTCGCGATCGTCGGCTGCGGCCGCATCTCGGATCGCCACACCGACGCGATCAAGCGTCATCACGAGCGCGCCGAGCTCGTCGCGATCTGTGATACCGATCGCGACGTGCTTGCGAGCAATAGCAAAGCGCTCGACGTGCCCGGTTACGACAACCTCGAACAGCTTCTACAGAAGAGCGATGCCGACATCGTCACGCTGTGTACGCCGAGCGGGCTTCACCCGGCGCAGGCCATTCAGGTCGCGCGCGGCGGTCGCCACGTGATCACCGAAAAGCCGATGGCGACCCGGCTCGTCGACGGCAAGCGCATGGTCGCAGCGTGCGACGAGGAGGGCGTGCAACTCTTCGTCGTCAAGCAGAACCGACTCAATCCGACCTTGCAACTGCTGAAGCGGGCGATGACGAAGCGCCGCTTCGGGCGCATATACATGGTCAACGTCAACGTGTTCTGGACGCGCCCGCAGGAGTACTACGACTCCGCACGCTGGCGCGGCACCTGGGAGTTCGACGGCGGCGCGTTGATGAACCAGGCGAGTCACTACGTCGATCTCCTCGACTGGCTGATCGGGCCGATCGAGAGCGTGCACGCCTATACCTCCACGCTCGAGCGCAATATCGAGGTCGAGGACACGGGCGTCGCAAACATCAAGTGGAGATCGGGTGCGCTGGGCTCTGTCAACGTCACGATGTTGACCTATCCGCGCAATCTGGAGGGCTCGATCACCATTCTCGGTGAGAAGGGCACGGTGCAAGTCGGCGGCGTCGCCGTGAACGAGATCAAGCATTGGGAGTTCGCAGACCAGGACGACGACGACGTGAAGGTCAAGGATTCGAGTTATCAAACGAGCTCGGTGTACGGCGTGGGCCACCCGATGTATTACGACAACGTCATTCGCGCGCTGCGCGGCGAGGCACGACCCGAGACCGACGGTCGCGAAGGTCTGCGATCGCTGGAGACTTTGATCGCGATGTACACCTCCGCTCGCGACGCGCGCCGCGTGTCGCTGCCGCTCGAGTACTGAAGATGTCTTCCGTGGCAGGCTATACGGTTCACCCCACCGCGATCGTCGACGACGGCGCGCGCATCGGCGAGAGCACGCGGATCTGGCACTGGGTGCACGTGAGCGCCGGCGCGCGCATCGGACGCGCTTGCTCCTTCGGCCAGAACGTCTATGTCGGCAACCGCGTCATCATCGGTGACAACGTGAAGGTGCAGAACAACGTCTCGATTTACGACAACGTCACGCTCGAGGACGGCGTGTTCTGCGGGCCGAGCATGGTATTCACCAACGTCTACAACCCGCGCGCCGAAGTCTCGCGCAAGGACGAGTACCGCGACACGCTGGTCAAGCGCGGCGCGACGCTGGGTGCGAACTGCACGATAGTCTGCGGTACGACGATAGGCGAATACGCGTTCATCGGCGCCGGCGCCGTCGTCAACCGCGACGTGCCGGCCTTTGCCCTGATGCTGGGCGTGCCGGCGCGCCAAGCCGGGTGGATGAGCCGCCACGGTGAACGTCTGAATCTGCCGCTGACGGGCAATGCCGAAACGGTCTGCCCGCACACCGGCGATCGCTACGTGCTGCGTGACGGCGTGTGCAGTCTATCGGGCTGAAATACGGACTGGAGCAGGTCTATGAAAGTGGAAGCGGTGTATGAGCACGGCCGGCTGCGGTTTCTGCAGCCGGTCAACCTGCGCGACGAGCAGGTCAGGGTGGTGGTCGAGATCCCCGAGGATGCCATCGAGCGGCACGACCCCTATGCCGGACTCGACGAGCATTCGCGCGCACTCGTCGCCGCCCTCGATGCGATTCGAAACGCTCCCCTACCTGAGAATGAGGTGGATGACATATCGCCGAAGGCGGCGGAACGCCTAGCCGCATTTGCGCTGCGGAGAGACGTCTGACTATGGATCTGCTGCTCGACGCCAACATCGTCCAGGACATTTGCGAACCGCGCCCCGAATACGCCAAAACGGCGCTCGAGGCGCTGGCGAAATGTCGCAGCGAAGGGGGAACGCTGTGGCTCTACGCTGGGTCGGTACAGACGCTTCACCACGTGCTCGCCAACGGTTTGCTCACCCGAGCCGCCGAGGCCGGCACGCGGTTGACACGGGGCGAGGCGCTCAGACGCAGCAGCGCCCTTCTGAAACAGTTCACGTGCGATACCCGATGGCTCGCTGCCCTGGCCGGTGAGGGTGACGTGCTCGGCGCAGACGATCCGGAGGACGAGCAACTGGTGCGCGCCCTCGATCGCTTCGAGGCTGGGACGATCAAGCTTCTGACGCGCGATGAGACGCTGTTGAGCGTCGAGCCGCGCGCCGTGTCTCCACATACATATCTCCAAGCGACGGCCGAGGCGCCGGCGCTCAATTTCATCGACTTGGCCACTCAACAGCACGGATTGCGTGGCGCGCTCGAGGCGCGCGTCCACCGCGTCCTGCACCACGGGCAGTACATCATGGGTCGGGAAGTCGCCGAGCTCGAGACCCAGCTTGCAGCCTATACGGGAAGCAAACACTGCATCACCGTCGCGAGCGGCACCGATGCGCTCTTGATTGCGATGATGGCGCTCGGCATCAAGGCGGGCGACGAGATCATCACTTCACCGTTCACCTTCATCGCGACCGGCGAGATGATCGCGCTCATCGGCGCGAAGCCCGTGTTCATCGACATCGATCCGCGTACCTATAATCTCGACCCGGCGCTGATCGAAGCGGCAATCACGCCGCGCACCAAGGCCATTATGCCGGTGAGCCTCTACGGCCAATGCGCGGACTTCGACGCCATCAACGCGATCGCCGGCAGGCACGGGATCCCGGTCATCGAAGACGCGGCGCAGAGCTTCGGCGCGACCTACAAGGGCCGCAAATCCTGCGCGCTGTCGCTGATAGGTTGCACGAGCTTCTTTCCGTCGAAGCCGCTCGGCTGCTACGGCGACGGCGGCGCGTGCTTCACCGACGACGACGGTCTCGCGAAACTGATGCGCGAGATCCGCGTGCACGGACAGGA
>DAOKZI010000032.1:0-45225 GCA_035325705.1 Gammaproteobacteria bacterium
CCCGGCGAGGACTTCGCTCGTCCTCACGCTATGCCTCTTTCACGGCAACCTACAACTCTATCTTCCGCTGTGTTCTCGGTGTTCTCCGTGGCAAAAACCGACCTCGATCCTACGTCGGCCGTCCGTTCTCGACGAGGACGCGGCGGAGGTTGCGGATGGCGGGAAAGATCTCCTGGTTGCAGTCCTTGCCCTGGGCGTCGAAGGCGGCCTGTTCGAGCTCGCAGATCCAGCGATCCTCGGCAAAGATGCTGTTGGTGAACCACACGATGATCGGCCAGAACAGATCGAGCAGGAAAGGCGTCGACGGGCGGCGGATCATCATCAGCCCGTAGGTGTGATTGACGCGCTGGGCGCGATCGACAGGGATGTAGCAGTTCCACAGATCCAGCGCCGGGTGCGCGCTGCCCGCGGTCCAGAACTTCAGGGTCTGGTAGGGATACTCGGTGCGGATGATCATCTGATCGCGCTCGCCTTCCTTCGGCGGCTCGGCGCGATTGATCATGAAGCGCTCGCCCAGCGGTTGCTTGCCGCTGCTGCGCTTGAAGGTATAGGTGGCCTCCGCCCAGGTGTCGCCGACGCGCGAGCCGAGGAAGATCGTCTTGATCCCGCCCATCAGGCGGCGATGCAGGAACTGATGGTTCATGTCCATCAGGTTCTCGTGCATGAAGCTGTAGTGACAGCCGACGCGGCGGTTGAGATAGCGCGTCTTGTAGTGCGGATCGCCCGCCGACGGCACCTCCGGGAACGGCACCTCGCTCGCGCGCGCCGGGTCGCCGGGGAACACGAACACGAGCCCGTACGCTTCGCGGCAGGGATAGCTCCTCACATTGTTCGGCCGCGTGCCGCAGTCGCTCAGATAGGGCACGTTCGTGCACTTGCCGCTCGCGTCATAGGTCCAGCCGTGATAGCCGCAGCGCAGGGTCTCGCCCTCGACGACACCGGCGCTGAGCGGCACCTGACGGTGGGCGCAGCGGTCCTCCAGCGCGAACACGCGCTCGTTCTTGCCGCGCACGAGCACGATAGGCTCGCCTGCGAAGGCGCAGGCCCAGGCCTTGCCGCGCTTGAGCTCGACGCTGCGAGCGACCGGATACCAGAAATCGGGATCCAGCCCCGTTTTGCGGATGTCGTGCGGCAGCGGCGGTGGTTCGAGAGAGGTCAGGCGGGCGGTGTTGTCTTGCATCGTCGGCTTCCTGCTGGACGGTCCGTCTCGGACCGCGCTACGCGGCTATAGTGCCGCCTCGATCGGCCCTTGCCCAGTTTCGAGCGTCTCGACTGCGCGTGAGCAAGGCCGCGCTCCAATCGACTGATCTGAATCAAGGCATGCGCGATCGATTCCGGTTAGCGCGCCCGCGCGCGCGGCGCTCAGAACACGCCGGCTTCGAGGCCCGCCGCGAGCGTCTGCCCCAGTTCCTCGCATTCGGCGAGACGCGCGGGATCGAAGTCGCCGGCGAGGATCACGGGGGCGGCGACGCGCCGCCAGCGCAGGCCGGTCACGATGCGCTCGATGCTGGCGAGCGCGCCGCGGCCGTCGTTGCCGGCGCGGATGAACAGCCCATAGGGCAGGCCCTGCGTACGCTCGAGGCAGGGATGGTAGATGCGCTCGAAGAACATCTTCAGCGCGCCGGACATGTAGCCGAAGTTCTCCGGCGTGCCGAGCAGGAGGGCGTCGGCCGCGCAGACGTCTTCCGGCGTCGCCTCCAGCGCATCGCGCACCAGGCACTCCACGCCCGCGATCGCGGGATCGCGCGCCCCGCGCAGCGCGGCCTCGGCCATCTGCCGCGTATGGCCGGTGCGGCTGTGCCAGACGAAGAGCAGGCGCTTCATGCGCGCATTATGGCGCGCGCCGCGCGCGCGGGCCCGTCGCCCGCGTCGGACGGCGTCGCTACACTCGCGCTTTCCGCACAGTCCAGGAGACGAACATGGCGCGCAACAAACACATCGATACGCTGAAGGTGGCGGGCGGCGACTATACGGTTGCGCGCTGGGACGGCGGCCCGGACGTGCTGCTCGCCATCCACGGCATTACCGCCTCGCATCTGGCCTGGCCGCCGGTGGTCGACGCGCTGGCCGGCGACTACACGATCTACGCGCCCGATCTGCGCGGCCGCGGCCACAGCAACGCGCTGCCGCCGCCCTACGGCCTCGCGAGCCACGTCGCCGATCTCGTGGCGCTGCTCGATCGTCACGCCGTGCGCGACGCGGTGCTCGTCGGCCACTCGCTGGGCGCCTATATCGCCCTCGAGTTCGCCGCGCGGCACCCCGATCGCGTGCGCGGGCTGGTGCTCGTCGACGGCGGCATCGCGCTGCCGCTGCGCGAGGGCGCGACGCCGGAGCAGGTGATCAAGGGCGTGCTCGGTCCGGCGCTGGCGCGTCTGGAGATGCGCTTCGCCGACGGCGCGGCCTATCGCGATTTCTGGCGCCGGCATCCGGCCTTCCAGGACGAGGGCGCGTGGAACGCTTACGTCGAGGCCTATGTCGACTACGATCTCTGCGGCGAGCCGGGCGCGATGCGCTCACGCGTCAATGTCGCCGCCGTGCAGGAAGATGCACGCGGGCCGCTGGCCCCGCACATGGTCACGCTGATCGACGAGACGCGCGCCCCGATGCTGCTGCTGACCGCGCCGCGCGGCCTGCTGAACCAGCCGCAGCCGCTGCTGCCGCTCGCCGCGGTCGCCGACAAGCTCGCGAAGATTCCCCATCTGCGCCACGTCGAGATCCCGGACACCAATCACTACACCATCGTCACCGGCAGCGGGCGCACGCGCGTCGCGCGCGAAATCGACGCCTTCGTCGCAGGCCTGCCGCCGCGGCGCTGAGCGAGGCGCCTGCGCCGCGATGTGGCTGCTCGTTTTCATCGTCGCGATGGCCGGCGTCGCCTTCATCGCCGCGCGTCTCGTCGCCCGCCGCGCGCGAGCGCGCGCGCTCGCCGCGCCGCTGCCCGAGGAGGCGCTCGCGCTGCTCGAGCGCCGCGTGCCGCTCTACCGCGCGCTGCCGCCCGCGCTGCAGCCCGCGCTCCAGCGCGCGCTGCAGGAATTCCTGCACGACAAGCACTTCGTCGGCTGCGGCGGTCTTGCGATCACCGACGAGATGCGGCTCGTGATCGCGGCGCAGGCCTGCCTGCTCGTCTGCGCGCGGCCGAATGCGCGCTACACGGGCTTCACCAGCGTGCTGGTCTATCCCGACGCCTTCGTCGTTGATCTCGTCGAGCATGACGGCGAGGTCGAGATCCAGAGCGAGGAAACGCGCGCCGGCGAATCCTGGGCGGGCGGCCCCGTGATCCTGTCCTGGCGCGACGTCGAGGAGGGCCTCGCCGTGCCGGACGACGGCTACAACGTCGTGCTGCACGAGTTCGCGCACAAGCTCGACGACGAGAACGAGCTCGGCGAAGGCCTGCCCGTGCTGCGCGATCCGGCGCAGCTCGAGTCCTGGGCACGCGTGCTGTCGCAGGAGTTCGCGGCCCTGCGGCGCGGAGAAGGCTGCCTGCTCGACGAATACGGCGCGGTCTCGCCGGCGGAGTTCTTCGCCGTGATCACCGAGGCCTTCTTCGAGCAGGGCGCCGAGCTCGCGCGCGAGCATCCCGCGCTCTATGCGGAGCTCCACCGTTACTACGGGCTCGATCCCGCACGCTGGGTCCGCGGCTGATGTGGCGCGTCCTGCTCGGTCTCGTGCTCCTCGCGCAGCCGATTGCCGCGACGGCCCAGGACTGCGTCGTGCTGCTGCACGGGCTGGGCCGCGGCCCGCTGTCGATGTGGCTGCTCGCCGCGCGCCTCGAGGACGCGGGCTATGCGGTCGAGACGCCGGCCTATCCCTCGCGCGCGGCACCGATCGCCGCCCTCGTCGGCGTCGTCGATACCGGCCTCGCGGCCTGCCGCGCCGCCGGCCGCGCGCCGGTGCACTTCGTCGGCCACTCGCTGGGCGGCATGCTGGTGCGGCTGCGCTTCGCGGATGCCGTGCCGGCGGACGTCGGGCGTCTGGTGATGATCGCGCCGCCGAACGGCGGCAGCGAGATCGCCGATCGCGCGCGCGGGCGCTGGTGGTATCGCGCGATGACGGGACAGGCCGGACAGGAGCTCGGCACCGATCCTTCGGCGCTGCCGCGGCGGCT
The DNA here is from genome assembly GCA_035325705.1 of Gammaproteobacteria bacterium. Taxonomy (GTDB): domain Bacteria; phylum Pseudomonadota; class Gammaproteobacteria. The sequence goes on from DAOKZI010000032.1 coordinate 4,106, forward strand.
GGGCGCGCCGCGCTTGGAGGTTGGCGTGATCGCCGGCACCGTGAGCCTGGAGCCCTGGTTCTCCGCCTGGCTGCCGGGTCCGGACGACGGCAAGGTCGCCGTCTCGCGCACGCGCCTCGACGGCATGCGCGACTTTCTCACCGTGCCGCACGGCCATACCTTCATCATGAACGGCGCGGACGTCGCGCGCGCGACGATCGCCTTCCTGCGCACGGGGCGTTTCGATCCCGGGCCCGGCGCGCGCGCCATGAGTACAATCCCGCCGTGAACAAACGGTTCTTCCAGCTCGCGGGCCCGCCGGTACTGGCCCTGCTCGGCGCGCTCGTCTATACCAACCATCGCCTGGCGCAGGCCGAGGCGGACGTCGCCGCGTTCTGCGCGACGATCGCCCGCGGCATGCCCGCCAGGACTTTCATCGAACGCGCGCTGGCGGCGAACCTGGAAGTGCACGACTACGGCGCGGAGTCCTCGACGATCGTGGCCGCGACCACGGTCTACGCGTGGAAGAAGGAAGTGTTCGAGTGCCGAGCCGAACGCGACACGGCGGGCCTGGTGCGCGGGGCACATACCGCGCGGCGCGCCGAATGAATGAAAAAAAAGCCCCGCAGATTCTGCAGGGCTTCAATCTGGACCGTTTCAATGGGGGGCGGGACAACGGTCCATGACAGTGACGGGCGCCGATGACGCCGCGTGGGAGGTGCGAGTCCAAGGCAACCGCCACCGTTCCGTGCAGTCTTGCGCAGAGGAGGACGGCTCACCATCCGGATTAACGGCCCGCCGCCTTCGGTTTTGTCGAGCAATCGCCGCGTAAGGCCGTGCCGCGCACACTCACATCGAGGGCATAGCGCTCGCGTCCGGCGCGGGCGGCGGCGGACGGCCGACGCCGCGCGTCCACTCGCGCAGCATCGCGTAGCCGACGGCGAGCAGCGTGGGGCCGAGGAAGAGGCCGATGAAGCCGAAGGCGAGCAGTCCCCCGATCACGCCGAGCAGCACGAGGAGGAAAGGCAGCTCGGCGCCCTGGCTGATCAGCCACGGCTTCACCACGTTGTCGATGCCGCTGATGACGACCGTGCCCCACACCGCCATGAACGCGGCCCAGCCGAGCTCGCCCTGCGAGACCAGCCACAGCGTCGCGGGTATCCACACCAGCGGGGGACCGGCGGGCACGATGGAGAAAACGCAGGTGAGGAGGCCGAGCAGCAGCGCGCCCGGCACGCCGGCGATGGCGAAGCCGACGGCCGCGACCGTGCCCTGCGCGAGCGCCGTGCCGAGGATGCCGTAGACCACGCCTTTCACGGTGCGGCCCGCGAGATCGATCAGCGCGTGCGCACGCTGGCCGGCGATTTTTTCCATACCGGCGCTGAAGCGCGCGGCGACGGCGAGGCCGTCGCGATAGAGGTAGAACGCGGTCAGCACGACCAGCGAGAGCTGCAGCAGCGCCTGTCCGAAAGCGAGTCCGCGCTGCAGCAGCCACTTGGTCAGCGGCGCAGCCTGCCCTTCGATCCACTGCACCACCTGGTTCGCGTCTTCGGCGCTCGCGCTGTCTTCGTGCAGCCTTTGCCAGTACGCGTCGAGGCGCGGGCCGATCAGCGGCAGCTCGTCGATCCAGATCGGCGGCGCCGGCACGCCGCCCTGCACCAGCGCGGTGACCGCGCGCGCGAGATTGCGGGCATTGTCGCCGAGCTTCGCCGTGACCAGCGCGAGCGGCACGACCAGCACGGCGGCGAGCGTCAGCGTCATCACCAGCGCGGCGAGCGTGCGGCGTCCGCCGAGCCCGGCGCGCACGCGCGTGTACACGCCCCAGGTCGAGAACGTGACGATCACGGCCCACAGCAAGGACGAGAGAAAAGGCGCGAGGACGAGAAAGCAGCCCCCGACGATCAGCGCCAGCGCGGCGATCGTGAGCCAGTTCTCGATCCGGGGCGAGGCCATGGGCGTATTGGAAAACAAGCGCCCCAGGCCAGCAAGTCGCCGGCGCGGAATCCGGGATTTTCGTCGGCATCGGCACGCTACGGACTTTGCACCATGCGCTACCACGGAGAAGAAGAGAAAGATGAATGTAGGTTGGGCTTCCTTCGTCAGCCCAACCTACGACTTGATCCCGGATTCGCGCTCGTCCGGGCTACGAAGAATGCTCGTTCAACGGGTGGGGCCGCTTCATCCCACGCCGTAGGTGTGCAAAAACGCGCGCAGCAGGCCCGCGTCGCAGTCGAGCGCGCGGCGCTGGCGCAGGACCTCGAGCAGTGCATAGGCGCGCGGGACGATGGGGCGCTCGAGATCGAGCGTCATGAAGTCGGTGACGTCGAAAGGCAGCTTGCGCGCGGCGAGCCAGTGCGCGAAGGGGACAAGGGCAGACTCGACCGCGAGGCCCACGGGCTGCGCGCCGGGCGCGAAGATCTTCAGCAGGCCGCCGCGCGGCGAGGACTCGGCGACGAGCTGCACCTGCGGCGGAATGGCGAACAGCGGCTCGTCTTCGAGCGCGACGTCGGGGACGACCGTGTAACGGTCCTCCGGCACCTCGAGCGCGATTTCCGGGCGTTCGGGGCTCCAGTAGCCGCGCGCAGGACGCGGGAAGAAGATGCGCGTCGCGTCGGACAGCCAGGCGCCCCACCAGCTAAACGTGCTGTTCGCGATCGCGATCTGCGAGGCGCGCGTCAGCAGGCGCAAGCTCGCGGCCGCATCGAGATCCAGATAGATCGGCGCGAAACGCGCGAGCCGCGCCCGGGTCGCCGCGTCGACGCCCAGTCCGCAGACGTAGACGCGCTCGAAGGCGTGGCCTTCGAGGATCTCCTCGTAGAAGCGCAGCGAGAGCAGGCGACCGAGCACGCGCATGTCGTAGGAACGGCGGAGGTGGATCACGATGTCGCGCGGCCCGGGCCGCGGATCCCCGGCCGCCGGCCTCATCGCGAACCAGCGCCGGAGGCGCTCGCGGTACGGCAGGTAGTATTCGCTGCGCTGGAAATACCCGCGCAGGACGATGCGGTAGTCGCGGCCGTGACGCAGCAGCCAGCCGAGGTTGAGGCCGTGGCCGTTCCACTGTAGCTGCTCGCCGGTGATGTGCCGGTACTCGGGCGCGGCGATTTCGCGCCCGGGCAGATTCAGGCGCACGTCGGCGAAGGCTTCGGTGAGCTGCCACAGCCGATCGCGGATGCCGGAAGCGTCCTCGACCCGCGCGAAGCCGGGCCGCCCGGTCGGCGCAACGCAGTGGAGCGCGAGGTCGAGCTCCTCGGCGAGCACGCGGCCGAGGGCGTACTGAAACAGGTTGTTGCCGAGATGGCCGAGAAAACGGAGCTCGACGCTCATCGGGGCAGGCGCGCGGCGCGCTGGGCTATCATGAGTGACATCTCGAGCACATTTTGCCAAAGGCGATTCCATGCGCGAACAGACCATTGACCTGATCCGCCGTTACTACGCGGCCTTCAACGCCGGCGACATGGCGGCCTTTCTGGCGCTGCTGACCGACGATGTCGCACACGACATCAACCAGGGCAAGCGCGAAATCGGCAAGGACGCCTTCGCGAAGTTCATGCAGCACATGAACCGCTGCTATCGCGAGCGGCTCGTCGACTTCACGATCATGGCCAACGACGCCGGCGATCGTGCCGCCGCCGAGTTCGTCGTGCTCGGCGAATATCTCACGACCGACGAAGGCCTGCCGGAAGCGAAGGGCCAGGCCTACCGCTTGCCGGCCGGTGCATTCTTCACGCTGCGCGAGGGCAAGATCGCGCGCGTGACCAATTACTACAATCTGCCCGACTGGATCGCGCAGGTCGGCGCCTGAGGCGATGGCGGAAGCGCTCGACATCCGCGTCCTGACCGGCGCCGCGCCGGCGCTGCGCGCGCACCTGCCCGATCTCGCGCGCCTGCGCATCAGCGTGTTCCGCGAGTTCCCGTATCTCTACGACGGCACGCCGGAGTACGAGGAGAAGTACCTGCAGATCTATCTCGACTGCGCCGAAAGCGTCGTCGTGCTCGCACTCGACGCCGGCCGTGCGATCGGCGCGTCGACCGGCCTGCCGCTCGCCTGCGAGACGGAGGAGTTCACGCGCCCCTTCATCGCCGCCGGGCTCGATCCGGCCCGCATCTTCTACTGCGGCGAGTCCGTGCTGCTGCCGGCTTATCGCGGCCGTGGGCTCTACAAGCAGTTCTTCGCGGCCCGCGAAGCCCACGCGCGCGCGCTCGGCCGCTTCGATCGCATGGTGCTGTGCGCAGTGGAGCGGCCGGCCGATCATCCGCGGCGTCCGTCCGACTACCAGCCGCTGGACGCCGTGTGGCAGCGTTTCGCTTATCGCCGGCGTCCCGATCTCTTCACGCATTTCGCGTGGAAGGATCTCGACGAGGCGACGGAGAGCCCCAAGCGCATGGTGTTCTGGGAGAAATCGCTATGAACGAGGCGCCGCTCCTGAAAATCGCCGCCGCTCAGTATCCGATCGGCTTTCTCGCGCGCTGGAGCGATTTTCGCGACAAGATTACGCAGTGGATCGAGGACGCCGCGCGCGAGGGCGCAAAACTTTTGCTCTTCCCCGAATACTTCAGCATCGAGATCACCTCGATCTTCGGCGAGGAAATCTACAAGTCGCTGCCGCTGCAGCTCGAACGTCTGCAGCGCACGCTCGCGGATTTCCTCGCGCTGTTCCGCGAGCTCGCCCAGACGCATCAGGTTCATCTCTGCGCCGGCTCCTATCCCGTCGCCGAGGACGGACGCTATTACAACCGCGCGTATTTCTTCTGGCCGAACGGTCACTGCGACTTCCAGGAAAAGCTGCAGATGACGCGCTTCGAGAACGAACAGTGGAAGGTCTCGGGCGGTAAGGGGCTCAAGGTCTTCGTCACCGAATTCGGCCGCATCGCGATCAACGTCTGCTACGACTGCGAGTTTCCGTTGTTCGCGCGCCGGCAGGTCGAAGAGGGGGCCGAGATCCTGCTGGTGCCGAGCTGCACCGACACGCTCGCGGGCTTCCATCGCGTGAAAATCGGCTGTCAGGCGCGCGCGCTCGAGAACCAGTGCTACGTCGTGCAGTCGCCGACCGTCGGCGACTGCGCGTGGTCCGAAGCGGTCGATACCAACGTCGGCGTCGCCGCCGTGTACACGCCCGTGGATCGCGGCTTCCCCGCCAACGGCGTGCTCGCGGTCGGCAAGCTGAACCAGCCGCAGTGGGTCTACGCCGAGCTCGATCTCGCGGCGATCGCGCGCGTGCGGCGCGAAGGCCAGGTCTTCAATCACCGCGACTGGGACGGGCAGTACGCGCATCTGCGCTGAGCAGGCCGCAGCTCGGGCGGACGAAGGAAGCCCAACGCGCATGGCATCAAATGCCTCGTAGCCCGGATGAGCGCAGCGAATCCGGGATCTAGCGCCAAGCCTCGCGCTTACTCGCACTGAACCGCCAAACCCCGGATTCGCTGCGCTCATCCGGGCTACGAAGATTACGGGGCGGCCGCACACGGAGCGAAATATTGAGCTTCCTTCGTCAGCCCAACGGTGATGAGGCGCGCGCATCACCTCATGAAAGAGACATAGTCTTCCAACGTGGACGGCGGTGTCGTAGCCCGGGTGAAGCGCGCAGCGCGTAACCGGGATCGGCGCCCGTCGTTATCTCATGCATTCGCCGAAAGCTGTCGCGTATCGAGCATGCCCGATCCCGGGTTTCGCTACGCTGCACCCGGGCTACAAAAATGGGGCGCCCTCTTTCACGGCAACCTGCGAGCTGCTCGCTATTTGCGCCCGGCCATCGGATGTGCGAGCCGGGTGCGCATGCCGCCATAGCGCTTCCGGCGGGTTGTGCTTGTGCGCCCATCCAGCGGTCGATACGCGTCAATTGCAGAGCGCCTAGCCCCTGTGCTGTGATGCTCGGCGCACCGAGCAGGTGTAGGGGCGGACGTCACGTCAGCGCACTGAGAGGCGCGCGGGCGCCGGCAGAGAGGACCAGAGCTTAGGGAGAACTCGCATGGGTATGCTTCAGGAATTCAAGGAATTCGCGATGCGCGGCAGCGTCGTCGATCTCGCCGTCGGCGTCGTCATCGGCGCCGCCTTCGGCAAGATCGTCTCCTCGGTCGTCGACGATGTGATCATGCCGCCGATCGGCCTGCTGATGGGCGGGGTCGACTTCACGGATCTGAAGATCGTGCTGAAGGAGGCTGTCGGTAACACGCCCGCCGTGACCTTGAACTACGGCAGCTTCATCCAGACCTGCGTCGATTTCCTGATCATCGCCGCCGCGATCTTCCTGCTCGTGAAGGTGATGAATACCCTGAAGCGCCAGGAAGAAGCGGCGCCCGCCGCACCGCCGCCGCCGCCGCGAAGCGAAGTCCTGCTGACAGAGATCCGCGATCTATTGAAGAATCGCTGAAGCCTGGTCCGGCGCGGCCCACGCCGCGCCGGCGCTTCACCCGTCGCGGAGGGCTCACCGATGCCGCAGTTGTCGCTTCCCCACGTCAGCCTCCACTACCGACTCGACGGCCCGAGCGCGGCGCCGGTCGTGATGCTGTGCAATTCGCTGTCGTCGAACCTCGCGATGTGGGACCACCAGGTGCCGGCGCTGTGCGAGGCGGGATTTCGCGTCCTGCGCTACGACGCGCGCGGCCACGGCGCCTCCAGCGTGGCGCAGGGCGCGACGGCGATCGCCGATCTCGCGGCCGATGCGATTGCGCTGCTCGATCATCTCGAGCTGCCGCGCGTGCATTTCTGCGGCCTGTCGCTCGGCGGCATGACGGGACAGTGGCTGGGCACGCAGCACGCGGCGCGTCTCCACACGCTCGCGCTGTGCGCGACCGCCGCGTACATGGGCCCGGTCGAGCTGTGGGATCAGCGCATCGACGCGGTGTCGCAAGCCGGCATGGCCGCCGTCGCCGACGCGACGATCGCGCGCTGGTTCACGCCGGCCGCGCAGCGCCGCATCCCGGACGAGATCGCGCGCATCCGCGACGGCATCCTGGCGACGCCGGTCGCGGGCTACGTCGCCTGCTGCCGGGCGATACGCGACATGGATCAGCGTGAGAGCGTCCGCGCGATCGCCGTGCCGACCGCGGTGCTGGTCGGCGCCGACGATCCTTCGACGCCGGTCAGCGCCGCCGAGCTGCTCCATGAACGCATCCCGGGCTCGCGCCTCAGCGTGATTCCCGATGCCCAGCATTTCTTCAACGTCGAAGCGCCGGCGGCGTTCAACGCGGCGCTGCTCGGCTTTCTGCGTGACGTCGCGGCCTGATCCAGGGCGGCGGATCCCGAAGCGCACGCCGGCGGCGCCGCCGCCTGCGAAGAAGAGCCGGCAGTCGCGAGCGGCAGAGGCAGCGCCGGCGCCCAACCGCAACCAGCGCGTGTGGGCCGTCGTCCGCCGCATCCCGCGCGGGCGCGTCGCGACTTACAAGCAGATTGCCGAACACGCGGTGCTGCCCGGTCCGACCGGGCCGCGCCAGGTCGGCTATGCGCTCGCGGCGCTGCCCGCGGACACGAAGATCCCATGGCAGCGCGTGATCAACGCGCAGGGCCGCGTCAGCCCGCGCGGCGCGCACGACGACGGCGAACGCCAGCGCGAGCTGCTCGCGCTCGAAGGCGTGCAGATCGGTCTCGACGGCCGCATCGATCTCGCGCGCTACGGCTGGCGGCGATGAACGACGCGCCGCAGGCGGTCGCCCCGCGGCTGCGCCGATCCGCGGTCTGGCTCTTGCCGGCGGCGCTGATGGCCCTGATCCTCATGCGCGAATTCGGCGCGGATCCGCCGGCACGGGCCGTCTACTGCCGCGAAGACACGACGCCGGCCGCGCAGCAGGTGACGATGCTTTCAGCGACCTGGTGCCGCTACTGCGCGAAGGCGCGCAACTGGCTCGTCGCCCACGGCGTGTCCTACTGCGAATACGACATCGAGCGCTCGGCCACCGGCGCGGCGCGCTACGCCGCGAGCCGCCTCGGTGCCATCCCCCAGATCTTCGTCGCCGATCGCGTGATAGTCGGCTTCGACGAGCAAGAGCTCGAACGAACCCTCGCCGAGCACAAGCTGCTGCCGGCTTCGGGCAAGGAAGGAAGATAGCCACAGAGAATACCGAGAACACAGAGGAAGACGAGACAGAGGAAGACGAGAACGAGTGCTGCGCCTCCGTGACGCGTTCACGATCGTAGCCGCTGGCGCAGCGGAGGCTCCGAAGCAATCCTCTTCTTCCTCTGTGTTCTCGGTGTTCTCTGTGGCCAAAGCAGGCTTTTCCGCGATCTCCACGCGAGGTATCCCCATGCACGAACCCGATTTCCGCTACATCGAAACGAACGGTGTGACTTTGCGGACCGTCGTCGAGGGCGAGGGGCCGTTGGTGATCTTGCTGCACGGTTGGCCGCAGTGCTGGTTTCTGTGGCGGCACCAGATCGCGCCGCTCGCGCGGGCGGGATATCGCGTCGCGGTGCCCGATCAACGCGGATTCGGCGGCAGCAGCCGCCCCGCGGCCGTCGGCGAGTACGACATCCGGAAGATGAGCGGCGACGTCGTCGGCCTCGCGCGCGCGCTCGGCCACGAGACCTTCAATCTCATCGGTCACGACTGGGGCTGCATCATCGCGTGGAACACGGCGCTGCTCCACCCCGCACGGTGTCGCGCGGTGATGGGTCTGTCGGTGCCGTTCTGGCGGGTCGGGCAAGAGACCCTCGATCCGCCGGGCAAGGACGACCGCTACTGGTACATCCGGCATTTTCAGACGCCCGGCCGGATCGAGGCCGAGCTCGAGGCCGACGTGCGGACCGCGCTGCTGAAGATCTACTGCGCGCTGTCCGCGGATGCGCCGCCCCACACCTGGCTCGGCCAGCTCGCGCATCCACGCGCGAGCGGCCTGCTCGAGGTGCTGCCGGCACCTTCGGCACTGCCGGCCTGGCTGTCCGAGGACGAGCTCGACTACTACGTCGCGCAGTATCGGCACAGCGGCTTTCGCGGCCCGTGCAATTTGTACCGCAATCTGCCGACGATGAGCGCGATCACCCCCGAGCTCGAAGGCGCCCGCTTCACGCAGCCCGCCGCCTTCCTCGCCGGCCGCGAGGACGACGTACTGCACTACGATCCCGACTGGCAATCCTGGTTCCCGCAGGCCTTCGACGATCTCCGCTTCATCGAGCTCATTCCCGGCGCCGGCCACTGGCTGCAGCTCGAAAAGCCGGCGGAGACCACGACGCAGCTACTGCGCTTCCTGCAAGAGGTGGAGCCGCGGTGAGGCCGATTGAATCCCGCCACGCAGGGCACGGAGTTCGTAGGTTAGGCTGACGAAGGAAGCTCAACAGAGCGTCGCGCCGCGCTGTCCTTCACTCTCGCCCGAGAATCGCTCAGCGGCATCGCCTGCTTCTCTCGGCGCGGAGGGAGGCTCCCTCGTTGGGCTTCCTTCGTCAGCCCAACGGTCATGATGCCCGCGTCACCCGCAATCATGAAAGAGGCGCGGTGAGCTCGGCTCCCGGATTCCGCGCCGCTGCGCGGCGCTCCTTCCGGGCTACGAATGGGGACATTGAGTGCTACGGAGTTCCATTTCCGTTTTCTCTCCTCCGTGCCCTCCGTGGCTAGATGCATTCCTTCTTCAAGGAAATTCGACCACCGCAGCCTCGAACACCGGCCCGTCGACGCAGACGCGTTTCATCGCCGGGCCGCTGGGAAGATGCACGCGCACGGTGCAGCCGGCGCAGCCGCCGACGGCGCAAGCCATGTACTCCTCGAGCGAGAGCTGCGCCGGCAGCGCGTAGCGCGCGGCGAGGGCTTGTACGGCTTTGAGCATCGGCGTCGGGCCGCAGGCGAAGATCTCGATCTCTTCGCGCGCGCCTGTGCCGAGCGCGTCGATCCAGCGCGCCGCGAGCTCGGTGACTAAACCCTCGAAGCAGCCCGCATAGCCTTGGCGGCTCGCGAGCCGGCTCGCGATGCCCCAGTCTTCGAGCAGCGGATTCGCCGCGATCACGCCTTCCGGCATGCCGGCGACGAGGATGCGCGAGGGCTGCATGCGGAACGGAAAGGGGACTTCCGAGCCCATCACGACGAAGGCCGAGAGCGCCTTGTGCTTACGCAGGTGATCGGCGAGGTAGATCATCGGCGGGATGCCGACGCCGCCGCCGATCAGCAGCGGCCGCCGCCGATAGCCCTCGAGCTTGAACGGCACGCCGATTGGCCCCATTACGCTGAGCCGCTCGCCGGGCCTGCGCGCCGCGAGCTCGGCGGTTCCTGCACCGTGAGCCTTGAACAGGATGTCGAAGCTGCCCTGACGCGGGTCGACCAGCATGATCGACATCGGCCGCCGCATCGCCCGCCCGGGCGCACAGCGCAGATGCACGAAGGTGCCGGGCCGCGCGCGCGCGGCGATTTCGGGCGCCGCGAGGCGCAGCACGTACTGCTCGCCGGGATAGGCGGTGTTCGACAGCAGCTCGGCGTCTTCGACGACGATGGTGTCGCGATGCGGTTTGTGCGGCACGTTCATCTCAGCGCCGGAACGCGGGGCGACCGCCGACGAGCGTCATCGTCACGCGGCCCGTCAATGTCTCGCCGAGGTAAGGGACGTTCTTGCCGGCGCTCGCGAGCGACGCGCTCGTCACCGCCCAGCGCGCCTGCGGATCGAAGACGCAGAGATCGGCCGGCGCGCCGACTTCGAGCGTGCCGCCGGGCTGGCCGAGCAGGCGATGCGGCGCGGTGCTCGCCGCCGCGATCGCGCTCGGCAGATCGAAGGCGCCGTCCGCGACGAGCGCGAGCAGCGCGGGCAGGAAACAATCGTAAGTCGACATGCCGGGATCGGTGAGGCCGAAGGGCGCCGCCTTGGCGTCGAGATCGTGCGGCTCGTGATAAGCGCCGACGATCTCGATCTGACCGGCCTTCACTGCCCGGCGCAGCCCTGCGCGATCGCGCGCGTCGCGCAGCGGCGGACGCAGGTGGAAGTTGGCGTCGAAGGCGCCGATGTCCTCGACCGTGAAGCACAGATGCGCGAGGTCCACGTCGGCCGTCACCTGCAGCCCGCGTTTGCGCGCATCGGCGATCGGCTTCACCGAATCGGCCGCCGACAGGCGGCAGAAATGCGCGCGCGCGCCGGTCTCGCCGATCAGCGTCAGATCGCGATGCACCGCGATTACCTCGGCCGCGTGCGGAATGCCCGGCACGCCGAGCCGCGTGCTGACCGCGCCCTCGTGCATATTGCCCTGGCGCGCGAGCCAGTAGTCCTCGGGGTGCAGGAATACGACGAGCTCGGCGCTCGCGGCATAGGCCAGCGCGTGCTTCAGCACGGCGGTGTCCTTGATCGCACGCCCGAGATTGGTGACGCCGACGCAGCCCGCCGCCTTCAGCGCGTGCATCTCGGCCAGCACCTCGCCGTCGAGATCCACGGTCAGCGCGCCGAGACACACGACCTGCGCCGCGCCGGCAGCGACCGCACGCTGCGTGATGTGTTCGATCACCGAAGGATTGTCGAGCACGGGCTGGGTGTCCGGCGTGCAGCACACCGTGGTGAAGCCGCCCGCCGCCGCGGCGCGCGCTTCACTCGCGATCGTCGCCTTGTGCTCGTAACCGGGTTCGCGCAGATGACTGCCGGGATCGGCGAAGCCCGGGCACAGCACCTGACCCGCGAGCGACAGCTCGCGCGCCTTGCCGGCGCCGCGCGGCGCGCGGCCGACGGCGGCGATGCAGCCGCCGTCGATCCATACGTCGGCGATGCCGTCGTGGCCGCTCGCCGGATCGATCACTCGAGCGTCGCGCAGTCTCAGCATTTCAGCTCGCTCCGATCCGGGCCTGCGAGCCCATCGCCATCGCCATCACCGCCATGCGCACGGCGATGCCGAAGGTCACCTGCTGCAGGATCACGGACTGCGCGCCGTCGGCGACTTCGGAGTCGATCTCGACGCCGCGGTTGATCGGGCCCGGATGCATGACGATGGCGTCCTTGGCCGCGCCCTTCAGGCGCTGCGCCGTGAGCCCGTATTCGCGAAAATATTCGTGTGCGCTCGGCAGCAGCGCGCTCTGCATGCGCTCCTGCTGGAGGCGCAGCGCGATGACGACGTCGCAGCCGGCGATGCCTTCTTCGAGATCGTCGCAGACCGTCACGCCCATCGCCGCGATGCCCGGCGGGATCAGCGTCTGCGGGCCGACCACGCGCAGATCCGGGACCCCGAGCGTGCGCAGCGCGTGGATGTTCGAGCGCGCGACGCGCGAGTGCGCGACGTCGCCGACGATCGCGATGCGCAGATCGTGGAAGCGGCGCTTCAGGCGCCGGATCGTGAAGGCGTCGAGCATCGCCTGCGTCGGATGCTCGTGGCGGCCGTCGCCGCCGTTGATGACGCTGATGTGCGGCGCGACCTGGCGGGCGATGAAATCCGCCGCACCGCTGACGTGATGGCGCACGACGAACATGTCGCACTGCATGGCTTCGAGATTGCGCAGCGTGTCGGCGAGGGATTCACCTTTCTTGGTCGAGCTCGCCTCGATGTTCAGATTCAGCACGTCCGCCGACAGGCGCTTGGCGGCGAGATCGAAGGTCGTGCGCGTGCGCGTGCTGGGCTCGAAGAACAGATTGGCGACGGTCTTGCCGCGCAGCAGCGGCACTTTCTTCACCGCGCGATCGCCGACCGGCGCAAAGCGCTCGGCGTTGTCGAGGATGCGGATCAGCAGCTCGCGGGGCAGCCCTTCGATGGCCAGGAAATGTCGCAGCCGCCCGTGGGCATCGAGCTGGATGTCAGCCGCCGCCATCGTCGTTCCTCGCTGAAGAATGCCGGGAGTCTCGAGCCGCGTCGCCGCGCAGCGCGAGCCGATCCTGCGCTCAGGTCGACTTGGTGCGATGGATCTCGAGGGCGAGCGGCGAAGGCCCGGTCAGTTTAGCATGCTCTCTCGGCTTCAAGGACAGGTGCGCGCCGACCACGTCGGCCTGGATCGGCAGCTCGCGGCCGCTGCGATCGAACAGCACGGCGAGGCGGATCGATCGCGGCCTGCCGTAGTCGAAGATCTCGTTCATCGCCGCACGCACCGTGCGCCCGGTGTAGAGGATGTCGTCGACGAGCACGAGATCGCGATTGTCGACGTCGAAAGGCAGGCTCGAGGGCTCCACCGTCGGGTGGATGCCGATGCGGCTGAAATCGTCGCGGTAGAAAGCGATGTTCAGCTCGCCCAGCGGCTCCTCGATCTGCAGCATCGTGCGCAGGCGCTCGGCGACCCACACGCCGCCGCGGCGGATGCCGACGATGGCCGGTTCGCGGATTTCCGCCGCATCCAGCATGCGGCGCAGGTGGACGGCCATTTCGTCGATCAGCAGATCGATGTCGTACGCAGGTTTCATTCAGTGTGCTGCCCCGTGATGAAGGTCGATGATTCGCGCCGCCATCGAACCGTGAGGCAAGCCGCGAGAAAGAAGCCTGGCCCGGCCGCGGCGACGACGCGGGCGTTCGCAGCGCCGTTTGCGGGCCAGCGGATTATGAAGCGTCATCGCCGGCCTCCACACTAGGCGCCGTCTCCCGCGCCGCTGTCGGCGCGAGCCAGGTTTCGAGGATCAGCGCCGCCGCGTGGGCATCCACGCCGTGGCGGCCGTCGCGTGCGAGCCCGGCCGCGGCGTGCGAGCTCAGCCGCTCGTCGACGAACTCGACCGCGAGGCCGAAACGTCCTTCCAGCCGCCGCGCGAAGCGCTCGATCGCCGCGTCCATCGCGTGCGGCGCGCCGTCGGCCGTCCTCGGCCGGCCGACGACCAGCACGTCGGGCCGCCATTCGTCGAGGAGCTTCTTCACCGCCGCCCAGTCCGGCCGGCCGTCGCGCGCGGCGAGCGTCGCGAGCGGGCTCGCCGTGCGCGTCACCGTCTGCCCGACCGCGACGCCGATGCGGCGCTCGCCGTAGTCGAAGCCGAGCGCCGTGCGCGCAGCAAAGCCCTTCATCGCGCGGCGCGCCTCAGGCGTGACCGACGTCGGACGACAGCAGGCCCAGATCGATGCCGAGCCGGGCCGCCGCGCGTTCCCAACGCTCGGCGGGCGGCGCATGGAAGATCACCTCGGCGCAGGCCGGACCGGACAGCCAGGCGTTCTGCTGCATTTCGTGTTCGAGCTGTCCCGCGCCCCAGCCGGCGTAGCCGAGTGCGACGAGGGTGTCGGCCGGCCCTTCACCGCGCGAGATCGCGCTCAGGATTTCGCGTGAGGTCGAGATCGCGATGTCCTCGCTGACGCGGATCGTCGAGCCGAAATCGAGCGCCGGCGAATGCAGGATGAAGCCGCGATCGCGATGCACCGGGCCGCCCTGATAGACCGGCCGCGCGTTGATCGACGGATCGCTCGCCTCGAGCTGCATCTGCGACAGCACCTCGCCGAGCTCGATCTTCAGCGGCCGGTTGATCACGATGCCCATCGCGCCGTCCTCGTTGTGCGCGCAGACGTATGTGACCGTGCGCGCGAAATTCGGGTCTTCGAGCGTCGGCATCGCGATCAGGAAGTGATTGGTCAGATCGAGCAGCATGCACCTCACCGCGCGGGCACGGACGGATTCTCGCGGTGCCCATCGTAAGTATGGCAGCCCGGCCGAGGCTTACAAGCGCGCGCCGTCGCGCGCGCCTGACCCGCGTCATTGCGCGGCGAATTCCGCGTTGTTGAGGAACTTCCAGGTGCGCGTGACGTGCAGCACGTCCACTTCACGCGCGATGTCCTCCGGAAACGGCGCGAAAGGCGCAGCGAGCTCGACGATGCGCACGGCGGCATCGTCGAGCACCTTGTGACCGGACGAACGCCGCACGAGGATTTCGAGCACCGAGCCGTCGGGACGGAGCGCGACGTCGAGCAGGAGCGCGCCCGACAACTGCTTCTGCCGCGCCTCATCCGGATAGTTCAAATTGCCGATGCGCTCGACCTTCGCGCGCCAGGCTTCCATGTAGGCCGCGTAGCGGTATTCCTGCGTGTTCGCCGAGATGAACTTCTGACGCGGCCGCTTCGCGTGCGTCTCGATCTTCTGCTGCAGCTCGGCGTCGAGGCTCGCCAGAGCGAAGGAGCGCGTGATCAACTGCGCGGCCGTCGGCAGCGCGGGCGTCGACGGCGGCGCCGGCACCGCTGCGGCCTCGGGCGCCGGCGCGGCCGGCGGCGAAGGCTCGGGCTCGCGCGCCGGCGGCGCCGCGGCGACCGCCATGCGCGTCGGCCGCGGCTGGCTCTGCCGCGCCGGCGGCGGCGCCGTGCGCGTGGCCGCGCGCGGTGATGCCGCCGCCGGGGTCTGCGGCTGCGGCGCGGGCTTGCGCGGCACTTCCGGATTCAGCGGCGGCCGCGGGCGCGGCGGTGAGGGCGGCGCGGCGGCGGCGAGCGCGGGCACCGGCGCCGGCAGCGGCGCCGCGAGCGGCGCGGACGGGCGCGCCGGCGCATCGAGATCGCCGCCGCCGCGCAGATTGGCCTGCGCCAATACGTCGGCCTTGCGCGGCGGCTCCGGTGAATGCTGCGTGACCAGCGTGATCTCCAGGCCCTCGAGCTTCGGCGCGGGCCGCGGCTCGGGCGCGAAGCTCACGCCGAGCGCAATCATCACGTGCACGATGATCGCGAGGCACAGCGTCAGCGCGAGGCGGTCGGCGGGATCGATGGGCGGGCGTAGCGCCGTGGCGCTCATGCGGACGATGGGCTCCTCAGGCGCGGCCGAGCTTGCGCGCGATCGCGCGCATCAGTTCTTCGCCGATGCGCACGCCGAACTGGGCTTCGAGCTCGCGCGCGCAGGTCGGGCTGGTCACGTTGATCTCGGTGAGGTAGTCGCCGATGACGTCGAGTCCGACGAACAACAGGCCGCGCGCCGACAGGCTGGCGCCGACGCGTGCGCAAATCTCGCGATCGCGCGGCGTCAGCGGGCGCCCCTCGCCGCGGCCGCCGGCGGCGAGATTGCCGCGCAGCTCGCCCTGCGCCGGGATGCGGGCCAGCGCATAGGGCACGGGCTCGCCGTCGATCACGAGGATGCGCTTGTCGCCGTCGAGGATTTCCGGCAGATATCGCTGCGCCATGCAGAAGCGCGACTCGTGCGCGGTGATGGTCTCGAGGATCACGCTGGTGTTCGCGTCGCCCTGGCGCACGCGGAAGATCGACGAACCGCCCATGCCGTCGAGCGGCTTGACGACGATGTCGCCGTGCTCGGCGAGGAACTCGCGGATCTCCTGCTGGCGCCGCGCGACCAGCGTCGGCGGGCAGACGTCGGCGAACCACGCGGTGAAGAGCTTCTCGTTGGCGTCGCGCAGACTGCGCGGATCGTTGACGACGAGCGCGCCTTCGGCCTGCGCGCGCTCGAGCAGATAGGTCGCGAAGATGTACTCGGTGTCGAACGGCGGATCCTTGCGCATCAGGATCACGTCGAGCTCGGACAGCGCGCGCCGCGTGAGCGCGCCGGTGTAGTCGTACCAGTGCTGAGTCGAGTCGTGGACCACGAACGGGCGCATCGCAGCGCTGGCGCGACCGTCGCGCAGCGTGAGATCCGGCATCTCCATGTAGTGGAGCTCCCAGCCCATCGTCTGCGCCGCGAGCAGCAGCGTGAGCGTGGTGTCCTTCTTCGGATTGATCGAGGCGATCGGATCCATGATCACGCCGAGCCGGACCGTCATCTGCGTCGTGCTTCCGGGTTGCCCCACATGATTCGACACCTTAGCATACGGCCGGATTTCCACAGAACACCGGAAGATCTGGCGATGGGCGGGCGCGAGGACTCCAAGAAGCTGCTGCGCATCGCCACCCGAGGCAGCCGGCTCGCGCTGTGGCAGGCCGAGCACGTGCGCGATCGCCTCATGGCTCTGCATCCCGGTCTCGCCGTCGAGCTGGTCGCGATGAAGACGACCGGCGACAAGATCCTCGACGCCCCGCTCGCGAAAATCGGTGGCAAGGGCCTGTTCGTCAAGGAGCTCGAACAGGCGATGCTCGAAGGACGCGCCGATCTCGCGGTGCATTCGATGAAGGACGTGCCGGTCGAGCTGCCGGACGGACTCCACATCGCCTGCGTGCTGGCGCGCGAGGATCCGCGCGACAGCCTGCTCGCGCGCAGCGGCGGCGGCCTCGCGTCACTCCCGCCGGGTGCAATCGTCGGCACTTCGAGTCTGCGCCGGCGCAGCCAGCTACGCCTGCTCAGGCCGGATCTCGATCTGCGCGATCTGCGCGGCAACGTCAACACGCGCCTCGCCAAGCTCGCCCGCGGCGAATTCGACGCCATCGTGCTCGCCTGCGCCGGCCTGAAGCGTCTCGCGCTGGACGGCCGCATCACCGAGAGATTCTCGACCAGCGACATGTTGCCCGCGATCGGCCAGGGGATCATCGGCATCGAATGCCGCGCCGGCGACGCGCGCGTCGAGGCGCTGATCGCGCCGCTCGCCGATCCCGACGCGCGCGACGCGATCGCCGCCGAGCGCGCCCTGAACGCGATGCTGCACGGAGGATGCCAGGTGCCGATCGCAGGCCATGCCGTCATCGACGGTGCGCGCTTGAAGATCGCGGGCCTGGTGGCCAGCCTCGACGGCGGCGAGTGCATACGCGCCGAAGCGGAAGGCGGGCGCGGCGAGGCCGCGGCGCTCGGATCCCGCGTCGGCCGCATGCTGCTCGAGCGCGGCGCGCAGCGCATTCTCGATCAGATCCAGGCGCCCTAGCGGGCGGGCGAACGGCGGCCGCAACCGCGGCGCTCAGCGATGATGCGGCCTCGCGCACGGCGCGCAGCGCCCCGGCCTGCGTCGCGGACGACTTGCAAACGCCGGGTCTTGCGTGCAACGTGCGTGGCGCGCGAGTAAAGGCAGCACACCGGCCGCGACCCTTTGCCGGTCGGGACTCCACGCGCGCGACTTCGACGCAGTGACATTCAGTCGTGGTTGACAGGATGGGCAATAGAGCTGAAAGCGTGCCGCGGTTTCTCGAAGGCTATTCCGTGCTGGTCACCCGACCCGAAGAACAGGCGGGTCCGCTGATCGCGGAGATCGAGAAGCGCGGTGGACAGGTCGTGTTCGCGCCGATGATCGTGATCCGGCCGAAGCGTAACGATCCGCAGGCGGCTGCCGTCATCGAGCGGCTGCCCGAGTTCCACAGCGTCATCTTCGTCAGCAAGAACGCCGTCGACTTCGGCATCGAGCTGATACGCGCGCACCGGCAGACGCTGGATCGCTGCCACGTCTATGCCGTCGGCGTCGGCAGCGCGGGGCGGCTGCACGAGTTCGGCGTCACCCAGGTGCATACGCCGCACGGCGAGTTCACCTCCGAAGGCCTACTCAAGCTGCCGGGACTGTCTTCGCATCAGATCGACGGTGAGACGGTGTTGATCGTTCGCGGGGCGGGCGGACGCGAGCTGCTCGCGCAGACGCTCGCGCATCGCGGCGCGCAGGTCGAATACTGTGAAGTCTACGAACGCACGATCCCGACCGAGCCGCTGTCGAAGCAGCTCAAGACCTGCGGCGTCTCGACGCCGGACGTCGGCATCATCACGAGTCTCGAAGCCTTGACCAATCTCGCCGAGAAGATCGATCAGGAAAAGCTGGACCTGCTCTACGACGTGCCGCTGCTCGTCGTCGGCTCGCGCACGGCGCAGGAAGTCGAGCGGCTCGGTTTCACGATGCCGCCGATGATCGTCGACAATCCGGGCGATCAGAGCATCGTCGACGCGCTCGAGCGCTGGGTGGTCGATGAGCAGTGACACGGCGCTGTCCGCGCCGAATCCGCCCGCTCCCGACGCGAAGAAAGAAGTGCCGCCGCCCCCGAAGCCGGCGCCGGCGCAGCGGAGTGCGCGCGGCCGCTTGATCGCCATTGCCGCGCTCGCCGCGGTGATCGCGGGCGGCTACCTCTACTGGAAGCTGCAGCAGCAGGCGGCGCGTCCACCGGCCGTCGCGCATTACGATGCGCCCGAGGCCAGCGCCGTCGACGCCGTGCCGCCGCCGGCCGCGGACGTCGAGCCCGCTGTGCCGGCGATCGAATTGCAGCCCGATCCCGTGCACGAGATGGCCGCGGCCGAGGCGCCGCTCGAACTCCCTGCTCCGGACGCGCCGCTCGCGAGCGCCGTGGCGCCGCCGCCCGCCGCGGTGCCGCCGCCCGCCGCGGTGCCGCCGGAAATCGAAGAACGCCTCGCCGCGCTCGAGTCGCGCGTCGCGGCCCTCGCCGGCGCTGCGGCAACGGACGACGCAAAGGCGCTGGCAGTGAGCGCCGCGAGCGAGCTCGTCGCGCTCGCCGAACAGCGGCTGCTGCTCGCGCGCGACACGGACGGCGCGATGGCCGCGCTGCGCCTCGCGGCGGCCCGGCTCGCGAGCGGCGAGTTCCCGGTGCAGCGGCGCGCGCTGCTCGCGGATCTCGCCGCGCTCGAAGCGTTTCGCGACGTCGACGTCGCCGCGCTCGCGGCCGAGCTCGCCGATCTCGCGCGCGCCGCGCCGGCCCTGCGCCTCGCGCCGCCCGCCCCGCTCGCGCCCGCCGCCCCGCCGCCGCCGGTCGAGGGTTGGCGCAGTCTGGGGGCGGCGATCTGGGCTGCGCTGCGCGAGCTCGTCGAAGTGCGCGAGGCGGACGAGACTCGCGATCCGCTGCTCAATCCCGCGCACGCGGCGCTGGCGCGCCAGCAGCTCGCGCTGGACTTGAGCGCCGCGCGCGTCGCCGTGCTGCAGCGGGATGCGACGGCCTTGCGTGCCGCGCTGAGGCCCGCGATCGACGAGCTCACCGGCCGCTTCGATGCCGAGGATCCGGCCGTCGCGCACGCATTGACGCGGCTGCGCGCGATCGGCGAGATCGATCTCGCCCCGCCGCTGCCGGCGCTCCGGCGCAGCCTCGACGCGCTGGCCGTGGCGCCCGCTGCTGCCGCGCTGCCGCCGCCGTCTCTTCCGCCGCCCGCGCCCGCCGCGGAGACCGCGCTTTGAGGCTGCTGCTCGGCGCGCTTGCGGCGCTGATCGTCGCGGTCGGGCTCGGTCATCTGATCGCGAGCCATCCCGGCATCGTCGCGATCGGTTTCGAGGGCAAGGTCGTGCGTCTGAGTCTCGCGCTCTTCGTCGTGCTGAGCCTGGGCAGCACGCTGCTCGTGGTGTTCGCGCTGTACTGGATCTTCAAGCTCCTCACCTTCCGCCGGCGCTGGCGACGCTGGCGCGAGGCGCGCGCGCAGCGCAGCGCGCAGCTCGCGCTGAACGAGGGCTTGCTCGCGCTGGCCGCGGGCGAGTATGCACGCGCCGAGCGCACGCTCGAACGCGGCGCGCGCCACGGCGGCACGGCCGTGCATTACCTCGCCGCGGCGCAGGCCGCGCACGCATTGAACGCGCCCGCGCGCCGCGACGCCTATCTCGCGCTCGCCGAAGACGACGCGCAGGCGAGCCTGGCCGTCGGCTTGCGCCGCACCGAGATGCTGATCGATCAGGGCGAGTACGGCGCCGCCGAGGCCGCGCTCATGCCGCTCGTCGAGCGCTACGGTGACGCGCGGCCGCTGCTCCTGCTGCGCCATCGCCTGCTCGCGATGCAGGGCCGTCACGATGAGCTCGTGGGCCTGCTGCCCGCGCTGCGCAAGCACCGCGTCTACGGCGAACAGCGCCTCGCCGAGCTCGAGAGCGAGCTCGCCGCGCGGCGCCTCGCGCAGCCGACGCTGACGCGCGAGGAAATCCAGCGCATCTGGCACGGGCTCACGAAGCCGGCCCGCGAACAGAGCACGCTGCTGCTCGCCTATGCCCGCGCCCTGCTGCGCCTCGGCGCCGACGACGAAGTCGAAGCCCTGCTGCGCAAGGCGCTCGCGAAACACTGGGACGCGCGCCTCGTCCAGCTCTACGGCGAGCTCGAGGCCGCGCCGGTCGCGCTGCTCGGCCGCGCCGAAGTCTGGTACGCGACGCATCCCGAGGATCCCGCGCTGCTGCTCGCCTTGGGGCGTCTCAGCTATCGCGCCGAACTGTGGGGCAAGGCGCGCGAATATCTCGAAGCCGCCATCGCCCGCCAACCGAGCGCCGCCACGCAGCGCCTGCTCGCCGACACCTACGATCGCCTCGGCGAACCCGAGCTCGCCCGCCGCGCCCGCGCCGAAGGCCTCGAGCTCGCGACGAGCACGCCAGCGCCGGCGGCGACGCTGCTGCCGGCTCGTTGAAGTTTGTGCCTTCGTTTTGCGCTGTTCGAATCTAGCCACGGAGGGCACGGAGGGCACGGAGGGCACGGAGGAAGAAAAGGGTTGATGGGGATCTCCGCCATCTCTACGCCCGTCATCGCATTGGGTCACGGAGTCCCCGTGCCCTGCGTGGCGAGACTCAACAAAGCCGTAGCAGGCCGTAGCTTGGGCTGACGAAGGAAGCCCAACGGGATTGGCGCCGCGCGCTGCCATTCGCTCTCACCCGAGAACCGCTCGACGACAACACGTCGTTGCCGGCGCGGAGATTCCCCATGTTGGGCTTTCTTCGTCAGCCCAAGCTACGATCTTTTCTTCCTCCGTGTTCTCCGTGGCTAGATTCAATCGGCATGTCCCTAAGGCACGACGAGTGCATTCGCGCCGACCTGCCGGCATAGTAGGCGGATGAAGCCCGCTTCCCGCAGCACTGCGCTGTATCTGCGATTGCTGTCGCATGCGAAACCGCATCGCGCGGTCTTCCTGTGGTCGCTGCTCGGCATGACCGCGCTCGCCGCCACCGAATGGATCCTGCCGGCGCTGCTGCGCCATCTCGTCGATCATGAGTTCGGCGCCGAGCTCGGCAAGCTGTCCTTCGTGATTCCGCTCGCGCTGGTCGCGCTGTTCGCGGCGCGGGGCGTGATGAGCTACGTCGCCTCGGTGGGCCTCGCGGCCGTCGCGCAGCGCGTGATGATGGATCTGCGCGCACGCATGTTCCGTAAGCTCGTCGCGCTGCCGGCGAGCTTCTTCGATCAGCGCACGGCGGGCGAGCTGGTGTCGAAGTTCACTTTCGACGTCACGCAGGTCGCACAGGCGGCGACGCACTGCGTGACGGTGATCGTCAAGGATTCGATCGTGATCCTCGCGCTGCTCGCGTATCTGACCTGGCTCAACTGGCGGCTCGCGCTGTTCCTGCTCGTGCTGGGGCCGCCGATTGCGTGGCTGATCCGCCGCGTGTCGCAGCGCCTGCGCGAGACGAGCAGGCGCCTGCAGGGCTCGATGGGCGAGGTCAACGCGGTCGCCGAGGAAGCGATCGGCGGCCATCGCGACGTGAAGGTCTTCGGCGGCCAGGATTACGAGGCCGCGCGCTTCGATCGCGCGATCAACGATGCGCGCAAGTTCCAGATGAAAGTCGTCGCGACCAGCGCGGCGACCGAGCCCGCGGTGCAGATGGTGATCGCGCTCGGCATCGGCGTGATGATGGTGTTCGCGCTGCGCGAGTCCGCGGCCGGCAGCATGACGCGCGGCGACTTCGTGTCCTTCGTCACCGCGACCGCGATGCTGCTGCCGCCGGTCAAGCGCCTGACCAGCGTCAACGAATACCTCCAGCGCGGGCTCGCCGCGGCGGAGAGCATCTTCGGTCTCGTCGACGAGCCGGCCGAGCCGGCGGGCGGCAGCGCCGAGCTCCAGCACGCGCGCGGCGAGCTCCGCTTCGAAGGCGTCTCGCTCGCCTACGGCGAGAAGCAGGTGCTCGACGACATCGATCTGCACGTCGCGGCCGGCGAGTCCGTCGCCTTCGTCGGGCCCTCGGGCGGCGGCAAGACCAGCCTCGTGAATCTCGTGCCGCGCTTCTATCTCCCGCAGGCCGGCCGCGTGTACGTCGACGGCCAGCCGACCGATGCGCTGAAGCTGGAGTCGCTGCGCGCGGCGATCGCCTACGTCGGCCAGCACGTCGTGCTGTTCAACGACACGGTCTACAACAACATCGCCTACGGCGCGCTGCGCGCGCTGCCGCGCGAGCGCGTGCTCGCCGCGGCGGAAGCCGCACACGTCACCGATTTCGTCGCGACCTTGCCTTCGGGTTTCGACACGCCGATCGGCGACGACGGCCTGCGGCTCTCCGGCGGCCAGCGCCAGCGGCTCGCGATTGCGCGCGCGCTGCTGAAGGACGCGCCGATTCTCATCCTCGACGAGGCGACCTCGGCCCTGGACGCCGATTCCGAACGCCGCATCCAGGACGCGCTGGCGCGGCTGCGCCAAGGGCGCACCTGCCTGATCGTCGCGCACCGGCTGTCGACGATCGAAGGCGCCGATCGCATCGTCGTGATCGAGCACGGCCGCATCGCCGAGCAGGGCACGCACCGCGAGCTGATCGCGCGCGGCGGTGCCTACGCACGGCTCTATGCGATGCAGCGGGAAAGCGGCGAGCTGGTCTGAGCCGCTTCATGCGGCGAATAAATCCAGCCGCGAGGGGATTTGGTGGGCGCATTCGTAGCCCGGGTGCAGCGTAGCGGAACCCGGGATCGGGCATGCCCGATACGCGACAGCGTTCGGCGAATGCATGAGAGGACGGCGGGCGCGGATCCCGGGTTACGCGCTGCGCGCTCCACCCGGGCTACGAAAGCGCCGTTCACGTTTGAAAACTATGGGGGGTGAATGCGCGCGCCTCATCACCGCTGGGCTTCCTTCGTCAGCCCAAGCTACGTGCTTGTTCCAGGGCACGGCCCCGGCGGTCGCGGCGCTCCTTCCGGGCTACGAGTAACGATCGCGAGTGCGTTAGGATGCAGCAGATCTGAAGCCGACGTCGCGGTGCGAGGACCGATGCCGATTGCGAATACCGACCCACGCGTGTTCTTCGCCGCCGAGCGCACTTTGCTCGCGTGGCTGCGCACGGGGCTCACGATCATCGCGATCGGCGTCGTGCTGGCGCGCTTCGGCTTGTTTCTCGCGCTGCTCGCGGCGCAGGCGCCGGCGGCGGCGCGCGCTGGCACGGGCGGATCGGCGATTTTCGGCATCGTCTTCGTGCTGCTCGGTGCGCTCGCGATCGTTGCCGCCGTGATCCAGCATCGGCGCTTCGTCGCGACGCTGCCCGCGGTCGATCTGCCGGCGCAGTATTCGCGGGCCTTTGCCGTCGGCCTGTCGCTCGTGATCGCCGCGCTCGGCTTTGCGCTCGCCGCCTGGCTGATCTACGAGCTGCGCTGAGCGCCGCTCCGGTTTGCCCGGGCGCCGCAGGCGAGGCCGCGGCGGCGAGGCGACGGCGCTGCGGTCCGCGCCGGCCCTCGTCCTGTGCCCATCGACCCCGAGCCCGCGCTCGAGACGGCCGTTTCGCCGGCATCGGCCGGCGCCGCGAGCAGCGCCGAGTCTGGTAGCATCGTCTGCATCGCAACAAGCGCCCGGATCGGAGCCTTCGGCCGGCTGCGCATCGCGAACGCAGGCTGCTTGCCCGCGTCGGTGCGATCGCGGCGGGCCCGCGCACACTCGAGCCCTCGCTGATGCAGTGCGCGGCGTGTACCTCGATCCGGACCGAAGGGCTTGCGAGAGCCGCGCCCGGTGTATCGGGCGCAAGCGCCGACGGGCGGGTGTCGAACTCCCCGCGCGGCAAACTAACTTGGTTGACGAACAACAAATGGAGTTTCTTCGATGAGCGCAGACAAAAATTCGCCCGAAAACCCGAGCCGTCGCGATGTGCTCGCTGCGTCGGCCGGTATCGCCGTCGCCGCCGCGGTCGGCGGCACGGTGAAGGCCGCCGCCGAAGCGAAGGCGCCGCACGCGCTGCCGCCGCTGCCGTGGGCCGACGACGCACTGGACCCGGTGATCTCCTCGCGCACGATCGGCTTCCACTACGGCAAGCATCACAAGGCCTATGTCGACAACCTCAACAAGCTCATCGCCGGGACGCCGTTCGCGGACCAGTCGCTGGAGCAGATCGTCAAGGCCACCGCCGGCAAGGCGGAGCACGCCGGCATCTTCAACAATGCCGCTCAGGTGTGGAACCACACGTTCTACTGGCACTGCCTGCGTCCGAACGGCGGCGGCGAACCGCCGCAGGCCCTGAAGCAGAAGATCGAGGCCTCCTTCGGCAGCGTCGACAAGCTGAAACAGGAGCTGCTGACGGCCGCGACGACGCAGTTCGGCAGCGGTTGGGCCTGGCTGGTCAAGGACGGCGACAAGCTCGCGGTCACCAAGACCCCGAACGCCGAAGTTCCGCTGACCAGCGGCAAGACGCCGCTGTTGACGATCGACGTGTGGGAGCACGCCTATTACCTCGACTACCAGAACCTGCGTGCCGATTACGTCAACGCGGTGCTCGGCAAGCTGATCAACTGGGAGTTCGCGGCGGCCAATCTCGGCTGATCGGCCGCGCTCGGCGCTTCCGCCGTTTTCGCGGCCCGGGTGGAGCGTGCAGCGCGTGAGCCGGGAGCGGCGGCGTGGTGAAGATCCCGGGTTTCGCTACGCTGCACCCGGGCTACGAATTTGCGATGGCCTATGGGCCGTCGTTGGCGCGGCATCTCGTAGCCCGGGTGGAGCGCGCAGCGCGCAACCCGGGAGCGGCGTGTCGGGCGCGTGAAGATCCCGGGTTCCGCTACGCTGCACCCGGGCTACGAATTTGCGATGGCTTATGGGCCGTCGTTGGCGCGGCATCTCGTAGCCCGGGTGGAGCGCGCAGCGCGCAACCCGGGATCGGCGTGTCGGGCGCGGTGAGGATCCCGGGTTTCGCTACGCTGCACCCGGGCTACGAATTTGCGATGTAGCTTATGGGCCGTCGTTGGCGCGGCATTTCGTAGCCCGGGATCGGCGGCGCCGAGCGCCAATGGCCAAACCCGGGACGGCGCATTACGCTGGGCCGTGGCGGACGGTGGTCGTCCGAGCGGTATTCAGCAGCATGGATTTCGATTTTGACGATACCGCGCAGGCTTTCCGGGCGACCTTGCGCCGCTACGCCGATACCCGCCTGCGGCCGGACTACGCGCGCTGGGATCGCGGCGAGCGCCTGCCGCGTGAGCGCGTGCGCGAGCTCGGCGAATTGGGCGTGCTGGGCCTGCGCGTCGCTGCCGACTACGGCGGCAGTGAGGCTTCCTACGTGCTCGCCGGCATCGCCGCCGAGGAGCTCGGCCGCGGCGACTTCAACTTCACGCTGCTCCTGCAGCTTGCGCTGATCGCGGCCGAGCTCGTCGGCGGCCACGGCACGCCCGAGCTGCGCGCCGCACTGCTGCCCGGCCTCGCCAGCGGCGAGCGCCTGATCGCCTTCGGCCTGACCGAGACGGGCGCCGGCTCGGACGCGGCCGCGATCCGCACGCGGGCGATGCGCGACGGCGAGACTTATGTCATCGACGGCGAAAAGGCTTCGATCACCCTCGCCGGCTCCGCCGACGACTGCATCGTCTTCGCCCGCATCGACGGCGTGCCCGGCGCGCAGGGCATCGGTGCCTTCGCGGTGCCGCTGACGGCCGCCGGCGTCACGCGCGAAGCCTATCGCAGCGTCGGCGAGAAGCTGACCGAGCGCGGCGCGCTGCGCTTCGAGGGCGTGCGCGTACCGGCGACGCACCGGCTCGGCGCCGGCAGCGGCTTCGTGCAGGCGATGGAAGCCTTCGACTACAACCGCGCGATCATCGCCCTCGCCTGCGTCGGGGCCGCGCAGCAGTCGCTCGACGAGACCGTCGAATACACGAAGCAGCGCCACACCTTCGGCAAGCCGCTCGCGCTGCGCGAAGGCGTCGCCTTCCAGATCGCCGAGCACGCGACGCGGCTCGCCGCCGCGCGGCACCTCGCCTATCACGCGCTGTGGTTGCGCGACTGCGGGCGGCCGCACACCAAGGAAGCGGCGATGGCGAAGTGGTTGGGCCCGAAGAGCGCCCTCGACGCGATCCACGCCTGCCTCGTGCTGCACGGCTGGCCGGGCTACGACGAGACGCTGCCCTACGCGCAGCGCCTGCGCGACGTGCTCGGCCTGGAAATCGGCGACGGCACGCCGGAAATCATGAAGGGCGTGATCGCGCGCGAGATTTACGGCCGCGAGTTCACGTCCTTCCGCTGAACCCCGATCCTCCAGACCTCGGGATTACGCCCATGCCTTTCTTCGACGCCAACGAGACGACCCGTGAGCTCGCCGCCCGCATCAACGCCTTCATGGACGCACACGTCTATCCGGCCGAGGCGCAGTATCTGAAGGAAGCCGAGGAGCTCGGGCCCTGGACCGTGTATCCGACGGTCGAGCGCCTGAAGGAGCTCGCGCAACGCGAGGGCTTGTGGAATCTGTGGTTGCCGAAAGCGGAGCATCCGGGCGGTCTGACGAATCTCGAGTACGCGCCGCTGTGCGAAATCATGGGCCGCTCGCCGCTCGCGCCCGAAGTCTTCAACTGCAGCGCGCCGGACACCGGCAACATGGAGACGATCCTGCGCTACGGCACGCCCGAGCAGAAGCAGACCTGGCTCGAGCCGCTGCTCGAAGGCCGCATCCGCTCCTGCTTCGCGATGACCGAGCCGCAGGTTGCTTCCAGCGATGCGACGAACATCGAGTCCTCGATCGTCCGCGACGGCGACTCCTATGTGATCAACGGCCGCAAGTGGTACACGACCGGCGCGACCGATCCGCGCTGCAAGATCGCGATCTTCATGGGCAAGACCGATCCCGAGAACCCGAACCGTCACCAGCAGCAGTCGATGATCCTCGTGCCGCTGGAAACCAAAGGGGTGACGGTGGTGCGGCCGCTGCCGGTCTTCGGTTTCTACGGCGCGCCCGATCGCGCCGCGGAGACGAAGTGGGAGAACGTGCGCGTGCCCGCGACCAACATCCTGCTCGGCGAGGGCCGCGGCTTCGAGATCGCGCAGGGCCGGCTTGGACCGGGCCGCATCCACCACTGCATGCGGCTCATCGGCCTCGCCGAGCGCTGCCTCGAGAAGATGTGCCGCCGCAGCCTCGCGCGCGTCGCCTTCGGCAAGCCCGTCGCCGAACAGGGCGTGACGCAGGAGCGCATCGCGGAGGCGCGCATCCGGATCGAGCAGGCGCGGCTGCTGACGCTCAAGGCCGCGCACATGATGGACACCGTCGGCAACAAGGCGGCGCGCGCCGAGATCGCGATGATCAAAGTCGCCGCGCCGAACATGGCCTGTCAGGTGATCGACTGGGCCATCCAGGCGCACGGCGGCGGCGGCACCAGCAACGACTTCGGCCTCACGATGGCCTACGCGGTCGCGCGGCTGCTGCGTCTCGCCGACGGCCCGGACGAGGTCCATCGCGCGCAGATCGCGCGCCTGGAGTTGAAGAAGTATTCGGCGTAAGGCGCGTCTTCGCCCGACATCTCGTAGCCCGGGTGGAGCGCGCAGCGCGCAACCCGGGATCGGCGTGTCGGGCGCGGTGAAGATCCCGGATTTCGCTACGCTGCACCCGGGCTACGGCGCGTTGCCTGCCAGGCTGCGGAAATCTTCCTCCCAGCCGCGCAGCTTGCGCTGCGCTTTCGCGCGCTGCTTGGCGTTCGTGCCGTTGTGCACTTCGGCGATGAAGGCGCAGTTGTAGGCCGCGAGCTTGGCGTAGTAGGCACGATAGGCGGGCCGCGGCGAATGCAGATAGCTCTCGGCGAGCGTCTCCAGAATCGCCAGCGCCGCGGCGTCGCGCCCGGCCGCGGGCAGCGCGGCGATGCGGGCGAGCGCGTCCAGCGTGTCGCGCTGGCGCGCGGCGCGTTCGGCGAGTCGGACATGGGCATCGTAAGGCGAATGCGCGATCCGACGCGCGATCAGGGCGCGCTGCGCGCGGTCGAGGCGTCCGTAGAGGCTCTGTGCGCGGTCTATCGCCTCGTCCGTGTGGCGCGCCCGCTGCGCGGCCGGCGTGCCGCCGAGCTCTTCTTCACGCCGTTCCTCGTTCGACTCGTCGAAGCGTAGCGCGAGATGGGCGCGCTGCTTCGCGTCCAGCGAGAACGCGAGCCCGGCGGCGGCCGGCAGCGCGTGCCGCAGGCCGGCGCGGAAATGCTCGCGCAGCGCGTCGTTCATCGCACAGATCTCGGAGGCCTCGAGATCGCCCGCTGCGTCCCGGCGCCACGCCGCGAGCGCATCCGCGTACGGCAGGAGCTGCGTCGCGCGATGCCAGCGGAACCATTCGGCGAGCGCCGTGCGCGTCGCCGCGCGCTGGGCGGCGTCGAGCTCGAGATAGTCGTCCAGCCACCACAGCGCGACCTTGGGCCCGCGCTCGTAGAGGAGCGGCAGCGCGCTGCAGCCGGCGACGGCGAGCGCGAGCAGCAGCAGACGCCCGTGACGCAGCCGCGCGCGGGCCGTGTCCCGCCCCGCCGATCCGGTCGCCGCTGCGCTTGCAGAAGTTTTCATTCCGGTGACAGCGTACACGCTGCCGGCGGCGCGCAGGGTCGGATAATCGCCGGCATGGTCCCGGCATCGTTCCTCTCACGCGCCTACGCCGCGCTGCTGCTCGGCAGCCTGCTCGCGGCGCCGGCGAGCGCGCATGAAACGCGGCTCTCCTTCGCACCCGATCGCCTGGCGCAGCACACGGCGCTGCGCCAGGCCCGATCTCGTGCTGTTCGCGCGATCCGAGCTCGAGCTCGAGCTCGACTGGAGCGACGCCAGCGTGCGCGCGGTCGAGGAGCTCGCCGGCTCGCTGCACGCCGACGTGCGCCGCCGCCGCGCCGCGCCCGAAGAAGTCGCTCCGCTGGTGACGATGATCGGCAGCTACCTCGGCGAAGTCCTGCGCCGCAATCACGGTGCCGACTGGGGCTGGGTCTCCGTCAACGGCCGCCGCGTGCTCGGTCTGCGCGCCCACGCGACCGGCGCGCTGTTCACACCCGTCGAGACCGTCCGGCGTCGCGTGCACCAGGGCGCGGCGAGCAACCTGTGGCGGACTTATCGGATGAAAGCAGGGTTGTAGCGCCCCTTGTCTTCACTCGTCCGGAACGGACTCGTTCAGAGATCCTTTGGCAGTGAACAAAGCAATCCTGTTCAAGACCGCGTCGGCCCCGACTCCTAGGATGAACCCTCCATTGCGTGACCGATCATGCCAACGGGGGAGCGAGAGATGACCACTACCACGGCAAAGACCCAGACCAGCATCGACGAAATCGCCAAGCGGACCGATCGCCTCGAGGTCGACAAGCAGTACGATCTGAACCCGGAAGATTACCGGGAGCTGTTCTACAACAGCCACGAATGCTTCATGGCGCACGTGAGCAAGGACGGCTACCCGATCGTGAGCCCCATGTGGTATGTCGTCATCGACGACATGATCCACCTGACGACCATCAAGGATCTCCGCCGCAAGACCGCAGCGCTGATCGCCAATCCCAAGATGTCGGTCGTGATGACGAATTTCAGCTTGCGGGCCGAGGACGTGCTGACGGCGCTGAGCACGCAGAAGATCACCACCCAGATCCTCGGGCGCTACGTCGTGCCGTTCTCGCGGATCGACGCGATCATGGCGATTCTGATCAAGGCCAAGGCCGAGATCTCCGACGACCGCGATCTGCGCCGGCAGGTCCACGAAGCGCTCATCGGCAAGTACTATCCGGGGGAGTCACCCGAGCAGCGGCAGCAACTGGTGACGGCCGTCGACACGCCGAACCGCGTGATCATCAAGGTCCATCCCGAGAAGATCATGCACTGGGATCTCGGCAAGATGTTCGGCGTGCACTGATCGCGCGGCGCCCGCTCCGGGCGCGGCCTGTTGAATACTGCTCCGTGAATCACCACCCGCTCGAACGCCGTAGCTTGCGGTGAAAAAGTGTCGCGGTCGTGGTAGCCGCTATGAAAGGCATGGCATCGACCCGGGGGTAAGGCCTGGGGAGGCGCCGATCCCGGAAGGAGCGCCGCGCAGCGGCGCGGAATCCGGGAGAGGGGCTCACCACGCCTTTTCATGATTGGGGTGACGCGGACGTCATGACCGTTGAGCTTCCTTCGTCAGCCCAAGCTACGGCCCTGTCAAATGAAGCCCAACGCGCACGGCGTCAAACGTCTTGTAGCCCGGATGAGCGCAGCGAATCCGGGGTTCGGCGGATCATTGCGCGCAAGCGCAAGGCTTGGCGTCCGATCCCGGATTCGCTGCGCTCATCCGGGCTACGAAGCCGGGGCGCGCGCGGGGTTCAACGTCTTCGTGGCCCGGAAGGAGCGAAGCGGAATCCGTGCGCCCTCCGTTATCTCACGCATTCGAGAAGACTCGGCGCGGTGCGCGCCGCGCAGGCCGAAAGCCTTTGCGTTTCGGGCATGCCCAATCCCGGGTTTCGCTACGCTGCACCCGGGCTACGAAAATGTGGGGCGCCCTCCGGCAACGCCGCTCAGATCGGATCCCAGCTAAAGACCTCGCCGGAGCGCTCGAGCGGATAGAAGCTGCGTTCGAGCGCCGGGATGGCGTGCTCGGCGATGGCGCCGGGCGTCCAGCCTTCGCCCCGATGCACCGAACGGATCGGCCGCGGCTGGCCGAACAGGAAGATTTCGTTCTTCCGGACGCCGAAGATCTGGCCCGTGACGGCCTGTGCCGCATCGCTCGCCAGATAGACCGCGAGCGGCGCCTGCTCCGCCGGCGTCATCGCCTTGATCTTGGCGAGCCGCGCCTGTTGCTCCGGGGTGTCGTCCGGGATGGTGCCGACGAGCCGGCTCCAGGCGAAGGGCGAGATGCAATTGGACCGCACGTTGAAGCGATGCATGTCGAGCGCAATGCCCTTGGACAGACCGACGATGCCGAGCTTGGCCGCCATGTAGTTCACCTGACCGAAGTTGCCGATGAGACCGGCCGTCGAGGTGAAGTGGATGTAGACGCCGCTCTGCTGCTCGCGAAAGTGCGTCGCGGCCGCGCGGCTGACGTTGAACGTGCCCTTCAGGTGCACGTTGATCACGAGGTCCCAATCGGGTTCGCTCATCCGGTGAAAGATGGTGTCGCGCAGGATACCCGCGTTGTTGACCACGATATCGATCTTGCCGAACGCCTCGATCGCCGTACGCACCATCGTCTCGGCGTCCTTGCGCTCGGCGACCGAGCCGGTGTCGGCAACGGCCCTGCCGCCGGCCGCCACGATCTCCGCCGCCACCTCGGTGGCCGGTCCGGTGCTCGCACCATCGCCGTCCGCGCTGCCGCCGAGATCGTTCACCACCACGCAGGCGCCGTGCCGGGCCATCAGCAGAGCGATCTCCCGCCCGATGCTGCGCCCGGCGCCCGTCACCAGCGCCACCTTACCTTCCAACATCCGCTCGGAATTCATGAGTGTTCTCCTGGTCGCGATCAATCCGCGGTCCGGCGCGCTTTGCCGGCCTGCCTGCGCAACTCCTCTTTCAGTTTGCATCCTGCCGCCACGCGATCCCAGGTCCGATCGCCGAGTGCGGCAGCGCGCAGCTTCGCCTTCTGAACCTTCTCGGTCGGGGTTTTGGGCAAGGCGTCGTAGAACTCGACATAGCGCGGCACGATGAAGTGCGGCATGCGCTCGTCGCACCAGGCGATGAGGTCCTCGTAGCTGAGGCGGGCATTCGCCTTGAGCACGATGCAGGCCTTGACCTCGTCCTCTCCGGCCTCCACGTCGGCGGGGACCGCCACCACCGCGCATTCGTCGACGGCCGGATGCTGCAGGATCGGGGCCTCCACCTCGTAGGTCGAGATGTTTTCCCCGCGCCGGCGCAGCGCATCCTTGATGCGGTCGATGTAGTAATACCAGCCGTCTTCGTCGCGGCGCACGGCGTCGCCGGTGTGGAACCACAGGTTCCGCCACGCCTCGAGGCTCTTCTCCGGCATGCCGAAGTAGCCGACGTTCAGGATCCAGGGTTCCTTGTGGCGCACGGTGAACTCGCCCACCTTGCCCACCGGCAGCTCCTCGTCGGTGTCCGGATCGACGATGCGCGCCTCGAACCAGTCCGAGACCAGGAGTCCCGCCGCGCCCGCCGGCCGCCGCACGCCGAGCGGGCTCAGCACGGGCAGACCGATCTCGGTCATGCCGAAGGCCTCGACGTAGTGCTCCACTCCGAAGCGGCGGGAGAAATCGGGCAGGATCGAGGTCGGCGTGGGGGCGCAGAAGACCCGCTTGAGCCGGTGTCCGCGATCCTCGGGCCTCTGTGGCTGCTGGTAGACGAAACTCATCGCGCCGCCCAGGAAGTTCGTGACCGTCGCGCCGGATTCGTAGAGCCGGTCGACGAAGGCAGACGGACTGAAATATTCGTAGAGGACGCAGCGGGCGCCGGCGATGAGGCAGGGATAGATCGTCAGGAATTGCGCGTTGGCGTGAAAGAACGGGAAGCCGGACATGTAGGTATCGTGCTCCTCGAGCCGCACCATGCTGACGGTCTGCTGCGACATGAAGTAGTTGTGCCCGTGCGGCAGCAGCACGCCTTTGGACGGCCCCGTGGTGCCCGAGGTGAAGATGATGCCGGCCACGTCCTGCGGCCTTATCGCAATGCCGGGGTTGGTTTCGTCACGCGTGAAGACCGTCGCGAAATCGAGGGTCTCGATGCGTTCGAAGCGCGGCGCGGCTCCGGGGGGCTCGTTCGGCGGCGACCACAGCAGCACGAGCTCGACACCCGGCAGGCGCGCTTCGCTTGCGGCCACGACGGGTGCGAGCGCGCGGTCGACGATCATGACGCGCGCCTGGGCGAGATTGGTCTGATGCTCGAGAAAACTGCCCTTGTAAGCCGAATTGATCGGGGCTTCGACCGCGCCGAGCTTGCTGAGCGCAAACCAGGCGAACACGAAGTCGAGGCTGTTGCGCGAGAAAATGACCACCTTGTCGTCTTTTTTCACGCCCAGCCCGGCCAAGCCGTGCGCAAGCCGGTTCACCGTGCGATTGACCTCGGAAAAGCTCAAGGGCTTGCCGCCTGCCCACTGCAGGAAGGGGCGATCTCCACGGTGGACGGCTTGGTGCTCGAGGACGGCGCCGAGCACCCAGTTCTCCTTCGCAAACAGCGGCTCGATCGGGCCGAAGCTTCGCATGACGCGTCTCCCTTGACTGATGAGCAGAAGCGACCGGCGCAGCCGCCGGCAATCCTTCAGAGTTTCTGGCGGAAGCGGCTGAAGTCGGGCTTCCTCTTCTGCATGAACGCGCTCGCGCCCTCGGTCATCTCTTCGCCTCCGGCCAGGCGCAGCAGCGTCTGGCCGGCGTGCGCGAAGGCCGGGGCCAGCATGTCCCACCACACGTTCGAACTGATCTTGCTGAGCTCGAGGTAGGACGGCGACTTCTCGAGCAGCTCCCGGCACCAGCGATCGACCTCCGGTATCAGTTCCGCGCGGGGAACGACCCGATTGATCCATCCCATGTCCAGCGCCTCCTGCGCGGTGTACTGCCGGCACAGATACACAACCTCGCGCGATCGTTTTTCGCCGATGGTCATCGCGAGCAGGTTGGTCGCACCGTAGACGGGCGAGCTGCCGATGCGTGGGCCGGTCTGGCCGAAAGTCGCGTGCTCCACCGCGATGGCCAGATCCGAGGCGATGACGAGCTCGTTGCCGCCGCCGATCGCGTAGCCGTTGACCGCCGCGATGATCGGCTGCGGCACCTTGCGCATCAGGTCCAGCGTGCGACCGGCCGCGCCAAACAACTGGCGCGCCATCTTGGTGTTGAAGCCCGCCAGATCGCCGAGAAAGCCGCCCGCGCAAAATGCCTTTTCGCCGGCGCCGGTCAGTACGATGACGCCGACCTCGTTCATCAGGCCGACCTCTTCGAGAACGTCGCCCAGCTCCTTGATGGTGCGATAGTCGAACGCGTTGTGTCGCTCCGGATGATTGATCGTGATCCAGGCGGCCCCGTCACGGATCTCGAACAGCGTATGTTGCAGCTCCATCGTCCATCCTCGCTAGTGTCATTGAAACGAGTTGCGCGGCGGCGCGCTCGCGTCTACCGCCGCCGTTAGGCGCGGGGCGCGATGTTTGAGATCGAATACGCGTCGGCACGCATGGCCGTTCTCCGTCCGGGCAACTCGCCGTCACAACTGGAAGGCGAGCCGCATCGCCTCTTTGACCGCGTCCCCGACCTGCCGGGGCGCCAGCGCATCGCCGATGACGTGCACCGGCATATCGACGGCCTGGTGAATCCGCTTGCCGATTTCGTCGTTCGAGTACTTGCTCGTGACGAGGACCACGGTGTCGGCGGCGATCTGCCATTGGCGTCCCGAAAACACGTTGAAAGCGTTCGCGCTCTCCTGCTCGATCGATGCGATCCAACTGTCGGGCGTGCGCTTCACTCCCAGCTTGTCGAGGTTCTCGTACACGAAAGGCAGCTCGAGCACCGTCGGCAGGAACTCATGCCCGACGCTAGGCCAGCGCGTCAGGATCTCGACGGAATGGCCAGCCGTGGCGAGCAGCTCGGCGAGCCCGGGCGCGATCCGATCCCCGAGTTCGTCGACGATCAGCACGCGCCGGCCGACTCGGCTGGGGATGCCCTGTGCCGACAGCACGTCCTCGTAGGTCAGCACGTGCGGCAGCTCGTGTCCCGGCATCGGCTCGGTGGTGATCGCCGAACGGCCGTCGGCGGCGGCGCGCGCGCCGGTCGCAACCACGATGGCCTCCGCGTGGGTGACGGCGACCAGATCCCTGAAGTTATTGACGTCGACCTCGGAGCGCTTGACGACTTCGATGGACGCGTCCTTGCTCACCTGCCGCACGAGCCAGTCGATCCAGTTGCGCACTTCGGCGCGGCCCGGCATGCGCGCCAGCAGATTGGCCTGGCCTGCGAGCTCGTCGCCGCGTTCATGCAGGATCACGCGATGGCCGCGCGACGCGGCCACACGCGCGAACTCGAGGCCCGCCGGCCCGCCGCCGATGACGAGGATGCGGCGCGGGCTCGCCGCCCGCTGCATCCGGTTCTTGCCGAAGATCCGCTCGTGACCCATCGCCGCGTTGATCTGGCAGGTCGCGGGAGAGCCGGCGAAGATCCGCCGGATGCAGCCCTCATTCCAGTACACGCAGGGCCGAATGTCCTCGATGCGGCCTTCGCGTGACTTGTTGACGAACTCCGGCTCGGCGATCAGCTCGCGCACGACGACGCAGGCATCGGCGGCACCGTCGGCGATGAGCTTGTCCGCCAGCATCGCATCGTTGACGCGGCCGACCAGGAACATCGGGGTGCTCTTGAGCGCCGAGCGGACCGTCGCCGTGGCCTCGGCTTGGTAGCCGGGTTCGAGACCCGCGTAATGGGACGGCACCGTGTAGTGGACTGTGCGGTACAGCCCCATACTGCAATGCAGATAGTCGAGTTGCCCGGTCGCTTCCAGCATCCGGGCGACCTCGACGATGTCCTCCGATTCCATCCCTCCCGGCGCGACGTCCGTCGACACGATGCGCGAGCCGATGATGAACTCGGAGCCCACGCGCTGCCGCACCTTGTCGAGCACCTCCAGCATGAAGCGCATGCGATTCGCGAGGGGGCCGCCGTACTCGTCCGTGCGCTTGTTCATCAGCGGCGTGACGAAGGACCAGAGCAGATAGCCGTGTCCGGCATGGAACTCGATGCCGTCGAGCCCGGCCCGCTGGCAGCGCTCCGCGGCGGCCGCGTACTTCTCCGTGATTTCATGGATATCGGCGACGGTGATCTCGCGCGGAATGCGGAACGGCGCCTCGATGGCCGGCACCTGCGAGGGCGCGACCAGCGAGAACTGCTCCTCGTCCTGCGGCGTTTGGTGGATGCCCGGATGGGCGAGCTGGAGGATCAGCTTCGCGTCGTGGCGATGCACGGCCTCGGCGATGGCGCGCAGGCCCGGAATGCAATCATCACTCCACACGCCGCATTGCACGAACGGCGCGTGCTGTGCGCGATCGTCGACCGGCGCGGCGCCGATGATGATCATCGCGACGCCTCCGGCAGCGCGTTCCTCGTAATACGCCGTCAAGCGATCGTTCGGCAGGTGGTCCCGCCAGAAGTTCGTGACGTGCGGCCCCCAGATGATCCGATTCTTGAGGACCGTGTGGCCGACCTTGAGCGGCTGGAACAGATATTTGTAGTTCATCGAGGCACCGTTGATCCCCGCGACAGGCCGATGATAGGAGCCGTGCCTGCGACCGTCTTGAACAGAGTTGCTTTGTTCACGGCGCGCGTGCCGGACGATTCTCCGCAGAACGAACAGCAAGACCGTTCAAGCGTGCCGGTGCCGCGGCGACGTACCATGGCGCCCCAATCGATCGATCCGCGCAGCCGGTAGTCGCCCTGGGCCGAGGGCGCGTGACCTCACCTCCGCGCGCAAGACACCGCAACACCGGCCGGCCACCGATACAGGAGCTTTCGCGTGATCCCGAGAACCGTCTTTTCAGAAGAGCACGAAGCCTTCCGCGCGACCGTGCGCCGCTTTCTCGCCAAGGAGGTGGTGCCCTTTCACGCGCAGTGGGAGCAGGATGGCAAGGTGTCCCGCGAAGTGTGGCTAGCCGCAGGGGACGCGGGGCTGCTGTGCTGTAACGTCCCGGAGGCATACGGCGGCCTGGGCGGCGACTTCCTGTTCAGTGCCGTGGTGGTGGAGGAAATGGCGCGGGTCGGGGCCACCGGTCCGGGCTGGTACCTGCATTCGGACATCGTGGCGCCGTACCTCCTGAACTACGGCACCGAGGAGATGAAAGAGACGTGGCTGCCGCGCATGGCGCGTGGCGAAGCGATCGGCGCGATCGCCATGACGGAGCCCGTGGCCGGCAGCGATCTGCAGGGCATCGCGACCACGGCCAGGCGCGACGGCGACGCCTACGTCATCAATGGACAGAAGGTCTTCATCACCAACGGCCAGTTGTGCGATCTCGTGCTCGTCGTCTGCAAGACGAATCCGGCGGCTGCGAAAGGCTATGAAGGCATGAGCATCGTCCTGGTCGAGGGCGACCGGCCGGGATTCGAGAAGGGCCGCAATCTCGACAAGGTCGGACGCCGCGCTCAGGACACCTCCGAGCTGTTCTTCGCCGACGTCCGCGTTCCGCTCTCCAATCTGCTGGGCCTAGCGGAGGGGCAGGGTTTCGTCCAGCTCATGCAGCAACTGCCACAGGAGCGATTGCTGCAGGCCATCCACGGCGCCAGCACGATCGAGGCGGCGCTAGGCTGGACCGCGGAATACACGCGCGGGCGGCGCGCCTTCGGGCGGGCCATCGCCGACTTTCAGAACACGCGCTTCAAGCTCGCCGAAATCAAGACCCAGGCGGTAGTCGCGCGGACCTTCGTCGATCGCTGCCTCGAACTGCACGTGAAGCGCGATCTCGATGCGGTCGACGCGGCGATGGCCAAGATGTGGGTCACCGATCTGCTGTGCTCGGTGCTGGACGCGTGCGTCCAGCTCCACGGCGGTTACGGCTACATGTGGGAATATCCCATCGCCCGCGCGTGGGCCGACTCGCGCGTCGCGCGGATCGCAGGCGGTTCGGCGGAGATCATGCGGGAGATCATCGGGCGCAGCGTATGACATCGCGCGGCGGCGTCAGCCCCGCACTGCGAGCCGATAGTCGTGCGGCGTCATTGCGAGGTAGCGCCGGAAAGCGCGCGTGAGGTGTGATTGATCGGAAAAGCCCGTGTGCGCCGCGATTTCCTCGATCGACAATTCGCCCCGCGCGAGCAGCGCCTGCGCGCTCTCGAGCCGCCGCTTGACGATATAGGCGTGCGGCGTAGTGCCGAAACGCGCCTTGAACTGGCGCAGGAAATGGAAGCGGCACAGGTGCACCACCGCGGCCAGCTCGGTGAGGGTCACGGAGCGGTCGAGATTCGCCTCGATGAACTCCGCCACACGGCGTGTCTGGGCCGCCGAAAGCCCCTTGCCGGAGCCGTCGGTGGCGCGAAAGGATACGGTCGAATACCGGCGCAGCGCGCGGATGCACATCTGATGCGCGATCGATTCGACGTAGAGCGAGCTCCCCACCTCGCCCCAGGCGAGCTCCTCGCTGATGGCGAGCGCACCCTGGAACAGGATCGGATCGCGCGTCCTCAGCACGTCCAGCAGGCGGACGTCCACCACCTTCTGCCGGAAGATCTCCTCGCTGATTTGCGTAACGCACGCCAGGTCCAGGTAGACGTGGATGACCTCGACGTGTTGATCGGTCTTCCAGTGCGAGGAGGTATCCCGCGTCAGCAGCGAGATGTCACCCGGCACCATGGTTTCCTGCAGCCAGTTCCCGCTGGTGCGCCGCTGCATGTGCACACGGCCGCGACGCACCGCCATGATCATGAAGTCCCGGATCGGCGGAAGCTCCACGTTCACCGGCCGGCAGCGGTATCCGCGCAGCTTCACGCCCTGCCAGGCGCGGTCGTCGCTCGCGGCCATCAGCTCGCCCGGCAGCCACCGCGGCAGCTCCTCGGGCAGGATGGCCGCCCGCTGCGAGCCGGCGGCGCGCTCGGTGAGCGCGGTCATGCGCACGCCGCCGACGGCGGCTGCCGGCCGGGACGCACGGCGCAGCGCGGGTTGCCGATCATTGCTTCCATCTACGCATAGGCGGTGGATCCCCCGTTTTCCGCCTCGGCATGCCGACCCGCGCCGGGGACCTGCGGCGTGACTCCGCCGCTCGATGCCGGCCATCGAGTGCCGGCCGCACGTTGTCCTAGGCTTCCGGACATCGTCCGGAGAGAGCTTAGGATGTCGGGACCATACAAAGGAATGCCGCGCAACCGGCGATCGTTGCGGCGATCATGATCGAGATCATTGGGGACGAATTTATTTTCTCGAAGGCGGGCCCGTAGCGCTGCGCGCAGCGCCCGTTCACGAACAGCGCGTCGCCCCGCTGGCGACCAGCGCGGCGATGGTCGCGTCGTCGTAACCCGCTTCGCGCAGCACTTCGGCGCTGTGCTCGCCGAGCCGCGGCGCGTGGCGGCGGATCGACGGCGGTGATTCGCTCCAGCCCTGCGGCGGGATCATCTGCCGGTAGGCGCCTTCGCTCGGGTGCTCGGCGCGACGGAAGTAGCCGGTGGCCACGAGATGCGGATCCTCGATGAGCGTCTCCAGTGTGTTGAGCGGCATCGCGGGGATGTCGGCCTGCTCGAACAAGCCGAGCCACTCGGCGGTCGTGCGCGTGCGCAGGATCTCGGCGACCATCGCATAGAGCTCCGCGATGTGCGCGGTACGCGTCGTGAAATTCGCGAGCCGCGGGTCGCGCGCGAAATCGTCCTTGCGCCCGATCATCTCGAAGAAGCGCTGCCAGTGCCGATCGGTGTAGATCAGCGTGCACAGGTAGCCGTCGCGCGTCGGGAAAGGCGTGCGCTCGCGGGCGAGCATGCGCGGATAGCCGAGCTCGCCGACCGGCGGCTCGAAGCTGTGGCCGGCCAGATGCTCGCCGAGCATGAAAGGCACCATGGTCTCGAACATCGGCACGTCGATCGCCTGGCCGACGCCCGTCTTCTCGCGGCGGTAGAGCGCCGCGCATACCGCGCTGACGGTCGCGATGCCGACCGTGCGATCGATCATCGCGATCGGCACGTAGCGCGGCACGCCGTCGCCGATCTGCGCGATCAGCGCCGGCAGGCCCAGCGCGCCCTGGATCAGATCGTCGTAGGCGGGCTTCGCGGCATAGGGGCCGTCCTGGCCGTAGCCGAAGCAGCCGACGTAGACGAGGCGCGGATTGACGGCGGACAGCGCCTCCCAGGTGAGGTCTAGGCGCGCCATTGCCTGCGGCCGCACGTTGTAGACGAGGACGTCGGCGGTCGCCACCAGCTTCAGCAGCGCGGCGTGCGCCGCGGGCTGCTTCAGATCGAGCACGACGCTGCGCTTGTTGCGGTTGGTGTGCAAAAAGCTCGCGCTCATGCCGGCGTGCCGCTGCGGGCCGAGCATGCGGCTGCTGTCGCCGGCCGGCGGCTCGATCTTGATGACGTCCGCGCCGAGATCGCCGAGCATCTGCGTCGCGAACGGCCCCATCAGCACCGTGGTCAGATCGATCACGCGCACGCCGTCGAGGGCGCTGCTCATCGGGGACCTTCCCCGCGTTCGAGTTCACCGTTCATATCGTCGCTCCGGATGATCGAAGCGCATTCTACGGCGCGCGGCGCATCGGCGGCGAAGGGAATGGACAAAGCAGCCGTCCCCTCCGTGTTCCCGGTAGCCAACAGCCGCGCGCAGGAGGACACGGGCCGCAGGTTGTCGTGAAAGAGCGTGCCCCGTTCTCGTAGCCCGGGTGCAGCGGAGCGGAATCCGGGATCGGGCATGTCCGAGACACAAGGGCTTTCGGGCATGCTCGGCGCGCACCGCGCCGACTCTCGTCGACTGCATGAGCGGGCGGCGGGCGCGGATCCCGAGTTACGATATCTGGCGAGGCGCCGATCCCGGATTCCGCTGCGCTCCTTCCGGACTACGAAGATCCTTGTCTTGTAGCCCGGAAGGAGCGCAGCGCAGCGGCGCGGAATCCGGGAGAAGGGCTCGTCACGCCTCTTTCATGATTGGGGGTTTGGCGCTGCGCGCCGCCATTCGCTCTCTCCTGAGAACCGCTCAGCGGCGACACGTCGTTCCCGGCGCCTAGGCTCCCGCGTTGGGCTTCCTTCGTCAGCCCAACGGTCATGAAGCGCGTGCGTCACCCGCAAA
>DAOKZI010000033.1:0-43570 GCA_035325705.1 Gammaproteobacteria bacterium
GGTTTCGTCACGCGCGACGGCGTGACGCTGCCGGAGGCGAGGCTGGCGTAATTCTCCTCGGTGAGCGCCGTGCCATCGACCTCCCGGATTTCGCGGCGCTGCGCGCCGCTCCTTCCGGGCTACAAGAGGCGGATCCCGTAGCCCGGAAGGAGCGCGCAGCGCGGAATCCGGGTGACGGCTCCGAATACGCTGTCGACGCCGAATCCGCCTCCACGATCCTTCACGCCCGGTCCCGGGTTACGCGCTGCGCGCTCCACCCGGGCTACGAAGTCGTCGTGTAGCTTCCGATTGACAGCGGCCCTGCGTTCCATCGTCAATGACGTGCAAGCCGGCCGCACGAGCCTCAAGTCTTTCCCGACGACAAGGAGCATCCGCCATGACGAACCACGAGTTGTCTCCGGTCGACACCCGCGGCGCCATCGACGCCGACGGTCACATTCTCGAACCGCCCGATCTGTGGGAGAAGTATCTCGAGCCGCAGTATCGCGATCGGGCGATCCGCATTCGCACGAATGCCGACGGCCTCGAGTACTTCGAGTACAACGGCAAGCCGTCGACCTTGATGCCGCCCGGCTTCGCGGGTTCGCTCGGCGGCATGGGCGCGAGCGACATTCTGCCCTCGCCCGAGCGCAGCTACCTGCGCGGCGCGCCGTTCGGTTCGATGGATCCGAAGGAGCGGCTCGCGCGGCTGGATCAAGAAGGTCTCGCGAAAGCGGTGCTCTATCCGACGCTCGGCATCCTGTGGGAACCGGAGGTGCGCGATCCCGAGATCGCGGCCGCCTACACGCGCGCGTACAACCGCTGGATCATGGATTTCTGTGCGGACTCGGGCGGCCGCCTCGTGCCGATCGCCCATATCTCCCTGTCCGATCCGGCGCTCGCCGCGCAGGAAACGGAGCGCGCGCTAGTCGCCGGCGCGAAAGGCATCTTCTTCCATCCGTTCACGTGGACGCGCAAATCGCCCGGCCATCCCGACTACGCGCGGCTGTGGGCGATCGCGCAGGAGCACGGCGCGCCGGTCGCGCTGCACCCGACCGTCGATCCGCCGTCGCTGGACGTGCATCGTCGCTTCGACGAGCTCGCGCAGAAGGACGTCTTCGAGTTCACCTGGTACTTCGACGTGCTGGTCGCGCAGGGCATGCAACAGGCCTTCGTGTCGCTGTTCCACAACCAGATCTTCGATCGTTTCCCGCGCGTGAAAGTAGTGGTGCTCGAATCGCAGGCCGGCTGGATCGGGCAGCTCATCGATCGCATGGACGCCGTGACGCAGGGTCCCTTGATGCCGAAATCCGGCCTGAAAGAGCTGCCTAGCACTTACTTCAAGCGCCAGTGCTACGTGTCGATCGATCCGGACGAACGCGCGATCGCCGGCATCATTCCGTACGTCGGTGACGATCGCTTCTTCTGGGCTTCGGACTTCCCGCACCCGGATCACACGGCGGAGTACATGCACGAGCTCGGCGAGATGCTGAAGCCGCTGCCCGACGTCTCACGGCGGCGCATCCTGGCCGACAACGTGATAGAGGCATACGGGCTCGGCTGAAAAGGACATCTCAGGACCTGCCTCGCCGGATGGGAAAAGCCGCAGGACCCAGGCCATGCCGGGGATGCGCCGCGAAATCGATTTCCCGTAGCCCGGAAGGAGCGCAGCGGAATCCGGGATCCGGCAGCGCCTCACGCGCCCCGGCGGCGATTCCTGCCCGCGATCAGCGTCAGCAGGAACACCGCCAGCGCCGCGCCGGCGAACCAGCCGCGCACGTCGACCTGCCGCGTGCTCGGGATGCCGAGCTCCGCGCCCTGCAAGCGTCGCGCAAGCGCACCGGCATCCGTGAGCCGCAGATAGCCGAGGCCCGTCTGCGCCGCGAGCGTCTGCAGATAGGGCTCCTGCAGCGCGCTCAGATGCGCGTTCAAGACGCCGGCCTGCGCCATGTGCGGCGGCAGATCGCTGCCGCGGTTCTCGAAGTCCCGCGCCGACCACTCGCCGATGCGCACGCCTTCGTCGTCGAACTTCGGGATCGGGGCCGGCACGTCGCCACCGACGCCGACGAGCAGCCCGCGGATTTCGCCCGGCTCGCCGGTGAACTGCGGCGTCACGGCCGGATCGATCGGCGGCGCTTCATCGCCGTCGCTGACGAACACGAGCCGGGTCTGCGCCGGTAGCTGCTTCATCAGGCCGATGCTCTTGTAGAGCCCTTTCGCCACTTCGCTGCGCGGCTCCCAGCTCATGCGCCAGCTAATGTTGGCGAGCACGGCAGAGATTTCCCGATAGTTCGCGCAGATCTCGATCGGCGTGATCAGCAGGAAGGCGCGATGCCCGGCGAACAGCGCGAGACCGGCCTCGGTGCCGCACGGCAGATCCTTCAAGGCCTCCAGCGCCTGGCGCTTCGC
This sequence comes from Gammaproteobacteria bacterium, assembly GCA_035325705.1. Lineage (GTDB taxonomy): Bacteria > Pseudomonadota > Gammaproteobacteria. Next base: position 2,389 of record DAOKZI010000033.1, read on the forward strand.
ATAGTCCAGCCGCGACGCGGACTTGCCCGCGAGCAGGACGTCCTCCGCGTTCATGCTCTCGGTGATGTCGAAGACGAAGACATAGCGATAGGCCGGCGTCGTCATGCGCAGCGTCGGGCGGACGAAAGTCGCGGCGAGCGCGACGCAGGCCAGCACCAGCAGCAGCACCGCCGGCCGGCGCCAGCGCGTCATGGCCACGGCGAGTCGGCGTCACCGCCGATCACGGTGCGCACGGGACTTTGTCGTCCTTCGACCTCGATCACCTGCTTCTCGTAGGCGTCCGGCAGCAGCGCCAGCGCGCGTTCGAGGTTGTAGCGGGCGTCCCAGAGCTCGGGATCGCGCGCGAGCGCGTCGCGGTAGCTGCGCTTGGCGAGCTCGATCAGGGGTACGGCACGATCGGCGTCGCGCTCGAGATCGAAGCCGGCGGCCTGCTCGAGGTAGGTGTTGCCCGCGTTGTACAGCGCCGCGACGCACAGCCGCGGCTCTGCGCTGTGCTCGAGCAGACTATAGATCTCGCGCGCCTCCTGCTGCCTGCCTGCGCGCTGCGCGGCATAGGCCTTGGCGAAACGGCCGACGTCGCCCGGATAGGCGGCGGCGAGATCGTAGCGCTCGGCGGCGACGGCGCGCGCATAGGCCGCGACCTCGCGATAGCGGATGAGATCCCGCCCGAGGCTGAGCGCGGCGCCCGCCGCGACGAGAACTAGCACTAGCCTCAGTCGTCGCTTCAGGCCCATGCGTCGACCTCCGCGAGACGGGCGAGCAGGCTCACGAGCAGGCCGGCGAGCGCGAGCGCATAGCACCAGCCCGAGAGATCCACGCGCGGCACGATGTCCTGATAGCGGATCGGCAGGTTCTGCAGCCGGTCGACCTCGGCGATCGCATCCCTCAATGCCGACGGGTCCTCGGCCGCGAACGCGCGGTACGGCAGGCCCATGCCGGAGAAGAACGCATGCACCTGCTGCTCGGGCGCGGTGGCGCCGTTGCGGCCCGGCTGCAGGCCGGGACTGTGCTGATCGCGCATGTACAGCCAGTACAAGGTCACGCGGTACTGCTCGAGCAGATTACGGATGCGATCCTGGATCGGGATCGTGAGCACCGCGCTGCCGTCGGACACCAGCAGCATGATGCGCGAGCCCGTGAACGGCTGCTGCGCGAAGAACTCGAGCGAGCGGATGATGCCGGCCCCGAGATCCGTGGTCGCCAATCCGCGCTCGATCGTGCCGGCTTCGATCGCGGCCCGGATCGCCGCCGGCTTGTCGGTGAGGGGCAGCACCGCAATGGGGTTGCTGCTGAAGACGAACAGCGCGTTCATGTCCTGTGGCCGGCGCGCGGCATAGGCCGCCAGCAGCTCGCGCGCGATCTGGCCCTTCGAGCGATAGGTGCCCCACACCGGCGCGCGCGAGGTACCCTTGTTGCCGATCACATAGGGCCTGTCCATGCTGCCGCTGCTGTCGATCAGCATCACCACCTGTGCCCCTAGTCCGATGCGCTCGACGGTTTCCTCGGCACGGTAGACGCCGGCGATGCCGAGCGTCAGCGCGACGATGCTCGCGGCGCCGACGGCGCGCAGGCTACAGTCGACGGCAGCCGACAGCGGATCGCGCGGCAGGCTCGCAAGCGAGGCATGCGCGAGCGGGCGCTGGCCGTGGAACACGAGCGGCAGCAGCGCCAGCGGCAACAGCAGCAGGGCCAGCGGCTGCTCGAGCCCGAACATCAGGCGAGCCCTCGTTCGATGTCCGCGCAGCGGGCGACGAAGGCGAGCAGCTCGGCGCGCGTATAGGCGGGTGCTGCCGTGGCCGGCCGGTAGAAGTGCGTCGCCGAGCGGCGGAAGAACTCGCGGATGTCGCCCTCGAGCGCGGCATAGCGCGCGTGCTCGGCGAGAAAGCTGGCTAGCGTCTCGCCGAACACGGTGCGGCCGGCGGTCGTGTCGAAGGCGCGATGGACCGCGCGCAGCGCCTCGGCATAGGCGTCGCTCTCCCAGGCCGCCTCGCGTCGCGTCGCGAGACGACGCTTCAGCGCCATGAACGGCCGGCTGCGCCGACCGTAGCCGACGCCCCAGCGCAGCCACGCGAGTCCCGCGAGCGCGGCGACGAGCACGCCGGCAGCCGCCGCCAGACGCGGCAATGGCAACGGCAGCGGCGGCGGCGGCTGCGCGGGCCGCAACTCGCCCTGCGCCTCGAAGTCGGTGATCGTGCCGACCCGGAGTCGCGACGCCGGGATCAGCGCCTGCTGCGTCTCCTTGCCGTCGCCGAAGCGCAGCAGCAGCTCGGGCAGCGCGATGTCGGGATGATCGGGACTGACGTTCACGAGCTGGTAGTCGAGCCTGATCCGGTACTCGTTGAGGCCGGCGCTCCGTCGTTCGTCGATACGCGGCGGCGCCAGCGCGAGCCAGTGCGTGTGCCGGCCGGCAGCGGGCAGGCTGCCCGCGTCGAAGCGATACGGCGCGTGCAGGCGCAGGACGATGTCGCGCTGGAGCCGATCGCCGATACGCCAGCCGAAGGCGCGCGGCGGCGTGACCGTCAGCTCCGCAATCGCGCTGCCGTCGGCATCGGCGCGCGGGACGAAAGCCATACCGCTCGCTAGCGCCAAGGCGAGCACCAGCGCGCACGCAACGCGGCGCGGGCGCGCGTCAGCCGAGGAAGTAGCGCGTGACGTCATCGGCTTCGAAGCGCTCCGCGATCACGATCGGCGGGCGCGCGCGACGCGTGAAGAGCTGCAGCAGCGCGTCGTGGCAGGCCCGCGCGTGCTCGTCCAGGCGGCGCTTGAGGGACGGCCGCAGCACGAGCAGGCGCTGCTGCCCGGTCTCCGCATCGCGCACGCGCGCGAGTCCCCAGTTCGGCAGGCGCGCATGCTCGGCGCGATCGCGCAGCAGCACCGGCACCACGTCGTGATATGCGAGCGTGCCGAGCACCTGTTCGACGAACGCGAGCGGCAGGTGAAAGTCGGACACCAGGAATACGAGCGCGCGCCGCGGCCCGACCAGCGGCGCCGCGGCGAGCAAGCCGTCCGCATCGCGGCCCGGCGCCGCGATCCGACGCAGCGCCTGCGCCGCTTCGACGGCGAGCGCCGGATTCGCGGACGGCGGTGCGTACAGCGGGGCCACACCGCCGTCGGCGCAGCCGATGACACCGAAGGCGTCGCCCGTGCGGCTCGCCGAATAGCCGAGACAGGCGACGAACTCCGCTGCCCGCGCGAGCTTCGAGCGCTCGCCGCCGACGCGCATCGACGCCGACAGATCGACGATTGCGATCACCGGGATTGCGCTCCGCTGCTGGAACACCCGCACCTGGAGCTGCCCGAAGGGATCGCGCAGGCTCGCGTGCACGTCGAAGCGGCGCGGGTCGGGGGCATCGAGCAGCGGCACGTGCTTGCGGAACTCGAGCCCTCCACCCTGCCGCGCGCTCGCGTGGTGGCCGGGATGGCCGCCGCGCGTGCGCCAGTGCACCTTGTAATGGAGTTCGGCGACCGCCTGCATGTCAGGGTGAGGGCACGCGCTCGACCAGTTGCCACATCAGGGCGTCGATGATCGCCGGACGCTGCAGTTCGTACACGGGACTGAAGAACACGCGATGCGCGATCGTCTCGTGCAGGACCGCGTGCAGGTCCACCGGCAGCAACATGTCCCGGCCCTCGAGCCAGGCGGCCACTTTCGCCGCGCGCATCAGCATGCCCATGCCGCGCGGGCTCACGCCCGCCAGCACCAGCCGCGACATGTCGACGCCGTCAATGGCGATGCCGAACGCCGACGGCGCGCGCGTCGCCGCGCACAGATCGAGCGCGTAGTACTCGATCGTCGGCGAGGTGCGCACGCTGGTCTGGATGCGCGCCGCGACGCGGTTCAGCTCCTGGAACGGCAGGATGCCGGGCTCGAGGCCGTCGATCAGCGCGTCGACGTCGAAGAAGCGCGTGTCCACGAGCAGCAGCCGCTGATCCTCGCGCTCGACGGGCAGGCCGATGTTCAGCTCCATCAGGAAGCGATCGCGCGCCGCCGCCGGCAGCTCGAAGGTCTCTTCCTTTTCGACGCGATTGCGATCGGCGAACACCTGCAGGTGCGGGAAGCGATACTCGCGATTGAAGGCCGTCACGCTGCGCTCGGCCATCACGCGCAGCAGCAGCGAATGCACCTGCGGCCGCGCGCGGTTGACCTCGTTGAAGAAGAAGGTCGCGAGCCGCTCGCCGTGCTTCAGCAGCGGGCCGGGATCGACGGCGGGCCGCCCTTCCTCGTTGATGTAGGTGTGATAGACGAGATCGTTGGGCATCAGGTCGACCGTGCCCTCGATGCGCTCGTAGTCGCCGCCGAGCACGCGCGCGAGCGCACGCAGCAGCGTGGTCTTGCCGACGCCGACGTCGCCCTCGAGCAGCGCATGGCCGCGCGCGAAGACCGCGATCAGCAGCAGGCGGATCGGGCGCGCCTGACCGATGACGGCGCGTTTGATTTCGGCTTCGAAGGCAAGCGCGCGCTCGCGCCAGACCTCGAGCCCCGTATCACCGCCCGACGGGCTCGGGCCTTGCGCGGAAGACAAGTGGCGGGCTCCCCTGCGGCTTCTCGTTCGGATGAAGCCGCACTGTAGTGCGGCCCGTGCGCGCGGCACAAGCTTGGAAGCTTGGCCATGGGGTTCGTCTGGTTTTTCCGGTGGTCCGGAGGCGGCGCGGCGACACGAATCACGATCCGGCCGTTCGCTCACAGGTATTCACCCCGGCCGGCGCCGACAATAGAATGCGAGACCATACCGCCGGTCGTGAGGAAAACCGGCGGTGCATATGCGCCCAGGCTCTCGCGCATGGACGGCGCCGTTATCGAAGCGGAAGACCGAACCATGGCCAGACGCAGCTTTTCACGTACACGGTCTCTGTCGAGTCAGGCGGTGAAGGACCTCAGCTTCATCGCAAACCGGCTGCCGTGGCAGGCCTGTGTCGCCTTCGGCCTCGTTCTATACGTTCTTCTCTCGTGGATCGCCCCGCCGCTGCTCGTGCAGCGGCTCGCCGAGCTTCCTCACGACAACACTTTCCGCCCGCTCGCGGAGGCGCTCATCGGGCGGCGACTGCACTGGCTGCCGCGGCTCGGTATTGCGATGGGCTTGATCTGCGCGTTCTTCGCCGTGCGCAATTTCTTTGCGAGCCGGCGTTTGACGAGACAGGGAGAAGGCCAGGTCGGTTTCTTTGCGCGACTGGGGGCGCGTTGGCTGGATTGAGTACTGCCGTATGCTAATCGGTCACGGCCAACTGGCGCCGTGGGTAGCACATCACCGGATTAAAGACATTTGCATGCCCAGACCCAAGAAAAACCCCAATTCCACCGCTACCCTGGGCTACGAAGCCCAGCTCTGGCAGATGGCCGATGCGCTCCGCGGCAGCATGGACGCCGCCGAGTACAAGCACGTGTGCCTCGGCTTGCTGTTCCTGAAGTACATCTCCGACGCCTTCGGAGGAGAAGCACGCGGCGCTCGTGGCCGAGAAGGCTCAGGGTGCCGACCCCGAAGACCCGGATGAATACCGCGCTCAAGGCATCTTCTGGGTGCCGCCCGAGGCACGCTGGCCGCACCTGAAGGCGCAGGCGCGACAGAGCACCATCGGCCAGCTCGTAGACGACGCGATGACCGGCATCGAGCGCGACAACCCGGCGCTCAAGGGCGTGCTGCCCGCGGTGAAGCCATGCGCTTCATCAACGGCGATACGCTCCTGGCTCGCATCACGCCGTGTCTCGAGAACGGAAAGACCGCGTTCGTTGACTTCCTTCGGGACGATCAGGTGGGCTGGGGTCGACCGAGTACATTGTCTTGCACGCTAAGCCGCCACTGCCGGAGGAATACGCTTACTGCCTCGCTCGCAGCGCGGAGTTCCGGAAGTTCGCGATTCGGAGCACCAGTGGCCGGCAACGCGTGGCGACGGAATCGCTCACGCACTTTCGAATGGCCATGCCGCCGAGATCAATAGCGGAGGCCTTCGGCCGTGCCGTCAAACCAAATTTCGTGCGGGCCAGCGTAGCTGTTCGCGAATCCCGCACCCTCGCCGCCCTGCGCGACATGCTGCTGCCCATGCTCATCTCCGGCAAACTACGTGTGGAGGACGCCGAGAAGTTCATCAGGAGGGTCGCATGACGACTCGAACAGCACCCGCTGGCGAAATCCGGGTTTACGAAGCGCCCGGCGGCGGCGTGCGAGTAGACGTCAGACTCGATCGCGACACGGTCTGGCTGAACCAGGAGCAGATGGCCGGGCTGTTCGGGCGCGAACGCTCGGTGGTGACCAAACACATCCGCAACGTCTTCAAGGAGGGCGAGTTGGACCCCCACGCAGTATGTGCAAAATTTGCACACACTGCTCTCGACGGAAAGACCTACCAGGTCGATCACTACAACCTGGACGTGATCATCTCCGTCGGCTACCGCGTGAAATCCCAGCGCGGCACCCAGTTCCGCATCTGGGCCACGCGGACCCTGCGCGACCATCTGGTACGCGGCTATACGCTCGACCAGCAGCGCTTCGAACAGAATGCGCGGGAGCTGGAGGCTGCACTGACGTTGGTGCGCAAGGCGGCCGCCGGCGAGGCACTGAGCGCGGATCAGGGGCGCGGGTTGGTCGATGTCATCGCCCGCTACACGCAGACTTTTCTACTGCTGCAGCGCTTCGATGAAGGGCTGCTGATCGAGCCTAAGGGCATCGCCGGTGGTGTGCTGCCGGCAGTGAGCGAAGCGCGCGCCGCCATCGCGCGCCTCAAGCGCGACCTGCTGGCGCGCGGTGAGGCAACCGACTTGTTCGGGCGCGAGCGCGAGGAAGGACTGGCCGCCTTGCTCGGTAATCTCGATCAGAGTGTGTTCGGCGAACCGGCTTACCCGACCGTCGAATCGAAGGCAGCGCACCTGCTGTACTTCGTCATCAAGAACCACCCGTTCTCCGACGGCAACAAGCGCATCGGCTCGTTCCTGTTCGTCGAGTTCCTGCATCGCAACGGGCGGCTCGTCCGCGATGGCGAGGTCGTGATCAACGACGTCGGACTGGCCGCACTGGCGCTGCTGGTTGCCGAATCGGCGCCGAAGGACATGGAGGTGATGATCCGGCTGGTGATGAACATGCTAGCCGAGCCCGCCGAATGACCCGGTTCTCGGAATCGGTCGTCGAGAACGCCGCGCTCGCCTGGCTCGAGGGGGTCGGCTGGCAATTGCGCGCGAAGTCGCCTTCTACGACGCACTGGAGACCAGCGACAGCGCCGTGAAGGTCCTTGGCGACGAGACCTTACGGGCCATTGCCCAGGAGCTCGTGCGCACCGTGCGCGCCAACGTGACGATCGACTGGACGCTGCGCGAGAACGTCCGGGCGCAGTTGCGCGTGCTGGTCAAGCGCATCCTGCGCAAGTACGGATACCCGCCGGACAAGCAGGAAAAGGCGACCGAGACCGTGCTGGAGCAGGCGGCGCTGCTGTCGGCTGAGTGGGCCGTCGCGTAGCCGTGCGCTACTGGTGGGTCAACCAGAATCGGAACGATTGGAGTGCCCTCGGTCGCGAGCGGCTTCGTCACTGCATCAGCCTCGTCAAAGTAGCTCGGCCGGCGCACTTTTCCCCTGAGTCGGGGTATGTGTGAATACAGTTTTCCGCCCATCCCAGTGAGCGCCGTGCCAGCAACGTCCCGGATTCCGCGGCGCTGTGCGCCGCTCCTTCCGGGCTACGAAGCCGCTTCTTGTAGCCCGGAAGCGCAGCGAATCCGGGATCCTGCCGCGGATGTTCGCGACATCGTCTGCTGGCGCGAAACGTCGACGCGAGCCACGTTAGAGCGGCCAGCCTCCGGTTTGACGCCGATCCCGGATTCGCTGCGCTCATCCGGGCTACGGGGGGAACGCTTCCATTCGCGGCTCGCGCGCAGCCGCCGGTTTCCGCCTGTGCTTGGCTAGAGGCGACGCCGGAAAATTTTTCTTCCCGACCTGTCGAAATCCGGCGCCGCCGTTCGATTACCCCGGGCAGGTGCCTACGCCTGCCCAGTACCCCTTTTCTGCCGGGAGATTGCCATGCCCACCACATTAACGCCCTACCTGAGCTTCGATCGGAAGACCCGCGAAGCGTTCGCGTTCTACGAGAAGGCGCTAGGCGCGAAGATCGAGACGATGATGCGCTACGCCGACATGCCGCCGATGCCCGCAGGCAGCGAGGCCGGCTGCAGCGGCGGCCCGCCGCCGAGCGGCGACAGCATCATGCACGCCTGTCTCGTGCTGCCGGGCGGCGCCCTGCTGTTTGCCGGCGACACGCCGCCGGGCATGCCCTTCGAGGGCGTGAAGGGCGTGATGCTGGCGCTGCAGTACGACACGGTCGACGAGGCGCGGCGCGCGTTCGAGGCGCTGTCGCAGGGCGGAACCGTCACGATGTCGCTCGCGCCCACGTTCTGGGCGCAGACCTTCGGGATGCTCACCGATCGCTACGGCGTGAGCTGGGGCATCAACGGCGCTCCGATCGACTTCAAGTAAGGCCTCGCCCGTCCGGGCCCCCGGCGCGGCGCGCTACGGTGCCGCGCGTTCCATTCGCATGAGGAGACAACACATGAGCTACATCGACGGATTCGTCCTCGCGGTGCCGACCGCGAACAAGCAGAAGTTCATCGCCCACGCGGAATTGGGCGACAGCGTGTTCATGGATCTCGGCGCGGTCCGCGTCCTCGAATGCTGGGGAGATGAAGTGCCCGACGGCAAGCTCACCGACTTCCGCCGCGCGGTGCAGGCGAAAGAGGACGAAACGGTGGTCTTCTCGTGGATCGAATGGCCCGACAAGGCGACGCGCGATGCGGCGATGGGCCGCATGGAGGAGTTGATGAAGACCGACGATCGCATGAACCCGCAGAAGAACCCGATGCCCTTCGATGGCAAACGGATGATCTACGGCGGGTTCTCGCCGGTTGTCACCCTCGGCGCGGGCAAATGAGGTGGGCGTGAGTGCGGCCTGCCTCATCTCCCTACCGGCGCGGTGCCATCGACGTCCCGGATTCCGCGGCGCTACGCGCCGCTCCGTCCGGGCTACGAGACCGGCTTTCGTAGCCCCGTAGCCCGGGTGCAGCGCAGCGGAACCCGGGATCTTCGTCGCCTCGCATGCCTGACCCGGGTTACGCGCTGCGCGCTCCACCCGGGCTACGGGAAAGAGGGGTGTGGAAAATGTGTGTTTAGAACGCGTCCCCCGGCACGCGCACCCAGCCTTCCATCAGCACCCGCGCGCTGCGACTCATGATGGCTTTCTTCACCACCCATTCGCCGTGCTCCTGCGTAGCCTCGGCGCCGACGCGCAGCGTGCCGGACGGGTGGCCGAAGCGCACGGCCTGGCGCTCGCCGCCGCCGGCGGCGAGATTCACCAGCGTGCCGGGGATCGCGGCGGCGGTGCCGATCGCGACGGCGCAGGTGCCCATCATCGCGTGGTGCAGCTTGCCCATCGACAGCGCGCGCACGTTCAGATCGATGTCGCCGGCGCCGACCTGCTTGCCGCTGGAGGACACGTAGCTCGTCGGCTTGCCGACGAAGGCGATCTTCGGCGTGTGCTGGCGCTTCGACGCCTCTTCCGGGGTCTTGATCAAGCCCATGCGCAAAGCGCCCGCGACCCGGATTTGCTCGAAGCGCGCCAGTTGCTTCGGATCGCCGTTGATGTCTTCACGCAGCTCGGTACCGCGGTAGCCGATGTCCTCCGCGTTGACGAATACGGTCGGGATGCCGGCGGCGATCATCGTCGCCTTGAAGCTGCCGACCCCGGGGACCTCGAGATCGTCGACGAGATTGCCGGTCGGGAACATCGCCCCACCGCCTTCGCCGTCCTCCGACGGATCGATGAATTCGAGCACGATCTCCGCCGCCGGGAAGGTCACGCCGTCGAGCTCGAAATCGCCGGTTTCCTGCACCTGGCCGTCGGTGATCGGCACATGCGCAATGATCGTCTTGCCGATATTGGCCTGCCAGATGCGGACCGTGCAGAGGCCGTTGCGCGGCACGCGCGCGGGATCCATCAGGCCGGCGTGGATCGCGAAGGCACCGGCCGCCGTCGACAGGTTGCCGCAGTTGCCGCTCCAGTCGACGAAGGCCTTGTCGATCGACACCTGGCCGTAGAGGTAGTCGACATCGTGGCCCGGCTGCGTGCTCTTCGACAGCATGACGCATTTGCTGGTGCTCGACGTGGCGCCGCCCATGCCGTCGATCTGCGCGGCGTAAGGATCGGGACTGCCGATCACGCGCAGCAGCAGCCCATCGCGCGCCTCGCCCGGCTGCCGGCAGCGCTCGGGCAGATCCGCGAGCTTGAAGAAGACGCCCTTGCTGGTGCCGCCGCGCATGTACGTCGCGGGGATTTTGATCTGAGGAACGTGGGACATGCCTCACTCCTGAAAGGAAACGGGTTGGGCCTATGCGCCCCCGAGACGCCCTGCAACCTAGCCACGGAGGACACCGAGAACACGGAGGAAGAAATGGATTGGGCCACCTGCGCCGCCGTGATTCGAGCATCGCTATCGACGCCGGCGTTACGGCGACTCCCAATCACATTCTTTCTTCCTTCTCCGTGTCCTCCGTGCCCTCCGTGGCTAAATTAATCAGCGCATCAACGCGGGGAAGATCCCGGGATTCGCTGCGCTACTCCCGGGCTACGAAGCTACGGCCTCACGCCGTCTTCGTCGCGGCGAGGAAGTCCTGCGCGAAGCGCTGGAGCACGCCGCCGGCCTCGTATACCGAGACTTCTTCGGCCGTGTCGAGCCGGCAGGTGACCGGCACTTCCACGCGCTCGCCGTTTCGGCGATTGACGACGAGGATCAGATCGGCGCGCGGCGTGGGCTTGCCGATCACGTCGTAGGTCTCGGTGCCGTCCAGCGCCAGCGTCTTGCGGTCGACGCCGGGCTTGAACTCGAGCGGCAGCACGCCCATGCCGATCAGGTTCGTGCGATGGATGCGCTCGAAGCCCTCGGCGACGATCGCCTCGACGCCCGCGAGCCGCACGCCCTTCGCCGCCCAGTCGCGCGAGCTGCCCTGGCCGTAGTCCGCGCCGGCGACGATGATCAGCGGCTGCTTGCGGTTCATGTAGGTCTCGATCGCTTCCCACATGCGCATTACCTTGCCGTCCGGCTCGACGCGCGCGAGCGAGCCCTTCTTGACCTTGCCGTCGACCACCGCCATCTCGTTGACGAGCGTCGGGTTGGCGAAGGTCGCGCGCTGCGCGGTCAGGTGATCGCCGCGATGGGTCGCGTAGGAGTTGTAGTCCTCCTCCGGCAGGCCCATCTTCGCGAGGTACTCGCCGGCCGCCGACTCCGCCAGGATGGCGTTCGACGGCGAGATATGATCGGTCGTGATGTTGTCACCGAGGATCGCGAGCGGGCGCATGCCCGCAAGCCGGCATGCACCGGCCAGCGCGCCCTCCCAGTACGGCGGGCGGCGGATATAGGTCGACTGCGGCCGCCAGTCGTAGAGCGGCTCGACCTTCTGCTTCGCGTGGCTGCGCGCATCGAACATCGGCACATAGACCTTGCGGAACTGCTCGGGCTTGACGCTCTGCGCGACGATCGCATCGATCTCCTCGTCCGAAGGCCATAGATCCTTGAGCGTGATCGGCTTGCCGTGCGCGTCCGTGCCGAAGGCATCGCGCTCGATGTCGAAGCGCACCGTGCCCGCGATCGCATAGGCGACGACCAGCGGCGGCGAGGCCAGGAAGGCCTGCTTCGCATACGGATGGATGCGGCCGTCGAAGTTGCGGTTGCCGGACAGCACGGCGACCGCATAGAGATCGCGATCGACGATCTCCTGCTGGATCTTCGGGTCCAGCGCACCGGACATGCCGTTGCAGGTGGTGCAGGCGAAGCCGACGATACCGAAGCCGAGCTTCTCGAGCTCCTGCTTGAGGCCGGATTCCTCCAGATAGAGCGCGACCGTCTTCGAGCCCGGCGCGAGCGAGCTCTTGACCCAGGGCTTGCGCGTGAGCCCGAACCGGTTCGCGTTGCGCGCGAGCAGGCCGGCGGCGATGACGTTGCGCGGATTCGAGGTATTGGTGCAGGAGGTAATCGCCGCGATGATCACGGCGCCGTCCGGCATCTGGCCCGGCGTTTCCTCCCACTTCCCGGCAATGCCCTTGCTCGCGAGATCCGCGGTCGCGACGCGCGCATGCGGATTGCTCGGGCCGGCCATGTTGCGGACCACGCTCGAGAGATCGAAGCTCAAAGTGCGCTCGTAGACGGCGTTTTTCAGGCTGTCGGCCCACAGGCCGGCCTCCTTCGCATAGATTTCGACGAGCTTCACCTGCTCGTCGCTGCGGCCGGTGAGCCTGAGATAGTCCAGCGTCTGCCGGTCGATCGCGAACATCGCCGCCGTCGCACCGTACTCGGGCGCCATGTTCGAAATCGTCGCGCGATCGCCCAGCGTCAGCGAGGCGGCACCTTCGCCGTGGAACTCCAGATAAGCGCCGACGACTTTCGACTTGCGCAGGAACTCGGTCAGCGCGAGCACGATGTCCGTCGCGGTGATCCCGGGCTGGCGCCGGCCCGTGAGCTCGACGCCGACGATCTCGGGCAGCCGCATCCACGACGCGCGGCCCAGCATCACGTTCTCCGCTTCGAGGCCGCCGACGCCGATCGCGATCACGCCGAGCGCATCGACGTGCGGCGTGTGGCTGTCGGTGCCGACGCAGGTGTCGGGAAAGGCCACGCCGTCGATCGCGTGGATCACCGGCGACATCTTCTCCAGGTTGATCTGGTGCATGATGCCGTTGCCGGCCGGGATCACGTCGACGTTGTCGAAGGCGAGCTTGGTCCAGTCGATGAAGTGGAAGCGATCCTCGTTGCGGCGATCCTCGATCGCGCGGTTCTTCTCGAAGGCTTGGCGGTCGAAGCCGCCGCACTCCACGGCCAGCGAATGGTCGACAATGAGCTGCACGGGCACTACCGGGTTGACCTTGGCGGGATCGCCACCCTGCTCCGCGATCGCATCGCGCAGGCCCGCGAGGTCGACCAGCGCCGTCTGGCCGAGGATGTCGTGGCAGACGACGCGCGCGGGGAACCACGGGAAGTCGCGCTCGCGCTTGACCTCGACGATCTGCTTCAGGCAGTCCTCGATGATCGCCGGATCGGCCCGGCGCACGATGTTCTCGGCGTGCACGCGGGCGGTGTACGGCAGACGGTCCCAGGCACCGGCTTCGATGTCGTTGACCGCTTCCCGGGCGTCGAAGTAGTCGAGCTTGGTGCCGGGCAGCGGCTTGCGGTATTTGACGTTCATGATCCGATCCGCTGCCTACTTGCGATCCTTGAGCGGCACGAAGGCGCGATCTTCCGGACCCGTGTAATTGGCGCTCGGACGAATGATCTTGCCGTCGATGCGCTGCTCGATCACGTGCGCGGACCAGCCGGCCGTGCGCGCAATCACGAACAGCGGCGTGAACATCGCGGTCGGCACACCCATCATGTGATAGGAAACCGCGCTGAACCAGTCGAGATTCGGGAACATCTTTTTGACTTCCCACATCACCGATTCGAGCCGCTCGGCGATGTCGTACATCTTCATGTTCTTTTCCTCGACGGAGAGCTGGCGCGCGACTTCCTTGATGATCTTGTTGCGCGGATCGCTGACCGTGTACACGGGATGGCCGAAGCCGATGACGACTTCCTTGCGCTCGACGCGGGCGCGGATGTCGGCCTCGGCCTCGTCCGGGCTCTCGTAGCGCTTCTGGATCTCGAAGGCCACTTCATTCGCGCCGCCGTGCTTGGGGCCGCGCAGCGCGCCGATGCCGCCGCAGATCGCCGAGAACATGTCCGAGCCCGTGCCGGCAACGACGCGCGAGGCGAAGGTCGACGCGTTGAACTCGTGCTCGGCGTAGAGGACCAGCGAGGTGTGCATCGCGCGCACCCAGCTCGCGCGGGGTTTCTCGCCGTGCAGGAGGTGCAGGAAGTGGCCGCCGATCGAGTCGTCGTCGGTCTCGACCTCGATGCGCCTGCCGTTGTGGCTGTAGTGATACCAGTACAGCAGCATGGAACCCAGCGAGGCCATCAGCTTGTCGGCGATGTCGCGCGCGCCGGGATGATTGTGATCGTCCTTCTCCGGCGACAGGCAGCCGAGCACGGACACGCCCGTGCGCATCACGTCCATCGGATGCGCGTACGGCGGCAGCGTCTCGAGAGCATCCTGCAGCGCCGCGGGCAGGCCGCGCAGCGCCTTCAGCTTCGCCTTGTAGCCGGCGAGCTCGGCGACGTTCGGCAGCTTGCCGTGCACCAGCAGATAGGCGATTTCCTCGAACTCGCAGGTGTTCGCGATGTCGAGGATGTCGTAGCCGCGGTAGTGGAGATCGTTGCCGCTGCGGCCGACGGTGCAGAGCGCGGTATTGCCGGCGGCAGTGCCGGACAGCGCGACGGACTTCTTCGCCTTGGGCAGGACTTGCTGGGTATCGGACATGATCGTTCTCCTGTTGGAATCGTCGTCTCGAGGGTCGTCTGACGGCTCGACGGGACAGCCCGTCATTGGCCCTTTTGGAACAAAAGGTCGAGCTTGTTCTCGTAGGCGTGGTAGCCGAGAAACTCATAGAGCTCGGCGCGCGTCTGCATCAGCTCGAGCACGCTCTGCTGCGTGCCTTCCCTGCGGATCGCCTGCATCACGGCCAGCGCGGCCTTTTGCATCGCGCGGGTCGGCGACAGCGGATAGAGCACCATCGCGATGCCCTGCGCCGCGAGCTCGTCCTTCGTGTAGTAGGGCGTGCTGCCGAACTCGGTGATGTTCGCGAGCACCGGCGCCTTCACCGCGTCGCAGACCCGGCGGTACATCGAGAGCTCCGTCATCGCCTCGGCGAAGATCGCGTCCGCACCGGCCTCGACGAAGGCGCAGGCACGATCGATCACGCCCTGCAGCCCCTCGACCTGCAGCGCGTCGGTGCGCGCCATCAGCACGAAGTCCGGATCGGTCTTCGCATCGGCCGCGGCCTTCACGCGGTCGACCATCTCTTCCCTGCTCACGATCTCCTTGCCGGGCCGGTGGCCGCAGCGCTTCTGCGACACCTGGTCCTCGAGATGCACGGACGCGGCGCCGGCGGCGATCATCTGCTTGATCGTGCGCGCGATGTTGAAGGCGCCGCCCCAGCCGGTGTCGATGTCGACGAGCACCGGCGTGTCGACCTGGCTGGTGATGCGGCGGACGTCGGTCAGCACGTCGTCCAGCGAGGTCATGCCGAGATCCGGCAGGCCGTAGGAATAGTTCGCGACGCCGGCGCCGGACACGTAGATCGCGCGATAGCCGACCTGCCTCGCCATCATCGCGGCATAGGCGTTGACGGTGCCGATGATCTGCAGCGGCTGCTCCTCGCGCAGCGCGAGGCGGAAGCGGCCACCGGCCGTGAGGGCCGTGCTCGATTGCGTCATGCGTTCTCCTTCAGGTGTTTCTCGATGTTCTGTCGAGCCGAGCTGATGTGCCGGCGCATCAGCATCTCGGCGAGATCGCCGTCGCCGGCCTCGATGGCCTCGACGATGCGCTGGTGCTCGGCGAGCGCCTTGCGCGGGCGATTCGCATAGGCGCTGTACTGGTAGCGGTACATCCGGATGCGGTGATAGAGCTCGCCGATCAGGAGCTCCGTCAGCGTGCCGTTGTGGCTGCCCTGGATGACGCGGTAGTGGAAGTCGAAGTCGCCTTCCTGCTGGAAGTAGGCGGTGTCGGCCTGCAGCGCCTCGTCTTCTTCGTGTGCGGCGAGCAGCGCTTTCAGGCCCGCCACCTCTTCCGCCGTCATATGCAGCGCGGCGAGCCGCGCGGCCATGCCTTCGAGCGCCTCGCGCAGGTAGTAGAGCTCGATCAAGGCCTCGTGACCCAGCGCGGCGATCCGGATCCCGACGTGCGGCGTGCGCTCGACCAGCCGCCGCGATTCGAGCCGGCGCAGCGCCTCGCGCAGCGGTCCGCGGCTGGTGCCGTAGCGCTCCGCGAGCTCCGTCTCACCGACCCGCGAGCCCGGCGGGATCTCGCCGCGGACGATGGCGTCCTGCAGGGCTTCGAAGACGCGATCGGCCGCGGTGCGCAGGGCTTTGTCGTCGATGAATTCGGGGTGCGTCACGCCGCTATTGTCGACAATTTGATTGGATAGCCCGCACGATAGCCGCGGGATGGCGCAGCGTCAACCTGCATTGTCGACAATATGGCGGCGGAACGAGGAGGAGTTACAGCCCTGGAGGCGAACGGGCGGAAGGGGCGGCGGAAATCGAGTGGGTGTCCCGGCTCGCTTCTCGGCCCGGCCCCGGTCCCGGCACGGCTGCGGCACAGAGTGCCCGGAATTCGATGGGTCCCCGTAGTGAATCCGGGCATTCGACCGGTGCGCCCGGATTTGCCCAAAAGCTACTCAGCTAGTCGAGCTGACGAAAGCCGGCACCACCCTGTCTTCGATCCATCTGACGTGGATATCTCCTCGAACAAACTCAGGGCGCGCGATTACGAATTTCAGAAACTCGATGTTGGTCTCTATTCCCTCGATCCCGAAATCCCCGAGCGCGGCGCTCATGTTCGCCAGCGCCTCGTCGCGGGTATTTCCCGTAGTAATCAGCTTGGCCAGCAAGGAATCGTAATACGGGCTGATCGTGTATCCCCGATAACAGTGCGTATCCACCCGAACCCGATCGCCACGAGGCACAGCGAACTCCTCGATGCACCCCGGCGAAGGAAAGAAGTCGTCTCTGGCGTCTTCCGCAGTGATCCGGCACTCGACGGCATGCCCTTTGAACCCGATGTCCTCTTGACTCAATGAAAGCGGCGCGCCGAAGGCAATTCGAATCTGCTCCTCGACGAGATCGACGCCGGTGATCGCCTCGGTGACCGGATGCTCGACTTGAATGCGCGTGTTCACTTCCATGAAGTAGAACTCGCCGCGGTCCGTATCGACCAGAAACTCCACCGTGCCGGCGCTGCTGTACCCGACGCCCGCCGTCAGGGCCACGGCCGCTTCGAGCATCCTGCCGCGCAGGGCGTCCGGCAAATGGCAGGACGGGGCTTCCTCGATCAGCTTCTGGTGACGCCGCTGCGCAGTACAGTCCCTGTGTCCGAGATGGATCAGCTTTCCGAACTCGTCGCCGATGACCTGCACTTCCACATGCCGGGCATGCTCGACATAGCGCTCGAGGAACAGGGTGGGATCGCCGAAGGCCGTCAGCGCTTCATTGGACGCCACATGGAACGCATCTCTCAGTTCTTTGTGTCCCCCGACGATGCGCATGCCACGCCCGCCGCCGCCCGCCGACGCCTTGAGGATCACCGGGAATCCAATCTTGTGGACCTCCGCTTCCACGTCTTCGAAGCCGCGCAGCGCGCGACTGCCCTCCGCCATGGGCACCCCGGAATTCCTGGCCAGTTCGCGCGCACTGAGCTTGTCGCCTAGCTGCCGCATGGTTTGCGCGCGCGGCCCGATGAAGACGATCGCGCTCTTCTCGCAGGCTTCGGGCAAGTCGGGGTTCTCGGCCAGGAATCCGTATCCCGGGTGTATGGCATCGGCGCGAGTCTCTTTGGCCGCATCGATGATCTTGTGGATCTCGAGATAGCTCGATCTGGCCTGGGGCGGTCCGATACACACGACCTCGTCCGCCAAGGCCGCCCCCATGCTTTCCTTCTCCGCCTCGGAAACCACCAGAACGGTGTCCAAGCCAAGCGCTCTGCAGGCTTTGATGATACGGACGGCGATCTCGCCTCGATTGGCGATCAGAACCTTGTGCTTCTTCATGTCTCTTTCCGGACGGTGAATGGGAGCTAGCCGTCTTCACGCACAGCGCCGTACCGGCTCGTCGCGGGCGCCGAACGTTGCGCTTCCTTCGCCAGTCCAAGCTACGAGCTTCCCTTCTTCGTAGCCCGGATGAGCGCAGCGAATCCGGGATCCGACATGCCCGTTTCGCAAAATCCTCTGGCCATGCCCGCTGCTCGCGGCGTCGAGCTCTCCCGAGCGTACGAGCGCCGATCGATGCCGCTCCCGGATTCGCTGCGCTCATCCGGGCGACGAAGACTCGGCCGATGTGCACGTCGTCTTCGCGGCTCGCCGATCACTGGTCCGGTCTGATGAGCATGAGCACGTCGCCCTTCTTGACCGTGCCCCCGTTTTCCGCGAGCACCTTCTCTATCTTCCCCTTGACGCCTGCCGCCACGGAGCGGAAACACTTCATGATCTCCAGCAGGCAGATCACGGTGTCCTTTTCCACCTGGGTGCCTTCCTCGACGAAAGGCGGCTCACCCGGACTGGGCCTGCGATAGAAAACGCTGGTGACCGAAGCCGTAATGGGGACGAGCTCGTCCGTATTGGCATCACTCATGAAACTGCTCCTCTATTCGAGACGGTTTCGCGCGCCCGGCCTCGAGGAGGCAGCGGCGCGGCCGCAGCCCGTATCCTCGAGCGGCTCGCCACGCACGTTCCCGAGGCCGAGCCGATCCCGCCTCAGGTGAGATATTTCTTGTAGAACTCGGGGCCTCCGGGAGTGCAGTTCTGCAGCTCTTCATCGCCGCGCAAGGTGTATCTCAACACGTAGTCCTCGCGCGAAGCGGTGGGCGGCAGGCCTACTCTCTTCTTGCATTCCGCCTCGGACGGCTCCGAGCGAATGTAATCGAACAGGCTGTCGGCTTTGTCCTGAATCTTCCTGGCCTGCGGAAGGCTCAGCAGCTTGTCTTTGAGGTCTTGATTCATGTCGGCCACTCCCGATTCTTCCCGGCCGAAGATCCCGGCGGCAAATTCGACGCAGGAATCGATGCACTCTTCCCAGCGTCCCAACTGCACGTTGAGAACGGCCTGGGTGACGATGAACTGGGAGAAGGGCGTGATCATGATGGGGTGTCCCAGATCTTCGAGAATCCGCGGAATCTCCTCCAATACTTCCTGCAATTTCTCCGAGATACCCAGTTGCGCCAGTTGTGTCCTGGTGTTCGAAATGACGCCGCCCGGGATCTGGTGTCGATAGGTTTTCAGATCGAACGGGAGGGGGTGGTTATCGACGGGGTGTCCGAACGCCCTGCCGATTTTCGTCAGTCGATCTTCGACGACGCGCAACTTCTCGAAATCGAGCTGGTGGCGAATACCCAGCTCTTCGGCATTCGTGGCCAGATTGACGGCCGACGGGTGGGACGAGCCGTAAGCCAACGGAGGAATGCAGCTCGTGAATTTCCGCAGGCCCATTTTCATGGCCACCACGGCGTTGTAGGTATGCAGCCCGTTCATGCCGTGCGAATGGAGCTCGAGCGGGGTACCGTCAGCGACCGCCTGCATGGCCGTGATGAGGCCCGCGAGACGTTCGGGGGTCAGCAAGCCGTCGACGTCCTTGATGCAGATGCTGATGGGTTTGTAGGTTTCGACCAGGTGCTTGACGCGCGAGGCGTAGAACGCTTCGGTGTGACGGGGACCATGGCCGATCGCCATGTAGGGGATCAGCTCGATGCCCAATTTTCGGAACATCGGAAACAGGACCGGATAGGTGTTCTGGATCTCGTCTTCCGTGCAACAGATCACCAGCACCCGATTGATCTGCGGCACCCATTCCTTGAATTGCTCCTGGAACATTCTCACCGCGGTGGCGCATTCGGCCGCCGCGGAGACGTCCAGCGACGCCCCCATCCCGACCGTCATCACGTTCGACCGCGTGTTCTTCAGCTTGTGCTTGAACATGCGAAACAGGTGCCGAGGATCTTCCTTGAAGAAGCGAGTGCTGATCAGCGTCTGGCCCACATGCACCGGCAGACTGATGGTGTCGAAGCCGGCCTCGGCAATCTCTCCGATCACGGGCTCGAACATGTGATAGCTCATCATCATGCCCCACAGGCTCTGCGTGCCGTCGCGGAGCGTTTCATCGACGAGCTCGAGTGTGTCGTTCGCCGCCATCCTGTCCCCCTTTGGTTCGCTTGCCGCTGCCGACTTTGCTGCCGGACATACCGGCGCTGCGGGCCGGAATACGATTGCGTAAATCCCCTGAGAGAGTAATGCAGAATGCGCCCTGCGCCGAGCGCCGGCGATGCGACGGGCCCGGCACTCTCCGCACACCGGCGCGAAACGCTCCGCAGGCACCGTCGAATCATCACCGCCGAAGCAGGTTCAGTGGGCTCGGTGGGTGTCCCCAGATTGAGGAATGCGGAGTCGCTCCGGAGTATCCCGGATTCCGCTGCGCTCCTTCCGGGCTACGAGCGCGTGCATCGAAGCGTGTCAATGCGGGACACCCATCGTCGATACGGGACACCCATCGTTTGCACGGCGGGCGCTGCGCCCGCGTGCGGTATCCTGCCGCCGATGAATCCCGATCTGCTCGCGACCCTCGCCCTGCTCGGCGTGGCGGTCGTCCTGTTCGCGCTCAACCGCCCGCGCAGCGACGCGGTCGCGCTGCTGATGGTCGCGGCGCTGCCGCTGAGCGGTGCCCTCGAGATCGCCGACGCCCTGGCCGGCTTCTCCGATCCGAACGTGGTACTGATCGCGCTGCTGTTCGTGATCGGCGAGGCCCTGGTGCGCGCGGGCATCGCGCAGCGCATCGGCGACTGGCTCGTGCGGCGTGCCGGCGCGAGCGAGACGCGGCTCATCGTGCTGCTGATGGCGATCGTCGCGACGGTCGGCTCGGTGATGAGCTCGACCGGTGTCGTCGCGATCTTCATTCCGATCGTGCTGCGCATCGCCCGCCGCACCGGCCTCGCTTCGGGCCGGCTGTTCATGCCGCTCTGCGTTGCCGCGCTGATCAGCGGCATGATGACGCTGGTCGGCACCGCGCCGAATCTCGTCGTGCACGGCGAGCTCACGCGCCACGGCGAGCCCGGCTTCGGCTTCTTCACGTTCACGCCCTTCGGCGTTCCCGTGCTCGCGCTCGCGATCGGCTACATGCTGCTGGTCCGGCGCTGGCTGCCGCGCACGAGCGCCGACGCCGTGCCGTCCGCCGCCCCGCGTCCGCGCATCGCGAGCTGGATCGCGGCCTACGGTCTCGCCGGCCGCGAATACCGCCTGCGCGTCGCGGCGAATTCACCGCTGGTCGGGCGTACGCTGCAGGCGCTGGGACTGCGTGCCAGCGAGGGCATCAGCCTGCTCGCGATCGAACGCAACGAACGTTTCGGCCGCCGCGTCCTCGCGCCGTCGGCCAACAGCCGCCTGCAGGCCGGCGACGTGCTGTTTCTCGATGCGTTCGACAATCGCCAGGATCTCGAGGCCCTGATGCAGCGCTATGCGCTCGAACGCCTGCCGATGCGGGATTCGTATTTTTCCGATCTCACGCAGGACATCGGCATGGTCGAGCTGGTCGTCCCCGCTCATTCCCCGCTGGTCGGCAAGAGCGTGGTGCAGGCGCGCCTGCGCTCGACGCACGATCTCGCGGTGATCGGCCTGAAGCGCCGCGGCGCGCCGCTGGCGACGAGCATCGTCGATACGCCGCTGCGGATCGGCGACACCCTGCTCGCCGTCGGGCCGTGGCGCGCGATCCGCAAGCTGGCGACGGCCGGCACCGAGCTGCTCGCGATGAACCTGCCGGCGGAGTTCGACGAGCTGGTGCCTGCCGCTTCGCGCGCGCCCGCCGCGCTCGCCGTGCTCGCGCTGATGATCGTGCTGATGGTCACGGGCGTCGTGCCCAACGTGCAGGCCGCGCTGATCGCCTGCCTGCTGATGGGTCTCTTCGGCTGCATCGACATGAACGCCGCCTATCGCGCGATCCATTGGCAGACGCTGGTGCTGATCGTCGGCATGCTGCCGTTCTCGCTCGCCCTGCAGCGCACCGGCGGCATCGACCTCGCAGCCTCGACCCTGCTCGTCGCGATCGGCGACTCCCATCCGCGCATCGCGCTCGGCGCGGTGTTCGCGCTGACCGCCCTGCTCGGCCTCTTCGTGTCGAACACCGCCACCGCGGTGCTGATGGCGCCGGTCGCGCTCGCCGTCGCCGCCGCGCTCGAGGTCTCCGCGCAGCCCTTCGCGATGACCGTGGCGCTCGCGGCCTCCGCCGCTTTCATGACGCCGGTGTCCTCACCGGTGAACGCGCTCGTCGCCGGCCCCGGCGGCTACAGCTTCATGGACTTCGTGAAGATCGGCGTGCCGCTCGCCTGCCTGACCGGCGCCGTCTGCGTGCTGCTCGTACCGGTGCTGCTGCCGTTTTGAGTCCCGCCGTGGGGAAGCCAGGGGGGGCGCCGGCAATCCGGCGCATGACGAGCGCGCGCGATCGGGCGGGCGCCGATGTCGCCGGGGCCTCGGGTCGCGCCGACGTGCGCCTTCTACGCGATGCGCCCGAAGCGGCCGCTCTCGAAGTCTTCGATCGCCTGGTGAATCTCGGCCTCGCTGTTCATCACGAAGGGACCGTAGCCGACCACGGGCTCGTCGATCGGCGCGCCGGACAGCCACAGCACGCCGGCGTCGGTGCTGGCCTCGATCGTCACGCCGCTGCCCGCGCGATCGAGATGCACGAGCTGGCCCTCACGCGCGAGCTCCTCGCCGTTGATCCGCACCGCGCCGCGCAGCGCGACCAGCGCCAGCGTGTGGCCTTCCCGCGCTTCGAAGCGCGCGACGCCGCCCTGCTTCAGACGCAGATCCCAGACGTCCACGGCCGTGAAGGTCTGCGCCGGACCGCGGTGGCCGTCGAAGGTCCCGGCGATCACGCGCACCTGGCCCGCGCCGACGGGCAGGTCCACCGCGGGGATCTGCGCGTCCAGCAGCGTCTGGTAGCGCGGCGGCGTCATCTTGTCCTTGGCGGGCAGGTTGACCCAGAGCTGCACCATCTCGACGGTGCCGCCGCGCTCGGTGAAGGCGCGCGAGTGGAACTCCTCGTGCACGATGCCGCCGCCGGCGGTCATCCACTGCACGTCGCCGGGGCCGATGCGGCCGCCGGCGCCGGTGGAGTCGCGATGCTCCAGCTCGCCCTGATAGACGATGGTCACGGTCTCGAAGCCGCGGTGCGGGTGCTGGCCGACGCCGCGCGGACGCGCGGCCGGCTCGAAGCGGGTCGGCGCCGCGTGATCGAGCAGCAGGAACGGGCTCAGATGCTTGCCCAGGTCGTCGTAGCCGAACAGCGAGCGCACCGGAAAACCGTCGCCGACCCAGTGCGGGCGGGGCGCGCTGTAAACACCGAGAATCTTTTTCATGGTCCATCTCCGAGGCGCCGTGCGACAGGCGGCGGCAATGGAAAGATTATGCGGAGAATGGAAGCATGGGACAGCCTCTCATGTAGCCCGGATGAGCGTAGCGAATCCGGGGTTCGGCACCCGCCGGCACGCAGGCGCGTAACCTGGCGCCCATCCCGGATTCGCGTTGCTCATCCGGGCTACAAGAAACGCGTCGTAGCCCGGGTGCAGCGTAGCGGAACCCGGGATCTTCAGCGCACCGAAACGCCCGACCCCGGGTTACGCGCTGCGCGCTCCACCCGGGCTACGAAGATGACGGGACAGCGCGCTCAAGCCGCCGCGCGACGCGCGAAGTCCGGGATCTCCAGCGCCGGCAGCACCTTTTCCATGAACAGGCGCAGTTCTTCCAGCATGTCGTCCTTCGGCTGCTCGGCCCAGTGCCAGATCAGCACGATGTATTCCGCCGGCACGCGATCGTAGATGACGCGCCACTGGCGGATGGACTCCTCGATCGTGCCGCCGATGAAGATCTCCGATTTCTTCATGCTCTCGATCAGGGTGCTTTCGTCGCCCTGCGGGAAGTGCGGAAAGAACGGGCCGTAGAAATTCTTGTAGACGTCGAGATCGTAACGCCGCAGCTTCTCGTCGAACTCCGCCTGCGTCTTCGTGATGTGCGGCCAGCGCACGATCGCCTGGCGTTCGCCCAGCGCGAAATCGAAACCGTGCTCGCGCGCGAGATCGACGTAGACCGTCGACAGATCGAAGATGCCCTGGTTGGACATGAAGTACACCGGCCGGAAGCCGTGGCGCGCGCAGAACTCGATCGAATCGCGGCTCTTGCTCGCCGCGATGAACACCGGCGGATGAGGTTTCTGATAAGGCTTCGGCAGCACGCAGATCTTGCGCACGGCGCCGTGCTCGTCGACCTCGCCGGGCAGGCCGGCTTCGCGCGCGATCGCCGCGGCCGGATAGCCCTGCACGCCGGTCGCGAGCGGGTACGGCGCCTGGTAGTACTTGCCGTCGAGCACGTTCGCCTGCTGCTGCCAGCAGTCGAGGATCATCTCGACGCGCTCTTCGAAAATCTCGCGGTTGCGCGCGTCTGCGCTGCTGCCGTCGGACACCGTCGCCGGCGTGTTAGTGAATTGCCCGAGCACGTTGGCCCAGCGCGACTGGTAGCCGCGCGCGAAGCCGACGAAGAACTTGCCGCGCGTGAGGTGATCGAGGATCGCGGTCTCCTCGGCGACGCGGATCGGATCCTGGGTCGCGACGACGTAGCCGAGCGCACCCACGTGCGCCTGCTTCACCTGCGACGCCCAGTAAGCGTTCAGCACACCGGGATTCGGGCCGACCTCGTAGCCCTCGGAATGGAAATGGTGCTCGATCGTCGACAGGCCCCACACGCCCATCGCGTCGGCCTCGCGCACGATGTCGGTCCATTCGTGGATGATGCGGTGATAGGCCTCGTTGTCGGCGCCGACGGGCCGCTTGGCCTTGCGTTCGGCCTCACCGCCGGCTGGAATCATGGGATAGAGCTGGACGATCACTTTCGGTAGAGGCATGGCAAGGGGTCTCCGCGATGGCGTCCGGCGCGGACGCTGTAGAACGAGTCTAAATAACTGTTCCGTGAAATCGAACGAGTTCGTAGCCTGGGCCGACGAAGGAAGCCCAGCGTGGAACGCTCGGTCTTGTAGCCCGGACGAGCGCAGCGAATCCGGGATCGGGCGCAGATTCCAGCACGTGCAGATCCCGGATTCGCTGCGCTTCCGGGCTACGAAGATTACGGGGCGGCCGCACACGGAGCGGAATATTGGGTTTCCTTCCAACGTGAACGGCGGTGTCGTAGCCCCGGGATCCGCGCCCGCCGTCCTCTCATGCAATCGAATAGACCCGGCGCGGTGCGCGGCCGCGCAGGGCCGGAAGCCTTTGCGTATCGGGCATGCCCGAGCCCGGGTTCCGCTACGCTGCACCCGGGCTACGTAAACGGCGGTCGACGTCCCACCGTTCGATGCAGCGCCGACCCGCCCGCGCTTGTACGTGATCTCCATCAACTGCACGTAAATGCGAACCGTTACCGTTTCGCTTCGTTTCTAGAACACGCCCGGCGCACCGGGACGTGAACGTTCGATCATTCGAAGTACTGTGTCGGAGACCTGACATGCTGCGCATTCATTTCCTGCGGCGCGCCTCCCATCACGCGCGCCGCCCGTCTTCCTCGCTTTCTCCCGCGCTGATCGCCGGCGCCGTGCTCGCCTTGGCCGCCACCGGAGCCGGTGCGGTCGAGTATCCCATCGGCACGCCGGAGCAGCGCTACGGCATGGAGATCGCCGCCGTCTACCTGCAGCCGATTCTGATGGAGCCTGACGGCATCATGCGCAAACCGGAAGAATCGGACGTGCACATGGAGGCCGACATCCGCGCGCTCGGCGACAACCCCAACGGCTTCGCCGAGGGCGAGTGGATTCCGCACCTGCTGGTGCGCTACGAAGTGACCAAGATCGATTCCGGCGAAACCATCACGGGCGACTTCATGCCGATGGTCGCCAACGACGGGCCCCACTACGGCGACAACGTCAAGCTGATGGGGCCCGGCCAGTACCGCGTCAAGTACGCCATCTCGCCGCCCTCGGAAAACCCGCACGCGCACTTCGGCCGGCACACCGACCGGCTGACCGGCGTGCGGCCCTGGTTCAAGACCTTCACGGCCGAGTATGAATTCACCTTCGCCGGCATCGGCAAGAAAGGGGGCTATTGAGATGCCGCGATCATGGCGATGGGGGGTGGGACTCGCCGCCGCGCTGTCGGCAACGGCGCCGGTCGGCGCCGCCGAGCCGACGATGGGGGATCTGCTCGCCGAGATTCAGAAGCTGCAGACCAGGCTGGAGAAGGTCGAAGCGCACAATGCGGCGCTGGAGCGCAAGCTAGCCGGATCGCCTGCGATCGAATCCGGCACCGCGGCACCGGTCGTGGGCGCGGCGGCGATCGAGAAACGCGTGAAGGCGCTGGAGGAGGTCAATCGGCGCGCCGAGGAATCCATCGCTACCGAGTACCTCAGCGAGCGCGACCCGGAGCTCGTCGCACGCGTGAAGGACATCGAGTTCCGCACGCTCGCCATGCAGAAGCAGGCGCGCATGATCGAGTCGATCGAAGGAATCACCGCCAGCGCGCAGTTCGCAATGGTCGGGCAATATGCCGATGCAGAGAGTACGTTCACCGGCAACGACGAGTCGCAGCTCAACTACCGCGGCGACGTCGCGGTGACGCTGCCGGGCGGCCAGTTCGGTAACGCGGACGGGAGCATCTTCGCGCAGTTTCGCTTCGGACAGGGCAACGGCCTCAGCGAGCTGAACCCCACCTTCACCAGCACGCCCGATACCACCGTTTTTGCGCTGACCAATGGCGACGATGCGGCGGCGCTGCTGGCGCAGGCCTGGTACCAGCTCGACGTGCCGCTCCCGCTCGGAGGCCACAAGCCGCTGTCGAAGAAGCACCTGGAAATCAACTTCGGCAAGATCGATCCCTTCGTGTTCTTCGATCAGAACGCCGTGGCGGACGACGAGTCGATCCAGTTCCTCAACAATGTGTTCGTGCACAACGCGCTGCTCGATTCCGGCGGCGACATGGGCATGGACAGGTACGGCTTCACGCCCGGCGTACGCCTTGCCTACCACAGCGACGCGGGGAAACCGGAGTGGTGGCGGGCATCGGTGGGCGTCTTCGGCGCCGGTAGCGGGGCGAGCTTCGACGACAGCTTCGATTCGCCGATGGTCATTCTGCAGCTCGAGGCCGGCCGCAAGTTCTTCGGCGGGCTCGCGACGGCCACTACCGCGCCTACGCCTGGCACAACCCGCAGGCGCCCGGATTCGACGGTCTGGGGCATACGCACGAAGGCGTGGGCGTGAGCTTCGATCAGCGCGTCCACGAAGCCATCACGCTGTTCGGGCGCTACGGCCATTCGCTGCAGGAGGGCTGGCGCGCGTTCGATCAAGCGCTGACGCTCGGCGCCGAGTTCGGCGGCCGCTACTGGGATCGATCGAGCGATGCCGTCGGCGTGGCCTGGGGCTGGCTCGCTGCCACCGATGACTTCGAGAACGCCTCCGCCACCATCGATGCGGACGGCGACGGCGCACCCGATTTCGACTATCGCGCAAACGGCGCCGAGCAGGTGATGGAGATCTATTACCGCTGGCAACTGCACAGCCAGTTCGACATCTCGCCCGATTTCCAGATCGTGCACAACCCGGGCGCGAATGACGACGCCGAGCTCATGAAGATCGTCGGCGTGCGTGTGAAGGCGGCGTTTTGATGTCGGCATGCGTTCCGCGCGAGTCCGATCGCCCGCGCCGACGCGGCGGCGCGGCGCGGCGCGCGATGTCGACTGCCGCCGACAAGGCGCTGAGAAGGGCGATGCTCGCGCTGCTCGCGGCCGCCGTGCCGATGACGGTGGCTGCCGCAGAATTGCCGACGTTTCACGTCGAGGCGAAAGCGGGTCGATTTCATCCCGAGCGCGTCGTCGTGCCGGCGGGCGTGCGCTTCAAGATCGTGGTGACGAATCGCGGACCGGGGCCGGAAGAATTCGAGAGCATCGAGCTCAAGAAAGAGACCGTGCTGGCGCCCGGCGTCAGCCGCAGCGTCGTCTTCGCACCCTTGAAGCCGGGCGTCTACCGCTTCTTCGGCGAGTTCCATCCGGACACGGCGCGCGGGGAGATCGTGGTCGTGGACGAGCGCACCCAGTCCGGCAATTGACTGCCCGTGAAGCGCCTCGTCTTCTTTCGCTGCTTCGGCCGAGCGGAATTCTGCAGACGGATCGCGACCGCCGATTCGCCACCGGTGTCCGCCATGAACGCCCGCTCGGCCGCACGTCGACGGAGAGACTGAGACATGGGCAGCGCGTTCTTCATCGTCTGGCGCGAATCGCTCGAAGCAGTGCTGGTCGTCGGCATTCTCTACGCGTGGGTGCGCAGAAACGATGTGCCTCGCGGACTCGCGTATCTCTGGGGCGGCGTCGCGGGCGGCATCGCGCTCGCCGCCGCGCTCGCGCTCGCCATCTTCTCGATTCAGAGTCAGCTCGGCGGCGAGGCGCTCGAGTACTTTCAGACCACCATGATCGCGATCGCCGCGGCGCTCATCGTCCAAATGGTGCTGTGGATGCGTCGGCACGGGCGTGAATTGCAGCGCGACCTCGAGCGCAGCGCCGGTGCGGCGGCGAGCACCGGCAAGCTCATGGGATTGGCGATGCTCGCGGCCATCGCCGTCGGGCGCGAAGGCGCGGAAACGGTGATCTTTCTCTATGGCCTCGGCCTCGAGCGCAGCGGCAGCGATCTCGCGGCCTTCGCCGGTGCGGCGGCCGCCGGGCTCGCCGCTGCCCTGCTGAGCGCCTGGATCCTGTGGCGCGGCGCCCTGCTGCTGTCCTGGCGGACGTTCTTCCGCGTCACCGGCTTCGTCCTGCTCTTGCTCGCCTCGGGCTTGATCGTCAACGCCGTGGAGCGCCTGATCGGCGTCGAAGTGCTGCCGGCGCTGATCGATCCGCTGTGGGACCTGTCCACCATACTCGATGACGGCGACGGTCTCGGCCAGCTCGTCGCCTCGTTCACGGGCTGGCGGGCCCGACCCGCGTTGCTGACGGTGCTGGTGTGGGCGGGTTACTGGCTCGCGTTGGCAGCGGCCCTGTACCCGCGGCGACCGCGTGCGCGCGTCGCATGACCGGCCGGCGCCGGACCGTACGCCAGACTTGCATGACGCCCGCACCGTCCGCTGAAAACCCGCCTTGCCCTGCGCGGCAAGGGAGGGCTTTGCATCGAGATCGTCCCCCACCCGCATGGGACGTCCTCGCGCGTGCGGGCGAGCTGTTGCGAGGGCATCCCGGCGCCGTGACGGCGATGCAGGCGATCGTCGTCGTGCTGTACGTCGCGCTGCTCATCGTGCCGGTATTTCAGCCGCTGCCGGCACTCGACGCCCACATGAGCGACAGCATCACGCTCATCGCCCAGTTCGTGTTCTGGGGACTGTGGTGGCCGCTGGTGATCGTGTCGGTGATGGTGCTGGGCCGGTTCTGGTGCGGCACGTTGTGCCCGGAAGGCGCGCTCAGCGAATGGGTCAGCCGCTACGGGCTCGGACGCGGCATTCCGCGCTGGCTGCGGTGGCCCGGCTGGCCGTTCGTGGCGTTCTGCTGCGTCACCGTCTATGGCCAACTGGTCAGCGTGTACGAGTATCCGCGGCCGGCCCTGGTGGTGCTGGGCGGTTCGACGATCGCGGCGATGGCGGTGGGCTTCCTGTACGGCCGCGGCAAGCGCGTGTGGTGCCGCCATCTGTGCCCGGTGAGCGGCGTGTTCGCGCTGCTCGCGCGCGTGGCGCCGCTGCACTTCCGCGTCGATCGCCGGCGCTGGGAGACGAGCATCGACGGCCGCGGTGCCGTCAACTGCGCGCCGCTCGTCGATATCCGCCGCATGACCGGAGCAGCGCAATGCCATATGTGCGGCCGGTGCAGCGGCCAGCGCGGGGCCGTGCGCCTGGCCCTGAGGCCGCCGGGCCGCGAGGTGGTGGACGTGACGGCCCAGACCGCCAAGCGATGGGAGGCGCGCCTGCTCGTGTTCGGGCTCATCGGCACCGCCATCGGCGCCTTTCAGTGGTCCGCCTCACCGTGGTTCGTGGCCATCAAGCAATACTTCGCTGGCTGGGCCGTCACGCACGGGGAAATGTGGCTGCTCGACGCCACCGCGCCGTGGTGGCTGCTGACGCACTATCCGCAGGCGGCCGATACGTTCACCTGGCTCGACGGAGCGCTGATCGTCGCCTACATCCTGGCGACTGCACTGGTGGTCGGCGGCTGGACGTGGGGCTGGCTGCGCGCGGCGGCGCGCTGCCTGCGCGAGGACGGCGCGAATGGCGCGGCGCGACTCGCTTATGCGCTGATCCCGCTCGGCGCCGTCGGCGTCATTCTCGGACTCTCGGCGCTGACGGTGACGATGCTCGCGGCCGAAGGGATCCGAGTTCCTCACCTCGAGCTCCTGCGCGGCGGGCTGCTGGCCATCGGCGCGCTGTGGAGCGCCGTGCTCGGGTGGCAGATGCTGCGTCGCTCGGATCCGGCACCGGCGCGGCGCGCTGCGGCGCTCACGATGCTGATCGTCGCCATCGGCGGCATCCTGTGGCCGTGGATTCAGTTGTTCTATGTGTGGTGACCGCCGCTCCGATCCGCCCGGCCGAACCGCTCCGGCGCAGTAGGCCCTCGGCCGGCTTCACCGAGCATGAGCGGCGGGATCGCGCGACAGCGGACACCCACCAGCGCGGATCGCGCGACAGCGGACACCCACCGTTTGAGGCACCGAGGGCGGGCGGGTGCAGGCTTCGCGGCCGCGGCCTCGGAGGCTGGGTGGGTGTCCCCGAATGATCGAACGATTCGTGCAAGGCTCCGCCACCGCGATATGCGCCCATGACACGGGACACCCATCGTTCGCCATTAGTCATTCCGACCGGTAAGAATCTGGGTGGGTGTCCCTGAATGGCCGCCCGTTCGATCCGGTGGGTGTCCCCGGTCGTCGTCGCCGATCGTTCGGTGGGTGTCCCCGATCGATTGCCCGATCGATTCCGATCGATTTTTAGGTGGGTGTCCCCGATCGATTCCCGATCGATTTCAGCGACCGCACTCCCTGCTCAACGCCGTCTCCCGCACGACGGCGATGACCAGTCCGATCCAGCCTGCGGCCCAGGCGATGACGGCCGCGACGTGGCCGTATTCCCAGCGCAGGCGCAGCCGTGCGTAGGCGTCGACCGCGGCCGGCGTGCCGGCCACCTCGGCCCAG
The DNA here is from genome assembly GCA_035325705.1 of Gammaproteobacteria bacterium. GTDB lineage: Bacteria > Pseudomonadota > Gammaproteobacteria. The sequence goes on from DAOKZI010000033.1 coordinate 33,167, forward strand.
GCCTCATTCACCGGGGCAACGACCAGCCCCCACAGCAACAAGGACGCGACGAGCGCGCCGGCGGAGGCCGCGAGCATGCGTCCGGCCGGTTGCGCACGCGTACGCACGGCGAGCGCCGCGACGGCCAGCACGGCGGCGACTTGCACCGCACCGCCGAGGATCCCGAACCAGACGTAGAGCGTGCTCGTGACCGCGGTGTACAGCGCCGGCGCATACGTGAGCTTCACCGGCAGTTCCAGCACGTGAGCGACGCCCGGCGCGAGCCCCAGCGCCGTCAGGCTCAAGGCCAGCGCGAGGTGCAGGCGCGGATTCATCGGCCGCGCCGCGCGGGGCATCGCCCCGCGCGCTCGCGATGCACCGCGCTCAAGGCTGCGCGGCGGCCTGCGCCTGGGTGACGAAGATCTCGACGCGGCGATTGCGCGCGCGGCCTTCCGCGGTGTCGTTGCTCGCCACCGGCTGGCGTGAACCGACGCCGTCGACCGCCAGCCGCGTGCGATCGATGCCGCGCGAGGCGAGCTGGCCCTGCACGCTCTGCGCGCGGCGCAGGGACAGGGGATCGTTGATCGCATCCGAGCCGGTGCTGTCGGTGTGGCCGACGATGCGCACGTTCGTCGCGGGATTGGAGCGCAGCGTGTCGGCGAAGCGATCGAGCACGGGCTGCAGCTCGTCCTTGATCTCCGCCTTGCCGGTATCGAAAGACAGATCGCTGGGGATTTCGAGCTTCAGCTCGTTGCCCGGCGTCTGGCTCACCGCGATCCCGGTGCCCGCAGTCGCCGCTTCCATCTCGCGCTTCTGCTTCTCCATGTGCTCGTTCCACAGATAGCCGCCGCCGGCGCCGACCGCCGCGCCGACCCCGGCGCCGATGGCCGCCGCCTTGCCGCCGCCCACCAGGCCGCCGATCACGGCGCCCGTCGCCGCGCCGACGCCGCTGCCCGTCGCGGTTCGCTTCTGGCTCTCGCTCATATCGGCGCAGCCGCTGAGCAAGACGAGCCCCACCACCATCAAAGTCGTTCCGAATCCTTTCATGGGTCCACTCCTTCGTCGCTGTCCATGACGACCTGCGCATCATTGTGATCGCGGATGACCTCGGATCTGTAGGTCGCCGCCGCGCGCGGCGCATCGCCGCCGGCTGGAGCGCGATGGGATCCGCGCGCCCCGGGGTCCGTCCGGACTCCCCGGCTGCGCACCGCGCCCGGGCAGCGCAGGGATTCCGCTCGCGATCGCCCAGTGTAGCGTTCAAATCGCAGCGCAGCATCTCAACCGGCGCACACCGTCAAACGTTTGTGCACGCTCGCACAAGCCCGCTCACCGGCCCCGCCCTAAGGTCGCTCCCGCCACTTGCCAGCGGAGCACAGCCATGACGACGAAGGTAGATCCGATCACGCTCGCGGTCGTCCGCGGCGCCCTCGAGACCACGCAGCGCGAGATGACCGTCACGCTCGAGAAGACCAGCCGCTCCAGCGTGTTCAACCTCGCCCACGACTACAGCAACGCGATCTTCGATCACCTGCCCGAGATGGTGCTGCAGGGTCAGGACATCCCGATCCATCTCGGCTCGCTGATCCCGGCGATGAAGGCGGTCGCGGGCTGGTTCGGCGAGGATCTCCACGACGGCGACGTCATCTATCACAACGATCCCGCCCACGCCGGCAGCCATCTCCTCGACTGCTGCATGTACTACCCCGTGTTCCATCAAGGCGAGCTCGTGTTCTGGACCGTGTGCAAGGGCCATCTCACCGACATCGGCGGCCCCGTGCCCGCGGGCTACAACCCGGACGCGAAAGAGATCTACGCCGAAGGCCTGCGCATCCCGCCCGTGAAGCTGTGGGAGCGCGGCCGCCGCCGCGAGGACGTGATCAACCTGCTGCTGACCAATATGCGCGCGCGGCGCGATCAGGAAGGCGATCTGAACGCGCAGTACGGCGCCTGCCGCGTCGGCGCGCGCAATCTCGTCATGCTCCTCGACAAGTACGGCGTCGCCACCGTGCGCGCCGCGATCGCCGAGCTGAAGGACATGGCGGACCGCCACATGCGCAGCCTGATCGCGAGCGTGCCGGACGGCCGCTACACGGGCAGCGCGACGCTCGAAGACGCGGGCCACGGCCTCGGCGAGATCGAGATCCGCGCCACCGTCGACATCGCGGGCGATCGCTGCCACGTCACGATCGACAGCCCGCCGCAGGTGCCCTACTTCATCAATTCGTATGCGGGCAATTCGCTGTCCGGGATCTATCTCGGGCTGATGATGTTCGCGCAGGTGCCGCCGCCCTACAACGAAGGACTCTACCGCTGCGTGACGGTCGATCTCGGCCCGCCCGGCACGCTGTGCAACGCGCGCGAGCCGGCCCCGCACTGCAATTGCACGACGACGCCGATGGAGACCCTGACCGACGCCGTGCGCAGCGCCTTCGAACAGGCCTGTCCCGCGCAGGTCGCGGCCTCCTGGGGGCATGCGAGCGGCATCAACATCGCGGGCGTCGATCCGCGCACCGGCGAGCAGTACGTGACCATGGTGCTCGCCTCGATCATCGCCGGCGCCGGCGCGACGCGGCAGATGGACGGCTGGCACGCCTGCGGCCCGCTGTCCTGCTTCGGCGCGCTCAGCTCCGGCGACATCGAGCTGCTCGAATACGCCTATCCGATCCTCATCCACCGCTACGGCCTCGTCACCGACAGCGCCGGCGCGGGCCGCCATCGCGGCGGCTCGGGCACGTGCTGGGAAATCGAGCCGCTGGGCCACACGATGACGGTCGCGAGCTTCGGCGAAGGCCGCCAGCTCGCGACGCGCGGCGCCGCGGGCGCCGTCAACGGCCTCGACGAGCCGAAACTCGGCCGCCTCGAAATCACGCGCGGCGAGACGCGCGAAGTCCATCGCCGCAACGTGCTCGTGAACGTCGCGCCCGGCGAGCGCGTCGCCAATTACAACCCCGGCGGCGGCGGCTACGGCCCGGCCTGGGAGCGGCCGCCCGCGGAGGTCTACGCCGACTTCCGCAACGGTCTCGTGAGCCGCGCCGGGGCGGCGCTCGACTACGGCGTCGTGATCGATGCCGACGGCCGCCTCGATCTCGAAGCGACCCGACTGCGCCGCACGCCGGCCGCCTCGCCCCTCACCGCGCCCGTAGCAGCTTAGGAGAACGCACCGATGCAAAGCGCCATGCACAGCCAGTACCGCCTCGGCATCGACGCCGGCGGCACCTTCACCGACTTCGTCCTCGCCGAGAAGAGCGGCGCCGTGCGCCTGTTCAAAGCGCCCTCGACCCCGCAGGACGGCACGATCGCGATCAAGAACGGCCTCGGCCAGATCGCGGCCGCGCTGGAGCGCCCGGTCGAGGACATCGTCCGCGACTGCGATCTCTGCATCAACGGCACCACCGTCGCGCTCAACGCGCTGATCGAGATGAAGGGCGTGAAGACCGGCCTGCTGTGCACGGCGGGCCACGAAGACAGCCTCGAGATCCGCCTCGGCCACAAGGAAGAAGGCCATCGCTACGATCCCGATTATCCCAGCGCACCGCTGATCGCGCCGCGCCATCTCCGCCGCGGCATTCCCGAACGCGTGCTCGCCGACGGCAGCGTGCGCACGCCGCTCGACGAGCAGGCGGTGCGCGACGCCTGTGCATATTTCAAGACGCAGGGCGTGGAGAGCGTCGCGATCTCCTTCGTGTGGGCGGTCGCCAATCCCGCCCACGAGCAGCGCGCGGCCGCGATCGTGCGCGAGCTGATGCCCGAGGCCTTCGTCTGCCTCGGCTCGGAGGTCTTTCCGCAGGTGCGCGAGTACACGCGCACTTCGACCACCGCCGTGAATGCCTATCTGAGCCCGGTGATGGCGCGCTACGTCGCGCGCATCGACGATCTCTTCCGCGAGCTCGGCGCAACGCGGCCCGTGCGCTACTTCCAGTCGAACGGCGGCCTCGCGACCGGCGCGCACATGCGCGAGCGCGCCGTCAATGCGATCAACTCCGGCCCGGCGTCCGCGCCGCAGGCCGGGCTGTTCGTCGCCGCGCCCTTCGGCATCGAGGACATCATCACCGTCGACATGGGCGGCACGAGCTTCGACATCACGCTGACGCGCGGCGGCCACACCAACCTCAATCGCAACATCGACTTCCTGCGCCACCGCATCGGCGTGCCGATGATCCAGGTCGAGACTCTGGGCGCCGGCGGCGGCTCGATCGCGCACGTCAACGACTACGGCATGCTGGAAGTCGGCCCCGAGAGCGCGGGCGCCGTGCCCGGCCCGGCCTGCTACGGCAAGGGCGGCGAGCGTCCGACGGTCACCGACGCGAACCTCGTGCTCGGCTATCTCGAGCCCGACGCGCTGCTCGGCGGCAGCATTCGTCTCGATCTCGAGCGCGCGCGCCGCGCGATCGCGACCCACGTCGCGATCCCGCTCGGCCTCGACGTCGAGCAGGCCGCGCTCAGCGTGCACGCGATCGTCAACAGCAACATGGTCAACGGCATTCGCCGCGTATCGATCGAGCGCGGCTACGACCCGCGCGACTTCGCGCTGGTGTGCGCCGGCGGCGCGGCCGGCGTGCACATCGCGGCGCTCGCCGAGGAGATGGGCGTGACGACGGTGCTCGTGCCGCGCGTCGCGTCCGGCCTCTGCGCCTTCGGCCAGACGATCTCGCACGTCAAGCACAACTACCTCGCCTCGCTCGCGATGCGCCTCGACGAGCGCGCGGATCCCGCACGCATCGAAGCGGCGTTCCGGCGCATCGAGGCCACGGGCCGCGCGAATCTGCTCGCCGACGGCTTTACCGCGGCCGACATCGAGATCCGGCGCAGCCTGGAGATGCGCTACGTCGGCCAGATCCACGAGTGCACCGTGGAGATCGGCGAGCGCGAGCTTTCGGCGGCCACGCTGCCCGCCGTCATCGATGCCTTCCACCGGCGCCACGAGCAGCTCTATACCTACAGCGAGCCGGGCAGCATGGTCGAAATCGTCAACCTCGAGAGCATGGTGATCGGCCGGATCGCGGCGCCGGCCACCGGCGCCGCCGCGCTGACCGGCGAGGACGCGACGCGGGCTCGCACCGGCAGCCGCGTCCTGCGCTTCGCGGACGGCAGCGTCGACGCGCCGGTGTACGCGGCGGAGCGCCTGGCGCCGGGCAATCGCTTCAGCGGTCCTGCGGTGCTGACCGACGCAACGACCAGCGTGCTGGTGCCGGCGGGCTGGACGCTGACGCTCGAAGCGTCCGGCACTTGTCGCATGACGCGCTGCTGAGCGCGCCGGCGGGCGCGGGGAGCGAGAAACCGCTAAGCTCTGCCTCAGGCACGCGCCGCCTCGTCGACGCGGCGCGCTACGCCCGGATGGAGGTCATGACTCGCAAGCCCGACCACCCGGCACCGCTGCTCGAACGTCTCGACGAGTGGCGGGCGCGTGTCGCGCAGACCTATTTCGAGCTCGCCCTCGACTATCGCGATCCGCTGAGCTTCAGCGGCCGCCTCGAGAGCGTCGAGCTCGACGACGTGACGCTGTCGCGGCTCGCCTCCGATCCGCTGCGCTATCGCCGCCTCGCCACGCATCTCGGCGCCGATCGCGACGAGCACTTTCTCGTCACGGTCCCCGAGTGCGCGCCGGTGACCTTTGCCCAGCGCGGGCGCTCGACTGTCTGCGGGCCGGGCAGCTTCACGGTCGAGCGCAGCGGCGCGCCCTATGAGTTCTCCTATGACGCGCCGAACCGGCTGCGCGTGCTGAAAGTCTCGGAAAAGGCGCTGCGCCGGCGCATCGGCGCGCCGGATCGCCTGTGCGCGATCCGCTTCGACGCCGCGACCGGCGCCGGTGCGCTGTTCGTCGACTATCTCGCCCTGATCGCGCAGCGCGCCGAGGGGCTGAGTGCGACGAGCCGCGCCCTGCTCGGCGCACAGCTCCTCGATCTGCTGACCGCCGTCGTCGACGGCGCCGGCGATCTCGCCGACAGCGCCGAGACTTCGGTGCGCGCGGCGCACCGCCGCCGCATCGAGCACTACATTCGCAGCCATCTCGGCGACGCGACGCTCGCGCCCGCCGCGATCGCGGCGGCGACCGGCGTCTCGCTGCGCTATCTGCACCGGCTCTTCAGCGGCACGGGCCAGACCGTCGCCGAGTACATCCGCGAGCTGCGCCTCGCGGCCTGCCACGAGGCGCTGACGCGCGGCGTGGACGGCAGCGCGGTCGGCGCGCTGGCCTACCAGTGGGGCTTTGCCGATCAAGCGCACTTCACGCGCCTGTTCAAGGCGCGCTACGGCATCGCGCCCGGCGAAGCGCGGCGGCGCGCGCGCGAGGAGCGGCGCAGCTTCTGAGTCGAAGATCCCGGGTTACGCGCTGCGCGCTCCACCCGGGCTACGACCTGCCGTGCAAACGACGGACTCTCCCAACGCGCGTAGCCCGGGTGCAGCGTAGCGGAACCCGGGATCGTCGAGCTCCCGCATGCCATCGAAGATCCCGGGTTACGCGCTGCGCGCTCCACCCGGGCTACGACCTGCCGTGCAAACGACGGACTCTCCCAACGCGCGTAGCCCGGGTGCAGCGTAGCGGAACCCGGGATCGTCGAGCTCCCGCATGCCATCGAAGATCCCGGGTTACGCGCTGCGCGCTCCACCCGGGCTACGACCTGCCGTGCAAACGACGGACTCTCCCAACGCGCGTAGCCCGGGTGCAGCGTAGCGGAACCCGGGATCTTCTAGCTCCCCGCACGCCACCGAAGATCCCGGGTGCAGCGTAGCGAAACCCGGGATCTTCGAGCTCCCGCATGCCATCGAAGATCCCGGGTTACGCGCTGCGCGCTCCACCCGGGCTACGACCTGCCGTGCAAACGACGGACTCTCCCAACGCGCGTAGCCCGGGTGCAGCGGAGCGGAACCCGGGATCGTCGAGCTCCCGCACGCCACCGAAGATCCCGGGTTCCGCTACGCTCCACCCGGGCTACGAAAGGTGTGCGCGCACGAGCTCGCGTGCACGCGCCGGCAAGCGTTTGTGCCTTCACGCGCAATCCGCGCGCCGCGCCGAGCCCTAGAGTGCGTTCCATCCGTAGCGGCCCGACGGCCGCCGGCGAGGAACGCGACGATGCCGGAATGCCTGCCGATGCCCACGCCCGCTGTCGGTCTCCGCGGCGCGACGACCACCAAGGACGAGCCCGTCCTGCCCAAGCTGATCTGCGAGATCGCGCCCGACGACGCGACGCGCCTCAGCCTGCGCATCACTTATCCCGCCGCGCCGCCGCCGCTGTCGACGCTGCTGCCGCGCCTCGAGCATCTCGGACTGCTCGTGCTCGATTGCACGCGCGGCCAGGCCGACACCGCGGAGCGCGTCTTTAGCTGCCGGCGCCGCCTGTCCGGCGCCGTCGCACCGGAGCTCGCGAGCGCGGCGTTCACGACCGTCGCCGCCCACGCGCTCGCCGGCCGCGCCGAGGACGATGCCTTCAACGGGCTCGCCTGGACCGCGGGGCTGGCGCTGCGCGAGATTGCGCTGCTGCGCGCCTATGCGCGCTACCTGCGTCAGCTCGGCGCGCCGTGGAGCACGGACGAGATCGCCGCCGCCCTCTGTACCGCCGCCGATTTCGCGCACGGCCTCGTCGATCTCTTCGCGCTGCGCCTGGCGCCCGGCAGCGCGTGCGCGACGCGCGCCGCGGCAGCAGCAGCGCGGCTCGCCGCCTCGCTCAACGAGCGCGCGCCCGGCGAGCTCGGTCAAATCCTGCGGCGCTGCCTCAACTTGGTCGAGGCCACGGTGCGCAGCAACTGGTTCCAGCGCGACGCGGCGGGACGGCCGCCGCCCTGCATCGCCTTGAAGCTCGACTGCGCGCGCGTCGAGGGCATGCCCGCGCCGCGTCCGTGGCGCGAGATCTCTGTCTGCGGGCCGCACGTCGAAGGCGTGCATCTGCGCGGCGGCGCCGTCGCGCGCGGCGGGCTGCGCTTTTCGGATCGCGCGCGCGACTTCCGCACCGAAGTGCTCGAGCTGTTCCGCGCGCAGCAGGTGAAGAACGCCGTGATCGTGCCGGCCGGCGCCAAGGGCGGCTTCACGCTGCGCGGCGGCGGGGCCTCGGACCCCGCCACGGTCGAGCGCGCCTACCGCGACTTCGTGTCCGCCCTGCTCGACGTCACCGACACGCGCGACGAAACGGGCGTGCGTCCGCTCATTGCCGGCAGCGTGCGTCTGGACGGCGACGATCCCTATCTCGTCGTGGCCGCCGACAAAGGCACGGCGCGCTTCTCGGATCTCGCGAACGCCGTCGCCGCGCGCTACGGCTACTGGCTGGGCGACGCCTTCGCGTCCGGCGGATCGGCCGGTTACGATCACAAGCGCATGGGGATCACCGCGCGCGGCGCCTGGGAAGCCGTGCGGCGGCACTTCCGCGAGCTCGGCACCAACGTCGACGAGCAGACGGTGCGCGCGGCCGGCGTCGGTGACATGTCGGGCGACGTGTTCGGCAACGGCATGCTGCTCGCGCCGCGCCTCGCGCTGATCGCGGCCTTCGATCACCGCCACATCTTCCTCGATCCGATGCCCGAGCTCGCCGCGGCCTACGCCGAGCGCCGGCGCCTCTTCACACTGCCCCGCTCGAGCTGGGACGACTACGATCGCGCGCTCATCAGCGCGGGTGGCGGCGTATGGCGCCGCGACGCGCCGAGCATTCCGCTCGCGCCCGCGGCGCGCCGCGCGCTCGGCGTCGAGGCCGAAGCGCTCGCGCCGGACGCGCTGATCCGCGCCCTCCTGTGCGCGCCCGTGGATCTGCTGTGGTTCGGCGGGATCGGCACCTATGTCAAAGCGGACGACGAAGGCCACGACGCGGCGGCCGATCACGGCAACGACGCCGTGCGCGTCGACGCCGCGGATCTGCGCTGCCGCGTGCTCGGCGAAGGCGCGAACCTCGCGCTGACGCGCCGTGCGCGCGTCGCGCTCGCGCTCGCCGGCGTGCGTCTGAACACCGATGCGATCGACAACGCCGCCGGCGTGAACTGCTCGGACCACGAGGTCAACATCAAGATCCTGCTCGAGCTCGCGATCCGCGACGGCCGCCTCGCGCGCGACGCGCGCGATGCGCTGCTCGCCGCGATCGAGGGCGACGTCGCGCGCCTGGTGATCCGCGACAACTATCTGCAGACGCAGGCGCTCAGCCTCGCCGAGGCGCAGGCGCCGGCCCGGCTGGAGCGCCATCGCCGCCTGATCGCGCTGCTCGAACGCGGCGGACAGCTCGATCGCATCCTCGCGGGCCTGCCGGACGAGGAGACCCTGCACGAGCGCCAGCTCCGCGGCCGAGGTCTCGTGCGTCCCGAGCTCGCGGCCCTGCTCGCGCACACCAAGCTGTCGGTGGCGCAGGCGCTGCTCGCCTCCGACATGCCGGACGATCCGCAGTTGATGCGCGAGCTCGAGGACTATTTTCCGGCGCCGCTGCGCGAGCTGTGCCGCGGTCTCTTCGAGCATCATCCGCTGCGCCGGGAGATCCTGGTGAACCGCCTCGTCAACGGCATGATCAATCGCGTCGGCAGCGGCTTCGTCAACGACATGATGAACCGCGCCGCCTGCGACGACGCGGCGGTGGCGCGGGCGTGGATGATCGTCTGCGAGGTCTTCGGTCTGCGCGCCGTGTGGTGCGCGATCGAAGCGCTGGACAACCTCGTGCCCGCGGCGGTGCAGACGAGCTTGCTCGGCGAGGTCGGCGCGCTGGTCGAGAGCGTGACGGCGTGGCTGCTCGATCACGAAGGCGCGCAGCTCGACATCGGCAGCGGCGTCGCCCGCTACGCGCGGCCGGTGGAAGCGCTCATCGCCGCCCTGCCGGAGGTGCTCGGCGAGGCCGAGCGGGACGCTTTCGGCCGCCAGGTCGCGAATCTGTGCGCAGCCGGTGTCCCGGGCGCGCTCGCCGCGCGCATCGCGGCCCTGCGCCAGCTCGGCGCGGCCGGCGACATCGTGCATCTCGCGAGCAGCGGCGGGCTGCCGATCGAAGGCGCGGCGCGGCTCTATTACGCCGTCGGCGCGCGCACCGGGCTCGCGAGCCTCTGTCCGCGCCTGCGCAGCCAGGGCGGCAGCGAAGCCGGCGCGCGCGAAGCGCTCGACATCGTCGAGCGCGAGCTGCTCGAGCGGCAGGCGCGCCTGTGCGAGACGCTGCTGGCGAGCACGCGGGCCGGCGCCGAGACGGAGCGAGTCGAAGCCTGGGCGCGCACCCACGCCGCGGCCCTGACGCGCCTCGTCGGGCTCGCGGCGGCGGCCGTGGGTGAGCACGGCATCGTCTATCCGCCGCTCGTGATCCTGACGCGCGAGTGGCGGCGTATGCTGGACGCGGCGTGACGGCGCCGAAGCGCAACCCTGAGCGAGGAAAGCCGAGATGAACGATACCGTGCCGCAGTCGATGTCCGCCGCCTTCCGCTGGGACGATCCGCTGCTGCTGTCCGAGCAGTTGACCGAGGAAGAACGTCTGGTGAGCCAGT
>DAOKZI010000034.1:0-41209 GCA_035325705.1 Gammaproteobacteria bacterium
TCCCCCACGGCGCGGACTTCCACCGCGCTGATGGTGCGCCCTCACGGGCGCACGGATTCCGCGCTGCGCGCTCCTTCCGGGCTACGAAGAGCTTGGACCAAGGATGCTCACCGAGCGTTGTTCGGTAAATCGGATGAACGAAGACGCCGGCGGTCGTGCCGTTGGGTGGGAAAGGAATGGATTCGCGTGCGCTTGTTGCGCATGCCGACCGCTGCGTGCGTCCGAGCTCGCTGCGCACACTCGTCGAACCGAAGCCTCACGGCGGTTCTTCCCGAATCGCACAAGTGAAAAGGGCCCGCGAAGGGCCCTTTTTTTCGTTCGTCTGATCTGGCGGAGAGAGAGGGATTCGAACCCTCGATAGAGCTTTTGACCCTATACTCCCTTAGCAGGGGAGCGCCTTCAGCCACTCGGCCATCTCTCCGGAACGCGCAGGATAACCGGCGCGGCCGAGGGGCGTAAAGCGAAGCGGGGAAGATTACTCGGCGGCGCCGACTGCGCGATCCGAGTTCTCCTGCTGGATGCGTTGATAGATTTCTTCGCGGTGGACGGCGACGTCCTTGGGGGCGTTGACACCGATACGGACTTGGTTGCCCTTGATGCCGAGCACCGTCACGTTGACTTCGTCGCCGATCATGAGCGACTCGCCAACCCGTCTAGTCAGAATGAGCATGTCCTTTTCTCCAAACCTGCTGCGTGGACTCAGTTTTTAAGGTCGTGCCCGCACATTCCGCCCGGTCGTCCGGCACCGGCCTCAGCCGGTATGTCCTTGCGCCCTGCGTCGTTGTTCCGAGCACGCTTTCCCCGGGCGGCTTCTACGATCGCCACCCGCTCGCCACGTCCGCTCAACGATAGCCGTGTCTTCACTTCCGTTGTCGACCACTTGGTCGGCCGTCTTCCATGTGCGTAGCCATTCTAGCGGAGAGAAAATTGGAAATCTTGATAACAAGCGTTAATTCCGGACGCCCGCGCAAGCCGTTCAAGCCTCCCCGGCGAGGCCGAATTCCGAGTGCAGCGCGCGCACGCCGAGCTCGGCGTATTTCTCGTCTATCACGACGGAAATCTTGATTTCGGAGGTCGAAATCATCTGGATATTGATGCCTTCGCGCGCGAGCGCCGCGAAGGCGCGGCTCGCGATGCCGGCGTGCGAGCGCATGCCGACGCCGACCAGTGAGACCTTCACGCTCTTGCGATCGCCTTCGACCTTGCGCGCCTTCAGCTCCCCGGCCTGTTTCTGCAGGATGGCCAAGGCCTTGTCGTAATCGTTGCGGTGCACCGTAAAGGTGAAGTCGGTGGAGCCGTCGGCGCCCGTGTTCTGCACGATCATGTCGACTTCGATGTTCGCCGCCGCGATCGGACCGAGGATGCCGCTCGCGATGCCCGGTCGATCCGGGACCCCCACGATGGTCAGTTTCGCTTCGTCGCGGTTCAGCGTGACGCCGGAAATCAGTGCGGCTTCCATGATGTTCTCCTCAGTCGTGATCAGGGTGCCGGGGCCGTCCGCGAACGAAGACAGCACGCGCAGGGACACCTGGTACTTGCTCGCGAATTCGACGGAGCGGATCTGCAGCACCTTGGCGCCGAGACTCGCCATTTCGAGCATCTCTTCGTAAGTGAGCCGATCGAGCCGGCGGGCCTCCGGCACGATGCGGGGATCGGTGGTATAGACGCCGTCGACGTCGGTATATATCTGACACTCATCGGCCTTCAAGGCCGCTGCCATTGCCACGGCGGTCGTGTCCGAGCCGCCGCGCCCGAGGGTGGTGATGCGATCGTTCGCGTCCACGCCCTGGAAGCCGGCGACGACGACCACGCGGCCGGCCTTCAGCTCGGCCATCACCTTGTCGGCCTCGATGGCCTCGATGCGGGCCTTGTTGAAGGCGGAGTCGGTCCGGATCCGCACCTGCGCCCCCGTATAGGACACCGCCGGCACGCCGCAGGCGTCGAGGGCCATCGCGAGCAGCCCGATCGTGACCTGCTCGCCGGTCGCCAGCACGACGTCGAGCTCGCGCGCCGACGGCGGATTCTGGATCGCGCGCGCGAGCCCGAGCAGGCGATCGGTCTCGCCCGACATCGCCGAGACGACGACCACCACCCGGTGGCCGCCGGCGACCGTGCGCTTGACGCGCTCGGCGACGGCCTGGATGCGCTCCGGCGACCCTACCGAGGTCCCACCGTATTTCTGGACTATCAGACTCATGCTTCACCCGATGTTGCTGCCCTCGCCGCGGACACGGCCCGGCGGCGCGAAGCGCGCCGGGCTGCAGCCGGACGACGGCGGATATATGCGAACCTTCGCGGCTGGGACGGCCGCGGGACGGCGATGTGCGAGGCTCAGGCCAGCCGCGCGGCGACCCAGGCTTCGACGCTCGCGAGCGCGGCCGGCAGGCCCGCGGCCTCCGGTCCTCCCGCCTGCGCTAGATCGGGACGGCCGCCGCCCTTGCCGCCAATCTGCCCTGCCACGTGATTGGCGAGCTGGCCGGCGTTCACCTTGCTGCTCAGATCCTTGGTCACGCCGACGACGAACTTGGCCTTCGCCTCCTCGACCGTCGCGAGCACGATCACGGCCGGGGCGAGCTTGTCCTTCAGGCGATCCACCGCCTCGCGCAGGCCCGCGGCGTCGGCTCCGTCCAAGGTCTGTATGAGCAGCCGCACCGGACCGAGCTGCACCGCCTCCTCGGTGATGTCCCGTCCCCCGCCGCCGGACGCGAGCTTGGCCTTCAGGGCCTGAATCTCTTTGTCCTGCGCCTTCAGGCGCTCGGCGAGCTGGCCGACCTTGGCCGCGGCGTCTTCTCCCCCGCCGCTCTTCACGAGCGCGGCGATTCTTCGCAAAGTCGCGTCAACGCGCAAGGTATGCTCGAGGGCGGCGGCGCCCGTCAGCGCCTCGATGCGCCGGACCCCGGCCGCGACCCCGCCTTCGGCGACGATGCGGAACAGCCCGATGTCGCCGGTGCGCGCGACGTGCGTGCCGCCGCAGAGCTCGACCGAGAACTCGCCCATCCGCAGCACGCGGACCTCGTCCCCGTACTTTTCGCCGAACAGCGCCATCGCGCCGGCTTCCAGGGCCTGACGGTAGTTCATCAGCCGGGTGTCGACGGGATGATTGGCCCGGATTTCACGATTGACGAGGACCTCGATCTCGGCCAGCTCCTCCGCCGTCACGGCCCCGGTGTGCGCGAAATCGAAGCGCAGGCGCTCCGGCGACACCAGCGAGCCCTTCTGCTCGACGTGCGGGCCGAGCACCTGGCGGAGCGCGGCGTGCAGCAGGTGGGTCGCGGAGTGGTTCGCGCGCGTCGGCATGCGGCGCGCTTCGTCGACCTCGGCCTTGACCTCGGCGCCCGTCGCGAGCCGGCCGAGCTTCAGCGTGCCGACGTGCAGATGCAGGCCGCCCTGCTTGCGCGTGTCCGCGACCTCGAACACCGCCTCGCCGCTCAGCAGGCGGCCGCGATCGCCGACCTGGCCGCCGGACTCGGCGTAGAAAGGCGTGCGATCGAGGACGACGATCCCGCTCGCACCGGCCTCCAGCGCCGGCACCGGCGCGCCGTCGCGGAACAGGCCGACGACGCGTGCGCCGCCGAGCTGCGTGGTCTCGTAGCCGACGAAATCCTGCGCGCCGCCGAGCGCCGCGAGCGCGTCACCGGCGATCGCGTGCGAGGTGTCGACGTTCGCAAAGTGGCTGGCCGCGCGCGCGCGTTCGCGCTGCGCCTCCATCGCCGCCTCGTAGGCCTCCATGTCGATGGCGAGCCCGCGCTCGCGCGCGATGTCGTTGGTCAGATCGACGGGGAAGCCGTAAGTGTCGTTGAGCTTGAACGCGAGCTCGCCGGGAATGATCTTGCCGGACAGATCGGCGACCGCGTGCTCGAAGATGCGCAGCCCTTGCTCCAGGGTCTCGGCGAAACGCTCCTCTTCCTGCTTCAGCACCTCGACGATGCGGCCGCTGCGCTCGACGAGCTGCGGATAGGCCTGGCCCATTTCGCGCGCGAGCGGCGCGACGAGACGGTGGAAGAAGGGATCCTCGAAGCCGAGCTTGTTCCCGTGGCGCAGCGCGCGCCGCATGATGCGCCGGAGCACGTAGCCGCGGCCTTCGTTGCTCGGGATCACGCCGTCCATCACGAGGAAGGCGCAGGCGCGGATGTGATCGGCGATCACGCGCAGCGACGGCGATTCCGGCAGCTCGCGCGGTGAGATGTCGCGGATGCTCTGAATCAGATGCCGGAACAGATCGATGTCGTAGTTGTCGTGCACGCCCTGCAGCACCGCCGAGACGCGCTCGAGCCCCATGCCGGTATCGACCGAAGGTCTCGGGATGCGCTTCATCGCGCCGCTCGCGTCGCGCTCGAACTGCATGAAGACGAGATTCCAGATCTCGACGTAGCGATCGCCGTCGGCGTCCGGCGTTCCCGGCGGACCGCCGGGAACGCCCGGGCCGTGGTCGTAGAAGATCTCGGTGCACGGCCCGCAGGGGCCCGTGTCGCCCATCATCCAGAAATTGTCCTTCTCGCCGCAGCGCGCGAGGCGCTGCGGATCGATGCCGATGTGCCGAGTCCAGATGTCCGCGGCCTCGTCGTCGGTGTCGAACACCGTGACCCACAGCTTCTCGGCGGGCAGGCCGAAGCGGCCGGTCAGGAGCTCCCAGGCAAACTCGATCGCCTCGCGCTTGAAGTAGTCACCGAAGCTGAAATTGCCGAGCATCTCGAAGAAGGTGTGATGCCGCGCGGTGTAGCCGACGTTGTCGAGATCGTTGTGCTTGCCGCCGGCGCGCACGCAGCGCTGGCTGCTCGCCGCACGCCGGTTCGCGCGTTCCTCGAGGCCGACGAAGACGTCCTTGAACTGGACCATGCCGGCGTTGGTGAACAGGAGCGATGGATCGTTGCCCGGCACGAGCGGGCTGCTCGGCACGATCTCGTGCCCCTTGCTCGCGAAATAGTCCAGGAAACCCTGGCGGATGTCGGCGCTTTTCATCGTTGGGCTGCTTTCGGGATGCTGTCGACTGGTGACGGCGGGTCGTGACGACCGCCTCAGGTTTCTTCGTCCGCGACCTCGCCCGGATCTCGGCCCGCGGCGCGCAGTGCGGCCCGGATCTGCGCCGCCGTGAAGCCGCGGTACTCGAGGAAGCGCTGCTGGCGCGCCCGCGTCTTTGCATCGGCCGCGCGCGCGCGGAACTGGCGGCCAAGGACCTGGGTCGCGAGCGCGTCCCAGTCGACTTCCGCGGCGGCGAGCGCGTCGCGCACAGTGGTTTCGACGATGCCGCGCTGGCGCAGTTCCTGGGCGATGCGCACCGGCCCCTGGCCGCGGGCGATCCGGGAACGGACGAAAACCTCGACGAAACGCTCGTCGTCCTGCAGGCGCTGCTCCGCGAGCCGGTCCAGGGTTTCGCCGACGACGCCGGCGTCGAGGCCGCGCGCCGTCAGCTTGCGCTCCAGCTCTTGGCGACTGTGCTCACGACGCGCGAGCGCGGCCAGCGCCCGGCCGCGCGCGACGACGGCGGGATCGTCGCTCAGGCTTCGGCCTCCTCTTCCTCGTCGGCGCTGGCCGGGGCGGTCTGCGGCAGGGCATTGGCGCGGATCTGCGCCTCGAGCTCGGCCGCGAGCTCGGGATGCTCCTTCAGGTAGACGCGCACGTTGTCCTTGCCCTGACCCAGGCGATCGCCCTTGTAGGCATACCACGCGCCGGTCTTGTCGAGCAGACTCTGGGCGACGCCGAGCTCGATGATCTCGCTCTCGCGCGAAATGCCCTGGTCGTAGACGATGTCGAAGGTCGCCTGCTTGAACGGCGGCGCGACCTTGTTCTTGACGACCTTCACGCGGGTCTCGTTGCCGATGATCTCGTCGCCGCGCTTCAGCGAGCCGATGCGGCGGATGTCGAGGCGGACGGAAGCGTAGAACTTCAGCGCGTTGCCGCCGGTGGTCGTCTCCGGATTGCCGAACATGACGCCGATCTTCATGCGGATCTGGTTGATGAAGATCACGAGCGTGTTCGCGCGCTTGATGTTGCCGGTCAGCTTGCGCAGCGCCTGCGACATCAGGCGCGCCTGCAGGCCGACGTGCGCGTCGCCCATCTCGCCTTCGATTTCGGCCTTCGGCGTCAGCGCGGCGACGGAGTCGACGACGATCACATCGACCGCGCCGGAGCGCACGAGCATGTCGGTGATTTCGAGCGCCTGCTCGCCGGTGTCGGGCTGCGACACAAGGAGATCGTCGACGTTGACGCCTAGCTTCGCGGCGTAGAGCGGGTCGAGCGCGTGCTCGGCGTCGACGAAGGCGGCGGTGCCGCCGAGCTTCTGCATCTCGGCGACGACGTGCAGCGCGAGCGTGGTCTTGCCGGAGGATTCCGGGCCGAAGACTTCGACGATGCGCCCGCGCGGCAGGCCGCCGACGCCGAGCGCGAGATCGAGGCTCAGCGAGCCCGTCGACACGATGTCGATGTCGCGCTGTGCGTTGGCATCGCCCATGCGCATGATGGAGCCGCTGCCGAACTGTTTCTCGATTTGCGCGAGCGCCGCTCCTAGCGCTTTTTTGCGATTGTCGTCCATGGTTCTCCCCCGGGGTGTTGGTGACGGTGTGGTCGACGCTTGAAGGCCGAAACGGCGCGCCGATTATTGCACAGGTGGGGGCGCCGTTTCATCGCGACAAGCAGGGCGGAGCGGCCATTTCGCGCGGGTTTCGTAGCGCACGCCGGCGCTGCCCGACAGCGACTCGACGAGCGCGAATTCGTGCACCGGCCAGCACACCGGCGCCAGCGTCTGCGGCAGCGGCACGGCCCGCGCGTCGCGCGCGATCGTCAGATGACAGCGGAACGGCTTCGGATCGTAGCGCTGGCCCGCCGCGTCCAGCGCCGCGCGCAGCGTCGCGACCAGCGCGTCCAGCGCCGGCGGCGAGCGGCCGAGGCCGAGCCAGGCGACGCGCGCGCCTTCGAAGTGACCCGCGCGATCGAAGGCGAGCGCGAAGGAGTCGCCGTCGACCGTTGCGGCCGCGCACTCGCAGGCCGCACGTGCCCGCGCATCGACCTCGCCGACGAAGGCGAGCGTGACGTGCAGATTCGCCGCGGGGAGGCGCCGTGCGTGGGGGAGCCGAATCTGCGCCGCCGCCGCGGCGAGCGCGCGCGCCACGCGCGGCGGCGGCATCAGCGCGAAGAAGACGCGCATCGGCCGCGCTCACTCGGGATCGAGGCCGTCGGCGAGTCGAATTAGATCGCCGAGCGCGCGTTCCACGGTGCGCGCGCGCACGGCCGCGCGATCGCCGTCGTAGCGATGCAGCCGCGCGTGCACGGCGCTGCCGGCGAGCGCGTACGCGAACCATACAGTGCCAACGGGCTTGGCCGGACTGCCGCCGCTCGGCCCGGCGACGCCCGTCACGGCGACCGCGACGCCGGCAGCCGAGCGCGCGAGCGCGCCGCTCGCCATCGCCCGCGCCGTCGCTTCGCTGACCGCGCCGTGGGCCGCGAGCGTCGCCGCCGGCACGCCGAGCATGTCCTGCTTCGCCGCGTTCGAATAGGTCACGAAGCCGCGATCGAACCACGCCGAGCTACCGGCGATGTCCGTCACCGCGCAAGCGATACCGCCGCCGGTGCAGGATTCGGCCGTCGCGAGCAGCCAGCCGCGCGCGAGCAGCCGCTCGCCGAGCGTGCGGGACAGGTCGAAGATCTCGCTCATTCGCTCAGCGCCTCGCCTTGAAGAAAGCCTGCAGTTGCGCGGCGGCCGCGTCGGCCAGCACGCCGCCGCGGATCTCGATCACGTGATTCAGGCGCGTCGTGTTCAGTACGTCGAGCCGGGATCCCGCCGCACCGGTCTTCGGATCCCAGGCGCCGAAGACCACGCGCGCGACGCGGGCGTGGAGCAGCGCGCCGCTGCACATCGCGCAGGGCTCGAGCGTGACGTAGAGCGTCGCGCCCGTCAGCCGGTAGTTGCCGGCGCGCGCGGCGGCCGCGCGCAGCGCGAGGATCTCCGCGTGCGCGGTCGGATCGCAACTGGCGATCGGCCGGTTCCAACCCTCGCCGAGCACCTCCCCGTCGCGCACGACGAGCGCGCCGACCGGCACTTCGCCCATGCGGCCGGCGGCGGCGGCAAGCGCGAGCGCGCGTTCGAGGTAGTGTTCGTCGTCGGTGGACTCGATTGACATTGCGGGCGCGCCGGGTGAGGCCTCATCGTACCGGACGCGAGCACGAATCGGCGGTCCGATCTTCGCGCACGCGCCCGCTCCCGGGTCACGCGCTGCGCGTCCACCCGGGCCACGGCCGACTTTCAGCTCGCCGGCCGGAATACCGGCACCGGCCGGCCGTCGCGCGTGTCGAAAGCGAGCCGCACGCGCTGGCCGACGGCGAGGCCGTCGAGATCGCAGTCGACGATGTTGGTCATCAGCGTAGGCCCCTCGGCGAGCGTGACGAAAGCGATCGCGTAGGGCGGCTGCGCGCGGCGCTCGACGCTCCACGAATAGATCGTGCCGAGACCCGAAGCCTCGATCCACTCGCCCTCGTCGGCCAGGCAGAACGGACACAGCGCGCGCGGATAGTAGTGCGTCTTGCCGCAGGCGCGGCAGCGCTTCAGCAGCAGCCTGCCCTCGCGGGCGGCCGCCCAGTAGGGTGCGAGCGCGAGGTCGTCGTGCAGATCCGTCATCTCAAGCCCTCTCGAGTATCAGCGTGCCGCTGCCGTGGCGCGTGCCGAGGTAACCGCCCGTGCCGTGCGCGAGGGCGAGATCGCAGTCCTTCACCTGCACGGCGGGATGCGCCTCGCCGCGTAGCTGGCGCACCGCTTCGAGGATCTTGGTCATGCCGCCGCGATTGCCGGGATGGTTGTTGCACAGGCCGCCGCCGTCGGTATTGAACGGCAGCCTGCCGACGCCGCTGATCAGATTGCCGTCGGCGACGAAGCGCCCGCCCTCGCCCTTGCGGCAGAAGCCGAGATCTTCGAGCTGCATCAGCACCGTGATCGTGAAGCTGTCGTAGAGCGATACGTACTTGATGTCGGCCGGCGTCAAGCCCGCTTCCTCGAAAGCCTGCGCACCGGACCACGCGCCGGCCGAGTAGGTGATGTCGATCGCGCCGCCGTTGCTGTGCTTGACGGCCTCGCCCGCACCGAGGACGCGCACGATCGGACGCCGCAGCTCGCGCGCGATCTCCGGCGCGACGACGATCACCGCGCCGCCGCCGTCGGACACCACGCAGCAGTCGAGCCGGTGCAGCGGATCGGCAACGATCGGCGAGGCGAGCACGTCTTCGACCGTCACGACCTCGCGCAGCATCGCGTGCGGATTGTGCTGGGCATGCCGCGAGGCCGCGACCTTGATCCACGCGAGCTGGGCGGACGTCGTGCCGAATTCGTGCATGTGGCGGCGCGCGCACATCGCATAGACGTTCAGCACGGTGGGCTTGAACGGCAGCTCGAAGGCCGCGTCCGGCGGCGTGCCCGACATCGGCGGGCGGCCCGGCTGCGCGCCGCCCGTGCGCGGCTTGCCGGCGAGCGTAATCAGCGCGATCTTGCACTTGCCGGCCGCGATCGCCTGCGCCGCGTGGCCGACGTGCAGCAGGTAGGAGGAGCCGCCGGTTTCGGTGTTGTCGACGTGGCGCAGCTTCAGGCCGAGGTAGTCGGCCATCGACAGGGCACCGAGTCCCGGCGCATCCCCGGCGCAGAAATAGGCGTCGACGTCCTGCACGGACAAGCCCGCATCGGCCAGCGCGCCGCGCGCGACTTCCGCATGGAGCTGCGCGAGCGGAATGCCCTCGGCCTTGCGGGTGGGGTGTTCATAGATGCCCGCGATGCAGGCCTTGCCTTTGATGCTCATGAGGACTCGAGAAAGTATGGTGTAGGCCGTCTGCGTGGCAGCATCGGAGGGCGGGATTGTGCCACGATTTGCCGAGTCTGCCGCCCGCACCCGTTCAGCGCGGACGTCGCGCCGGCAGACTCGTCCATCGAGCGCGGGGACAGTGCTCGCCTCACGCGAAAATTTCGGAGATCGCCATGGCGAACACACGACAGGAACGCGACAGCATGGGCTCCATCGACGTGCCGGCGGAGGCCCTGTGGGGCGCGCAGACCGAGCGCAGTCGGCGTTACTTCGCGATCGGCGAGCAGCGCATGCCGCTCGCCGTCGTCCACGCGATCGCCGAGATCAAGCGGGCGGCCGCGGAGGTGAACGGGGCCTTGGGCCTGCTCGCGAGCGGCAAGGCGCAGGCGATCGCCGCGGCCGCCGCGCGCGTCGCGGCCGGCGAGTTCGACGCGCAGTTCCCGCTGTCCGTATGGCAGACCGGGTCCGGCACGCAGACCCACATGAACGTCAACGAAGTCATCGCCAATCTAGCTTCGCTCAGCCTCGGCGGCGGCCTCGGCGATGCGCGCCGCGTGCACCCGAACGACGAGGTCAATCGCGGCCAGTCTTCGAACGACGTATTTCCGAGCGCGATGCACGTCGCGGCCGTGCGCGCCGTCGCGCCGCTGCTCGAGGCCCTCGCTCGCCTGCGCGAGGCGCTACGGCGCAAAGCGGAGGCCTATGCGGACGTGGTCAAGATCGGCCGCACGCATCTGCAGGACGCGACGCCCGTGAGCTTCGGCCAGGAATTCGGCGGCTACGTCGCGCAGCTCGCGCTCGCCGAGGATGCGATCCGCGGCGCCTTGCCGGCCGTGCACGCGCTCGCGATCGGCGGCACCGCGGTCGGCACCGGCGTGAACACGCATCCCGAATTCGGTGCGCGCGTCGCCGCCGCGCTCGCGGCGCGGCTAGGCGCACCGTTCACCGTCGCGCACGATCGCTTTGCCGCCCTCGCCGGCCACGAGGCGCTGGTCGGCCTGCACGGCGCCCTGCGCGTGCTCGCGATCGCCTTGACCAAGATCGCGGACGACATCCGCCTGATGGGCAGCGGCCCGCGCGCGGGCCTCGGCGAGCTGCGGCTGCCGGAGAACGAGCCCGGTAGCTCGATCATGCCGGGCAAGGTGAACCCGACGCAGGTCGAGGCGCTGACCATGGTCTGCGCGCAGGTCATGGGCCACGACGTCGCGATCGGCCTCGCCGCGAGCCAGGGACAGTTCGAGCTGAACGTGTACAAGCCCTTGATCGCCTACGACGTGCTCGACAGCCTGCGCCTGCTGACGGATGCGATGAAGAGTTTCGCCGCGCACTGCATCGGAGGCCTCGAGGTCGATTCTGCGCGTGCCGCCGAGCTGATGTCGCGCTCGCTGATGCTGGTGACGGCCTTGACGCCGCACATCGGCTACGAGCGCGCCGCGCGGATCGCGAAGCACGCGCATGAAACGGGCACGAGCCTGCGCGAGGCGGCGCTCACCATGGGCGGGGTCGCCGCGGAGCAGTTCGACGCCTGGATCGATCCGCGGCGGATGTTGGGACCGAGCTAGCGCGTCCTCGTCACTCGCACGAGCCCGGCGCAGCCGGGCTCGTGCATCGCCGATTGCGACCTGCGAGCGCGCGCGGATCCTGCGACACCGCAAGACGGGCGCTCAGGCCGGCTTGCCGAGGCGGCGTTCGACGGCGTCCTCGATCGTCACCGTCATCAGCGCATTGCCGTCCTTGTCGAGCAGATCGAACAGGCGGCCGTCCGGGGCATGGACGCTGAAGAGGATGATCATGCCGTCGGGCCCGCCGTGTTCCATGTGCAGCTCGCCGTCGGGCAGATGGCCCGTGAAACCCGCCTGCCTCACCTTGTGCACGGTCTCGAAGGGCCGCGTCTCGTAGACGTGCTGTTCGCCCTGCAGAATCGTCACCGCCGTCGCGCCGAGGTGGCGGTGATAGTGACAGTAGGCATTCGGCGCCCACTTCACCAGGAACTCGATGCGACCCTGCGCGAGGTCGGCGCTCGCCACTGCATAGGCATAGTCGATCGGATAGTCGAACTCGGGTCCCCCTTCCAGACGCATCCACTGGACCGCATCGAGATCGAAATTCGCCGGCAGCGTGTCCGGCAGGCGCACGGGCTGGTTCATGTTCCGTCCTCCACTTTGAGCCGCACGGCGACGGCATTCGATTCAAGCCGGCCTCATGCTGCGACTTCCCGCGCGGCGGCGCCAGCGCAGCTTGCCCGCGCGGGCCGGGTATTTTGCCCGCCGTGGCGCATGAGTCGATCGCAAGCGCCGTCCGCGGCGACGCGCATTCCGGCTTTCACCGGTGCTCGGATCCGGCGTCCTGCGTGGACTCCTGCGCCGCGACTGCGCGCAGCGCGTCGGCGAGCGTGCTCAACATCGTCGCCAGCGCCTGCGCCACGGGAGGGCTCGGCAGCCTCAGCGCCAGATCGGCCGGTCCCGGCCCGCGGGGCGTTCGCGCCGCGCCGCGCGATACGGAGGGCTGCGACGCGCTCAAGGCTGCGGCCATCTGACTGCCGAGATGCAGGATCGCATCCCACGGCTCACCTGCCGACGCGCCGGCCGGCGCCGGCTCCGCCGCCGGGGCGACGGCATCGATCGCAGGCGGGGCGGCGGCGAGGGCGCCCGCTTCCGCCGCCGTGAGCACCTCGCCTTCGACGATGCGGCTCGTGACCGCCGACACGTCCTGCATGAAGCGCTGCAGGCGCGATCCGCCCAAGCCGATCTCCGTCGCGCCGCCGTCCAGAATGCCGGCAGAAAGCGCGCGCTTGAACGCAAGCGTGCCCAGCATGCCTTCCTCGATGCTGCCTTTCGCGACGAAGTTGACGATGCGCACCGGCTGTCGCTGTCCCATGCGATGAATGCGTCCGATGCGCTGTTCGAGCAGCGCGGGATTCCAGGGCAGATCCATGTTCACGAGCACGGACGCGTGCTGGAGGTTCAGTCCGGACGCGCCCGCATCGGAGGACAGGAAGATGCGACACTGCGGATCGCTCCGGAAGCTTTCGATCAGTGCCGGACGGCGCTGCGCGGGAATTCCACCGTGGAAGCTCACATAACCGATGCCGCGTCGCTCGAGCCGGCGGATGAGGATGTCGTGAGTCCGCGTCCACTGGCTGAATACCACGGCCTTGCCCTGCTGTGCGTCGCCGTCGAGCAGCGCCATCAGCTCGTCGGCCTTGACACCGTGATCCGTCTGTCCATCGAGCAGGTAAGTGCTGTTGCAGGACATGCGCATGTTCTGCAGCGCGCAGGTGAGGCGCCGCTGATCGGCATCCGAGAGATGTTTCGTGCGCCGCCACCGGCTGACGATCTGCGCCACGACGTCGCCGTTCTCGCGATGCAGTCGCATCTGCGGCTCGGTCATCGGCACCAAGACGGTCTGATCGCTGCGCGCCGGTAGCTGCGCCGCCACTTCGGACTTGCGCCGGCGAATCATGATCGGCGCGAGGCTTGCGCCGATCCGGTCGAGATTCCGGTAGCCGGTGGTGCGGCCGGCCTCGTCCCTGATCTGGTGCTCATGCAGCAGCTTCCACGTCGGCCCCAGGCGATGCTGATCGACGAACTGCACGATCGATATCAATTCCTCCAGCTTGTTCTCCAGCGGCGTACCGGTGAGGACGAGCGCAAAAGGGCTGTCGACCCGCTTGAGCGCGCGCGCGGCTATCGTGTTCCAGTTCTTGACGCGCTGCGCTTCGTCCACGACCACGAGCTGCGGCGCCCAGGCCGTGACCAGATCGAGATCCGGCTGCAGCTTTTCGAAGTTGATGATCTTGCAGAAGTCGTTCTCGGCGAAATCACGCTCGCGCTGTGGGCGGCCGCCGGCGAGCACGCGCGCGAGACGGCCGCTGAAGCGCTCGATCTCGCTCTGCCACTGGTATCTCAAGGAGGCCGGACATACGACCAGCACGCGGTCGACGTCACAGTGGCGTGCGAACAATTCCATCGCGGCTATCGCCTGCACCGTCTTACCCAGGCCCATCTCGTCGCCGATCAGTGCCCGCCCCGCGCGCACCGCGAACAGCGCGCCGTCGAGTTGATAGGGATAGAGCGGCGCCTTCAGCAGCTTGGCGAGCCGGCGATCGTCCGCGCCGCGCGGATAGACTGCCTGCAGCATCGCCGCTCTGCGCGCGGCATCGCGCCGGCCCGCGATGAAATTCAGCGCGTCGTCGTAAGCGCGCAGCTCGTGGCCTGCTTTCGCCGCCGCGTTCAGAAAGCGGGCGAGACGATCGAAGCGGCTTTCCGGCAGCCGGCCTCCCCGTGCGGATTCGAAGAGCTGCGCGGCGGCCCGGCGCACGCTCGCCGGGCAGTCGGTGCCGGCGCGAAAATACACCGCCCGCGTGCCTTCGTTGCGCAGATAGATTTCCGAGAACGGCGGCTGCCAGCCGCGCGCGAACGCGGTCTTCGCACCGCGCTTCTTGAGCAGGCGCGCCAACACGAACTCGATGTGCTTGCAGGTGCCGAGCTCGTTGCTCGCATGGTCCGGACAGGCGCAGAAATTGTCTCCCGGCTCCAGCCCCCGCACGGCGACCCGGTAGCTCGAGCGCGACTGCGGATTGTGCACCCGGAACTCCGAGAAGAAGGGTTCATGCCCCAGGTTCTCGAGCGTGTAGCTTTGCTCGCGCCCGAAATCCCGGCGCAGTTGTCGCTGCCAGTCGGTCAAGGACATGCCGGGCGGCGCGTGTAAGCGGGACAGGGCCGGGACCCTGGCGGGACGTCGGGGGCGGGAGTGGGGCTTCATGATGTCGATCCAGGCAGACGCGTCCCCATTCTGCCTGCGATGGAGGCGAGTGCGCGACCCGCCGCGCCGGCGGAAGCGGTGGGGACCGCCGCACGCGATGCGGATTTACGCTCGATTATTTCCCTCGAGGACCGAGGACTCGGGGCGCCGCGGAAGTGGCGCCGTGCTCCCGGTCCTCATCGCTCCGCCGGCCGGCGGGTCCTCGTGCCGCGATACTCGCGTGAGACAGAAGACCGCCGCTGCCGTCACCACGGCGGGCAGACCGAACGAGGCGGCGAGACCGAAGTCCGCGCCGCGTGCCAGCCGCCAGAGCAGCCCTGCATTGCCGATCAGGATCAGCGTCCACGCGCAGCGCGACGACAGGGGCATCGCCGCTACGCTCAGACGCGTCGCAGATGGAAAGCCGCCAGCGTGAGCACGAAGCCGGCGAGCACGAAATGGAAGGTCGCGGGCAGCCAGGCGTGGAACCAGGGCGGCGCGCCGATGACGGCGAAGCCGACGAACAGGCGCGACAGCGTCGCCGCGCAGTACAGCGCGCCGCACGCCAGGAGCTGCCGGCCGCGCGTGCGCCGCGGCGCGATTCTGCCGTCGGCGACGGCGATCGTGGTCCCCGCCATCAGCAAGACGATCGCGAGCTGCAGCGGCAGCAGATACGCATAGGGCACTGGGCTGTCGCGGAAGTCGGCAAAGGGCGGCAAGGCGCCGGCCGGATGGACGAACTGCAGGAACTGGGCGAGGACGCGGGCGGCGAAGACCAGCGTCAGCACGGCGAGGACGAGCGCGCAGCGCCGCGCCTGCGAGACGTTGAGGCGGTGCCAGTCGGTGCGGGTCAGGGCTTCCATCGCGTTCTCCTTCCCGGTTCGAGTGGAAGGAGATGCTAGCGGCCGCGTGCCGAAGTTAAACTTCCATAGACAAAGTAAGCTCTCATTTTCCCGAGAGTCTAATTTTTCGATACCGAAGGAGCCGGCGATGCCCAAGGCGGTGGAACTGGTCGACGCGCTGAAGCGCGAGATGCGGGCGCGACGCATGACCTATGCGAGCCTCGCGGGCAAACTCCGCCTGAGCGAAGGAGCGATCAAACGCATGTTCGCGCTGAACCGGATGACGCTCGATCGCGTCGACGAGATCTGCGACGTGCTCAAGGTCGACCTCGCCGAGCTCCTCGACAACTACCAGCGCGAGGAGCAGCGTCTCGATCAGCTCAGCGAGGCCCAGGAAAGGCAGCTCATCCTCGATCCGAAGCGGCTGCTGGTGGCGGCCTGCGTGCTGAACCGCTGGTCGATGGAGGAGATCCTCGAGTCCTACGATTTGAGCCGCACGGAATGCATTCGCCACCTCGCTGCGCTCGACCGGATAAAGTTCATCGAGCTGCTGCCGAACAATCGCTATCGCATCAAGGTGTCCGACAGTTTTCGCTGGCGCTCGGGCGGCCCCATCGAACGCTTCTTCGAGCGGCTCATCGCCGACGAATTCCTGACCGCCGACTTCCGCGTCGCCGGCCGCGCCCGCGTGTTCTTGCACGGTTTCCTCAGCGAACGCGCGCGCGAGGAGCTGCTCGCCGCGATCGATCGCGTCGCCGTCACCTTCCGCGATCTCCTGCGCCGCGATCGCAACGTGCCGGCCGCCGCGCGCCAGCACGTGGGTTTCATGATCGCATTCCGGCCGTGGAATTTTTCGATCTACGACTCCCTGCGCAAGGGCGGCGCCGGCGACGAGCGCAGGCGCTGAGGGGAAGCACCTTCGTCGGCGAGCCTGATCCCGCATTCCGCCGCGCTCGTTGCGGGCTGAGCGGAGCAGCGTTTCCCGTAGCCCGCAAGAAGCGCAGCGGAATCCGGGATCGACGCCTCCAGCGGCGCAGGCGCATGACCCTGCCACAAACCCCTCGCCCGAATGCCGAGCCTTCGACGAGCTTCGAACGGCCCGGCAAAGTGAGAAACATCCCCGCGTTTTCCCGCGAGCCCGCGCTAGACTTCGCCACACGCCGGCACGCGCCGGCGTTCGCGCATCGAGCCGCTCGGGCCACCGATCGGCCGGCGGCAGACAGGACGCTTCCCGATGCAACATGGAGTGCAGTGCGATGAAGACGATGCTCTCTCGGTGCTCTCTCACCCTTTCCCTTGGTCTCCTGTGTTCTCATCCGGCGCACGCGGCGATGCTGCCGAATCTCGTGTCGAACGGTTCGATGGAGTTCGTCGCCGGCAAACCGACCGACTGGACGCTGCTCAATCCGTCCGGCGAGTTCTGGAACACCTTCAATCCCGGTAATCGCAGCGCCGACGGCGGCAGCTATTTCGGCATCCAGGATCTCGATGCCTTCGCCCCGCGGCAGAACGCGCGCGGGCTGTCGCAGGAGATCGAGGGGCTCGTCGTCGGCGGCCGCTACACGCTGACTTTCGAATCGAACGAAGAGCACACGAATCCCAATTTCCTCGCGCAGTGGCAGGTCAGCTTCGGCGACGAGACGCGGCTCAGCACGCTGACCGACACGACTTGGGTCACCGACGTCATGCACTTCACCGCGACGAATACCACGCAGACGCTGCAGTTCGTCGCAACTTATCTGCCCGGCGCCTTGCCGCAGATCCTCAACCTCGACGGCGTGCACCTGAGCGCGGATCCCGTGCCCCTGCCGGCAAGCGGCTGGCTGCTGGTGCCGGCGCTCGTCGGCCTGCTGCGCGTGACGAAGAAACGAACGGGCTAACCACGCCGTGGACGTGGTGAACCAATGGCAGCAGTTGTTCGCCACCTGCCCGACCCGCCTGCTCGGCTTGAGTGCGTGGCTGATGATGATGATGGCGCTGATGGTGCCGCTGGAGCGCCGCTGGCCGCTGCACGCACAGGCGACGTTCCGCCGCGGCTTCGCCGACGATCTCGCGTACTTCTTCCTCGGCGGCATCGTGCCCGCCTTCATCGTCGTGGCGTTCGCGAGCCTCGCGCAGTGGATGCACCGGCACGGACCGGACGGGTTCTACGTCTGGCTGGGCGCGCTGCCCTTCACACTGCGCGTGATGCTGACGCTCGTGATCGGGGAGATCGTCTACTACTGGGCGCATCGCTGGTCGCACGAAGTGCCGTTCCTGTGGCGCTTTCACGCTATCCACCACAGCCCCGATACCCTGGACTGGCTGGTCAACACGCGCGCCCATCCGCTCGATCTGGCGTTTTCGCGCTCGCTGGTGGCGGTCGTGCTGATCCTGCTCGGGCTCGCGGAAGGCGCGAGCGGCGATCTCGCCGCGGTGCTTGCCCTCGTCATCATCTTCAACACGAGCTGGGGCTTCTTCATCCATTCGAACCTGCGCGTGCGACTGGGCCCGCTCGAGCAGATGATCACGACGCCGGCGTTTCATCACTGGCATCACAGCAAGGACGGCGAGGAGTATGCCAACAAGAACTATGCCGCCCTCTTTCCGTGGATCGACCGGCTGTTCGGCACGTACTACCTGCCCGAAGCGCGCTATCCGCGGCGCTACGGGATCGACATGCCGATGCCGGCCGATCTGAGCGGTCAACTGCTGCTGCCGCTGCGACCGGGCGCGACGGAGCGCTCGTCGTTCGAGCGCCCGTGCGCCAAATGAATCGACGGAGATACCTCGGCGCTACGCTGCACCCGGGCTACGGAATGCCGCTTCTCCGGCCGCCGACACTTCGACCCATTGCGGATCGGGCGCCGCTTCGGCGGCGTAGTTGTCGTGCCAGTTCCACCATGTGTACGGCGGCGTCTGCGGGTAGCCCGGCGGCGAGTCCTCCCAGGTTTCCTGGCGGCCCAGCGGCGTGATGTCGAGGAAGCTCCAGGTCGTGCCCAGCGCTTCGTCACCGCGAACATTGACGAAGTAGGTGCGGAACACGCGATCGCCGTCGCGGATGAAGACGTTGTGACCGTGCCATTCGTCCACGCCGAAATCGGCGTCGAAGCCGTCGGTGATCGTGACCCAGGGCATGGTCCATCCCATGCGAGCCTTCAGGCGCTGAATGTCCGGCTGCGGTGCGCGCGACGCATAGACGAGCGTGGTGTCGCGCGCCTGTAGATGAGCGAGGTGCGCGACCTGATCGGCGAGCAGCGAGCAGCCGCGGCAGGCGTGATCCGGCCAGCCGAACACGCCGGGCTCGAAGAACGCGCGATAGACGATGAGCTGCCGGCGGCCATCGAACAGCTCGAGCAGGCTGCGCTTGCCCTCGGGTCCTTCGAACACATACGCCTCGTCGACCGCCATCCACGGCATTCGCCGCCGCTCGGCGGCCAGCGCGTCGCGGGCCCGTACATGGGCTTTTTCCTTGATCAGCATCTGCCGGCGCGCCGCCTCCCAAGCGTCCGGCGACACGACCGGCGGCGTGCTCATGCCGAGTAGATCTCCTCCTTGCATCCGATCTCTTTCCGTCTTCGTTGCCATGTCTTGCTCCTTGGCTCTCTGCAGCAGATGGGGACGCCGCATGCCCGACGCGGAATGCGTACCGGGCACAAGGCCTCTGCTGCAAATCGAACTCATCCGCGCAACCAGGGAATTCTGCAAACGGTTCCCTGGGCTATCGGCGGCCTGCGCGGCATTCGTCGGCGCGGGTCGAAGCCACGCCGCGAGCCCAAGCTACGCCGGCGCCCGCATCGCCGGCAGTCACGAGGTGTCGTGAATCCTGTCGGCGGTGACGCGGAACGTGCACAGCGGAATCCGGTCGGCCACGTCGCGGCGCATGCGCCATGGTTATTGGCCGTCGTCTCGCGGGGCGATGGCGGCTATTCTTGCCCCACTGTACGAGCGCGCGATGCCGGCCCGGCTCTCCGCAGTGTCGTCCGCGACTGCACTGCGGGCTGCAACTCTCGCCGGGCGCCGTGGTCCGCTCCTGCATGAGCGGCTCGCCGGCGCGGCGGACCAGAAAAAGGAAGGCATCGAAATGAGCACGCAACAGGACTGGGATCCACGGTCTCCGACCGTCCTCGACGATCAGATCGCCGCCTACGACGCGATGCGGCGGCGTTGTCCGGTCGCGCACAGCGACTACCTGCATTGGTCGCTGTTCAGACATGCCGACGTGCTGCGGGTCTTGAACGATCCCGGAAGCTTCAGCAGCGCGGTCTCGGCGCGAACCTCGGTGCCCAACGGGGTCGACCCGCCCGCGCACGCCGCCTATCGCAAGATCATCGACCCGTATTTCGCGCCGCTGCAGATGCGGAAGTTCGAGCCGGTGTGTCGCGGGATCGCGGCCGATCTGGTCTCGCAGCTACCGGCCGAGGGCGAGATCGAGCTGATTGCCGATTTCGCCGACGAGTTTGCGCTGCGCATCCAGTGCGCCTTCCTCGGCTGGCCCAGGGATTTGCGCGGCCCTTTGCGCGAATGGATGCGCAAGAGCAACGCCGCGACGCTGGCGGGCGATCGGCGCGCGCTCGACGCGCTCGGGCTCGAGTTCGACGGTCATGTGCGCGCGCAGCTCGAGCTGCGGCGCCGCGCGGCGGACGCGGCACCGGACGATCTGACGACGCGCCTGCTGCAGGAACGCATCGGCGAGCGTCCCCTCACCGACGACGAGCTGGTGAGCATTCTGCGCAACTGGACGGTCGGCGAGATCGGCACGATCGCGGCCTGCATCGGCATCGTCGCGCAGTACCTCGCGGCGCAACCGGCGCTGCAGGATCGCCTGGCGGCCGAAACCGCCCTGCTGCCCGCGGCGATCGACGAGATCCTGCGCATCCATGCGCCGCTGATCGCCAACCGCCGCATCACCACCCGCGCGGTCGAGTTCGACGGTCGCCGCCTCGAGGCCGGCGAGCGCATCACGCTGATCTGGGCGTCGGCGAATCGCGACGAAGCGGTGTTCGGCGATCCGGACGAGTTCCGGCTCGATCGCGATCCCGCATTGAATCTGCTCTACGGGGCCGGCATCCACGCCTGCCCGGGAGCGCCGCTCGCGCGACTGGAGCTGCGCGTCGTATTCGAGGTGCTGCTCACCGCGCGCCGGATCGCAGCGGCGGCCGGCAAGGCGCCGTCGCGGGCGATCTATCCGGCGAGCGGTTTCTCGTCTCTGCCCTTGCACCTCGCATGGCGCTGAAGATCGCGGAGCGACAGGGGATCACGGAAGCCGATCGCTCGGCGCGCGCGCCGGCTGCTGCGTCGGCACGCCGAAGACGCGATGCCCGCTGGGCAGGCTGGCATCGTCGTACTCCGCGCTGACGACGATCAGATAGATGCAGCCGGCGAGCGTGGCGGCGAACACCGCGATCCCCAGCCACACGACGGGCTGCGAATACCAGGATCCACCGCGCGGCGAGTCACTGCGCGGCTGCATGTCCGCGTTGGGACAGATGCTGGACATAGCCGGCCAGGACGTGGATCTCCTCCTCCGACAGGCGCGAGGCCCACGCCGGCATGTGGCCTTGGCGGCCACCGCGTATCGAAGCCTCGATGCTGCCCAGTGTGCCGCCGTACAGCCACACGCCGTCGCTCAGGTTCGGCGCGCCGAGCTGTGGATTGCCTTGGGCCTCGGCGCCGTGGCAGGCCGCGCAGGTCGACTTGAAAATCGCCGCGCCGGCCGCCGCAGCCCCCGCATCGTGCGGCAGGCCCGACAGACTGGACACATACTGCGCAAGCTTCTTCACGCTCGCTTCGCCGAGCGCGTTCCACGGCGGCATCACGCCCGCGCGTCCGCTGCGTATCGAGGTCGTGATGTCTGCTCCGCTGCCGCCATAGAGCCAGTCGCCGTCGGTCAGGTTCGGCGCGCCTAGCCGCGCGTTGCCGAGGCCGGCCCGCCCGTGGCAGGCCGCACAGTTGTCGACGAACAGGCGCGCGCCTAGCCGCTGCGCCCGCGCATCGGCGGCGAGCGCTTCCACGCTCATCGCGGCGAGGCGCTTCAGCACCGGATCGAGCTTGCCGGCGTTGGCGGCCGTCGCCGACGCCAGCTCCTTGCCGGAAGTCCAGCCGAGCGCGCCCGCGTGCTTGCCGAATCCCGGATACAGCGCGAGATAGCCGAAGGCGAGCAGGTACATGAGCAGCGAGCTCGCGATCCACCAGCCCGGCAGCCGGTGCAAGCCCTCGCGCAGCACGCCGTGAGCCCAGACGTGGCCGGTCGTGCCGTCGGGCAGCGCCGGGATCTCGGCGCGCGGCGCCCACAGGAACAGCAAGAAGGTCACTCCGAAGTTGAAGACGATCAGGCCGATGACCCACCACGACCAGCCGCTGCTCATCGGCGCGCTTCCTCGTCGTTCGTAGGGGGAATCGCGTCGCTCGACGCCGCGCCGTCCTGCATCGGCAGGCGCGACATGGCGCCGAAGCGGC
Organism: Gammaproteobacteria bacterium; assembly: GCA_035325705.1. Lineage (GTDB taxonomy): Bacteria > Pseudomonadota > Gammaproteobacteria. The sequence goes on from DAOKZI010000034.1 coordinate 21,800, forward strand.
GCTTGTGGCGAGGCAGCCAAGCCCAGATCCAGATGCCGATGAACGCCGCCATCATCAACACGATCAGCACGCCGATGAGATGACCCCAGAGCGCGCTCACGGCGCGTGCCCGTCAACCGGCGCCGCGGCCACCGCGGCCGGCTGCGGTTTATGGCCGACGCCGAGGCCCTGGAGATACGCCACCAGGGCATCGAGCTCGGTCTTGTCCTCGACCGCGCCGGCGGCGCCGGCGATGTCGGCATCGCTGTACGGATCGCCGAGTCTGCGCAGCGTGCGCATGCGCGCCGCGATGTCGGCGCCGTCGATCCCGGCCGTCGCCAGCCACGGGTAGGCGGGCATGTTCGACTGCGGGACGACGGCGCGCGGATCCATCAAATGCAGGCGCTGCCAGTCGTCGGAATACTTGCCGCCCACGCGCGCCAGATCCGGGCCGGTGCGCTTGGAGCCCCACTGGAACGGCCGGTCGTAAACCGATTCCTCGGCGGTGGAAAAAGGACCGTAGCGCTGCGTTTCGAAACGCAGCGCGCGAATCATCTGTGAGTGACAGAGATAGCAGCCTTCGCGCACATACACGTCGCGGCCGGCCAGGCGCAGCGGATCGTAGGGCTTCGCGCCGGCGGCGCGCTCGACGCCGCGCGCCTCGACGAAGGTCGGCAAGAGCTCGGCAAGCCCGCCCAGCGACACCATGATCGCGGTGAGGATGCCGAGCACCGCGGCGTGCTTCTCGATGAACTCGAAGTGGCGATAGGCCATCGCCCTTCCTCAACCGATGGCCGGCAGCGGCGCCGGTACCTGGCGTGACTCCGGCTCGGGGATCGGTACCGGCACCGGCAGGATGATCCGCTTGCGCGCATCCGCGGCCGTGTACCAGAGATTCCACGCCATCACCCACATGCCTAGCCAGATCAGGACGCCGCCGAGCCAGCGCATCACGTACAGCGGCTCGATCGCCAGCAGGCTGTCGATGAACGCGTAAGTCAGCGAGCCGTCGGCCTCCGTCGCGCGCCACATCAGGCCCGCCGTGACGCCGGCGGTCCACATCGCGACGACGTACAGCAGCGTACCGGCGGTATGCAGCCAGAAGTGCAGCGCCATGGCTTTGTTCGAATGCATCGCGGGGCGTCCGAGCGCGCGCGGGGCCATCGCGTACAGAGAGCCGATCGTGATCATCGCGACCCAGCCCAGCGATCCCGAATGCACGTGCGCGATCGTCCAGTCCGTGTAGTGCGACAGCGAGTTGACGGTCTTGATCGCCATCATCGAGCCTTCGGTCGTCGACGCGGCATAGAACACCAGCGCGAGCACCATGAAGCGCGCCGCGGGATCGGACTTCAGGCGATGCCACGCGCCGTTGAAGGTCAGCAGGCCGTTCGCTGCCGAGCCCCAGCTCGGCATCAGCAGCACCAGTGAAAAGGCCATGCCGACCGACTGCACCCAGTCCGGCAGGGCCGTGTACATCAGATGATGCGAACCGGCCCACATGTAGACCGAAATCAGGGCCCAGAAGTTGACGATCGAGAAGCGGTAGCTCCACAGCGGCTGCTGCGCCTGGCGCGGCACGAAGTAATACATCATGCCGAGGAAGCCGGCGGTGAGAAAGAACGCCACCGCGTTATGACCGTACCACCACTGCACCATCGCGTCGGCCACGCCGGCATAGATCGGATAGGACTTGGTCAGCGACACCGGCAGCGCCAGGTTGTTGACCACGTGCAACAGACCGATCGCGATGATGAACGCGCCGTAGTACCAGTTGGCGACGTAGATGTGGCGAATGCGCCGGCGCGCCAGGGTCGCGAAAAATACCGCGCCGAAGCCGATCCAGACGATCGCGATCAGGATGTCGATGAACCACTCGGGTTCGGCGTATTCCTTGCTCTGCGTGATGCCCAAGGGCATCGTCAGCATCGCCAGCACGCAGGCCAACTGCCAGCCCCAGAACGTGAGCTCGGCCAGCCTGTTCCAGGCGAGCCGGGTGTGACCGGTACGCTGCACGACGTAGTAGCAGGTGCCCATCAGCGCCGAGCCGCCGAAGGCGAAAATGACGCCGAACGTGTGATCCGGCCGGAGTCGGCTGAACGTCAGCCACGGAATGCCGAGATTCAGGCTCGGCCACGCGAGCTCAGCGGCCGCGTACATGCCGAGCAGCATGCCGACGATACCCCACACCGTCGCCGCCAGCAGGAACAACCGCACCACGCGGTCGTTATAGTGTTCGGCGCTCGTCATCGACATCTCAGCTCGTCTCCGCCACGACTCCGCAGATGAATGCGCAGGCGTCAATTCCTCGTCATCCGGGCGGCAATTGCCGCACGCTCGTTCGATTCGGAAGACGCATCAGCGGAATCTCATGACGTGACTTTAAGCGCAGCGCGCCCGCGATGAAACCCAATGGCGGCGCGGTATTTGATCGCTGCGCTTCGAATCACGGACGAACGGCGATAAACGCCGAACGAGCGCCGCAATGCACGGCATTTGGCGTCGGCGAAACATTCCGACGAGAACGGCGGTAGGCACGGCGCGGGAACGAGTAAAACGAGAAACGAGAGGAGCGGCGCGCGCAGCGCCGAAGCCGCCGACCGACACCTGCGCGCAGTCATACGCCTGTACGCTGGCGAAGACGGCCCAGTAGTTTGCGATCGAGAGTCGTATCCATGACCGCTTCATACTACGCAGCGCAGCCCACCTTGCGACGTATCCTCGTCGATCGGCAGCGATGAGCCTGCCCTTCTACACGATCGGCCATTCGACCCGCACGCTGGACGAGTTCGTCGCCCTGCTGAACGCGGCAAAGGTGGAGCTGGTCGTGGACATACGCACCGTTCCGAAGTCGCGGACCAATCCTCAGTACAATCGAGACGTGCTTCCCGAAGGTCTCGCGGCGTTCCGGATCGGCTACGAGCCGCTCGCCGCGCTCGGCGGTTTGCGCGGCAAGGCGAGGACGGTGCCGGCGGACGTGAACGGGCTGTGGCAGAACCAGAGCTTTCACAACTATGCGGACTACGCGCTGTCCGCTGCGTTTCGGCGCGGCCTCGAACGACTGATCGCGCTAGGGCGTGAGCGGCGCACCGCGATGATGTGCGCGGAGGCGGTCTGGTGGCGCTGCCATCGGCGCATCGTCAGCGATCATCTGCTGGCTCGCGGCGAGACCGTCTTTCATTTGATGGGGCACGATCGGGTGGAGCCGGCGCGGCTGACCGAGGGCGCGCGCATCGGCCCCTCCTGTACGGTGCGGTATCCGCCGCTCGAGGACGGGCAGCCGCCGTGACGGCGGCGACTGCCGGCCGCTGAAGAAAAGCGCTGCGCGAGGCAGCGTCGACGCCGGCTATGCGGAAGTCGCGCGCCTGCGCCGGCGACGCAGCGTCGCGGCGACACCGCCCAGCATGCTCGCCGATCCGAACAGCATCAGCGCGCCCGGCAGCGGCACCGGATTCGGCGGCACCCCGATCACGAGCCGCGTGAGCGCATATTCCCGCACTCGCGTCCATTCGTCGGTGAAGAAGGCCTCGAGATAGGCTTCGTCGAAGGCGATCGAGTAGTCGGTCGGCTGCGCGACGCTGGTGCCGAGCCAGCTCCCGTCCTGCTTGCGGAAGCTCAGTTTGAGATGCCAATCGTTGGGCAGCTCGCTCGTGTAAGTCTGAATCTCGAGCTCGTCCTGCGGATGACCGTTCGCCTTCGGCACCGCGACGACGACCTGGATCGGCAGCTCGAGGCTCAACTCACCTCGCACGTGAAACCGGATCACGCCCTCGTTCGGGTGCTCGTAGTAGTGGTAATCCCCGGTCGGGCCGACGCCGTACAGCGGCACATCGAGGTCGAGCACGAACTCGCCCTGCATGGTGCTGTCGGGCGTTCCGTCGTGGAAAGGCACCCTCACCGTCGCCGCGCTGACCTGATCCGATCCGGCCGCGAGCAAGGCGGCCATCGCCCAGTGCATGGTCTTCATCACATCCCCCCTTTTCCGAGACGTGTCCTTTTCGAGTGTGCGGGACGGTACCGGCCGCGGGCGGAAAGCGCTGCCGGCAAAGACGGCGTTTGGCCGCAGTCCGGTGTCCTTTCCCGAAAGACCGAACCCCGGCGCGCGATCCGGGCGGCGATATTCCGGCGGCTCATGCGCCGGGATCTTCCGGCTCGCCGAGACTGCCGAACTCGACCGGGGCCCTGACATAGAACACGCGAACGGCTTCGGCGCGCAGCCGCTGAAACAGACGGTCTGCTTCTTCGCCGGTCACCACCATCAGCACCATCAGCGGCTGATCGGCCAGCTCGAAGAAATGGGCCGAGTGCAGGCGATGCGCATGGCCCACGCCTTCGCTGCCCGCAAGCAAGGTGGCGCCGCGCAGGCCCAGCTCTGCCGCGAGATGAACCAGCCAATGCGCTAGAGGCTGATTGGCGTGGCGGCGATCCTGCTGAGTGAAAAAGATGATCTGATAGCCGTTCATGATGTCCTCCTCACAAGGAGTCGAGCCAAACCACGGTGGCGATGCCAGCGAGCGTCATGACCACCGATCCCGCGACGTGGATCACGCTCGCACTCATGGCCCAGGCATAAAGGCCACGCTGCAGCAAGCTGACGACCTCGGCCGAGAAAGTCGAAAAAGTGGAGAGCCCGCCGCAGAAGCCGGTGATCAGCAGCAGGCGCCACTCGGGCGACAGCTCGGGCGCCTGCGCGAAATAGGCGAGGGCCAGGCCGACGAGGTAGCCGGCGATCAGATTGGCAGCGAGCGTGCCGGGCGGAAGATCGGGAAGCAGGCTGTTGAGCTTGAGTCCCAGCCCCCAGCGCAGGAGGCCGCCAAGCGTCGAGCCCACGGCAATGGCGAAAATGGATTTCCACACTGCGTCGTCCTCTTTTGAGCTTCGTTCTCGAGGACAGGCAACGCAACGCCTACGCGGCCCGTCCGGCCAGTCGTAGGCATCATCAGCCGCGGCTTGCGGCGGTTAAAGGAGGAATGCCATCTCCGTTCGGAAGTATATCGGCACGTCGGGAACGAGTCATTGCACACGCGCGCGCGGCGGGCGCGGCACGGCCCGATCTCGGACGAGAAAAGGAGCGCGGTGCGTCGAGGCGCTCACCGATTCGAAGACGAGGTTCGGGAAACGACGGATGCGAGCGGCGCAGAAGAGGAAGAACGGCAAGCGCCGTCGCCAACGGGGCAGCGGCCGGCGGCAAGGGCACGGAATCCTCCGCTTCAAGCTTCCTTCTTCTTGGGCTTTTGCAGTTCCGGGAGCGGGACGGCGCGGCGTATCATCCCCGTGCCCAACAACCGATCGGGAGGACGCGTCATGGAGAACGGAGAAATCGGCTGGATTGCGGCCATCATCATCGGCGGTTTTGCCGGCTGGCTCGCGGAGAAGTTCATGAAGAGCGACATGGGCGTCTTCATGAACATCTTGCTCGGCATCGTCGGCGCCGCCATTGCGAGCGCCGTGCTGAGCTGGCTGGGCGTCAGCTTCGGCGGATGGATCGGCTATCTGATCGCAGGCTTCGTCGGCGCCTGCGCGCTGATATGGATCGGCCGGCTGCTGAAGGGAAAACGCGCATAGCGCGGCGCTTTTCGGCGGGACTGCCGGAGCGTCACGCTCGGCCGATGAGCGGCGGATACTCCGGGTAGAGGACTGCGCCCAGCGTGCGAGCTCGTGCGCTCCGGTCATGCCGATTCTTCCGGCCGACCGCGCGACGGGGTCGGTCGTTTTTCGAACGCGCGCGTCACCCGCAACCATGAAAGAGGCATGGTGAGCGCCGCTCCCGGATTCCGCGCCGCTGCGCGACGCTCTTTCACGGCAACTCGCTTCGCCGAGTAGCGACGCCGGCCGACATCCGCGCGTCAGCGGCGAGATTGAGGCTCGACCGATCGAAAATCCAGTTCGTTCAACCGCAAAGATTGCCCTTTTTCGAGGACCGCATAGCGGCCTATCGTGGCCTCTCGAGTAGCGCGCCGGCGTGGATACCGCGCACCCGAAATATCCGCCTGCACGACGGCGACCCGGCGCCGTCCCTTTGCAGGAGACTCACCGGGGCGATTTCACAGGACAGGAGCGAACCATGCCCAAACCCTACGTCCGTCTCGACAAGCGCGATGCCGCGGTCCTGCTGGTGGACCATCAGGCCGGCCTGCTGTCACTGGTGCGCGACATCGATCCCGACAAGTTCAAGAACAACGTGCTGGCGCTGGCGGCGCTGGCCAAGTACTTCGAGCTGCCGGTCATCCTCACCACCAGCTTCGAGGCCGGCCCCAACGGCCCGCTGGTCCCGGAGCTCAAGGCGATGTTCCCCGACGCGCCGTACATCGCCCGCCCCGGCAATATCAATGCCTGGGACAACGAGGACTTCGTCGCGGCGGTCAAGGGCACCGGCCGGAAGCAATTGATCATTGCCGGCGTCGTCACCGAGGTCTGCGTGGCGTTTCCTGCGCTGTCCGCGCTGGCGGAAGGCTACGAGGTCTTCGTCGTCACCGACGCCTCGGGCACTTTCAACGACATCTCCCGCCACTCGGCGTGGAACCGCATGTCCGCGGCAGGCGCGCAGCTCATGAACTGGTTCGCCGCCGCCTCCGAGCTGCACCGCGACTGGCGTAACGACATCGAGGGCTTGGCGACGCTGCTCTCCACCTACATCCCCGACTATCGCAATCTGATCACGAGCTACGAGGCGCTGACGAAGAAGTGAAGCCCGGCGCGGGACGCCGATGCACTGGGAGTTTCAGCGATGACCCCGACCCTCATTCTGCAACGGCGCTCCGCGCGCGCCTCGGATCTCACGGCCCTCGCGCCGCGCCGTCGGATCGAGTCTACTGCGGGCTCGACACCCGCACGGAGTCCGCCATGCCCTCGCTCCTGAACGACTCGCGCCTCGCGGCCCTGCTCGATCGCCTGCATGCCGAGAGCGGCGCGCAGGCGGCCGACGTCGCGGCCTATTTCGAACGCCGGCTCAATGACGGCGATCTCGACTGGACGCATTTCGACGATGGCACCACGCAGTTCCTCGCGACCCGCATGGTCGCGCTCGAACGCGACAAGGCCGAATTCTGCTATCTGCTCTGCCGCAGCCTCGGGGCCTCGCGCGTGGTTGAAGCCGGGACTTCGCACGGGGTCTCGACGCTCTATCTGGCCGCTGCCGTGCGCGACAATGGCGCAGCGGGCGCCACCGTGTTCGCGACCGAACACGACGCCGCCAAGGCCGCGCGCGCACGCGAGAACTTCGTCGCGGCGGGGCTCGACTCATACATCGAGCTGCGCCAGGGCGATCTCCGCGAGACTCTGCGCCACGTCGACGGACCGATCGACTTCATGCTGATCGACATATGGGAAGTCGCGCTGCCGGCGCTGCGACTGGTCCACCCTCATCTGCGCCGCGGCGCGATCGTGGTCTGCGACAACACCGCTGCATTTCCCGACTACTATCGGGATTACCGCGCCTTCCTGGACGATCCGCGCAACGGGCTGCGCAGCGCGACGCTGCCGTTCGAAGGCGGGCTCGAGCTGACGGTGCGGGTGTGAATGGATCCGGGCGCTCGTCCATGGCGCTTCATCAGGCGAGCGCTCAATCGTCGTCGGTGCAGCAGAGCGGCTTCGCGAGCTGCTCCAACGGCCGGCGCTCCGCGGCAAAGCCGAACTTCAGCGTGACGGCCGCGGCGAACAGCATCAGCGCCGCGCCGAACACATAGCCGCCGGCAATCGCGCTGCGCTCGCCGCTGCCGATCAGCACGCCGAACCACCAGGGCGCGACGATGCCGCCGAGCGCGGTGCCCAGGGAATAGAAGATCGCGATGCCGAGCGCGCGCATCTCGAGCGGGAAGCTCTCGCCGACGGTGAGATAGGCCGCGCTCGCGGCGGCCGAGGCGAAGAAGAACACCACCGACCAGGCAAGAGTCTGTCCGGCGGCGCTCAGCCAGCCCTGCGTGAACAGCCACGCGGTCAGCAGCAGCAAGCTGCCGGACATCGCATAGGTGACGGCGATCATCGGCCGCCGGCCGAGCGTGTCGAACAGCCGGCCGAGCAGCAGCGGCCCGAGAAAATTGCCGGCCGCGAACGGCAGGATGTACAGGCCGATGCGCTGCTCGGGCACGCCGAAGAAGCGGCCCAGGACCAGCGCGTAAGTGAAGAAGATGGCGTTGTAGAAAAAAGCCTGCGAGCTCATCAGCACCATCGCATAGAACGAGCGGCCCGGATACGTGCGGAACAAGGAGCGCGCCACGTCGAGCCAGTGCAGGCGGCGATCGGTGAGGGCGATGCGGGTGATCGGCGGTGCATCCGGTGCGAGCGGCGCCATCGCTTCGATCCGACGCAGCACGCGCTCGCCCTCGGCGACGCGCCCGTGCGTCATCAGCCAGCGCGGGCTTTCCGGAATGAAGCGCCGCAGGTACAGGATGACGAGCCCGAGTAGCGCGCCGACGCCGAAGGCCGCACGCCAGCCCATGTCCGGCGGCAGCCGGCCGGGCTCGAGCAGCAGCACGGCGCAGCCGCCGCCCAGCGCCGCGCCGAGCCAGAAGCTGCCGTTGACGAGCAGATCCGTGCGGCCGCGGTAGCGCGCCGGGATCAGCTCCTGAATCGCCGAGTTGATCGCCGCGTACTCGCCGCCGATGCCCGCGCCCGTCAGCATGCGGAACAGCGCGTAGGTCGTGAAGCTGTCGGAAAACGCGGTGAGCGCGGTGGCCGTGAGGTACAGCCCGATGGTGAGATTGAACAGCCGCCGCCGGCCCCGGCGATCGGTGAGCCAGCCGAAGAACAGCGCGCCGCCGACCGCGCCCAGCACGTAGAGGCTGCCGGCGAGCCCGATCTGCGCCGCGCTGAGACGCAGGCTCGGGCTCGACTGCAAGGCACCGGAGATCGCGCCGGCGAGCGTCACTTCGAGGCCGTCGAGGATCCAGGTGATGCCCAGCGCGGCGAGCACCAGCGTATGGAAGCGGCCCCACTGCAGACGGTCCAGACGCGAGGGAATGTCGGTTTCGACGAACGCCGCCGCGCGCCCGTCGTTCGCGGAATGTTCGCGCATGGGTCGAAGCTAAGCGGCCGGCACGCTTGAATCAATCCGCGCAAGAACGGCATCTACCGCCGGTCGCGGAGTAAGCGCAGTGTGCGCCGAGCCGCGAAGAGTGCAAACCGCCTCGATCGCGATTGCGCGGCTTTGCGCGAGCTCGAGGCGTCGGTTGACGGCGCCCGCTTTGCCGGCGCGACGCGCGGCCGCGAACCTTTGGGCGTGCCGGCCGTCGTATTTGCATGGCCACGGCGCAACCGATACGCGCGCTTTCCGTCCGCGTCGGCATCCCCGGCGCGATCGGGCTGACGGAGCTCCCCGCCCCGCGCCGCGGCGACGGCGAGCTACTCTTACGTACGCTTGCGATCGGCATCTGCGGCACGGATCGCGAGATCGTGAACGGCAAGTACGGCGAGCCGCCGCCGGGACGGGAACGGCTGGTGCTCGGGCACGAGTCGCTGATGCGGATTCTCGAGACGCCGGAAGGCTCCGAGTTCGCCGCCGGCGAGCTCGTCGTCGGCTTCGTGCGCCGACCCGATCCGGTGCCCTGTCCGAGCTGCGCGATCGGCGAATGGGACATGTGCCGCAACGGGCGCTACACCGAGCACGGCATCAAGGGACTCGACGGCTACGGCGCCGAGCGGGTCTGCATCGATCCCAGCTTCGCGGTGCGCGTGCCATCGTCGCTCGGCGCGCTCGGCATCCTGACGGAGCCCGCGAGCGTCCTGGCCAAGGCCTGGGAGCAGATCGAGCGCATCGGCCACCGCGCGGCGGCGTGGGAGCCGCGCCGGGTGCTCGTCACCGGCGCCGGCCCGATCGGCCTGCTCGCCGCGCTGATGGGCCGGCAACGGGGCCTCGAGGTCCACGTGTTCGACAGAGTCGACGACGGCCCGAAGCCGGCGCTCGCGCGGGAGCTCGGCGCGCACTACCACGCGGGCGAGATCGGCGGTCTCCGCGGTCTCGCGCCCGACATCGTGATCGAATGCACCGGCGCCTCTGCGGTAGTGCTCGACGTGCTCGGCGGAACGGCGCGCTCGGGCATCATCTGCCTGGCAGGGGTGTCGAGCGGCGCGCGGGAAATCCGCATGGACGTCGCGCGGCTGAACCAAACCATCGTGCTCGAGAACGACGTCGTCTTCGGCACCGTGAACGCGAACCGCCGCCACTACGAGGCCGCGGTCGAAGCGCTCGCTGCGGCGGATCCGGCCTGGCTCGCGCGCCTCGTCAGCCGGCGCGTGCCGCTCGCGCGCTGGCGCGAGGCCTTCGAGCGCCGGCCCGGGGACGTCAAGGTGATCGTGGACTTCGAGGCCGCCGCGTGAGCGGGCTCATCGAGGACTACGGCCTCATCGGCGACTGCGAGTCCGCCGCGCTGGTCTGCCGCGACGGCTCGATCGACTGGCTGTGCTGGCCGCGCTTCGATTCGGACGCCTGCTTCGCGGCGCTGCTCGGCGCGCCGGAACACGGTCGCTGGCTGCTCGGCCCGCAGGACGAGGCGCCGCGCATCACGCGCCGCTACCGCGGCGACACGCTGATCCTCGAGACGCGCTTCGAGACCGCCGAGGGCGCCGCGACGCTCGTCGATTTCATGCCGCCGCGCAGTGCGAGCGGCAACATCGTCCGGCTCGTCGTCGGCGAGCGCGGCGCAGTGCCGATGCGCATGGAGCTCGCGGTCCGCTTCGGCTACGGCTCGGTGATCCCCTGGATGAGCCGGCTCGAGGACGGCGGGCTGCGCGCCGTCGCGGGGCCGGACATGGTCGTGCTGCGCACGCCCGTTGCAGTCCGCGGCAAGGACCTGACGACGGTCGCCGAGTTTTGCGTGCCGGCGGGCGAAACGGTTCCCTTCGTGCTGAGCTATGGCGCTTCGCATCTGGCGCCGCCCGCCGCACTCAATCCGCGCCATGCGCTCAAGCACACGGAGCGCTGGTGGCAGGACTGGTGCGGACGATGCACCGTCGCGGGCGAGCATGCGAACGCCGTCATGCGCTCCCTGATCACGCTGAAGGCCCTCACCTACGCGCCGACCGGCGGCATCGTCGCCGCACCGACGAGCTCGCTTCCCGAGCAGATCGGCGGCGTGCGTAACTGGGACTACCGCTTCTGCTGGGTGCGCGATGCGACGCTGACGCTGCTCGCGCTGATGGGTGCCGGCTACTTCGAGGAAGCGCAGGCGTGGCGCGACTGGCTGCTGCGCGCGGTGGCGGGCAGTCCGGAGGACATGCAGATCATGTACGGCATCGCCGGCGAGCGGCGTCTGACGGAATGGGAGCTCGGCTGGCTCCCGGGCTACGAAGGCTCGCGGCCGCTGCGCATCGGCAATGCGGCCCACGGTCAGCTCCAGCTCGACGTCTACGGCGAGCTGATGGACGCGATGCATCACGCGCGTCGCGGCGGCCTCGCCGGCACCGAGTCGGGCTGGGCCTTCCAGCGCGAGCTGATGCGGCACCTCGAGACGATATGGGACAAACCCGACTCCGGCATCTGGGAAGCGCGCGGGCCGCCGCGGCACTATACGTATTCCAAGGTCATGGCCTGGGTCGCGCTCGACCGCGCGATCCGGGCGGCCCTGAACTACGGCCTCGACGGGCCCGTCGCAGACTGGCGTAAGCTCGCCGCGCGCATCCATGCCGACGTCTGCCGGCGCGGCGTGGATCCGGCGCGCAACTGCTTCGTCGGCGCCTATGACGCGCGCGAGCTGGACGCAAGCCTTCTGCTCATCCCGCAGCTCGGCTTCCTGCCGCCGACGGATCCGCGCGTGATCGCAACGGTGCGGGCGGTCGAGCAGGATCTCCTGCGCGACGGCTTCGTGCAGCGTTACGACACGGCGCGCGCGGACGACGGCTTGCCGCCCGGCGAGGGCACCTTTCTCGCGTGCAGCTTCTGGCTCGCCGACGCCTATGTGCTGTGCGGGCGGCACGCGGAGGCGCACGCGCTGTTTCGCCGCCTGCTGGCGCTGCGCAACGATCTCGGCCTGCTCGCCGAGGAATATGACGTCGCCGCCCGGCGCCAGGTCGGCAACTTTCCGCAGGCCTTCTCGCACGTCGCGCTCATCGACACCGCGCTCAATCTGACGCGCGCGGAAAAGCCGGCGGAGCAGCGCGCCGATCTGGCGCCATCGGAGCCCGCCAAGTCCCAGCGCGTCGGCGAGCTCGGGCAATAGAGGGCTCGCCGACGCTTTTCCGAATTTGCTTGTCTATTGCTGGAGGCTCACGCGCTGGTGCTTCTGCGCCGGCGTGGCAACAATGGTTCGGCGCACCGGCACTGCCGGCCGGCATGCGACGGGCGCAATGCGGCAGGTCCGCGGTTCGAGGAGGTGGACATGCAGATCGGCATGGTGGGGCTGGGTCGCATGGGCGCGAACATGGCCCGGCGCCTGCTCGGCGCGGGACATGACTGCGTCGCCTTCGACATTCACCCGGAAGCGCTCCGGACGCTCGCAGCGGCCGGCGCTCGCGCGGCCGCGGCGCTCGACGATCTCGTCCTGCAGCTCGAGCCCCCGCGGATCGTCTGGCTGATGCTGCCGGCCGCAGCGGTCGACGCCACGATCGACGCGCTCGTACCGCAGCTACAGCCCGGCGACATCGTCGTCGACGGCGGCAATTCGCACTATCGCGACGATCTGCGCCGCGCCGCGGCGCTGGCGCGGCGGCGCCTGCACTACGTCGACGTGGGCACCAGCGGCGGCGTCTGGGGGCTGACGCACGGCTACTGCCTGATGATCGGCGGCGAATCCGCTCCGGTGCAGCGGCTCGAGCCGATCTTCACGGCGCTGGCACCGGCCGCGGATGCCGCGTCGTTCACGCCGGGCCGCGAGCCGCGCGGCACCGGCGGTGAGCGCGGCTGGCTGCACTGCGGCCCGAGCGGCGCCGGCCATTTCGTGAAGATGGTCCACAACGGCATCGAATACGGCCTGATGGCCGCCTACGCCGAGGGCTTCGACATCCTGCGCCACGCGGGCGCCGGCGCGCAGGCGCAGATCGTCGATGCCGAAACCGCGCCGCTGGCGCAGCCCGAAGCGCATCGCTACGAATTCGATCTCTCCGAGATCGCCGAGCTGTGGCGCCGGGGCAGCGTGGTGCGCTCGTGGCTGCTCGATCTCGTCGCCCACGCGCTGTTGCACGACCCCGCGCTGGAGGAGGTGCAAGGGGTAGTGGCCGATTCCGGCGAAGGGCGATGGACCTTGCAGGCCGCGATCGACATCGGCACGCCCGCGCCGGTGCTGGCCACCGCGCTTTTCGGGCGCTTCGCCTCGCGCGGGCGCAGTGAATTCGCCAACCGCATCCTGTCGGCGATGCGCCGCGAGTTCGGCGGTCACGAGGAAGCTTGAGCGTGAGCACGCCGGCCAGCGATGCGCTGGTGCTGTTCGGCGCCACCGGCGATCTCGCCTATCGCAAGATCTACCCGGCGCTGCAGGCCTTGATCCGCCGCGGCAGCCTCGAGGTGCCGGTGATCGGCATCTCCCGTTCGGGCTGGACGCTGGAGCGCTTACGGCAGCGCGCCGCTGCCAGTCTGCAAGAGCACGGCGCCGGCAGCGACGCGGCCGCGGCGCGGCTGCTGGCCCTGCTGCGCTATGTCGACGGCGACTACCGCGACGCCGTGACTCACCAGCGCCTGCGCGCTGCGCTCGGCGATGCGCGGCGTCCGCTGTACTACCTGGCCGTGCCGCCGAGTCTGTTCTCGCCGGTGGTCAACGGCATCGGCGAGTCGGGCAGCGGCGACGGCGCGCGTGTGGTGGTGGAGAAACCCTTCGGCCGCGACCTCGCCTCGGCGATGGCGCTGAACCAGACGCTGCATCGCCGCTTTCCCGAGTCCTCCGTCTTTCGCATCGACCACTACCTGGGCAAGGAGGCGGTCCAGAACCTGCTGTATTTCCGCTTCGCCAACGCGTTCCTCGAGCCGGTGTGGAACCGCAACTACGTGAGCAGCATCCAGATTACGATGGCCGAGGAACTCGGCGTACAGGGACGCGGTCGCTTTTACGAAGAAGTGGGCGCGCTGCGCGACGTGGTGCAGAACCACATGCTGCAGGTGTTGGCGCATCTGGTGATGGAGCCGCCGGTGGGAGCGGACTCCGAAGCCCTGCGCGACGAGAAGGTCAAGGTGTTCAGGGACATTCGCCCGCTCGCCGGCGAAGACCTGGTGCGCGGTCAGTACGAGGGCTATCGCGCGGAAGACGGCGTGGCCGTCGATTCGCAGATCGAGACTTTCGTCGCGCTGAGGCTGCATCTCGATACGTGGCGCTGGGCCGGCGTGCCGATCTTGATTCGCGCCGGCAAGCGCCTGGCGACGACGGCGACCGAAGTCCTGGTGCGATTGCAGCGTCCGCCGCAACAGGTGTTCGGCAAGGCGGCCGCCGCCAACTACTTCCGCTTCCGGCTCGGCCCCGACCGCGTCGCCATCGCAATCGGTGCCTCCACCAAGCACGCCGGAACCGGCATGGACGGCGAGTCGGTCGAGCTGTACGTGTGCAACGCGCGCGGTGCGGAGATGAGCGCGTACGAGCGGCTGATCGGCGATGCCCTGAAGGGCGACCCCAGCCTGTTCGCGCGCGAGGACGGCGTCGAGGCCGCCTGGCGCATCGTCGATCCGGTGCTGAACCTGCCGCTCGCGATACACCCGTATCACCCGGGCAGTTGGGGGCCGCAGAAGGCCGAGGCGCTGGCCGAGCCCTACGGCGGCTGGCATTGCCCGCTCGAGGCCTGAAGATGCGCATCGAGACAGTGCCCGATGCAGCGACGGCTGCCGCCTGGGCGGCTGCATTCATCGCGGCACGCGCGCTGGGCTCGCGATGAACGTCCTCGCCATCGACATCGGCGGCAGCCATGTGAAATGTCTCGTCAGCAGCCGCTCGACGCCGCGCGCCTTTGCCTCGGGTCCGAAGCTGACGGCCGCCGCGATGACCAGGCGCGTGCTCAGGCTGACTCACGACTGGTCCTACGATGTAGTGACGATCGGTTATCCGGGACCGGTGCTGCACGGCGCGCCGGTCCGCGAACCGCACAACCTGCGGAAAGGCTGGGTCGGTTTCGATTTCACGGGCGCTTTCGCGCGGCCGGTCCGAGTGATCAACGACGCGGCCATGCAGGCACTCGGCAGCTACGAGGGCGGGCGCATGCTGTTCCTCGGACTGGGCACCGGGCTCGGCTCCGCGCTCATCGTCGACGGCAAACTCGAAGCACTGGAACTGGCGCATCTGCCCTACCGCAAAGGCCGCAGCTTCGAGGATTACGTCGGCGCGCGAGGCCTCGCGCGGCTCGGCAAGAAGAAGTGGCGCAAGGCGGTGCTCGAGGTGATCGAGGAACTGCATGCCGCGCTCGGTTCCGACTACGTGGTGCTGGGCGGCGGCAACGCGCGCAAGATGAAGACACTGCCCGACTACGTACGACGCGGCAACAACGGCAAGGCCTTCCTCGGCGGCTTTCGCGTGTGGGAGGAGCAGCGCAAGCGATCGCCGGATCGCGCGGTGCGCGCGGTACGGCAAATCGGGTAACGGTTTTTTATGTGCAGTATCAGGATCGTTCAAGGTGACGCTCATCGCGCAGCGTGATGAGCCGTTCTTCGACGGAGACCTTTAGAAACGGCCGAACCCCTGCCGTCGTCGATTTCGGGAGTTCAGCCGTAGGCGCCGCCCGACACGAGGACGGTATCGAATGTACCGTCGCGCATACGACGGCGATGTTTCGCGACATCGCAGTTTTCGCCGGATTTACGTCGTTTCAGCCACCGTCGGCCTACGATAGGGTCCAGTCCCTGGAACCCGGCGAGGAATGACGAATGAGGAAACGCACGATCGCCGCGTGGGGACTCATCGGTACCGTCATCGTCGCGGCAGGCGGCTTCGGCATCTGGCTGGCGACGCTACCGTCCGACGTTGCGGCATCTGCGCCGCCGGTGCCCGCGTCCGAAACGGCGGCGATGCTGGAGGCGCTTCAGCCCCGCGAACGCCGGCGGCCGGTCGTCGCCGTCATCGGCCTCAACGACGCGACCGAGACGACCGACTACGTCGTGCCAGCCGCGATCCTGCGGCGCGCCGACGTGGCCGACGTGCTGATGCTGGCGATCGGCATGGGTCCGGTGCGGCTCTATCCCGCGCTCGAGGCGGCCGAGCCGGATGCAAGCATCGCCGCGTTCGACGCGGCCCATCCGGAGGGCGCGGACTACGTGATCGTGCCGGCGATGAGCAGGGACGACGACCCGATCGTATTGGCGTGGCTGCGGCAGCAATCGTCGAAGGGCGCGATCGTCATCGGCGTCTGCGCGGGGGCGAAGATCGTCGGTGCGGCCGGCCTGCTCGACGGCAAGCGCGCCACGACGCACTGGTATTATCTGAAAGACCTGCTGGAGCGCAGCCCGACGATCGACTATGTCGCGGACCGGCGCTTCGTGGTCGACGGCAAGCTCGCGACGACGACCGGCATCACCGCGTCCGTGCCCATGATGCTGACCCTGATCGAAGCCATCGCCGGCCGCGAGAAGGCGGCGGCCGTGGCCCGGGAGCTCGGCGTCGACCGCTGGGACGCGCGGCATGCGAGCAGGGCGTTCAAGTTCAGCCGCTCGTTCGCCACCACGGCGCTGCGCAACGCGCTCGCCTTCTGGAACCGCGACGAGTTCGGCATTTCCTTCGAGCCGGGGATCGACGAGATCGCGCTGGCACTGGTGGCCGATGCCTGGTCGCGGACCTATCGGTCGAAGGCGATCAGCTTCGCCGCGTCGACGTCCGCCATCGTGACGGCCCACGGCATCCGCATTCTGCCCGGCCGTAATACGAAAGACTGGCCGGAAGACCACGTCGTTTCGATCTTCCCCGACCAGCCTCCCATGGCCGCGCTGGACCGGAGCCTTCGGGCGATTGCCGGGCGATACGGCGAAGACACGGCCAGGATGGTGGCCATGCAGCTCGAATATCCGAGGGAATAGAGGAGCATCGACATGTCGCTTCGTTAGCTGAGCGTGCGCCGCTGCCTCGTCGGGTACATCGTTCAAGACCTGCGGCTGGCGACCAACCCGGCCAAGCACAAGCCGCCGGAGCCATTTGCTCGTCAGCGATGCCGAAAGGCTCGAGGACGCGATCTGGGCCGAGTAGCCGCTGCTCGGTCGCCGGATGACGATCACGTCTCCCGCGGTCGAATCAAGCCGTAGGCCCGCGCGATCCGTTCGGCAATCTCCCTGACGCTGCTGTTGATCTTGAGCGACTTCGGATCGATCGAGCGATCTGTCTCGATCGCGTCGAGAAATCGGTTCAAGTCCTGCGCGATTCGCTCGGCGACGGGTATTCGAGTGTCCGGAGCGAGTAGCTGTGACAGGCGGAGTACGTCGTTCGCGTGCTTGCGGATGTTCTTGGTATCGATCCGGCTCACCCTTGGCCTGACGTTCGTCGTGGTCCAGCCAGGCGCTTGCCTTGAGCGGAATCAGTCTGTCCTCGCCCACCCACGGCAGGCCGTCGACTTCCCTGCGCCCGACCAGGATGAACTCGTAGTACGCATCGTCGAGCAGGATCGCGGACAAGCTCGCCACCGCCTCGTCGATGGGAATCGGCGTGAGGTGACTTCCTTCGGCCAGCCTGATCCCCTCGGGAGCCCGGCAGAACAGCTCGAGCATGGCGGGAAAGCGATCATCGGCCGGCTTCTGGAATCGATAGAAGACCGGCTTCCCGGTGTCGCTGGCCTGTCGGATTTCGTAGCGGCCCGCCTCGATGAAGCGCCAGAACGCTTCGCCGAATGACGGGCTGAGCGCTTCGATGTGCAGGACGATGTTCAGGTCCTTCGTGGCCCCGGAACTCGAGCCCTGCCTCCTCCATTGCGAGACCCGCGGCCGTGCCGCCGATCAGTACGAACTGATCCGCGTGGCCGGCGAAGTGCTCGCGAAAGACGTCAAGTCCCCTCACCACGGGAAGTGCCCCTTGAGTTCATCCAGCGCGAGTTGAACACGCTCGTCCTGGTTGCCTTGCAGGCTGAGTGTCAGGGAAAGCGGATCGACGGTGTCGCCGTCTCGCACGAGTGCCGGGCTGTAGTGCCAGATCTCGCATTCGCAGGCACCCGGTATCGGTTCGGGCAGCGTCTCGAAGCCGACCTGTGTCGCCGCCTTCCACTCCGCCTGGCCGACGGCGTAGGTCGGCCACTGAGGCTCGGTGAGCATCGAAAATCGCGCGAGCGCACTCAGACCCGCGAGTCTCAACGGGCGCGGCCTCGACTTCGGAGGGGGAAGGACCCAGACCCGGCGCTTGACCGGGCTGCGCAGCAGGGGTCTCGCGTGCTCCCAGGTCTGCGCGGCAGTGCGCTCCGCATGGAGCCATCGCGCCCTCCCCTCGGTGCGCAACGTCGCGATGCCTGCGGTCGTGAGCTCCTTGACTGCTCGCGACAGGGTCATCGGGGTGTAGCCCAGCTCGCCGACCACCTCGGCGGGCTGCCACTCGGCGCGCCACGGCCTGCGCAGTAGGACAGCGATCAGCATCGCCTGCGTCGCCGGGCTGAGCGCGGTCTGTGCAGCCCTCATCGGCTCGCGAAAGTACTCGCGCAGGTCGATCCCGAGATCGGGCAGATAGAGCTGGTTGCCCGGCACCAGGAACGGCACCTTCAGCTCGATGAGGCGCCTGCGTTCGTAGGAACGAGGGTGCGTGTGACGTAGACGACCGGCATCCCTGCCAGTTGTCGCAGCTTGTCGATCTGACCTCGAACGTTGGCCAGCGCCGGCCGGTCGGCCCGCTGATCGATCGCCAGGAGAATCTGGCGATCCAGGAGCTTCAGTTCCCGGACCTCGAACGCTTCCTTCAGGAAGTAGGGCAGCTTGCCGGCGCCCGCCCAGGCGCGAACCCGGGGCGCGATTCCCAAGGTTTCATACAGATACGCGTGGACGGCAGCGTCGTCGGCACGCTGAGTGGGAGATATATATAACATCATGATCGCACGATAATATCGTCAATGTTACCGTGCAATATTAGTGTTATCTCGGTGCCCCGCGAGGCCTCGGACCCCCGCGCGGACAACGTGATCCGACGCCCAGACGCGTCCCTCCGTCGTGATGACGGAGCGGATAGGGAGCGAGCGAAGAAACGCCCCCACCTTGTGCCCTGCACGCCTCTCGAATATCTGGAGAACTACGCTGATTAGCGGACAAGCTACCTTAGCTACCTTGCCGGCAAACTCCCCGAGGAGATTCGCCGAAAGAACCTCTCGGAGGACGCGGTGAAAGCGGCTTTTCCTCGCGTTCCGCAAGCCGCAGAAGAAATGACCGATGGTGACCTACGTTCGCGATCTGACGGGTCGATTTCCGCAACGCCCGCACTACACGCCGGAGGAATTGGATCGCGAATGCGAGTCTGTCATCACCGGCTTCAGGACAACGACTTAGACTTACTTTTCTATCGATCTCGATCGACCCTGAAAGGCGCCGAATCATTCCCACTCAATCGTCCCCGGCGGTTTCCCCGTGATGTCGTAGAC
>DAOKZI010000035.1:0-40900 GCA_035325705.1 Gammaproteobacteria bacterium
TACCCCGCGACAGCGCTTGACCTTGGGGAGGAGTCCATATACGGGCTACGAAGACGGGTGCGCCGGCGGCTGCATGCGAAGCCGATTGTTGGGCTTCCTGCATCAGCCTAACGATGATGACGCGCCTGCATTGCCGCCGATGATGAAAGAGACGTGAGACACGCCGGCGTTACCGTCATGCCCGCGCAGGCGGGCATGACGGCGGAGAGGGCTGCATCGACAAGATCGAGATGGCATTTCCGAAACGCGCGAAGACCGCCCTCATCTTCCTCTGTGTTCTCGGTGTTCTCGGTGGCCAACAAGGGCATTTCGGATGACTTAGACGCGCCAGGATTACGCCGCGCTTCACCACCGCTGCACGAGGATCAGGAAGCCCGGGATCCAGCACGTCAGCACGCCGATCGCGATCGTTGCGAAGGGCAGCAGGCGGCCGAAGTCGAAGCCGCGCACGAGGGCGAGGAAGTACATCAGCCACAGCGAGCCCCACACCAGCCAGAACACGCCGAAGCGCGGATCGGGGCTGTCGAAGGCGAGGAGGGCGCAGGGCACCGTCGTGATCGCGATGAAGAGACAAAACCAGCCGAAGCCGCGCATGTCGAGCGCCAGCCACATGCAGATCGCGACGTACAGGTAATTGAAGGCGAAGAGCATCACGCAGGCGACCGGAAAGTAGTCGGGAGGCGCTGCCGCCCGCACCAGCATCACGACGCCGATCAACAGCGCCAGGCAGCCCGTCATGAAGTTGAGGACCGCGCTCGCGCGGCTGTCGATGAGGCCGAGGCCGCCGACGCCGTTGATCAGCAGCACGCCGCCGACGAACAGCAGGATGATACCCAGCATGTGCACTCCCGGTCCGGCGTGTGATTGTTACGAAGCCTTTCGCGGCGTCGCCGTCGCGCGCGGAGGGGGCCGGTCTTGCGCCGGTTCCGCGCGATGCTAACCGAGGGGTCCCAGCGCTAGCCAGCGGCGCAAGCCGGCGCGAACGTGCTGCGCTGCAGGCTCGTCGCGACCACGCGTAGGGCGCCGATGAAGCGCGGCTCAAAGCAGCTTCGCGAAGCTCAGCTCGTGGCCGTCCGGATCCGTCAGGTGGAAATAGCGCTCGCCCCAGGGCGCGTCGCGCGGCGGCGCCTCGGGCGTGTAGCCGGCGGCGAGCGCGAGCGCATGCATCGCATCGACGTCGTCGACGTGGAAGATCGCGCGGCCCCACCATTGCCAGCGTTTCTCCGCGCCGACGAGAACCAGATTCAAGTATTGATCGCCGCAGTGGAAGGACGTGAAGTCGGCGGTCTCGCCGCCGTAGCCCAACGTGAAGCCGAGCGCACGATAGAAGCGGACCGCGCGCGCCATGTCGTGCGTCGCGAGCGTCAGCGCATCGATCGAGCGCACGGCCACGGCGGCGCTCAGCTCAGGCGCGCGATCAGCCAGCGTCCGATGTCCGCGATCTGCTCGGCGCAGACGGCGTGCTCCATCGGATAGGTGCGATAGGTCGGGTCATAGCCCAGATCGCGCAGGCGATCGACGGTCAGGCGGCCCATCAGCTCGGGGACCAGCGGATCGAAGAGTCCGTGGTGGACTTCGATCGGCAGATCCCGGTTCGCCGCCGCCGGCACCACGTCCGCGCCGGTCGCGAAGTAGGTCGACAGCGCGAGCAGGCCGGCGAGGCGATGGGGATAAGTCAACGCAAGCTGCAGGCCGACGGCACCGCCCTGCGAGAAGCCGGCGAGCACGATGCGCTCGCTGGCGATGCCGCGCTCGCGCTCGCGATCGAGCAGGGCCGCGACGCGCGCGGCCGAGGCGAGCAGGCCGGCGCGATCGGCGCGACGGGAGAGGTCCATGTCGAGCATGTCGTACCAGGCCGGCATGCGATAGCCGTTGTTGATCGTCACCGGGATCGACGGCGCGTGCGGAAACACGAAGCGCACCGCGAGCGTGTCCGGCAGGCCGAGCTCGGGGACGATGGGCTCGAAGTCGTGGCCGTCGGCGCCCAGCCCGTGCAGCCAGACGACGGCCGCGGTGGCCGGCGTGCGCGGTTCGAGCTCGACGCAGGGTAGGAGCGCCATGGAGCCTCCAATCGCTCTGAACGAAAGAGTCGCCGAGTGTAGCGCCGAATGCTCGTCGATCTAGCCGGCGATCGCTCAAGTAACCCGCCGTCGGCGCCGCTAAGCAGCAGAAGGCCAATGAATCGCAAGCGCCGCGACGCGCTCCACGTAGCCCGGATGAGCGCAGCGAATCCGGAATTCGGCATCGCGGATCGCGAAGAATCCCGGCCCTGCCGAGCAGGTGCGCGAGAAGAAGCGTGGGACGAAGGCGCTTCGAGCCGGCGTCGATCCCGGATTCGCTGCGCTCATCCGGGCCACGGATCCGGATCGCCTGGCCTCCACCGAATCACTCCCCGGCGGAAACGCATGAAAAATTTGAGCCTCAAGACGCTGCTGATCGGCCTCATCGCCGTGACGCTCGCGGCCGGCGCCGTGAGCGGCGCCATCATTTGGTCTCAGGTGGCGGCAATCGCCACTCCCGAGGCCGCGGCGAGCGCAGCGCGAGCCGTGATGACGGTGAGCTTCGGTGCGCTGCTGGCGGTCGTCGCGCTCGCACTGATGATTATCTACCGGCGCATGCTGCTGCCCGTCGAGCGTCTGCAGTCGGCGATGGAAGCCCGGCGCGACGGCGCCGATGCGCGCCTGCCCGAGCTGCCCGGCGAACTTCGGCGGCTCGGCGAAGCGTTCGCGCAGACACTGGAACACCAGGCAAGGCAGCGCGCCGGCGAGCATGCGCGCGCCGCGCGGGACGCACGCATCGCGCGGGCGCTCGATGCCGCCTCGCTCGGCGTGATGGTGCTCGACGACGCCGGCCGCATCGCCTTCGTCAATGCCGCGCTGGCCGCGGTGCTGCGCGAGCAGTGCGAGGCCATTCGCAAGGAGGCGCCGGACTTCGATCCGGCCGCCCTCGCGGACACGCCGCTGACGGCGTCTTTCCCGGCGCTCGAGCCCCTGGTCCACGGCGATACGCTCGAGCACGCGCTCGGCGAACGCAGCTTCCGCCTGCTCGGGACGCCGATGCGCGGGGAGGGAGCCGAGCTGCTGGGCACGGTCGTCGAATGGCGCGAGCTGACGCAGCAGCGGATCGCGCAGCATCAGATCGAAGGCATGATCTACGGTGCGAAGAAAGGCCACCTCGACTGGCGGCTCGAGCTCGACAAGTTTTCCCCCGGATTCTGGCGCGAGCTCGCGACCGGTATCAATGAAATGCTCGATGCGCTGGTCCAGCCGCTCGATCTCGCCGCCGTCTACGTCGACGAGATCGCGCACGGCAAGACGCCGGCCAAGATCACGACGAAGTATGCCGGCCACGTCAAGAAAGTCACCGACAATCTCAATCGCTGCATCGATGCTATCGCCGCGCTGATCGACGATGCCGGCGCGATCGCGGTCGCCGGTGCCGCCGGGGCTCTACACGTGCGCGCCGATGCCTCGCGTCACGAGGGCGCGTTCCGCCGCATCGTCGAGGGCTTCAACGACACGCTCGATGCGATCGCAACGCCGCTGGCGGACACGCGCCGCGTCGTCGAGGCGCTCGCCGAGGGCGATCTGACGCAGCGCGTGGAGGTCGACGCAAGAGGCGATTTCGCGGTGCTGCGCGACGCGATGAACGGCAGTCTCGACAAGCTCGTCGCGACGGTCGATGAAATCCGCCGTGCCGCCACGAGCATGCGCACGGCCACCGGCGAGATCGCGAGCGGCAACCAGGATCTGAGCCGCCGCACGGAGGCGCAGGCCCTGAGCGTCGAGCGCACCAACGCCGGGATGAAGAGCCTCAGCGAAACGCTGGTGCACAACACCCGGCAGTCCGTGCAGGCCGACGAGCTCGCGCAGACCGCGCGCAGCCAGGCCGTCGACGGCGGCGAGGTCGTCGGCGCCGCGGTGCAGGCGATGAAGGAGATCAACGAATCCTCGAGCCGCATCGCCGACATCATCGCGGTGATCGACGAGATCGCGTTCCAGACCAATCTGCTCGCCCTGAACGCCGCCGTCGAGGCGGCACGCGCCGGCGAGCACGGTCGGGGTTTCGCGGTCGTCGCCGGCGAAGTGCGCAACCTCGCCCAGCGCAGCGCGACGGCGGCCAAGGAAATCAAGACGCTGATTCAAACCAGCGTGCAGCGCGTCGAGGACGGCTCGCGGCTCGTCAACGACAGCGGCGGCACGCTCACCGCGATCGTGGAGTCGATCAAGCGCGTGTCGACCATCATCGGCGAGGTGGCTTCGGCGTCGCGGGCGCAAACCGGCAGCGTCGGCGAGTTGAACGAGGCCGTGCGGCGGATCGAGGAATCGACGCAGCAGAACGCGGCGCTGGTCGAGGAGATCGCGGCGGCGAGCAAGTCGCTGGAGGACCAGGCCGACCGCATGGTCGGCCTGGTCGACTCCTTCCGCACCGACGGCCGCGGCGCCGGCACGTCCCGAACGACGCGGCGCGTCGCCTGAGACGAGGGCGCCGGCCGCGGCCGGCGCACGCGCTCAAAGCTTCGAGATCACCTTCTCACCGAAAGCGCGGATATCGCGCAGCGCTTCCGGCTGCGCCGGCTCGCCGAGCTGGCGCATGCGGAGCATCAGGTAGTCCGGCTGGATTTCCTCCTGCCACATCTTGAGCTGGTCGAGACATTGTTCGGGCGAGCCGGCGATGAGCCGGTCCTGCGCAACCTTCTCGAAGGTGAGCTGATCGGCGCTCTTGATGTCCTGCAGGTACTTGTCCGGCGCATAGGCGCCGAAGCCGTAGTACCAGCGATGCGTTACCATCGTCATCGCGCTCTTGTCGATGCACTGCTGCCAGGTGTCGCCGATCACGCAGTCGCGCATCAGACAGACATAGGGCTTGCGGCCGTGCCTCTTCGCCGCTTCGCGGTACTGGCGCGTGTATTCCTTGATCACGGGCAGCGACTGGATCGGATCCGCGATCCAGCCGTCGGCCATGCGGCCGGCGCGCTCGATGCCTTCGGGCACCCAGCCGGCGAGCCAGATCGGCGTGCCGCCCTGCTGATAGGGCGTCGGCGTCACGCGCACGTTCTCGATTCGATGATATTTGCTCGGATGGCTGAACGGCTGGCCCGTCCACGCCTTGCGCAGCACCTCGATCACCTCCTCGGTGCGGCCGACGCGCTGTTTGATGTTGACGCCGAAGGCCTCGAAATCGCTGGGCTGGTAGGCGATGCCGACGGCGGTGATGAAACGGCCCTTCGTCGCCTGGTCGACGACGGCGATGTCTTCGGCGAGGCGGATCGGGTGGTACAGCGGCGCGAGCAGCACGCAGGTGCCGACCTTGAGGCGCTGCGTGCGCGCGCCGACGATGCCGGCCATCAGCACCGGCGCGGGCAGATAGCCGTCTTCCTGCTGGTGATGCTCGGTGAAAAAGAAGCCGTCGAAGCCGACCTGCTCGCAGAGCTCGGCCTGGGCGACGATTTCGTCGATCATGCGGGCGACGTTCGCGCCCTGCGGGGGATCCTGGGTACACGGGAAATAGCCAACGGGCAGCATCTATGTTCCTCCTCGGTCGCCGCGGTCGTTATCGTGCGCGCAGTGTACTGCGCGAGGGATGCGGGAGCACCGGGCGACCCGGCCCGCGCCATCCCCCGGATGAAGGGATGGGAGCGAGCGCACGGAGGGCGGGCGTGAGTCGTTCGTAGCCCGGATGAAGCGCAGCGAATCCGGGGGGCGGCGATGGTCGGGTGTAGCGCGTGAACCGGCGATGGATCCCGGATTCGCTGCGCTCATCCGGGCTACAAATTCTTCTTTCTCTCGGTGTTCTCGGTGGCCCGTCCCCGCATGTCAACCGGAACCGATGGCCAGCTTGCTGTGGCGTATCGAATACGCGAAATAGAACACGATGCCGGTGAGGAGCCAGCCGATGAAGCGCTCCCAGGTGTGCTGGGGCAGGAAGGCCATCAGCGCGGTGCAGGACAGGGCGCCGAGCAGCGGGATCAGGGGGTTCGCCGGCAGCCGGAACGGGCGCGGCAGCTCGGGCTGGGTCCGGCGCAGCAGCATGACGCCGCCGCAGACCATCACGAACGCGAACAGGGTGCCGATGTTGACGAGCTCGGCGAGCTTGCCGAGCGGCAGCACGCCGGCGAACAGCGCGCAGAGCAGGCCGACGACGACGATGGTGTTGACCGGCGTCTGCGTGCGCTGATTGATCCTCGCGAAGAACGGCGGCAGCAGGCCGTCGCGCGCCATCGCGAAGATGATGCGCGTGAGGCCGTAGTAGAGCACGAGCATCACCGTCAGCAGGCCGGCGATGACGCCGACCGCGACGAGGCCCGAAGCCCAGCGATGGCCCAGCGACAGCAGCGCGGCGGCGACCGGCGAGCTGACGCCGAGCTCCTTGTAGCTGACGACGCCGGTCAGCACGCCGGAGACCGCGATGTAGACGAGCATGCAGATCGCGAGCGCGCCGATGATGCCGATCGGCAGATCGCGCTGCGGATGCTTGGCTTCCTCGGCCGCGGTGGTCACGGCGTCGAAGCCGATGTATGCGAAGAACACCAGCGAGGCGCCCGCGAGCACGCCGACGGTCTCGCCGCCCGGGGCGCGCGTGAACCAGCCGTAGGGCATGAACGGCGACCAGTTCACCGGATCGACGTGGCCGGTGGCAGCGATGAGAAAGACCACGATCGTGAACAGCTTCACGCCGACCATCACGGCGTTCAGCCGCGCGCTCTCCTTGACGCCGACGATCAGCAGGCCCATCAGCGCGAGGATCACGAGCACCGCGGGCAGATTGACGATGCCGCCGTGCTCGGGATGGGTGGTGATCGCCTTCGGCAGTTGCAGGCCCATCGAGGTGAGCGCGTTGTCGAAATAGCCGGACCAGCCGTTCGCGACCGCCGCCACCGACATGCCGTACTCGAGCAGCAGCGTCCAGCCGATCATCCACGCGACGAATTCGCCGAAGGCCGAATAGCTGTAGCCGTAGGCGCTGCCGCAGCCGCCGAGACTGGCCGCGAGCTCGGCGTAGGCCAGCGCCGCGAAAGCGCAGGCGACGCCCGAAATCACGAAGGACAGCACCACGGCGGGTCCCGCCTGGTGGGCCGCCGCGATGCCCGTCAGCACGAAGATGCCGGTGCCGATGATGGCGCCGATGCCGAGCAGGATCAGATCGAAGGCGGTGAGGCAGCGTTTCAAGCCGCTGTCCGCATAGTCCTCGTGCTTCAGCGTGCGGGTGCGAAACAACTGGTTCATGCGGACCTCCGGAGCGGATGCCGCAGTGTAGGAACATTCCCGCAGAGGCGGAAGAAGCGGGTGCAGGATCATCGTAGGTTGGGCTTCCTTCGTCAGCCCAACCTACATCGTCAGCCCAACGGTGATGAGGCGCGCGCATCACCCCCCATAGTTTTCAAACGTGGACGGCGCTTTTGTAGCCCGGGTGGAGCGCGCAGCGCGTAACCCGGGAGCCGCGCCCGCCGGAGCTGGCGTGCCCGCTCAGAACGTGTAGCGCGCCGTCACGCCGCCATAGACGTTGCGGTCCGGGGCCGGCTCGAAGTAGCGGTCGCCGGCCGCGTTCAGAATGACGTTCTGGTTGTAACGTTCGTCGAACAGATTGTTGATGCCGAAGAACGGCTTCACGCCCCAGGCGCCGAAGGCGAAGTCGCGGCCGAAGCGCAGGTTCGCCACCTCATAGGCGTCGTTCTCGGCGCGGTTCGCGTTGTCGGCGTACATTTCGTCGACGTGCAGCATGTCGAAGATGGCATAGAAGCCGGAAGGATGCGTATAGGCCAGCTCGGCATAGAACTGGTGCTCCGGCTGGCCCGGCAGGCGATTGCCCTCGATGGCCGGCGTGGACGCGGAGCGGTCGAAGGTGAAGTCCGAATACGTGTAGGCGACCGCGAGATCGAGGCCTTTGAACACCTCGTAGCGCAGGCTGGTCTCGACGCCGGCACGCTCGGTGTCGTTGTTGTCGAAGAACGCCCGCCCGCCGTTGTTCACCAGCGGCGTGATCTCGTCCTCGACCGTCGTGTAATAGACGGCGAGATCGTAGTCGAGACGATCGAGCACGAGGCCCTTGACGCCGGCTTCGTAGCTCCGCGCGTGCTGGGCGGCGACGTCGCCGAAGCCCCCGAGCGTGCCATTGCCGCGCGATCCGTTCGCGAGCTCGGTGAAGCTCGGCGTCTCGAAGGACGTGCCGTAGTTCGCGTAGAGATTGATCTCGCGCAGCGGGCTCCACACCACGCCCACCATCGGGTTCAGCTCGTCGTACTCGAGGCTGTCGGTCTGGTTGCCGTTGGCGAGGAAGCGATCGCCGACGTCGAGATCGATGCTGTCGTAGCGCAGGCCGAGCAGCAAGTCGATCTGCGAAGTCAGGCTGAACTCGTTTTGTACGTAGAAGCCGCGGCTGTCGGCGTTCTCGAGCTGATCGAAGGACAGCGCGCCGCGCGCGCCGTCGACGTTCAGATAGCGCTGCCGATCGTCCTCCTGGGCATCGATGTCGAAACCGATGGTGAGGCGGTTGTCGTGGCCGAACAGCGGGCGATCGTAGGAATACTGCGCGCCGCCGCCGAGCACGAAGCGGCTGAACTGGACGACGCCGTCGGCCGCCGCGAAGGGCACGCCGATCGCGAGATTGTTGGCGAAATCGCGCCAGATGTAATAGTTGCGGAGCTGCAGGTGATGATACTGGCCCATGTCGCGCTGGTAGACGAGGCCGAGCTTCTGCTGCTTCAGCCACTCGCCGGCGTCGTAGCGCAGATTGTTGGCGGCCGCGGACTTCGGATTGCTGCGCGCCTGCGCCGCCGTGAGCCCGCCCGGATCGTCGGCAACCGGCGAGTCGACCGCGTTGACGACCGCCGTCAGCTCCGAGCCGTCGGCGAAGCTGTAACGGAACTTGCTGTTGACGAGCGCGTGATTGACCTCGCTGTGGTCGCGGTAGCCGTCGAAATTGAGATAGGAGCCGCTGATCAGCCAGTTCAAGGGCCCCTGCTGGCCGCCGCTCTTCAGCGTGTAGCGCCCGAAGTCGAATTCGCCGCGGCTGACGCCGGCTTCGACGTAGGGCTCGGCGGTCCCGTCTTCGGTGAAGAGGTTGATCACGCCGCCCGCGGATGCGCCGTAAAGCGCGGCGGCCGGGCCGCGCAGCACTTCGATGCGCGAGACCGAGTTCAGATCGATGTCGTCGACGCCGCCCTGGCCGTCCGGCAAGGTGGACGGGATGCCGTCGACGTAGATCTTGATGCCGCGGATCCCGAACTGGGAGCGCGCGCCGAAACCGCGGATCGACACGCGCTGGTCCTGGGCGAAGTTGTAGCGATCCTGGAAAAACACGCCGGGGATGCGGTTCATCGACTCTTCGATCGCGAGCCCTTGGCGGCGCTGGATGCTGTCCTTCGCGACGGTCGAGATCGCGAGCGGCGTGCGCAGCGGGTCGCGTTCGACGCGGGTCGCGGTGACGGTGTAGGTCTCATCGACCGCGGCGGCGGCGAAGGGCAGGGCGGCAAGCAGCGTGCAGTGCAGGGGGCTGGCTTTGATGCGCATGAGCTCGTGATCCGTGACAAAGTAAAGTCGCGCATTGAAAGGCAAAATACGGGCCGGCGCAAAGAATTCGCACCATGCGCGGGCGAAATGCGACTGGCATGTGCGCCGCGCGCGGCGATATGGTTGAAATCATTCAAGCCGGAGCGCGATGGTGGTTACAGTCAACCAGCGACGAGGGTCGATCGGCACGCTGCTCGCCCCGCTGATCTGTCTGCTCGTGATGGCCGCCGCCTTCGCCGACCCCTCTCGGGAGGCCCGCATGCGCGATACCCTGCTCGACGAAATCGCCCTCGACTATCGCGAAACCGCCACGTGGACCGGTCTGCGCGCGATGAGCCCGGCCGTGCGCGAGGCCTTGCGCCGCGTGCCGCGCGAGGCCTTCGTGCGCGAGGGCGACACGCCCTGGGCTTACGTGAACCGGCCGCTGTCGATCGGCCACGGTCAGACCATCTCACAGCCCTTCATCGTCGCGCTGATGAGCGATCTGCTCGAAGTCGCGCCCGGCGATCGCGTGCTCGAGATCGGCACCGGCTCCGGCTATCAGGCCGCGGTGCTCGCCGAGCTCGGGGCGCGCGTGTGGACGATCGAAATCGTCGCGGCGCTCGCGGCGAGCGCGCGCGAACGGCTCGCCCGCCTCGGCTACGAAAGCGTGACGGTGCGCGCCGGCGACGGCAATCTCGGCTGGCCCGAGGAGGCGCCCTTCGACGGCATCATCGTCACCGCCGCGGGCGCCGTGCCGCCCGCGCTCATCGAACAGCTCGCGCCGGGGGGGCGGCTCGTGATCCCGGTCGGCTCCACGGGCGGCGATCAGCAGTTGACCGTCATCACGCGCAAGGAGGGCGGCAGCCTCGAGCAGGAGGCGAAGCTGCCGGTGCGCTTCGTGCCGCTGACCGGCGAAACGGCGCGCGAATGAACGGGACCGGCATTGAGCTCGCCCGCGGCGGCGGCGACAATGCGTTCATGCACCTGACTCAAATCTTGAGCCGCGGCGCGCTGCTGAAGGCTCACCGCCAGGCCCTGCGCTGCGGCGATCGGGCGCTCACCTGGCGCGAGCTCCACGAGCGCGTGGCGCGGCTCGCCGGCGTGCTCGCGGATCTCGGCGTCGGCGCGGACACCGGCGTGTCGATGCTCGCCGACACGGGCTTTCCGTATTTCGAGTACCACTACGCCGTGCCCTGGGCGGGCGGCGTGATGGTGCCTTTGAACACGCGGCTCGCGGACGCCGAGCTCGGCTACATCCTCGACGACGCCGAGGTGAAGCTCCTGATCGTCGATCGCGCGCACGCCGCGCGCGTGCCGGCGCTGCTGAAGCTCGCGCCGGGCGTGCGCCGGGTGCTGACGATAGACGCCGCGCCCGGCGGCGATGCGCTGGACTACGAGACGCTGCTCGCGGCCCGCGCGCCGGTGCCCGATGCGCGCCGCGGCGGCAGCGATCTGCTCGCGATCGTCTACACCGGCGGCACGACGGGGCGGCCGAAGGGCGTGATGACCTCGCACGCGAATGCCGTCGCCAACATCCTCGCCGCGATTCCGAACATGGAATTCCACGAAGACATGGTGTATCTGCACTCGATGCCCGTGTTCCACGCGGCCGGCAGCGCGCGCATCTACGGCACGATGACGGCGCTGGGCACCGGCATCATCCTGCCGTCCTTCGACATGGATGCGCTGTTCGACGCCGTCGAGCAGCAGCGCGTGACGCATCTGCTGCTGGTGCCGACGATGATCAACCGGCTGCTGAACCATCCGCGCTTCGCGACGACCGATTTCTCGAGCCTCACCAACATCTCCTACGGCGCCTCGATCATGCCCGAGGCGCTGCTGCGCCGGGCGCTCGCGCTGCTGCCGAAGGTGCGCTTCACGCAGTCCTACGGCATGACGGAACTCTCGCCCTCCGCGGCCTGGCTGCAGCCCAAGTACCACGTGCTCGAGGGGCCGAACGCCGGCCGCATCAAGTCGATCGGCCAGGCGATCCACACCGCGGAAATCCGCATCGCCGACGAGCACGACAATGAACTCCCGCACGGCCAGATCGGCGAAATCCAGGTGCGCGGCCCGATGGTGATGCAGGGCTACTGGAAGCAGCCGGCGCTCACGGCGCAGACCCTGCGCGGCGGCTGGATGCACACCGGCGACGCCGCGTGGATGGACGACGAAGGCTTCATCTATCTCGTCGATCGTCTCAAGGACATGATCATCTCCGGCGGCGAGAACGTGTATTCCGGTGAGGTCGAGCACGCGCTGCACGAGCATCCCGGCGTGCGCGAATGCGCAGTGATCGGGCTGCCGGACGAAGATCTCGGCGAGCGCGTGCATGCGATCGTCGTGCCGCACGACGGCGCCACGCTGACGGCCGAAGCGCTCATCCGGCACTGCCGCTCGCTGATCGCGGGCTACAAGTGCCCGCGCAGCATCGACATCCGCCACGCGCCGCTGCCGCTGTCGGGCACCAACAAGATCCTGAAGCGCCAACTGCGCGAGGAGGCGCTGGCGAGCAGAGGCGGCTGAGCCTCAGCCGCTCGCCTTCGTCCGCGCCGCATAGAGCATCGTCGCGACGCCGCTCGCGAGGATCACGCCGATGCCCGCCAGGCTGAGGCCGTCGGGCAGTTGGCCGAAGAAGAGCAGGCCCGTCGCCGTCGACCACACGAGCTGCATGAACAGCAGCGGCGCGATGAAGGTCGCGCTGGACCACACATAGGCGCGGATGAAGCACCACTGGCTGAGCCCGCCCAGCACCCCGAGGGCGAGCAGCATCAGCACCTGATGCAGCGACAGCGCCGCCGGCCAGCCGCCCCACACCGACTGCAGCGGCAGCAGCAGCGCCGAGACCAGGACGCTGATCGCAGCCGAGTAGAACATCGTCGTGAAGGAATCTTCGACCAGCGCGAGCCGGCGCGTCAGGAGCTGGAAGGCGACGTTGCAGACCAGGGTCAGCAGCGCGAACACGATGCCGAGGCGATCGAGCTCGCTGCCGGGCCGCACCAGGAGCATCATGCCGAGGAAGCCGACCGCGGCGCCCAGCCACTTGCCCATGCTCACGCGCTCGCCGAGCACCCGGCCCGCGAGCAGCATCACGACGAAGGGCGCGATGAAGTTGATCGCGGTCGCCTCCGCCTGCGGCAGGCGGAACAGCGCGGTGAAAAAGAACAGCGTGAAGCCGCTCATCGCCAGGCCGCGCCAGCACTGCAGCCAGAGGTGCCGCGTATGGATCAGGCGCAGGCCCATGCGCGGTCCGAGAAAGGCGAGCATCAGCAGGGTCTGGCCGGCGTGGCGCACCAGCGCGATCAGCGGGATCCCCATGTCTGCCGCCAGCATCTTGCCCGTCGCGTCCATCAGCGCGAACAGCGCCTGCGCGCAGGCGAGCAGGGCCAGCGCGCGCAGCGGGTGGAAGGGGTGTGAGGGCGCGCTGCTCATCGGGTGGTGCATCGGGTCGGCGCATGGTAGCGCATCCCGGGCGCGGGCCCGGCGCCGCCGGCGCTCGGTCGCGGCACCGGCTCGTGGGGACCGGAAACGCGGAAAAATGGCCGCGCCGGCGGCTCCCGGGCGGCCACGGACGGGGGACACGCGGTATCATGCCGAGTCCCTGTGAGCAGCGAGAGACAGACATGAGCCTCGGCGTTTCCGACACCGCCACCCACACCCACGTCAGCAGCGGCAAGCTCGAGATTTCCAATCCCGTCTACCGGCTCGTCACCCAGGAGATCCTGCCCGATCTGCACATCGATCCCTCGATGTTCTGGTCCGAGCTCGAAACGCTGATCACCGAGCTCGCGCCGAAGAACAACATCCTGCTGCTGAAGCGCTACAAGCTGCAGGCCGAGATCGACACCTGGCACCAGTCCCGCTGCGACGCCCCGCACGATCCGGTGCAGTACAAGAAATTCCTGCAGAAGATCGGCTACCTGCTGCCCGAAGGCCCGGACTTCGAGATTTCGCCGACGAACGTCGACGACGAGATCGCGAAGATCGCCGGCCCCCAGCTCGTCGTACCGGTCAAGAACGCGCGCTACGCGCTGAACGCGACCAATGCGCGCTGGGGCTCGCTGTACGACGCGCTCTACGGCTCCGACGTGATCGACGAGGCCGACGGCGCGACGCGCGCCGGGCCCTACAACCCCGTGCGCGGCGCGAAAGTCATTGCTTACGGCCGTGCGCTGCTCGATCGGGCCGTGCCGCTCGCGACGGGCTCGCATGCGCAGGCGACGGCCTATCGCGTCGTCGACGGCCGCCTGGCCGTGACGCTGAAGGACGGCGAGACGGCCGGTCTCGCCGATCCGGCGCGCTTCGCCGGCTACAAGGGCCCGACCGACGGGCCCGGCGAAGTGCTGCTGGAGAACAACGGCCTGCACATCCTCCTGCAGATCGATCCGGCGCACCCGGTCGGCAAGGACGATCTCGCCCACGTGAAGGACATCGTGCTCGAAGCCGCGGTGACCGTGATCCAGGACTGCGAGGATTCCGTCGCGGCCGCGGACGGCGCCGACAAGGCGGAGGTCTACCGCAACTGGCTGGGCCTGATGAAAGGCACGCTGACCGACACCTTCCTCAAGAACGGCAAGACGATGACGCGCGCGATGGCGCCGGATCGCGAGTTCCTCGATCCGCAGGGCCAGCCGATCGTGCTGCACGGCCGCGCGCTGCTGCTGGTGCGCAACGTCGGCCATCTGATGACGAACGAGGCCGTGCTGTATAAGGGCGAGGAAGTGCCCGAAGGCATCATCGACGCCGCGATCACGGGCCTGATCGCGCTGTACGACCTGCGCGGCGTCAATACGCTGCGCAATTCACGCACGGGCTCGATGTACATCGTGAAGCCGAAGATGCACGGCCCGGAGGAAGTCGCCTTCGCCTGCGAGCTCTTCGATCGCGTCGAGGACATGCTCGGTCTGGCGCGCAACGCGCTGAAGATCGGCATCATGGACGAGGAGCGCCGCACCACGGTCAATCTCAAGGAATGCATCCGCGTCGCCCGCGAGCGCATCATTTTCATCAACACCGGTTTCCTCGATCGCACCGGCGACGAGATCCACACCTCGATGGAAGCGGGCGTGATGGTGCGCAAGGAGGCGATGAAGCAGGAAAAGTGGATCAAGGCCTACGAGAACTCGAACGTCGACATCGGCCTCGCCTGCGGCCTGCAGGGCAAGGCGCAGATTGGCAAGGGCATGTGGGCAAAGCCCGATCTGATGAAGGAAATGGTCGAGACCAAGGCCGCGCATCTGCGGGCCGGTGCGAGCACGGCGTGGGTGCCGTCGCCGACGGCGGCGACGTTGCACGCGATGCACTACCATCAGATCAACGTGTGGGAAGTGCAGAACGAGCTGAAGAAGCGTCCGCGCGCGAGCCTCGACGACATCCTGACGATCCCGCTGCTCGGCGACACGCCGCTGACCCGCGAGCAGGTGCAGGCCGAGCTCGACAACAACTGCCAAGGCATCCTGGGCTATGTGGTGCGCTGGATCGATCTCGGCATCGGCTGCTCGAAGGTGCCCGACATCCACGACGTCGGCCTGATGGAGGATCGCGCGACCCTGCGCATCTCCAGCCAGCACATCGCGAACTGGCTGCGCCACGACTTCGTGCGCCGCCGCCACGTGCTCGAGACCTTCAAGCGCATGGCCGTCGTCGTCGATCGCCAGAACGCGAACGAGCCGGGCTACAAGCCGATGGCGCCGAACTTCGACGAGTCCGTCGCCTTCCAGGCCGCCTGCGAGCTCGTCTTCGGCGGCGTCCACCAGCCGAACGGCTACACCGAGCCCGTGCTCCATCGCCGCCGCCGCGAGTTGAAGGAAGCGGCACGGCAGGCGGGGGCGCTTTGAAGGTCGGTTCGTAGCCCGGGTGTAGCGCGCAGCGCGTAACCCGGGATCGGGCGTGTCGTCGAAGATCCCGGGTTTCGCTACGCTGCACCCGGGCTACGAAGAGAGGCTACGAACAGGGTCTTCGTAGCCCGGAAGGAGCGCCGCAACGCGGCGCGGAATCCGGGATCGGCCCCTCCGTATCGCGTCAACGCCCTTTCCACCGCGGCGGTCGTTTCTCCGCGAAGGCCGCGGCGCCTTCGAGGCGATCGCTGGAGTTCAGCCAGGCCTTGAACGCGGGATAATCGCGCTGGTGCTTCATCGCGGCTTGGAGGCTCGGTTCGTCGAGGCCGCGCATCACGGTCTGCTTCGAGGCGCGCGTCGCGAGCGGCGCGCAGCGCAGGATGCGGCGGCACCAATCGTCGACGGTCGCGTCCAGGGCCGAAGACTCGACGAGCGCGGTGACGAAACCGAGGCGGTAGGCTTCGTCGGCGCCGATGATGTCGCCACTCAAGATCAGCCCCATCGCCCGCTTCAAGCCGATCTGGCGCGCGAGCCGGTGCATGCCGCCGCCGAGCGCCACCGCGCCGACCAGCGGCTCGGGCAGGCCGAAGCGCGAGCGCGTCGTCGCGACGATCAGATCGCAGGCCAGTGCGAGCTCGAAGCCGCCGCCGACGGCGACGCCGTCGATCGCGGCGATCAGCGGCTTGTCGAGATCGAAACGCTCGATGAGACCGGCATAGCCGTCCGGCGGGTAGACGTGCGGCCTGCCGGCCTTGGCGATCGACTTCAGATCGCTGCCGGCCGAGAACGCGCGCTCGCCGGCGCCCGCCAGCACGCAGAGATACTGCGTATCGTCGGCCGCGAAGGCGTCGAATGCGGCCTGCAGCTCGTCGTGCATCTGCTGATTGATTGCGTTGAGCACCTCCGGTCGGTTCAGCGTGATGCGGGTGAGGTGATCGGCGGTGGTGACGGTGATCGTGCCGTAGCTCATCGAAGCGGCTCCTGCTCGAGACCGCGTTAGCTTACGCAAGGACGCCGCGCGCCGCATGAGCGCCGCTGCCGGCCGCGCGCGATGCGTTGACAAGACGCGGCTCGATCGCCGAACGTCGGCACTGGAGACGGAGTAATCGGATTCGGCAGCGCGCTGCCCCTTTTTTGACGCGTTCCGCCGCACGGAGCGCTGATTCCACGCAGGAGACGCCTATGCGCGAGCACTTGAAGTTCTACATCGGCGGCCGCTGGGTCGACCCGGTCGAGCCGAAGATTCTCGAGGTGATCGATCCGGCGAGCGGCAGCCCCAACGGGCGCATCCACGTCGGCGGGCCGGCGGACGTCGACGCCGCCGTCGCGGCCGCACGCGCCGCGTTTCCGGTCTGGTCGGCGACGAGCCGCGAGCTGCGTATCGCCGCACTCGAGCGCATCGCCGAGGAGTTCGAGCGCCGGCTCGACGACATGGGCATCGCGATCCGCGAGGAGATGGGCGCGCCGCAGTGGCTCGCGCGCGATACGCAGGCCGCGCTCGGGCCGCGTCACTTCCGCTCCGCGGCGAACATCCTGAAGACCTATGCCTTCGAGGAGCTGAAAGGCACGCACGCCGTGTTGAAGGAGCCGATCGGCGTCTGCGGCTTCATCACGCCGTGGAACTGGCCCGTGCACCAGATGTGCGCAAAGACCGCGCCCGCGCTCGCCGTCGGCTGCACGGTGGTGCTGAAGCCCTCCGAGGTCGCGCCGTTCTCGGCGCAGATCTTCGCCGAGATCGTCGACGCCTGCGGGCTGCCGCCGGGCGTGTTCAACATGATCTTCGGCGAAGGCCCGGTCGTCGGCAGCGCGATGGCGAGTCATCCCGGGATCGACATGATTTCGATCACGGGCTCGACGCGCGCCGGCATCGAGGTCGCGCGCAATGCCGCCGCGACGGTCAAGCGCGTGCACCAGGAGCTCGGCGGCAAGAGCCCGAACATCGTCCTCGACGACGCCGATCTGAAGGCCGCGGTCACCGGCGGCGTCAACAGCGTGATGATGAACTCGGGCCAGTCCTGCCGCGCGCCGACGCGCATGCTGGTGCCGAACGCGCGCATGGACGAGGTCTGCGCGATCGCGAAAGAGGTCGCCGAGAGCTGGATCCCGGGCGATCCGGCGCGCGGCAGCCGCATGGGGCCGGTGATCTCCGAAGCGGCATGGCACAAGGTCCAGCGGCTCATCAAGTCCGGGATCGAGTCCGGTGCGACGCTCGTGACCGGCGGTCTCGGCAAGCCGGAGGGCCTCACCGACGGCTATTACTGCAAGCCGACCGTGTTCCGCGACGTGAAGAACGACATGGAAGTCGCGCGCGAGGAAATCTTCGGCCCCGTGCTGTGCATACTCGGTTACGACAGCGAGGATGAAGCCGTCGCCATCGCGAACGACACCGACTACGGCCTCGGCGGCTACGTGCAGAGCACGAACCTCGAGCATGCACGCAAGATCGCCGCGCGCATTCGCGCGGGCTACATCAGCCTCAACAACGCCGGGCTCGATCTCAGCGTGCCCTTCGGCGGCTACAAGCACTCGGGCAACGGCCGCGAGTTCGGCGAGCACGCGTTCGGCGAGTTCCTGGAGCTGAAGTCCGTGCTCGGCTACGCGCCGGCGAGCTGAGCGCGCTTCCGCAACCATCCCTTCGTAGCCCGGGTGGAGCGCGCAGCGCGTAACCCGGGATCTTCCGCGCCTTCGGGATCCCGGGTTTCGCTGCGCTACACCCGGGCTACGGCAGCTTCACTTCCGCAACATCGTTTTCAGGATCAGCTCGGCCATCCGGCCGAACGGCGGCCGGAGCAGATTGCTCAGATTGCGGCGACTCTGGACGAACACGCCCTTGGCGTGGCTGAGCGCCCGGAAGCCTTCGATGCCGTGGTAGGCGCCGATGCCGCTCGCGCCGGCGCCGCCGAAGGGCAGATCGTCCTGGGCGTAATGCATCAGCGTGT
Organism: Gammaproteobacteria bacterium; assembly: GCA_035325705.1. Classification (GTDB taxonomy): domain Bacteria; phylum Pseudomonadota; class Gammaproteobacteria. The sequence continues at coordinate 18,268 of DAOKZI010000035.1, forward strand.
TGTTGATCGTGACGTTGCCGGACGTGGTCCGGCGCAGGGCTTCGTCGCGCGCGCTGCCCGGCGGGCCGAAGTAGTAGAGCGCGAGCGGGCGCGGGCGCGCGTTGACATAGGCGATCGCCTCGTCCACATCGGCACAGCGGCGCAAGGGCAGCACCGGGCCGAAGATTTCCTCCTGCATGAGCCGCATGTCGTCGGTGACGTCGAGGACGAGCGTGGGCGCAAGCGTATGAGGGCGGGTGCCGGTGTCCTGCGGACGGTGGCCCGTTTCGACGATCCGCGCGCCTTTCGCGCGTGCATCCTCGAGCAGCGCGAGCAGGCGCCGGTAGTGGCGCTCGCCGAGGATCGAGGTGTAGTCCTCACCCGTCGGGCCGGCGGGATAGAGCCGCTTGACCGCAGCGTCGAAGGCGTCGACGAAGGCTTCGACGTCGTGCTCGTGCAGCAGCACGTAGTCGGGTGCCACGCAGGTCTGGCCGGCGTTGGCCAGCTTGCCGTAGGCGATGCTCGCGGCGGACGCGGCCGCGTGGCCTCGCTCGATGAGAACGGGCGATTTGCCGCCGAGCTCCAGCGTCACCGGCACGAGCTGTTCGGCCGCCGCCTTCATCACCGCGCGGCCGACGGCCGTGCTGCCGGTGAATACGAGGTGATCGAAGGGCAGGGCGGCGAAGGCGGCGCCGACGGCCGCGTCGCCCTGGATCACCGCCACCTGCTCGCCGGGGAACAGCTCGCCCAGCATGCCTTCGAGCAGCGCACTGGCGGCCGGCGTGTGCTCGGAAGGTTTGATCATGACGCGGTTGCCGGCCGCGAGGGCGGTCGCCAGCGGCATCAGGGCCAGCGCCAGCGGATAGTTCCACGGCGCCATGACGCCGACCACGCCGAGCGGCTGGTAGACGACGTAAGCGCGCGCAGGCTGGAAATGCAGGGCGACGTGCCGCCGGCTCGGGCGCATCCAGCGGCGCAAATGGCGCGCGAGGTAGTCGATGCCGTGCACGACCGTCATCAGCTCCATGATCGCCGTCTCGTGCGTCGAGCGATGGCCGAAGTCCGCTGTCACGGCCGCTTCGAGCTCGCGCCGGCGCGCGAGGATCGCGCGCTTGAGCCGACCCAGATCGGCACGCCGCCGTTCGAGCGAGGGTGGGCCTGCGTCGAGAAAGGCCTGGCGCTGGCGCCGCAGGCATTCGGCCAAGGAAGAAATCGCGACGGGAGTGGGCGCATTCATAATCTCGACCTCTGACGACGGCATCAATGTAGACACTGAAAACATGACGCAACTTACGTCGCCATGTTTCTTGTGTCAACATTGAGTCGTGAGCAATTTCCGAACTTCATCGTCCATGCAGAGAAAAAGCGTTCGCGGCCGGACCTCCTATCACCATGGCGATCTCCGGCGTGTCATCCTCGACACTGCCCAGGCGATGCTCACCGAGGACCAGAACTGGCAGTTCACCCTGCGCGAGGTGGCGCGCCGCGCCGGTGTGAGCCATGCCGCGCCTTACAAGCACTTTCCGGACAAAGCGAGTCTGCTGGCCGAACTCGCGATGCTCGGCTTCGATCGCCTGCGCGAGGCACTCACCGTGGCCGTGGAGGCGCATCCGCGCTCGGTCCGCAAGGCTTTGCTGCTCGGGGCCACCGCCTACGTGAAGTTCGGGACCGAGCATCCGGCCCTGTACCGTCTAATGTTCAGCGCCACGGCCGAGCGGGCCGCCGGCGTGCACACGAGCGAGCGCGCGCTGAGTGCGCTGGGCGTGCTGCTGGAGTTGCTCCAGCGCGGCCAGCGGGAGGGCGTCTTCCGGCGCCGGGCCGTGCAAGGACAGGCGGCCGCCTGCTGGGCGCAGGTCCATGGCCTCACGCTGCTCGCGATCGACGGTCTGCTGTTGCCGGAGAAGATCGGCGACGCGGCCGTGGACGCGGCGTTGGCGACACTGCTCGAAGGCCTAGAGATTCCTTAGGCGCTCGCAAAGAGGGAGGGCGGATGTTTCGAGCGCTTCGTAGCCCGGGTGGAGCGCGTAGCGCGGAACCCGGGTTCGGCGCTTCGGTGCAACGGAGATCCCGGGTTTCACTACGCGCTGAAGCATCCCACGAATTACGCTGCGAGCAGCGCAGACGATTCCGCAGCAACCTGCGTCGCTCCCGCGCAGGCGGGAGCCCAATCGGCGCCGAGCCAAGAACGCTGGGCTCCCGCCTGCGCGGGAGCGACGAAGAGTCCTCGTTCAAACGACAGGGCGCCAACAGGATTTCTTGGGGATACCGCAGCGCTGCACTCCACCTGATAGCTATGAAAGAGCGCGAACCCTCACGGCCTGATCAATCGATCACCCGCTTCGCCGTGCCGAACAGCAGCCACACGACGGCGCCGAAGAGATTGATGCCGGCGGCGAGCATGAAGGCGGTGGTGTAGCTGCCGCTGAGATCGACGAGCCAGCCGGTGATCGCGATGCCGACGACGCCGGGCACGGTGCCGGCGGTGTTGGTGATGCCCATCAGCACGTCGGCATGGCGCGGCGCGATCTCGAGATGATTCGGCAGGAAGCCCGACCAGGACAAGGCGAGCAGGCCCAGCGCCCCGCACATGAGGCCCAGCGCCATGCCCGGGGTCGCGACCTCGCGCGCCGCGAACATGCAGGCCGCGGAGCCGACCAGCGCCGCGACCTGCATGCCCTTGCGCACCTGCGTCAGATCGACGCCGCGGCGCACGAGGCGATCGGCAACGCTGCCGCCGAGGACGCCGCAGACGAGCATCGCGAGCCAAGGCCCCGCGGAGTAGAGGCCGGCGCTCGCAATGCCGATGTCGAGCTGCGTGCGGAAGTAGCTCGGCAGCCACGCGAGCAGCATGTAGAACACCCAGTTGCTGCAGAAGTGATTGATGAGCAGCGCCCACACCGCGCTCGAGCTGAAGATCCGGCGCCACGGCACCGGCGGCCTGTCCTGACGCGACTCGGCGTTCGCCTCGAGCAGCGCGAGCTCCTCGCGCGAGATACGCGGGTGCGCGGCCGGCGCGTCGTACGCGGAACGCAGCCACACGAGCGTCCAGATCACGCCGACCGCGCCGAACAGATAGAACACCATCGGCCAGCCGTATGCACCGACGATCCAGCCCGTCGTCAGCACCGCGAACATGGTGCCGAGCGGAATGCCGCCGATCAGCAGTGCCACCGCGCGCGAGCGTTCGGCAGCGGGCACCCAGCGGCCATAGAGGCTGTAGACGGCCGGAAACATCGCGGCCTCGCCGAGCCCCATCAGGATCCGAGCGGCGATCAAGGCAGCGAAGGACAGGCTCGCGGCGGGCGGCGTGAGCAGTGTCCACAGCGACCACCAGAACACGGCGAGCGCGAGGATCGTCTTGCCGCCGTAGCGGTTCGCGAGCCAGCCGCTGGGCGCCATGAACAGCATGTAGCCGACGAAGAAAGACGACAGCACATAGCCCTTCTGCGTCTCGCTCCACGCGTACTGCTCCTGCATCGCGATGACGGCGACGGAAATGTTGACGCGATCGATGTAGCAGATGAACGCCGCGAGGACGGACAGCGCGACGAGCTTGTAGCGCTCGGGCCAGCGTCCGGCGCCGGCCAGGGCGAGCTGGCCGCTTGCTTCGGTAGACATCGCATTCCCCTGTTCGACGAGCCGACGTTCGGCCTCGGCCCGCACGGCACGCCGGTGGTCCGGCAATTGTTCTTTGGCGTCTCGCGGGCGATTATGCGCCCTCGATTCGAAGTTCGGACAGTCTCGCGTCCGTGAAAGCCGCCCATGCTCGTTGAAACCGTATTGCCGCTGGGCAAGGCCGATTCCGGCCTGAAAGTCGCCGACGGCGCCATCGACATCCGCGCCGTCGGCGCGGACGCCGCGCTGGTCGAAAGCCTCGGCTACGACGGCCTCGCCGTGCGCGACAACAAGGACGATCCCTATGTCGTCGCGACGCTCGCGCTCACCGCGACCCGCCGCATCAGCGCGGCCACCTCGGTCGCGATCGCTTTCCCGCGCAGCCCGACCGTCACCGCGATGACGGCCTGGAGTCTTGCCCGCCTGTCGGGCGGGCGCTTCATCCTCGGCCTCGGCAGCCAGGTGAAGGGCCACATCGAACGCCGCTTCGGCCTGCAGTGGCACGCACCGGGGCCGTGGATGCGCGACTACGTGCGCGCCGTCCGCGCGCTGTGGGACGCGTGGCAGCACGAGCGCCCGGTGTCTTACCGCGGCGCGCACTACGAGATCACGCTCAACGTGCCGGCGTTCACGCCGGCGCCCTTGGACTGCGCGCCGCCGCCGATCCATCTCGCCGGCGTCAATCCCTACATGTGCCAGGTCGCGGGCGAGGTCGCGGACACGCTGCGCGTGCATCCGGTCTGCACGCCGAGCTACATCGAGCGGGTGATGAAGCCGGCCGTGCGCCGCGGCGCGGAGAAAGCCGGGCGCGATCCGGCGGCGATCGGGATCGGCGTGTCGCCCTTGATCGCCACGGCCGCCGACGAGGAAACCTTGCAAGCGAAGATCCAGGACATCCGCGGCCGCATCGCCTTCTACGGCTCGACGCCGGCCTATGCCGCGTGCTTCGCGCATCACGGGCTCGATGCGCTCGCGAAGGAGCTGAACCGCCTCTCGCGCGAGCAGCGCTGGCAGGACATGGCGGCGCTGGTCGATGACGAGGTGCTGGATCGCTACGCCGTCGTCGGTCTCCACCGTGACGTCGTGCCCAAGCTGCGCGCGCGCTACGCGAGCGTCGCGAGCTCGATCGAGTTCAGCATCCCGGTGCGCGACGAAGCCGACGCGGCGCGCCTGGCCGAGATGGTGAGCGCGCTGCGCGCACCTTGATGCGCGGATGAGCGACCGCGAAGCGCGTGGCTTGGGCTGACGAAGAAAGCCCCACGGTGATGAGGCGCGCGCATCACCCCATGGTTTTCCAATGTAAACGGCGTTGTCGTAGCCCGGGTGGAGCGCGCAGCGCGTAACCCGGGATCGGCGCTCACCGTCCTCTCATGCATTCGAGTAGACACGGCGCGGTGCGCGCCGCGCAGGGCCGAAGTCCTTTGCGTATCGAGCATGCCTGATCCCGGGTTCCGCTTCGCTGCACCCGGGCTACGGGAGGCCGGTCGCTCGTGCTCCGGACGATCCCGCCGCGTTCGCAGCGTCCGGCACAGCGAGCGAAGTCGCGGAGTCCTGACCTGACGCAGGTGCCATCGTCGAGGCGGCGTTTAAACTGCCGCTGCTGCGAGTTCTCTCAGAATCAACAATCGCAAACGACGATCCAGGAGTAGACGATGGACAACAGCAGACGGACATTCTTCAAGCAGGGTCTCGGCGCCGTGGCCGCCGCATCGGCGGCCACGCTGCTCGCGCAGCGCGCGGCTTTCGCGGCCGACATGCCGCACGTCGATCCGGCCAGCCCGCAGGCGAGCGGTCTCGGCTATGTCGAGGACGCGGCGACGGTCGACAAGGCCAAGCAGACGCGTTTCCAGGACGGCCAGCACTGCGCCGTGTGCGCGCTCTACCAGGGGGCGGCAGGCTCGGAGTGGGGCGGCTGCGGCATCTTCCCCGGGCAGGCCGTCGCGGCCAAGGGCTGGTGCAGCGCCTTCGCGCCGAAGGCCTGATCTTCGCTGCCGCGGGCTGCCGGCGCGTCCGGCCGCCCGCTTCGACCTGCGCGCCGCCGTGAGGCGGCGCGCTGCTTTGTGGACCGCCGCCCGCCGCGCGCTTGCCTGCGGCCTGCGAGGACGTCCGGCGCGCTACACTGTGCCGAGCTTCATCGCTTCATCCGTGCCGCATGCCGCCCGTGCTCACCACCATCGTCCTGCTCTGCCTGAGCAACGTCTTCATGACCTTTGCGTGGTACGGGCACTTGAAGAATCTCGCGACCAAGCCGTGGTTGCTCGCCGCGCTCGTGAGCTGGGGGATCGCGCTCTTCGAATATCTGCTGCAGGTGCCGGCGAACCGCATCGGGCACACGGTGATGTCGGTCGGCCAGCTCAAGATTCTTCAGGAAATCATCACGCTCGGCGTGTTCGTGCCCTTCTCGGTGCTCTATCTGAAGGAGCGCCCGACGCTCGACTATCTATGGGCGGCGCTGTGCCTGCTCGGCGCCGCATACTTCATGTTCCGCGGCAGGTTTGCCGCGATCTGAAATCGGAGGACCGCGATGCCCCGACTGCTCGAAAGACCCACCGTGATCGCGGCCGCCGGCAACAAGCCCAAGCGCATCGAAGAGTATGTCGGGCGCGTCAACAGCGGCCACACCGCGCTGAGCGTCGCGCGCATGCGCTCGCCGCAGGGCTGGGTGGAACCCGGCCAAACCCCGGCGTTCGAAGAATGCACGATCGTCCTGTCCGGGTGCCTGCGCGTGGAATACCGCGGCGGCGTGCTGGACGTCGCGGCCGGACAGGCCGTGGTCACGGCACCCGGTGAATGGGTACGCTACAGCACGCCGCACGGCGATACCGAGTACTTCGCCGTGTGCCTGCCGGCCTTTGCGCCGGACACCGTCCATCGAGATCACGAAGGAGTCTGACATGAGCACTGCCACGCGCGCCGCCGCGGTACCGACGGTCCAGGTCGACAACGACGCGGTGAAAGTCACGGAGTGGCGTTTCGCGCCGGACGCCGAGACCGGCTGGCACCGTCACGAGTACGACTACGTGGTCGTGCCCGTCACCGACGGCCGCTTGCGCCTCGAAACGCCGAACGGCGAGATCGAAGCCGAGCTGAAGCTCGGCCAGTCCTATTCACGCTCGGTCGGCGTCGAGCACAATGTCATCAATGCGAGCGGGCACGAGCTCGTATTCGTCGAGGTCGAGATCAAGCGCTGAGGGCGCCGCGCATGCACGTGCATCGAGTTCCGGAGTGGCAGCACAGCCACAGCTTCGGGCAGCAGACGCGACGCCCCGGCGAATCGCGCACGCTCGTCGTGATCGTGCTGAACCTGCTGACCATGATCGGCGAGATCGCGGCCGGCCTCGCCTTCGGCTCGATGGCCCTGCTTGCCGATGGCCTGCACATGGGCTCGCACACGGCGGCGCTGTCGCTGTCCTTCGCGGCCTACGTGTTCGCGCGGCGCTACGCCGGCCATCCGCGCTTCAGCTTCGGCACCGGCAAGCTCAACGCGCTGGCCGGTTTCGTCGGCGCCTTCCTGCTCGGTCTGTTCGCGCTGGCGATGTTCGGCGGTAGCCTCGAGCGCATGCTCGATCCCGTGCCGATCGAGTTCGACGCGGCGCTGCTCGTCGCCGTCATCGGCCTCGCCGTCAACGCGATCTCGACCTTCGTCCTCGGCGGTGGCTTCGCGGCGGCGTCCGGCGGCGCGCATGCCGGGCATCGTCACGTGCATGACGGACGACACGCTCACGAGGAGCATCACCACGCGCAGGATCCGCTGCATGCGCACAGCGAAGATCACGCGCTGCGCTCCGCCTATCTGCACGTACTCGCCGACGCGCTGACCTCGGTGCTCGCGATCGCCGCGCTGCTCGCGGGCAAGTTCGCGGACCTCACCTGGCTCGATCCGCTGATGGGCATGCTGGGCGCCGCGCTGGTCGTGCGCTGGGCCTGGGGTCTGGCGCGAGCCACCGCCGCCGTACTGCTCGATCAGCAGGCGGAGGCCGAGGTCATCGCGCGCGTGAAGCAGGCGATCGAAGGCATCGGCGACAGTCTCGTCTCCGATCTGCACGTCTGGTCCATCGGCCCGGGCATCCACGCTGCGATCGTCTCGCTGGTGACGCACGAGCCGCGGCCGCTCGCGGTTTACAAGGCCGCGATCCCCGGCGATCTGCGCGTCGTGCACTTGACGGTCGAGGTCGACGTCTGTCCGGGCGAGGGGGCCGCGCCGCCGCGGTATGCGCGTGGCTGATCGACGGCTGCGGCTCGCCGTGCTATGCGCGGCGGGCGGCCTCGGCGCCGCTGCGTCGGCCGCGGATCAATCGCCGGCAGAGCTCTATCGACCCGCTTATCACACCTGCGCCGCCTACTTCTTCCTCGCTGCGCGCGGCCACGACGCGAAGCGTTACGACGCCCTCTACAGCGCCGGCGAGTTCGCGTTGAACCAGTCCATCCTCGAGCACGGTCGTGAAGAAGCGGAGCGCCGCATGGGCAGCGAGTCGGGCGTGATGATGAACGAAATCGAGCGCGACTGGCGGCTCATCGAGCGGCTCGATCGCAAGTACGGCGGCGCCTGCGAGGCGCTGCTGCGCGACGCGCATTTCGAGGCGCCCTGATCCTTCTTCTCTGCGCACCGCGACCAACGCTCGAGACGGCCTGCTTCATTCGTTCGTCACACGTCGCTGCGATCCTCATCGCGCGTGACGAATGCCGCGTGTACGACCGTGAACTCTCCGCGTCGAACGATCGCTTGTGTTCGATATGCGACGCGCCTCTGCGCGCTGCAGTGCGCGTAAAGGCGAGGCATCGGTTTGGCGCGCCTCCTCGCGTCGGCAACGAACACGGTGTTTGTGGCACGAATGCCGAACGTCGCTGTGGCGAACAAACGTCTTTGCGATTGCGATCGACTCGGCTAAGGTCCAGCTTCATCGGCTGTCGGAGGAGAGAAGACACGCGCTGCATAAGGAGATAACGAAGACGTCAGTCGCTGACTGGCAATCCCAGGCGGAACACAACGGAGGACATCCGATGTCGACGTACAGATTGGCTGCCGCGAGACGCGCCCCGGTAAGCAAGGATTACAAGGCGTATCACGGACGAAACCTGCGCGAGATCCCGCAGATCTCGCGCCTGAGCAAGGAGCTCATCGAAGAAATAGAAATCGTGTCGCAGGTGTTCCCGCTCAAGGTGAACAACTACGTGCTCGATCACCTGATCCACTGGGACGAGGCACCCGAGGATCCGATGTTTCGCGTCGTCTTCCCGCGCCGCGAGATGCTGAGCGCGGCCGCCTATGACACCGTGGCTTCGGCGCTCGTACGAGGCGCGGACGCGAACGAGCTGCGCCGGATCGCCGACGACATCCGCGCGGGCCTGAATCCGCATCCCGGCGGGCAGCGCGAGTACAACGTGCCGGCGCTCGACGAGGCGCCCTTGCCCGGCATGCAGCACAAATATCGCGAGACGGTGCTGTTCTTCCCTAGCCAGGGCCAGACCTGCCACGCCTACTGCACGTTCTGCTTCCGCTGGGCGCAGTTCGTCGGCCCGAGCATGAGCCGCTTCGCGGCGCGCGAAACCGGTCAACTGATCGCCTGGCTGCGCGCGCACCCCGAAGTGAGCGACGTGCTCTACACCGGCGGCGATCCGCTGGTGATGTCGGCACGCAATCTCGCGAGCTACCTGCTGCCCGTCGTCGAAGCCGGGCTGCCCCACGTACAGCGCATCCGGATCGGCACCAAGGCGCTCGGCTTCTGGCCTTATCGCTTCGTCTCGGATCCCGATGCACCGGAGCTGCTGGCGCTGTTCCGGCGCATCGTGCGCGGCGGGCATCACCTCACCTTGATGGCGCACTTCAATCATCCGCGCGAGCTCGAGACCGACGTCGTGCAGGAAGCGCTCGCCCACCTGCGCGAAACCGGCATCGAGATCCGCACGCAGTCGCCGCTGCTGCGCGGAATCAACGACGACGCCGCGATCTGGGCCGAGCTGTGGCGCACGCAGGTCAACCACGGCTGCGTGCCGTACTACATGTTCCTCGCCCGCGATACCGGGGCACAGCCCTGCTTCGCGGTGCCGCTGGTCGAAGCGGCGACGATCTATCGCGACGCCTTTCGTCAGGTCAGCGGTCTGTCGCGCACGGTGCGCGGCCCCAGCATGTCGGCGACACCGGGCAAGATCGAGATCGTCGGCGTGTCGACGATCAACGGCGAACGCGTGATCGCGCTGCGCTTCCTGCAGGCGCGCAGCCCGGAATGGGTGATGCAGCCCTTCTTCGCCCGCTACGACGTGGAAGCCACCTGGCTGGACGAGCTGAAGCCTGCCTTCGGCGCCCCGCACTTCTTCTTCGAGCACGCCGAGCCGCTGCGGCGGCGGGCGATGTGATTCACAATCCAGCCGCGGAGGACACGGAGGGATACGGGATGGAGCGGGGTCTCAGCCCACCGGTCATGACGCGCGCGTCACCCGCAATCATGAAACAGGCGCGGTGAGCTCCCCTCCCGGATTCCGCGCCGCTGCGCGGCGCTCCTTCCGGGCTACAAGAGAACGATCTTCGTAGCCCGGAAGGAGCGCAGCGGAATCCGGGATCGGCGTCTCGCCAGTCCTTACCCTCGGGGTCGACGCCATCCCTTTCATAGGAGCTACCACGACCGCGACGCTCTTTCACGGCAACCTACGATCAGCATCTGCGGGGGAATGGCGACATTCAGATGCGCGATCTTCGTAGCCCGGATGAGCAACGCGAATCCGGGGTTCGGCGCATCATCGGCCGCCAGCGCGGGAATTAGCGCTCGATCCCGGATTCGCTGCGCTCATCCGGGCTACGAAGACTCTATCCCCATCTTCCTCCGTGTTCTCCGTGGCTAAATTCATCCAGCGCACGAGCTGGCGCGAAGCCTCGGATTCCATCGCGCCACACGTATAAACACACGCGATTCACTGGTAACGCCGGCCGCGATATTCGATCCAGCCGGCGGCGTGCTCGCCGCGCGGATCGTGATGGGTCCAGTGCAGGATGCCGCCGCGCGGGTTCCATTCGTATTCGCCGTTGAAGGCGATGCGTGCGCCGGGTTTCAAGCCCGGCACGCGCGGCGCGAGATCGAGGTTGTGCGCGACGAGGACGGTGTGACCCGAGGGGCCTTCGAGGAGGAAGCGCTGATGGCGTGAGCCATCGTCGTCGTCGGGCAGGATCTTCTTGATCACGCCGACGCTCTCGATCTGGACCGCGCTGCGGCGGGCGAGAAAGGCGGTGAGCAGCGGATCCTCGGAACGCGGCCGGCTGCTTGAGACCGCGGGCTGCAGCGGCGCCGGCTCGACGCGCGGCTCGTGTGCGCCCCACCAGGCGATGAGGGCGGCGACGCCGACGACGGCGATGCGGCGGCTCAGTATCGACTGGCGTGTGCGCATACGGCTCGCAACGCAGGCAGCGTGGCAGGCACGCGGCGCGTGTATCGCGCCGCGCGCTGCGCGGGCCCGCCGCGGCGGGCACGCGTCGCGGACGAAGGGCTCAGGCCGCCGCCATCTGCCGGAGCATGTACTGCAGCACGCCGCCGTGCTGGTAGTAGCTCCATTCCATCGGCGTGTTGATGCGCACGCGGGCCTTGAAGCCGACGAGCTTGCCGTCGGCCTTGCGCGCATTGACCGTCACCTCGCTCGCGCCCTCCGTCAGGCCCTCGATATCGAACACCTCGGTGCCGTCCAGGCCGAGGCTCGCCGCGTTCTGGCCGTCCATGAAGTTCAGCGGCAGCACGCCCATGCCGACGAGGTTCGCGCGGTGGATGCGCTCGAAGCTCTCGGAAATGACGGCTTTCACGCCGAGCAGGAAAGTGCCCTTCGCCGCCCAGTCGCGCGAGGATCCCGTGCCGTATTCCTTGCCCGCGATGACCACGAGCGGCACATTCTTCGCGGCGTACTTCATCGCCACGTCGTAGATGGGCTCGACCGCGCCGTCGGCGCCCTCGCCGAGGTAGCGGCTCACGCCGCCTTCGACGCCGGGCGTCATCGCGTTTCGGATCCGCGTATTGGCGAAGGTGCCGCGCATCATCACTTCGTGATTGCCGCGGCGGGAACCGAAGCTGTTGAAGTCGGCGCGCTGCACGCCGTGCGCCAGCAGGTACTGGCCGGCCGGGCCGTCCTTCTTGATGTCGCCGGCGGGGCTGATGTGATCGGTGGTGATCGAATCGCCGAGCAGCGCGAGACAGCGCGCGCCCTCGATCGCCGGGATGCCCGGCGGCGTCATCGTCATGCCGACGAAATACGGCGGGTTTTGCACGTAGGTGCTCTTGGCGTCCCAATGATAGGTTTCGGATTTCGTGACCTGGATGCCCTGCCAGCGCGCGTCGCCCTTCAGCACGTCCGCGTAGCTCTTCTTGTACAGCTCGGCGGTCACGGCCTTCGCGACCACGTCCTGGATCTCGGCGTTCGACGGCCAGATGTCCTTCAGGTACACGTCCTTGCCGTCCTTGCCCTTGCCGATCGGCTCCTTGGTCAAATCGATGTCGGTCGAGCCCGCAAGCGCATAGGCGACGACGAGCGGCGGGCTCGCGAGATAGTTCATGCGCACGTCCTGATGGACGCGGCCTTCGAAGTTGCGATTGCCGGAGAGCACGGCCGACACCGACAGCGTGTTGTCGGCGATCGCCTTGCCGATCGGCTCGTTCAGCGGGCCGCTGTTGCCGATGCAGGTGGTGCAGCCGTAAGCGACGACGTGGAAGCCGAGAGACTCGAGATCCTCGATGAGGCCGGCCCTCGCGAGATAGTCGGTGACGACCTTCGAGCCCGGGGCCAGCGAGGTCTTGACCCACGGCTGCGTCGTCAGGCCGAGCGCCCGCGCCTTGCGCGCGAGCAGTCCCGCGCCGATCAGCACGCTGGGGTTCGAGGTGTTGGTGCAGGAGGTGATCGCGGCGATCACGACGGCGCCGTCCTTCAGCTCGAAAGTCCGGCCGCGATCGGTGACCTGCGCCGGGCCCTTGCTCGGCCGCGTCTTCTGCTCGGCCTCGAAGGCCTTGCGGAAATTCGCCTTCACGTCGGACAGCAGCACGCGATCCTGCGGCCGCTTCGGGCCGGCAAGCGAGGGCTGGATGCTGCCGAGATCGAGGTGCAGCACGTCGGTGTATTCGGCTTCGGGCGCCTCCGGCGTCCACCACATGCCCTGCGCCTGCGCATAGGCCTTGACCACGGCGATCTGCTCGTCGCTGCGGCCGGTCAGGCGCAGATAGCTCAGCGTTTCCTCGTCGATCGGGAAGATGCCGCAGGTCGCGCCGTATTCCGGGCCCATGTTCGCGATCGTGTTGCGATCGGAGGCGGCGAGATTGGCGAGACCGGGGCCGAAGAACTCGACGAACTTCTCGACCACGCCGCGCTTGCGCAGCATCTCGGTGACGGTGAGCACGAGATCGGTGGCGGTCGCGCCTTCGGCGAGCTTGCCGGTGACGCGCACGCCGATCACTTCGGGCATCAGCATCGACGAGGGCTGGCCGAGCATCGCAGCCTCGGCCTCGATGCCGCCGACGCCCCAGCCGAGCACGCCGATGCCGTTGACCATGGTCGTGTGCGAGTCGGTGCCGAAACAGGAGTCCGGATAGAGCAGGCCGTCCTTCTCGAACACCACGCGCGCGAGATACTCGATGTTGACCTGGTGCACGATGCCGGTGTCGGGCGGCACGGCCTTGAAGTTCTGCAGCGCTTCCTGGCCCCAGCGCAGGAAAGTGTAGCGCTCGGCGTTACGCTCGAACTCGACCTTCGCATTGAGGTCCAGCGCCTGCTTCGAGCCGTAGTGATCGATCATCACGGAGTGGTCGATGACGAGCTCGACCGGGCACAGCGGATTCACTTTGTCGGCCTTGCCGCCGAGCTTCTTGATCGCGTCGCGCATCGCCGCGAGGTCGACGACGCAGGGCACGCCGGTGAAGTCCTGCAGGATCACGCGCGCCGGCGTGAAATTGATGTCCTTGGCCGGCAGTTTCTTCAGGTCCGCGCCGGCGAGGGCTTCGACGTCGGCCTTCGTCGTGTTGAGGCCGTCTTCATGGCGCAGCAGGTTCTCGAGCAGGATCTTGTAGGAGTACGGCAGACGGGCGGTCTTGAAGGTCCCGTCTAGCGCCTTGAGGCTGTAGTACTGGTAGTCCTTGTGGCCCACCTTGAGCGTGGTGCGCGCATTGAAGCTGTTCGTCATGTTGTTCTCCGGCGGGACCCGCGGTCGCTCGTGGACTCCGGGCCCGGTCTGCTGGCGGGATGGAAGCCGGCATTATCGGCCATTACGCGGGGCTGTTGTAGCGCCGCACCATGAGAGACGGCGCGCGGCGGGGCTCGGGCGGCCGCGGCCCGGCGCACGCGACGCGCTCAGGGACGCGTGAGGTCGATGATCCCGCCGCCGAGGCAGACTTCGCCGGCGTAGAAGACCACGGACTGGCCGGGCGTGACGGCGCGCTGCGGCTCATCGAAGCGCACATGCAGCCGGCCGGCGGCCAGATCGAGCAGGGTGCAGGCCTGATCCGGCTGGCGATAGCGCGTCTTCGCGGCGAGGCGCAGCGGCAGGGCCGGCGGCGCGCCGGCGACCCAGGACAGGCAGTCGGCCTCGAGCTCGCGCGACAGCAGCGCCGGGTGATGGTGTCCCTGGACGACGACGAGCACGTTGCGCGCGAGATCCTTGGCGGCGACGAACCACGGGCTCTCGTCCGCGCCCTTCACGCCGCCGATGCCGAGGCCCGTGCGCTGGCCCAGCGTGTAATAGATGACGCCGTGATGCTCGCCGATCCGGCGCCCGTCGAGGGTTTCGATCGCGCCGCGCTGCGCGGGCAGGAAGCGCGCCAGGAACTCGCGGAAAGGCTGTTCGCCGATGAAGCAGATCCCGGTGCTGTCCTTCTTCGCATGCGTGACGAGACCGGCCGCCCGCGCGCGCGCCCGCACCTCGGACTTCGGCAGATGGCCGATCGGGAACAGGGTCGCCGCGAGCTGCGTCTGGCCCAGCGTGTAGAGGAAATAGCTCTGATCCTTGTTCGCATCGATTCCCTTCAGCAGCTCATAGCCCGCCTCGCCGCGGCGGATGCGCGCGTAGTGCCCGGTCGCGACGCAGTCGCCGCCGACGGCGCGGGCCTCGTCGAGGAAGGCTTTGAATTTCACTTCGCGATTGCACAGCACGTCGGGATTCGGCGTGCGGCCGCGCGCGTACTCGGCGAGGAAATCGCTGAACACTCCGTCCCAATAGGCCTGCGAGAGGTCGACGGTGTTCAGCTCGATGCCGAGCGTCTCGCAGACTTCGAGCGCGTCGGCGACATCGTCTTCCCAGCGGCAGCGGCCGTCGGCGAGCGGTTCGTTCCAGTTCTTCATGAACAGCGCGGACACGCGATGGCCCGCGCGCACGAGCTCCAGCGCGGCGACCGACGAATCGACGCCGCCGGAGATCGCGACGACGATGTGCCGCGGCGCCGCCATGCTCAGCCGCCGAAGCGCAGATCGCGGATCAGCGACAGCGGAAAGCGCTGGCCCGCGATCGCGTCGTCGATGCAGCGGAGCACGAGCGGGCTGCGATGCCGCGCCTGCTCGGCGAGGATCTCTTCGCGCGTCATCCACACCGCGCGGATGATTTCCCGATCGAGCGCGCGGTCCGCCGCGAAGGACAATGGGCGCGCGCGAAAGCAGAAGCGCAGATACGTGAGATCCTTGCCCGGCGGTGCGATGAGATAGACGCCGACGAGATCGATCGGCTCGACGTGCCAGCCCGTCTCCTCCAGCGTTTCGCGGCGCGCCGCGTCGAGCAGGGTCTCGCCCTCGTCGAGATGGCCGGCGGGCTGGTTGAACACGGCGCGGCCGTCCGCTTCTTCCTCGACCAGCAGGAAGCGGCTCTCGCGCTCGACGATCGTCGCGACGACGGTATTGGGTTTCCACAGGTCTGACATCAGCGCTTCTCCACTTTCGGGTCGGCCCAGGGTCCCGTGACCACGTATTCGCGACGCAGGAAGCGATCGACCTGCGCGGGAACTTCCTTGAAGACCTTCTGACCGAGGTAGATCGCCGCGCCGACGCCGATGCCGGCCGGGCCGAACACCGCGCTCGCCAGCGGAATGCTGTCGGACAGCGCGGGCGTCACGATCGCAATCTGATCGTAGTCCTTGGCCGCGAGCCCGGTGCGGCCCGAGATCTCCACCTTGCCCGAGGGCCCTTCCATCAGCAGGCTGTTGGTGTACGCGTTGCCGTTCTCGAGCTCGAACCAGCCTTCGATGCGATCGAAGGCGAAGCCCTTCTTGAAGAGATCGGAGAAATCCAGCGACAGCCGCCGCGGCAAGGTCTGCAGCG
This sequence comes from Gammaproteobacteria bacterium, assembly GCA_035325705.1. Taxonomy (GTDB): domain Bacteria; phylum Pseudomonadota; class Gammaproteobacteria. Next base: position 34,123 of record DAOKZI010000035.1, read on the forward strand.
ACAGCAGGCCGAACAGGCGGCCGCCGCCCGGATCGATGTCGAGAAACCGGCCCTTGCCGACCTTGAGGCCGAGACTGCCGTCGAGACGATCGAGGGTGAACTCGGAGGGCATGCCGGCCCAGTCGGCTTCGAGCTCGAGCCGGGTCTTGCCGTCCTCGATGTTCGCGCTGTCGTAACCGAAGATCGCGAGCATGTCGCCGAGCGCGCGCGCTTTCAGATCGATGCTGAAATGCGAATGGTGCGCGCCCGCATCGAGCCGCCATTCGCCGGTCGCGATGACCTGCATTGCGTCGTTGGTAAAGACGAGCTTCTCGAGCTTCTGGCCGTCGGGCTGGCGCGTGGTCGCCAGCGCGGCGCTGCCGAAATCGACGCTGCCGTATTTGAAGGAGGCGCAGGCGAGGGCGACGGCCGGTATGCGCCGCGGATCGATCGTCTCGCGCTTGCCGCCCGCTTCGGTCTTCTCCAGCCACAGCCGCGCGAGGTTCAGCGTCAAGGGCGCCGCGGCGAGATCGAGCGGGACGGTGATGTCGCCGGCCGCGCGCGCGCTGTCCATCGTGATGCGCCAGGCGTTGAGGTCCTTGCGGCCGCGAAAGGCGACGTCGGTGAAGCGCTGGCCCAGCGTCGCCAGCTCCTTCACGCGCACGTCGAAGGCGATCGGGAGGCTCGCCGTCGGCGACTGCGGGGTCGAGGCGTCCTGCAGCAGGCGCGCCCAGTCCGCGAGCGGCAGGCTCGACAAAGTGCCGTGCAGCCAGATCCCGGGCTGCGCGGCCGCCGCCTCGCTGCGGCCGAAGGCGACGTCCGCGCGCGTGATCCGGCCGCTGCCCGGGCCCTCGTCGCGCGGCGCCTGGTCGAGCTCGAAGCGCACGGTGTCGCCGAGGGACACGCGCGTCGTGCGCGCGGCGTCGCTGCCGATCGTCGTCTCGATCGCGAGCGACTTCGATTCGGCGGCGACCTTGCCGAAGGGCCAAGGGAGATCGATGCCGAGGCCGTTGAGGCTCGATTCGATGCGCAGCTTCTTTGCTGCCGGCGGCTCGCCGGTCGCGGCATGCGGCAGGCTCAGCACGACCTTCCACGCGGCCTCGCCGGTGATCGCCTCCAGCTTGCCGCTGCGCGCGAGCCATTCGTGGAGATAGGGCACGTAGCGCTGGAGATAACTGCGGAGGCGCGCCGCCTCGGCGTGTCCCGTCATGCGGAACTCCGTCTCGTAGTTTGGATCGCCGATGCCGCCGTTGACGACGAGGCCGACCGGATCGCCCTCGTATTTCGCCGTCAGCTCCTCGCCGTAGAAATCCTCGCGCGTGAACGACACCTTGCCGCGCAGATCCTCGATCGCGAGCTTGCCGTCCCGCGTCTGCAGGCGGTTGCCGTCGAAGCTCACGGTGCCGAGCACGCTGCGCTCCGCGCCCTGCTTGAGGCCGATGTTCAGATCGAGCCCGAGATCGAAATCGCCGCTCAGGGCTATCGTCGACAGCCGCCGCGCGGGGCCGTCTTTCAGCGGGCTCTGCGCAATCGTCTTCAGCGTGTCGGGCAGCGTCGCGCGCACGCTCAGCACGCCGCGCAGCACCGGCGTCTTGCCGAAGAGATCGGGGATCGAGAGATCGATGTCGCGGCCGGGCGAATCGAACAGCCGCGCCTCGCTTGCCTGCAGGCGGAAATGGCGGCCGGCAATCACGCCGTGCGCGCGCACGCCGTCGACGACGGGCCACTTCTCGGAGTACTCGAGGGACACGTCGGCGACGTCGAAGTCGACGGTGAACAGGCCGTTGCCGGCGTCGAACGGAAAGTCCGCAAGATCGCCGCGCAGCTCGGCGCGGGCCGCGCTCAGCTCGCCGCCGCGGAAAGCCTGGCGAAACCAGTGCTCGGCGCGTTCCTTCAGTGCGCCTTTCGGCAGCAGGCGCGGCAGGCGCGAGATCTCGGCGGCGCCGATCGCGAGCTCGGCCTCGACGCGCGGCCGGCGGCCCGCGGCGAGCGAGGCGCTGCCGGAGATCTCGAATGGAATCGCCGCCGCCATGCCGCTGAAAGTCGGCGTCGCGACGCGCCACGCCTCGCCGTCGCGCTGCCAGTGCAGGACGCCGCTCGCGCCCTCGATCGTCACCGGCGCGACGAAGCGCTCGCCGGCGGCGAGGATGAGGCCGCCGTTGTCGAAGGCGAGGGCGCCGCCGCGCGCATTCGCGGCGATGCCGGCCTCCAGCGCATCGAAGCCGGGGACGAGGCCGACGGCGCCGAGACTGCCGTGGGCGATGCCGGACTGCAGGAACCAGCGGGGCGGCGCGTCGGCGCGCTCGCGCCAGGCGAAACGTAGCTGCCGCAGCTCGCCGCGCGCCTGCTGCAGGGCCGGCGGCAGCCGGCGCGCGAGCGCGGTGAGCAGATCGAGCGTCAGCAGATCGGCCGTGGCGTCGACGGCCACGGCCTCGCCTTCGCGCCGCCAGCGCAGCAGACCGCGCATCGCCGGCGCCGGCCCCGCGCTGGGCCCCGCCGTCAGCGTCGCGACGTGCAGGCGCCACTCGTCCGGGCCGGCGCTGGCGACGCCCGCGAGGCGCAGACTGCCGGGCCCGACGCTGCCGGTGTTATCCAGATGTCCGGTGCCGTCGAAGGCGCAGCGGCGCAGAACGCCGTCCTGCCAGCGCAGCCACAGGCGCCCGTCCAGCGCGCTCACGGGCGCCGCGGCATCGGCCGCGAGCCCCGCAAATTCGAGCAGCGGGCCGGGCGCGACGCCCGCGACCTGCAAGCGCAGCTCGCGCGCTGCGCCGGCCGCGCGCGGCAGATGCAGCTCGAAGGCGGGCGCCGTGCCCAGCACGCTGTCGCCGTCGATACCGCCGCGCAGGATCGCGATGCGTCCGCCCGCGAGCTGCAGATGCAGGCCCGAGAAGCGGCGGGGCGGCGCGCCGCGCAGCGCGTCGATGAACACGAGCTCGACCTGCTCGATGCCGACGTCGCGCTGGCGCAGCAGCCAGTCGACGAAGGTCGAGCGGTGATGCGGGATGCCGAGGATCTCGAAGCGGCCCTCGCGCGTGCGTTGCACGCTGAGCGCGACGCCGGACAGCGCGACTCGCTCGAGCACCAGCTCGCGGCGCGCGAGCGACTCGAGCAGCGCGAGATCGACCTCGGCGCGATCGAAACGCAGGCCGTTGCCCTCGCCGAGCCGCAGGCCCGCGACGCTCAGCGAAGGCACGCCGCTGCGCCAGCTTGCGCCGAGCTGCTCGAGGTGCACGGGCATGCCGGTGAGGCGCGCGACGCCGCGCTCGACGCTCGCGCGATGCGCGTCCAGCCGCGGCAGTGCGAGGCGCAGCGCGACGCTCGCGCTTGCCGCGAGCACGAGCAAAGCCGCAAGGAGATACCAGGCGTAGCGCAGACCGCGGTTCAACAGGAGGCGCACTCGCTACAGCAGCACGACGTCGTACTGCTCCTGCGTGTAGCTCGTCTCGACCTGAAAGCGGATCGGGATGCCGATGAACTCCTCCAGCTCGGCGACGCTGGTCGACTCCTCGTCGAGCAGCATGTCGACGACGGTCTGCGAGGCGACGACGAGGAGCTTCTGCGCGTCGAACTGGCGCTGCTCGCGGAGGATTTCGCGGAAGATCTCGTAGCACACGGTCTCCGCCGATTTGATCGAGCCGCGCCCGGCGCAGGTCGGACAGGTCTCGCACAGCACGTGCTCGAGGCTCTCGCGCGTCCGCTTGCGGGTGATCTGCACGAGGCCCAGCGAGGTCACTTCGCTGATCGAGATTTTGGAATGATCGCGCTCGAGACTCTTCTCCAGCGCGCGCAGCACCTGGCGCCGGTGCTCCTCTTCGAGCATGTCGATGAAGTCGACGATGATGATGCCGCCCAGATTGCGCAAGCGGAGCTGGCGCGCGATGGCCTGCGCCGCCTCCAGATTGGTCTTGAAGATGGTCTCCTCGAGATTGCGATGACCGACGAAGCCGCCGGTGTTGACGTCGATCGTCGTCATCGCCTCGGTCTGATCGAGCACGAGATGGCCGCCGGACTTCAGCTCGACCTTGCGCTGCAGGGCGCGCTGGATCTCGTCCTCGGTCGAATAGAGATCGAGGATCGGCCGCTCGCCCGGATAGTGCTCGAGCCGCGGGACCAGCGAGGGCACGAGCTCTTCGGCAAAGCTCTTCACCTTGCCGAAGGTCTCGCGCGAGTCGATGCGGATCTTTTCCGCCTTGGTCGTCGACAGATCGCGGATGAGGCGCAGGATCAGCGGCAGATCCTCGTAGACGATCGTCGGCGGCGTCGCCTGCTTGAGACGCTCTTCGATCGATTGCCACAGCCGGCGCAGAAAGGCCATGTCGGCGGCGACGTCCTCGCGCCCGACGCCTTCGGCCGCGGTGCGCACGATGAAGCCCCCGCGCGCACCGGCCGCGGGCGCGGCCTTGCCGTCGTCCAGCGAGGCGGTGGTCGGCGACAGCCCCGGCTCGATAGCGAGCATCAGATCGCGCAGCCGGCGGCGCTCCTCCTCGTGCTCGATGCGCTGCGAGATGCCGAGCGCGTTGCTGCGAGGCATGAACACGAGATAGCGCGAGGGAATGCTGATGTACGTGGAGAGGCGGGCGCCCTTGGTGCCGAGCGGATCTTTCGTCACCTGCACGAGGATCTGCTGGCCCTCGTGCACGGCCTGCTCGATGGTGATCTCGCTGCCCGTCGCCGCCGCTCGGGCGTCGGCCTCGGCGATGTCCGAGACGTGTAGAAAGGCCGCGCGCGCGAGGCCGATGTCGACGAAGGCCGCGCCCATGCCGGGCAGCACGCGGCTGACGCGACCGAGATAGAGATTGCCGACGATGCCGCGCCGCCGGGCGCGCTCGATCAGCACTTCCTGCAGCACGCCGTTCTCGATGAAGGCGACGCGCGTCTCCTGCGGCGTCACATTGACGAGGATTTCTTCAGACATCGGGGGCGGCCATGGCGGGAAAGGCGGGCTCGGCAGTAAGGCCTGTTAAGATAACTCATTCATAATCAAGCGACTACCTCGTTCCGAGCCGCGCTGCGGCCGGCTCGCACGAGGATTGGGCCCGATGAAGCCGGTGTCTTGATCCGGTCGGACTTCCCGTTGGCCGGGCAGTCCGTATAATGCCCGCCCCGACGGCCATGTTCTTCAATACGCTCAACGAAACCCTGTGCATCGTCCTTGCGACCGGAGACGGCAAGGCGCTGATGCCGCTCACCGCCCGGCGCACCGCGGCGGCGCTGTTCTATGCCGGCAATTACCGGGTGATCGATTTCGCGCTGACGAACTGCATGCATTCCGGCCTGCGCCGGATCACGGTGTTCACGCAGTTCAACTCGCTGTCGCTGCAGAATCATCTGCGGGACGGTTGGTCGATCTTCAATACCGATCTCGGTGAGTTCGTCACCGCGGTGTCCCCGCCGATCAACGAGCATCTGACGGTCTACAGCGGCCAGGCCAACGCGCTGCACGAGAATCTCTATTTCCTCGACGGCGCCGTCGAGGACACCGTGATGGTGATCTCCGGCGAGCAGATTTACCGCATGGACTATGCCGCGGTGCTGCAGTTCCACATCGAGCACGAAGCGGACGTCACGATCGCGACGATCGATCGCGATACGACCGGCGAGACGTCCTTCAGCGCGCACCTGCGCCTGGCGGGAGACGCCGTTGCCGCGATCGAGCCCCGGTCGCCGCCCGCGCCGCTGCCGCCGGACGAGGACGTCCTCGCGCCGATGGAAGTCTATGTCTTCAAGCGCCAGTTGCTGATCGAGGTGCTCGCGGAAGCGGGACGCGCGGGCACCGACCGCCTCGACATCATCGATTTCCTGGGCGAACGTCTGCTCGGCCGCAAGCGCCTGCTCGGCTATCGCTTCGGCGGCGAGTACGGTCGCGTGTCGCAGGATCGCTACTGGCGGCCGCTCGACGGGCTCGATCACTACTACGAGACGAACATGGACCTGCTGAAGCTCGAGCCGCCGCTCGATCTCTACCAGGTCGACTGGCCGATCCGCACCTACCAGATGCAGCAGCCGCCCGCGCGCACGGTGCCGGGTCGCTCGGACAACGAAGGCATCTGCGTGAACTCCATCGTCAGCGGCGGCACCGTGATCGCCGGCGGCGGCGTCAGCCGCAGCGTGCTCGGCAACCGCGTGCGCATCCACGACGGCGCGACGGTCGAAGACTCGATTCTCTTCCAGGGCGTGATCGTCGGCGAAGGCGCGCGCGTGCGCCGTGCGATCTGCGATCGCGGGGTGCGCATTCCCGACTACGAGGAAATCGGCCTGGACCGCAAGCGCGACGCCGAGCGCTTCCACGTGACGCCGGCCGGCGTCGTCGTCATTCCGTCCAACCACCGCTTCGAGTAGGCGCCGTGAGCTTCGAAGCCGCGCTCGCGCAAGTCCTGCCGCGCGAGGCGCTGCTCGTCGACGCCGAGGCCAAGCGCCCTTTCGAGTGCGACGGGCTGTCCGCCTATCGCGCGCTGGCGCGCGTCGTCTGCCTGCCGCGCACGCGCGAGGAGCTGCGCGCCGTGCTCGCCCTGTGCCGCGAGCACGGCGTGCCGATCGTGCCGCGCGGCGCCGGCACCGGCCTGTCGGGCGGCGCGCTGCCGCTCGCCGAAGGCTGTCTGCTGTCGTTCGCGCGCTTCGATCGCATCCTGCGGATCGACGCCGACAACTGCGTCGCGATCGTCGAGCCCGGCGTGCGCAATCTCGCGATCTCGGAGGCCGTCGCGCCGTACGGCCTCTACTATGCGCCGGATCCTTCCTCGCAGATCGCCTGCTCGATCGGCGGCAACGTCGCCGAGAACTCGGGCGGCGTGCACTGCCT
>DAOKZI010000036.1:0-40786 GCA_035325705.1 Gammaproteobacteria bacterium
TGTTCCCATCACCCGCTCCATTACAACATTCCGCGGAAGTCCGGGGAAGCTCACTGAAATGGCGCCACTTACCACCACGCCGGGGATGTGAGCAAAGCCGGCGCACGTTGCAGGTCCGCGCCGATCCGCGGCTTTGCCGACCTGCAATGCGCCGCGTGGCCTCCACCGCTCGGTCCGCCGTATCGCGGCGCGGTCACTGCGCCGTCAATCCGCCGTACACCGTGAGCGCCTCGCCGACGACATAGCTGGCGCCGGGACTGCAAAGCCACAGCACCGCCGCAGCGATTTCCTCGGGCCGGCCGGCGCGGCCGATCGGCGCGCCTTTTTCGAGCGCGGCGAAAGCCTGCTCGCTGCCACCGACGACATCGCGGGCGATTTGCGTGTCGATTGTGCCGGGGTTCACCGCGTTCACACGGATGCCCTGCTTGATGTATTCCAGGCCGGCCGTCCGGGTGAGGCCGACGACGCCATGCTTCGAAGCGATGTAGGCGCCGATGCCGGGGTTGCCGGTCAACGCGCCGACCGAGGCATTGTTGACGATGGCGCCGCTGCCCTGGCGCTGCATCTGCTGCAGTTCGTACTTCATGCAACTCCATACGCCGCGCAGATTGATCCCGATCACGCGGTCGAATTCCTCGCCGGTGGCGTCGGCGGTCGGCGCGATCTTGGCCATGACGCCTGCGTTGTTGAACGCCATGTCGAGCCGGCCGTATTCGGCGACCGTCCGCGCGATCAGGGCGGCAACCTGCGCCTCGTCGCTGACGTCGCAGGCCACACCGATGGCAATGCCGCCTTCCTCGACGATCTTGGCCGCTTCCTCTGCAGCGCGCTTGGCGTCTCGGTCGGCCAGGACCACGGATGCGCCACTTTGCGCCAAGGCGCGCGCGGTCGCGAGGCCCATGCCCATGGCCGCACCCGTTACCAGGGCGACCTGGCCCTTGAAGTCGTAGATCGGATTCATACTCGATACTCCAGTGAAGCTCGATTGGTGGACGACGAGCAGATCCCGCCGAGGTGCTCACCCCAGCGTCGTGCCGGTGGCGCGCGCGAGCTCGGTCAACAGCAGAGTCTGGAACCGGATGTCGTCGACGGCCGGATGCGGCTTCTGGCGCCGTTGGTGATGCCAGTACCCGCCACTGCTGAGCGCCTCGGAGTCGTCGCTGGTGGCGAGCCATTCCTGGGTCAGATGTCCCAGCCGCAGATCGTCCGGCGCATTCGAGCCGCCCATCTTGGTCGGCACCCAGCCCGGATCGACGGCGTTGCTCAATACGTCGGGCCACAGCCGTGCGACGGCCATGGCCAAGGTGGTGACGAACAGTTTGCTGTCCGAGTAGCTGCCCGTCGACGTGCGGCCGGACCAGTCCATGCCGGCCAGGCTGGCGCGCCCGTCCCTGTGCATGCTGCTGCTCAGGTAGATCAGGCGCCGGGGACGCTGGATCAGCGCCGTGAGCAGATACGGCGCAACGACGTTGACGACCAGCAATTGCGCACCGGAGACGCTCCCCGCATTGTGGATGACGGCATCCATCCGGCCGATCGCATTGACCCGATCAGCGAGATCGCGGATTTGCACGGGCACCGAAAGATCGCCGACCGTGGCGGCGGCGCCGTGGTCCACGAGCGCTTTCACGGCCGGCAGCCGGGCCTGGGACCGGACATGCACGAGGACTTCATGGCCGTCGGCGAGTAGCGTCTTGGCCGCCGCATGGCCCAGCCCGTCGGCGGAGCCGGTGATGAACACGCGAAGCTTCCGATCGGTGCGCCGCCGAGCGTTGGGCATGGGGGACTCCTCCAATCAGGTCGCCCGGCCCTGCGCGGCATTCGGCAGCTTGCCGTTGCCGAAACGAATCATCGGGATGAAACGGCCGGCAGCCCTTTGCTGAACACCCTGGCGCGAAACACCGTCGCGCCCTGCCCGCGGTGCTGGGCCGTAGCTCGGGCTATCGCAAGTGATCACCGAAGAATCCCGCCATCTTGTCGAATGGAATCTTGTCCATCTGGTCGTACAGGTCGACGTGGTTGGCGCCCGCGATGATTAGAAGCTCCTTCGGCTCGGCCGCGGCTTCATAGGCGGTCTCACTGAAGTAGCGCGAGTGGGCCTTTTCACCATGAATAAACAGGATCGGGCGCGGCGAGATCTCCTTGATGTGGGTGAGCAGCGGCATGTTCATGAACGACAGCGGATTGGTGATCGTCCATGAGCCGTTCGAGTTGATCGCTCTCGGGTGGAAGCCGCGCTCCGGCGACTTGTAATAGGCGGCATAATCGACCATGAACTGCGGTTCGCCACCTTTCAGCTCGTTGTAAATCGGGCCGAGTTTCGGCTCGCCGTTTTCCGCATCCTGCCAACGCTGCCGGCTCAACTGCTCCAGCGTCTGTGCGCGTTCTTCGGCGGTCATGCTGTCGTTGTAACCCTTGGACATGACGCGCGTCATGTCGTACATGGTGCTGGTCACGACGGCCTTGACGCGCTTGTCCACGGCAACGGCATTCAAGGCCATGCCGCCCCAGCCGCAAATGCCGATGATGCCGATACGCTCGCGGTCGACTTCCGGCTGCAGGCCGAGAAAGTCCACCGCCGCACTGAAATCTTCGGTATTGATGTCCGGCGAGGCGACATGGCGCGGCTGACCACCGCTTTCTCCGGTATAGGACGGATCGAACGCCAGCGTGACGAACCCGCGCTCGGCCAGCGTCTGGGCATACAGGCCGGATGACTGCTCCTTGATCGCACCGAATGGGCCGCTGATGGCAATCGCTGCCAGCTTGCCGCTGGTGTCTTCCGGCTGGTACAGATCTCCGACCAAGGTGATGCCGTAGCGGTTCTTGAAGCTGACTTTCCTGTGGTCGACCTTGTCGCTTCTGGCAAAGGTCTTGTCCCATTCCTGCATCAGTTGCATGCCGTTCGCCTCGTTGGGGGTGGAAGTTGCCGGCAGCCGGCCCGAACGCCCGGCAAGGAGTGCTGCCGAGCCGGCAAGGACGGCGCCCCGAATGAGCCCTCTGCGGGAGGTGAGTCGTTCGATATTCGCGATCTTCGGGATGGATACGTTCATGGTGTGCTTCATCGGTGGTTTGAAGTTGCGAGATCCGTGCTGACGCTGGCGGTGGAGGCGCCTAAGCCCGAACAGAGCGACGGCAGCACGCCGGCGATTTCTTCCGGGCGCGCATGCGCCCAAAGAGCTCCTGTGCGGTGGCCGACGCGCGAGCTTCCTCGTGCCGCCTGAAAATCGATCGCTCGTCGGTGTGGCGACGATGCCGTGCGACGCGACGTTCACGCGGATCAGGGACTCCTTGGCGAGGCGCTGACAGCGCGCCACACGATGTTTGAGACACCGAGCTGCCGGGAGCGCAAACCACCAGCCCCTGGAACGCGCCGACGATCGAGGCCGATATTCCATGTCGAAGTTGGGATGAAGAGAGGGAGCTTGGCCTTTTCATGCTTCGCATCATCGAGTCCGCGAGCTCCCTTGACTAGCTAATGAATACTTAAAGGGGATATAAGATTTATTAATTAGTGTTCGATGAGCGAGCGAGCCATGGCCAGACGCAACCTCAACGATCTCCTGTCCTTCGTCACGGTGGCTCGCGAAGGCAGCTTCACGCGCGCCGCTGCCCTGCTGGGCGTGACGCAATCGGCGCTGAGCCAGGCCATCAGCGGCTTGGAGGCGCGGCTTCAGATCCGATTGCTGACCCGTACCACGCGCAGCGTTTCGCCTACCGCGGCAGGAGAGCGTTTGCTGAATGCCATCGGCAACCGCTTCGAGGAGATCGAGGCGGAATTGGATGTACTGTCGGAGCTGCGCGACAAGCCCGCCGGGACGGTGCGCATCACCTGCGGCGATCACATCCTGCGCACTACGTTGCTGCCCAAGCTCACGCCCCTGCTGCGCGAGTATCCCGACATCAACGTGGAATTCGACGTGAACTACGGCTTCCGCGACATCGTGGCCGATCGCTTCGATGCGGGTGTACGCCTGGGCGATACCATCGAGAAGGACATGATCGCCGTGCGCATCGGGCCACAATTGCGGATGGCCGCAGCCGCTTCGCCTGCCTATTTCGCGTCGCGCCCCATCCCCAAGAAGCCGCGCGATCTGCTAAGCCACAACTGCATCAACCAGCGCATGCAGACTGGTGGCGGGCTTTATGTCTGGGACTTTCAAAAGCGCGGCCAGCAACAAAACGTGCGCGTGGAAGGACAGCTCGTCTTCAACACGTCTCCCAACATCGTGGACGCTGCACTGGCGGGGCTGGGCATCGCGTACCTGCCCGAGGAGGAGTTTGCGCCACACATCGGCGAAGGTCGCTTGGTGCGTGTGTTGGAGGATTGGTGCACGCCATTCGCGGGCTACTATTTGTATCACCCTAGCCGCCGGCAACCCTCCACGGCTTTCTCGTTGGTGGTCGATGCGCTGCGCTACAGTGAACCGAATCCCGGCTTGGACAGCCTTGGCGGCACCCGCCAAAAGGCCGCTTCACGGAAGAAGAAATCCGCAAAGTGATTCGCGACGCGCCGTGCGTCGAAGTCTCCTCATTTCCCGCTTGCCGTTGGAGTCACGTAAGCGCGAGTGCCGCGTCCGGCGATAATCGGCAATGCCGAACCTGCGCCACAGGCCGCCCGTTCATTCCGGCAACCCGGCTTGGCGCAGGCCGTCCTGTAAGGTCGCGAGATTCTCCGGCCGGCGGATCGGCAGCCACTCCGTGAGATTGGAGAGGCGCAGCCTGGGATCGAGGCGCCGCACGCGGTCCATCGCGTGCTGCGCCTCGGCGGCTCGTCCGGCCAGCGCGTGGCTGGCGGCGAGGGTGGCGACCGCTAGCAGAAAGCTCGGCAATTCGCGGCAGGCCTGTTCCGCCCACGACGAGGCCGCGTCGAAACGGCCCATGAACAGATGCGCGGTCGCCATGCCGGCCTGCATTCTGTACAGCTCCGGATCGAGAGGACTCAAACGCATGGCGTGCTCGAAGTACTCGAGGGCCGCTTCGGTTTCGCCGCCCCAGAGTCTGAGGAAAGCGCCCAGGAACCACGCGGCCGCGAGGTTGGGATTGAGCGCGAGCGCCTTGTCCAGCAAGGCGATGCCGCCTTTCAGATCGCCGGCCAGATGGCTCAGCGCGTGGCCGCTGCGGGTGAGGACGACCGCATCTCCCTTGTCCAGGTCGACGGCTCGCCTCGCCAGCCGGATCCCTTCCGCCGTTTCGCGCGGGCGATCCTCCATCCAGCCATTCACCTTTCGCCAGCAATGACACCACGCGGCCATCGCGTAAGCGGCGGAGAAGTCCGGATCGATCTCCATGGCCTTGTGAAAGAGCGGCAGCGCCCGATCGACGGTCTCCCGAGTGCCGTGATGCGACTGCGCGATGCCGCGCAGATAGTAGTCATAGGCATCGAGGCTCTCCGTGGGTTTGCGTCGCGCGCGTTCGATTTCCGCACGCTCGAGCTGCGGCGCGATCGCGCCGACCACGCTCTCGGTGATCCGATCCTGCAGCTCGAAGATGTCGTCCAGCACGCCTTCGTAGCGCCCCGCCCAGTGGTGTGCACCGGTGCTCGCGTCGACGAGCTGGCCGGTGATGCGCACGCGACTTTCGGCCTTGCGCCAACTGCCTTCCAGCACGTAGCGCACGCCCAGCTCGCGGCCGATCCGTTTCACGTCCACCACGCGGTTCTTGTAAGTGAAGCTCGAGTTCCGCGCGACGACGAAGAGCCAGCGATACTGCGACAAGGCCGCGATGATGTCCTCCACCACGCCGTCGGCCAGGTAGTCTTGAGAAGGGTCCGCGCCCAGATTCACGAAGGGCAGCACGGCAATGGACGGTTTGTCGGGCAGCGCTGCGGTAGCGGCCGGCATCGACGCTGAGGGGAGGAGCTCGGCGTCTTGCGCTGCCGCGCCCTTGTCTGCGCCGATTTCCTTGAGCTCCGCGACGAAGCGGAAGCCCTTGCGGGCAATCGTTCGGATCACGCGCTGCTGCTGGCCGCTATCACCGACCGCCTTGCGCACCGCATTGATGTGGCTGGCCAATGTCGATTCCGAGACGATCCGGCCGGCCCACACCGCCGCGATCAGATCGTCCCTGCTGACCACACGCTCGCGATTCCGCGCCAGGTAGACCAGCAGATCGAAGACCTGGGGCGCGGTCGCAACGGGCCGGGACGCGCGAACGAGCTCGCGTCGATCGAGGTCGAGCACACAGTCGTCGAACGCCAGTTGCATCACGCGGCTTTCCGTATCGGGCTCACGCACCGGATTCGCGCTCAGGGCAGCGGACAGTGGCTGCCGCGCCGCCCGGGGAACGAGTGCGTCGCGGCGCATGCTCCCGGATGAATTTCCAAGCCAAATTCAATGGAAAGCCAAGACGCCGGCAAAGTCTTGCACCCGGCCGCTGAACATACTGCGCCCATCGATCGCCTCCGTGAAGTCGGTCGACCTTCAAGCGAGGAGCAAACCATGAAAATCGTCGTGATTGGCGGTAGCGGCCTGATCGGAACGAAGCTCGTGCGCAGGCTGCGTCTCGAGGGCCACCAGACGGTGGCGGCATCACCGGCCACGGGCGTGGACACCGTGACCGGGCAGGGACTGGCCGACGCCCTCGCAGAGGCCCGGGTCGTCGTCGACGTGGCGAACTCCCCGTCGTTCGAAGATCGGGCAGTGCTGGAATTCTTCACGCGCTCCGGCCGGAATCTGCTCGCCGTCGAAGCCGATGCCGGCGTGGCACATCATCTCGCGCTCTCCGTCGTCGGCAGCGATCGCCTACCGGAAAGCGGTTATCTCCGCGCCAAGCTGGCCCAGGAAAGCTTGATCGAGGCGTCGAAGATTCCGTACACGATTCTGCGCGCGACGCAGTTTTTCGAATTCGTGGAGCGCATCGTCGAGGCGGGCGCGGACGGCGGCGCCGTCCGCCTTTCACCGGCCCTGGTGCAGCCGATCGCGGCGGACGAGGTGGCGGCCGCGCTGGCCGAGCTCGCGCTCGCGGCGCCGGTGAACGGCATCGTCGAAACGGCCGGCCCCGAGCGCGTGCCGCTCGACGAGCTGGCGCGCCGGCTCCTGGCCGCGCGCGCGGATCGGCGCCAGGTCATCGCCGATGTCCATGCCCGTTACTTCGGCAGCGAGTTGAACGATCGCTCGCTGGTCGCCGGCGACGGGGCACGTCTCGGCACGACGCGCTTCGGGGATTGGCTCGCTCGCGCCGCGGCGCGGGCCTGAGCCCAGGACTCGCGACTCGGATCGAAGGTCCGCCATGGCCCGGCGCATCGATCGTCCGCAGCAGTCGCGCTCGGGCTCGCTCTCGGGAGATCCGCCATCGAGCGCTCGATCCGCGATCTCGCGGACATCGGCGCCCCGGCTTCTTCAATCCCTTCACGCACTGCCAGCGAGCAAGGAATCATGCACAAGCTCATAATCTTCGCCGCACTGCTCTGGTCGATCGCCGGCGCCGCAGGCGCACAGCAGACGGCGCCACCCGCGCGGGTGACGCCGCTGATGACGCGGACGCTGCCGGAATATCCGGGCAAGGAAGCCGTGCTCATTGGCGTGGAGTATCCCCCGGGTGGTCAGGATCCCGTGCACCGGCACCATGCGCACGGCTTCGTCTATGTGCTCGAGGGCTCGATCGTGATGGGCGTGCGCGGCCGCGAGCCCGTCACGCTGACGCCGGGCCAGACCTTCTACGAAGGCCCACACGACGTCCACACGATCGGACGCAATGCCAGCCTCACCGAGCCCGCCCGGTTCCTCGTCTTCCTCTTGAAGGACAGCGGCGAGCCGCTTCTCACGCCGGTGCACTGAGCCCGGCGCGGGCCTCAAGGCTGGCTGCCATTGCCCCCGATCTTGAGCACCACCACATTGGCACCGGCCTGCGTCAGGCGCGTGCGCATGTCCTGCACGGCCTGCAGCGTCGTGTAGGGGCCGACCTGGACGCGGAACCACACCTCGGATCCGCCGACGACCACGCGCTGGATACGCGAGGTGATGCCTTGCAGGGCGAGCTGCGCCTTGGCCTGATCGGCATCGGCGAAGTTCTGAAAGGAGCCCACCTGTAGCAGATAGGCGCTCGCCGCTTCCGGCGCCGGCGGCTTCGGCGCTTCCGCGGGCGCGGGCGTCGGTGCCGCGAGCTCGCTTTCCGGCACCTTGACCTCGACGCCGGGCAGGATCTTGTAGAAATCGAAATCCGGCGCGTTGCCCGAGGACGGCGGCGCCAGCGCGCTGTGATCTTCCTGCAGCACGATTTCGGGTTCCGGCGGCGTTTCCTCCGCCGGCGGCGCGGCCGCGGGCGCCGTCGCGAGCGGCGCGTCGGCGCTCGGCAGCGGCACGCCGAGACGCGTGAAGTAGACGATGACCGCGACGGTCAAGCCGATCAGCAGTCCCGTGATGAACGACAGCCAGCTACCGAAGCCGGCGTTTCGCTTGTCCTTGGTCTTGGCCTTGAAGTCGCGCGCCATTACATCTCCGTGGGGGCCGACACGCCGAGCAGTCGCAGTCCGTTGGCGAGCACGATACGCACCCCCGCGCACAGTGCAAGTCGGGCGCTGCGCAGCGCGGGCTCGGGCGTGAGTATCTTGTGCGCGTTGTAATAGGCGTGGAACTCGACCGCGACCTCGCGCAGATAGTTGGCGAGCTGATGCGGTTCACGATCGCGCGCAGCATTGCCGACGACTTCCGGCAGGCGGCCGAGCAGCGCCGCGAGCGCCTGCTCACGCTTTTCGACCAGCAGGCCGCGCGCCGCGAGGCCGGCCTGCAGATCGGCGTCGTCGCCGAGCCCGGCCTGGCGGAAGATGCTGCAGATCCGCGCATGCGCGTACTGCAGGTAGTAGACCGGATTGTCCTGGCTCTGGGACTTGGCGAGATCGAGATCGAAATCGAGATGCTGATCCGAGCGCCGCATGATGTAGAAGAAGCGCGCGGCATCCGCGCCCACTTCGTCGATCAGCTCGCGCAGCGTGACGAATTCGCCCGAACGCGTCGACATCTGCACGCGCTCGCCGCCGCGATAAAGCGTCGCGAACTGCACGAGCAGCACTTCCAGGCGCGCCGGATCCTCGCCGAGGGCCGCGAGCGCGGCCTTCACGCGCGGAATATAGCCGTGGTGATCGGCGCCCCAGATGTCGAGCACGCGCGTATAACCGCGCTCGAACTTCTCGGCGTGATAGGCGATGTCGGAGGCGAAGTAAGTGGCGACGCCGTTGTCGCGGATGACGACGCGATCCTTCTCGTCGCCGAGCGCGCTGGACGCGAACCACTGCGCACCGTCCTTCACGTAGATGTGACCGTGCGCGCGCAGCCGATCGAGCGCGGCGGCGATCCGGCCGGTCTCGGCCAGACTGCGCTCGGAGTACCACTGATCGAACTCGACGCCGAAGGCCGCGAGATCCTCGCGGATGCCGGCGAGGATCGAATCGCAGGCCCAGCCGTGCACGGCGCGATAGCGTTCTTCGCCGAGGCTGCGGCGACAGCTCGCGATCGCGGCGTCCAGGCGCGCTTCGGGATCCTCATGCGTCCCGGCATCGGGCAGCACCGGGATCGCGACATAGCGATCGCCGTCGCGCGCCGCAAGCGCGCTCGCGATGTCGCGGATGTAGTCGCCGCGATAGGCGTTGTCGGGCAAGTCGACCGCGACGCCCGCCGCCTGCAGATAGCGCAGCCACACGCTGAGCGCCAGGATGTCCATCTGCCGGCCGGCGTCGTTGACGTAGTACTCGGCGTGCACCCGCGCACCGGTCGCCCGCAAGAGACGCGTCAAGGCGCTGCCGTAAGCGGCCCCGCGGCCGTGACCGACGTGCAGCGGGCCGGTCGGGTTCGCCGACACGAACTCGATTTGCACGTAGCTGCCGGCGCCCTGCATCGACTCGCCGTAGCGTGCGCCGGCGCCGAGGATCTCGGCGATGACCTCGAGCAGCGCCGCGGACTTCAGCGTGAAGTTGATGAAGCCGGGCGGCGCGATCTCGATGCGTTCGATGAACGCCGGCTGGCCCAGCGCCGCGACGATCGCGCGCGCGAGCTCGAGCGGCGGCTTGCGGCAGGGTTTGGCCAGCACCATCGCGAGATTGGTGCTGAGATCGCCGTGCGCCGGATTGCGCGGCGGTTCGATCACATAGGCCGGCGGCTCGGCGAGCGGCAGCTCGCCGCTGTCGATCATCCGCGCGAGCTGTGCCGCGAGCAGGGTATGCAGTTGCTGTTTCAAGGTCGTGCGCGTGTCTCGTGGGCGTGGGCGGCGCGAGGCGCCGGGCGGGACGGCGCGCATTTTACACAGGGGCGCCAGTCGTGGGATCCGGCGGTATTCAATCGGCGCCGCGCATCCTCAACGGACCGTCGTCAGGCCCAGGCTCTCCCAGTCCTGCATGCCGCCCCGATACCATTTGATCTTGTGCGCCGGGTAGCCGAATTTCAGCAGCGTGCGGATGTTCGTCGGCGACTGCCCGCACCACGGCCCGTTGCAGAACATCACGAGCGTCTTGGCCGCGCTGAAATCCCACAGCCCTTCCTGGCTCAGGGCGCCGAAACGGCGCTCGAGGATGTCGGCGATTTCCATCGGATCGGCGCCGGCCTCCGGATTGAGCTGCCGCCACGAGACGTTGATCGAGCCCGGGATGGTGCCCTTCTCGACCCAGTCCGGCGTGCGCGAATCGATGACGAGCACCGTGTCGTCACCCTGCGCGACGCGCTGGAGATAGTCGAGCATCTCGAGCTCGCCGATGGTCTCGACGCCGGGCGCGAGCACGGCGGGCTGCACGCAGAACGGCGGGCAGGGGCGCCCCGTCCGCGCGTAGTCGGGGTTGATCGTGGAGGCCGGATCCTGGCGCCTCTCGATCACGACTTTCCGGCCCGCGTGCCGCACTTCGATGCTGCGCAAGTCCGGCGTGATCCGGACTTCCTCGCGCGGCGGCGGCGCGGCGGCCGCCGCCGGCGCAGCGCTCGCGGCCAGCGCGAGGAGGGTCGCGAGCAGCACGCTCGGCGGCATCCGACGCAGAACGATCATGAGGGCTCCAGGACAGCGCGAGACGTCTCAGAATACGCGTCTGCTCCGCGCGGTGAAACGCGTTTGGGCTCACGCCGCCTCCTGCGGGTCGACGTCGACGTGCCAGCGCACCCGCCGGCGTTCGGGCAGCGTCTCGGCGATCGCGAGCAGGCGCTCGAGCAGCCGGGCGAGCGCCGCGCGGCGCCGGCTCGACAGCATCAGCACGGCGCGATATTTCCCCGCGCGCTTTTCCATCGGCGCCGGCACCGGCCCCGCCAGCTCCACGCCCTCGCGCGCGGGCAGCGCCGCGCGCAGCCGGCGCAGGAAGGCCTGCGGCGCGTGCGCGTCGGTGGCCTCGGCGCGCACCAGGGCGAGCGCGACGCAGGGCGGCAGGCCGACTTCTTCACGCTCGGCGAGCGCGGCCGTCACGAAGCCCGCGTAGTCCTGCTGGAGCACGAACTGCAGCAGCGGATGGGCCGGATGATGCGTCTGTACGAGGACGAGCCCGGGCGCCTCGGCGCGACCGGCGCGGCCGGCGACCTGCAGCAAGGTCTGCGCGAAGCGCTCGCCGGCGCGGAAGTCCGCGGCGAACAGCCGGCTGTCGGCGTCGACGATGCCGACCAGCGTCACGGCCGGGAAATCGTGTCCTTTCGCCAGCATCTGCGTGCCGACGAGGATGTCGACGCGCCGCGCGCGGACGGCGGCATAGGCGCGCTCGAGCTCGCCCTTGCGCCGCATCGTGTCGCGATCGACGCGCAAGACGCGCGCGCGCGGAAAGCGCTCGCACAGCGCGGCCTCGAGCTGCTCGGTGCCGACGCCGAGCGTGAACCAGTCCGGCGCCGGGCAGCAGGGCTCGCGCGGCGCATCGAGACGCTGCTCGGCGCCGCAGTGATGGCAGATCAGTCGCTGGCGCGCCTGGTGCAGCACGAGGCGTGCATCGCAGCGGCTGCACTGGGCGATGTGGCCGCAGGCGTGACACATGCGCACCGGCGCATAGCCGCGCCGGTTGAGGAACAGCAGCGTCTGTTCGCCGCGCGCGAGCCGCTCGTCGATCGCCGCGCACAGCGCGTCGCCCAGCCCGCCGACGAGCTTCATGCCGCGCACGTCGACGCCGCGCAAGCTCGGCGCCGCCGCCCCGCCCGCCCGCTGCGGCAGCACGAGCCGCCGATACTTGCCGAGTCGCACGTTGTATTCGGATTCGAGCGAGGGCGTCGCCGAGCCGAGCACGATCGGCACGCCGGCCTCGCGCGCGCGCATCACGGCGACGTCGCGCGCGGAATAGCGGAAGCCCTCTTCCTGCTTGAAGGCGGGATCGTGCTCCTCGTCGACGACGATGAGGCCCAGCGCGGACAGCGGGGTCCATACCGCCGAGCGCGTGCCGAGCACGATGCCGACCGTGCCGCTGCGCGCGCGCGCCCACACCAGCGCGCGCTCGCGCTCGCTCAGCGCCGAATGCAGCACGGCGACGGCGCCACCGAAGCGCTGCCGGAAGCGCTGCACGAGCTGTTCGGAGAGCCCTATCTCCGGGATCAGCATCAACACCTGCCGCCCGGCCGCGAGCATGGCGCGCGCGGCGTGCAGATAGACCTCGGTCTTGCCGCTGCCCGTCACCCCCTGCAGGAGATGCACGGCAAAGCGCTCGCGCGCGTCCAGCAGCGCGCTCAGCGCCGCCTGCTGCGCCTCGTTGAGGGCGAGGAAATCGCCGAGCGCGGTCGGCGTCGCCGCGTCGGCCTCGAGCTCGATCGGCGTGAGCCAACCGCGCGCGCAGAGGCCCGCGAGCACGCGCGTGACGTCGAAGTCTAAGGCGCGCGCCGCGGCGAGGCGCAAGGGCTCGGCCGCGGCGGCGGCGAGCAGCGTGCGCTGCCGGGGGCCGAGTCGCGTGGCCTCGGCGAGCGCCGCGCGACCGGCTTCGCTCGGCGCATAGGCGGGCTCGCGCAGCGAACGCAGGGCCGCCCCGTGGCGCAGCTCGACCGGCAGCAGCGCGGCCAGCGCTTCACCGATCGGATGACAGTAGTAGGTGGCGGCCCAGCGGGCGAGCGCGACGAGCGCGGGATCGAGCAGGGCTTGCTCGTCGAGCAGCTCGCGCACGGGCTTGAGCAGCGCCGCGTCCTGCGTCGAGACGCCGAGCTCGAGCACGATGCCGAGCCGCTCGCCGCGTCCGAAGGGCACGCGCACGCGGCAGCCGCGCGGATCGCGCGCGAAGCCGCCCGGCGGCGGCAGATAGTCGAAGACGCGCCGCACGGGCGCGAGCACCGCGACCTGCGCACAGACCGGCGCTGCCGCCATCAACGCAGCGCGGCGGGGTAGACGTCTCCCGCGGCCGGCGAGGCGAGCAGCGCGGCGAGCCCGGCGGCATCGAGCCGTCGATACGGCGCGCCGTCGAGCGGCGACAGCGGCGGATTCTGCAGCCGCACGCGCGGCATCACGACGAGCTCGAAGTCGACCTCGCCCAGCGCGGTCTCGAGCACGGGATAGGACTCGCTGTCGCGGCGGCCCGCGCGGCGGATCTGCTCGTCGAGGCGGTAGGGGATCCGATGCTGCAGCAGCCAGCGCACGACGCCCTCCGCTTCGTCGCTGAACAGATGCAGCGTCACGGCCGAATGCTCGAAGGGCGTCCCGTGCAGCACCGGGCCGACGAGGCGCGGCTCGAAGTCCGCGAAGAAACGCATCGCGCTCAGCGCCGCGGCGCGCAGCCGGCGGGTGCGCGCCGCGATCGCCTCGCCTTCGAACAGGCGCTGGTGATCGACGATCGCGGCCTGCACGTCGCGATTGTCGGGCAGGGCGCGCTGATCGTGGACACCGAGCGCTTCGGCCGCCTTGCGCTTCGCCGCGCCGAAGTCCTCGGCTTCGCCGTCGATCAGCAGGCGCGCCGCGAGCTGGGCTATTTCGCTGCGCGCGCGGTCCTGCGGGGGCGCTGCGCCGTGCCGGCCGTGCCGTCGCATCGAGGCTAGAACAACTGCTCGGCGTCGACGGCGCGCGGCTCGCCATAGCCGACCGGCGAGGCGCTGGATGCGCCGGCGCGCGGCACGTCCTTCTCGCGGAAAGTCTCCATGATCGCCCGCGGATTGCCGACGCTGGCGACCGCGCCGCTCGCGGGATCGATGCGCACGGTGACGACGCCGGCCGGCAGGGCCGGCTCGGTCGGCGGCATGTCTTTCAGCGCGACGCGCATGTAGTCGATCCAGATCGGCAGCGCGGCGCGGGCGCCGGTCTCCTGCCGTCCGAGCGGCGCGACCTGATCGAAGCCGACCCACACCGTGGTCGCGATGCGGCCGTTGAGCCCCGAGAACCAGGCATCCTTCTGATCGTTCGTCGTGCCGGTCTTGCCGGCGAGATCGCTGCGCTTGAGCTCGAGCGCGCGGCGGCCGGTGCCGCGCGCGATCACGTCCTTCATCATCGAGTACATCATGTAGGCGTTCTGCGGATCGACGGCGCGCGCCGCGATCTTGCGCTGGTGCGCGGCTTCCATGGCCTGGAGATCGACGGGCTCGCCGTCGGCGTCCAGCGCCGGGCTCATGCAGCTATCGCACGCCACGGCCGGATCGGCCGTCGACACCGTCGTGCCGTCCTCCAGTTCGACGCGCGCGATGAAGTGGGGTTCGACGCGAAAGCCGCCGTTGGAGAAAGCGGCATAGCCGGTGACGAGCTGCAGCGGGGTGATTTCGCCCGTGCCCAAGGCCAGCGACAGATTGTGCGGCAGCGCCTTCGCATCGAAGCCGAAGCCGCTGACGTGCTTGATCGTGGTCTCGATGCCGACGTCGCGCATCACGCGTATCGAGACGAGGTTGCGCGAGTTTGCGAGCGCTTCGCGCAGGCGCGTGGGCCCGTAGTAAGTGCCCGTGTAGTTCTCCGGGCGCCACGCCGCCTCCAGCCCCGGCGCGTCGAACACGATCGGAGCGTCGTTGACGAAGCTGGCCGCGGTGAAGCCGTGGTCCAGCGCGGCGGAATAAATGAAAGGCTTGAAGTTGGAGCCCGGCTGGCGCAGCGCCTGCGTCGCGCGGTTGAACTTGCTGCGATAGAAATCGAAGCCGCCGACGAGCGCCTGGATCGCGCCGTCGTGCGTATCCAGGGAGACCAGCGCGCCTTCGACGGCCGGGATCTGCGCGAGACGCCAGTAGCCGTCCTGCTCCGCGGCCGGCGCGACCCACTCGATGCGCACGACGTTTCCGGGCTGCACGAGATCCGAGGCGCGCTTGGGCGCGGCACCGATCGCGTCCTCGCCGAGGTAAGGGCGTGCCCACGCCAGGCCTTTCCAGGGCAGCGTCAGCACCGCGCCGGACGCGGTGACGACGTCGACGGCGTCCTCGCGCACGGCCACGACCGCCGCTGCCGGCAGGCCGCCGACGTCGGGATAGTCCGCGAGCAGCTCACCGCGGCGCTCCGGCGCCGCGCCTTCGAGCGCGACGCTGCCTTCCGGCCCGCGGTAGCCGTGCCGGCGGTCGTAGTCCATGAGCCCGCGGCGCAGGGCTCGCACCGCGGCGCTCTGCAGCTCGCTCGTCACCGTGGTGTAGACGCGATAGCCGGCCGTGTAGACGCTTTCGCCGTACTGCGCCTGCATCGCCGCCCGCACCATCTCGGCCAGATAGGGCGCATCGGTTTCCGACTGCTGGGCGTGAAGGCGCGCGGTCTGCGGCGCGTCCAGCGCGTTCCGATAGGTGAGCTCGTCGATGTAGCGCAGCTCGTACATCCGGCGCAGCACGTAAGCCCGCCGCGCCATCGCCGCTTCGGGGTTGGAAATCGGGTTCGTATTCGACGGCGCCTTCGGCAGGCCGGCGATCATCGCGATTTCGGCGACGCTCAGCTTGTCCAGCGCCGTGCCGTAATAGACTTGGGCGGCGGCGCCGACGCCGTAAGCGCGCTGGCCGAGGAAGATCTTGTTGAGGTAGAGCTCGAGAATCTGATCCTTGCTCAGCTCGCGCTCGATCTTCACCGCGAGCACGATCTCCTTGAGCTTGCGCTGGTAGGTCTTCTCGCGCGAGAGGAAGAAGTTGCGCGCGAGCTGCATCGTGATCGTGCTGCCGCCCTGGCGCTTCTCGTGGGAGCGCGCAAGATCCAGGCCGGCGCGTACGATGGCCATCCAGTCGACGCCGGGGTGCTCGTAGAAGCGGTCGTCCTCCGCGGCGATGAAGGCCTGCTTCACCAGTAGGGGGACGTCGGCGATGGCGACCGGGTTGCGCCGCTTTTCGCCGAATTCGGCGATCAGGCTGCCGTCGCGGGTGTAGACCCGCAGCGGCGTCTGCAGCCGGACCTCACGCAAGCTGGCCGTGGACGGGAGCTGGGGCATGACCCACCACAGCACTGCGCCGGTCAGGCCGACCGCCAAGCCGGCCGCGGTCAGCAGCAGATAAAAGGCGATGCGCAACATCTAGCGTGTCTCGGGCGTTTTAACTACCAGATGTAACGCCGTTCAACTTTAAGTAGATTTAGTAAGAGTCGGTTTATTATTGATTTTTCGCAAATAAACCGTTTGTCTTTTGGAAGGGCCTTGGCTATAGTTAGGGCTAAATTTTAAGGTTAATGGACATTACGTCGCCGTAACCTATTAAATTTAAAGGATTAATTGTGGCGCTGTTCCGACGAAGCCAAGTCCCGCTGCTCGGTGTCGACATCAGCTCGACTTCCGTGAAATTGCTGGAGCTCTCGCGCTCCGGCGGACGGTACCGAGTAGAGAGTTACGCGGTGGAACCGCTGCCGCCCAACTCGGTGATGGAAAAGAATATCACGGATGCCCAGTTGGTCGGCGAGGCGATCGCCCGCGCGGTCAAGAAGTCCGGCACGCGGACCAAGCTGGGGGCCTGCGCGGTGGCGGGCTCGGCGGTCATCACCAAAGTCATCTCGATGCCGGCCAACCTCTCGGAAGAGGAGCTGGAAAGCCAGATCCAGATGGAGGCCGATCAGTACATTCCCTACGCGCTCGACGAGATCAGCCTGGATTTCTCGATCCTCGGCCCCTCGGCCAACGATCCGGGCCGCATCGACGTACTGCTCGCCGCCTCGCGCAGCGACAACGTGGACGTGCGCGTGGCGGCGCTCGAAGTCGCCGCCATCGAGGCCAAGATCGTCGACGTCGAGGCTTTCGCGCTGGAGAACGCCGTCGCGCTGCTGGCGGCCCAGGGCGGCCCGGTGGGCCAGGCCCACATCCTTGCGGTGATGGACGTCGGCGCCACGTCCTCGACGCTCAGCGTGCTGGAGGACTGCAAGATCATCTATACACGCGAGCAGCTATTCGGCGGGCGCCAGCTCACCGACGAGATCCAGCGCCGCTACGGCCTGTCCTACGAAGAGGCCGGCCTCGCCAAGCGCCAGGGCGGGCTGCCGGACAACTATGAGCCCGAGGTGCTGCGGCCCTTCATGGAGTCGATGGCGCAGGAAGTGAACCGCGCGCTGCAGTTCTTCTACTCCTCGAGCCAGGTCGGCACCGTGGATCACGTCGTGATGGCCGGCGGCTGCGCCTCGATACCCGGCATCGACGCCCTGGTGCAGTCGAAGATCGACACGCCGACCTCGATCGCCAACCCCTTCGCGAACATGACCGCCGCCCCGCGCGTGCGCGCCGAGGCGCTCGCCAACGATGCACCGGCGCTGATGATCGCCTGTGGCCTCGCGCTGAGGAGCTTCGACTGATGGCCCGCATAAACCTGTTGCCGTGGCGCGCCGAGCTCCGCAAGCAGCGGCGCAACGAGTACTTGGCCATCGTCGGCGCCTTCGCGGCGCTGGCGGTCCTGGTGTGGGGCGGCGTCCACTTCCACTTCAAGGAGCGCATCGAGTTCCAGAACGAGCGCAACGACTACCTGCGCAGGGAAATCGCGTCGCTGGATAAGAAGATCAAGGAAATCCAGGAGCTGGAGAAAGAAAAGGAGCGGCTCATCGCACGCATGAAGGCGATCGAGACCCTGCAGTCGAGCCGCCCGATCATCGTCCACATCTTCGACGAGCTCGTGACCTCGCTGCCGGAAGGCGTCTACCTCAAGGAAGTGTCGCAGACCGGCACCGCGATCACCCTGAAGGGCGTCGCCGAATCCAACGCGCGCGTGTCGAGCTTCATGCGCAACATCGAGAAATCGCAGTGGCTCAAGGATCCGAAGCTCGAAATCATCCAATCGGCCGATGAGTCGGGCCGCCGGATCGCGAACTTCACGCTGCGGATGACGCAGAACATCCCGAAGACGGAAACGGAGGAAGGGGAAGAAGCGTCATGAAGCTCTCGGATCTCAACAATCTGAGTTTCCAGAACATCGGGTCGTGGCCGCTGCCCGTCAAGACCTTGTTCATCCTGATCGTCTGCGGCGTGATACTCGGGCTCGCGACCTGGCAGGACATCAACCCGCTGCGCGAGAACCTGCGCAAGGCGCAGGACGAGGAAGTCGCGCTGAAGGGCACTTTCGAGACCAAGCAGAAGAAGGCGGCCAATCTCCAGGCGCTCAAAGTACAGCTCGAAGACATCAAGGAGACTTTCGGCGATCTGCTCAAGCGGCTGCCGAACAAGACCGAGGTCGCGGCCCTGCTCGTCGACATCTCGCAGCAGGGCCTGGGCGCGGGGCTCGAGTTCCAGTTGTTCAAACCGGGGGCCGAACAGCCGGCGGACTTCTACGTCGAGCTGCCGATCCAAATCAAGGTGCTCGGCAACTATCACGCCTTCGGCACGTTCATCAGCGGGGTGTCCGATCTGCCGCGCATCGTGACCAACCACAACATCCGGATCCTCAGCAACCAGAAGGACGGCAATCTGTCGTTCGAAACCACGGCCAAGACTTACCGCTACATGGACGAAGAAGAAGAAGCCGCCGAAGCGGCGAAAACGGCCGCGGCGGCGAAGAAGAAGGGCAAGCGGAGATGAGCAATCGGAGTTCCGTCAAGACCGGTTCGGTGCTGCTCCTCGTCGCGCTCGGCGCCGCGCTGTCCGGCTGCGTCAACCGCGACAAGAGCGATCTCGAGAACTACGTCGCCGAAGTACTGGGCCGCAAGGGCGGCCAGATCGAGCCGCTGCCCCCGATCAAGCCTTACGAGCGCTATCTGTACCAGTCCGCCGAGCGAGGCCTGCGCGATCCCTTCACGCCGTTCTCGGAGCAGGAACAGAAGCAGGAGCAGATCGCCGCGGTGCCCGATGCCGCGCAGCAGGCCTACAACGACGAAATCCTCGCGCACAACCGCGAGGAGCTCGAAGGCTTCGAGCTCGACAGCCTGCGCATGGTGGGCACGCTGCAGGACGATGACGAGCTGTGGGGCATCGTGCGCGACAACGCGGGCACGGTGCATCGCGTGCAGGTCGGCAACTACCTCGGGCGCAACTACGGCAAGATCCTGAACATCCAGGAAGACCGCATCGAGCTGCGGGAAATCGTGAAGGACGACGAGGGTCGCTGGGAGGAACGCGAAGCGTCCTTGGCCCTCGCCGAAGAAGAATAGACCAACCCAACCGGGGTAATCGAACATGAGAGCTGCGACCATTCGACTGTTGAACCGGCTGTCGGCGCGACGGGCCGCCCCCTCGGGCCCCGCGGGGCTGATCGGCCTGTTGCTCGGCGGCACGCTCCTCGTGGTGCCGCCGTCCGCGCTGGCGGCCTCGCTGAACGACATCTCCTATACCGCGCTGCCCGGCGATCGCGTGCAGGTGGAGCTCGAACTGTCCGAACCGGTGACGGCCGAACCGCTGAACTTCACGATCGACAATCCCGCGCGCGTCGCGCTCGACTTCCCGGCCACCACGCTCAAGGTGCCGGTGAAGACCCAGACCATCGGCGTCGGCAAGGTCGAAAGCGTGACGGCGGTGGAAGCCGAGGGCCGCACGCGGGTCGTGATGAATCTCGTGCAAGTCGTCCCATACTCGGTGAAGACCGAGGGCAACAAGGTCAAGGTGCTGCTCGAAGGCGTGCCGGCGGACATCACTGCCAACGTCAGGCCGAGCATCGCCGGCGCGGCGGCCACGGCACCGGCCGCGGCGCCCGCGACAGCGGGCGTGACCATGCCCGGCAGCGCTGCGGGCGAGAGCATCCGCGCCCTCGATTTCCGGCGCGGCGACCGGGGAGAAGCGCAGATCGTCGTCGATCTGTCCAATCCGAACATCGGCATCAACATCCAGGAGCAGGGCGAGAAGCTGCTCGTCGACTTCATCGGCACGAGGCTGCCCGAGGAGCTCGATCGCAAGCTCGACGTCACCGACTTCGCGACCCCGGCGAAGGAAATCGACACCTTCCCGCACGGCAACGGCACGCGCATGGTCGTCACCCCGACCGGGCTCTACGAGCACCTCGCCTATCAGTCGGACAACACTTTCACGCTCGAGCTGAAGCCCTTGACCAAGCAGGAAGAGGAAGAGCTCAAGAAGGAAAAGTTCGGCTACACGGGCGAGCGGCTGTCGCTGAATTTCCAGGACATCGAGGTGCGCGCGGTGCTCCAGCTCATCGCCGACTTCACCGGCTTCAATCTCGTCACCAGCGACACCGTCGGCGGCAACGTCACGCTGCGCCTGAAGAACGTGCCCTGGGATCAGGCACTGGATCTGATCCTCAAGAGCAAGAATCTCGGCAAGCGCCAAAACGGCAACGTGATGATGATCGCGCCGCAGGAGGAGATCGCCGCCAACGAGAAGCTCGAGGCGGAGACCAAGAAGCAGCTCGAGGAGCTGGCGCCGCTGCGCACCGAGTTCATCCAGGTCAACTACGCGAAGGCGCAGGACATCGCGACCCTGCTGCGTACGCGCGGCAATACGCCCGGCGCCAGCACGGGCGGCGCGACCAGTCGCAGCCGCAACGACAATCTGCTGTCGCCGCGCGGCAGCGTCACCGTCGATCAGCGCACCAACACGCTGCTGGTGCAGGACACCGCCGACAAGCTGACGGACATCCGCAAGCTCGTCGCCGCGCTGGACATCCCGGTGCGCCAGGTGCTGATCGAGTCGCGCATCGTCGTCGCCAACGAAGACTTCAGCAAGGACATCGGCGTGCGCTTCGGCTACAGCCACATCAACAATCCGAAGAACCTCGACCTCAACGAGGGCGGCGGGCGCCAGTCCGACTTCGTCAGCATCATCGGCGGCGACATCGACGGCGACGTCGACTACGGCGGCGGCACGGCCTTCGTCACGCCGCAGGGCGAGGAGAACTACATCGTCAACCTGCCCGTCGCCGGCCCGGCCGCCGCCTTCCGCTGGTCGATCGGCAAGATCGGCAGCTATCTGCTGCAGCTCGAGCTCTCGGCGCTGCAGGTCGAAGGGCGCGGCGAGGTGATCGCGAGCCCGCAGGTGATCACGGCGAACCAGAAGCAGGCGACGATCGAGTCGGGTACCGAAATCCCGTATCAGGAGGCGACCTCCAGCGGCGCCACCAATGTGTCGTTCAAGAAGGCCGTGCTGAGCCTGCAGGTCACACCGCACATCACGCCGGACGACCGCGTGATCATGGATCTGGTCGTCAATCGCGACTCGGTCGGTCAGGTGTTCGCCGGCGTGCCGAGCATCGACACCAACGAGGTCAACACGCAGGTGCTGGTCGAGAACGGCGAGACCGTCGTGCTCGGCGGCATCTTCGAGTCCAACAATCGTTCGGACGTCGACAAGGTGCCGTTCTTCGGCGACGTGCCCTACCTCGGCCATCTCTTCAAGCGCACGGGCGTCAGCTCCGAAAAGCAGGAGCTCCTGATCTTCGTGACCCCGAAAATCCTGAAGGAATCGCTGTCTCTGTCGCAGCGCTGAACGCGGCCGATCGCCACGGCAACGCGGGACTTCGGTCCCGCGTTTTTTTTTGCGCGGCCCGGAGCGACCTGCAACAATTCGCACGAACATCCCCCCTGGCGGACGCGCGGCGTGAGCAAGTCGTCGAGTCGTATCTTTCTGGTCGGTCCGATGGGAGCCGGCAAGACCACCATCGGACGCAAGCTCGCGCGGGCCCTGCGGCTGCGCTTCGTCGACTGCGATCACGAAATCGAGCAGCGTACCGGCGCGTCGATTCCGCTGATCTTCGATATCGAGGGCGAGGCCGGCTTCCGGGCCCGGGAAAAGCGCGTGATCGAGGAGTTGACGCGCGCCGACGACACCGTCGTCGCCACCGGCGGCGGCGCGGTGCTGGACCCCGACAATCGCGCCGTCCTGAAGGCGCGCGGATTCGTCGTCTACCTGCATGCGCCGCTCGAACACCTGCTGGCGCGGACCCGCGGCGATACCAACCGGCCGCTGCTGAAGACCGGCGATCGCGTCAAGAAGATGCAGGAGCTGATGACGATCCGGGAGCCGCTCTACCGTGAAGTCGCCGATTTGATAGTCGATACCGGCGCGTTAACATTGGCCGCAGTCGTCCAACAAATCCGCGCCGCCCTACCGTGATCCGAGTCGACGTCGAGCTCGCCGAACGCAGTTATCCGATCTTCATCGGCGCCGGCCTGCTGCGCGATGCGGCCCTGATCGGCCGGGCGATCAAGACCCGGCAAGTGATGGTGGTCAGCAACGAGCGCGTCGCGCCCCTGTATCTCGAGCGGCTGCTCGCCGGCCTGGGCGAGCGCCAGGTCGCCTCGGTGGTGCTGCCGGACGGCGAGGAATACAAGACGCTGGACAGCTTCTCGCTCATCATGACGGCGCTGCTCGAGCACCGCTTCGAGCGCGGCTGCACCGTGGTCGCTCTCGGCGGCGGCGTGGTCGGCGACCTCGCCGGTTTCGCGGCCGCCTGCTACCAGCGCGGCGTGCGCTTCGTGCAGGTGCCGACGACGCTGCTCGCGCAGGTCGATTCGGCGGTCGGCGGCAAGACCGCGGTCAACCACGCGCTGGGCAAGAACATGATCGGCGCCTTTCACCAGCCGGTCGCGGTGCTCGCGGATCTCGACACCCTCTCGACGCTGGACGTGCGGGAGTTCCGCGCCGGCGTCGCCGAGATCATCAAGTACGGTCTGATCCGCGATCGCGAGTTCTTCGAGTGGCTGGAGCTGAACCTCGATGCGCTGATGATGCGCGAGACGGCCGCCGTGACGCACGCGATCAAGCGCTCCTGCGAGAACAAAGCCGAGGTCGTCGCTGCCGACGAGCACGAGAGCGGGGAGCGGGCGCTGCTGAATCTCGGTCACAGCTTCGGGCACGCGATCGAGCACGCGCTGGGCTACGGTAGCTGGCTGCACGGCGAGGCGGTCGGCGCGGGCATGTGCATGGCGGCGCGGATGTCGGCGCGCATCGGCATGATTGCGCCGACCACGCGCGATCGCATCATCGCGCTGATCGCGCGGGCCGGGCTGCCCATTGCGCCGCCGCCCGGTCCGTCCGTCGACGACTTGCTGGAGGCGATGAGCGTGGACAAGAAGAACCGGGACGGCCGCATCCGGCTCGTGCTCCTGGATGCCATCGGCCATGCCTCGGTGCGCGACGACTACGACGTTCAGGCCCTGCTCGAGGTGCTGGCCGGCGGCACGGCGCCGCATCCGGCATGAGCGCGCGTCCGTCCCGCAGCCGTCCCGGGATGCCTTGAGCCGCGCCGTGCCCGGCACGCTGGCGCCTTACGCCGTCTCCGAGCTGAACACCCGCGGCCGGCTGCACCCCGAGCCGCCGCCGAGCTGGCGCAGCGAGTTCCAGCGCGATCGCGATCGCATCCTCCACTCCTCCGCCTTTCGCCGCCTCGAGTACAAGACGCAGGTCTTCGTCAATCACGAGGGCGACATGTTCAGGACGCGCCTGACGCATTCGCTCGAGGTCGCCCAGATCGCGCGCAGCGTCGCGCGGGCGCTCGCGCTGAACGAGGATCTGATCGAAGCGATCACGCTCGCCCACGATCTGGGCCATACGCCCTTCGGCCATGCCGGCCAGCACGCGCTGAACGCCTGCATGCGCGAGTTCGGCGGGTTCGAGCACAACCTCCACTCGCTGCGCGTGGTCGACGCGCTCGAGCAGCGTTATCCGAGCTTCTTCGGCCTCAACCTGCTGTTCGAGACGCGCGAAGGCATCCTGAAGCACTGCAATCGCGAGCACGCGGCGCGGCTCGGCGAGCTGGGGCGCCGCTTCCTCGAGCGGCGCCAGCCGTCGCTGGAAGCCCAGCTCGCCAACGTCGCCGACGAGATCGCCTACAACCATCACGATATCGACGACGGCCTGCGCGCCTCGCTGATCCCCTGGCACAAACTGCGCGAAGTCGGGCTGTTCCGGGACATCGAGGACGCGACGCGCCGGCGCTGGCCGGCGCTGGACGCCAAGCGCCTGCGCTATACGGTGATCCGCGAGATGCTGAACCGCTTCGTAAAGGACCTGATCGAAACCAGTCGCGCGCGCATCGCGCAGGCGGCGCCGGCCGACATCGAGGCCGTGCGCAGCGCCGGCGCGCCGCTGATCGAGTTCAGCGCGGCGATGCGCGAGCAGCACCTCGAATTGAAGCGCGTGCTGCGCGTGGAGCTGTACGAGCATGCGCAGGTCTACGACATGGCGCAGCGCTCGCAGCGCATCGTGCGAAGCTTGTTCGAGGCCTTCATGGCCGAACCGAAGACCTGGCCCGCACAGCTCGCGCCGCTCGCGGCCGAACCGGCGGCTCGCGCCCAGCAGATCACCGATTACATCGCCGGCATGACGGATCGCTATGCGATGGCCGAGTTCGAGCGTATCCGCGGTCTCGTGAATGGCTCATGATCGAGGCAGTTTCCGTCCGGCATCCGCGATGAGCGATTCGATTCCACAGGCCGCCGACGATCCTTTCGGCCCGCAGCTTCCGCCCGGCGCGCTCTACGTCGGCTCGACGCTGCAGCAGCGCATCGACCTGATCGAGCACCTGCTTGAATTCGGCCGCCAGATCGTCATCCTCAGCGGCCCGCACGGCAGCGGCAAGTCGACGCTGCTCGCGGCCATCGCGCAGGCCGCGGATCAGCGCTGGAGCTGCGTGATCGTGCACGGCGGCCCGGCGCTGCAGGCGCGCACGCTGCTCGCCCAGATCGCGGACGCGCTGGACGTCGATCTCTCCGCGGACAGCGAACCGCGCATGGCGCAGACGATGCTCAGACTGCGGCTCAACGTGCTCGAGCGCGCCGGCAAGCAGACCGTGCTGCTCGTCGACGATGCGGATCAGCTTCCGCCGGACGCCGTCGCCGCGCTGGTCGCGCTCGCGCGCAGCGAGGATCAGGCCGCCGAGGCGCGCGTGCTGATGACGGCGAACCAGGAGCACGCGAGCCTGCTCGCCAATCTGCAGCGCGATCGGCCGCAGCACGGGCTCGTGCACGTCGTCGAGATCCCGCCGCTCACGGAGTCGCAGACCGGCGAGTTCATCGCGCAGCGACTGGCCGCCGTCGGTCACGCGCTCGACGACGTCTTCGGCCCCGCCGATCTGCAGCGCATCGCGCTCGCCGCGGCCGGCAATCCGGCGCGCGTGGTCGCGCTGGCCCGCCAGCACTATGCGAATCGGCCCGCGGGCCGGCGCGACGCGGGCCCGCGGCGAACGGCGAGCCGGGCCGGCAGGCGGCGCGGCTTGCCCGCGTGGCGCTTGCCGCGTCCGGGCGATCGCCGCCTGCTGCCCTTGTTGCTGCTGCCGCTGCTGCTGGCGCTGGGGGCGTGGTGGGGATTGCGCGAAGCGGACGCTCCCTCCTCCCCCGCGACGGTGGCCGTCGAGCTGCCGCGCGAGCCGGCGCCCGCGGCCCCGGCGGAGACGCCGCCTGCCGCGCCCGAAACCGACGCGCCGGCAGAGTCCGCGCCGCCGCCGACCGCCGCCGCGCCGCCGCCGCCGGATCCGCGGCTGGCGGACAACGGCGAGCGCGATCTGATCGAGATCGTGCTGCCGGACGAGCCCGTGCCGCCGCTGCCCGCGGCCCCGCCCGCCCCGGCCCCCGCACCGACCGTACCGCCTGCCGCGGCGCCCGTGGCTCCTTCGCCCGCGCCGACACCCACGTCCGCGCCGGCGCCCGCAGCGGCAGCGGCGCCCCGCCCGTCGCCCGCGCCCGCGGCGCCGATACCTGCGCCTGTACCGGCACCCGCACAGACACCGCCACCCGCGCCGAAGCCGAAACCGATCGCCCCACCCAAGCCCGCGCCGACACCGGCCCCGGTGACGCCGGCGCCCGCCAGGCCCGCGGGCTACTCCGCGGACTGGCTGCTGAAGCAGCCGCGCGGCGCCTATACGCTGCAGCTCGCCGGCGTGCGCGATCGCAGCTCGGCCGTGCATTTCATCCAGCGTCACGGTCTCTCCGGCGCAGCGACCATTCTGACGACGCGTCGCGACGGCCGGCCGTGGTATGTGCTGGTCCACGGTTACTATCCGACGCGTCAGGCCGCGCTCGCCGCGGCTGCGCGGCTGCCCGCGGCGGTGAAGAAAGAAGTCGCGCCGTGGGCGCGCACGATCGGAGAGCTCGCGGATCTGAGCCGATGAGCGGCTGAGCGCACCGAATCCGCGCGTCGAAACCTCTGCGCGCACCATGTCGAAGCGGTTGCGCGCATGCGCGTCGCTCGGTGTGCAGTGCGGATGACACCCTTCCGGAGCTGGCGATATAATCGCCAGCCTTTTGGCCCGGTTTTCACCCCTTGCCCAAGGGGTTATCACGACAGGACACTCTCCGATGTCGAGCTCGCGCACGCAGTTCCCGTATGCAGGACGGCCGCAGGGCGGCCTTTACGATCCCGAGTCGGAGCACGACGCCTGCGGCGTCGGCTTCGTCGTCGACATCAAGGGCCGTAAATCGCATGCGACGATCGAGCGCGCGCTGACGATCCTCGACAACCTCGAACATCGCGGCGCCTGCGGCTGCGAAGTGAACACCGGCGACGGCGCGGGCATCCTCATCCAGATCCCCGATCCGTTCCTGCGCCGGGAGTGCGCGAAGCTCGGGATCGCGCTGCCCGCCGCCGGCCAGTACGGCGCGGGTCTGGTGTTCCTGCCGCGCGACGAGGCCGAGGCCGCGACCTGCGAGCGCGAATTCGCGCGCGTCGTCGCCGAGGAAGGCCAGACCTTGCTGGGCTGGCGCGAGCTGCCGATCGACGACGGCGCGATCGGCCCCAGCGCCCGCGCCTGCGAGCCCGCGTTCAAGCAGATTTTCATCGGCCGCGCCGCCGGCCTCGCCGACGACGAGGCTTTCGAGCGCCGCCTCTACGTCATCCGCAAGCGCATCGAGCACGCGATCTGGGGCTCGACGATGCGCGAGAAGGCCTTGTTCTACGTGCCGAGCCTGTCCCACCGCACGCTCGTCTACAAGGGCATGCTGAACGCCGCGCAGGTCAAGCTGCAGTTCCCGGATCTCTCGGATCCGATGGTCGAGAGCGCGCTCGCCCTCGTCCACCAGCGCTTTTCGACCAACACCTTTCCGTCGTGGCCGCTCGCGCATCCGTTCCGCTACATCGCGCACAACGGCGAGATCAATACGCTGCGCGGTAATGCGAACTGGATGCGCGCGCGCGAAGCGCTGTGCGCCTCGCCGCTGTTCGGCGAGGACCTCAAGAAGCTCTTCCCGATCGTCATCGAAGGCAGCTCGGACTCCGCGAGCTTCGACCAGGTGCTCGAGTTCCTGCACATGGCCGGCCGCCCGCTCCCGCTCGCCGTGCTGATGATGATCCCGGAGGCCTGGAGCGGCCATCCGCAGATGGATCCCGCGCGCAAGGCCTTTTACGAATATCACGGCTGCCTGCTGGAGCCCTGGGACGGCCCGGCCTGCATCGCCTTCACCGACGGCCGCATCATCGGCGCCGTACTCGATCGCAACGGCCTGCGTCCTTCGCGCTACTACGTGACGAAGGACGACATGGTCGTGATGGCCTCGGAAGTCGGCGTGCTCGACTTTGCGCCGGAGAACATCGCGATCAAGGAGCGTCTGCATCCCGGCCGCATCTTCCTCGTCGACACCGTCGCCGGCCGCATCATCGACGATGCGGAGCTGAAGCAGCGCTACATCGACGAGCATCCATACGCCGAATGGCTCGCGCAGAACTACCTCCCGCTGTCGCGGCTGCCCGCGCCGGCGCAGGTCCACGCCGTCGATCACGGCACCGTGCTGCAGCGTCAGCTCGCCTACGGCTATACGCACGAGGATCTGCGCATCCTGATGCAGCCGATGGCGGAAAAGGGCGAGGAAGCGATCGGCTCGATGGGCACCGATGCGGCGCTCGCCGTGCTGTCCCAGCGCCCGCGCCTGCTCTACGACTACTTCAAGCAGCTCTTCGCGCAGGTGACGAATCCGCCGCTCGACGGCATCCGCGAGGAGCTCGTCACGCAGGTGTCGACGCCGATCGGCCCCGAGAGCAATCTGCTCGAGCCGACCGCGGCGAGCTGCCGGCGGCTCAAGCTCGAGTCGCCGTGCCTGAACAACGAGGATCTCGCGCGCATCTCGCACATCGACGTGTCGGGCTTCCGGACCAAGACCGTGACCGCGCTCTATCGCATCGCCGACGGGGTCGCGGGCCTCGAGAAGGCGCTCGCGCGCGTGTTCGAGGAGACCGATCGCGCGATCGACGAGGGCTACACCTTCGTCATCCTGTCCGACCGCGGCATGGACGCGCACAAGGCCCCGATCCCGGCCCTGCTCGCGACCGCCGGCACGCATCACCACCTCGTGCGCAACGGCCGTCGCATGCGCGTCGGCCTCATCGTCGAATCCGGCGAGCCGCGCGAGGTCCACCATTTCGCGACGCTGTTCGGCTACGGCGCGGACGCCGTTAATCCGTATCTGGCCTTCGAGACGCTGGACGACCTGCTCCGGCAGGGCGTCATGCAGGAAAGCGCGATCAAGGGCCGCAAGCAGAGCGAGTCGCCGCACGAAGCGGCGGTGCGCAACTTCATCAAGGCCGTCAACAAGGGACTGGTCAAGGTGATGTCGAAGATGGGCATCTCGACCGTCCAGTCCTATCGCGGCGCGCAGATCTTCGAAGCGGTCGGCCTCGACCAGGCCTTCGTCGACAAATACTTCACGTGGACCGCCTCGCGCATCGGCGGCGTCGGTCTCGACGTCGTCGAGCGCGAGATCAGCATGCGCCACCATCACGCCTTCCCGACCCGCCCGGTCGGCAAGCCGGAGCTCGCCTGGGGCGGCGAGTATCAATGGCGGCGCGACGGCGAGTATCACCTGTTCAATCCGGAGACGGTGTACAAGCTGCAGCACTCGACGCGCACGGGGCAGGAAAAGGTCTTCCGCGAGTACACCGCGATGGTCGACCGCCAGAGCGAGCACCTGGCCACGCTGCGCGGCCTGTTCTCGTTCAAGCCCGCGCCGCGACCGGTGCCGCTGGCCGAGGTCGAGCCCGTCGCGGCGATCATGAAGCGCTTCCACACCGGCGCGATGTCCTACGGCTCGATCAGCGCCGAGGCGCACGAGACGCTCGCGATCGCGATGAATCGCATCGGCGGCCGTTCGAACACCGGCGAGGGCGGCGAGGATCCGGCGCGCTTCAAGGACGAGCGCCGCAGCGCGATCAAGCAGGTCGCGTCCGGCCGCTTCGGCGTCACCAGCGAGTATCTCGTCAACGCCGACGATTTGCAGATCAAGATGGCGCAGGGCGCGAAGCCCGGCGAAGGCGGGCAGTTGCCCGGCCACAAGGTCTATCCGTGGATCGCGAAGGTGCGCTACTCGACGCCCGGCGTCGGCTTGATTTCGCCGCCGCCGCATCACGACATCTATTCGATCGAGGATCTCGCGCAGCTCATCCACGATTTGAAGAACGCCAATCCCGAGGCGCGCGTGCACGTGAAGCTCGTCGCCGAGATCGGCGTCGGCACCGTTGCCGCGGGCGTCGCCAAGGCGTTCTCGGACGTCGTGCTGATCTCCGGCTACGACGGCGGCACCGGCGCCTCGCCCGTGACCTCGCTGAAGCACGCCGGCGTGCCGTGGGAGCTCGGTCTCGCCGAGACCCAGCAGGTGCTGGTCGCGAACCGGCTGCGCGATCGCATCGTGGTGCAGGTCGATGGCCAGTTGAAGACCGGCCGCGACGTCGTGATCGGCGCGCTGCTCGGCGCCGAGGAGTACGGCTTCGCGACGGCGCCGCTGGTGGTGATGGGTTGCATCATGATGCGCGTCTGCCACTTGAACACCTGTCCGGTCGGCATCGCGACGCAGGATCCGCGGCTGCGCGCGAAGTTCAGCGGCAAGCCCGAGTTCGTCGAGAACTTCTTCCGTTTCATCGCGCAGGAAGTGCGCGAGTACATGGCGCAGCTCGGCTTCCGCACGATGGACGAGATGATCGGCCGCGCCGATCGCATCGACGTCGCGCAGGCCATCAACCACTGGAAGGCGAAGGGGCTCGATCTGTCGAAGATCCTGCACCAGCCGCCGGTCGGCCCGGAGACGGCGATCCGCTGCGTGCGCGCGCAGGATCACGGCCTCGAGCGCTCGCTGGATCGCACGAAGATCGTGCCGGCCTGCCGCGCGGCGCTGGAGGAGCGCAAGCCGGTGACGCTCGATCTGAAGATCCGCAACGTCAACCGCACCGTCGGCACGATCCTCGGCTACGAAGTGACCAGGCGCTACGGCGGTGAAGGCCTGCCCGAGGACACCATACGCCTCAACTTCGAGGGCTCGGCCGGCCAGAGCTTCGGCGCCTTCGTGCCGCGCGGCATCACGATGACGCTGGAAGGCGACGCGAACGACTACATCGGCAAGGGCCTGTCCGGCGGCCGCCTCGTGGTCTATCCGCCGCGCGCGGCGACCTTCGTCGCGGAAGAGAACATCCTGATCGGCAACGTCGCGCTCTACGGCGCGACCTCGGGTCAGGCATATTTCCGCGGCGTCGCCGGCGAGCGCTTCTGCGTGCGCAACAGCGGCGCCGAGGCGGTCGTCGAGGGCGTCGGCGATCACGGCTGCGAGTACATGACGGGCGGCCGCGTCGCGATCATCGGCCGCACCGGCCGCAATTTCGCCGCCGGCATGTCCGGCGGCGTCGCCTTCGTCTACGACCCCGACGAAACCTTCCCGCAGCGCTGCAACACCGAGATGGTCGACCTCGAGCGCCTCGATGCCGATGCCGACGCGGCGGTGCTCGAGCGCATGCTCGAGGCGCACGCGCGCCTGACCGGCAGCACGGTCGCGAAGCGGATCCTGCGCGACTGGGCGAAGACCCGATCGCAGTTCGTCAAGGTGATGCCGCGCGACTACAAGCAGGTGCTCGCCGCGGTCGCGCGCGCGCGCGAACTGGGTCTATCCGAGGATGAAGCCGTGATGGAGGCCGCCCATGGCTAAGATCACCGGCTTCCTCGAATTTCGACGCGAGAAGACCCATTACCGCCCGATCGAGCAGCGCCTCCGCGACTGGCGGCAGGTCATGGAGCCGCTGCCGGAGAAGACGCTCAACGAGCAGGCCGCGCGCTGCATGGACTGCGGCATTCCGTTCTGCCATCAGGGCTGTCCGCTCGGCAACCTGATCCCGGACTGGAACGATCTCGTCTATCGCGAGCGCTGGGCCGATGCGATCGCGCGCCTGCATGCGACGAACAATTTTCCGGAGTTCACGGGCACGCTGTGTCCGGCGCCCTGCGAAGGCTCCTGCGTGCTCGGCATCAACGACGACCCCGTGACGATCAAGGCCGTCGAGCTCGCGATCGTCGAGCGCGCCTTCGCCGAGGGCTGGATAGCGCCGCAGCCGCCGGCCGTCGAAACCGGCCGCAAGGTGGCGATCGTCGGCTCCGGTCCGGCCGGTCTCGCCGCGGCCCAGCAGCTACGCCGCGCCGGCCATCGCGTGACGGTATTCGAACGCGACGATCGCGTCGGCGGTCTGCTCCGCTACGGCATTCCCGAGTTCAAGATGGAGAAGCGCGTGCTCGATCGCCGTCTCGCGCAGTTGCGCGCCGAGGGCGTGGAATTCCGCGTCAACGCGCACGTCGGCGTCGACGTCGACGTCGCCGAGCTCAAGCGCGACTTCCACGCCGTGCTGCTCGCCGGCGGCGCGACGGTACCGCGCGATCTGCCGCTGCCCGGGCGGGAGCTCAAGGGCGTGCACTTCGCGATGGACTATCTGACGCTCGCCAATCGCAAGCTCGAAGGCGATCGCGTCGCGGACGATCCGCATCTCAACGCCGAGGGCAAGCGCGTCGTCATCATCGGCGGCGGCGACACCGGCGCGGACTGTCTCGGCACCGCGCACCGCCAGCACGCGAAGCATGTCACGCAGCTCGAAATCCTGGCGCGGCCGCCGGCCGCGCGCGCGGCCGACAACCCGTGGCCGGAATGGCCGCGCATCTACCGCACGTCCTCGGCGCACGAGGAAGGCGGCGATCGCGTCTTCGGCGTGTCGACGAAGCGGTTCCTCGGC
This sequence comes from Gammaproteobacteria bacterium, assembly GCA_035325705.1. Taxonomy (GTDB): domain Bacteria; phylum Pseudomonadota; class Gammaproteobacteria. The sequence continues at coordinate 32,111 of DAOKZI010000036.1, forward strand.
GACGATCGCGGCGCGCTGCGCGCGATCGAGATCGTCGACGTCGAGCTGAAGCAGGTCGACGGACGCGCGAGCTTCGAGGAAATCCCGCACACGCTGCGCGAGCTGCCCTGCGAGCTCATCCTGCTCGCGATGGGCTTCGCGCATCCCGAACGCGGCCTGCTCGAGCAGTTCGGCGTGCGCATCACCGAACGCGGCAACGCGTGGCGCGACGCGCACTGGATGACCTCGGTCGAAGGCGTGTTCACCGCCGGCGACATGCAGCGCGGACAGTCGCTGATCGTGTGGGCCATCGCCGAAGGCCGCTCGGCGGCCGCCGGCATCGATCGCTTTCTGATGGGTGGCACCGATCTGCCGGCACCGCTGCCGTGAGCGCGCTCGCCAACGATCGCTTCCTGCGCGCCCTCCGACGCGAGGCCGTCGATCGCACGCCGGTCTGGATCATGCGCCAGGCCGGTCGCTATCTGCCGGAATACCGCGCGACGCGGCAGCGGGCCGGCGATTTTCTCACGCTGTGCAAGACGCCCGAGCTCGCCTGCGAAGTGACGCTGCAGCCGCTCGCGCGCTTTCCGCTCGACGCCGCGATCCTATTCTCCGACATCCTGACCATCCCCGATGCGATGGGGCTGGGCCTCACGCTCGACGAGGGTGTGGGGCCGCGCTTCACGCATCCCGTGCGCGAAGTTGCGGATATCGCACGGCTCGGCGTGCCCGATCCGGAAGTCGAGCTGCGCTATGTGATGGACGCGGTGCGCCTGATCAAGCGCGAGCTGCACGCGCGCGTGCCGCTGATCGGCTTCGCCGGCAGCCCGTGGACGCTCGCCACCTACATGATCGAGGGCGGCGGCGGCGATCGCGACTTCAAACGCGCGAAGCAGTGGCTCTACGCGCGGCCGGCCGAGCTGCACCGCCTGCTCGAGCTCCTCACCGCGGCCGTCATCGAATACCTGCGCGCGCAGCGCGCGGCGGGTGCCGACGCGCTGATGGTGTTCGACACCTGGGGCGGCGCGCTCGCGGCCGCCGCCTATCGCGAATTCTCGCTCGCCTACATGGCACGCATCGTCGCCGCCCTCGGCGAGGCGGTGCCGACGATCCTCTTCACCAAGGGCGGCGGCCCCTGGCTCGAGCACATCGCGGCCACCGGCTGCAGCGCCGTCGGCTGTGACTGGACCGTCGATCTGGGCGACGCGCGGCGGCGCATCGGCGCGCGCTGCGCCGTGCAGGGCAATCTCGATCCGGCGGTGCTGCGCGCGCCGATCCCGGTGATCGAGCGCGAAGTCGCGGCTACCCTCGCGTCTTACGGCGCGGGGCCCGGCCACGTGTTCAATCTCGGCCACGGCATCACGCCGGACATCGATCCCGCGCACGTCGCGGCGCTCGTCGCCGCGGTTCAGCGCGGGATCTGAGCGCGCGGCCGCGCGCTCAGCGGCGCCGCAAGGTCAACAGCGCGGCGACGCAGAGCAAGGCGCAGGCCGCGAACACCGGCAGGCTCCCGTAGCGGACGTAAGGCGTCGCGCCGCGCCGCGTCTGCGCCTCGCCGGTGAGCACGAAGGTCGCGAACTGCGGTGAGCGCGTCAGCACCCGTCCGCGGTGATCGATGATCGCCGAAATGCCGGTGTTGGTCGCGCGCAGCAGCGGACGTCCCGTCTCCAGCGCCCGCGCCTGCGCGATCTCCAGATGCTGATGCGGCGCGAGGCTGTCGCCGAACCACGCATCGTCGCTGACGTTGACCAGCACGTTCGCCTGCGGCAGCGGCTTGCGCACTTCGCCGCCGTAAGCATCCTCGTAGCAGATCGACACTCCGAAGCGCAGCGGGCCGGCGACGAGCGCCGCCTGCGACTCGCCGCCGGCCGTGAAGCTCGACATCGGGATCGACAGGAAATCGAGCAGCGGCCGCACGTAGGCGTCGAAGGGCAGGTATTCGCCGAAGGGCACCAGGTGATGCTTGTCGTAGCGGCCGGTGCCGGCGCCGAGCAGCAGCACGCTGTTGAAATAGCGCGCGCGCGGATCGCCGCTCGGCATGCCGACGAGCAGCGCCGTGCCCGCCTGCCGCGCCCGCGCGTCGAGCTGGCGCAGAAACGGCGCGATCTCGTCGGGAAAGGCCGGCAGCGCGGTTTCGGGCCAGATCACGACGTCGCGGCCCCAGTGCGCTTCGCTCAGGCGCGCATAGAGATCGAGCGTCGGGCCGCGATAGTCGGCGCGCCACTTGAGCGTCTGCGGCACGGCGCCCTGCACCAGCGCGATCCGAAGCGGCGGACCGTCGGGCGCCGTCCATTCGACGCGGCCGAGCAGCTCGCCCGCGGCGGCGGGCGCGAGCAGCGCGAGGCCGCCGACGGCGAGCGTCACGGCCCGCGCGCCTTCGCCGCGGCGCGCCGCCTGCAGCTCGGCGAGCACGACGACCAGGGCCCCGGCGCTGAGGGCGACGGCGAGCGTCGCGCCATAGGCCCCGGCGAGCGGCATCCAGCCCGCATACGGCGACGCCGTCTGGCCGTAGCCGACGACGAGCCACGGAAATCCGGACCAGGCCCAGCCGCGCAGGATCTCGACCGCGGTCCACGCCGCCGGCGCGATGCACAGCGCGCGCACGACCTCGCCGCCGGGCAGCCGCCGCGCGAGCCACGCGGCGAGCGCCGGATAGCACGCCATGAACAGCACGAACAGCGCGGTCATCGACACCGAGAAGCTGTACAGCGGCAGTCCGAACTTGTGGATCGATACCTGGATCCAGGACACGCCGTGCGCGAAGGCGCCGAGCCCGAAGAGCCAGCCGCGCCACGCGGCCGTACGCGGAGACACCCGGCGCAGCAGCGCGAAGAGGCCGGCGAGCGAGACGATCGCCACCGGCCAGGCGCCGTAAGGCGCGAACGCGAAGGGCAGCAGCAGGCCTGCCGTGAGGGCGAGCAGTGTGCGCATGCGAGGGCGATCCGGCGCCTCAGCCGTCCTCGCCCGCACTGCCGCGGGCCTCGGCCGCGCGCGCGTCGCCGCTGCGCATCACGCGCAATACGTTGACGCGACGCGGATCGGCGCGCAGGACTTTGAAATGGAAGCCGCCGAACTCGATCTGATCGCCGCGCTCGGGCAGACGCCCGAACTCGTGCACGACCAGCCCGCCGATGGTGTCGTACTCGCGATCGGAAAACTTCGCGCGGAAGTACTCGTTGAAGGCCGCGATCGGCGTGCGGCCCTTGACGGTGTAGCGGTTGGCACGGTGCACGCGGATGAACTCTTCGTCGTCGACGTCGTACTCGTCGTCGATCTCGCCGACGATCTGCTCGATGACGTCCTCGATGCTGACCAGCCCCGCAATCCCGCCGTACTCGTCGATGACGATCGCCAGATGATTCCGGCTCTGGCGGAACTCGCGCAGCAGGATGTTCAGGCGCTTGCTCTCCGGCACGAACACCGCGGGACGCAGGATGTCGCGGATGTTGAAGGGTCGATCCGGCTCGGCCGCGAGCGACAGCAGATCCTTCGCGAGCAGGATGCCGATGACCTTCTCGTGCTTGGCATCGAGCACCGGAAAACGGGAATGGGCGGACTCGATCACGTTCGGCAGGAACTCGGCGGGCGTCGCGTCGGCCTCGATGAACACCATCTCCGAGCGCGGCACCATGATGTCGAGCACCTTGGTCTCCGACACCAGCACCGCCCCTTCCATCATCGCCGCCGTGTCGACGTCGATCAGATGCCGGCTCTCGGCATCGTGCACGTAGCGGATCAGATCCTGCCGGTTGCGGGCGCCGGGATGCAGCACTGCGGCGAGGCGCATGCGCAGGGGGTCGAGCAGACGATGGAATGCGCTGCGGACCGCGCGCGGCTTGGGGTGAGGGTCGTCGGTCATGGGCTCACGGTCGCTCCGCGTAGGGATCGGGGAAGTCGAGCTCGGCGAGCAGCTCGGTTTCGAGGCGTTCCATCGTCGCGGCCTGCCGCGGTCGCGCGTGATCATAACCGAGCAGGTGCAGGGTCCCGTGCACGAGCAGATGCGCGCAGTGCGCGGCGATCGTCTTTCTCTGCGCGGCGGCCTCGGCCTTCAGCACCGGGGCGCACAGCACGATGTCGCCGAGCAGCGCCGGCGCGATGCCGGCGAGGCCGGGCAGCGGAAACGACAGCACGTTGGTCGGCCCCTGCTTGCCGCGCCAGCGGCGATTCAGCGCCGCGCCCTCGCGCGCGTCGACGATGCGCAGCGTGAGGCTCGCCTCGCGCCGCCAGCGCCGCAGCGCATGCGCGATCCAGCCGCGCATCGCCGCGTTCGTCGGCAGCCCGCGCAGCGCGCTCGCGCGCTGGATCACGATGTCGAAGGCCGTATCGGGCGCGCCGGCCTCAGACTGCTTCGGGACGCGGGCGGTTCTCATGGGCCTCGTAGGCGTCGAGGATGCGACCGACGAGCGCATGGCGCACGACGTCCTGCGACCGGAAGAACGTGAAGCTGATCCCTTCGATCAGGCGCACCACCTCGATCGCGTGCTTGAGGCCGGATTCGCGGCCGCGCGGCAGATCGATCTGCGTGATGTCACCGGTAATCACCGCCTTGGCGCCGAAGCCGATGCGGGTCAGGAACATCTTCATCTGCTCGATGGTGGTGTTCTGCGCCTCGTCGAGGATGATGAAGGCGTCGTTCAGCGTGCGCCCGCGCATGAAGGCGAGCGGTGCGACCTCGATCACGTTGCGCTCGATCAGCTTCGCGACGCGCTCGAAGCCGAGCATCTCGTACAGCGCGTCGTAGAGCGGCCGCAGATAGGGATCGATCTTCTGCGCCATGTCGCCGGGCAGGAAGCCCAGCCGCTCGCCCGCTTCGACGGCCGGCCGCACCAGGCACAGGCGCCGCACGCGATCGCGCTCGAGCGCGGCGACCGCGGCCGCGACGGCGAGATAGGTCTTACCCGTGCCCGCCGGCCCCACGCCGAAGCTGATGTCGCAGCACTCGATGTTGCGCAGATACATCTTCTGGTTCGCGCCGCGCGCCTTGATCAGGCCGCGTCGCGTCTGGATCACGACGTCTTCGTCGTCGGCCGGCGCACCGAGCCGCGCGAGCTCGGCGGCCGACTCCTGTAGCTGCAGATGGACGTCGGCCGGCGCGAGCAGCTTGTGCGCCGTCGCGGCATAGAGCTCGCGCAGGATGCCCGCCGCCGTCTCGCGCGCCGCGGTCTCGCCCGTGAGCTGGAAGACGTTGCCGCGGTTGCCGATCTCCACGCCGAGCCGGCGTTCGATCAGGCGCAGATGATCGTCGAACTGCCCACACAGGTTCGCGAGGCGTTCGTTGTCCAGCGGTTCGAGCGTGAGCTCGATCGGTGTGTCGTCGGCCATCAGCCCGCGCGTTCGACCGGCACCCACTGTTCGCCGCGCAGCGAGTTCGGCAGGGCCGCGGTGATCCGCAGATCGACGAAGCGGCCGATCAGCGCCGCGTCGCCGGCGAAATTGACCACGCGATTGTTCGCGGTGCGCGCGGCGAGCTCGTGGGCATCCTTGCGCGAACGGCCGGTGACGAGCACGCGCTGCACGCTTCCGACCATGCGGCGACTCTTCTGCTGCGCGAGCTCCTCCAGGCGGTGCTGCAGGATCGCGAGGCGCTCCTTCTTCTCCTCCGGCGCGACGTCGTCCGGCAGCGAGGCCGCCGGCGTCCCCGGCCGCGGGCTGTAGATGAAGCTGAAGGAATGATCGAAATCGACCTGCTCGACGAGCTTCATCGTCGCGGCGAAGTCCGCGGCCGTCTCGCCCGGGAAGCCGACGATGAAATCGGAGGAGATCGAGATGTCCGGCCGCGCCTCGCGCAGACGCCGGATCTTCGACAGATACTCGAGCACCGTGTGGCCGCGCTTCATCTGCGCGAGGATGCGATCCGAGCCGCTCTGCACCGGCAGATGCACGTGGCTGACGAGCTCGGGCAGGTCCACATAGGCCTCGATCAGGCGATCGGTGAACTCGACCGGATGCGAGGTCGTGTAGCGGATGCGCTCGATGCCGTCGATCGCGGCCACGAAGCGCAGGAGCGCGGCGAGATCGCAGATCCGGCCGTCGTGCATGGCGCCGCGATAGGCATTCACGTTCTGGCCGAGCAAGGTCACCTCGCGCACGCCCTGCGCGGCGAGCGCGGCGATCTCGGCGATGACGTCGTCGAAGGGCCGGCTGAACTCCTCGCCGCGCGTATAGGGCACCACGCAGAAGCTGCAGTACTTGCTGCAGCCTTCCATGATCGAGACGAAGGCGGTCGGCCCGTCGGCGCGCGGCTCGGGCAAGCGATCGAACTTCTCGATTTCGGGAAAGGACACGTCGACCAGCGGCCGTCGCTCGGCGAGCGCCACCTCGTAGAGCGCGGGCAGCCGATGCAGGGTCTGCGGGCCGAACACGAGATCGACGTAGGGCGCACGGGCAAACACGCGCTCGCCCTCCTGGCTCGCGACGCAGCCGCCGACGCCGATCACCACGCCGCGCCGCGCCTCCTTCAGCGCCTTCCAGCGTCCGAGCTCCGAGAACAGCTTCTCCTGCGCCTTCTCGCGCACCGAACAGGTGTTCAACAGCAGCAGGTCGGCCTCTTCGGCGCAGCCGGCCGGCTCGAAGCCGTGCGAGACGCGCAGCAGATCGATCATCTTCTGCGAGTCGTACTCGTTCATCTGGCAGCCGAAGGTCTTGACGAAAACGCGCTTGCTCATCGCTAGGGGCGTAGGGACGGGGGGCCTAAGCTACACCAAAGGTTCGGCCGTTCAAAGAATTGGCGCGTGCCGGCCGGGCGAGGACGCGCGCGGCGCTCAGGGCGCGGCGGGCTCGCCGTCGCCCTCGAAGTCGACGCCGCGTGCGCGCAGGAAGCTCGCGACCTCGCCGGCCGCGCGCTCCACGCCGGCGGCGTCGTTGCCGCGCACGACCAGCGCGGTCCCGAAGCGGCCGTCGCGCACGAAGGGGTAGCTGCCGAGATCGAGGCCGGGATGGCGGGCCTGGACGGCGGCGAGCTCGGCGGCGACGTCGCTCTCGCGCACCCACGCGGTCACGCTGCGGCTCTGAATCGGTGGCCCGCCCGGCAGGACGGCGAGCACGCCGGGGAGCATGGCCTGCAGGATGCGCGGCACGCCGGGCAGGACGAATACGTTCTCGACCCGGAAGCCCGGCGCCGCGCTGACCGGATTGTCGAGCAGCGTCGCGCCGGCCGGCACGCGCGCCATGCGCAGCCGCGTCTCGGTCGCCTCGGCCGGCCCGTAATAGCGCCTCAGCAGCTCGACGGCTTGCGGGTCGTGGCGCACTTCGCGCCCGAAGGCCGCACCGATCGCGTCGGTCGTGATGTCGTCGTGCGTCGGCCCGATGCCGCCGGTGGTGAAGACATGGGCGTAGCGCGCGCGCAGCGCGTTGACCGCCTCGACGATCGCCGCGAGGCGATCCTCGACGATGCGCACTTCGCGCAGGCGGATGCCGACGGTCGCGAGCGCGCTGCCGATCGCCTGCACGTTCGCATCGCGCGTGCGCCCCGAGAGGATCTCGTTGCCGATGACGGCGACGGCCGCGCCGGCCGGCTCCGCGCTCATGGCACGCGCAGCGGCTCGGGCATCTCGACGCCGACGTTGTCGATGAGGCGCGCCGCGCCGAGCCAGGCCGCGACGAGGATCTGCAGGCGGGTATCGCCGGCCCGCGGCGCGTCGAGGTCGGCCGCGCGGCGGATGCTGAAGTACTCGGGCCGGAAGCCGGCGGCGGCGAGCTCGGCCATGCCGGCGGTCTCGATCGCGATCAGCGAGGCGAGCTGCGCGCGCAGCTTGTCGGCGGCCCGCTGCAGCGACTCGTAGATCAGCGGCGCGCGCCGGCGCTCTTCCGCACTCAGATAGCCGTTGCGCGAGCTCATCGCGAGGCCGTCGGCTTCGCGCACGATCGGCAGGCCGACGACTTCGACCGGCATCAGCAGATCGTGGACCATGCGCTTGATGACGAGGACCTGCTGGTAGTCCTTTTCACCGAACAGCGCGACATCGGGCTGCACGTTGATGAAGAGCTTGGTGACGACGGTCGCGACGCCGGAGAAATGCTCCGGCCGATATTGCCCGCACAGGATGGTGGACAGCCCCGGCACCGTGACGCGCGTGTCCTCCTCGATGCCGCCGGGATAGAGCTGATCGAGGTTGGGCGCGAACAGTAGATCGAGCCCGGCCGCGGACAGTTTCTGCTGGTCGGCCTCGAGCGTCGAGGGATAGCGCGCGTAGTCCTCGCCGCGGCCGAACTGGATCGGGTTGACGAAGATGCTGACGACGGTGCGATCGGCGCGCCTGCGCGCCTCCGTCAGCAGCGAGATGTGCCCGTCGTGCAGATTGCCCATGGTCGGCACGAAGGCGATAGTGCGGCCTTCACGCCGCCAGCCCGCGATCACCGCGCGCAGATCTTCGACCGAAAAAACCGTGTTCATGTATGTCCGGCACCCTTTGGAGACGCGCCTTCAGTGTAACCCACGCCGCAAACCGGGGGCGTGGCGCTGGCGGATGTGCGGATTAATCTAGCCACGGAGGACACGGAGGGCACGGAGGAAGGGATTGATTGGGCCTGCGGCTCCGTAACGCGGTCGCGACGACGGGCGCAGGCGCGACGGAAGCTTCCATCAACCCCTTTCTTTAGGAAGAAAGAATTTGGTGGGAAGCCTCCGTATGGTTGGCGCCAATTTGTAGGTTGCCGTGAAAGAGGCATAGCGTGAGGACGAGCGAAGTCCTCGCCGGG
>DAOKZI010000037.1:0-36009 GCA_035325705.1 Gammaproteobacteria bacterium
CCGGCGAGGACTTCGCTCGTCCTCACGCTATGCCTCTTTCACGGCAACCTACGAGGCCACTACGACGGTTTGGCGGGCGCGCCGGCCTGCGGTCTAATGCCGGCATGGCCACCGCCTCCCCCCGCGACGTCTATACCGTCACCCGCCTGAACCGCGAGGTGCGCGCCGTGATCGAGGGGAATTTCGGCGCCGTCTGGCTCGAAGGCGAAATCTCGAACCTCGCGCGGCCGGCCTCCGGCCACTGCTACTTCACGCTGAAGGATCCGTCCGCGCAGGTACGCTGCGCGATGTTCCGCATGCGCGCCCAACAGCTCCGTTTCCGCGTGACGGACGGCGCGCAGGTGCTGGTCTATGCGCGCGTCGGCATGTACGAGCCGCGCGGCGAATTCCAGCTCGTCGTCGAGCACATGGAGCCGGCCGGCGCCGGCGCGCTGAGGCTCAGGTTCGAGCAACTGAAGCAGAAGCTCGCGGCCGAAGGCCTGTTCGAGACCGCGCTGAAGAGGCCGCTGCCGGCCTGGCCGCGCGCCGTCGGCGTCGTGACCTCGGCGACCGGCGCGGCGATCCGCGACATCGTGCACGTGCTCGGCCGGCGCAATCCCGGCGTGCCGATCGTCGTCTATCCCTGCGCGGTGCAGGGCGCGGCGGCGGCGTCCGAAATCGTCGCCGCGATCGCGGCGGCGAACCGGCGCGCGGAAGTCGACGTGCTGATCCTCGGGCGCGGCGGCGGCTCGCTCGAGGTTCTATGGGCCTTCAACGAGGAGGCCGTGGTGCGCGCGGTGCGCGGCTCGGCGATTCCCGTCGTCAGCGGCATCGGCCACGAGATCGACTTCACGCTGACGGACTTCGCGGCCGACGTGCGCGCGGCGACGCCGTCGGCGGCGGCGGAGATCTGTGCGCCCGATCGCGCGGAGATCCTGCGCCGGTTCGCGCTGCTGGAAGCCCGGCTCAAACGCTGCGCCGAGCACGGGCTCGCGCTCGCGAAGTCGCGGCTCGCCGGCGCGGCGGCGCGCCTGCGCGATCCGCGGCGCCGAGTCGAAGAACATGCGCAGCGGCTGGACGAGCTGATGCGGCGCCTGCCGCAGGCGATGGAAAGCCTGTTCGCCCTGCGCCGCGCGCGTCTCGCGCAGGTGACGGCGGCGCTGGCCGCGGCCACGCCGGCGCGGCGCATCCTGTTCAGTGCGCAACGGCTGCATGCGCAGACCCAGCGCCTGCACGCCGCGCTGCCGGCCTATCTCGAACGACGCCAGGCGCGGCTGCGCGAAGCCGAACGCACGCTGCGCGCGGTGAGCCCCGCGGCGACGCTCGAACGCGGCTACGCGATCGTGCGCACCGCCGACGGCGCACTCGCCCGCGACGCCGCCCAGTTCACGCCCGGCGCCCGCCTGGACGCGCAGCTCGCGCGCGGCAGCGTCGGCGCGGTGGTGGACGAGGTGCGGCCGGAGGATCGGCCTCTCCCTCAGCCCGGCGTCTTGTAGCCCGGATAGCGCAGCGAATGCGGGGCGCGCCTGCGCTACCTGAAAGGCACTGAATCTAGCCACGGAGAACACAGAGAACACGGAGGGAAGAGAGGGATTGTTCGAGGCTTCCGCAGCGCCGGCGCCAGCAGCCGCGATCGAGTCGCGGAGGCGCAGGCCCAATCATTCTCTTCCTCCGTGTCCTCCGTGCCCTCCGTGGCTATATAGATTAATCATCGGCATTCCAGAGCGCACAGAGCCCCGGATTCGCCTCATTCGGGCTACGAAGAAGGTCGATGCCCGTAGCGCAGCCTGTACCAGACGAGACCGAGATATTCGTGCAGCACCAGGCGCGCGGCGGCGAGCGCGTTCGCGTCGGGGATGAAGTCGAAGGGACCGAGGAGATAGTCGGCGTCGCGGGTGATGAAACCGATCGGCGCGGGCACGACGTCGAAGCCGACGGCTTCGAAAGCCTCTCGGGCGCGCGGCATGTCGATCGCCTGCGTCACGAGGAGGATGCCGTCGACGTCCATCAGCGCGCGCGCGTTGCGCGCATTCTCCGCGGTGTTGTTGCTGCGATCCTCGATCCACCGCACCGGCACGCCGAAATCCGTCTGCAGCGACTCCGCCATCAACACGCCTTCCGGCGCCGCGATGTCGAACGGCGCGCCGCCGACGACGGCGATCGGCCAGGCCGTCGTGCGATGGACGCGCGCGGCATAGCGCAGGCGTTCCAGCGTACGCAGCGATACGACGTCGTGATCGAATTCCGGCGGCTCGGTGTAACGGCCCGAACCCGGCACGACGATCGCCTCGATGCGCTGCGCGGCCGGATCGGCGAGATCGAAAGCGGGAGTGGTCTCGAGCCCGCTCGCGAGCCAGCCCAAGCTGATCGGTGCGGATAGCAAGTACAGCGACGCGAGCGACACGAACACCAGCGTCCACGCCAGCCTGCGCCAGCGCCACAGCAGGCGCGCGAAGAGCAGCAACAGCAGGTTGCCGGCCGGTGGCAGCACCAGCCCTTTCGCGAGATAGGTGAAGAAGAGCTCCACGCGCGGGTAGCGCGATCAGACGATGCGTTCGCCGGCGGCCTGCCTGTCGGCGTGATACGAGGAGCGCACCAGCGGCCCGCTCGCGACGTTGTCGAAGCCGAGCGCCTTGCCGAAGTCCGCGAGCGCGAAGAACTCGCCCGGCTCGACATAGCGCTCGACCGGCAGGTGCGCGCGACTCGGCTGCAGATACTGGCCGATCGTGATCATGTCGCAGTCGTGCGCGCGCAGATCGCGCAACACCTGTTCGACTTCCGCGATCTCCTCGCCGAGACCCAGCATCAGCCCCGATTTCGTCGGCACCACGGGAAAGCGCGCCTTGAAGCGCCGGATCAGATCGAGCGACCACTGATAGTCGGCGCCCGGCCGCACCTTGCGATAGAGCCGCGGCACGGTTTCGAGATTGTGGTTGAAGACGTCCGGCGGCGCGACGGCGAGCGCGTCCAGCGCGCGATCCATGCGGCCGCGGAAGTCCGGCGTCAGGATCTCGATGCGCGTCGCCGGCGAGGCCGCACGAACCGCGGCGACTACCGCGGCGAAATGCGCGGCGCCGCCGTCGCGCAGATCGTCGCGATCGACCGAGGTGATCACGACGTAGCGCAGACCCATCGTCTGCACCGCTTCCGCGACGTGCGCGGGCTCCTGCGGGTCCAGCGGCAGCGGCCTGCCGTGGGCGACGTCGCAGAACGGGCAGCGCCGCGTGCACAGCGCGCCCATGATCATGAAGGTCGCCGTGCCGTGCGCGAAGCATTCGCCGAGATTCGGGCACGAGGCTTCCTCGCACACCGTGTGCAGCGACTTCTCGCGCAGGAGCTGCTTCAGCGCGATGACTTTCGGATCGGTCGGCGCCTTGGCCTTGATCCACGCCGGCTTGCGCGGCAGCGGGCCGATCGTCGGCTCCACCTTCACGGGGATGCGCGCGACCTTGTCCGCGCCGCGCTGCGCGCGGGTGATGATCCCGGGATCTGTCTTGGCGTCGCTCATGGGGTATCGGTGCCTGCTGGGATGGGGGCATTATCGGCGCTCGCGCCGGCCGATGCAGCACGGCGATCGAGCAGGCCCGACAGCGCTGCGATCAGACGCGTGCCGGCCTCGGCCAGCGTCGTCTGCACGCCGAGTGCGGCCAGACTCGTGACGGCCAGCCCCGCGTAGCCGCAGGGATTGATGCCGCGGAACGGCGCGAGATCGGGCGCGACGTTCAGCGCCAGCCCGTGATACGAGCAGTGACGGCGAATGCGCAGGCCCAGTGCCGCGATCTTCGCGCCGTCGACGTAGACGCCGGGCGCCTTGGGCCGGCGCGCGCCGCCGATCCCGTACTCGGCGAGCACGCGGATCGCGGCTTCCTCGAGCAAACGCACCAGCTCGCGCGGGCCCAGCGCGCGGCGCTGCATGTCGAGCAGCACATAGACGACCGCCTGGCCCGGGCCGTGCCAGGTGACCTGGCCGCCGCGGTCCGTCTGCACGACCGGCGTGTCGCCGGGATTCAGCACGTGGGCGGGATCGCCGGCGAGGCCCAGCGTGTAGACCGGCTCGTGTTCGAGCAGCCACAGCTCGTCCGGCGTCGAGGCCACGCGCGCGTCGACGAAGTCCTTCATCTGCTGCCAGATCGGCGCATAGGCCACGCGGCCGAGACGGCGCACGCGCAGCGCGGGGACAGGCGCGGCGTTCACAGCACCATCAGGATGCGCTCATGCCCGGACAGCTCCCGGTACAGCGCATCGAGCTGATCCTGGCTTTCCGCCTGCACCGTGACGGTGACGGCGACATAGTTGCCGCCGCGGCTCTCGCGCACGCTGACCGCGCCCTCGCGCACGCTGCCGACGTGGCGCAGCACGATGGCGACGACCAGCGAATCGAAGTCCGGCGCCGCCCGGCCCATGATCTTGAGCGGGAAATCGCAGGGAAACGTGAGGGCCTTGCTGTCGGTCATGCCGGTGGAGCGAGCGGGATGGACCGCATTCTAGCGTAGCCCGGGTGCAGCGTAGCGGAACCCGGGATCGGCGGTTCCTCAGGCAGAAGATCCCGGGTTGCGCGCTGCGCGCGCCACCCGGGCTACGGCCGTGCGCGCCGAATGCGTCGGCGCTGTGCGGTGACACGCAATTCCACACTGTGCGCGGGTGACGGACGCTGTACTCGGCCCTCGTCCCCTCTAGAATCCACGGCGGGGGTTCGAGGGGCATCGGGGCATGGAAAACTTTCTGTTCGGCCTGTTCTACCTGTTCGCCATCGTCGTGGTAATCCTGCACTACACGGGATGGCTCGCCGATCGCGGCCTCGAATGGATCGTCTACGTCACTGCCCTGCTGGTCTTTCCGATCGCTCTCTCGCCTCTCTACCTCTGAAGCCCGTTCAGTCCTCGTCCGCCGCCGTGCCCGCGGCCAGGAATTTCGGCCGCATGTGCGCGCGGAGCACGGCGCTGCCCGCTGCGGGGCGGCCGCGGCGGCCCGGCAGCTCGAGTACGTACACGGCGCTCGTCGGCATCAGTTTGCCGCCGGCACCGGCCAGGGGCGGCCGCTGCTCGGGATCGCGGACCAGATAGCGCAGCAGCTCTTCCAGACCCGGGTTGTGGGCGACGACGAGAGTCGTCGCATCGCGCACTGCTGCCACCACCTCGAGCAGCGTGCCGAGATCGGCGAGATAGAGCGCCGGGTCCCAGCGCGTCGCGGGCGGCGCCTCACCCCAGGGCAGGCTGAGCGCGGCGACGGTCTGCCGCGTGCGCAGGGCCGGGGAGCTGAGGATCCGCGACAAATCGGGCTGCTGGCCGTACAGCCAGGTGCCCATCGCGAGCGCATCGGCGCTGCCGCGCGGCGTCAGCGCGCGGCTGAAGTCGTCGCCGGTCGGCGACGTCGGCTGGGTCTTCGCGTGGCGCATCACGAGGAGGAGGCCGCTCGGCATGGGTCTACTGTAACAGTCCGGCGAGCGTGATTCGCATCGCAGCTCGGACGCGCAGGCTGTCCGCCGCCGGCACGCGGCCGCTATACAGGGCGAGCAATACCAGACTCCTTCGACTCGCCAGCGCGCGCCATGTCAGCCGTCGCCCTGCCCTTGCCTACGCTGCCCGCCGACGTTAAGCCGCAAGCGACGCCGGATCTCGTCGCGCTCGCGCGCGTCAGCCCCGGCGATCGCGTCGAAGTGGTGGCGCCGGCCGCCGACCGCACGCAGGAGCTGTTCGCGCGCACGGCCCGGCTCGTCGATGCGCAGAACGAACGCGAGCCTCCGGCGGGGCCGCCGCGCGCGCCGCGCGTCCTCGATTATCTGCCGGAGCACGAGGATCTGCGCTCGCGCTTCATCTTCGCCGAAGCCATCGGCAGTTACTCGGCGCTGCACGATCTGCTGAACGGCTATTCGCCCGCCTACCAGCTCTTCACCATCGCCGGCGAGCGCGTCGGCCGCCGGCGCCTGTCGCGCGAAGACGCACGCGTGCTCGAGGCCTATCGCGACCAGGTCCACGCCGCGCTCGAGCACGCCGGGCAATATCTCTACGACAATCTCGATGCGGGCTTCAGCGCGGAAGAGCTGCACGAGCTGAACGACATCCTGCGCGAGGCGCGCGGGCGCTACGATCGCGTCACCGAGATCCTCGGCATGAATCTGATTCACGAGGTCGAGGAGGCGGTTCTGAAGCTCCACGCGCTGGATCAGAAGATCCGCAGCGTGCAGCAGACCGTCGACGGCATCTTCCTCGTCGACAGCGAGCTGATGTTCGTACCGGCGAACGATCTCGTCGAGATCGTCAACGCGATCTTCAGCGCCGTCGGCAACCCGCACGTCGCGCGCAACATCGACGGCATCACGCTGCTCGCGGCCCGCAACCTGCTGATCCAGGTCACCTCGTTCTTTTCCTATTACGGCCGCCAGCAGATCTACAACGTCTTCAAGCGCCAGGCGGCAAACGTCAACCAGGCCGCGATCGCGCATCACATCCGCAGCGAGATCCGCGCCCTGTTCCGCGCCTGCAAGGCGGAGAACCGGCTCGTGCTGAAGCGCGTGATGGCGCACGCCGAGCGCGAGTTCGAGCTGTCGGTAGAGGCGATCCGCGAGGAAGCGGAAGCCATCGCCATCGCCGCCGTCGATCGGCTGCTGCCCAAGCCGCCGCCGGTCGAAGCGCCGCCGCCGCCCGGTTTCCTGCGGCGGGTCGCGCGCTGGCTGTTCCGGTAGTCCGGCCGGCCCTGTACACTCCGGCAGGCTCGGCCGCGGACGCGGCACCGGGCATCAGTCGAGGGTTTCCGGATGGTGATGTTGCGCGCCAGCGTCGATCTGCTGCGGCAGGTGCCGATCTTCGGCTCGCTGTCGCCGGACGAGCTCCAGCGCGTCGTCGACGCTCCGGCCAACGGCGTCGTCTCCTACCGCGCCGGCGAGCTGATCGTCGCCGAGAACGACGTCGCCAACTGCATGTACATCGTGCTCGACGGTGCCGTCGACGTGCGGATCACGGCCGTCGGCGGCCGCGAAATCACCATCGCGACGCTCAAGGCCGGTGAGTTCTTCGGCGAGCAGGCGCTGCTGCCCGGCTCGACCGGCCGCCGCAACGCGACCGTGCGCGCGCTGTCCGACTGCCGGCTGTTCCGCATCGGCAAGGGCGACGTCGCGCTCGGTCTCGCGAAGACCGAAGACTTCTCGCTGTCCGGCGTGCCGGAAGAAGCGAACGACGAAGATCGCGTGCGCATGCTCCTGCGCAGCGTGCGATTGTTCCGCAGCCTCTCGCCGCGCGATCTCGAACGCGTCGGCGAATGGACCGAGACGGTCGCTTTCGACGACGGCGACATCATCCTGCGCGAAGCCGAGGAAGGCGATTTCATGTACGTCGTGCTCGACGGCGCCGTCGAAGTTTTCGTGATGGACGACGACGGCAAGATCCTCGTGCTCGGCCGCCTCACCGCCGGCCACTACTTCGGTGAGCAGGCCCTGCTGCCGGGCGGCACGGGCAAGCGCAACGCGAACGTGCGCGCCGACGGCCGGACCACCCTCGTACGCGTCGCGAAACGTTATTTCCAGCTCATCGTCAACCACGACAACAAGCTGATGCTGGCGCTGAAGGCCGTCGGCGACGCCCAGCGGCGCCGGATCAGCGATCTCATCGGCCGGGGGAATCCCTGGTAAGGATTGCAGGCCGCGCGCCCCGCGGCACCCCGCTCCGTGACCGACGACGCCGATGAACGCACTCGAGCTGCACGCGCTGACGAAGATCTACGGCAACGGCCACTGCGCGCTGAAGGGCATCGATCTGAGCGTCGCCGACGGCGACTTCTTCGCGCTGCTGGGCCCGAACGGCGCCGGCAAATCGACGATGATCGGGATCATCACCTCGCTGGTGAACAAGTCCGGCGGCTGCGTCCGCGTCTACGGCATCGACATCGACGAAGACTTCGCAGCGGCGAAGTCGCTGCTCGGCGTGGTGCCGCAGGAGTTCAATTTTTCGCAGTTCGAGACGGTGTGGGAGATCGTGGTCAACCAGGCCGGGTTCTACGGCCTGCCGCGCGACCGCGCCGAGGCGCAGGCGGAGAAATATCTGCGCCGCCTCGGCCTGTGGGATCGGCGCAAGGATCGCTCGCGCACGCTGTCCGGCGGCATGAAGCGGCGCCTGATGATCGCGCGCGCGCTGGTCCACGAACCGCGGCTCCTCATCCTCGACGAGCCGACCGCGGGCGTCGACATCGAGGTGCGCCGCTCGATGTGGGACTTCCTCGCCGATCTGAACCGCGGCGGAACCACGGTGATCCTGACCACGCACTACCTCGAGGAAGCCGAGCGGCTGTGCCGCAACATCGCGATCATCGACCGCGGTCTCATCATCGAGAACACGACGATGAAGGATCTGCTCGCGAAGCTGCACGCGGAAACTTTCGTGCTCGACATCGGCAGCCCCGTCGCGGACGCGCCGACGCACCCGGACTTCGCGATCAGCCTGCTCGATCCGACGACGCTCGAGGCCATCGTCGACCGCCGCTATTCGCTGAACGATCTGTTCTCGTTCCTCTCGGCGCAGGGCATCTCGGTGGTCAGCATGCGCAACAAGGCGAACCGGCTCGAAGAGCTCTTCGTCAACATGGTGCAGGACGGCACGCGTGCGTCCGGCGCCGGTCACTGAGATCGATCGATGTCCGCCGTCCTGCCCAAACCCGTTCCGTCGCGCGGCTACGGCGTCGCGTTCTCGACCTTGCTGCGCAAGGAGATCAGCCGCTTCATGCGCATTTGGCTGCAGACGATCCTGCCGCCCGCGATCACGATGGCGCTGTACTTCGTCATCTTCGGCAATCTGATCGGCCCGCGCATCGGCAAGATGCACGGCTTCGACTACATGCAGTACATCGCGCCCGGCCTCATCATGATGTCGGTGATCACGAACGCGTATTCGAACGTCGTGTCTTCGCTGTTCGGCGCGAAGTTCCAGCGCCACATCGAGGAAATCCTCGTCGCGCCGATGCCGAACCTGCTGCTGCTCTCGGGCTTCGTCGCCGGCGGCATCGCGCGCGGCGTCGTGGTCGGCATCGTCGTCACGGCGACGGCGCTGTGCTTCACCAGGCTGCAGGTCGAGCACTGGTTCACGACGATCGCCGTCGTGATCCTGACCGCCGCGCTGTTCTCCCTCGCCGGCTTCATCAACGCGCTGTTCGCGAAGAAGTTCGACGACATCTCGATCGTGCCGACTTTCATCCTGACGCCGCTGACCTACCTCGGCGGCGTGTTCTACTCGATCGACCTCCTGCCGCCGTTCTGGCAGCAGGTGTCGCTGGGCAATCCGATCCTCTACATGGTCAACGCCTTCCGCCACGGCATGCTCGGCGTCAGCGACATCGACATCGGCGTCGCCTTCACCGTCATCCTCGCCTTCTGCGCCGCCCTCTTCACCCTCAGCATGTGGCTGCTGAAGCGCGGAGTCGGGCTTCGGACTTGACGGCGGTGCCGGCTTCCAGGCTGGCATTGGCCACGCCCGTCTCAGGCACGAGTCTTGAACTCGGCATAGCGCCGAACGACGCGACGGAACACGGGCCCGGGGCAGGTGCTGCCGATGGACTGGCCGTCGAGGTGGCTGACGGGAGTGAGCTCGCGGCCGGAGCTGGTGAGGAAGATTTCGTCGGCGCGGCGGAGCTCGGCGGCGGTGATGTCGGTCTCGAGCACCGCGTCCGGGCCGCCGGCGAGGAGCTCGATCAGCAGATCGCGCGTGATGCCGGGCAGCAGGTACTGCGACAGCGGCGGCGTGCGCAGGCGGCCGTCGGCGACGACGAAGACGTTGCTCGCGGCGCCTTCGGTGACGAGCCCGTCGCGCACGAGGATCGCTTCGGCGGCGCCGGCGGCGGCCGCTGCCTGGCGCAGCAGCACGTTCGCGAGCAGCGAGGTCGACTTGATGTCGCAGCGCTGCCAGCGGAAATCCTCATGCGTGATCGCCGCGACCGCGATGCCGGGATCGGCCGGCACCAGCGGGTTCAGCATTGCGAACACCGTCGGCGGGAGGCCGGCCGGCGGCTGGTGGAGACGCGGCGCGACGCCGCGCGTCAACTGCACGTAGACCGTGAAATCCGCTCCCGCATGCGCATCGAGCAGGCGCGCGAGGATCTCGGTCCACTGCTCGTGCGAGAGCGGATTCACGATTCCGACGGCGGCGAGGCTGCGCTCGAGCCGCGCGAGATGCTCGGCCAAGCGCAGCACGCGGCGGCCGAAGACCGGGATGACCTCGTAGACGCCGTCGCCGAAGATGAAGCCGCGATCGAGCACCGACACCTTCGCTTCCGCGAGCGGAAGAAAGACGCCGTCGAGGTAGCACAGCGGCATCGCGTGCGCTACTCGAACATCATCATCACGCGGTCGATGAGCCTGCTCGCGAGCGAGCCCTCGGGCACGTCCGAGAGCGCGGTCAGCGCGACGGTCGCGACCGGCGCTTCGCCCAGCGTCACCTTCACGATGCCGAGCTGCTGGCCCTGGGTCACGGGGGCCGTGATTTGCTTCGCGAGCTCGGCCTGGGCGTCGAGCTCGTCGTAGCGGCCGCGCGGGAAGGTCACGAACACGTCCTTCGTCACGCCGAGATCGACCTGCTCGGTCTCGCCCTGCCACACGCGCGCGCTCGCGACTTTCGCGCCTTTGCCGTAGAGCTTGCGCGTCTCGTAGAAACGGAAGCCGTAGTTCAGGAGCGCCTGGCTCGCGCGCGTGCGCGCCGCGTCCGAGCTCGCGCCCATCACCACCGAGACGAGGCGCATGCCGTCACGCTGCGCGGAGGCGACGAGGCAGTAGCCCGCCGACTCGGTGTGGCCCGTCTTCACGCCGTCGACCGATGGATCCTTGCCGAGCAGGCCGTTGCGGTTCTTCTGCGTGATCCCGTTGTAGGTGTATTCAGGGATCTTGAACAGCGCATAGATGTCCGGAAAGTCGTGGATCAGCGCGCGCGCGAGCGTCGCCATGTCGCGCGCGGTCGTGTAGTGATCGGGATGCGGCAGGCCCGTCGAGTTCGTGAACCTGGAGCCCTTCATGCCGAGCGTCTCGGCGTGCTGGTTCATGACGGTGGCGAAGGTCTCCTCGGTGCCCGATACGTGCTCGGCGAGCGCGACGCTCGCGTCGTTGCCGGACTGGATGATGTCGCCGTGCAGGAGCTCCTCGACCGTCACGGGTTTGTCGACGTCGATGAACATGCGTGAGCCTTCCTGCTTCCACGCGTGCTCGCTGACGATGGTCCGATCGTCGAGCTTGATCAGCTTGCGGCGGAGCGCGTCGGCGACCGTGTAGACGCCCATGATCTTGGTCAGGCTGGCCGGCTCGACCTTCATGTCCGGTTCGAGCTCGGCGAGCGTCTCGCCGGTGTCGTAATCGACGAGGATGTAGGCCTTCACGCCGAGATCCGGCGGCGCCGGGATGTTCGGGAACTGCACCGCGCCGGCGACCCGGGAAACGAGGGCGAAAGCGGCGACGAGCACCAGCTTCGCGGCGAGCCGGCGCGGGAGCGACGAAGGAGAGAGGTATCGAGTCATGAGGCTGCCGAACCGTCCGGCGCGCCGCGCGGGAGCGCGACGCACGGGATCACTGATTGACGAAATGATGGCTCGCGATGCCGGCCGAAACCAGCGCCGACAGCAGTCGATCGGCGTGGTCGACGTCGCGGATCGGGCCGAGTTGCACCTTGTACAAAGGCGGCGCGTGGCTGCGATCCTCGAACACGCGCACCGTCGTGCCGAGCGCGGGCTCGAGCTGCTGCCGCATGCGATCGGCGTTCGCGCGTTCACCGAAGGCACCGACCTGCAGATACATCTGCGGCCGTGCCGGCGCCAGCGCGACGGCCGCGAGCGCCCCGGCGGGCGCGGCGGAGGCCATGCGCACGGGCGGCGCGGCTGGCCCGGCGACGGCGCGCACTTCGACGAAGGCCGTGCCTTTGGCGACGATGTCGAGCTTCAGCGCCGCGGCGTAGGACAGATCGAGGAGGCGGTTCTTCTTGAACGGGCCGCGATCGTTGACGCGGATGCGCGCGCTGCGGCCGTTCTCCAGATTCGTGACCTCGACCCAGCACGGCAGCGGCAGCGTCTTGTGCGCGGCGCTCATCTGGTACATGTCGTAAGGCTCGCGCGTCGAGGTCAAGCCGCCGTGGAAATCCGGGCCGTACCAGGACGCGATGCCGCGCTCGACATAGCCCTCGGCGCTCTTCAGCGGCACGTAGCGCACGCCGTCGACGACGTAGAACTCCGGATTGCCGTAGCGGCTCAGAG
Source organism: Gammaproteobacteria bacterium (assembly GCA_035325705.1). GTDB lineage: Bacteria > Pseudomonadota > Gammaproteobacteria. The sequence continues at coordinate 12,190 of DAOKZI010000037.1, forward strand.
GCTCGGCCGGCGCGCCCGGCACCGGCGGCGCGCGCGGAATCGAACGCGGCTGCACGACCGGGGCTTCCCGGCCGCCGAAGAGGCTGCACCCGGCGAGCGCGGCGCAGGCGAGCGCGATCAGCGCGCGCACCGCTTGCTTCACGGCGTTCTGCCCCGGGCCCGCGCGATCGCGTCGGCGAGCTGAAACACCGCGAGCGCGTATTTCGGACTGCGGTTGTAGCGGGTGATCGCATAGAAGTTGCGCAGACCGAGCCAATACTCCGTGGCCGTCGCCGAGCTCTCGTAGCCGAGCAGCACGGCCGGCACTTCGGCGTACTGCGCGCCGATCTGCTCGAGCGGGCGCACGCCGCGCATCGCGTACTGCGCGATCGTGTACTTCAGATCGACCGCATCGCGGACCTCACGTGCGTTCGCGTCCGATTGCGCAGCGGGCACGGCGATCGGCTCGCCGGCGCGCCAGCCGTGCGCCTCGAGGTAATTGCCGACGCTGCCGATCGCGTCGCGCGGATTGCGCCAGATGTCGCGATGGCCGTCGGCGTCGAAGTCGACCGCGTAGCGGCGAAAGCTGCTCGGCATGAACTGCGGCAAGCCCATCGCACCCGCGTAGGAGCCGGTCGGCGTCATCGGATCGACGTGCTCTTCGCGGGCCAGCAGCAGGAAATTCTCGAGCTCGCTGCGAAAGAACGGCGCGCGCTTCGGATAGTGGAAGGCGAGCGTCGCGAGCGCGTCCAGCACGCGATAGCTGCCGGTGTTGCGGCCATAGGCCGTTTCGACGCCGATGATCGCGACGATGATTTCGGCCGGCACGCCGGTTTTCTGCTCGGCGGCCGCGAGGATCGGCGCCTGTTCGTTCCAGAACGCCACGCCCTGATCGATACGGCTCCGGGTCAGGAAGATCGGGCGGTAGGCATGCCAGGGCTTGTACTCGGCGGGCTTCGAAATCGCCGCGAGCACGCCGTCGAGACGCTGCGCGCGCGCGAACAGCGTGTTCAGCGTGCTCGCATCGAAGCCGTGACGCGCGTGCATGTCGGCGACGAAACCGGCGACCGCGGCGGGATCGAGGCTGCCGTCGGCACGCGCACCGGACAGCATCACGGCAAGGAACAGGCTCAGCCAGGCAGCGCGGCGCCGCGGGCGGGACGGTTGCGGACTCGACATCTGGAGAGCGTACGCTCCGTGATCACCGGACAAGCTCGTCACGATTCTACAATAAAGCGTCGATGCGTTTGAATCGACATCAGGATCCCTAGCCCGGTCATGATCGTCACCAGCGAGGTGCCGCCGTAGCTGATCAAGGGCAGCGGCACGCCGACCACCGGGAGCTGGCCCGTCACCATGCCCATGTTGACGAAGATATAGATGAACAGCGTGAAGACCAGGCTCGCGGCGATCAGCCGGCTGAATCCGTCCTGGGCGTTCATCGCGATCGTGATGCCGCGGATCAGCACCAGCAGATAGGCGGCGAGCAGCACCAGCACGCCGAGCAGCCCGAACTCTTCGCAGTAGACGGCGAAGATGAAATCCGTCGCGCGCTCGGGCAGGAACTCGAGGTGCGACTGCGTGCCGTTCAACCAGCCCTTGCCGGACCAGCCGCCGGAGCCGACGGCGATGGTCGCCTGAATGATGTGATAGCCCGCGCCCAGCGGATCGGCGGACGGGTCGAGCAAGGTGATGATGCGCTGGCGCTGGTAGTCGTGCATCGTGAACCAGCCGATCGGCGCTAGCACGACGCAGACGGCGACGACGAGCCCGATCAGCCGCCATGAAATGCCGGCGAAGAAGAGCACGAGCAGGCCTGCCGCCATCACGAGGATCGCCGTGCCGAGATCGGGCTGTTCGATGATGAAGCCGCCCGGTACCGCGACGAGGAGCAGCGCCGCCGCGACCAAGGACAGGCGCGGCGGCAGCAGCTTGTCGCTCAGGAACCAGGCCACCGTCAACGGCACGGCGAGCTTCATGATCTCGGACGGCTGGAAACGCAGCGGGCCGAGCTCGAGCCAGCGATGCGCGCCGCGGCCGGTGCCGACGATCGCGGTCGCGATGAGCAGCACCATGCCTATCGCATAGATCACCGGCGACCAGCGCGCGAGCCGCAGCGGGCTCAACTGCGCGATCGCGATCATCGAGGCGAAGCCGAGCGCCATGCGCGCGGCCTGCTTGCCGACCACCTCGAGCGAATGATCCGAGGCGCTGTAGAGCACCGACAGCCCCACCGCGCACAGCAACAGCGCGCCGCCGACGAGCGGCGCATCGATGTGCAGATCGACCAGCAGATTGCCGCTCCTACCCAGGCGCATCCAGCACTCCCTCCAGGCGGAACCAGGTGTCGAACAGCGTGCGCGCGATCGGCGCTGCCGCCTTGCTGCCGGACTCGCCGTTTTCGACGATGATGCCGAGCGCGAGCCGCGGCTGCTCCAGCGGCGCGAAGGCGATGAACAGCGCGTGATCGCGCAGATGCTTCGCGATGTCCTCGTTCTTGAGCGTGGCGTTCTGCTTGATGCCGAAGAGCTGGGCCGTGCCGGTCTTGCCCGCGTACTGATACGTCGCGCCGACCGCCGTCGCGCGCGCCGTGCCGCGCGCACCCTGCACCACTTCGTGCATGCCGTTGACGATCGCGGTCCAGGCTTCGGGCTTGGTGATCGCGACCGCGCCGAGGTGGTGGGGCTCGATCGCCAAGCGCGTCCCGGCCGCGGGATCCTCGATCGTCGCCACCACCCGCGGGCTCAGCTTCTGGCCGCGGTTGGCGATGACCGACGCGGCGTAAGCGAGTTGCAGCGGCGTCGTCAGCATGAAGCCCTGGCCGATGCCGTTGACGAGCGTTTCGCCCGGATACCACGGCTGCTTGCGCGTGCGCTGCTTCCACTCCCGCGAAGGCACGAGGCCGGTGAGCTCGCCGGGCAGATCGATACCCGTCTTCACGCCGAGGCCGAAGTCGGTCAACAGCGCGTGCATGCGATCGATGCCGAGATCCTTGGCGAGATCGTAGTAGTAGACGTCGCAGGACTCGGCGAGGGAGCGCACGAGATCGACCGAGCCGTGACCGGCCTTCTGCCAGCAGCGGTATTTGTGCGAGACCTTCGGCAGCCGGTAGAAGCCCGGGCAGTAGGTGCGATCGCCGGCCTGGCGCAGGCCCGTTTCGATGCCGCCCGCGGCCATCATCGGCTTCACCGTCGAGCCGGGCGGGTAGAGGCCCTGCAGCGCGCGGTTGAACAGCGGCCGCTCCGGCGAGTCGCGCAGGCTCTGATAGAGCCGGGCGCTGATCCCGTTGACGAACTCGTTCGGATCGAAGCTCGGGTTGCTGACGAAGGCGAGCACCGCGCCCGTCGCCGGCTCGAGCGCGACGATCGCGCCCGTGCGTCCCTGCAGCGAATCGATGGCCGCGGCCTGCAGGCGCGTGTCGAGCGACAGATGCAGATCGCGCCCGGGGATCGGCGGCGAACGCTCGACGACGCGCAGCACGCGGCCCTCGGCATTGACCTCGACCTGCTGGTAGCCGGCGGTGCCGTGCAGGACGTCCTCGTAGGACTTTTCGATCCCTTCCTTGCCGATGTGCGTAGTGCCGGCATAGGCGGCCGGGTCGATCCGCTTCAGCTCTTCCTCGTTGATGCGCCCGACGTAGCCGACCAGCGCCGCGGTCTGCGAGCCGAGCGGGTAGTAGCGCGACAGGCGGCCGGCGATATTGAAGCCGGGGAAATGCTGGCGGTTGACCGAGAACACCGCGACTTCCTGCTCCGTCAAATTGTTCTTCAGCGGAATGGTATCGAAGCGCCGGCGCTGCTTGAGCTCGGCGCGGAAGCGCGCGAGCTGATCGTCGTCGAGCGTGATGAACTGGCGCAGGCGCCCGATCGCCTGTTCCAGATCCTCGACCTTCTCGGGCACGACCTCGAGCATGAACGAAGTGCGGTTGTCGGCGAGCAGCACGCCGTCGCGGCTGTAGACGAGGCCGCGAGTCGGTGCGATCGGCAGCACGCGCAGGCGGTTCTCGAGCGACAGGGTCGTGTAGTGATCGTGGGACAGTAGCTGCAGATAGACGAGGCGCGCGATCAGCATGCCGATCAGCACCAGCATGCCGACGCTGGCGACGATGACGCGCCGGGTGAAGAGCTGCGTCTCGCGGCTCTGTCCCTTCATGCGGGGGCCGAAGTTCATCGCTCAGAACGAGGTCTTGCGCCGCACGTCGCGGAGCACGATATAGGCCCAGGGCCACAGCAGGGCGCTCGTCACCGCGCCGAGCAGGTAGAGCGAGCTGTAAGGTTTGGAGCCGAGAAAATTGTAGATGAGCAGCATGCCGCCGAGGTAGACGAACACCAGCGAGCCGACGACCAGCGACTGCTGCACGAGCGGGAACACGCGCACCTGCTGATGGTAGAGCACCGCGACGTAGGCGACGAAAGCGAGACCGAGCGCGTGCTGGCCGAGGATCGCGCCGTGCAGCACGTCGAGCAGCAACCCGATCGCCCAAGAGAACAGCACGCCGATGCGTTCGGGGATGGCGAGACACCAGTAGATGAGGACGATCGCGACCCAGGCCGGTCGCCACGGATTCGCCCAGTCGGGCAGCGGCACGCTGGTCAGCGCGAAGGCGATGAGGAGACTCAGCGCGACGGCGCCGTACCAGCGCAGGCGGTGGATCATGGAGCAGCCGGCGGCGGCGCGGCGTCGGGCGCGGCGGGCGGCGGCGTGGACTGGGCCTGCGGCCACACGAGCAGCACTTCGCGCGAACGCCCGAGCTGCGCGGCGGGCTCGACGACGATGCGCGCGAAGGGCTCGCCCGGCACCACCGAGACCTCCGAGACCTTGCCGACCGGGTAGCCGGCCGGAAAGCGCTTGTCGAGGCCGGAGCTGACGACGAGATCGCCGATCGCGACATCGGCGTTCGTCGGCACGAAGCTCAGCAGCAGGCTGTCCGAATCCCCGGCGCCGACCGCGATCGCGCGCAGCCCCGTACGGTTGAGCTGCACCGGCAGCGCGTGGCGCGCGTCGGAGATCAGCATCGCCGTGCTCGAGAACGGCCCGACCTGCGTGACCTGGCCGAGCACGCCCTGCGCATCCGCGATCGGTTGCCCGACGTAGATGTGATGGCGGCTGCCCTTGTTGATCACAATCTGCCGGGCCGCGGGATTCGCGTCCACGGCCAGCACGTCGGCGACGACGACTTCTTCGCCCAGCACGGGCGAGGAATCGAGCAGCTCGCGCAGCCGCCGGTTCTCCTGCTCGAGCGCGGCGTAGCGCTGGGTGCGCGCGCGCAGCAGCAGGTTCTCCGCGCGCAGCGCGTCGTTCTCCGCCTGCAGCGCGTCGCGCGAGCGCAGATTGCCGGCGGTGGCGTCGACCAGGCGCACGGGCAGCGTCACGAGGTATTGCACCGGGTAGACCGCGAGCGACAGCGCGGCCCGCAGCGCGGACAGGTTCTGGTGGCGATGATCGATGGAGATCAACAGAAAGGACAGGATGAGGCAGGCCACGAAGCGGGCCGTGGCCGATGGCGCATCTGTGAACAGCGGCTTGATGGATGCGCCTCCCGACGCGGAAATCCCCTCGCGCCTACTCCAGCGCGAGGATTTCCGGGCCGTGTTCCTCGATCATCTCGAGCACGCGACCGCCGCCGCGCGCGACGCAGGTCAGCGGATCGTCGGCGACCAGCACCGGCAGCCCCGTTTCCTCCATCAGCAGCCGGTCGAGATCGCGCAGCAGCGCGCCGCCGCCGGTCAGCACCATGCCGCGCTCGGCGACGTCCGAGCCGAGCTCCGGCGGCGTCTTCTCGAGCGCGGTCTTCACCGCCTGCACGATGCCCTGCAGCGGCTCCTGCAGCGCCTCGAGGATCTCGTTGCTGTTCAGCGTGAAGCTCCGCGGCAGACCTTCGGCCAGATTGCGGCCCTTGATCTCGATCTCGCGCACTTCGTTGCTCGGATAGGCGCAGCCGATTTCGTGCTTGATGCGTTCGGCCGTCGCGTCGCCGATCAGGCTGCCGTAGTTGCGGCGGACGTAGTTGACGATGGCGTCATCGAAGCGATCGCCGCCGATGCGCACGGAATCGGAGTAGACGATGCCGTTCAGCGAGATGATCGCGACTTCCGTGGTGCCGCCGCCGATGTCGAGCACCATCGAGCCGCTGGCGTCGCTGACCGGCATGCCGGCGCCGATCGCGGCGGACATCGGCTCCTCGATGAGATAGACCTCGCGCGCTCCCGCGCCTTCGGCGGACTCGCGGATCGCGCGGCGTTCGACCTGCGTCGATCCGCAGGGCACGCACACGAGCACGCGCGGGCTGGGCTTGAAAATCGAATTGCCGTGCACCTTGCGGATGAAGTGCTGGAGCATCTTCTCGGTGACGGTGAAGTCGGCGATGACGCCGTCCTTCAGCGGACGTATCGCCTCGATGTGGCCGGGCGTACGTCCCAGCATGCGTTTTGCTTCGATGCCGACGGCCGCAACCTGCTTCGATCCCGAATCCTTGCCGCGTCGGATCGCGACGACAGAAGGCTCGTTCAGCACGATGCCCTTGCCGCGGACATAGATCAGCGTGTTCGCCGTGCCCAGATCGATGGACAGGTCGTTCGAAAACACGCCCCTCAGCATTTTGAACATTCCCTACGCTCCCTGAACGAGACAGCGCTTCGATGACGCAGCACGATTCGCGTGAGGACGGGAATGTGAGGCCGACAGACTCGAAACGGTCGTGATAGACTGCGCCGGCGTGTCGAGGCCGCCCGGCAGTGCCCTCCATCGCGGAGGCAACTGCTAATCGCCGCGCGTGACGCGCCGTATAAAAATCGGTTCGTAATGTAGCAGCGGCTCGCCCCTTTCGGCAAGCCGAGCACCGGCTATTTTTTCCCTTGCATTTCAATCAATAACGGGTTTCGGCGATGAGCATCGGTGGAGCGGAGATCGAAGGCATCGCGCGCCTCGCGCGGATACGAATCGAGCCCGCCGACATCGCGCGCCACACCGCCGAGCTCTCGCGCATCCTCGGCTATGTCGCCGCGATGAACGAGGTCGATACCACCGGCGTCGAGCCGCTCGCGCACGCGATCGATGCGACGGCGACGCTGCGCGCGGACGTCGTCACCGAGCACGTCGATCGCGATCTGCTCCAGGCCGGCGCGCCGCGCGTCGAGGAGGGTTATTACCTGGTGCCGCGCGTGATCGAGTGAGCGCCATGTTTGCCGAGACCGTCTCCGCCATCGCCGACGATCTGCGCGCCCGGCGCTATTCCAGCGCGGCCGTCACCGAACACTACCTCGAGCGGATCGCACGCCTCGATCCCGCGCTGAACACCTACATCACCGTCTGCGCCGACGCGGCGCGCGCCGCCGCCGCGGCCGCCGACGCGCGGATCGCGCGCGGCGAAGGCGGGCCGCTGACCGGCGTCCCTTACGCCAACAAGGACATCTTCTGCACGCGCGGCCTGCGCACGAGCTGCGCCTCGCGCATGCTCGACAACTTCGTCGCGCCCTATGACGCGACCGTCGTCGAGAAGCTCGCCGCGGCCGGCATGGTGATGCTCGGCAAGACCAACATGGACGAGTTCGCGATGGGCTCGTCGAACGAGACGAGCTACTACGGCCCCGTGCGCAATCCCTGGGCGCGCGAGCGCGTGCCCGGCGGCTCCTCCGGCGGCTCGGCGGCGGCGGTCGCCGCGCGCCTCGCGCCGGCCGCGACCGGCACGGACACCGGCGGATCGATACGCCAGCCCGCCGCGCTGTGCGGCGTCACGGGCCTGAAGCCGACCTATGGGCGCGTGTCGCGCTGGGGAATGATCGCCTTCGCCTCCAGCCTCGATCAGGGCGGGCCGATGGCGCTGAGCGCCGCCGACTGCGCGCTGCTGATGAACGCGATGGCGGGCCACTGCGCGCGCGATTCGACCTCGGTCCAGCGTCCCGACGAGGACTACACGCGGCTGCTCGATGCGCCGCTCGCGGATTTGCGCATCGGCCTGCCGGCCGAGTATTTCGCGCAGGGCCTGGACGCCGGCGTGCGCGCGGCGATCGAGGCCAGCGTCGAGGTGCTGAAGCGGCTCGGCGCGACGACGCGCGAGATCGCGCTGCCGCATTCGCGCTATGCGATCCCGGCCTATTACGTCGTCGCCTCGGCCGAGTGCTCGTCGAATCTCTCGCGCTACGACGGCGTGCGCTTCGGCCATCGCTGCGAGGATCCGCGGGATCTGTTCGATCTCTACACGCGCAGCCGCGCCGAAGGCTTCGGCGCCGAGGTGCAGCGGCGCATCTTCGTCGGCACCTATGCGCTGTCCGCCGGTTATTACGACGCCTACTACCGCAAGGCGCAGCAGCTACGGCGGCTGATCCAGCAGGATTTCGTGCGCGCCTTCGCCGAGGTCGACGTGATTCTGGGCCCGACCACGCCCGGCCCGGCGTTCCCGCTCGGCCAGAAGACCGACGATCCGCTGACGATGTATCTGTCCGACGTCTACACCACGGCGGTGAACCTCGCCGGCCTGCCGGCGCTGTCGATGCCGGCCGGCTTCGTCGACGGCCTGCCCGTCGGTGCGCAGGTGATCGGCAATTATTTCGACGAGGCGCGACTGCTCGGCGTCGCCCACCGCTACCAGCAGGAGACGCGCTGGCATCTCGCGCGGCCGCCGCAGACATGAGCTGGGAAACCGTCATCGGGCTCGAGATCCACGTGCAGCTCGCGACCGCGAGCAAGATCTTTTCGGGCGCATCGACCGCCTACGGCGCGCCGCCGAACACGCAGGCCTGCGCGATCGATTTGGGCCTGCCCGGCGTGCTGCCGGTGCTGAACGCGGCGGCGGTGGAAATGGCGATCCGGCTCGGCCTCGCGCTCGATGCGCAGATCGCGCCGCTCTCGGTGTTCGCACGCAAGAACTACTTCTACCCCGATCTGCCGAAGGGCTATCAGATCAGCCAGTACGAGCTGCCGATCGTCGCTCGCGGACGCCTGCCGATCCGCCTCGCGGACGGCAGCGAGAAAATGATTCGCGTGACGCGCGCGCATCTCGAAGAGGATGCCGGCAAGTCCGTGCACGACGCCTACCCGGGCGCGACGGGCGTCGATCTGAACCGCGCCGGCACGCCGCTGCTCGAAGTCGTGTCCGAGCCGGACCTGCGCTCGGCGGAGGAAGCCGTCGCCTATATGCGGACCCTGCACACGCTGGTGCGCTACCTCGGGATCTGCGACGGCAACATGCAGGAAGGCTCGTTCCGCTGCGACGCCAACGTCTCGGTGCGCCGCGCCGGCAGCGCGCAGCTCGGCACGCGCGCCGAAATCAAGAACATCAACTCCTTCCGCTTCGTCGAGAAGGCGATCGCCTATGAGGTCGAGCGCCAGATCGAGCTGATCGAAGGCGGCGGCACGGTGGTGCAGGAGACGCGGCTCTACGATCCCGAGCGCGACGAGACGCGCAGCATGCGGAGCAAGGAAGACGCGCACGACTACCGTTACTTTCCCGATCCCGACCTGCTGCCGATCGTCGTCGGCGCCGCGGAACTCGCGCGCGCGCGGGCGGCGATGCCGGAGCTGCCCTGGGCGCGGCGTGCCCGCTACGTCGCCGACCATGCGCTGCCGGCCGCGGATGCCGAGGCGCTGACGCAGGATCGCGCGGTCGCCGACTACTTCGAGGCGCTGGTGGCCGCGGCAGGGGATGCGCGCGCGGCGTCGAACTGGCTGACCGGCGAGGTCTTCGCGGCGCTCAATCGCGCCGGCAGCAGCATCGAAGCCTGCACCGTCACGCCGGCCGCGCTCGGCGAGCTCATCATGCGCGTGCGCGACGGCACGATCTCCAACTCGATGGCGAAGCAGGTGTTCGAGGCGATGTGGAACGGCGAGGGCAGCGCGGACGCGATCATCGAGGCGCGCGGCCTGAAGCAGCTCAGCGATACCGGCGCGCTCGCGGCGATCGTGGACGAGATCGTCGCCGCCAATCCGCAGCAGGTCGAACAGTATCGCGCCGGCAAGGACAAGGTGTTCGGCTTCTTCGTCGGCCAGGTGATGAAGAAGTCGCAGGGCAAGGCCAATCCGCAGCAGGTCAACGATCTGTTAAGGCGGAAGCTCTCGGGAAGCTGACGCGTCCCATAGCCCGGGGATCTTCGTCGGCCGGCAGGCCGAATCCCGGGTTGCGCGCTGCGCGCTCCACTCGGGCTACGGATCGCAGGCCGGAAACTGACGCGGCGCCCGCAGGCGCCGCGCACGGAACGCTCGGGACGAGGACCTTCAGTCCGCGTCGGCCGCTTCCGCTTCGGCCGGCCGATCCATCAGCTCGACGATCGCCATCGGCGCGTTGTCGCCGGCCCGGAAGCCGCACTTCAGGATTCGCAGATAACCGCCCGGGCGCTGCTGGTAGCGCGGGCCCAGCGTCGTGAACAGCTTGCTCACCGCCGCGCGATCGCGCAGGCGGTTGAAGGCCAGACGACGATTGGAGACGGAGTCGAGCTTGGCGAGCGTGATGATCGGCTCCGCTTCGCGGCGCAGTTCCTTCGCCTTCGGCAGCGTCGTGCGTATCACTTCATGGTGGATCAGCGACACCACCATGTTCTTGAACATCGCCTTGCGATGGGAGCTGGTCCGCCCCAGATGGCGGCCCGCGTTCTGATGCCTCATGTTCTTCTACCTCAGTTAAGGAAACCCTGCAAAAGGCAGTGTCTCCGCGGGCCTTGACCGCCCGCTCACCCCCGCCGAACGCGCTTGCGCTCGACGCCGGAGTCCCGGATCAGTTCGGCAGACGATCGTGATCGTAGAGCCCCTTCGGCGGCCAGTTCTCCAGCCGCATGCCCAGCGACAGTCCGCGCGCCGCGAGGACGTCCTTGATTTCCGTCAGGGACTTCTTGCCGAGATTCGGCGTCTTCAGCAGCTCCACCTCGGTGCGCTGAATCAGATCGCCGATGTAGTAGATGCTCTCCGCCTTCAGGCAGTTCGCCGAGCGCACCGTCAGCTCGAGATCGTCGATCGAGCGCAGCAGGATCGGATCGACCGCCGCTTCCTCGCGGCGCGGCTTGTCGCCGCCGCGTTCCTCGCCCGCCAGATCGACGAACACCGAGAGCTGGCTGCGCAGGATGCCGGCCGCCTCGCGCACCGCGTACTCCGGATCGATCGTGCCGTTGGTCTCGATCGTGATGATCAGCTTGTCGAGGTCGGTCTGCTGCTCGACGCGCGCGCTCTGCACCTCGTAGGCGACGCGCCGTACCGGGCTGAACGAGGCGTCGAGGCGCAGGCGGCCGATCGCGGTGTCGCTGTCCTCGGAGGTCTCGCGAGCGAGCGCCGGGTGATAGCCGTGGCCGCGCGCGACCTTCAGCGTCATGTTCAGCTCGCCGTTCGCCCCGAGGCTCGCGATGTGATAGCTGGGATCGATGATCTCCACGTCGTGATCGAGCACGATGTCGGCCGCCGTCGCGGCGCCCGGCCCTTTCTTGTTCAGGGTCAGCGTCGCTTCGTCGCGCGCATGCATCTTGATCGAGAGACCCTTCAGATTCAGCAGGATGTCGGTCACGTCTTCCTGCACGCCCTCGATGGTCGTGTACTCGTGCAGCACGTTTTCGATCTCGACTTCGACGACCGCCGCGCCCGTCATGGACGACAGCAGCACGCGGCGCAGCGCATTGCCGAGCGTGTGCCCGAAGCCGCGGTTCAGCGGCTCCAGCGTGATCTTCGCCGTGTTGCTGCCGAGCGTCTGCACGTCGACGATTTTCGGCTTCAGTAGTTCGCTCACTGCTGCGACCATGTATCAGTTCTCCTTCGACAAGCCGATGGGGCTTACTTCGAATACAACTCGACGACCAGGGATTCGTTGATGTCGGCGGGCAGGTCGCCGCGCTCCGGCACGGTCTTGAAGATGCCCTGCATCTTCTTGACGTCGACATCGATCCACTCCGGGAAACCGAGCTGTTCGGCGACCGTCAGCGAGTCCTGGATGCGCGTCTGCTTCTTCGCGCGCTCGCGGATCGCAATCACGTCCTTGGCGCTCACCTGGTAGGACGGGATGTTGACGATGTTGCCGTTGACCGTGACCGCCTTGTGGTTGACGAGCTGGCGCGCTTCCGAGCGCGTGACGCCGAAACCCATGCGGTAGACCACGTTGTCCAGCCGGCATTCGAGCAGTTGCAGCAGGTTCTCACCGGTCGCGCCCTTGCGGCGCGCGGCCTCGGTGTAATAGTTGTGAAACTGCCGCTCGAGCACGCCGTAGATGTAGCGCAGCTTCTGCTTCTCGCGTAGCTGCGTCGCGTAGTCCGACTGCCGGCGGTTACGGTTGTCCCCGTGCTGCCCCGGCGGCTTGTCGAGCTGACATTTGGATTCGATCGACCGCGCCCTGCTCTTCAGGGACAGATCGGTGCCCTGCCGACGACTCAGCTTGCACTTCGGACCAAGATACCTCGCCATACTACCCTCTGCTTAGACTCGGCGCTTCTTAGGCGGCCGGCAGCCGTTGTGCGGAATCGGAGTGACGTCCGTGATGTTCGTGATCTTGAAGCCGGCGGCGTTCAGCGAACGCACGGCGGACTCGCGACCCGGACCAGGCCCCTTCACGAAGACGTCCAGCGTCTGCGTGCCGAACTCGTCGATCACGCGCGAGAGCTTCTCGGCCGCGACCTGCGCGGCGAAGGGCGTGCTCTTGCGCGAGCCGCGGAAGCCGCTGCCGCCGGAGGTCGCCCACGCCAGCGTGTTGCCCTGGCGATCGGTGATCGTGATGATGGTGTTGTTGAAGGACGCGTGGATGTGCGCGACGCCTTCGACGACGGTCTTCTTTGCGCGCTTGCGGGCCTTGCCCCCAGCCGCGGTCTTTTCGTTCGCCATTAAGCTCTAACCTGCTCGATGATCACTTCTTGACGACGCCGCGGCGCGGCCCCTTGCGCGTACGCGCGTTCGTGCGCGTGCGCTGCCCGCGCACCGGCAGTCCGCGGCGATGACGCACGCCTCGATAGACGCCGAGGTCCATCAGGCGCTTGATGCTCATGGACACTTCACGACGCAGATCGCCTTCGACCGTGAACTTGCCGACCTCGGTGCGCAGCGCTTCCATCTGCTCCTCGGTCAGATCCTTGATCTTGGTGTCCGGCGGAATGCGCGTGGCGGCGCAAATCTTGCCCGCACGGGTCGGCCCGATCCCGTAGATGTGGGTCAGGGCGATCACCGTATGTTTCCGATCTGGAATATTGACACCTGCGACGCGTGCCATAGCTCAATGTCCTCGCTTGACTGTTGGCATCAACCCTGGCGCTGCTTGTGCCGGGGGTCTTTGCAGATGATCCGAACCGTGCCCTTGCGCCGGATGATCCGGCAGTTGCGGCAGAGCGGCTTGATCGATGCGCGTACTTTCATTGTTCGCTTCCTCAGCGGCGCTCAGCGGCGCCCATAGCCCTTCAGATTGGCTTTCTTCAGCAGGCCCTCGTACTGGTGCGACATCAGATGGGCCTGCACCTGCGCCATGAAATCCATGATGACGACCACGATGATCAGCAGCGAGGTGCCACCGAAATAGAAGGGCACGTTGAACTCGAGGATCAGCAGTTCGGGCAGCAGGCACACCAGCGTGATGTAGATCGCCCCGGCGGTCGTCAGGCGCGTCATCACGCCGTCGATGTAGCGGGCGGTCTGATCGCCCGGCCTGAAGCCCGGCACGAGCGCCCCCGACTTCTTCAGGTTGTCCGCGGTCTCCTTCGGGTTGAAGACGATCGCGGTGTAGAAGAAGGTGAAGAAAACGATCGCCGCCGAATACAGCAGCACGTAGATCGGCTGGCCCGGCGAGAGCGTGCTCGCGAGGTCGCGCAGCCAGGTCATGCCCTGCGAGTTGCCGAACCAGCCGGCGATGGTGCTCGGGAACAGGATGATGCTCGAGGCGAAGATCGGCGGGATCACGCCCGACATGTTGAGCTTGAGCGGGATGTAGCTCGACTGCGCCTGCGCGTAGCCCTGCCGGCCGCGCTGCTGCTTCGCGTAGTTCACCGTCACGCGGCGCTGGCCGCGCTCGACGAACACGACGAAGCCGGTGACGAGCACGACGATCGCGAACAGCGCGAAGATCATGAACAAGTGCATCTCGCCGGTGCGCGCGAGCTCCAGCGTGCCGCCGACGGCGGCCGGCAGACCGGCGGCGATGCCGGCAAAGATGATCATCGAGATACCGTTACCGATGCCGCGCTCGGTGATCTGCTCGCCGAGCCACATCAGGAACAGCGTGCCGGTCACCAGCGTCGTGATGCAGGTCACCTTGAACGCGATGCCCGGATTGATCACGAGCGCCATGCCGGCCGTCGTCTGCTGCTCGAGCATCACCGAAATGCCGAAGGCCTGGAAGGTCGCCAGCGCCACCGTGGCATAGCGCGTGTACTGGTTGATCTTCCGGCGCCCGTTCTCGCCTTCCTTCTTGAGCTGTTCGAGCTTCGGATGCACGTAGCTCAGGAGCTGCAGGATGATGCTGGCGGAGATGTAGGGCATGATGCCGAGCGCCAGCACGGAGAAACGCTGCAGCGCGCCGCCCGAGAACATGTTGAACATGTCGAGGATGGTGCCGCGCTGGGCGTCGAACATCGCGGCCAGCGCGTTCGGATTGATGCCCGGCACGGGAATGTGCGAGCAGACCCGGAAAACGACGATCGCGCCGATCAGGAACAGCAGGCGCTCACGGAGCTCCGTGAGCTTGCCGCCCGAGGCGCCGACCGAGGCCGGTAGTTTCTTGCTCGCGATAGCCATGCCTTACGCTTCGACGCGGCCCCCGGCGGCTTCGATCGCCGCGCGCGCACCCTTGGTCACTTTCAGGCCCTTGATCGTGAACGCGCGCTCGACGCCGCCGCGCGCGATGATCTTGACCTCGGTGACGTCGCCGCGCACGAGGCCGGCGGCGCGCAGCGCGGCCAGATCGACGGTGTCGCCCGCGATCTTCGCCAGCTCGTGCAGGCGGATCTCGTCGTGCGCGAGCGCGCTCGGCGACTTGAAGCCGAACTTCGGCACCCGGCGCTGCAGCGGCATCTGGCCGCCTTCGAAACCGACCTTGTGAAAGCCGCCCGCGCGCGCGTGCTGGCCCTTGTGGCCGCGACCGCCGGTCTTGCCGAGGCCGGAGCCGATGCCGCGGCCGAGGCGCTTGCGCGGCTTCTTCGAGCCCGCCGCCGGTTTCAGAGTATTCAGACGCATGTCACGCCTCTTTCACTTCGAGCAGGTACGAGACCTGATTGATCATGCCGCGGTTGGCCGGCGTGTCGTCGACCGTCACCGTGTGGTTCAGGCGGCGCAGCCCGAGGCCGCGCACGCTCTGCTGATGGGCGTCGAGCCGCCCGGCGACGCTCTTGACGAGCTTGACTTGGAGCTTCTTGCTGCTCATTGCCTCAACCCCGGATTTCCTCGACCGACTTGCCGCGCTTCTGCGCGACGTAGTCGGGCGAGGCCATGTTCTGCAGGCCCTTGATCGTCGCCCGCACGACGTTGATCGGGTTCGACGAGCCGATGCACTTCGCGAGCACGTTGTGCACACCGAGCACTTCGAACACCGCGCGCATCGGGCCGCCGGCGATGATGCCGGTCCCCTGCGAGGCGGGCTGCATATAGACCTTGGCGGCGCCGTGCTCGCCGATGACGGGATACTGCAGGGTGTCGCCGTGCAGCGCGATCTGCTGCATGTTGCGCCGAGCGTTCTCCAGCGACTTCTGGATCGCCGCCGGCACTTCGCGCGCCTTGCCGCGACCCATGCCCACGCGCCCGGCGCCGTCGCCGACCACCGTCAAGGCGGCGAAGCCGAAGATGCGGCCGCCCTTGACCACCTTGGCGACGCGATTCACCGCGACCAGCTTTTCCTGGAAGCCTTCCGGGCTGTCACCGATATGTTCGTTCATGCTCATAGGGGCACCGTGGCGCTGAAATCAGAACTTGAGCCCGTGTTCACGGGCGGCATCGGCCAGCGCTTTCACGCGACCATGGAATTTGAAGCCGGAACGGTCGAAAGCGACTTCCTGGACACCCGCGGCGATCGCGCGCTCCGCGACCAACTTGCCGACGGCCGTCGCCGCTTCGACGTTGCCGCCGGTGGCCAGGGCTTCGCGCAGGGGCTTCTCGAGGGTCGAGGCGGCGGCGACGACCTTCGAGCCGTCGGCGCTCAGGACCTGCGCGTAGATGTGGCGCGGGGTCCGGTGCACGCACAGACGCGTGACGCCGAGCTCCGAGATGTGGCGACGGGTCTTCAGCGCCCGCCGCTGACGCGCTTCTTTCTTGTTCATGGCTTTCCGCTCAGGTCTTCTTCGCTTCTTTACGCAGGATCTGTTCGCCCGCGTATTTCACGCCCTTGCCCTTGTAGGGCTCCGGACGGCGGTAGGCGCGGATGTTGGCCGCGACCTGGCCGACTTGCTGCTTGTCGATGCCCTTGACCAGGATTTCCGTCTGCGACGGCGTCTCGATCGTGATGCCCTTCGGCGCTTCGTACTCGACCGGATGCGAGTAGCCGAGCGTCAGGTTCAGCGTGCTGCCCTTGGTCGCGGCGCGGTAACCCACGCCGACGATCTCGAGCTTGCGCTCGTAGCCCTGCGACACGCCGACGACCATGTTCGACAGCAGCGCGCGCGCGGTGCCGGCCTGCGCCCAGGCACGCGGCGCTTCGCTGCCGGCGGCGACGTTCAGGCTGTCGCCGTCGACTTGCACCGCGACGTCCTCGTGTAGCTGCATCGACAGCGCGCCCTTCGGCCCCTTGATCTCGATCTCACGGCCCTGGAGGTTGACCTGCACGCCCTTCGGCAGCGGAATCGGTTTCTTTGCTACGCGTGACATGGCGTTTCTCTAGTACACCGAACAAATGACTTCGCCGCCGATGCCCATCGCGCGCGCCTGGCGGTCCGTCATCAGACCGCGCGAGGTCGACACGATCGCGACACCGAGCCCGCCGACGACGCGCGGCAGCGCGTCCTTCGCCTTGTACACGCGCAGGCCCGGCCGGCTGACGCGCTCGATGCGCTCGATGACCGGGCGACCGCCGTAGTACTTCAGCTCGACGACGATCTGCGAGCGGATGCCGTCTTGCTCGACGCGAAAGTCCGAGAGGTAGCCCTCGTTCTTCAGCACTTCGGCAATCGCCAGTTTCTGCTTGGACGCCGGGATGCGCGCTTCGCGCTTCGCACGCGCCTGGGCGTTGCGAATGCGCACGAACATGTCGGCGATGGGATCTTGCATGCTCATGGATGAGGCCTTTCGTTCTTACCAGCTCGCCTTCACGAGGCCGGGCACGTGGCCCTCCATCGCGAGCCGGCGCAGCTCGTTGCGGCCGAGGCCGAACTTGCGGTAGTAGCCGTGGGCGCGGCCGGTCAGACGGCAGCGGTTGCGGATCCGCGAGGGGCTCGAGTCGCGCGGCAGCTTCTGCAGCTTCACGCGCGCTGCGTCGCGCTCTTCCATCGAGAGCGATTCGTCGGTGATCGCGGCCTTCAGCGCCTCGCGCTTCGCCGCGAACTTCTTCGCGAGCTGGATGCGCTTCAGTTCGCGATTGACCATCGAAGTCTTCGCCATGTGCTTACCCTCTCAGCGGGAAACGGAACGCCTGCAGCAATGCGCGGCCTTCCTCGTCAGTCTTTGCAGTCGTCGAGATGCAGATGTCCATGCCGCGGATCGCG
The DNA here is from genome assembly GCA_035325705.1 of Gammaproteobacteria bacterium. Taxonomy (GTDB): domain Bacteria; phylum Pseudomonadota; class Gammaproteobacteria. The sequence goes on from DAOKZI010000037.1 coordinate 29,739, forward strand.
TCGATCTTGTCGTACTCGATCTCGGGGAAGATGATCTGCTCCTTGACGCCGAGCGTGTAATTGCCCTGCCCGTCGAACGCGCGGCCGTTAACACCGCGGAAGTCGCGCACGCGCGGCAGCGCGATGTTGATCAGGCGATCGAGGAACTCGTACATGCGATCGCGCCGCAGCGTCACCTTGGCGCCGACCGGCCAGCCCTCGCGAACCTTGAACGCCGCGATCGACTTGCGGGCCTTCGTGATCACCGGCTTCTGGCCCGTGATTTCCGAGAGCTCGCTGACGGCGTTCTCGAGTATCTTCTTGTCGCCCAGCGCCTTGCCGAGACCCATGTTCACGGTGACCTTCGTGATGCGCGGAACCTCCATCACGGAGCCGTAATTGAACTTCGCCATCAACTCCTTGATGACGGTCTCGCGATAGAAATCCTGCAGTCTAGCCATGTCTATTTCCGGTCTCAGACGTCCACGACTTCGTTGTTCGACTTGAAGAAACGGACCTTGCGGCCGTCCTCCAGAGTCTTGATGCCGACGCGGTCCGGCTTCGAAGTGATGGGATTGAAAATGGCGACGTTCGAGACGTGCAGCGGCGCCTCACGCTGCACGATGCCGCCCGGCGCGCCGAGCTGCGGGTTCGGACGCATGTGGCGCTTCACGACGTTGACGCCTTCGACGATCACCTGATCGGTCGCGAGCACCTTCAGCACGGTGCCGCGCTTGCCCTTGTCCTTGCCGGTCGTGACGACGACCTTGTCGCCCTTACGGATCTTCTTCATGCCGTCCTGCTCCTTCCGCTCACAGCACTTCGGGTGCCAGCGACACGATGCGCATGAAGCGCTCGCCGCGCAGCTCGCGAGTGACGGGCCCGAAGATGCGAGTACCGATCGGCTGTAGCTGCTTGTCGAGCAGCACCGCGGCGTTGCCGTCAAAGCGGATGACGGAGCCGTCCGCGCGGCGCACGCCCTTGCGGGTACGCACGACGACCGCGTTGAAGACTTCGCCCTTCTTCACCTTGCCGCGCGGGATCGCGTCCTTGACGCTGACCTTGATCACGTCGCCGATACCGGCGTAACGGCGATGCGAGCCGCCGATCACCTTGATGCACATCAGCCGGCGCGCGCCGCTGTTGTCGGCCGCGTCGAGCATGGACTGCATTTGAATCATGACTGTTGCTCCGGTTCTCTACCGCGCTCAGACTTCGGCGGCGCGCATGATCACGCGCTGCAGGCGCCACGCCTTGCGCTTGGAAAGCGGGCGGCATTCCTCGATCGCCACCGTGTCGCCTTCCTTGCATTCGCCGTTCTCGTCGTGCGCGAGCAGCTTCGTCGACTTGCGCATGTACTTCTTGTAGATCGGATGCTCCACGCGGCGCTCGATCAGCACGGCGATGGTCTTGTCCATCTTCGTGCTGACCACCTGGCCGGTCAGCGTCCGCTTGGTCTTCTGCTGCTCCATCACGCGCTCCGCTTCTTCTCGCTCAGGATCGTCTTCAGGCGCGCGATGTCGCGCCGCATCTCGCGCACGGCGTGCGGCTTCGGGCCCTGGCCCGAACCGCGCTGCATGCGGGCATTGAACTGCTCGCGGCGCTTCTCGAGCACCAGCGCCTCGAGCTCGGCGGCGGTCTTGCCGCGCAGTTCCTTCACTTCTCTGGCCTTCATCACATCACCTTCCGGGTACTGAAGGTCGTGCGGATCGGCAGCTTGGCGCCGGCAAGGCGGAAGGCCTCGCGCGCGACGCTCTCTTCGACGCCTTCCATCTCGTACAGCACCATGCCGGGCCGGATCTGGGCGACCCAGTATTCGACGTTGCCCTTGCCCGAGCCCATGCGAACCTCGAGCGGCTTCTTGGTGATCGGCTTGTCCGGAAAGATCCGGATCCACACCCGCGCGCCGCGCTTCACGGCGCGCGTGATGCAGCGACGCGCCGCCTCGATCTGGCGGGCGGTCAACTGACCGCGCGTCGTGGCCTTGAGGCCGAACTCGCCGAACGACACCGCGCTGCCACGCTGCGCGAGGCCGGTGTTGCGGCCCTTGTGTTGCTTGCGGTACTTCGTGTTCTTCGGTTGCAGCACGACGAAAACTCCTTAGGCGGCGGGCTCGGCGGCCTGCTCGCCGCTCGCCTCTTCGGCGCGGTTCATGACTTCACCCTTAAAGATCCACACCTTGACGCCGATGACGCCATACGTGGTGTTCGCTTCGGCAAAGCCGTAATCGATGTCGGCGCGCAGCGTATGCAGCGGCACGCGACCTTCGCGGTACCACTCCGAGCGCGCGATCTCCGCGCCGTTCAGACGGCCCGCGACGTTGATCTTGATCCCCTGGGCACCGAGGCGCATCGCGTTCGACACGGCGCGGCGCATCGCGCGGCGGAACATGATGCGGCGCTCGAGCTGCTGCGCGACCGACTCCGCGACGAGGTAGGCGTCGAGCTCGGGCTTGCGGATTTCCTCGACGCTGATGTGCGCCGGGATCTTCATCAGCGAGGACACCTGCTTGCGCAGCGCCTCGATGTCCTCGCCCTTCTTGCCGATCACGATGCCGGGGCGGGCGGTGTGGATCACGATGCGCGCATTGTTCGCCGGCCGCTCGATCTGGATGCGGCTGACGGACGCGTGCGCGAGCTTCTTGCGCAGAAACTTGCGGACCGCCAGATCGGTGTTCAGATAGTCGGCGTAGTTGCGGGTATCGGCGTACCAGGTGGACGTCCAGTCCTTGATGATGCCGAGACGAATGCCGTACGGATGAACTTTCTGACCCATGCTCAACGCCCCGCTTCTTCGACGATCACGGTGACGTGGCTCGTCCGCTTGAAAATCTGGTTCGCGCGGCCGCGCGCGCGCGGCATCCAGCGCTTCATGATCGGGCCCTCGTCCACCAGGATGGTCTTGACCTTCAGCTCGTCGACGTCGGCGCCGTCGTTGTGCTCGGCGTTGGCGATGGCCGACATCAGCACCTTCTTGATCAGGGCCGCGGCCTTCTTGTTGCTGAAGCTCAGGATGTTGACCGCGCGCTCGACGGGCAGGCCGCGGATCTGATCCGCGACGAGCCGCGCCTTCTGCGGCGTAATCCGGGCGGAACGCAAAATGGCGGAAGTGGCCATGGGTTACGGTCCTCTGCTTACTTCGTCTTCTTGTCCGCGGTATGGCCGCGGAAAGTACGCGTCGGCGCGAATTCGCCGAGCTTGTGCCCGATCATGTTCTCGGTGACGAACACCGGCATGTGCTGGCGGCCGTTGTGCACGGCGATCGTCAGACCGATCATGTCCGGCACGACCATCGAACGACGCGACCAGGTCTTGATCGGACGCTTGTCATTGTTCTTCCGCGCGGTATCCACCTTGTTCTGCAGGTGGTGATCGACGAAAGGGCCCTTCTTGATCGAACGTGGCATGCCCGTGCTCCGCTGTTAGCGCTTGTCGCGACGGCGAACGATCATGCCGTCGGTCCGTTTGTTGGTGCGGGTCTTGTAACCCTTGGTCGGCTGGCCCCATGGGCTCACCGGGTGACGACCGCCCGAAGTGCGGCCTTCACCACCGCCGTGCGGGTGGTCGACCGGGTTCATCGCGACGCCGCGCACCGTCGGGCGGATGCCGCGCCAGCGCTTGGCGCCGGCCTTGCCGAGGGCGCGCAGCGAATGCTCGTGATTGCCGACTTCGCCGATCACCGCACGGCAGTCGATCGCGACGCGGCGCATCTCGCCCGAACGCAGACGCAGCGTCGCGTACGCGCCTTCACGCGCGACGTACTGGATGCCGGCGCCGGCGCTGCGCGCGATCTGCGCGCCCTTGCCGGGCTTGAGCTCCACGCAGTGGACCATCGCGCCGACCGGAATATTGCGCAGGGGCAGGCAGTTGCCGATCTGGATCGGGGCATCCGAGCCGGAACGCAGCGCCTGGCCGACCTCCAAGCCCTTCGGCGCGATGATGTAGCGGCGCTCGCCGTCCGCGTAGAGCAGCAGCGCGATGTGCGCCGAGCGGTTCGGGTCGTACTCGAGGCGCTCGACCTTGGCGAGGATGCCGTCCTTGCGGCGATCGAAATCGATCACACGATAGTGCTGTTTGTGCCCGCCGCCGCGATGACGCACGGTGACGCGGCCCATGTTGTTGCGGCCCGAGTTCTTCGTGAGGCGCTCGACGAGCGCGTCATGCGGCCGGCCCTTGTGGAGATCGGGCGCCGTGACGGTGACGGCGCCGCGCCGGCCCGGAGAAGTGGGTTTTGCCTTGATGATCGCCATGGCTCTTTTACCTCAGGCCCCGCCGAGATCGATCGTGAAGCCGGGCTTCAGCGTCACATAGGCCTTCTTCCAGCCCGAGTGCGCGCCCACGCGGCCGCGGAAATGGGTGCCTACGGCCCGCACGTTCAGGACCCGCACGTTCTCGACCTGGACATTGAACAGCTTCTCGACCGCGGTCCTGATCTCGGGCTTCGTCGCGTCGTTCAGCACGCGGAACACATACTGGCGCTCGCCGGACAGGCGCATCGCCTTTTCCGACATCCGCGGGGCGACCAGCACCTGCAGCATGCGCTCTTCGTTGATCGCGGGGGTCATGACAGGCGCTCCTGCAGACGGTTGATCGAGCCCTGCGTGATGACGACCTTGTCGAAGGCGATCAGCAGCGCGGGATCGATGGATTGGACGTCGGCGAGCCCCACCCAGTGCAGGTTGCGCGCCGACAGGTACAGCGCGTCGGACACTTCTTCGGCGACCAGCAGCACGCTGTCGACCTTGAACTGCGCGAGGCGCTCGACGAGCGCCTTGGTCTTCGCTTCGGCGACATCGAGATTGTCGACCACGACGAGCCGATTCTGCCGCACCAGCTCCGAGAGGATCGAGCGCAGCGCGCCCTGATACATCTTGCGGTTGACCTTTTGCTCGTAGTTGCGCGGACGCGCGGCGAAGGCGCGGCCGCCCGTACGCCACAGCGGACCGCGCGTCGTGCCGGCGCGGGCCTGGCCCGAGCCCTTCTGCTTCCACGGCTTGCGGCCGCCGCCGCTGACTTCCGCACGCGTCTTTTGCGCCTTGGTGCCGGCGCGCGAGGCGGCGAAATAGGCCGTCACCACCTGGTGCACGAGGCCTTCGCGATACGGCTGCGCGAACACCGTCTCGGCGACGGCGAGCGAGCCCGCCGGGCTGCCGCTGTGAAAGGAATGCAACTGAAGATCCATCGCCTGGGCCTCTATTTCTTCGCTTTGACGCTGGGCTTGATCAGGAGATCGCCGCCGCGCGAACCCGGCACGGCGCCCTTGATCAGCAGCAGGTTGCGGTCGGTGTCGACGCGCACGACCTGCAGGCGCTGCGTGGTGCGCTGCTTGTTGCCCATGTGGCCGGACATGCGCTTGCCCTTGGCGACGCGGCCCGGTGTCTGGCGCTGGCCGATCGAGCCCGGCGCGCGATGCGACAGCGAGTTGCCGTGCGTCGCGTCGCCCATCGAGAAGTTGTGGCGCTTGATCGTGCCGGCGAAGCCCTTGCCAACCGTCACGCCGGTGACGTCGACGAGCGTACCCGCCGCGAACAGATCGGCCTTGAGCTCGGCGCCCATCGCGAGCTCCGCGCCTTCACCCTCGGCCAGGCGGAATTCCCACAGCCCGCGACCGACTTCGATCGACTGCTTGGTGAACTCGCCGCCTTCGGGCTTCGTGATCCGGTTGCGGTGCTTGCTGCCCGTCGTGACCTGCACGGCGCGATAGCCGTCGGTGTCGACGGTCTTCACGCGCATCACGCGGTTCGGCTCGATTTCGACGACCGTGACCGGCACGGCATCGCCGGTCTCGGTGTACACGCGGATCATGCCGCGCTTGCGTCCTATCAGTCCCAGTGCCATGGCGTGGCTCTCAATTCAGCTTGATCTGGACGTCGACACCCGCGGCAAGGTCGAGCTTCATCAGCGCGTCGACGGTCTTGTCGGTCGGGTTGACGATGTCGAGCAGGCGCTTGTGGGTACGGATCTCGTACTGGTCACGCGCGTTCTTGTTCGCATGCGGCGACGTCAGCACGGTCCAGCGCTCGGTCTTCGACGGCAGCGGGATCGGTCCGCGGATCTGGGCACCCGTGCGCTTGGCGGTCTCCACGATCTCGCGCGTCGACTGGTCGATCAGACGGTGATCGAACGCTTTGAGACGTATCCTGATGACCTGCTGGTTCATATGCTCGTTCCTACTTCTCGGCGGTCGCTTCCCGCCGGGCGACCGCTGTTCGTTGTCTGGGCTGTTATGCGTTCAGGCTCAGGCGATGATCTTGGCGACGACGCCGGCGCCCACCGTGCGGCCGCCCTCGCGG
>DAOKZI010000038.1:0-34341 GCA_035325705.1 Gammaproteobacteria bacterium
TCGTCAGCCCGACGGCCATGACACGCGCGTCACCCGCCATCATGAAAGAGGCGTGTTGAGCCCCCTCCCGAATTCCGCGCCGCTGCGGGTTCGGCGCCTCGTCAGATCTCGTAGCCCGGGTGGAGCGCGTAGCGCGTAACCCGGGATCCGCGACCGCCGTCCTCTCCTGCACTCGAGAAAACCCGGCGCGGTGCGCGCCGCGCATGGCCGAAAGTCCTTGCGTATCGGGCATGCCGGATCCCGGGTTTCGCTACGCTGCACCCGGGCTACGAATACTGCGACGTCTCCGAACAAACCCGGGCGCCGGCTGCGCTCGACGGCGAAGGTCTCGCGCTGCGGATGACTGACGCCGAGCGCGCGCAACAAGTCGCGCGCTTGCGGCTGCTGCGCCGGCGGCGAGGATCAGATCTCGTAGCCCGGGTGAAGCGCACAGCGCGTAACCCGGGTTCGGCGCCCGCCGTTCTCTCATGCATTCGCGTAGACCCGGCGCGGTGCGCACCGCGCCGGGCCGAAAGCCTTTGCGTATCGGGCATGCCGGATCCCGGGTTTCGCTACGCTGCACCCGGGCTACGAATACTGCGACGTCTCCGAACAAACCCGGGCGCCGGCTGCGCTCGACGGCGAAGGTCTCGCGCTGCGGATGACTGACGCCGAGCGCGCGCAGCAAGTCGCGCGCTTGCGGCTGCTGCGCCGGCGGCGAGGATCAGCCCGAGGGCGGCGTGCTGCGAGCCTGCAGCAGCACCATGCCCTTGAGCAGGTTCAGCGCCTCGTAGAGCTCGTAGTCCTGCTTCGCGAGCTCTGCGCGCTGGGTCTTGTCGCCGTCGGCGCCCTGCGCGTCCGTGACCGGCGCGTCTTTCTTGCCGGTGTTCTCGAGGTGACGATCGAGCTGCGACTCCTTCACGAAGCTGCCGTCTTCGGGGTTGAAGTCGGCGACCTTGAGCTTGTCGATCTGGATGTCGGGCTTGATGCCCTCGGCCTGGATCGAGCGCCCGTTCGGCGTGTAATAGCGCGCGGTCGTGATCTTGATCGCGGCGTTGTTGTTCATCGGCAGGATCGTCTGCACCGAGCCCTTGCCGAAGGTCTGGCGGCCCATGATCACCGCGCGCTGCCGATCCTGCAGCGCGCCGGCGACGATCTCGGAGGCCGAGGCCGAGCCTTCGTTGACGAGCACGACGAGCGGCGCGCCGCCGATCAGATCCGGCGGCTTCGCATCGAACTCGAGCTTCGCATCCTCGATGCGGCCTTCGGTGTAGACGATGCGGCCGGCGTCGAGAAACGCGTCCGACACGGCGACCGCGGCGCCGAGCACGCCGCCCGGGTTGTTGCGCAGATCGAGCACCAGCCCCTTCAGCGCGGACTTCGATTCGGTCTTCAGCTTCTCGAGCTGCGCGACGAGATCGTCGCCGGTGTTCGCCTGGAAGGCCGACACGCGCACATAGCCGAAACCCGGCTCGAGCAGGCGAGCGCGCACGCTGCGTATCTTGATCACGTCGCGCACCAAGGTCAGCTCGATCGGCTTCTCGATGCCGTCGCGCATCAGCGTCAGCGAGATCTTCGTGCCCGGCTTGCCGCGCATCTTCTTGATCGCTTCGTTCAGCGTGATGCCCTTCACCGGCATGTCGTCGAGCCTGATGATCGTGTCGCCGGCCTGCACGCCGGCGCGGCTCGCCGGCGTGTCGTCGATCGGTGCGATCACGCGCACGAAGCCGTCCTCGGTGCCGACCTCGATGCCGAGCCCGCCGAACTCGCCGGTCGTGCCTTCCTGCAGCTCTTCGTAGGCCTCGGCGTCGAGGTAGGTCGAATGCGGATCCAGGCCCGCGAGCAGGCCCTTGATCGCGTTGTCGATGAGCTGCTTGTCCGTCACGGGCTCGACGTAGTCGCTCTTCACCTTGTGGAAGATCTCCACCAGCAGGCGGATGTCATCGAGCGGGATCGGCTCGGCCGCCGTTTCGGCAGGCGTCGCGGGCGCCGTGATCGCGGCGCCGGGAGAAGCCGGATTGGTCGGCGCCGCCGGCGTCGCGGGCACGGTCGGGGCGGTTTCTTCGGCAGCGAGGTCGAAAGCCAGGGATCCGCCGAGCAGGGCGGCCAGCACGGCGACGGACAGGCGGTATTTCATTGCAGCGGGATGCACACCAAGCTAGGCGCGCCGCGGACGTGGGCGCCGCGTCATTATGCAGGAATTCCGCGCGCAAACACGCCCTCCGAGCGCGGTATCCCGCGCCATTCCGATGGCCGGTGGGCGCCTTGCCGAGCGCCGGCCGCGCCGCACCTGCCGCGGGCGCTCAGGCCACGGCGTGGCGGGCGGCGGCCTTGAGCTGCACCAGCGGCTTGCCGGTCATTTCGGCCGGCTGCGGCAGCCCCAGCAGCGCGAGCAGCGTCGGCGCGACGTCGCTCAGGGTGCCGCTCGGCGCGATGTCGGCGGCGCGGCCGAAATAAACGAGGGGCACGAGATTGCTGGTGTGGGCCGTATGCGGCTCGGCCGTCGCCTCCGGCGTCGCGCGCATCTGCTCGGCGTTGCCGTGATCGGCCGTGATCAGCATTTCGGTGCCCGTGCGGCGACAGGCGTCGACGAGCCGGCCGAGGCATGCGTCCAGCGTCTCGATGCAGCGCACGGCGGCCTCGAACACGCCGGTGTGGCCGACCATGTCGGCGTTCGCGTAGTTGCAGATCAGCGCGTCGTACTCCCGGCTCTCGATCGCGGCGACGAGCTTGTCGGTGACTTCGATCGCGCTCATCTCGGGCTTCAGATCGTAGGTCGCGACCTTCGGCGAGGGCACGAGGATGCGATCTTCGCCGGGGAAGGGGGTTTCCTGGCCGCCGTTGAAGAAGAAAGTGACGTGGGCGTACTTCTCGGTTTCGGCGATGCGTAGCTGGCGCAGGCCGTGGGCAGCGACGATTTCGCCGAAGGTCTTGCTCAGATCGACGGTGGGGAAAGCGATCGGCAGATGAAACTGCGCGCCGTAGTCCGTCATCGTGACGTAGCGACCGAGCCGCGGCACCCGCGCGCGCGGGAAGTGCGGAAAATCGGCGGCCGTCAGCGCGCTCGTCAACTGGCGCGCGCGATCGGCGCGGAAGTTCGTGAACACGACGACGTCGCCGTCTTCGAGGCGCACGCGCTCGCCGATCGTAGTCGCGGTCACGAACTCGTCGGTCTCGCCGCGCGCATAGGCCGCCTCGAGGCCGGCGAGCGGCGTCGGCGCGTGATGCTGCGCGAGGCCGTCGACGATCAGCGCGTAGGCCACCTGCACGCGCTCCCAGGTCTTGTTGCGATCCATCGCGTAGTAGCGGCCGACGAGGCTCGCGATGCGGCCGAGTCCGAGCGCCGTGCAGCGGTCTTCCACGAAGGCGATCGAGGGCGCGGCGCTCTTCGGCGGCATGTCGCGGCCGTCGAGGAAGGCATGTATGTACAGACGGCGCACGCCGCAGCGGCGCGCGAAATCGATGAGCGCGACGGTGTGCGTCTCGTGGCTGTGCACGCCGCCGGGCGACAGCAGGCCCAGCAGGTGCACGGCGCGATCGGTCTTCGCGGCGAGCTCGAAGGCGTCGCGGAGCACGGGATTGGTGAAGAAGTCGCCGTCGGTGATGGCCTTGGAGATCCGCGTGTAGTCCTGGTAGACGAGGCGGCCGGCGCCCAGGTGCATGTGGCCGACCTCGGAGTTGCCCATCTGGTCGTCGGGCAGGCCGACGTCGAGTCCGGAACAGCGGATCAGCGTGTGCGGGCTCGTCTGCCACAGGCTGTCCCAGTGTGGGGTGCGCGCGGCGTGGATCGCGTTGAAGCGGGTTTCGTCGGTGTATCCCCAGCCGTCGAGGACGACGAGCAGGACAGGATGCGGAACCTGGGCCATGGACGACTCTTCTCTCGTTGCGGCAGGAACGGAAACACGTGCGGCACGTCGAGGAGAAGGCGGCTGCGCGTCGAGCGCGCGGGCCGTATCGCCGTGCGGCACATCGAATTTTGAGTGTACCATACCCCCCCTCGCCGGCCCGGCCGCCACCTCGCGTGACGCAGCCCGGCTGCCCGACTCGATCTCGATCCGACGGACGGACTCCCGCGCATGGCGCAGCTCATCGAATTCATCGGCAACCATCTGGCGCTAGTCGCCGCATTCGCGGGCGTGCTGGTCGCCCTCGCGATCACGATCGTCCAGGGCGGCGGCGCCGGCGCGCTGTCGCCGCAGCAGGCAGTGCTGATGCTGAACCAGCAGGAAGCGCTGCCGGTGGATCTGCGACCGGAAGCGGAATACCGCGCCGGCCACATCATCAATGCCGTCAACGTCGGGCCGCAGGACATCGCGGCCGGCGGGGCGAAACTCGAGAAGTACAAGACGCGACCGCTGCTGCTGTACTGCGAATCCGGCGCCCAGGCCGGCGGCGCCGTGAAGTCGCTGCGCAAGCTCGGCTATGCCAAGGTCCATCACCTGCGGGGCGGCCTCGCCGCGTGGCGCGGCGAGCAGCTACCGGTGGTCTCGGGCAAATAGGCGCACGAATCTGCATCGATCTAAAGGGGCAAACCATCATGGCGAACGACAACGAACAGGCGAACCAGGGCGCCGTCCAGGGCCAGCTTGGGATCCAGAAGATTTACATCAAGGACATGTCCTTCGAAGCGCCGCACGCGCCGAAGGTCTTCACCGAGCAGTTGAACCCGGCGCTGGACCTGCACTTCGCGAACGCCGCCAACAGCCTCGGGCAGGACGTGCACGAGGTGGTGCTCACGGTCACCTGCACCGTCAAGCAGGACGAGCGCGTGATCTATCTCGTCGAGGTCCAGCAGGCCGGCATCTTCAACATCTCGGGCTTCGGCGAGCAGCATTTGCCCGCGATCCTCGCCACCGCCTGCCCGAACATCCTCTTCCCCTTCGCGCGCGAAGCGATCTGCGACATCGTCACCAAAGGCGGTTTCCCGCAGCTCCTGCTCTCGCCCGTCAACTTCGACGCGCTCTACGCCCAGGAAGTCCAGCGCCGCCGCACCGCCGCGGCCGGCGAACAGAAGCACTGAGCCGGCGCGGACGACGCCGGCGCGCGATGGGCGTTCCCGCGTTCCTGGTGCTCGGCGCCGGCGCCTGGGGCACGGCGCTCGCGAGCGTGCTGGCCGCCGGCGGCCGCCGCGTGCTGCTGTGGGGACGCGACGCGGCGGCGCTGCGCGCGCTGGAGGCGACGCGCGAGAACGCCCGCTATCTGCCCGGCATCCGCCTGCCCGACTCGCTCGGCATCGTCGAAGCGCTCGCCGAGATCCCGGCCCACTGCACGCAGGCCGTGCTCGCGACGCCCTGCCAGACCACGCGCGAGATCTGCCGCCTGCTCGCCGCGACCGCCCCGCAGGTGCGCGGCATCGTCTGCGCCGCGAAGGGCCTCGAGCGCGCGACCGGGCGTCTCGTCCACGAGGTGGTGCGCGAGGAGCTCGGGGCGGACGTCGACGTCGCCGTGCTGTCCGGCCCGAACTTCGCGCGCGAGGTCGCCGAGCGCCGGCCGGCGGCGGTGACGATCGCCGCCGATCGCACCGAGTTCGGCGCGGCCCTGCTCGCCGCCTTCCACACCGCGTTCTTTCGCCCCTATCTGAGCGAGGACCTCGTCGGCGTCGCCGTCGGCGGCAGCGTCAAGAACGCGCTCGCGATCGCCGCCGGGATCGGCGACGGGCTGCGGCTGGGCGCGAACTCGCGCGCAGCGCTGATCACGCGCGGGCTCGCCGAAATCGCGCGGCTCGGCGTCGCGCTCGGCGCGCGGGCCGAGACCTTCATGGGCCTGTCGGGCCTCGGCGATCTGGTCCTCACCTGCACCGACGATCTCTCGCGCAACCGCCGCTTCGGGCTCGCCCTCGGCCGCGGTACCTCGCCGGAGGTCGCGGCCGCCGACATCGGGCTGGTCGAAGGCGCGGCGACCGCGCCCGCCGTCGCCGCGCTCGGCGCGCGCCTGCGCGTGGAGGTGCCGATCGTCGAGCAGGTCGCCGCGGTGCTGGCCGGGCATACGACGCCTGCCGCGGCCGTCGCGGCCCTGATGGCGCGCGAGCCGCGCGCGGAGGATCGTGCCTGGCGGCGCTGAACTCATACGGCTGCGCTCTCCGCGGCGCGCCGTGATCGCCATCACCCCGGTCACTGCGATCCGCGTCTCAATTTCCCACCCGCGCTGCCGCTAAGCCCCGGACGAAGGGCCGTCTCCCGCCGCGCGCGCGGCGGGCCGCCCGCAGCGGGGGATCGATGGGCATATTTGCGAAACGGCGGACGCGCGCGCAGCAGACGCTCGCGCTCAGTCATCACGACGAGGGCTGCGCGCTCGCGGTGATCGACCACGCGACCGCGGCTGCGCCCGCGCTGGTGCGCGCCGAATGGTTCGCCGGCGATCCGGCGCGCAGCGCCGCGCTGCTCGCCCGCCATGCGCGCGAGCACCGTCTGGGCCGCGTGTCCTGCGTCAGCCTGATCGAGCCGAACGACTACAGCCTCGTGCTCGTCGACACCCCGGAAGTGCCGCCGGCCGAGCTGCGCGCGGCGATGCGCTGGCGCGTCAAGGAGCTGATCGACTTCCACATCGACGACGCCGTGATCGACGTCTTCGACGTGCCGACCGAGGACGGCCGCGCGGCGCGCCGCATGTACGCCGTCGCTGCGCGCAGCGAGCGCGTGCAGCGTGCCGCCGCCGCCGCCCAGGGCGCGGGGCTCGCGCTCGAGGTCGTCGACATCCCGGAGTTCGCATTGCGCAATCTCGCCGTGCGGCTGCCGGAGGACGGCACGGGCGTCGCGCTGATCCACTTCGAAGCGCGCCACGGCCTGTTGACGGTCGGCCGCCGCGGCGCGCTGTATTTCTCGCGCCGCCTCGACGGCGGGCGCGAACGCTTGCTCCACGCCGGCCCCGCGCTGACGCCGGCAATGGAAGGCCAGCTCGATGCGCTGACGATCGAGATCCAGCGCTCGCTCGATTTCTACGAGCGTCATTTCGCCCAGCCCTCGATCGGCGCGATCGTGCTCGCCGGTCTGCCGCAGCCGGTCGCGGGCATGCCCGACTATCTGCAGTCGCAGCTCGGCGTCGCGACGCGCTGGCTCGACTTCGGCGCGATCCTGAGGCCCTCGATCGAAATCCCGCAGGATCTGCTCGCACGCTGCACGCTCGCCATCGGCGCCGCGCTGCGCAGGCCGGAGCACGCGGCATGAAGCAGCAGATCAATCTCTATCAACCGAAGCTGCGCGAGCCCGCACCGCTGTTCGGCGCGCGCGCGATGCTGCGTACCGTCGCCGCCGTGCTTGCCGGCCTCGGTCTCGTCTACGCCTGGGCTGTGGTGCAGGTCGGCCTGCTCGAGCGCGAAGCGCGGCAGCTCGTCCTTGCGCGCGACGCGGCCGAGCAGCGCTTCACCGAGCTGCGCACGCACCTGCCCAAACGCGTGCCCGATCCCGCGCTCGCCGCGCGCGCCGCCGAGCAGAACGAGGATTTGCAGCAGACGCGCCGCCTGATGGCGGCCTTGAGCGAGGGCAGCTTCGGCAACAATTTCGGGCTGTCGCCCTATCTCGTCGGTTTCGCGCGCCAGCACGTCGCGGGCACCTGGCTGACGCGCGTCGAGATCGCCGCGGGCGGCACGCAGATCGGCATCGAAGGCCAGGCGCAGGCGCCGGAGTTCGTGCCGCTGTACGTGCAGCGGCTCGCGGCCGAGCCCGTGTTCGAAGGCAAGGTGTTCAGCCAGCTCAAGCTCGATCGCGCGCCCGACGGCGCCGCGGTCGCCTTCGCGCTCGCCACCAGCGGCGTCGAGGTCGGCATCGCGCAGGCGGCGCCGGGACAGGCCGCGCATGAAAACTGAGCGCAAACGACAGACGCTCGCCGAGATGGCGGCGCGCCTGGATCGACTGACGGCCAAGGAGCGCGTGCTGGTGGTCGCTTCGCTGCTGCTGGCGGCGGCGATGGCCTGGCAGTCGCTGCTGATCGATCCGCTGGCCGCGCGCAAGCAGACGCTGCTCGCCGAGGTGACGAGCGCGAGCGAGGAGCTGCGCAAGATAGAAGCCCTCAGCGCCGAGCTGATGGCCGGCGCGCAGCTCGATCCCGATGCGAGTACGCGGCAGCTCCTCGCTGCGCGCGAACAGGAGCTCGCGGCCCTGCGCGAACGCGTCGAGGCGCGCGTGGGCCGCGTCGTGCCGCCGGCGCAGATGGCGAAAGTGCTGGAGACGGTGCTCGGCCGCATCCGCGATCTCGAGTTCGTCGGCCTCGAAGGCCTGGGCGTCGAGCCGCTGGTTCCCGTCGATGCCGCGACGCCGGCCGCGCCGCCGGCCGCCGGCGCGCGCGACGCGAAGCCGCTCACGCCGCTGGTCACGCCGCCGCCGCGCAAGACGGCGTATCGCCATGGGATCCGCATCCGCTTCGCCGGCAGCTACATCGCGACGGTCAACTACCTGCGCGCGCTCGAAGCGCTGCCGTGGGGCTTCTTCTGGGATCGCGTCGAGCTGAAGACCGAGGATTTCCCGCGCGTCGAGGGCTCGATCGTCGTCTACACCGTCAGTCTCGAAGAGGGCTGGATCGGTGTCTAACGCGGCCACGCCGATCGCCGCCGCGCTCGTGCTGCTCACCGCCGCCGCGAGCGCGCTCGAGCTCGTCGATCCGATGCAGCCGCCGGCCGTCCCGCCGGCGCCCGCCGCGACGGAGGTGAGCGCGGTAAAACCCGGCGCATGGCGGCTCGGCGCGATCAAGGTCGAGCCCGGCCGGCGCAGCGCCATGATCAACGGGCGCATCGTCGCCGAGGGCGAGGAGATCGACGGCGCGCGCGTCGTCGCCATCGCGCCGCGCGAGGTCGAGATCGCCGTCGGCAAGGAAACCGTCAGCCTGAGTCTGCTTCCACATGACATCAAACATCACCCCTCGCTCGCGCCCTGAGCGCGGCGCCCTCGTCGGGCTCCTCGCCGTCGCGCTTGCCGCTTGCCAGAGCGCGCCCCCGCAGCGGCAGACGCTGGACGAGATGCGCGCGACGCTGGCCGCCGAGACCGCACGGCCGCCGGCCGGCGAGCAGCTCCCGGCGGAAGTCAGTCGCGCGCTGCTGCCGAGCCTGAAGCTCGACACGCACGAGGTGCCGAAGGTCGACGACAACCAGCGCTTCGACATCGCGGTCAACGAGGTGCCGGCCCAGCAGTTTTTCATGAGCCTCGTCGACGGCACGAAGTACAACATGGTCGTGCACCCCGAAGTCGCCGGGAAGATTTCGCTGAACCTGAAGAACGTGACGATCCCGGACGTGATGGCGGCCGCGCGCGACGTCTACGGCTTCGAGTTCGAGCGCACGGCCTACGGTTTCCAGGTGCTGCCCTCGCGGCTCGAAGCGCGGGTGTTCCAGATCAACTACCTCAACGTCGAGCGCAGCGGCGCCTCATCGACCTTCGTCAGCGCCGGCACGCTGCAGGAAGGCCCGAACGCCTCGCTCGACGAGGGCGCATCGTTCGACAATCCCTCGGGCAGCACCGAGCTCGGCAGCAACCGCGGCCAGCGCACCGTCGTCGGCACGCAGATCAACACGATCTTTCCGGAGACGAGCTTCTGGCAGGAGCTCGCCGCGGCGGTCACGGCGATCGTCGGCAACGGCAACGGCCGCAGCGTCGTCGTCAACCCGCAGTCCGGGGTCGTCGTCGTGCGCGCGATCCCGACCGAGCTGCGCGAGGTCGAAGCCTATCTGCAGGCTTCGCAGCTCATCGCGCAGCGCCAGGTGATCCTCGAGGCGAAGATCCTCGAGGTCGAGCTCGCGGACGGCTTTCAGGCCGGCATCAACTGGGCCGGCGTATTCGGCGAGTTCACCGTCGGCCACACCGGCGGCGGCAAAGTCTTCGAGGGCGAATCCGGCCGCAGCGATCTCGCCGGCGCCGAGGTCGATCTGATCCCCGGCGTCACCAACATCGTCGGCGTACCGGCCTCGGCCTTCGGCGGCGTGTTCTCGCTGGCACTGAACGGCGGCGATTTCACCGCCTTCCTCGAGCTGCTCAAGACCCAGGGCAACGTGCAGGTGCTGTCCAGCCCGCGCATTTCGACGATGAACAACCAGAAGGCGATCATCAAGGTCGGCACCGATGAGTTCTTCGTCACCGACGTGTCGACGACGACGATCACCGGCACCGCGACGACCACCACGCCGAACATCGAGCTGACGCCGTTCTTCTCCGGCATCGCGCTCGACGTGACGCCGCAGATCAGCCGCGACGGCGACGTGATGCTGCACATCCATCCTTCGGTCAGCGAGGTCGTCGATCAGCAGAAGAGCATCACGATCGCGGGCGTCGATCAGACCTTGCCGCTCGCGCGCAGCACCGTGCGCGAATCCGACTCGGTGGTGCAGGCGCGCAGCGGCCAGCTCGTCGTGATCGGCGGGCTGATGCAGAACAAGGAGCGCACGCAGGACGCGAAGACGCCGGCAATGGGCGATCTGCCCGTGGTCGGCGCGCTGTTCCGCCAGAAGCGCACCGAGGGCGTCAAGAGCGAGCTCGTGATCCTGCTGCGTCCGATCGTCATCGAAGGCCCACAGCAGTGGGCGAACGCGCTCGACGCCGCGCGCGAGGGGCTGGACCGGATGGATGCACAGCTCGGCCAATGGGGCGCGGCGGCCGGTGGGCGAGTCGGCCTGCCGACGCCCTGAATCGACTGAAGCAACGGCGAGGACTGCCATGTACTTGCAGCATTTCAGACTCCGCGAGCTGCCGTTCACGCTGACGCCGGACACCGCGTTCTTCATGGAACGCGCCGGCTACCTCGACGGGCTGAACGTGCTGCTCGTCGCCCTGCGCAGCGGCGAAGGCTTCGTCAAAGTGATCGGCGAAGTCGGCACCGGCAAGACGCTGCTGTGCCGGCGGCTCATCAATTCGCTGGGCGAGGATTTCCGCTGCGCCTATCTGCCGAATCCCTATCTGAGCCCGGCGAGCCTGCTGCTGTCGATCGTCGAGGAGCTCGGCATCGGCCTGCCGAGCCCGTGCACGCAGCACCAGCTCCTGCGCGGGCTGAACGCGGCGCTGCTGAAGTTCGCCGCCGCGGGCCAGCGCGTCGTCGTCTGCATTGACGAGGCCCAGGCGGTACCGCTGCAGACCCTGGAGGTGCTGCGCCTGTTGACGAACCTCGAGACCGAGAAGCGCAAGCTCGTGCAGGTCGTGCTGTTCGGCCAGCCCGAGCTCGACGAAGTGCTCGATCAGCCCTCGATCCGCCAGCTCCGGCAGCGCATCTCTTTCAGCTACGAGCTGCTGCCGCTCGATCGCCGCGGCGTGGACGCCTATCTGTCGCACCGGCTCGCAGTCGCCGGCTACGAGGGCGTGCGCCTGTTCCAGCGCCGCGCGATCGAGGAAATCGCGCAGGGCAGCCGCGGCGTGCCGCGTCTGATCAACATTCTCGCGCACAAGTCGCTGATGGCCGCCTACGGCCAGGGCCTCGCCGCGGTCGAGCGCCGGCACGCGCAGCTCGCCGTCGAGGACACGATCGACGCGCGTCGCGTGCGCGGCCGGGCGCGCGGCTGGTTCACCGGCCGGCTCCAGCACTGGCTCGCGAGTCATGCGTCATGAGTCTGATCAACCAGATGCTCTGCGATCTCGAGGCGCGCAAGGGCGGTCGCCTCGGCCACGTCGATGCCGCGCTGGACGGGCTGCACGCGGTGCCGCTGCGCGCGGTCGGCGAACGGCCGCGCGCGATGCTCGGCGCGCTGCTCGTGTTCAGCGCCTGCGCCGCGCTGTGGGCTTCGCGCACTCCGCTGCTCGACTCCCTGCGGCTCGCGCTGCCGGCGCCGGCGCTGCGCGCCGCCATCCATCCCGCACCGGTCGCGCCGATCGTGACGCCGGCGCCCGCGCCGCGCGCGACCGCGCCCGCCCCCGTCGCGGTGAATCCCGTCGTCGTGCTCGAAGCCCCGCCGCCGGTCGAGGCGCTGAGTCCCGCGGAGTTCGACGTCGCGCTGCCGCCGGTGACGGCTCCCGCGCTGCCGCTCGAACCGTCGGTGCCGGTACAGGCGCCGCCGCCCGTCGTGCAGAAGCCCGCGCCCGTGGCTGAGCGCGCCGCACCGGCCGGTCTGCAGCCGATCTACCTCGACGACGAGGGCAATGAAATCGAGCGCGGCGCGCGCACGCGCGAGAAAGCGCCGCGCCGGCCGCCCGCGATCGCCGCGCGCCAGCAGGCGCAGGTCGAATATCCCGGCAGCTTTCGGCGTGAAGCGACCACGGCGCCCGCGGTGTCGCCGCAGGCGCAGCGGCTCGCCGAGATCGACGCGATGTTCGCCAACGGCGATCGCGAACGGGCGCTGCAGGCGCTGCGGGCCTTCGTGCTCGCCGCGCCGGCCGAGGAGGGCGCGCGCGAGAGGCTCGCCCTGGCCTTGATCGCGGATCGGCGCGTCACCGAGGCCGAAGCCCTGCTGCGCGCGGGCCTGCGGCTCGCGCCGGCGTCGACGCGGCTCGCGCAGCCGCTCGGCCACCTGCTGCTCGCGCAGGCGCAGCCGGAAGCGGCGCTCGCGGTGCTACGGCCGGCGACGCCGCCGCTCGCCGGCCACGCCGAGTTCCATGCGCTGCTCGCTGCCGCCGAGCAGCGCACCGGCGCGCATGGCCTCGCGATCACACGCTATCGCGGCTTGCTGAAGGAGCAGCCGCTGAACGGAGGCTGGCTCGTCGGTCTCGGCATCTCGCTGCTCGCCGTCGACGAGCGCGCGGACGCGCAGGCGACTTTCGCGCGCGCGCTCGCCGATCGCGCGCTGCCCGAGCCGCTGCGCGCCTATGCGGCGCGCGAGCTGGTGCGCCTGAAGGACGCGGTGCAATGAGCCTGCAGCTCCGTAAAAAGGTTCGGCTCGGCGAGCTGCTGGTCGAGAACCGGATCATCTCGCAGCAGCAGCTCGACGCCGCGCTCGCCGAGCAGCAGCGCTCGGGGCGCAAGCTCGGCCGCATCCTGATCGACAGCGCCTACCTCACCGAGGACGCGCTGCTGTCCTTCCTGTCGCAGCAGCTCGACCTGCCGTTCGTCGAGCTCGCGCACTACCGCTTCGAAGCCTCCGTCGTGCGCCTGATCCCGGAGATCCACGCGCGGCGCTTCCGCGCGGTCGCGCTGAAGGACAAAGGCACGGCCGTGCAGGTCGGTCTGTCCGAGCCGACGAACATCTTCGCCTACGACGAGCTGACGCGGCTGATCGGACGCCCGATCGAAGTCGCCGTGGTGCGCGAGCAGGAGCTGCTCGACGCGCTGGAGCGCGTCTATGCGCAGTCGGATCGGATCACCGGCATCGCCGAGCAGTTGAGCGACGAGCTGAAGGAAGGCGACTTCGACGTCGATCAGCTCGCCGCCGGCGCCGATCTGAGCGACGCGCCGGTCGTGAAGCTGCTGCACACGCTGTTCCAGGCGGCGGTGCAGGCGCGCAGCTCCGACATCCACATCGAGCCCGACGAGGCGGTGCTGCGCATCCGCCAGCGCATCGACGGCGTGCTGCACGAGCAGGTGCTGAACGAAAAGCGCATCGCGCCGGCGCTGGTGCAGCGCCTCAAGCTGATGGCGAACCTCGACATCGCCGAGAAGCGCCTGCCGCAGGACGGCCGCTTCAGCCTGCGCGTCAGCGATCGCGTGATCGACGTGCGCGTGTCGACGATGCCGCTGCAGTTCGGCGAGTCCGTCGTCATGCGCCTGCTCGATCAGAGCGAGGGCGTGCGCGAGCTCGACGCGCTCGGCATGCCGCCCGCGCTGCTCGAACGCTTCCAGCACGCGATCGCCAGGCCGCACGGCATGGTCGTCGTCACCGGCCCGACCGGCAGCGGCAAGACCTCGACCCTGTACTCGGCGCTGAAGCGCCTGAACGCGCCGGAAGTGAAGATCATCACCGTCGAGGATCCGGTCGAATACCGGCTGCCGCGCGTGAACCAGGTGCAGGTCAACGCACAGGTCGGCCTGAGCTTCGCGCGCGTCCTGCGCACGACGCTGCGCCAGGATCCGGACATCGTGCTGGTCGGCGAAATGCGCGATCAGGAAACGGTCGAGATCGGTCTGCGCGCGGCGATGACGGGCCATCTCGTGCTGACGACGCTGCACACCAACGACGCCGTCAGCACCGTCAGCCGGCTGCTCGACATGGGCGCCGCACCCTATCTGCTCGCGTCCTCGATCAACGCCGTGCTCGCGCAGCGGCTGCTGCGTCGAATCTGCGCGCACTGCGAGCGCGAGGACGCGCTGAGCGGTGCCGAGCGGGCCTGGGCGCAGGCGCACCTCGGCGTCGAAGCCCAGGGATTTCGCCGCGGCGAAGGCTGTCATCAGTGCAATAACACGGGCTATCGCGGGCGCCTCGGCGTCTACGAGATGCTCGAGATCGACGCCGCGATGGGTCAGGCGCTGGCGCAGGGCGATCTGGCCGGCTTCGCGACGCTCGCGCGCGCGAGCCGCGGCTACCGCCCGCTCGCGCTCGCGGCGCTGGACTATGCAGCGCAGGGCGTGACGACCGTCGCCGAGGCGATGCGCGTCGCGGCCGACGGCGCGCGCGAGATCGAGGCGATCGACGATCTCGCCGACGCCAGGGCGGCCTGAAGGACGCGCCGGGCATGCCGAACTTCCGCTATCGTGGCCGCGGCGGCCGCGGCGATCTGCTCGAGGGCGTGTTCGAGGCGGCGACGGCCGATGCCGTCGCGGCGCAGCTCATCAACAGCGGGATCACGCCCGTCCTCATCGAGGAAACGCGCGAACGCGGCGACGCGCTCGCGCAGCTCGGCCTGCTCGGCCGCCATCGCGCGCCGGATCTCGCCGAGCTGATCCTGTTCTGCCGCCAGATGTACACGCTGATGAAGGCCGGCGTGCCGATCACGCAGGCGATGCAGGGCCTCATGCGCTCGACGCGCAACGCCGTGCTCGCCGCCGCGCTCGGCGAAGTGCGCCAGACGCTCGAATCCGGGCGCGAGCTGTCGGCTGCGCTCGCCCAGCACCCGAAGCTGTTCTCGACGCTGTTCGTCAGCACCGTGCGCATCGGCGAGAACACGGGGCGTCTCGACGAAGCCTTTCTCAAGCTCGCCGAATATCTCGATCGCGAGCGCGATACGCGCGCCCGGATCAAATCGGCGCTGCGCTATCCGAGCTTCGTGCTGGTCGCGATCACGCTCGCGATCGGCGTCATCAACGTAGTGGTGATCCCGCAGTTCGCGCGGATTTTCGCCCGCGCCAAGGTCGAGCTGCCGCTGCCGACGCGCCTCATCATCGCGAGCTCGGACTTCTGCGTCGCCTGGTGGCCCGTGCTGCTGTGCCTGCTCGCCGTCGCCGTCGCCGCTTTCCGCGTCTGGATCAAGACCGAGGCCGGCGCCTACCAGTGGGATCGCTTCAAGCTCCGCATCCCGCTGGTCGGCGGCATCGTCCAGCGCGCGACGCTGGGCCGCTTCGCGCGCGGCTTCTCGATGTCGCTCGCGGCCGGCGTGCCGCTGACGCAGGCGCTGGGCGTGATGGCCCAGGCCGTCGACAACGGCTTCATCGGCGAGCGCATCCGCCACATCCGCACCGGCGTCGAGCGCGGCGAGACCCTGACGCGCAGCGCGACGGCGGCCGGTATCTTCACGCCGCTGGTGCTGCAGATGCTCGCGGTCGGCGAGGAGACGGGCGCGGTCGATGTGCTGCTCGCCGAGGTCGCCGGCTTCTACGAGCGCGAGGTCGACTACGACGTGAAGAACCTGAGCCAGACCATCGAGCCGGTGCTGATCGCGGTGCTCGCGGCGCTGGTGCTCGTGTTCGCGCTCGGCGTGTTCCTGCCGATGTGGGATCTGGCCGGCGTGAAACTGTCCGGCGGCGGGTGAAAAACGCCGACCGCTTCACATCCGACGTCTCAAGAAGCGCCTCCGCTCACCGATACATTTGTCAAGCAACGGCCACCCAAAGGAAAGTGCGCATGCGTCGTCAATCCGGTTTCACCCTCATCGAGCTCATCACCGTCATCGTCATCCTCGGCATCCTCTCGGCGTTCGCGCTGCCGCGCTTCGCCGGACTGGAAGCGCAGGCGCGGTCCGCCTCGCTCGACGGGCTCGGCGGCAGCGTGCGCAGCGGCGCGGCGCTGGCCCACGCCGTGTGGCTGGCCAGGGGCACCAAGCCGACGACGATCACCATGGAGGGCGTGCAGATCCGCATGGACGCGACGACCGGCTATCCGACCGCCGCCAACAACGGCATCCGCCAGGTGCTGCAGTCGCTGGACGGTTACACCACCGGCGCCGTCAGCGGCGGCTACCGATTCGGCGTCTCGGGCGCCCCGGTCACCTCCTGCAACGTGACCTATCAGCTCGGCACCGCCGCCGGCGTGCCGCCGACCGTGACCGTCACCAACAATCGCAACAACAACGGCGACTGCTCGTAAGGTTCCTGCCGGGGTGTCGTGAACCGTCTCGCCGCCCCGATGTCCCCGATCTCGGCGCGCGGCCGTCTGCGCCGCGCGCTCGGTTTCACCCTCGTCGAACTGGTCGCCGTGATGACGATCATCGGCATCCTCGCCGCGGTCGCCACGCCGCGTTTCTTCGCTACCGACGCCTTCGCCGCGAGCGGCTATGCCGCCGAGCTGCGCGCCGCGCTGCGCCACGCGCAGGCCGTGTCGCTCGCGTCCGGCTGCGCGACGCGCGTGGTGATCGATGCGGCGGGTTTTCGCCTCCAGCGCTGGCGCGGTGGCGCGGACTGCAACGACCGCGGTGGCACCGCCGCGATTCTCGGCCGGCCCGGCGGCGGCGCCTACGACACGGCCGCGCCGCGCGAGGTGACGGCGAGCGCCGGCGATTTCTTCTTCGACGGCTTCGGCCGGCCGCACGCCGCGGACGGCAGTCGCCTCGCCGCGGTGCTCGCGATCGATGTCGGCACGCAGCGGATCACCGTGCAGGCGGAAACGGGGCTCGTCCAATGAAGGGGCCGCGGGATCAGCGCGGCGTGACGTTCATCGAGCTCATAGCGGCGACCGTAATCGTCGCCGTCGCGAGCCTGGGGCTGATGCTCGCCGTCGGCGGCGCGGTCGGTCGCAGCGCCGATCCGATGATCGAGACACAGGCGACGGCGATCGCGCGCGCCTATCTCGAGGAAGTCTCGCTCGCGGGCTTCTGCGATCCGGAATACGACCCCGACGGCGATCCGGCGACGGGCTGCCGGCAGGAATGCGTCGCGAGCCCCTGTGCGAGCGGCTGCGGCGGCGCGGCCTTCGCCGCGGAAACGGATCGCGCGCACTACGACGACGTCTGCGACTACGACGGGCTCGCGGACACCGGTGCGCGCGATCGCCGCGGCGTCGCGCTGGCCGAGCTCGCGGCCTATACCGTGCGCGTCGGCGTGCGCGACAGCGGCGTGACGCTGGGTGCGCCGGCGCTGGCGAGCGACGCCGGTCGCGCGGTGCGCATCGAGATCAGCGTCGAGCACGCCGGGCTCGCCGCGCCGATCCGCATGAGCGCCTGGCGCGCGAACATCGACTGAGCCGCAATGCCTGCCTCACGCCCACGGCGCCGCGCGGCGGGCTTCACGCTGATCGAGCTCGTCGCCGTGATGGCGATCGGCGCGATTCTCTCGACGGTGATATGGCGCAACCTCGCGACGCCGCTGCGCGGCTTTGCCGATCTCAATCGCCGCGCGGAGCTCGTCGCGACGGCGAATCTCGCGGCCCAGCGCATCGCGCGCGAGCTGCGGCTCGCGCTGCCGAACAGCGTGCGCGTCAACGCCGACGGCAGCGCGCTCGAATTCCTGCAGACCGCCGGCATCGGGCGCTATCGGGCGCAGGGCGATCCCGACGATCCGACGCGCGACGCGCTCGATCTGACGCGCCCCAGTGATAGCTTCGAAGTGCTCGGCCCGTGGCCGCTGCCGCCGACGCTGCGTGCAGGCGCGGGCGGCGCGGCGGCCTGCATGAGCGGCGACGGCGACTGCGTCGTGATCTACAACACCGGCAATCCGCAGGACTGCACGGCGCAGGCACCGGGCACGCGCACCAACGCCTGGTGCGGCGACAATCTCGCGCAGATCGCGCAGATCGATGCGGCGGCCGGCCGGCTCGTCGTCGATCGCAGCGATCGGGGAACGGCCTGGCCGACGGGCTCGCCGGCGCAGCGCTTCTACGTCGTCGACACGCCCGTGTCCTATCTGTGCCGCGGCGGCGAGCTGCTGCGCTATGCCGCCTACCCGATCGCCGCCGTACAGGCCGAGCCGCCGGCGGTCGACGGCATCCCGCTCGCGACCCGCGTCACCGGCTGCAGCTTCAGCTATGAGCCGGGCAGCGCGACGCGCGCCGGCCTCGTCGCGATCCGCCTGACCGTCGCCGACGTGAATCTCGACGGCGCCGCCGAGCCGCTGACGGTGCTCGAGCAGGTGCATATCCCGAACTCGCCATGAGCGCGCGACGCTGCGTACGGCAGGGCGGCTTCTCGCTGATGTCGGCGATCTTCCTCATCGTCGTCGTCGCGCTGATCGCTGGCTACGCCGTGTCGATCGGCAACGCGCAGCGCAGCGGCAGCGGACTGGCCCTGCTCGGCGCGCGCGCCGGCTTCGCGGCCCAGAGCGGCGTCGAATGGGCCGTCGCGACCGTGCTCGCGACGCACGCCTGCCCCGCCGCCGGCACGCGCTTCCCGGTCGCCGGCCCCGGCCTCGCCGGCTTCGAAATCGAGATCGACTGCAGCGCCGCGCCGGTCACCGAGGGCGCGACGAGCTACACGATGTTCTCGCTAGCCGTCGCCGCCAGCCACGCCGGCGAGAACAGCGAGGACTACGCGTTCCGCCGCATCAGCGCGCAGGTCGCCGACGGGGCGCCTTGAGGCCTGAAAAGGCGTCGCGGAAACCGGGTTCGTGTGTGCCGGTTCATGCGTTGAATGAATCTAGCCACGGAGGACACGGAGGGCACAGAGGAAGAATGAATTTGGTGGGATTCCTCCATATGGCTGGCGCCAATGCGTAGGTTGGGCTGACGAAGGAAGCCCAACATCGGGCGGCGAACGTTGAGCTTCCTTCGTCAGCCCAACCTACGAATCCTGGCTCGCAGCCACTTTTCTATTCTTCCTCCGTGTCCTCCGTGTCCTCCGTGGCTAGATTAATGAGCGTTTGAGCCACTACGGGCTCCGTCCGGAGACCGCGGACGTGAGCGGTTCAGCCCAGGTCCGGCGGTCCTAGCTGGCGCAGTGCTTCGTAGAGGGCGACGGCCACTGCGTTCGAGAGATTGATGCTGCGGTTGCCGGGGCGCATCGGGATGCGCAGGCGGCGTTCGGGCGCGAGGCTGTCCAGCACGGCCGGCGGCAGGCCGCGGGTCTCGGGGCCGAACAGCAGGAGATCGCCCGCTGCGAAGCGCGCGTCGTACAGCGAGATCTCGCTGCGGGTCGAGAACGCGAACAGGCGCCGGGCACCGGCGGCGGCCGTGAAGGCGGCGTAGTCTGCGTGCCGGCGCACCTGCGTCATCCACGCGTAGTCGAGTCCGGCGCGGCGCACGGCGGCCTCGTCGATGCGAAACCCTAGCGGCTCGATCAGGTGCAGGACGGCGCCCGTGTTCGCGCACAGGCGTATGATGTTGCCCGTATTCGGCGGGATTTCCGGCTCGTAGAGCGCGACGTCGATCATGGGGCGGCAATGCGGGCCGTGGTGCTACAGTGAGGTATCGATCGATCCGATCCGCACGGATCGACACGGACAGAGGACGTAGCGGATGGACGCACGCGCGAGGCCGGACGAACGCTTGAAGCTCGAGTTCTGCGGCCTGCCGTTCGCCTCGCCGATCGTGCTGCTGTCCGGCTGCGTCGGTTTCGGCGAGGAATATACACGCGTGCGCGGCTTTTCGAACGCCGACGCCGGCGCCGTCTGCCTCAAGGGCACGACGCTCGCGCCGCGCCTAGGCAATCCGCCGCATCGCGTGTACGAGACCGCGGGCGGCATGCTGAACGCGATCGGGCTGCAGAATCCCGGCGCGCGCGCCGTCGTCGACGACATCCTGCCGACGCTGGACTTCACCGAGACGCGCTTCATCGCCAACGTGTCGGGCTCGACGATCGAGGAGTACGAGGAGGTCACGCGCATCTTCGACGATTCGCCGATCGACGCGATTGAAATCAACATCTCCTGCCCGAACGTCAAAGAGGGCGGCGTCGCCTTCGGCAACAGCCCGGACATGTCCGCGCGCGTCGTCGCGGCCTGCCGGCGCGCGACGAACAAACCGCTGATCACCAAGCTCTCGCCGAACCAGACCGACATCGCCGAGAACGCGCGGCGCTGCCTCGAAGCGGGCTCGGACGCCTTTGCCGTGATCAATACGCTGATGGGCATGGCGATCGACGCCGAGCGACGGCGCACGGTGATCGGCAACGATCAGGGCGGGCTGTCCGGGCCCGCGATCAAGCCTATCGCGCTGCTGAAGACCTGGCAGGTCTACCAGGTGTGCCGGCCGCACGGCGTGCCGATCGTCGGCCAGGGCGGCATCGTCAATGCCACCGACGCGATCGAGTTCATGCTCGCGGGTGCGAGCGCCGTCGGCGTCGGCACCGGGCTCTTCTACGAACCGCTGGTCTGCCGCGAGATCAATGCCGGCATCGTCGACTACCTCGAGCGCCACGGCTTCCGCCACGTCGGCGAGCTGGTCGGCGCGCTGCAGTTGAACGCCGCGCCGGCGGCCGTCACCGCCTGTTCGTGAACGAAGATCCCGGGTTCCGCTGCGCTGCACCCGGGCTACGAGCGACGAGCGTCTATTGCCGCGACAGGCGCTTGAGGAACACGCGCATTTCCTTCGCGGCCTGGATCTGGCCCGCGATCTCGGCGGTGACGATGCCTTCGCGGTAGGCCTCTTGCGCGAGCGCTGTCTGGCCCGTCGCGGCGAGCGCGCGGCCGAGCAGCTTCCACGCCGCGACATAGGACGGATCGAGCTTCAGCGCGGCCCGTAGATGCTCGACGGCCTTGGCCGGATCTTCGTCCAGGTACGCATTGCCGAGGCTGTAGCGCAGCAGCGCCGTCTCCGGCCCCTTGGCCAGCAGCTTTTCGAACTGGGCGATCCGCGCGCTCATCGCGCTCAGTCGCGCGTCGCTTCCTTGATGTGGCGCGGATCGATGCCGAGGCTGCGCAGCTTGCGATAGAGATGCGTGCGCTCGATGCCCACGCGCTCGGCGACCTTGCTGACGCTGCCCTCGCAGGCGTGCAACTGGTATTCGAGATAGTTCTTCTCGAAGCGCTCGCGCGCCTCGCGCAGCGGCAGATCGTAGCCGGGCGGTACGGCGTCGGCTTCGGTCGGCGCGCGGATGCCGAGCGCCGTGCTGATTTCCTGGCCTTCGACGGTCTCGCCGTTGCCGAGGATCAGCAGGCGCTGGACGAGGTTGCGCAGCTCGCGCACATTGCCCGGCCAGCGATAGTCGCGCATGCGCGCCTTCGCGCCGGGCGAGAAGTCGCGCCGCTGCAGGCCCTCATTGTTGACGAAGTAGTCGAGGTAGTGCGTCAGCAGGTCGTCGAGATCCTCGATGCGATCGTGCAGCGAGGGCACGCGCAGCGGCACGACGTTCAGGTGATAGAACAGATCGTCGCGGAAGCGGCCGGCGTTGACCTCGGCCTGCAGATCGCGCCGCGTCGCGGCGACGATGCGCACGTCGATCGGCACGGGCTCGCGACCGCCGACGCGCAGCATCGCCTGCTGCTCGAGCGCCGAGAGCAGGCGCGCCTGCGTGCTCAGATCCATGTCCGCGATGTCTTTCAGGAACAGCGTGCCGCCGTTGGCCTGCTCGAGCGAGCCGTAGGTGACGTGACCGTCGGTCTCGGTGCCGAAGAGCTCGGCATCGGGATTCTCGCGCGCGAGGCCGGCGACGCCGACGGCGACGAAAGGGCGGTTCGCGCGCGGGCTGTGCTGATGGAGATAGCGTGCGACGACTTCCTTGCCGCTGCCCGATTCGCCGGTGATGAACACCGCCGTCTTGTGCTGGGCGATGCGCAGCACGCTCGCGCGTAGCTGCTCCATCGCGCGGCTGCGGCCGATCGGCTCGGCGAGCGGCGGCGCCGAGCGGCGCAGGCCGAGGTTCTCGCGCTGCAAGCTTGCGTTCTCGAGCGCGCGCTGCACGGTGATCAGCAGCTTCGCGATCGACAGCGGCTTCTCGATGAAGTCGTAAGCGCCGAGGCGCGTGGCTTCGACTGCCGTCTCGACCGTGCCGTGTCCCGACATCATGATGACGGGGACATCGAGGCGGCTGTCCGCCGACCATTCCTTCAGCAGCGTGATGCCGTCCGTGTCCGGCATCCAGATGTCGAGCAGCACCAGATCGGGCCGGCGCTGGCGTCGGGCTTCGCGGGCCTGCGCGGCGTTCTCGGCGACGGCGACCTCGAAGCCTTCGTCGTCGAGGATCTCCTTCAGCAGGACGCGAATGTCGGGTTCGTCGTCCACGACCAGGATATGGCGTGCGGTCATGAGGCCCTCCTGTTGTCCACGGCACCGGCCGGGGCGTCCTTGCCGTCCAGCGGGAGTCGTATAGTAGCGCAGGCGCCCGGCCCGTCGTTGTTCCCGAGGGTCACGAGGCCGCCGTGCTCTTCGACGATCTTCTTCACGATCGCGAGCCCGAGTCCCGTGCCCTTGGTCTTGGTGGTGACGTAGGGCTCGAACAGATTGCCGAGCAGGTTCTCCGGAACCCCGTCGCCGCGGTCCTCGATCCGGATTTCGACGTAATCCCCCGCCTCCGAGCTCATCCGCCGCGTCGACACGAGCACCTGCGGGGCGGTCTGGATACCGGCCGAGGCTTCGAGCGCGTTCTTGATCAGGTTGTTGAAGACTTGGCGCAGGCGGCTCGCGTCGACCGAAGCCGGCGGCAGCGCGGCCTCGAAGCACAGCTCGAAGCGCGCCTCCGGATTCGCCGTGCGGTAGAGATCCACGACCGCCGAGATCAGTTGGTTCAGATCGGTCTTCTCCGGGTTGATCGTCGGCGTGCGCGCATAGTCGGAGAAGGTGTTCACCATCGACTTCATGGTGTCGACCTGCTGCACGATCGTCGTCGTCAGGCGGTCCAGCGTCTCTGCATCCGCGGGCGCCATCTTCGCCAGGTATTTCTGGCGCAGGCGCTCGGCCGAGAGCTGGATCGGCGTCAGCGGGTTCTTGATCTCGTGGGCGAGCCGGCGCGCGACCTCGGACCAGGCGGCGTCGCGCTGGCCCTGCAGCAGCACCGTGACGTCGTCGAAGACCACGACGTGCCCGGCGTCCTTGTCGCCTTCGCCGGACATGTTCGAGCCGCGGCACATCAGGACGCGTCGCCCCGTGCGACTGAAGATCTGCACCTCCTGCTGCCAGTGCGGCGGCGAATTCGCGAGCTGCGGCTGCACGGCGTCGACGAAGGGCCGCAGGTGCTCGCGGCGCTCGGCCAGCGCCACGAGCGGCTCGTTGGCGAGCGTGCCGTCGCCGATGTCGAGGATGCGCCGGCCGGCGTCGTTCAGCGTCGTGACGCAGCCGCGGGCGTCGAGCGCGAGCACGCCCGAGGAGAGCTGGCTCAGCAGCGCGTTGAGGTAGCGGTGCTGCTGCTCGATCTCATCGCGGGCGACGGCGATGCGACGGGTCATCGCATTGAAGGAGCTGACGAGAAAGCCCATGTCGTCGGTGGTCGTCACCGGCAGCGTGGTTTCGTAGTCGCCGGCCGCGACGGCCGCGGTGCCGGCCGCGAGATCGCTGATCGGCGCCGACAGGCGCCGTGCGGACAGGAACGCGGCCCAGATCGCGGTGGCGACGCTCGACAGCAGCACGAGCGTCAGCGTCATCGCAAAGCTGAGCTGCAGTTTCTGGCGGAGGTAGACCAGCTCGTTGTACTTCGCGTGCGCGGTCTCCACGCTGGTCGCGAGCTCGTCCATGCGCGCGGCGACGGGGTAGAGCGCCTGCAGGATGCGGCCGCCGCGATCCGCATTGTTGGCGATCGCGACGGCGACGCGGATGTAGAGCCCCTCGGTGCCGATCGGTTCGAGGCCGATGTAGCTGCGGCCCTGCTTGACCTGCAGCAGCGTCGCCGCCGAGGGCAGATTGGGCACGAGATCGGTGCCGCTGCTGCTCGACTCGAGCAGCCGGCCCTGCACGGTGACGATCGCGAGCTCCTCGGCGCCGACTCGTCGCCGCAGCAGATCGAGATCGCTGGGGCCGGGATCCCAGCTATCGGCGACGATCGTGCTGCCCGGGTTGCGCAGGGCATCGAGATTGAGCACCGTGCTCGGCTCCGAACCGAGACCGATCTCCTCGGCGATCTTCTGGGTCTGGTTCAGCACCTCGCGCATGCGCAGGTCGAGCGCACCGCGGCCGAGTTCCAGCGCGTCGTCGAGCGCCTCGCCGATCCTGACGTCGAACCAGCTATCGACGCCGCGCGTCAGCAGATTCAGCGAGAAGCCGTACAGCACGACGATCGGCAGCACCGACAGGGCGACGAAGATGATCAGCATGCGCAGCGTCAGGCGCGCGCCGGGCTGGCGCTGGCGCAGCCGGCGCACGAGATCGCGTACGTTGATGACGATGATGCCGACGAAGGCGGCAAGGCCGAGCACGTTGGTGATCAGCATCACCGAGAACAGCGCGCCGAAACGCGCCGAGTTCTGGATCGCCGCGGTCATCAGCACCAGCGAGCCGAGCAGCGACAGGCTCAGCAGGCCGACGGTGCCGACGAGGGCGAGCCGCGGCTTCATCGCGCGAAGCTCCACTCGTACCAGCCCGAGGACACGCGCCAGCTCGGCGAGACGTAGGCGATCGGCCGCAAGGGAGCCGGCAGCGCTTCGATGTCCAGGCGCAGGCGCAGCCGGCCGCGATACTGGCGCGGCGGCCGTGCGTCGTCGACCTCGCCGGCGTCATAGCCTTCGAAGCTGCCCAGCGCCTGCAGCGCGTCCTCGAGCCGCTTGTAGGTCTGCTGTCGATCGCTGCCCGCTTCGCTCAGCAGGTAGCCGTCCGCGAGCGCATGGCGCGAGAGCAGGAAGCGGCGCGTCTCGTTCGTCAGCTCATCGTCCCACCACAGGCGGCGCGGTTTCAGCAGGCTCGTCTCGAGCACGAACTGCAGCGTGACGCCGTTGTCGAGCGCCTCGCGAGTGTTGGGAGTGAGGCGTACGTCGAGCGTCGCGTCGATCAGGAAGCGGCCGGCCTCCACGCGCGAGGACAGCGCGCGCACCTCGATGTCGCGCGCCGCGGCCGGCATCACGCAGGCGGCGAACAGCAGCACGAGGCCGAGCCACGTAGCGCCTGGCAGGAGCCGGCCGAGTTCAGGCATGCGCGGATCTTCCGATGAGACAGTAGTAGAAGCCGTCCATGTCGTGTTCGCCCGGCAGTAGCTGGCGACCATGACGCGTCGCGATCCCGCAGTCGACGCGCAGCGTTTCGACCGCGGCTTCCGGATGGCGTGCGAGCGCGGCGTCGATCACCGCATCGTTCTCCTGCGGCAAGATCGAACACGTTGCATAGAGGAGCTTACCGCCCTCACGCAACAGCGGCCACAGCGCGTCGAGTATCGCGCCCTGGCGGGCGGCGAGCGGCGGAATGTCCGTGGGCCGGCGATGGAGCTTGATGTCCGGATGCCGGCGTATGACGCCGGTGGCCGAGCACGGCGCGTCGAGCAGGATGCGATCGTAGGCCTGGCCATCCCACCATGCGTCGGGTGTCGTCGCGTCGCCGGCGAGGACACGGCAGTCGAGCCCCAGGCGGCGCGCACTGTCGTGGATGCGCGCGAGGCGCGCCGGATCGATGTCCAGCGCCGTGAGCGCCAGATCCTCGACGGTTTCGAGCAGATGCATCGCCTTGCCGCCGGGTGCGGCGCAGGCGTCCAGCACGCGCTGGCCGGGTCTTGCATCGAGCAGCGGCGCTGCCAACTGCGCGGCACCGTCCTGCACCGAGACGAGGCCTGCCGCGAAGCCGGGCAGGTTGGCGACGGGCAGCGGCGTCTCGACGAGGATGCCGTCCGCGCACTCGGGCAGGATGCGCGCGGCGATCCCGGCGGCGCCGAGCTCGCGCAAATAGGCCTCGCGCGCCGCGCGCCGGCGATTGACGCGCAGGCTGAACGGCGGCCGCGCGAGATTCGCGCTCAGGATCGCTGCGCCGTGCTGCGGATAGGCCGCCATGATCGCCTCGACGAGCCAGTTCGGATGGTTCCAGCGCGCCTCGAGATCGTCCTTGCCCGCACCGGCGCCGGTCTGGCGCAGCGAAGCGCGCAGGATCGCGTTCACGAGTGCCGTCGCCCATGCCCGATCGAGCTCGCGGCAGGCATTCGCCGAGGCATCGACGACTGCGTGCGGCGGCGCGCCGAGCTCGAAGAGTTGATAGAGCCCGCTCAGCAGCAGGGCCTCGATCTCCGTGTCGCGCTTCTTCAAGGGTTTCGCGAGCAGGCTGCCGAGCCGCCGGCGCAGCGCGTAATAGTGGCGCAGCACGCCGTAAGCACATTCCTGCACGAAGCCCTGATCGCGCGCCGCGGGGATCTGCTTCCGCGCGAGCTCGAGCTCCCGATCGAGCAGCGCGCCTTCGTGCACGACGCGGGCGACGACGCGCGCTATCAGCGCGCGCGGCGAGGGCGGGCGAGGCGTATTCAAAGCGGAAGCTGCTTGCGGTAGCCGTTCAGGAACTCGCGTGCGCTCATCGCGCGCTTGCCGGGCGGCTGCACGCGCGTGAGCCGCAGCGCGCCCTCGCCGCAGCGGACGAGGAGCCCGTCGTCGCCGGCGGCGAGCAGCGTGCCCGGCGCGGCCTCGCGCGCTGCGCTCACGATCTCGGCGGCAACGACGTTGATGCGCAAAGCGCCGAGCGTCGCGATCGCGAGCGGCGCGGGGTGCAGCGCGCGGACGCGACGTTCGCTGCTCGCGGCGCTCTCATGCCAGTCGATCGCGCGATCGGCGGGGCCGATCTTCCGCGCATAGGTGACCAGGGCCTCGTCCTGCATTTCTTCCTGCACCTTGCCGGCGACGAAGGCGTCGATCGCCTGACGCAGGGCGACGCCGCCGAGGGCGGCGAGGCGATCGTGCAGCGTGCCGCCGGTGTCGTGTGCGGCGATCGGCGTCGTGGCCTTCAGCAGCATCGGGCCGGCATCGAGCCGTTCGACGATGCGCATGATCGTGATGCCGGTGTGCGCGTCGCCTGCCATCAGCGCGCGCTGGATGGGCGCCGCGCCGCGCCAGCGCGGCAGCAGCGAGGCGTGCACGTTGATCGAGCCGAGACGAGGGGCATCGATGACGGCGGCGGGCAGGATCTGGCCATAGGCGGCGACGACGAAGAGATCGCAGTCCCAGGCGACGAAGCGCGCCATCGCGTGAGGATCGCGCAGCGAGACCGGCTGTTCGAGCGGCAGGCCGCGCGCGCGCGCCGCGCGTTTGACCTCGCTCTCGCGCAGCGCCTGGCCGCGGCCGGCGGGACGATCGGGCTGCGTATAGACGGCCTGGACCGTGACGGCCGGGTGCTCGCACAGCGCCAGGAGCGCTGGTACCGCAAAGGCGGGCGTGCCCGCAAAAATGAGCTTCAATTGGCGCATCGACCTCTCCGCGCGGGGCGTGGTACCGGACGGATGGAAGGGAAGGACGGGGGGACGACACCGCGAGGGTGCCGCCCGGCTTCACAGTGCCTGCTTCTGCGCTTTCTCGAATTTGCGACGGATGCGCGAGCGCTTCAATGCGGACAGGCGATCGACGAACAGCTTGCCGTCGAGGTGATCGATTTCGTGCTGCACGCAGACGGCGAGCAGACCGTCGAGCTCGAGCTCGAAAGCGGTGCCGTGCTGATCGAAGGCCTGGACCCTGATCCATTCCGCGCGCTCGACGGTCTCGAACACGTCGGGCACCGAGAGGCAGCCTTCTTCCATCTGTTCGACGCCGCGGGCTTCGAGGATCTGCGGATTGATGAAACAGCGCGGATCGCTGCCGTCGCGCGAGACATCGGTGACGAGGATGCGTTTGGGAATGTTCACCTGGGTCGCGGCGAGGCCGATGCCGGGCGCCGCATACATCGTTTCGAACATGTCGGCGACGATGCGCTGGACATCCTCGCCGAACACGGACACGGGTTTCGCAATCGTGCGCAGTCGTGGGTCGGGGTAGTGGAGGATCTGCAGTATCGCCATGACGAAAATAGTCTCTGAACTTGAGCCGAAGGATAGGGATAAGGCACTGATTTTTCAACACGAAATCGGCCGACGCCGGGGGTCGGAGGGCGGCTGTCGTATTTCACGAGTTTTCTGTTAAACTACATTAACCTATATGCTCAAGAGCATTGAAATGCATAGAAAATTTCTAATTTCTATGTGCCTGGCCTGCGCGCTGGCCACAGCAAAGGCCGACGAAATCGTGCTGAATCCCGCTGCTCCGCAGACCTATACGGTGGTGCGCGGCGACACGCTGTGGGACATCGCGGGGCGCTTTCTGAGCCATCCCTGGCAGTGGCCGGACATCTGGCAGGTCAACCCGCACATCGAGAATCCGCACCTGATCTACCCCGGGGATCAGATCTCGCTGAGCTACCAGGACGGCAAGCCGATTTTGAGCCTGAGCCGCGGCGCCAAGGCCCTGGGCGGGCGGCTCGTCAAGCTGTCGCCGACGGTGCGCGAATCGCCGCACGACGACGCGATCCCCCCCATTCCGCTCGATGCCATCCATCAGTTCCTCAGCCGGCCGAAAGTCGTCACCGAGGCCGAAATCGAGGCCGCGGCCTACGTGGTCGGCAGCCAGGACGAGCATCTCGCGGTCGGCCGGGGCGGGCGCATCTACGTGCGCGGCCTGCCGGAAAGCCCTGCGGCGAAGTACAGCGTGTTCCGGCCGGGCGGTGCCTACACGGATCCGGATACCGGCGCGATCCTCGGTTACGAGGCCCTGCACGTCGCGGACATGCAGCTACACAGCCTGGGCGATCCCGCGACGGGCGTGTTGACCTGGACGAACCGCGAGGTCCTGAAGGGCGACCGCCTGATGCCGCAGGAGCTCGATGAATACCCGGACTTCGTGCCGCGCGCGCCGGGCAACCCGATCGAGGGGCGCATCATCTCGGTGATCGACGGCGTGTCGCAGATCGGCCAGCACCACGTGGTCGTGATCAACAAGGGCGCAGCCGACGGCCTCGAGCCCGGCCACGTGCTCGCGATCTTCCAGCGCGGCCAGGAGATCACCGATCCGATCGGCACCGAGATGGCGCACCGCGAGCGCCTGGCGGATCTGAAGCGCCAGGAGCTCGAGAATCCCTCGCCGGTGGGACGTTTCTTCGACGGTGTCGCCAACGATCTGCGCGACGCCAAGCTCACGGTCGACAAGGCGCTGGGCGAGCGCATCGGCGGCGCGCCGGTCAAGGTGGTGCTGCCCGAGGAGCGCGCCGGCGAAGTGCTCGTGTTTCGGACCTTCGATCAGGTCAGCTACGGTCTGGTGATGAACACGCAGCGGCCCGTCCACGTCCTCGACAAGCTCGCGAACCCCTGAGCAAGCGCGAACAAGTCCATCCTGGGTTTGTTCAGAGCGGGCCATGCCTGGCCCGCGGAAACTCCGCTTTTGCAGGGACACTCTGCCTTTGCAGAGTGTCCCTGAGCCTCCCCGGCTGACACTCCGCCCCGCATGCCCGCGCGCGCCGCGCGGGCTAGCATGCCGGGCGATGGACGAGGGACTGGACATCGCGCTGGCGTACCACGCCGCCGTGCTGCACGCCGCGCTCGACTCGCGTCCCGCGCGGCTCGCCGCAGCGCTGCAGCACCTGGCGGCGCTGCCCGGCGCAAGCCTCGGGCACGAAACCGCGGCCGGGCTGGTGCGCGCGATCCTGTCCGCGTTCGGGCTCGTCCCGGACTGGGCCGCCGGCGAGCGCACGGCGGCGTGGCTGCAGCAGGCATCGGAGCGCCGCGTCCTCGCGCTCGGCGCGCCGGACTATCCGCCGCTGCTCGCCGCGATCCCGGACCCTCCGCCGCTGCTGTTCGTCGACGGCAGCCCGAGCGCGCTGCTGCTGCCGCAGCTCGCCGTGGTCGGCAGCCGCCGCGCGACGCCTTTTGCGCGCGAGTTCGCCGCGCAGATCGCCGCCGATCTGGCGCGCTCGGGGCTGGTCGTCACCAGCGGCCTTGCGCGCGGCGTCGACGGCGCCGCCCACGCCGGCGCGCTGGCGGCCGGCGGCGGCAGCGTCGCCGTGTTCGGCTGCGGCATCGATCAGATCTATCCGCGCCAGCACGCGGCGCTCGCCGAGCGGGTGCGCGGGGCCGGTGCGCTGGTCTCGGAATTTCCGCTCGGCACGCCACCGCGTCCGAGCCATTTTCCCCGGCGCAACCGGATCATCAGCGGTCTCGCGCTCGGCACGCTGGTCGTGGAGGCTGCCGTCACCAGCGGCTCGCTGGTGACGGCGCGGCATGCGCTGGAGCAGGGACGCGAAGTCTTCGCCGTGCCCGGCGCGGTGCGCAATCCCCTCAGCCGCGGCTGTCACGCCCTGCTCCGCGACGGGGCGACGCTCGTCGAAAGCGCTGCCGACATCCTCGATGCCTTGCCGGGCTTCGTGCCGCGTCTTCGCGCAAGTGCCTGTTCCGATGAGACCGACATCGCCGCGGAGCCGTCCGACACCTGGTGCGCGGCGATGCGTGCGGTGCACGCCGCCTGCGACTTCGAGGCGCGCGGCATCGACCGCATCGTCGAGGAGTGCGGATTGACGGCCCCGGAGGTTTCATCCATCCTGACCGCGCTCGAGATGCAGGGGGTAGTACGCGCAATCGACGGCGGCGTCTACGTCCTCACCGGTAAGATTCCCGCTTGAGTGCGTGCGTTGGCACGCGCAACCAAATCGTCCATTGGCGCGAGTGGGCTCCGCATAAATGCCCTCACACTGCGAATCGCCGCCAAGCGCGCCCCGAGACGGACCATGAATCATTCGGTGATCGACGTCCTCATCTACATATTCGAGCACTACGCCGACGACGATGCCGACATCCTCGACGATCACGACCGCCTGCGCGGGTCGCTGCGCGAGGCGGGGTTCGAGTCCGGCGTGGTCCGCCGGGCGCTCGACTGGCTGAAGGATCTGGCCTGGAATCACGACAACGTCGGCGACTCCGTGCTCGAGCAGTCGACCTCGCACCGCTGCTTCTCCGCCGAGGAACAACAGAAGCTGGACCCCGACTGCCAGGGGTTCCTGCTCTATCTCGAGTCGACCGGCGTACTGGCGGCGACGACGCGCGAGCTCGTCATCGACCGCGTGATGGCGCTGGACGCCGAAACGATCGACGTCGAGCAGTTGAAATGGATCGTGCTGATGGTGCTGTTCAACATGCCGGGCCAGGAAGAGGCGTATTTCTCGATGGAAGACCTCGTCAACGAGGGCGCCTACGGATTCCTGCACTGAGCGGGGCCGCGCGCCGCCGCTCGTCCGCCCGAGTCCAACTTTAGGGTTCAGTTCAGTCCGATGGGACACAACCTGGTCATCGTCGAGTCTCCGGCCAAGGCGACGACGATCAAGAAATACCTGGGGCCGGGCTTCGACGTGCTCGCCTCCTACGGCCATGTCCGCGATCTGCTTCCCAAGGAAGGCGCGGTCGATCCCGAGCGTGATTTCTCGATGACCTATGAGGTCATCGAGCGCAATGCCAAGTACGTCGACGCGATCACGAAATCGGCGAAGAAGGCCGACGCCCTCTACCTCGCGACCGACCTGGACCGCGAAGGCGAGGCGATTTCCTGGCACATCCTCGAGCTGCTGAAGGAGCGCAAGGCGCTGGACGGCAAGAAGGTGTGCCGCGTGATTTTCCACGAGATCACGCCGCGCGCGATCGCCGAAGCGGTGGCGAACCCGCGCGAGATCTCCACCGATCTCGTCAATGCCCAGCAGGCGCGCCGCGCCCTCGACTATCTCGTCGGTTTCAATCTTTCGCCGCTGCTGTGGAAGAAGATCCGCCGCGGGCTGTCGGCCGGCCGCGTGCAGAGCCCCGCGCTGCGGCTCATCTGCGAGCGCGAGGCCGAGATCGAGAAATTCAAGCCGCGCGAATACTGGACCGTCGATGCCGACATGATCGCGGCGGCGGGCCCGTTCGCCGCCAAGCTCGCGCAGTTCGGCGGCGAGAAGATCAAGCAGTTCTCGATCGTCGACCGGCAGCAGGCCGAGGCCGTGCGCGCGGCGATACTCAAGGGAACCGACGGCCATTTCACCGTCATCTCGATCGAGAAGAAGCAGCGCAAGCGCAACCCGGCGCCGCCGTTCATCACTTCGACGCTGCAACAGGAAGCGGTGCGCAAGCTCGGCTTCACGGCGCAGCGCGCGATGCGCGTCGCCCAGCAGCTCTACGAAGGCGTCGACATCGGCAACGGCGCCGAAGGCCTCATCACCTACATGCGTACCGACTCGGTGAATCTTGCCCAGGAAGCGCTGACCGAGCTGCGCGGTTTCATCCAGCGTGAGTACGGCGCGCCGGCGCTGCCGCCGAAGCCGCACGTCTACAAGACGAAGTCGAAGAACGCGCAGGAAGCCCACGAAGCGATCCGGCCGACCTCGGTGCTGCGCACGCCCAAGGATCTCAAGTCGCACCTCGCGCCGGATCTGTACAAGCTCTATGAGCTGATCTGGAAGCGCACCGTCGCCTGTCAGATGAACCCGGCGCTGATCGACGCCGTCGCCGCCGAGCTGAAGGCGGACGGGGACGCCGTGTTCCGCGCGACCGGCGTCACCGTCGCCGAGCCCGGCTTTCTCGCCGTCTACGCCGAGAGCCAGGACGAAGACGCGCAGGCGGAGGAAGGCGGCGCGCTGCCGGCGCTGAAGGAAGGCGAGAAGGTCAAGCTCGAGGCGATCCGCATCGACCAGCACTTCACGGAGCCGCCGCCGCGCTATTCGGAAGCGAGTCTGGTGAAGACGCTCGAGGAATACGGCATCGGGCGGCCGTCGACCTATGCGTCGATCATTTCCACGCTGCTGCAGCGGGATTACGTCGAGCTGGTCAACAAGCGTTTCCGGCCGACGGACATCGGCCGCATCGTCAACAATTTTCTGACCAGTCACTTCGGTCACTACGTCGACTACGACTTCACGGCCAAGCTCGAGGACGAACTCGATGCCGTGTCGCGCGGCGAGAAGGACTGGATTCCGCTGCTGAAGGAATTCTGGGAGCCGTTCCGCGAGACGGTGGAGGACAAGGAAGCGAGCGTATCGCGCAAGGAAGCGATGCAGGCGCGCCAGCTCGGGACCGATCCGGCGTCCGGTCTGCCCGTGTCGGCCCGCATGGGGCGCTACGGGCCCTATATCGCCGTCGGCGATCCGGACGACGAGCAGGCGAAGCCTAAGTTCTTCGGCTTGCGGCCGGGCCAGCGCATCGACACCATCACCCTGGACGAAGCGCTGGCGCTGACCAAGCTGCCGCGCCAGCTCGGGCACACGCCCGAGGGCCTCGCGGTGTCGGCGAACATCGGGCGCTTCGGGCCCTACGTCCGCCACGGCGACAAGTTCGTCTCGCTCAAGGGCGAGGACGATCCTTACACGATCACCCTGCCGCGCGCGCTCGAGTTGATCGAGGCGAAGAAGGCGGCCGATGCCGCCCGCGAGCTGCGCAGCTTCCCGGATTCGCCGGTGCGGGTGCTGAACGGCCGCTTCGGGCCCTACGTCACGGACGGTACGAAAAACGCACGGCTGCCCAAAGACTTGGATCCTGCTGCCCTGACGCTCGCCGAATGCCTGGAGCTGCTCGCGACGGCCAAGCCGGCCTTCGGCCGCGGCCGCAAGACCGCCAAGCCGGCGGCCCGTGCCGCGGCGAAGCCGGTGCCCGAGACCGGCGCGGCGCAGCCGTCGGCGACCAAGCGCCGCGCCAAGGCCAAGGCCGCGCCGAAGGCGAAGACCAAGCCCAAGGCGACGGCGGCGAAAACGGTGAAGGCGGCGGCAAAAAAGGCAGCGGCGCAGCGCAAGCGCGCGAGCGGCTGAGCCCGCTGCGCGCGAGGTGCGAGGCCGCGCCGCGCTCGAATTCCGGCGTTGACAGCGCGGGGTCAACTTACGACAATTTCTGGCTACCGTTTTGGAGGGGTACCCAAGCGGTCAACGGGAGCAGACTGTAAATCTGCCGGCTCTGCCTTCGAAGGTTCGAATCCTTCCCCCTCCACCACCCTCGCGACGGCGAGGGATGTGCGGCGGATCGCTGGGTCCCGGCAGATTTTCGGCGGCTGGCTGGCAAGGCGGGTGTAGTTCAATGGTAGAACCTCAGCCTTCCAAGCTGATGGTGTGGGTTCGATTCCCATCACCCGCTCCATTCGGCGCCCGGCGGGCGCGGCGGGCTTCGGGACGCGAGGATCGGGCAAGGGTTTACGGGGCGCCGCGCGGCGGGGCCCACGGGACAGCCGCCCATATAGCTCAGTCGGTAGAGCACTTCCTTGGTAAGGAAGAGGTCACCGGTTCGATTCCGGTTATGGGCTCCACGTTTTCGGGATACTGGATTTCTTAATTTTTCGCCTGCCGACCGCGGCACGGAGCCGCGGACGGTGCTTCCCAGGGGGTAAAGATGGCCAAGGAAAAATTCGAAAGAACGAAACCGCACGTGAACGTGGGGACGATCG
>DAOKZI010000039.1:0-34212 GCA_035325705.1 Gammaproteobacteria bacterium
GCGCTTAATCCTGCACGGCCATCCCCCACCGGCACGGCTCATTCTCATCTTCCTCTGTGTTCTCGGTGTTCTCTGTGGCCAATTTCCACGGCTGGAGTTCGTAGGTTGGGCTGACGAAGGAAGCCCAACAAAACGTCGGCACTGCGCGCAGTCCTTCGCTTTCGCCCGAAAGCCGCAGCGGCATCGCGCCGTTCTTCCGACGCCGAGGGCCCCTACGCGACGCACCCATCGAAGCTCGATCTGGCCACAGAGAACACCGAGAACACCGAGGGAAGAAAGAGATTGTTCGGAAGCTTCGCAGTGCCGGCGCCGATGGCCACGATCGAGTCACGAAGACGCAGGCCCAATCAATCTCTTCTCCGTGGTCGGGCGTCGCCCGCCTTGAAGCTGCGCTTAATCCTGCACGGCCATCCCCCACCGGCACGGCTCATTCTCATCTTCCTCGGTGTTCTCGGTGTTCTCTGTGGCCAATTTCCACGGCCGGAGCGGCACCGCGCTCAACCAGGCTCGATCCCGTGCTGCTTCATGCGGTAGCGCATGGTCATGCGGGTGACGCCGAGCTTGCGCGCGGCTTCGGAGACGTTGTTGCCGGTCTCGCGCAGGGCGTGCTCGATCAGGAGTTTTTCGGCGGCGGCGAGCGTGAGGCCGGCGAGAACGTCGAGCGGGGCCTGGGCCGCGGGCGGCGGCGCGTCGCCCGGCAGCAGCAGGCTCGGCGCATCGAGAACGCCGCCGCCGGCGAGCAGGATCGCGCGCTCGATGAGGTGGCGCAGCTCGCGGATGTTGCCGGGCCAGGCATAGGCGCGCAGGCGCGCCTTGGCAGCCGCCGTGAACGACACGGGTCCGAGCCCATAGCGCCGCACGACCTGCTGCGCGCAGCGCTCGGCGATCAGGATCGCATCGTCGCCGCGCTCGCGCAGCGGCGGCAG
Source organism: Gammaproteobacteria bacterium (assembly GCA_035325705.1). GTDB lineage: Bacteria > Pseudomonadota > Gammaproteobacteria. Next base: position 927 of record DAOKZI010000039.1, read on the forward strand.
CTTCAGCGGCAGCACGTTCAGGCGATAGTAGAGATCGGCGCGCAGCGCGCCCTCGGCGACCATCTTCTCGACGTCGCGGTTCGTCGCCGCCACGAACCAGGACTGCGTACGCCGCTCCTGGCTGGAACCGACGCGCCTGAGCGTCCGGCGCTCGAGCACTGCGAGTAGCTTGGCCTGCAGCTCGAGCGGCAGCTCGCCGATCTCGTCGAGAAACACGACGCCGTCCTCGGCCGCTTCGATCAGCCCCGTGCGTTCGCCCAACGCGCTCGTGAACGCACCTTTGACGTGGCCGAAGAGCTCCGCTTCGATCAGATCCTTGGGCAGCGCCGCGCAGTCGACGTGCACGAACGGCCGCGCGGCGCGCCGCGAGCAGCGATGGAGATGGCGCGCGGCGAGATCCTTGCCGGTGCCGGTTTCGCCGGAGATCAACACCGTCGGCGCGTCCATCGCGGCCCCGCCGCCGAGGCTCGCGATCCGCTCGATCTGCGCGCGCAGCGCCTGCGCGGCGGTCGAATCGCCGATGATCTCGATGGCCTCGGCGGTCGTCGACTCGCGCGTGCGCGAGTATTCGAGCTGGCGCGACACGCGCTGGTTCGCGAGCACCTTCTCGACGTTGACGAGCAGCTCCTCGAGATCGATCGGCTTCTTCAGATAGTCGGAAGCGGCGTGCTTCATCGCCGCGACCGCGTCCTCGACCTCGCCGTAGGCGCTCATCGCGATCACGGCGAGCTGCGGATCGAGGCGCTCGCGGAGCCGCTGCAGGAAGTCGAGGCCGGAACCGTCCGGCAGCCGCATGTCGAGCAGCATCAGATCCGCGCCGTCCTCGCGCAGCGCCGCCTCGGCCTCGGCGAGCCGGCCGACCGTCCGGCAGGTGTAGCCCGCCTTTTCGAGACGGCGCGCGACGGCGCGCGCGAACAGCGTCTCGTCCTCGACGACCAGCACGCGCGCCAGCGCCTGCGGGGCGGCGGTGTCCTCCTCAGTCGGACGTCGTTGCGTCATCTCGCGAGCTCCGCGCGCCCTGCGGTGCGCTCAGGATCACCAGCGTGCCATTGTCGACGACTTCGAAGCCGAGCTGCCAGCCGTGGGCCTTGCACACCTTGAACGCGACGGGAATGCCGAGACCCGTGCCGAAGCGCTTGGTGCTCGGGCCGGGCTCAAGGCCGGAGGGCTCGGGCAGGAACGGGATGCCGCCGGCGCGATCCTGGATTTCGATCCGCGTATGCGAGGCGCTCGCGCGGGTGCCGATGCGGATCCGCGCACCGCGCGGCGAGGCTTCGACCGCATTCGACAGCAGACCGTACAAGGCCTGCTCCATCAGATCGGCATCGGCGGCGATTTCCAGGGTCTCGTCCCAGGGCTCACGCTCGAGCTCGATGCCGCGCTCCTCCAGCCGCGCCCGCAGCACGCCGCACACCGCCTCGAGCAGCGCCGTCACGCGCACGCGCGCCAGCCGCGGCTTCAGCGGATGCAGATAGGACACGAGCGCACTGATCCAGCGGCCCAGCCGATCGACGGTGTCGACGATGTCGCGCGCCGTCGCGCGCGCCTCGTCGAGATCCTCGGCATGCTCGAGGAGCTGCGCGCTGGCCCGGATCGCGGCGAGCGGGTTGCGCACGTTGTGCGCGACCACCGGCACCAGCGCGCCGAGCGCGGCCTGGCGTTCGGCGTCGATCAGCGCATCGCGGCTCGCGGCCAGATCGGCAGCGAGCTGGTTCACGCTCTCCGCCAGGCGCGCGACCTCGGTGACGCCGCGCTCGGGCAGCCGCTGCGTCAGATCGCCGTCGCTCATGCGGCGCGTGCCGGCGATCACCTCGCGCATCGGCTGCATGAAGCCGCGCGTGAGGCTGCGCCGCGAAAAGAACAGGAGACCCAGCGCGATCAGCGGCGGCAGCGGCAGCACCAGCGGCGCGCGGCGCGTCCATTCATCGACGTGCGCCTCCTGGGCCGCACGCGATTGTTCGACCAGGCCGCGCACGCGCTTGTAGGCGTCGTCGAAGCCGGAGACGATGCGCTGCTCGTAGCTCGGATCGAGCAACTTGATGCGCACGACGCGATTGAGCAGGTAGGAATCCTCGAACACGGCCTGCAGATCGGTCTGCAGCCGGCCGTAGGCTTCCTGCATCGCCTGGATCGAATAGTCCTCGGCGCGCGAAGCAGACTGCCTGCGCAGCGCGTTGAAGTGTTCCTGGATGCGGCGGTAGTAGGCGGTATTGACCGCGACGGCCGCGGGATCGTCGCGCAGGCGGGCGAGCGCGACGTCCTTGATCTGCTGGAACACCGAGGCCCGGATCTCGGCCGCGGTGTCGGCGAAGGCGTTGAGCCGCAGGGATTCGGCCGCGGTCTGCTGCCAGAAGTAGGCCCACAGTCCGCCCATCGCGCCCGTCACCAGCACCAGCGCGAGGAAGGCCAGCTCGTAACCGAGCAGCAGCCGGCGCAGCGATTGCGGTGGCGAGGGAGTCACGATGTCGGCCATGCGGCCGATTATAGGCGGGGAGGCCGCGGGCCGCGGTTTTCCGTGCCCGCGCCGCTGCCCGCAGCGCAGCAGCTACCAGGGCAACATGCGGCGCACGAGGTGATCGCCGGCCTTGAAGAGATGGCTCAGCGCGCCGAGCACGTGGAGCGCGATGACGATCAGCAGCGCGACCGAGCCGGCGACGTGCAGCTCGGTGAAGAACTCGTTCCACTTCGGATGGTGCTCGCCCCAGTCGGGCAGCGGGAGACCGAAATAGCTCGAGGGATAGGGGCTGAACGACGAGGACAGATAGCCCATCAGCGGCTGCAGGAAGAGCAGCACGTAGAACAGATGATGGACCGCGGTGGCGAGCAGCCGCTGCCAGCGGGCGAGCGTCGCGGGCAGCGGCGGCGGCGGCCTGTGAAGCCGCCACGCGAGGCGCAGCGCGGTGAGCAGGAACACGGTCATGCCGATGGACTTGTGGAGGGCGAAAGCCTCGCCGCGCGCGGGGCCTTTCGGCAGATCGACCATGTGCCAGCCGATGGCGTACAGGGCGGCGACCAGCGCGACGGTCGTCCAGTGGAGCAGCATGGCGACGCGCGTGTACTTGGTGTCCGCGGCGGCGGCAACGGCGGTATTCATTCAGGCATTTTACACGCGCGACCACGGCCGTCAGACCTCGCGCGGCCGACGGCTTGCGGTATACTCGCGCCGGTCCAGGCTATCGATGTTTCGCAACGAGACGATCCTCGCAGCATGCGTTCGGTGAGGTGGCTGAGGCCGGGGGGTGAGCTCCGGCAAGGAACGGGCGCCGCGGTGCTCGCGGGCCTGCTGTCGGTGCTGGCGGGATACGCGAAGGCCGACGGCATCGCCGACGTCGCGACCGCCCCGGCGATGCACTACCTCGGCCAGCCCGACTATGCGATCGAAATCGACAAGTCCGACCGCGTCCTCGTCGTCAAGCACGGCACCCGGGTCGAACGACGTTTCCAGATCGCGACCGGCAAGGGCGGCCTCGGCGACAAGCGCATCCGCGGCGACAACAAGACGCCGCTCGGCACCTATCACATCACCGATTTCAACGAAGGCAGCTCCTTCGAGCTGTTCATGCGCCTGAACTATCCGAATCTGAAGGACGCTTTCTTCGGCCTGAAGAACCGCTTGATCACGCGCGGCGACTTCGATCGCATCGTCGATGCGCTGCGCGCCGATCAGCGGCCGCCGCAGAACACGCCGCTGGGCGGCGCCATCGGCATCCACGGGCTCGGCGAGGAAACGGCCGAGCGCCTCAAGGTGCATCGCGTGCTCGACTGGACCCAGGGCTGCATCGCGCTGGACAACCGCGACGTCAACGAGCTCCGTCACTACGTCAAGGTCGGGACCAAAGTGGTCATCCGCGAATGAGCCGGCTGCTGCTGGCGCTCGCGCTGCTGATCGGCGGTGCGAGCGCGGCGGCGGCGGCCGCTTCCGACGCCGCGCCGCCCCGGCCGTCGTTGGCCCTGATCGAACGCGGCGTCAGCGACAAGTCCTTCGACGACGTCATCCTCGAGCTCGATTTCGCTATCACCGAGCGCAATTTCCGGATCACCGGCCGCAATACCATCGGCAAGGGCCTGCGCGAGCGCGGCTATGCGGATTTTCCGGACGTCGAGGTCATCCACTTCTGCAACCTGGAATATGCGCGCGAGGTGCTGCTGCTCGACCCCGGTTACGTCGCGCAGATGCCGTGCCGGATCACCGTCCATCGCGAAGACGGCCACACCGTGATCAGCGTGGTGCTGCTGCCGGAAGATCATCCGGACCCGCGCGTGAACGCGTTCGCGCGGCGCATGAACGGCCTGCTGCGCGAGATTCTCGCCTTCGTGCTGGAAAAGGACTGACGTGTATACTCGAGCAAGCCCCGGGGCGAGAGTGAGTGCATGAATCCGCGCTGGAATTTCCTGCTGAGCGAGCCGCACGTGCTGCTGCTCCTGTGGTGGACGCTGTTCGGCCTCGTGGTCTTCGCGAGCGTCGTCGGCGTCGATCAGTCGCTGGTGCAGATCATGGTCGAAGCGGATCAGAGCCGGATCTGCTTCGTGCTGATCCTGATGTACGCGATCGGGGTCGGCCACACTTTCAAGCGCACGCTCTACCTCTCGCGCGAGCTGAACCACGCCGTGGCCATCGCCGGCCGGCTCACGCGCGGCGAAGTCTCGACCGCGGCCCTGCGCACGCGCGAAGCCGCGGCCGCCGCCGGCCTGCCCGCGGGTTTCGTCGTCGACTACCTCGCGGATCACCACGCCGCGCAAGCCGGGCCCGACGCGCCCTCGGATCTGCTCGACGCCTATGCGTCGCGCCTGCGCGGCGCGCACGAGTTCGGCTGGTTCTACATCGATCTGCTGCTGAAAGTCGGCTTTCTCGGCACGCTCGTCGGCTTCATCCTGATGCTGAGCTCGGTCGCGCAGTCCGGCACGCTAGACGCGTCCACGATGCAGAAGGTGCTGCAGCAGATGAGCGTCGGCATGAGCACGGCGCTGTATACGACGCTCGCGAGCCTCGTCGTCGGCATCCTCCTGTCCGTGCCCTACTACCTGCTCGATCGCGGGCTCGAAGCGCTGCTGCAGGTGACCGTGCACGTCAAGGAAGTGCTGAGCGCCCCCGGCGCCGCCGCGGCGTGAGCGGACACCGCAGCGCATGTCCGCCTTCGGCTCCTCGTCGACTCGCTACCGGCAGCCCTTCGATCCGATCACGGCGGTCCTGTTCAAGATCATCCAGGCGATCACCTATCTATTCGTGCTCGCGGTACTGTTCATGAACCCGATCGCCAAGCAGGGCAAGATCGATCCCAAGGCCGAATACATCATCACGGTCACCTGGCCGGATCGGAATCCGAACGACATCGATACCTATGTCGAGGATCCGGCCGGCAACCTGACCTATTTCAAGAACCCGAGCGCGGGCCTCATTCATCTCGATCGCGACGATCGCGGCAACCTCAACGACACGCTCAACATCAACGGCCGGCAGATCGAGAACCCGCTGAACCAGGAAGTCACGACGATTCGCGGCGTGATCCCCGGCGAGTACATCGTGAACGTGCATTACTATGCGACCGAGAACAACGAAGCGGTGCCGGTGACCGTGCGCGTCGACAAGGTCAACCCGGTCCTCGAGGTCATCTACTACGACACGGTCACGCTCAAGCGCAAGGACGAGGAGCGCACGGCCGTGCGCTTCTCGATCATCGGCGACGGGCGGGTCGCGAACATCAACCACGTGCCGAAGTCGCTCGTGGCCAAGGCGTTCAAGCGGGAATAGTGCCGATGCTGACGTTCGGACATGCCGCCATCGTCGCGGCCTACGTGGTGGTCGCGCTGGCGCTGCTGCTGCTGTCGCTGTTCTCGCGCTGGCCGTGGCAGGTGAAGACGGGCCTGGTCGTCGTGACCAGCGCCGCCTACTGTGCGTGCTACTTCGCGCTGCCCGCCCTCCTCGGCTGGCCTACCGATCGCGACGTACCGAAGCGCTTCAACCTCATCGGCGTCTACATCCAGGAGCCGGACAAGCGCACCGGCGAGCCCGGTAACGTGTTCTTCTGGGCGGCGGATCTCGATCCCGATCGCGATCAGCGTCCGCGCGCCTACCGCCTGCCGTTCTCGCTGAAGACCAAGGCCGTGTTCCAGGAAGGCCAGGGCAAGCTGCGCCAGAACATCCCGCAGGTCGGCGAGGTCGAGGAAGACGACGAGGTCCACGGCGTGCCGCAGGACCGCGGCCAGCTCGGTCAGAAAAGCGTGAAGATCGAGCTCAGGGACGCGCCGCCCGCGGGCCCGCCGAGCAAGGACGCGGGAGGCTGAGATGCGAATTCGTGCACCTAGTGTCGTGTCTCGTCAATATTTTGCTCTATTGACGGCACACGACACTGGTATCGGAGCTCGACGATGACTGCCGCCCTGGCCACTTTTATCGCCGCCTTTGCCGTGCTGGCCGTGCTGCTGGCGAACGTGCTGCTGTTCACGCGCTTCGCGTGGTGGATCAAGCTCGCGAGCGTCGCGATGGTCGCCTGCCTCGTCCTCGCGACCTGGCGCGCGATGCCGGATCTCCTCGGCTGGCCCACGCACACGGGCATGCCGCCGCGCTTCAATTTGAATGCGATCCACATCGTCGAACCGGACAAGAGCGGCGTCGACAAGGGCGCGATCTATCTGTGGATCACGCGCTTCGCGACCGATACCCGCGGCGTCGTGCCGCGCGCCTTCGTGCTGCCCTTCTCGCCCGAGCTGCAGCTCAAAGTCGCCGCCGCCGGCACGCGCCTGCGCAAGAACCTGCCGCAGCTCGGCGAAGTCGTCACCGCCCACGCCGCCGACGCGCACGGGCGGCACGCCCTCGATCTCGAGTTCTTCGATCTGCCGGACCCGCTGTTCCCGGAACGCTGAGGCGTTCAGACCCGCTCGTATTCGAACACGATCCCGTCCTCCTCCGCGCTCGCGGCGGCCTCCGCCGCGAGCGCCAGATCGGCGACCGCGACCAGGCGTTCGCCGGCCCAGATCAACGGAAGCTGCGCGCGCTGCCAGGGCGGCATGCCGGCGTCCTGCAGCAGGCGCTTGACGCTGATGCCGTGCCGCCGGCCCAGCGGCTTCAGGCGCTCGCCGCCGCGGCGCGGTCGCACCGACAGCGGCGCGGCGGCGAGCGAGGCGCGCATTCCGCTGCCGCGCGTGCGCCGCGCGCGCAACACGCCGCCCGGCAGCGCCAGCGGCGCGGCGGGCGCCCAGACCAGCGCCGTCGTGAACGGCAGCGCCGGCGTCGCGAGCCAGTACAGGCGCTGCCGGTGCCGGCGCAGCTCGCCGCTGCGCCAGGCGATCAAAGGCGTCGCATCGTGACGCGAGCGCACGAGCTCGCGCAGCACGTGCGCCAGCACGCGCGCGTCCGGCGCGTGACCGCTCGCGCGCTTCAGCCAGCGCCTCAAGACGAGGCGCGCGCGCGCGTCGTCGAACGCGGCCAAGGAGTCTAGCGGGAGGATCGTCGCGCTCGCCCCGAGCGCGACGAGCGCGGCATCGGCCTCGGCGTCGAGCAGTTGCACCGTCGCGCGCTGCAGGGCGGCCGCGCGCGCGAGCCCGGCGACGGCGGCCGGAAAACGCGCCGCGAGCAGCGGCATCACGCTGTGCCGCAGATAGCTGCGATCGTGGCGCGGATCGACGTTGGCCGGATCGTGCAGGCAGTCGACGCCGGCCTCGGCCACCGCCGCCGCGAGCGTCGCGTGCGGGAGATCGAGCAGCGGCCGCAGCAGCAGGCCCGCGCCCAGCGGCCGGCTGGGCGCGATCGCCGCGAGTCCGTGCGGGCCGCTGCCGCGCAGCGCGGCGAGCAGCAGGGTTTCGGCCAGATCGTCGCGGTGATGGGCGGTCAACAGCCAATCGCCCGGCGCGAGCAGCCGCGCGGCGGCCGCGTAGCGCTGCTCGCGCGCCCAGGCTTCGATGCTCGCGCCCGCCGGCGGCGCGCCGGGCGCGACCTCGAGCAGCAGCGGCAGCGCGAGCGCCGCGCAGCGCGCGCGGCAGTGGGCGGCCCAGGCGGCGCTCGCGGGGTGCAGGCGATGATCGAAGTGAAAGGCGCGGCAGTCGAGCGCGCGGCCTTCGCGCAGCGCGGCGACGCCGAGCAGGAGCGCCGTCGAATCGACGCCGCCGCTGTAGGCGACGATCACGCGCCCGGCGGCGGGCGAGGACGGCGGGAAGAGCAGGGTTTCGAGGGCGTCGACGACGGCCTGCGTCGCGGGTCCGCTCATGGCGGCCGGCGGCTCACCGTCACTTCTCGGTGTACTCGCCGAACTGGTCGAGCCGCAGATGACGCTGGTGCACGAGCTTGTCGGCATCGAGCGCGAGCAGGCGATCGAGCGAGTCCTGCACCGCGGCCTTCACGCGCTCCGCGATCTTCGCGTAGTCGCGATGTGCGCCGCCCAGCGGTTCCTCAATGACGGCATCGACGAGCTTGAGCTGCAGCAGGCGCTCGGAGGTGATGCCCATCGCCTCGGCCGCCTCCGGGGCCTTCTCCGCGCTCTTCCATAGGATGGAGGCGCAACCCTCGGGCGAAATCACCGAGTACGTCGCGTACTGGAGCATCAGCACGCGATCGGCGACGCCGATCGCGAGCGCGCCGCCGGAACCGCCTTCGCCGATCACCGTGGCGACGATCGGCGTGCGCAGGCTCGCCATCTCGAGCAGGTTGCGCGCGATCGCTTCGCTTTGGCCGCGCTCCTCGGCGTCGATGCCGGGATAGGCGCCCGGCGTGTCGATGAAGCTCAGTACCGGCAGCCGGAAGCGCTCGGCGAGCAGCATCAGACGCAGCGCCTTGCGATAGCCTTCGGGCTTGGGCATGCCGAAATTGCGATGCAGGTTCTCGCGCGTGTTGCGCCCCTTCTGATGGCCGATGAACACGACGCCGCGCCCGTTGAAGCGCGCGACGCCGCAGACGATGGCCGGATCGTCGGCAAAGGCGCGGTCCCCGTGCAGCTCCTCGATCGAGTCGAACAGGCGCTCGGCGTAGTCGAGCGTGTAGGGCCGCTGCGGATGGCGGGCGATGCGCGAGATCTGCCACGGCGTGAGATTGGCGAAGATCTGGCGCGTGAGATCGCGCGAACGCTCCTGCAGGCGGGCGATTTCGTCGGAGATGTTCAGCGCCGAGTCGTTGCCGACCTTGCGCAGCGCCTCGATCTTCGCTTCGAGCTCCGCGATCGGCTGCTCGAAGTCGAGGAAGTTCAGGTTCAGTGCGCTGTATTCCGGCGATGCCGCCATGTCCCTCACTCCCAGGCGACGCCGCGCGCCGCATGCCCGTCCCCGGGCGGTCTCAATACTCGACGCGGACGGCCTCGTCGCCCAGCCTCGCCTGCAGGTTCTCCAGCAGCTTGTCGGTCGCCTTCACGCGCCAGTCGTCGGCGAGGCGCACCCGCGCGGCCGCGCCGTCGATGCGATACTCGACGGCGACCGCGCAGCTACCCGGCGCATAGTCGGCGAGCGTCGCCTGCAGATACGGCACGAGGCCGTCGAAGTCCGCCGCATCGACGCTGAGCACGAGGCTGCGCGCATGCTGGTGCCGCAGCTCGTCGATGCTCGCGATGCGCTGCACGTTCTTGATCGCGTAGTCGCCGCTGAACTCGTCGACGCTGCACTCGCCGTCGACGATCACGACGCGATCCTCGACGATCTTCTCGAGCGAGGCTTCGAGCACCTCATTGTACACGGCGACCTCGACGCGGGCCGTGCTGTCGTCCAGCGTCATGACGGCCATCCGGCCGCGACGTCCCTTGATGAAGCGCAGATCGACGATCAGCCCCGCGATCCGGCGCTTGCCGGGTCTCAGGTCGGCGAGGCGGCCGCTGACCAGAGGGCCGAGCTCGCGCAGGTAGCGGTCCATCGGATGTCCGCTGAGGTACAGACCCAGCGTCTCCTTTTCCCAGCCGAGGAGCTGCTGCTTGGACCACTCCTCGGCCTCGCAGGCGGCGCGCCAGGCGTGCATCTGGATCGGATCGGCGACGGGCGCCGCGGCCGATCCGTCACCGCCGAAGAGATCGACCTGCCCCACGGCCGCGGCCTTCGCCTGCTGCTCGGCCGCCTGCATCGCGTGCTCGACGAGGTTCATCAGGCCGCGGCGGCGCGCGCCCAGCGAGTCCAGGGCGCCGGCCTTGATCAAGGCCTCGAGCACGCGCTTGTTGAGGCGGCGGCCGTCGTTGCGCCGGCACAGATCGAATAGATCGGTATAGCGGCCGTGCTCGTCGCGCTCGGCGACCAGCGCCGCGACCGCGCCTTCGCCGACGCCGCGAATGGCGCCGAGGCCGTAGCGGATCGTCTTCTCGTCGGCGACCGTGAAACGATAGGCGCAGACGTTCAGATCCGGCTTCTCGACCGCGATGCCGAGCTCCCGGCACTCGTCGATCAGGCGCACGACCTTGTCGGTCGAGTCCATGTCCGCCGACAGCACCGCGGCCATGAACGCCGCGGGGTGATGGGCCTTCAGCCACGCGGTCTGGTAGGCGACCAGCGCGTAGGCCGCCGAGTGCGACTTGTTGAAGCCGTAGCCGGCGAACTTCTCCATCAAGTCGAAGATCTCGCCGGCGAGCTCGGCGCTGACGCCGTTGGCCGTCGCGCCGTCGACAAAGATCTGGCGCTGCTTCGCCATTTCCTCGGCCTTCTTCTTGCCCATCGCGCGGCGCAGGAGATCGGCGGCACCGAGCGAATAGCCGGCGAGCACCTGCGCGATCTGCATCACCTGTTCCTGGTACAGGATGACGCCGTAGGTCGGCAGCAGCACCGACTCCAGCGCCGGATGCGGATACCTCACCTCGGCCTTGCCGTGCTTGCGCTCGATGAAGTCGTCGACCATGCCCGACTGCAGCGGGCCCGGGCGGAACAGCGCGACGAGCGCGACCAGATCCTCGAAGCGATCGGGCTGCAGGCGCTTGATCAGCTCCTTCATGCCGCGTGATTCGAGCTGGAACACCGCGGTCGTCTGCGCGCGCTGGACCAGCGCGAAGGTCGCCGCGTCGTCGAGCGGCAGCGCGTTGATGTCGAGCGGTCCGAGCCCGGCCGCCGCGCGCTCGGCATCGATGTTGCGGATCGCCCAGTCGATGATGGTCAGCGTGCGCAGGCCCAGGAAATCGAACTTCACGAGGCCGACCGCCTCGACGTCGCTCATGTCGAACTGCGTCACGGCCGCGTCCGCGCCCTGTTCGCAGTACAGCGGCATGAACTCGGTCAGCGCCTGCGGCGCGATCACGATGCCGCCGGCGTGGCGGCCGGCGTTGCGCGAGATGCCTTCGAGCGCGAGCCCGAGATCGAGGATCGCGCGCACGTCCTCTTCCTGCTCGTAGCGCGTCCGGAGCTGCGGCTCCTCGCTCATCGCGCGTTCGAGCGTCATGTTCGGATCGAAGGGCACGAGCTTGGCGAGCTGATCGACGAAGCCGTACGGAAAGCCGAGCACGCGGCCGACGTCGCGCAGCACCGCCTTCGCCGCCATCGTGCCGTAGGTGATGATGCCGGCGACGCGGTCGCGACCGTAGCGCTGCGTGACGTACTCGATCACCTCGTCGCGGCGATCCATGCAGAAGTCGACGTCGAAGTCCGGCATCGACACGCGCTCGGGGTTCAGGAAGCGCTCGAACAGGAGGTCGTACTGCAGCGGATCGAGCTCGGTGATGCCGAGCGCGTAGGCGACCAGCGAGCCCGCGCCCGAGCCGCGGCCGGGACCGACCGGGATGCCGTTGTCCTTCGCCCACCGGATGAAGTCGGCGACGATCATGAAATAGCCGGCGAAGCCCATCGTGGCGATGACGCCGAGCTCGACCTCGAGCCGCTCGTGGTAAGCCGCTTCTTCCTTCGCGAGCCCGACGCCGGTCTCGCCCAGGCGCGCGATGCGCCGCGCGAGCCCCGTGCGCGCGCTGGCGTAGAGCTCGTCCTCGACGCTGCGCTCGCCGGACACCGGGAACTGCGGCATCTGATAGGCGCCGAACTCGAGCTCGAGGTTGCAGCGCTGCGCAATCAGCACCGCGTTGGCTAGCGCGGAGGGCACGTCGGCGAAGAGCTCGGCCATCGCGGCCGGCGGCTTCAGATACTGCTCGGCGGTATAGGCGCGCGGGCGCCGCGGATCGGACAGCGTGCGGCCTTCGTGGATGCACACGCGCGCCTCGTGCGCGTCGAATTCGTCCGCGCCGAGGAAGCGCACGTCGTTGGTGGCGACGACCGGGGTGTCCGTCGCTGCCGCGAGCTCGAGCGCGAGATCGACGTAGCGCGCCTCGCCGCTGCGTCCCGTGCGCGTGAGCTCGAGGTAGAAGGCGTCGGGAAAGATCTGGCGCCAGGCGTCCAGGCGCGCGCGGGCCTTGGAGATCTGGCCTTCGCCGAGCAGGCAGCCGATGTCGCCGTACTGGCCGGACAGCGCGATGAGCCCGCGCACGCTGTCGGCGTCGAGCCAGGCGCGCGCGACGTGCGGCACGCCGTGGATCTGGCCTTCCTGGTAGGAGCGCGTGACGAGCCGCGAGAGCTTGCGATAGCCCTCGCGATCGCGGCACAGCACCACCAGCCGCGAGCGTTCCGGGCCGTCGTCCGTCGCGTGGATCCACAGCTCGGCGCCGATCACGGGCTTGAGACCGGCGCGCTCGGCCTCCTGGTAGAACTTCACCGTCGCGAACATATTGCCCTGATCCGCGATCGCGACGGCCGGCATGCCGGCCTCCCGCGTGCGCTTGACCAGCTCTTCCACGCGCACGATGCCGTCGACCAGCGAGTACTCGGTGTGCACGTGCAGGTGGACGAAGGACGCCGCGCTCACGTCTCCTCCACCAGCGCCAGGCGCACGGGTGCGAAGCTGCGGCGATGACAGGGCGAAGGCCCGTGCACGCCCAGTGCCGCCAGATGCTCGGCCGTCGCGTAGCCGCGATGGCGCTCGAAGCCGTAGACGGGGTACTCGCGCGCCAGCTCGTCCATCAGTCGGTCGCGCGCGACCTTGGCGACGATCGAGGCGGCCATGATCGCCGGCACCGTGGCGTCGCCTTTGACGATGGCCTCGGCCGGACAGGGGCAGCGCGGCGTGTGCGTGCCGTCGACGACCACGCGCAGCGGCGCGAGGGCCAGTGCCGCGAGCGCGCGCTCCATCGCCAGCAGCGTGGCGCGAAAGATGTTCAAGCGATCGATCTCCTCCACGCTCGCCTGGCCCACGCCGACGGCGCGCGCGCTGGCCGCGATGCATTCGTACAGCACCTCGCGCCGCGCCGGCGACAGGCGCTTGGAATCGGCGAGCCCCTCCAGCGGCCTCAGCTCGTCGAGGATGACGGCCGCGGCGACGACGGGGCCCGCGAGCGGCCCGCGCCCTGCTTCATCGACCCCCGCAATCATAGGGACAGGATCATCGGACCGTCAGCCGGGCTCGTTCAAGCGGTGCCGGCGCGCGCGGCGACCAGCCGCTCGATCGCCGCCGCCGCGGCCGCGCCGCTGCCGGCGGCGAGGCTCGCATGCAGCGCGCGGCAGCGCCGGCGATAGTCCGCGATGCGCGCCGGAGCGGCGAGCCAGGCGTCCAGCGCGTCGGCGAGCGCGGCCGGCGTGGCGGCGTCCTGCAGCAGCTCGGGCAGCAGGCGCTCGCCGAGCAAGAGATTGGGCAGCGCGACGTGCGGCACCTTCACCGCCCGCCGCAGCCACCACCAGCTCAGCGGCGCGAGCCGATAGGCGACGACGGCCGGCGTCCCCGACAGCGCTGCTTCGAGCGTGACGGTCCCCGAGGCGAGGAGCGCGACGTCGGCCGCGGCGAGCAGCTCGGACGCTCGACCGACGACGACGAGGGGCGCCGGCCCGGTCGCGGGCGCGCGCTGCGCGAGCCGCTTCTCGAGCTCGGCCGCGGCGGCGGCGTTCAGCGCGCCGAACACGATGCGCGTGCCGGGGTGGCGCGCGGCGAACGCGAGCGCCGCGTCCAGAAACAGCGCTGCGTGGCGCGCGAGCTCCTGCGGCCGGCTGCCCGGCAGCACCGCGAGCAGCGGCCCGCCGGCCGGCGCAGCGTCCGGCAGCACGGCCGCGCGCGCCGCCGCGCGGTCCGGCTCGGCGGGGATGCGATCGGCCAGCGGATGGCCGACGAAGGCCGCCTCGATGCCGTGGTCGGCGAGGAACGGCACCTCGAAGGGGAACAGCGCGAGCACCAGATCCACCGCCTCGCGGATGGCCGGCAGCCGGCCCGCGCGCCACGCCCACACCTGGGGGCAGACGTAGTGGACGGCCGGGATCCCGGCCGCCTTCGCGCGGCGTTCGATCTCCAGCGTGAAATCCGGCACGTCGATGCCGACGAGTACGTCCGGGCGCGCGCGGATCAGCGCCGCGATGAGGCGCGCGCGCAGCCGGCACAAGCGCGGGTAGTGACGCAGGACCTCGACGAGCCCCATCACGGCGAGCTCATCGACCTCGGCGAGCGCGCGGCAGCCGGCCGCCCGCATGCGCGGGCCCGCCATGCCGAATATGTCCAGCCCGGGATGCCGCGCGCGCAGAGCCGCGATCAAGTCGGCGCCGATCTGATCGCCCGAGGCCTCGCCGGCGACGATGGCGACGCGTCGCAAGGCAGGGGATGGAGCACTCGGCGGCGTCGGGGACATCGGGAAGGGGCACACCCCGCGCGGGGCGCGCGGGCCGGCGTCAGTCGTCCGCGGCGCCGCGGCGGCTGCGCACGATGCCGCGGCGGGCGCTGCGGATGAAGCCGACGAAGCGGGCGACTTCGGGCGTCTCGCGCGCCTGTTCGTCGAGCTCGGCGAGGGCGTCCTCGAGCAGCAGTCCCTGTCGATAGAGCGTCTTGTAGGCGCGCGTGATGGCCGCGATCGCCGCGCGCCCGAAGCCGCGCCGCCGCAGGCCTTCGCGGTTGATCGCGCGCGCCCGCGCCGTATTGCCGCCGGCCATCACATAGGGCGGCACGTCCTTGACGATGACGGCCGCGATGGCCGTGAAGCTGCTCTCGCCGACGCGGCAGAACTGATGCACGCCGGTGAAGCCGCCGAGGATCGCGTAGTCGTGGATCTCGACGTGGCCGGCGAGCGTCGCGTTGTTGGCGAAGATGGTGTGATTGCCGACGCGGCAGTCGTGCGCGATGTGGCAGTACGCCATGATCCAGTTGTCGTCGCCCAGCACGGTGACGCCGCCGCCGCCGGGCGTCCCGCGATTGATGCTGCAGTATTCGCGGAGGGTGTTGCGATCGCCGATCTCGAGCCGGACCGCTTCGTCGCCCTTGAATTTCTTGTCCTGCGGCTGCTCGCCGATCGAGCAGAAGGCATAGATCCGATTGTCGCGGCCGAGCCGGGTCGGCCCCTTCAACACGCAGTGCGCGTCGATGCGGCATCCGTCCCCGATCTCCACGCCGTTGCCGACATAGGTCCACGGCCCGATTTCGACGCCGGCACCGAGCCGCGCGCCGGGCTCGACGATCGCGGTCGGATGAATCAAGCCCGCCCTTCCATTTCGGTGGTCATGAAATCCGCGGTCGCGACCAGATCTTCGCCGACGTGCGCTTCGGTCTCGAACTTGTAGATGCCGCGGATGCAGCGCTGCAAGCGCGCGGTCAGGATCACCTGATCGCCGGGCACGACGGGACGCTTGAAGCGCGCCTTGTCGACGCCGACGAGGTAATACATGCTCGTGCTGTCGCTATGCGCGTTGTGCGAGCGGAACGCGAGCAGCCCGGTCGCCTGCGCCATCGCCTCGAGCAGGAGCACGCCGGGCATCACCGGCTTGTCGGGGAAATGACCGGTGAAGAAGGGCTCGTTGAAGGTGACGTTCTTGATCGCCTTGATGCGCTCGAAGGGCACGCACTCCAGCACGCGGTCGACCAGCAGGAAGGGATAGCGGTGCGGCAGGATCCGCAGGATTTCCCGGACGTCGATCGTGTCGCCCACCTGGGCTTCTTCCGCGCGCTTCATCACGGATCTGCCGGGCTGGTCGTCGGTGCCGAAATCGGATGAGTGCTCGATCGCATGCTGGTCTCCCCGCGTGCCGCGCCCGCGCTGCGGACGGAACGCGCCGTCGGCTAGCGGACCCGGCGCCGCTCGAAGCCGCACCGGTCGCGCCGGAAAGTACTGCGTTACCCGGACCGGACCCGGTCTGCGCCGGGTTTTCGTGCAGGCGTCGGACGGGCGCCGCGGCGGCGCCCGCGAGCGGTCGTTACGGTGCCTTCTTCAAGCGCTCGATCACGAGATCCGTGATGTCGACCGCCTTGCTCGCGAAAATCACGCCCTCGCCGAGGACGAGATCGAACTTCTGCTCCTGCGCGATCGTCTGGATGGCCTCGACGATCTGCTTCTGGATCTTCGCGAATTCCTCGTTGCGGCGGAAGTTCACGTCTTCCCGGAACTCGTCCGAGTCGCGCTTCAGATCGCGCTGCTTCTCGATGATCTGGCGCTGCAGACGGGTGCGCTCCGTCTCGCTCATGATCGCGCCGTCCTTGGCCGCTCGATCTTCGAGGGCCTTCAGTTCTTTCTGCTTCGCGAGCAGCAGCTTGTCCTTGCCGGCGAACTCGGATTCCAGTTTCTTCTTCGCCGCCTCGGCCTGCGGCGCCGCCTCGAGCACGCGCACGGCCTGCACGACGCCGATCTTGTAATCGGCCGCGAACACCGGCGCGGCCGCGAAGGCCGCCAGCATCGCCAGGACGCCAATGATGCTTGACTTCGACATATTCATCGCTCTGTTGGTCAAAAGAATGGTGTACAGCGTGCCGTACCGGCGCCCTTCCGGGCCGCCTACATGCGTCAGAATGTGGTGCCGAACGTGAACTGGAATTTCTGGATTTCGTCGTTCGGCTGGTCGTTGAACGGCTGCGCGATACTAACCGAAAGCATGCCGAACGGCGATAGCCACACCCCCGACAGGCCGGTCGACATGCGCAGGGTGTCGACCGTGACGTCCTCGAACGTGGTGTCGTAGACGTTGCCGATGTCGTAGAAAGCCGTCAGACGAACGGATTTGAATTCCTTGAGGAAGGGCACCGGCAGGATCAGCTCGACGTTGCCGACCAGCGACAGATTGCCGCCGAGCGCGTCGTTGTAGATGTCCTTCGGGCCCAGCGAGCTTTCCTCGTAACCGCGCACGGTGCGCGGACCGCCGGCGAAGAAGTTTTCGAAGAAGGGCAGTTCGAAGGTATCGCCGTAGGCGTCGCCGTAGCCGACCTGCGTCTTGAACAGCAGCACGTAGTCCTTGTAAATCGGCACGAAGATGCGCGAGTCGTAATCGACCTTCCAGAAGTTCAGATCGCCGCCGGGCGTCGCGATCTGGCCGCTGATCTGCTGCAGCACGCCCTTGGTCGGAAACAGGGCCGAGTTGCGCGTGTCATAGGCGAAGGCGCTGTTCAAGCGGAAGATGTTGTAGCTGTCGCCTTCGAGCAGGATGAAGCGCAGCACGCGGATGTCGAGCAGCGAGGGATCGATGTCGAGCGAGGTCGACTCGTAGCCGGCGCCGAGGCTGATCGTGTTGAACTCGGTCAGCGGGATCGCGAAGTTCATGCCCGCCGAGCCCGTCTTCGAGTTGTAGCGAATGGTGTTGTTCAGTCGCGCACCGGCGTCGACTTCTGAATAACCGATGTTGAAACCGCGGCTGATGCCGTCGAGCGTCCAGAACGGGTTCAGGTACCCGAGCCGGAACACGCGGTTGATTTCGCTGTTGTTGAACGAGAAGCTGACGCTCTTGCCGCTGCCCAGGAAGTTGTTCTGGGTGACGCTCGTGTTGAAGATGAGACCCTGCCCCTGCGAGAAGCCGAGACCGAGCATCAGGTTGCCGGACGGACGCTCCTTGACCGTGTAGTTGACGTCGACCTGATCCGTCGTGCCGGGCACGGCCGGCGTCTCGACGTTCACTTCTTCGAAGTAGCCGAGGCGCTGCATGCGGATCTTCGAGCGCTCGACCTTGGCGGTCGAGATCCAGCCGCCTTCCATCTGGCGCATTTCGCGGCGGATGACCTCGTCGCGCGTCTTCGCATTGCCGAAGAAATTGACCCGGCGCACGTACACGCGCTGGCCCGGGTCGACGAAATAGGTCAGTGCGACCTGCTTCTTGTCACGGTCCAGCTTCGGAATCGAGTTGACGTTGGCGAAGGCGTAGCCTTCGTCGCCGAGCCGCTCGGTGATGTTCTTGCTGGTCTGCTGGCTTTCCTTGCGCGAGAACAGCATGCCCTTGCGCGTGGTCACCAGCTCGAACAGCTCTTTCTCGTCGACGACCAGGCGGCCGGCGAGCTTGACCTCGGACAGCCTGTACTGCTCACCCTCTGCGATGTTGATGGTGATGTAGACGTCCGCCTTGTCGGGCGTGATCGAGACCTGCGTGGACTCGACGTGGAAGTCCACGTAGCCGTTGTCCTGGTACTTCGAGCGCAGCGCCTCGAGATCGCCGCCGAGCTTCTGCTTGGAGTACTGATCGTCCTTCGTGAACCAGCTAATCCAGTTCGGCGTCGTCAGCTTGAAATCGCTCAGCAGCTCTTTGTCGGTGAAGGCCTTGTTGCCGACGATGTTGATTTCGCGGATGCGCGCGGCCTCGCCTTCGACGATGGTGAAGGCGATGGTCAGGCTGTTGTCGTCGAGGGGCGTAATCTTCGACTCGATCTTCACGCCGTACTTGCCGTTCGCGTAGTACTGGCGGCGCAGCTCCTGCGTGACCTTGTCGAGTTTCGCCTCGTTGAACACCTCGCCCTTCGCGAAGCCGATGTCGCCGAGGCCCTTCAGCAGCTCCTCGGTCTTGATCGCCTTGTTGCCCTTGAAGGTGATGTCGGCGATCGACTCGCGCTCGATCACCTGCACCACCAGCACGTCGCCGTCGCGCTCGAGCTTGACGTCCTTGAAGAAGCCGGTCTTGAACAGCGCGCGCACCGCTTCCTGGGTGCGCTTCTCGTCGACGCGATCGCCGATCGTGATGGGGAGGTAGTTGAAGACGGTGCCAGGCGAGATGCGACGCAGCCCGTTGACCCGGATATCGTCGACGATGAAGTCCTCGGCCACGGCCGCTTGTAACAGCAGGCCCAGGGCCAAGCACGCCGACCAGCGTGCAGCTCGCGATTTCCGCATTCGTTATTTAGGTTTTCGAGGGCTGCCCAGCGTTGTCACAGGATGCGCATGATGTCGTTGTAGATTGCAAGCCCCATCAATCCCAACAGGAACATCAGCCCGATGTGCTGCCCGTAGAGCTGGACAGCCTCCGGCACCGGCTTTCGTATGATGGATTCTATCAGGTAATACATCAAGTGTCCGCCGTCGAGCATCGGTACGGGCAGCAGATTCAGCACCGCGAGGCTCACGCTGACGAGGCCGAGAAACTCGAGAAAGCGCGACATGCCGAGCTTCGCCGATTCACCCGCGAACTGCGCGATGCTGATCGGTCCGCTCAAGTTCTGCACCGAGGCTTCACCGAGCACCATCTTGCGCAGAAACTTCAGCGTGGTGGCGGTGACGTCGCGCGTGCGCGTCAGCGCGCGCATCGCGGCAGTCAGCGGATCGTAGCGCTCGATCGCCGTCGGCACGGCGTGAGCCTGCGCGTCGAAGGGCGCGACCTCGGCGCCGATGCGCCCGATGCGCGCGCCGTCGTCGAAGCTCGCGCGCGGCACGAGCGCGATCTGCAGCGGTGCGCCGTCGCGCTCGACGACGACGTCGAGCGTCTGTTCCGGCCGCGCACGAATCGCCCGCACCCAGTCGAGCCAGTCATCGACGGGCTTGCCGTCCAGCGCCTGCACGCGATCGCCCGCACGCAGGCCGGCAGCGTCGGCGGCCTCTCCCGGCACCACGCGGCCGATGATCGGCGGGACTTTCGGACGCCGCGGCTCGAAACCGACCTTGGCGAAGAAGTCGCCGCGCGAGAGATCGTCGATCGACAGGCTGCTGAAGTCGAGCGTGACCCGGCGGTCCAGACCGTCGGTGCCGCGCACCGTCAGCCGCACCGCATTGGCGTCGAGGATCGCCTCGATCGCGGTCGCCATGACGTTGTCCCAGATTGCGGTCGGACGCCCGTCGACCTCGACGATCTCGTCGCCCGCGCGCAGGCCGCCGTGCGCGGCGACGCTCGCCGGCTCGACCTCGCCGACATAGGGCCGCGCGCCCGTCACGCCGACCATGTACATCGCCCAGTAGACGCAGAGCGCAAGCAGGAAATTGGCCAGCGGACCGGCGGCGACGATCGCGGCGCGGCGCGCCAGCGGCTGGGCATTGAAGGCGCGGTGGCGTTCGTGTGCGGCGACCGGCCCTTCGCGCTCATCGAGCATCTTCACGTAGCCGCCCAGCGGTATCGCGGCGACGGCGAACTCCGTGTCGTCCGGGCCGAAGCGCGTCTGCCACAGCGGGCGGCCGAAGCCGAGCGAGAAGCGCAGGATGCGCACGCCGCATTTCTTCGCGACCCAGTAGTGGCCGTATTCGTGGATCGTGACCAGCACGCCGAGCGCGACCACGAAGGAGACGAGGGTCTGCAGGACGTCGGTCACGAGGCGAGCTTCCGCGTCAGCCGCGCCGCGACTTCGCGCGCGCGGCGATCGTCGTCGAGGATCACGGCGAGATCGTCGGCGGCGCGCGGCGCGAGGCCGTGCAGCGTGTCCTCGACGACGGCGGCGATCGCCGGGAAGCGGATGCGGCCGTCGAGGAAGGCGGCGACCGCTTCCTCGTTCGCCGCGTTCAGGATCGCGGGGGCGGTGCCGCCGGCGCGCATCGCCTCGCGGGCCAGCCGCAGACTCGGGAAGCGGCGCGTGTCGGGCTCCTCGAAGTCGAGACGGCGCACATCGAAGAGATTCAACTGGGCGACGCCAGACTCGACGCGCGCGGGCCAGCCCAGCGCATAGGCGATCGGCGTGCGCATGTCGGGATTGCCGAGCTGCGCGAGCACCGAACCGTCGACGTACTCGACCATCGAGTGGATCACGCTCTGCGGATGCACCACGACTTCGACCGCGTCCTGTGCGGTGTTGAACAGCCAGCAGGCCTCGATGATCTCCAGCCCCTTGTTCATCATCGTCGCCGAGTCCACCGAGATCTTGCGTCCCATCACCCACTTCGGATGCGCACAGGCCTGGTCGGGTGTGACCACGTCGAGCTCGGCGAGTTCGCGCGTGCGGAACGGACCGCCCGAGGCCGTCAGCAGGATGCGCCGCACGCCGACCGTCGGCAGGCCGCGCTCGAAGCCGACCGGCATGCACTGGAACACCGCGTTGTGCTCGCTGTCGATCGGCAGCAGCTCGGCGCCCGACTCGCGCACCGCGTCCATGAACAGCGCGCCGGACATCACCAGCGACTCCTTGTTCGCGAGCAGCACGCGCTTACCGCTCTGCGCCGCGGCGAGATTGGGCAGGAGGCCCGCGGCGCCGACGATGCCGGCCATCACGTAGTCGACGTCCGGATGACGGGCGACGTCGACCAGCGCGTCTGTCCCGGCCAGCACTTCGGTCGCGAGCCCGCTGGCGCGCAGTCTGACCCGCAGCTTTTTCGCGGCCGCCGCGTCGACCAGCACCGCATAGCGCGGGCGCCAGATCGCGCACTGCTCGAACAGGCCCTCGACGTTGCGGTTCGCGGTCAGCGCGAAGACCTCGTAGTGATCGGGATGGCGCGCAATGACGTCGAGCGTGTTGACGCCGATGGTGCCGGTGGAACCGAGGATGGTGACGGCTTTCACGTAGTGGAACCCAACAAGGACAAGCCCAAACAAAATACCGGCGCCGCGGCCGTGAGACTGTCGATCCGATCGAGCACGCCGCCGTGGCCCGGCAGCAGCGTGCCGCTGTCCTTCACGCCGGCGCGGCGCTTCAACAGGCTCTCGAACAGATCGCCGATGATCGAGGCCACGACCGTCACGAGGCACAGCATACCGAATCCGGCGAGCGCCGCGCCGCGGTAGCCGGCCGCCAGCCCGAACACGAGGGCGACGGTCGGCGCGGCGAGCAGCGCGCCGCCGACCCCGGCCCAGGTCTTGCCGGGGCTGACCCGCGGCGCGAGCCGGCGCCGGCCGTAGCGGCGGCCGAAGAAATAAGCGGCGCTGTCGGCGAGCCAGATCAGCGCGAACAGCGCGAGCAGCAGCAGCGGGCTCGCGGTCTTCAGCCACAGCAGCGACAGCCACAGTGGCAGCAGCACCCCCCAGCCGAGCAGCGCGAGCACCAGGCCCTGCTCGGGCAGCACGGCGCGGCCGCGCTCGGCGCCGGCCACGGCAGCCCCCGCGGCGGCCCAGCCGGCGACCGTCGCCAGCAGCAGCGCGAGGCGCGCCGCTCCGGGCGCGAGCGCCCCCCACAGCAGCATCGCGACGGCGAGCGTGGCGAGGACCCATCCGCAGAGGACGATGCGCGACCAGCCGCACAGCGCGCCCCACTCCCAGGCGGCGAGCGCGAGGAATACGGCCAGCACCGCAGCGAGCAGGCCCGGGCTGCCGGCCGCGACCAGCAGCACGAGCGCGCCACCGAGCACGGCGGCGGTGAGGAGTCGGGAGCGGAGCGCCCTGCCCGGGCCCTGATCGGTCGGCGGGACCGATGCAGACCCCACTCAGGAGGTCCCCAGCCGTTCGGCCGGCAGCGGCTCGGCGGCTTGCTCGATCTGCTCGCCGGTCATGCCGAAGCGGCGCTGCCGCCGGGCAAAGCTCTTGAGCGCGAGATCGAACTGCTCGCGGTCGAAGTCCGGCCACAGGCAGTCGGTGAAGTGCAGCTCGGTATAGGCGAGCTGCCACAGCAGGTAATTGCTGATCCGCTGCTCGCCGCCGGAGCGGATGAAGAGATCCGGCTCCGGTGCGTCGCTGAGGCAAAGCTGGGCTTCCAGCATCTCGGGCGTGATGTCGGCCGGCTCGAGGCTGCCGAGCCGCACCTGCTCGGCGAGTCGGCGCGCGGCTTCGGTGATGTCCCAGCGGCCGCCGTAGTTGGCGGCGATGACGAGGGTGAGCCCGGTGTTGTCCGCGGTGATCGCCTCGGCGCGCGCGATCGCCCGCTGCAGCTTGCCCGGGAAGGCCCTGCGCTCGCCGATCACCTGCAGCCGCACGCCGTTCTCATGCAGGCGCTGGACCTCCTGATCCAGCGCGTGCACGAAGAGATCCATCAGCAGGCGGACTTCGGTGCGCGGGCGCCGCCAATTCTCGCTGCTGAAGGCGAACAGCGTCAGATATTCGATGCCGAGCTCCGCGCAGCGCGCGACGATCGCGCGTACGTTCTCGACGCCCGCGCGATGACCGGCGATGCGCGGCAGTTGACGGCGGCGGGCCCAGCGGCCGTTGCCGTCCATGATGATCGCCACGTGGCGGGGAAGACCGTTGTTCATGCTGGCGCGCTTCAGACCGAGAGGATTTCTTGTTCTTTAGCGGCAAGGGCCTCGTCGATCTTCTTGATGTGCGCGTCGGTGAGTTTCTGGATCTCGTCCTGGCCGCGGCGCTCCTCGTCCTCGGCGATTGCCTTTTCCTTCAGCAGGTCTTTCAGATCGGAAATCGCCTCGCGGCGGATGTTGCGGATCGCGACCTTGGCCTGCTCGGCCTCGGCCTTGCACACCTTCACGAGGTCGCGGCGGCGCTCCTCGGTCAGCGGCGGCAGCGGGATGCGCATTACGGTGCCCGCGGTGTTGGGATTCAGGCCGAGGTCGGACTCGAGGATCGCCCGCTCGATCGCGGACACCATGGTCTTGTCCCAGGCGGTGACGACCAGGGTCCGGGCGTCTTCGACGATCACGTTCGCGGCCTTCGGGATCGGCGTCATCGTGCCGTAGTAGTCGACCAGCACGTGGTCGAGCAGGCTGGGGTGAGCGCGTCCGGTGCGGATCTTGGTCAGATCGACCTTGAAGGACGCGACGGTCTTGTCCATCCGCGTGCCGGCGTCCTTGATGATGTCTTGCAGCATGGGATCAGTCCGCAGTTGTGACCAGGGTTCCGACGTTCTCGCCCAGCGCAGCGCGCACGAAATTGCCCGGCCGGGTCATGTCCACCACGCGCAGCGGCATGCGATTGTCGCGGCAGAGCACCACCGCGGTCGCGTCCATCACGCCGAGCTTCTGTTCCAGTACGGTATCGTAATCGAGGCGTTCGTAGCGAACGGCGTTCGGATCCTTGGCGGGATCGGCCGAGTACACGCCGTCGACCTTGGTCGCCTTGATCATCAGTTGTGCCCCAATTTCGATCGCGCGCAGGCTCGCCG
Source organism: Gammaproteobacteria bacterium (assembly GCA_035325705.1). GTDB lineage: Bacteria > Pseudomonadota > Gammaproteobacteria. The sequence continues at coordinate 24,961 of DAOKZI010000039.1, forward strand.
CCGAGTCGGTCGTGAAGAACGGATTGCCGGTGCCGGCCGCGAGCACCACCACCCGCCCCTTTTCGAGGTGCCGGATCGCGCGACGGCGGATGTAATCCTCGCATACCTGATTGATCTTGATCGCCGACATCACGCGCGCGTAGAGCCCGATGCGCTCCAGCGCGTCCTGGATCGCGATCGCGTTGATGACGGTGGCGAGCATGCCCATTTGGTCGGCCGACACGCGATCCATGCCCTTGGCCGCAAGGCCGGCGCCGCGGAAGATGTTGCCGCCGCCGATGACCACGGCGACTTCGACGCCGTGGCGGACCAGATCGCCGATCTCGCTGGCGATGCGCCGGAGGACGCCGGGGTCGATGCCGTAGTCCTCATGGCCCATCAGCGCTTCGCCGCTGAGCTTGATGAGGACGCGCCGATAGCGCCGGTCGGAGGTCGAAGTATCGGAGCTCACTGCGGAAATCCCGATCTGATCGTGGAGGGACGCGTGCTCACGGGCCCCAGAGGGCCGCGGCGACGGCCCCGCAGCCGACGGGATCGTCGCGGTCGTCTTATCGCCGGGGTCTCAGCTCTCCGCACCGCGCGCCTGAGCCATGACTTCCTCGGCGAAATTGACTTCCTTCTTCTCGATGCCCTCCCCCACTTCGTAGCGGACGAAGGCCCTCACGCTGGCGTCCTTGCCGAGCAGCTTGCCGACCGTGAGATCCGGATCCTTGACGAAGGGCTGCCCGAGCAGGGTGATCTCGCCGATGAACTTGCGCATCTGGCCGGCGATCATCTTCTCGACGATTTCCGGCGGCTTGCCGCTGCTAGCCGCCTGCGCGAGGCGGATTTCCTTTTCCTTGGCGAGCAGCGCCGGCGGCACGTCCGCCTCCGCCACGCACACCGGGTTCGAGGCCGCGATGTGCATCGCGATGTCCTTGGCGAGCTCGGGGCTGCCGCCCACCAGCTCGACCAGCACGCCGATGCGCTTGCCGTGGCGGTAGGCGCCGATCACGCCGTCGGTGATCGCCCGCACTTCGAAGCGGCGTATCGAGATGTTCTCGCCGATCTTGAGAATCAGGTTCTGGCGCGCGGCCTCGACCGTCTCGTGACCGCCGGCCAGGGTCGCGGCGGCGAGCGCCTCGAGGCTCGCCGGTCGCAGCTTCAGCACCGTGCGGGCGACCGCGTCGGCGAAGGCGGCAAAATTCGGCTCGTTGGCGGCGAAATCGGTTTCCGAGTTGACCTCGACCAGCGCCGCGGCACCCTCGCCCTCGGCGATCACCACCGCGCCTTCGGCCGCGATGCGCCCGGCCTTCTTCGCGGCCTTCGCCGCCCCCGACTTGCGCAGGTGCTCGAGGGCGGCCTCGAGGTCGCCGTTGGTGGCCACCAGCGCGTTCTTGCACTCCATCATTCCGGCCCCGGACCGCTCGCGCAGCTCCTTGACGGCCGATGCACTGATCGTCATCTGTCGTTTACTCCGGCGCGCCCGGGCGCCGCGACGCCCGGACGTCGTCTGCTGTTCCTGGATTACTCCGCCGCCGCCGCTTCGGCGCCTTCGCGGCCACCGCCCTTGCGCACGACCTTCTTCTTCGGCGCCGCGGGCTGCTTCTTCGGCGCGCGCCGCGCGCCGTCGTCCTCGCCCGGCACCGGGGCGCCGCTGGCGTCGAGCTCGACGAACTCGTCGGCGCCGGCGCCGGACGCGGCGAGCGTGGTGCGGGCGTCCAGCACGGCATCGGCCGCGTACTTGGTGTAGAGGTTGATGGCGCTGATCGCGTCGTCGTTGCCGGGCACGACGTAGTCGATGTTGTCGGGCTTGCAGTTGGTGTCGACGATCGCGACGACGGGGATCTTGAGCTTCGCCGCCTCGAGCACCGCGATGTCCTCGTAGCCGACGTCGATCACGAACAGCGCGTCGGGCAGGCGCTCCATGTCCTTGATGCCGGCCAGGCCGTGCATCAGCTTGTCGTACTCGCGACGGACCTGCAGGCCCTCGCGCTTGGAAATCCGGTCGAGGCCGCCGTTGTTGATCGTGTCCTCGAGCTCCTTGAGGCGCTTGATCGACTGCTTCACCGTCTTGAAGTTGGTCAGCATGCCGCCGAGCCAGCGCCGGCTTACATAGGGCATGCCGCAGCGGGTCGCTTCGCGCTCGATCGCTTCCTGCGCCGCGCGCTTGGTGCCGACGAAAAGGATCTTGCCGCGCTTGGCTGCCAGACGACCGATGAAGTTCATCGCGTCGTTGAACAGCGGCAGCGACTTTTCAAGGTTGATGATGTGGATTTTGTTACGCTCCCCGAAGATGTACGGCGCCATCTTGGGATGCCAGAATCGCGTCTGATGACCGAAGTGCACGCCAGCCTCGAGCATCTGGCGCATCGAAATGTCTGCCATTGGAAAACTCCCGTCGGGTTGTTCCTCCACGTGCCCCGGACAGCCGATCCGCCGTGAGACGGACACCCGGGCACCGGTTGGCGGCAACGTGTGTGGATTGTTGATTGAGTCTGCTTCGGATTGCCCATAGGGCGCGCGCTTTATACCATGGAACTTTCGCCGCAACAATGAGTTGGATGTCTCCCGCACCATGCCCGTGACGATCAAGACCGCGGCCGAAATCGAACGGATGCGCGTCGCCTGCCGCCTCGCGGCCGAAGTACTGGAAATGATCGAGCCCCACGTCGTTCCCGGCGTGTCGACCGAGGCCCTCGATCGCCTGTGCCACGACTACATCGCCGACGTCCAGCACGCGATCCCCGCCCCGCTGAACTACCACGGCTTCCCGAAATCGATCTGCACCTCGGTGAACCACGTGGTCTGCCACGGCATCCCGAACGAGAAGCGCCTCAAGGACGGCGACGTCGTCAACATCGACATCACCGTCATCAAGGACGGCTTCCACGGCGACACCAGCAAGATGTTCGTGGTCGGCGACACCTCGATCAAGGCGCGCCGGCTGGTCGACACCGCCTACGAATGCCTGCGCACCGGCATCGCGCTGGTCCGGCCGGGCGCCCGCCTCGGCGACATCGGCGCCGCGATCCAGGCGCTGGCCGAATCGCGCCACTACTCGGTGGTGCGCGAATACTGCGGCCACGGCATCGGCCGCGAATTTCACGAGGAGCCGCAGGTCCTGCACTACGGCCAGCGCGGCACGGGCTATGTGCTCGAAGCGGGCATGACCTTCACGATCGAGCCGATGATCAACGCCGGCAAGCGTCAGGTGCGGCTGCTGCCGGACGGCTGGACGGTCGTCACCAAGGATCACAGCCTGTCCGCGCAGTGGGAGCACACCGTGCTAGTGACGCCGACCGGGCACGAGGTCCTGACCGCACGACGCGAGGAGCGCTTCGAGAGTGAGCCCGATGCAATCCGTCGCCTCGGTAGCTGACGAATCCCTCGAACAGGCCCTCGATTTCGACGCCCTCGAGGCGGCCTTCGATCTCGATGCCGGGCCGGCGATGCGCGCGGCCTGCCGCGCGGTGCTCGCGCGCGTCAACGAGCGTCTGAAGCAGCGCTTCTTCGGCGGCGCGCCGGTCGAGGAAATCGTCGGCCTGCGCGCCTTCTGCATCGACGAGCTGATCCGGCGCGCGTGGTTCCGCATCGGCCCCGGCGACTGTGCGCACGCGCTGCTCGCGGTCGGCGGCTACGGCCGCGGCGAGCTGCATCCCTATTCCGACGTCGACATCTGCATCGTCCTCGGCGCCGCCCTCGACGAGACCACGCGCGGCCACATCGAGCACCTGATCGGTTTCCTGTGGGACATCGGGCTCGAGGTCGGCCACAGCGTGCGGACCGTCGAGGAATGCGCGCAGGTCGCGCGCGACGACATCACGATCATGACCAATCTGATGGAGGCGCGCCTCGTCGAAGGACCGCCGGCGCTGTTCGCCGCGCTGCGCGCGGCGACGGCCAACGAGCGCATGTGGCCGGCCGATCTCTTCTTCAAGGCCAAGATGGAGGAGCAGGAACGCCGGCACCAGCGCTACAACGACGCCTTCCAGCAGCTCGAGCCGAACATCAAGGAGAGCCCGGGCGGGCTGCGCGACATCCAGCTCATCGCGTGGGTCGCGAACCGGCACTTCCACGCCGCCGGCCTGCGCGGCCTGATCGAGAACGGCTTTCTCACCGCACCGGAGTACGCGGCGCTGGTCCGCGGCCGCAATCACCTGTGGCGCATCCGCTGCGCGCTGCACTACCTCGCCGGCCGCCGCGAGGATCGCCTGCTGTTCGACTATCAGCGCCGCGTGTCCGAGGTGTTCGGCTTCGTCGACGAATCGCACAATCGAGCGGTCGAGCAGTTCATGCGCGGCTTCTACCGCACCGTGCGCGAGCTCGGGCGGCTCAACGAAATGCTGCTGGGGCTCTTCCAGGAAGCGATCCTGCATCCCGATCGCGAGGTCCGCGCGGCGCCGCTGAACCGCCGCTTCCAGGTCCGCGGCAACTACATCGAGGTCGCGAGCGACCAGGTGTTCCGGCGCACGCCGCCCGCGCTGCTCGAGATCTTCCTGCTGATCCAGCGCAATCCGTGGATCAAGGGCGTACGCGCGAGCACCATCCGGCTCATCCGCGAGCACCTCTATCTCATCGACGACAAGTTCCGCCGCGACATCCGGGCGCGCAGCCTGTTCATGGAGATCATCCGCCAGCCGCGGCTGGTCGGCCACGAGCTCCAGCGCATGCATCGCTACGGCGTGCTGGCGGCGTATCTGCCCGAGTTCGCCCGCATCGAAGGCCTGATGCAGTTCGATCTCTTCCACGTCTACACCGTCGACGAGCACCTGCTGTTCGTGCTGCTGATGATGAGGCGCTTCTCCTATCCCGTGACCGAGGAGGATCAGCCCGATCTCGTGCGCCAGGCGATCGAACGCATCCCGAAGCTCGAGCTGCTCTACATCGCCGGGCTCTATCACGACGTCGGCAAAGGCACGGGCCGCGATCACAGCGTGGTCGGCGCCGAAGAAGCGACGGCGTTCTGCCGCGCCCACGGCCTCAGCAACTACGACACCAATCTCGTCGCCTGGCTGGTCGCGAACCATCTCGTGATGTCGGCGACCGCGCAGCGCGAGGACATCTACGATCCGGAAGTGATCCAGCGCTTCGCGTCCGTGGTCGGCAATGAATCGCGCCTCGACTACCTGTTCCTGCTGACGATCGCCGACATCCGCGGCACCAATCCGCAGCTCTGGACGGCGTGGAAGCGCTCGCTGCTGTTCGAGCTCTATCTCGCGACCCTGCGCGCGCTGCGCACGGGCATCGAAGCCCGCATCGCGCGCGCCGAGCTGACCGAGTCGACGCGCCAGGAAGCGCGCAAGCTGCTCGACGACGCGCGCTGCCCCGAGCACGCGGTGTCGCTGCTGTGGGGCACGCTCAGCGAGGAGTACTTCCTGCGGCATCGGCCGATCGAGATCGCCTGGCACACCGAGGCGATCCTCGAGGCCGACGAGGACGATCTGCCGCTGATCGCGATCCGCAACTTCGACAGCCGCGGCGGCACCTCGGTATTCGTCTACGCGCCGGACTCGGACTATCTCTTCGCCATTGCGACGGCGACGCTCGATCGCCTGCGGCTCGACGTGCAGGACGCGCGCATCATCACCTCGAGCGCGGGCTATACGCTCGACACCTTCACCGTGCTCGATGCCGAGACGCGCAGCGTCGTCAACGATCCGCAGCGGCTGCACGACATCCAGAGCCGGCTGCGCTCGGCGCTGCGCGCGCACGAGCTCGCGCCGGTGAAGGCGACGCCGGCCGTGAGCCGGCGGCTGCGCAACTTCAGCGTGCCTGCCTCGGTGAGCTTCACCGCCGATCCGGCGCACGCGCGCACGGTGATGGAGGTGATCGCGGCCGATCGCCCCGGCTTTCTGTCGCTGGTCGGCCGCGCGATGCGCAATCAGGGCGTGCGCCTGCACGACGCGCGCATCGCGACGATCGGCGAGCGCGCCGAGGACTACTTCTACGTCACCGACATCGACAATCGGCCCTTCGACGATCCGGCGCGCCAGGAGGCGCTGCGCAGCGAGATCATCGCGGCGCTGAACGAATAGCCGCATGCGCGAGGATCCCGGGCCGCCCCGCGTGGCGCCGCCGGCGAGCGAAGACGAGCTGCTCGCGCGCGCGACGGCGCTGGCCGGGCGCGCGCTGGGCGAGCTCGCGCAGACGGCCGGCATCGCGCCGCCCGGCGCGACCCGTCACGCGAAGGGCTATGCCGGTGCCCTGCTCGAATGCCTGCTCGGCGCGGATGCCGGTTCGCGCCCGCTGCCGGATTTCTCGGCGCTCGGCGTCGAGCTGAAGAGCATCCCGATCAACGCCGCGGGCCTGCCGGTCGAGTCGACCTTTCTGTGCGTCGCGCCGGTCAAGGGCGCCGCGGGGCTGCGCTTCGAGGATTCGCCGGTGTGGAAGAAGCTCGCCCGGGTGCTGTGGATCCCGATCGAAGCCGATCCGGCGCTGCCCCTCGCGAGCCGGCGCATCGGCTGGCCGCTGCTGTGGAGCCCGGAGGCGGCGGACGCGCGCGTGCTGCGCGAGGACTGGGAAGAGCTGATGGAGCTGCTGACGGCCGGCGGGCTCGCGGCGCTCGACGCCCGCGTCGGTCGCTACCTGCAAGTGCGGCCGAAGGCCGCGAACGCGCGCGCGCTCACCGCGAGCCACGACGATACCGGCGTGCCGGCCGCGACCTTGCCGCGCGGCTTCTATCTGCGCGCGCGCTTCACGCGGCGCGTGCTGGCCGGCCTGCAGCGCTGAGGCGGCGCCTCAGCGCAGCGCGAACCACAGCGCGGCGGCGACCAGCGCCGCGACGATCGCGCCGATCAGCGCGAGCTTGCCGCCTCCTCCCGCCGCGTCGGGCGCGGGCGGCGGCGGCGGTGCGGCGGCGATCGGCGGCGCGGCGGCCGCTATCGGCTCGGGCGCGGCGTGGGCCGCGGCGGCCTCGCCGGTCAGGTCGAGGAAATCTTCGCTGCCCACCGCCGCGGCCGCGGCCGCGGCGTCGGCGCCCTGCGTGAGGTCGATGAACTCGGCCTCGGCCGCCGGCGCCTCGTCACCGAAGCCAGCCGTGACGTCGAAATCGACGGACTCCAGGCTGGCACGCCCCGTGGGGGTGCCGGCGTCGCCGCTGCCGGCGCGCGCGCCGGGCGATCCGGCGTATCGGGTGTGGTCGTGATCGGACGTATCGCTCACCGTGTCTCCCTCGCGAGGCTGCGTGCCGGTCGGAATGCTGCCACAACTCGCGCGACCGGGCCACGCGACCGGTCGCGCCGAATCGTTAACGGCAGGACGGGGCCGACATGAAGGATAATTGCAGGCCCTGCCGTAAGGACCCCGAAGCAAGTCCGATGTCCGCCGCCCCATCCTCTCGTTCCGCCGCGCCCGACTGGCGCTTCTGCGTCGCGCCGATGATGGCTTGTCTCTGCGAACGAAATACGCGAGAACGGGCCACCACTTAGCGCCCTCCGAAACGTCGCGAAGTCCTCAGCGTTACCCCGAGGTAGCGCGATGAGGATCACGCCGATCACGTTGCGCGAGGCGAACGCCTTCGTCGCGCTCCACCATCGTCACCACCAACCCGCGCGCGGCTGCATCGCGTGCGTGGCGGTCAGCGCCAAGTTGGATTCGGGGGGATTCGGCGTCTGCGGCGTCGCCATCATCGGTCGACCAGTGGCGCGCATGCTTGACGACGGCTGGACGGCCGAGGTCACGCGCTGCTGCACCGACGGCACGCGCAACGCTCCTTCCATGCTCTACGGCGCCGCCTGGCGCGCCGTGCGCGCGCTGGGGTATTCCAGGCTCGTCACGAACACCCTGCCCGAGGAAGGCAGCGCGAGCCTACGTGGCGCGGGCTGGCGCTGCCTCGGCGTCGCCGGCGGTGGCTCGTGGAACCGTCGTGAGCGGCCGCGCGTCGACGTTCACCCAACACAGCAAAAGCTCCGATGGGAGGTCTCTGCATGAAGAACCCGATCATCTGTGTCGATTTCGACGGCGTCATCCATTCCTACACGAGTGGCTGGCAGGGTGTCGCGACTATTCCGGACCCGCCGGTCCCGGGCGCCATCGAATGGCTGATGGCGCACCTGCCGGTGCCTGACGAACTCGGGATGGCGCCGCCCTACGAGGGGCCGGTAGTCCAGATCTACTCATCGCGATCGAAATCGTGGTTTGGCCGCCGTGCGATGAAGAAATGGCTGATCAAGTACGGTCTGCCCCCGGCCTACATAGGGGACGGAATTCTGAAGTTCCCGGTGAAGAAGCCGGCGGCATTTCTCACCATCGACGATCGGGCGATCTGCTTCAGCGGCCAGTTTCCTACGGCAGCCGAAATGCTGGCGTTCAAGCCCTGGTACAAGCGAGGCGCCGAGATGCCGCGGCAGCAGAGCGCGTGACCCAGCGCGAAATCCTACCGCCGGCGATCGAGTGCATCTTCTCGCCGTGCCGGCTCTTCCGCTACACGTGGGAGCTCGTCTGGGACCCGTCGCGCCCGCTGTGCGTGTTCTGCGGGCTAAATCCGTCGACGGCGGACGAGAATAGTCCGGACCCGACGGTAAGACGCTGTATCGCCTTCGCAAAGGCATGGGGCTACGGTGGGCTACTCATGCTGAACCTGTTCGCGTTCCGCGCGACGGAGCCGCGGGACATGAAGGCAACGGCGGACCCCATCGGCCCGGACAACAACTACTGGCTGCGCAGCAGCGCAAGACGCGTCGTGGATACCGGCGGGTTAATCGTGGCGGCGTGGGGCGCGCACGGTAAGTTCATGAACCGCGCGGACGACGTAGCCACATTGCTGCTCGTCATGGAAGGCGTGCCGCTGCACTACCTGAAGCTGACGAAGGGCGGGGAGCCGGGGCACCCGCTGTATCTGAAGGGCGATTTGACGCCGAAGAGGTGGGGCTGATGAAAGGGTTGCTCGACTCGCGCGAAGCATTTTCGGCCGCGTTTGATACGCGAACCCTTAATGCGCTGCGGGAGGAAGGGATAGAGACGTTCAGGCACCTCGTCGAATACGAAGCGGGCAGGCTGATGATGATCCCAGGGATCGGGCGCGCGGCCGTCCGAAAAATCCGGGAGCGGCTGCACACCGAAGGTCTACGCCTCAAAGGAGAGGCACCTGAAGGGCCGAGCCCGGATCAGATTCAAAAGAGGCTCAAGTCCCTCCGCGCCAAACTGGTGCGCACGAAGCTCTGGTGTGAGGAAGTGATCCGACTCATCGACGCGGTGACGCAATGATCGCCTTCCTCCGTGCGGATTCCGGCGAATCCGGTCAGTGATTCCGAGCCAAGCCGGTCATCGTTC
>DAOKZI010000040.1:2500-34088 GCA_035325705.1 Gammaproteobacteria bacterium
GGTCGGATCGAATCCTGCTTTGACCTTCAAGGGTTTGCCCGCCTCGATGCGCTGGCGAAAGTCGTCGAGGGGCAGGACGTCGACTGCTCCGCGGCACAGCAGTTCGAAATCGGCGGCGCTCATCGGCGGGTATTCCTAAGGGGATGAATGGGCGAGAATCCTTCTCGTATACTATATCATTGGCCCGAACGCCCACGGGGCGCGCCGTGCGGCTGGATGCTCGCACCGTGAATCAGGGGACCACGTGCGATACGGTCGAGAAATCAAATACCGCGACAGTAATGTCCACGCCGACTATGCGACGTGGACTACGCGTTCACGCGTCGGTGCCGCCAGGCAATGGACGATGCTGCTCGGTGGAATCGGCGTCTTCGCCATCGGTCTTTCACTTGCACTGCGCCCACCTGTCGTCGCGCCGCCGTTCTCGCCAGCGACGAATGAACCGCGCGAACGCATCGGGGTCAGGATTCCCGGCAAGCAATTCGAGCAGACGGAAGATCAATTGCTCGCCCGCCTGCCGTTCGAACCCCGCGTCCCGGAAACCGCGAGCAACGCCCCGCGCATGCTGCCGCAATCGGCCCTGCGCAATGAAGGCTGGCAGAGCACGCGAATTCGTCCCGGCGACAATCTCTCTCTGCTGCTCGGCCGCATCGGCGTCAACGGCGACGATGCGCAGCGTCTGCTGGCTACGGCCAACGAGCGCGGCATTTTGCGCAAGATCATGGCCGGCCAGACCCTGGCCTATCGCGTTCACAACGGTGAACTGCACGAACTTGCTTACGAGGTCGATCGATTCAATACGCTGCTCGTGAAGAAGCAGAAGGACGATTACACGTCCGAGCTCGTCAAGTTGGAAGCCGACGTCCGGCTCGCCTCGGCAACGGGCGAAATCACGCATTCCCTGTTCGTCGACGGCCAAGCGGCCGGCCTGTCCGACCGCCTCATCATGGAATTCACGGAGCTCTTCGGCTGGGACGTCGACTTCGTGCTCGAGATGCGCCGCGGTGACCGCTTCAAGGTCATCTACGAAGAGATGTATCGCGACGGCGAGAAGATCAGCAACGGCCGCATACTCGGGGCCGAGTTCACGAACCAGGGCAAAACGCATCGCGCCATCTTCTTCAAAGGTCCGGACGGCAGCGAAGGTTATTACACGGACAAGGGCCAATCGATGCGCAAGGCCTTCCTGCGCGCACCGCTGAACTTCACCCGCATCAGTTCACGCTTCAACCTCGCGCGACGGCATCCGATTCTGAACCGCATCCGCGCACATCGCGGTGTGGATTATTCCGCGCCGATGGGCACGCCAATCCGGGCCGTTGCCGATGGCAAGATCGATTTTGCAGGCGTGCAGAACGGCTACGGTAATGTGATCGTGCTGAAGCACGGTGACAAATACAGCACCTTGTACGGCCACATGATGAAGTTCGCCAAGAACATCCGTCGCGGCGGCACCGTCACCCAGGGTCAGCTAATCGGCTATGTCGGCAAGTCGGGACTCGCGACGGGTCCGCATCTCCATTACGAATTCCGCGTCGACGGCGTGCATCGCGATCCCCTGACCATCAAATTGCCGCGCGCGCTGTCGGTGGAGCCGGGCTTTCTTGCCGAATTCAAACGCCAGACCAAGCAGACCATCGCAATGCTGAACGCGCTCGACGAGGACGCAGATACGACCGGCATGGTCGCCAATGCAGGCCGGGCGGCCGCGGACGATACCGAGAACGACATGTGACCCAGCGCCGAGGTCGCCCGTGGCGCTATATCTAGGGCTCATTTCCGGTACCAGCATGGACGCGATCGATGTCGCCCTCGTGGACATCGACGATGAGGTCGAGCGCGGGCGTATCGAGCTGCGCGAATTCGCCGAAGTGCCTTATCCCGACGAGCTGCGCGCGCGTGTGGAACGCGTGGTGCAATCGCGCGCAGCGGCCATCGATGAAATCGGTGCGCTGCATACTGCGCTCGGCCAGCGCTTCGCGGAAGCCGCGCTGAGCCTGCTCGCGCGCGCGCGGGTGCCGGCGACCGCCGTGCGTGCGCTGGGCAGTCACGGCCAGACCATCGGTCACGGCATCGCGGGGCCTACGCCCTACAGTTGGCAGATCGGCGACCCACACGTCATCGCCTTGCGCAGCGGGATCCGCACCATTGCCGACTTCCGTGCGATGGACGTCGCGGCCGGCGGCCAGGGTGCGCCGCTGGTTCCGGGTTTCCACCAGCGCGTGTTCCACCATGGCGATGCCGACGTCGCCGTGGTGAACATCGGCGGAATCTCGAACGTCTCGCTGCTGCGGCGAGACCCGCGCATGCCGCTCCTCGGCTTCGATTGCGGACCCGGCAATACGCTGATGGACCTGTGGGCACAGAAACATCTCGGCCGGCCCTACGATGCGGACGGCCGGTGGGCGGCGACGGGGAAGATGCATGCCGGGCTGCTGCGGCAGATGCTGAGCGAACCCTATTTCGCGTTGCCACCGCCGAAATCCACCGGGCGCGAGCTGTTCCATCTGGCCTGGCTCGAGCGGCATCTCGCCGCTTTCGGCGCACCGCTGCCGCCGGCGGACATTCAGGCCACGCTCGCTCAGCTCACGGTGCAAGCCATAGTCGACGCCGTCGAACATCATCTGCCGGCGTGTCGGGAAATCGTCGTGTGCGGCGGCGGTGCGCGCAACGATACGCTGCTGAAGCTGCTGGCGGCGGCGGCCGGTGAGGGACGAACCGTCACGACCACCGACGCCCGCGGCTGGCCCTCGGCGGCGATCGAGGCCTGCACCTTCGCCTGGCTGGCGGCGCGCCGGCTCGCCGGTCTGCCGGGAAACGTGCCCTCAGTGACGGGAGCGACGGCGCCGGTGCTGCTCGGCGCCGTCTACGAGAGAGGCGACTTCTGCGAATCGCGCTCGATCAGGCGGAGAAAGACGAGCCGCAACCGCAGGTCGTCGTCGCGTTCGGATTGCGGATGACGAACTGCGCGCCTTCCAGCCCTTCGCTGTAGTCGATCTCGGCGCCCATCAGATACTGGATGCTCATCGGATCGACCAGCAGCTTCACGCCCTGATTTTCGATGATGGTGTCACCATCGCCTTCGTTCGACTCGAAGGTGAAACCGTACTGGAAGCCCGAGCAACCGCCGCCGGAAATGAACACGCGAAGTTTCAGCGACTGATCGCCCTCTTCGTCGATCAGGCTCTTGACCTTCAAGGCCGCGGCGTCCGTGAACACCAGCGGGGCTTCGATTTCTTCGGCGACCGTCATGTCTGACCTCCGGGATTGAACTAGATGCACACAGCCGATCAGGCTTCGTCGGCCACGACGCTCATCGTCGCATGGCTCAGCGCGAGAGGCGCGCGTACTTCGTCCGCGATGCGCACCAGCTTGCCGTTCACTTCGGCGCCCATCGCCATCTCAATCATGCGGTAGTGCACGTCTCCTTCGACGCGGGCGTTCGCGGCGAGTTCAACGCGATCGTTGGCGTGGACGTCGCCCTTCACGATGCCATTGAGGATGACGTAAGGCACCCTGACCTCACCCTCGATCGATCCCCGCTCGCTGACCGTCAGCGCCGCCTTCTCGTCCGCTTTCGCCGATACGTTGCCGCGCACGGCACCGTCGATGTGCAGTCCACCGGCAAACGTGATGTCGCCGACGATCTGCGTCTGCTGGCCGATCACGGAATCGACCCGGGTCGGGCGACGCTTCTTCTGTCCGAACATGGCCTGATCTCTCGTGGGTTGAGGCTGCCGCGATGGGCTGCCGAGGAGCCCGGAAGGAGGCGCGCTGCTATGCCGCGCGGCGAGACATTAACACTTTTGCCGGACTCCGTTAACCGCCGGCCCCGGGGGTCCGCGTGCGCCGGCCGGTGGTGCGCGGCGGGCTGCGGACCTGCGGTTCGTCCCCTAGAATCGAGGCTCCGGCAACGCACCCGCAGGGCCCGCGCCGGCAGCCCGCGCACCGAGGACCCGGCGATGTATCCATGGCTCAAGGCATTTCATTTGATCTCCGTCGTCACTTGGTTCGCGGGGCTTTTCTATCTGCCGCGGCTGTTCGTCTACCACGCGATGGCGGAAGACGCGATCGGGCGCGAACGCTTCGAAGTAATGGAACGCAAGCTCTACCGCGGGATCATGACGCCCAGCCTGATCGTCGTCGTCGCCATGGGACTGGGCCTCATCGCCGTGCTCGGTATCGACTGGTTCAAGGCGGCGACCTGGCTGCACGTGAAGCTCGCACTGGTCGCGATACTGGTCGGCTACCATTTCTATCTGGGCCGCCTGATGCGCCGACTGCGCACCGGGGAAAATCGGCACGGCCATGTTTTCTATCGATGGATCAACGAGTTCCCGGTCCTGATCTTGATTGCGACGGCGCTACTCGCGGTGCTGAAGCCGGCGCTCTTCAGCCCGTGAGCACTTCGAAGTCGTCCTTGCGCGCGCCGCAATCCGGGCAAGACCAGTTCGGTGGCAGGTCCTCGAACGGCGTGCCCGGCGGAATGCCTTCGTCCGGCAGCCCGAGCGCTGGGTCGTAGATGAACCCGCAGATGACGCAGATATAGCGCGTAGCCATGTCCCCCCTCCCAATCCCGGCATCCGGCGCGAGGCGCGGATGAAGCCACAGCGAGGAGCCGTCGCCGCCGCTACGCCGCTCGTGCTCGTCATCGGCGGTCACGATCCGAGCGGCGCGGGTCTGCAAGCGGACATCGAGACCGCCGCCGCGCTCGGCTGCCATGCGGCGAGCCTGGTGAGCTGCCTCACCGCGCAGAATACCGGACGGGTCGCGGATGTCATCCCGACCGCGGGCAGCGCCCTCCTCGCCCAGTTCGAGCTCTTGCTCGAGGATTGGCCGAATATCGCCGCGTGCAAGATCGGGCTCGTGCCGACGGTAGACGTCGTGCATGCCCTGGCCGCACTGCTGCAGCGGCTGCCGACCGACGTCCCGATCGTGCTCGACCCCGTGATCGCGGCCGGGTCCGGCGCCGAGCTGATGAGCACCGCCGTGCGTCGCGCCCTGCTCGCCGAAGTCTGGCCGCGCGCGATGCTGCGCACGCCGAACCGGCAGGAGGCCGCTGCGCTCGCCGCCGCTGCCGGCGCCGAGGACACCGCCGCGTGGCGCCGATCCCAAACCGGCTGGGTGCTCGTCAAAGGTGCGGACGCGGCGACTCCGGAAGTCGTCCACGAGCTCGAGCGCGACGGGAAGCTGCATACGCGCTCGCGCTGGCGGCGCCTCCCCGGCCGTTTCCACGGCACCGGCTGCACGCTGGCGACCGCCATCGCCTGCGAGCTCGCGCGCGGGATGCCCGTCGCCGACGCCTGTGCCACGGCCCTCGATTACACCTGGCGCTGTCTGCTCGATCCGCTGGATTTCGGCGGCGCGCAGCGGCTCCCTCGGCGCCTGCCGCGGAGCGCCCGATGAGCACGCTCATCGCGCCTCGGATGCCTTTACCTGCTCGCGGTCTGTATGCGATCACGCTCGACGTCGAGCAAGCCGTCGACGCCCTGGCCGCCCAGGTCGCGGCGGCGCTCGCGGGCGGTGCGGTGATGGTGCAGTACCGCCGCAAGCAGGTCGCGCGTGCGACGGCGCTCGCCGAGCTCGCCGCGCTGCGCCCGCTGTGCAGGACCGCGCGCGCACCGCTGATCGTCAATGATGACGTCGAGCTCGCGCTCGCGGCCGGCGCCGACGGCGTGCACCTCGGACGCGACGATGGCGACTGGGCGACGCTCGCCGCGGACAGGCGGCGGCGTCTCCTGCTGGGCCTGTCCTGCTACGCCGACGTCGATCGTGCCGTGCAGGCCGCGCAGCACGGCGTCGACTACGTCGCCTTCGGCAGCTTCTTTCCGTCGGACACCAAGCCGCTCGCGCGCCTCTGCCCCTTGTCGGTGCTCGAATCGGCGCGGCGGCGCCTGTCGATCCCCATCGTTGCGATAGGGGGGATTACACCCGAAAATGGCGCGCACCTCCTGCGCGCCGGTGCCGATTTCCTGGCCGTGATTTCCGGTCTCTTTGCGCAGCCGTCGATTTCCGCGGCCGCCGCCCGTTATGCCAACCTGTTCGGAGAAACGCATGTTTGAGCGGTCCGCAGCTCTGTTTGCCGACGCGCGTCGGATCATCCCCGGCGGCGTCAATTCGCCGGTTCGCGCCTTCAACGGCGTCGGCGGCACGCCGCTGTTCATCGAGCGCGCAGCGGGCTCGCGCATCGTCGATGTCGACGGCAACAGCTACGTCGACTACGTCGGAAGCTGGGGGCCGATGATCGTCGGTCACGCGCATCCCGCGGTGATGGCGGCGGTGCAGACGCAGCTTGCCAAGGGCGTCGGCTTCGGCACGCCGACGGCGATCGAGACCGCGCTGGCCCTGCAGGTGCAGGCGCTGATGCCGCAGCTCGAGCGCGTGCGCATGGTGAGTTCGGGCACCGAGGCCGCGATGAGCGCCATCCGCCTCGCGCGCGGCATCACCGGACGCGATCGCATCGTCAAGTTCGAAGGCTGCTACCACGGCCATGCCGATTCGCTGCTCGTGAAGGCGGGCTCCGGCGCCCTCACGCTCGGCATCCCGACTTCCCCCGGCGTGCCGGCCGCGCTCGCCGAGCTGACGATCACGCTCGACTACAACGACATCGATCAAGTGCAGCGCGTGATGGACGAGATTGGTTCCACCGTCGCCGCCATCATCGTCGAGCCCGTCGCCGGCAACATGAACTGCGTGCCGCCGATGCAGGGCTTCCTCGAAGGCCTGCGCGAGATCACCACCAGGCACGGCGCACTGTTAATTATCGACGAAGTCATGACGGGCTTTCGCGTCGATCGCGGCGGCGCGCAGGCGCTCTACGGCGTCACCGGCGACATCACGGTGCTCGGCAAGATCATCGGCGGCGGCCTGCCGGTCGGCGCCTTTGCCGGGCCGGCGAAATATCTCGACCAGATCGCGCCTTCGGGCGCGGTGTACCAAGCCGGCACCTTGTCCGGCAACCCGATCGCGATGGCCTGTGGACTGGCGACGCTGCAGCTCGTCGCCGAACCCGGCTTCCACGCGCGGCTCGCGCGCACGACCGCCCGTCTCGCCGAGGGCCTGCTGGCCTTGAGCACGCGCCACGGTATCCCACTGGCAGTCAACCACGTGCCCGGCATGTTCGGTCTCTTCTTCACCGACCGCGGGCGCGTCACTTCGTTCAAGGACGTCATGGCCTGCGACGTCGCGCGCTTCAAACGCTTTTTCCACGCGATGCTCGAGGCGGGCGTCTACCTCGCGCCGTCGGCCTTCGAAGCGGGCTTCGTGTCGGCCGCGCACACGGACGAGGACATCGACTTCACGCTCGACGCCGCGGCGCGCGCGCTGGATCGGAGTCGCTGAGTGGACCGCGCCGGAGAGGAGTCCGTCGCGGATTCGTTCGCTCAGATTTCGGTGAAGAGACCGACGCGCAGATTGGAGCCGGAATAGATCTGCTCGCCGTCGACGAGCATGATCGCGTCCGCGAGACCCATCACGAGCCCGCGCTGCACGACCCGCTTCATGTCGATGCGATAGGTGACGCGCTTCTTGTCGGGCGTGACCTGGCCGCTGAACGCGATTTCGCTGCCGCCGAGCGCGCGGCCGCGGCCCAGGCCGCCTTTCCATGCGAGAAAAAAGCCGACGAGCTGCCACATCGCATCGAGACCGAGACAGCCCGGCATGACGGGATCGCCCTCGAAATGGCACTGGAAGAACCACAGCTCGGGCTTGATGTCGAGCTCGGCGATGATTTCGCCCTTGCCGTAGCGGCCGCCGACGTCCGTGATTTTCAGGATCCGATCGAACATCAGCATCGGCGGCAGCGGTAGCTGGGCATTGCCCGGCCCGAACAACTCGCCGCGGCCGCAGCCGATCAGTTCGTCATAGTAATAAGCTTCCTTGCGACGCCCCGAGGCGATGATCGGCGCGTCCGGATTGATCGGCGAAAATGCGTGCATGAAGTGCGGTTCCCCTGAGGGCGCCGAGTATAGCAGCTAAGCTTTGGCCGGCGCCCGCACGCGCTCCCGCCGCGCTCAATCGAATTCGAAGACGGCGCGCACCTGCATGCCGGCGGCCGTCGACTCGATGCTCAGCAGCCCGCCATAGCCGGTTTCGACGACGTCGCGCACCACCGACAAGCCGATGCCGTGGCCTTCGGCGGCCTCGTCGAGGCGGCCGCCGCGCTTCAAGGCCTGTTGCACGAGATGGGCCGGCATGCCCGGGCCGTCGTCCTCGACGAGGACTTCGAGTGCATGGCGGCGTTGTCCGGATCGCAGCGCGAGCGGATGCGCCCGAATCATCACCCGGCTGCGCGCCCACTTGCAGGCGTTGTCGGCGAGATTGCCGACGACTTCCATCAGATCCCCCTGATCGCCGTAGAAGCTGGCCGCGGCGTCGACCTCGGTGTCGATTGCGAGCTCACGTGCGTGGTAGACCTTGCGCAAAGAGCCGGCGATGCGCTCGATCATCGGCGCCACCACGACCGGCGGCGCGAAGGCATTGCGCCCGACGGTCGCCGCGCGCTGGAGCTGGTAGCGGACGGTGTCGTCGATCTGCGCCACCTGCTCGGTTAGCGTGCGCACCGAATCGGCATCGAAGCGCCCTGACTCGAGTGCCGAACGCAGCACCGCGAGCGGCGTCTTCAGGCTGTGCGCGAGATCGCCGAGCGCGTTGCGATAGCGCTGCACATGGATGTCGCGCGCCGCGATCAGCGCGTTCAGATTGCGCGTCAACGAGCGCAGCTCGCGCGGATACTCGCCGGTGATCGCGCTCTGCCGGCCTGACTCGATCGCGCGCAGCTCGATCGCGACCTCGCGCAGCGGCCGCAGACCCCAGCGCAGGATCGCGGTCTGGATCAGCAGCAGGAGCACCGTGAGGATCGAAAACCACAGCCACAGGCTGCGCTGGAAACCTCGCACCTGTAGATCGTAGGCGGCGCGCCCTTCGCAGGCCTGCAGCGTATAGAAGCGCGGCTTGGCCTTGCCGCGCGTCTCCCATTCCACGCCGTAGCTCGTGCAGAACAGGATCTCGTCGGTCGAGGACACGGTCTCCTCGAACACGAACTCGCCGGGCGGATTCCGCGGCGGCGGCTGCACCGCGAAGCCGAGCATCGAGCGCGAGCGCCAGACGAGCTTGCCCTCGCCGTCGAAGATTTGCGCGTAGTGGCCGGAATCGGTCATCGACAGCAGCGGGTCGGGCAGGACCGCGGGGATCGGCGGCGCCTTCGGCGTGTCGAAGTTCGCGAGTCCGAGCAGCATGTAGACCTGGGCCTTCAACCGCTCGTGCACGGCGGCGAGCGTGGTGTCGCGGAAGCTGCGATCGATGCCGTAGCTCGCGACGCCTAGGAACGCCACCAGCACGACGCCGGCGGCGACGAGGATGCGGGAATTCAGCGACAGCGGCATCGACGGAGCAGCGGCGCCGTCGACGCGTCAGGCGTCGGACCGGGATGCCGCGCGCTCGAAGCGAAAGCGATAGCCCTGGCCGCGCGAAGTCTCCACCGGATTCAGCGTGCGCTCGGGATCGAGCTTGCGGCGCAGGCGCCCGACGATCACTTCGAGCACGTTGCTGTCGCGATCGGTGTCCTCTTCGTAGAGGTGATCGGTGAGCTCGGTCTTCGACACCACGCGTCCCGCGTGCAGCATCAGATATTCCAGCACCTTGTATTCGAAGGCAGTGAGCTCGATGGGCTTGCCGTCGGCGCTGAAGGTTTTGGCCGAGGTGTCGAGGACGAAGGGCCCGCAGCGCAGCTTCGGATCCGACCAGCCGGCCGCACGGCGCATCAGCGCGCGCACGCGTGCGAGCAGCTCCTCGGTGTGGAAAGGCTTGACCAGGTAATCGTCGGCGCCGAGCTCGAGCCCCGCCACCTTGTCTTCCCAGCTACCGCGCGCCGTGAGTATCAGCACCGGGAAGGCGAGGCCGGCCGTGCGCCAGCGCTTGATGATCTCGGTGCCGGGAATGTCGGGCAGGCCGAGATCGACGATGGCCAGATCGATGGGGTATTCGGCGCCGACGTGGTGGCCGTCGCGGCCGTTCGCCGCGGCGTCGACGGCATAACCTTCGTCGCGCAGACGCGATGCGAGCGTCGCGAGCAGATTCGGTTCGTCTTCGATGACGAGCAGGCGCATCGAGACC
The DNA here is from genome assembly GCA_035325705.1 of Gammaproteobacteria bacterium. Taxonomy (GTDB): domain Bacteria; phylum Pseudomonadota; class Gammaproteobacteria. The sequence continues at coordinate 12,614 of DAOKZI010000040.1, forward strand.
CCGCCTCAGCGCAGGCGACCGGACTGGCCGTCGACGACCACCGTGCGCACGCGCCCGGCGTCGAGCAGCAGACGCACCGCGAAAGCGGAGCTGCCGCCTTCGGGAAACTGCTGTACGTCGAGCACGCGACCGCCGGTCTTGGCGCGCGCAATCGCCGCCGCTTGATCCGGACCGATGCCCGTGCCGGGCAGCGCGCCGCCCAGGGCCGGCGGCGCCGGCGCATGCAGCGGCGAGGGCGTGCGCCCTTCGGCAAAGCCTTGCGCCAGCCAGTCTTGCGCCGCGACGCCGGTCGCGAACGAGAACAGCACGAGCAGGGGTAGAGTGAGACGACGCATGCGACGCATCTTAGCGGAAGGTGTCTTCAGCGACACCGGGCCTCGCAGCTTGCGCGGCGCGCGGTGAACCCGCGCTGAACTTCGCCGTTCACGTGCGGCCGTAGGGCCGATCGTGGCGCAATGCCGGGATCATCGCGCGTGCCTCGGCGACTTTCGCCGGATCCACCGCGGCGAGCACGTAGCCGGGCTCGCTGCCGCCATCGGCGAGCACCGTGCCCCAGGGATCGACGATCAGCGAATGACCGTAAGTGCGCCGGCCCCAGCGACGCTGACCGCACTGGCCGGCCGCGAACACGTAACAGCCGTTCTCGATCGCCCGCGCGCGCACCAGCACGTGCCAGTGCGCCTCGCCCGTCGTGGCGGTGAAGGCGGCCGGCACGGCGAGAAAATCCGCGCCGTCATGGGCGAGCGCGCGATAGAGATGCGGAAAGCGCAGGTCATAGCAGACGCTGAGCCCGAGACGGCCCCACGGCAGATCGACCAGCGTGCGCGCAGTGCCGGGCTCGACCGTCGCCGATTCGCGGTACATCTCGCCCTGCTTCAACTGCACGTCGAAGAGATGGATCTTGTTGTAGCTGCCGATGATCGCGCCCTGCGCATCGATGACGTAGCTGCGATTGTGCACGCGGCCCTGCGGCAGTCGAATGCTCAGTGAGCCCAGGGCGAGCACGATGCCGAGCTCCCGCGCCAGCGCCGGAAAGACCGCGAGCGCCGGATGCTCGGCTTCGGCATACCCGCGCTCCAGGTACAGTACGTCGCGCTCTTCGAGGCAGGCGAAGTGCTCGGGCAGGCACACGAGCTCGGCACCGGCGGCCGCCGCCTGGCGCACGAGGCGAACGGCTTCGTCGATGTTGCGCGCGAGATCGTCCTCCGCGCAGTTCTGTACGCAGGCGACGGTGAACCCCGCGCTGGTCGCTCCCTTCATCTCTTCAGTTCAGCTTGTGCGCCGCGATCGCGATACCGTCGCGATCGGCATAGAGATACTGGCCGGGTTCCACGAGCAGATCGGCGAAGCGCAGCGGCACGTCGCGCACGCCCTCGCCCTTCTTCACGCTCTTGCGCGGATTCGTGGCCAGGGCCTTGATGCCGATCGACATCTTCGACATCGCCTCCGCGTCGCGCACGCAGCCATGGACCACGATGCCGGCCCAACCGTTCTTGCGGCCGAGCTCGGCGAGCACGTCGCCGACCAGCGCACAGCGCAGCGAGCCGCCGCCGTCGACGACGAGCACGCGGCCGTCGCCCGGTTCTTCCAGCACGCTGCGCACGAGGCTGTTGTCTTCGAACACCTTCACGGTGACGACGGGGCCTTCGAAGGCGATGTCGCCGCCGTAGTCGCGGAAGACGGGGGCAGCGATCTGCAGCGTTTCGCCGTACTGATCGTAGAGATCGGCGGTGGCCAGGCTCATGGTCGGGTTCCTCCTCGTGGACCTCGGGCGCCGCGCGGCGCCCCGGGATATTCGGGCCGGCCATCGGCCCGCGAGCCCCGGCGCGGCGCGCCGATCCGCCGCAGCAGCGCGCCCGGCATCGGCTCAGTCCTTCTGCGGCTTGCGTGGCCGCTGCCAGCCCGCGATCGATTTCTGTCGCACGCGGCTGATCACGAGGCGCTCGGGCTCCACGTCCTCGGTGACGGTCGTGCCGGCGCCGATCGTCGAGCCGCGTCCGACGCGCACGGGCGCGACGAGCTGCGTATCGGAGCCGATGAAGACGTCGTCCTCGATCACGGTCTTGTGCTTGAAGGCGCCGTCGTAATTGCAGGTGATGGTGCCCGCGCCGACGTTGACGTTGCGCCCGATCTCGCTGTCGCCGATGTAGGCGAGATGATTCGCCTTCGAGCCCTCGGCGAGCGTCGATTTCTTGATTTCGACGAAATTGCCGACGTGGACGCCGGCACCGAGCTCGGTGTCCGGGCGCACGCGGGCGAACGGTCCGATGCGCGCCCCGGGCCCGACCTTCGCGCCTTCGACGACGGAGTTGGCGAGGATCTCGGCGCCCTCGGCGATCTCGCAGTCGGCTAGCACGCAGTTCGGGCCGATGACGACGTTCGCGCCGATGCGGACCTCGCCCTTCAGCACCACGTTGACGTCGATCGTCGTGTCCCGGCCGCACTCGACCTCGCCGCGCACGTCGAGTCGCGCCGGATCCATCAGCGTGACGCCCGCTTCCATCAGCGCGACGGCGCGCGCGCGCTGCCAGGCGCGTTCGAGCTCGGCGAGCTGCACGCGATCGTTCACGCCGGCGACCTCCGCCGCGTCGCGCGCACCGACGCCCGCAACGCGGATGTCCTCGGCGACGGCGGCGGCGACGCAGTCGGTCAGGTAGTACTCGCGCTGCGCGTTGTCGTTCTTCAGCGCGGGCAGCCAGCGATGCAGATAGCGCCCGCGCACGGCCATGATGCCGGTGTTGATCTCCGCGATCGCGAGCTCCGCGGGCGTCGCGTCCTTGTGCTCGACGATGCGCACGATCTCGCCGCGCGCGTCGCGCACGACACGGCCGTAGCCGCTCGGATCGGTCAAGCGCACCGTCAACAGCGCGAAGCCGCTGGGGGCCGCCGCGTCGAGCAGGCGCCGCAGCGTGACCTCGGACAAGAGCGGCACGTCCCCGTAGAGGATCAACACGAGCTCGTCCTGCGGCAAATGCGGCAGGGCCTGGGCGACGGCGTGGCCGGTGCCGAGCTGTTCGCGCTGCTCCACCCAGTGCAGCGGACGCGCGGCGTAGGCGGCCCGCAGCCGATCGCCGCCGTGCCCGTAGACGAGCACCGGCGGCGCGTCGCTGACGCGGGCCGCGGTGTCGAGCACGTGGCCGACGAGCGGCTTGCCCGCGATGCAATGGAGCACCTTGGGCAGGGTGGACATCATGCGTTTGCCCTTGCCGGCGGCAAGGATGCAGACAGCTACGCTCATGCGGCAGGACTCCGTCGGATCGGATGTGTCGTCGGTACGCGTCGCTCGCGGCGATGTTATGCCGGCCCCGCGTCCTGCTCCAGCCTGGACGGAGGCCGCCGTCGACGAGTAGCGGCAGGAAGGGGGCGGGCTGAACGCGTCGCGCGCTCGGCCATCGAGGCGATCAGCCGCCGCTGCGGCGACGCAGGCGCTGGATGGTCTGGAGCTGGGCGGCGAGCTCGGCGAGCTCGGCCTGGGCCTTCGCGAAGTCGATCTTGCCGCTGCGATCCTTGAGGGCGTCCTCGGCTTCCTGCTTGGCCTTCAGCACCGCGGCCTCGTCGAGGTCGTGGGCACGGACCGCGGTGTCGGACAGCACCGTCACGTTCCTCGGCTGCACCTCGAGCATGCCGCCCGAGACGTAGAAAGCCTGCTGTTCGCCGCCCTTGAGCTGCACGCGGACTTCACCCGGGCGCAATTGCGCCAGCATCGCGGCGTGACCCGGCATGATGCCGACCTCGCCGAGCTGGGCGGGCGCGAACACCGCCTCCGCTTCGCCGGCGAAGATTTCGCGTTCCGCGCTGACGATGTCGACGCGGATGGTGTTGGTCTCGGTTGCCATCGTGCACCTCGCTCAGAGCGACTTCGCCTTCTCGATCGCGTCCTCGATCGTGCCGACCATGTAGAACGCCTGCTCGGGCAGGTGATCGTACTCGCCGGCGACGATTGCCTTGAACGCACGGATGGTGTCCTTCAGCGGCACGTAGCGACCCTTCGCGCCCGTGAACACTTCGGCGACGAAGTAGGGCTGCGACAGGAAGCGCTGGATCTTGCGCGCGCGGGCCACCACGAGGCGGTCTTCTTCGGACAGCTCGTCCATGCCCAGGATCGCGATGATGTCGCGCAGTTCCTTGTAGCGCTGCAGCGTGCCCTGCACGGCGCGCGCGGTGTCGTAGTGCTCCTGGCCGACGACCAGCGGATCGAGCTGGCGGCTGGTGGAGTCCAGCGGATCGACCGCGGGATAGATGCCGAGCTCGGCGATCTGCCGCGACAGCACGACGGTCGCGTCGAGGTGGGCGAAGGTCGTCGCCGGCGAGGGGTCGGTGAGGTCGTCGGCAGGCACGTACACCGCCTGGATCGAGGTGATCGAACCGGTGCGGGTGGACGTGATGCGCTCCTGCAGGCGGCCCATCTCCTCGGCCAGCGTCGGCTGGTAGCCCACGGCGGACGGCATGCGGCCGAGCAGCGCCGATACTTCGGTGCCGGCCAGGGTGAAGCGATAGATGTTGTCGACGAACAGCAGCACGTCGCGGCCTTCGTCGCGGAACTTCTCGGCCAGCGTCAGGCCGGTCAGCGCGACGCGCAGGCGGTTGCCCGGCGGCTCGTTCATCTGACCGTAGACCAGCGACACCTTGTCGAGAACGTTTGAATCCTTCATTTCATGGTAGAAGTCGTTGCCTTCGCGGGTGCGCTCGCCGACGCCGGCGAACACCGAGAAGCCGCTGTGCTCGATCGCGATGTTGCGGATCAGCTCCATCATGTTCACGGTCTTGCCCACGCCGGCGCCGCCGAACAGGCCGACCTTGCCGCCCTTCGCGAACGGGCAGATGAGGTCGATGACCTTGATGCCCGTCTCCAGCAGCTCGGTCGCCGGCGACAGATCGGTGAACTTCGGCGCCTCGCGATGGATCGACATCGTCTCGGCGGTATCGATCGGACCGGCTTCGTCGATCGGCTCGCCGAGCACGTTCATGATGCGGCCCAGCGTCTTCTGGCCCACGGGCACGTTGATCGGCGCGCCCGTGTTCTTCACGTCCATGCCGCGGCGCAGACCGTCGGTGGCCCCCAGCGCGATCGTGCGCACGACACCGTCGCCGAGCTGCTGCTGGACTTCCAAGGTCGTCGCGACGTCCTGGAGTTTCAGCGCGTCGTAGATTTTCGGCACCTCGTTCGTCGGGAACTTGACGTCGATGACCGCGCCGATGATTTGCGAGATGCTGCCGCTCATTGCTTCGGTTCCTCTGGAAATCTTTTCGCTAATTCGGTTCGGGCTCAAACCGCCGCGGCGCCGCCGACGATTTCGGCGAGCTCCTGCGTAATCGCGGCCTGGCGAGCCTTGTTGTAGATCAGTTGCAGCTCTTTGATGAGCTTGCCGGCGTTGTCGGAAGCGCTCTTCATCGCGACCATGCGCGCGGCCTGCTCGCAGGCGATGTTCTCGACGACGCGCTGGTACACCAGCGACTCGACGTAGCGCGCGAGTAGCTGGTCGACGACGTCCTTCGCCTCGGGCTCGTAGATGTAGTCCCAGTGATACGCGATCGAGCTGTCCCCGCTCGGCTTCAGCGGCAGGAGCTGCTCGAGATCGGCCTTCTGCGTCATCGAGTTCACGAAATCGTTCGACGCGATGAAGAGCTGATCGATTCTGCCGGCCGTATACGCGTCCAGCATGATCTTCACGGTGCCGATCAACTGATCGAGATGCGGCGCGTCGCCGATGCGGCTGACCTGGCCGAGCACGTTGCCGCCGACCCGCTGAAAGAACTGCTGGCCCTTGCGGCCGATCGTGCAGACGTCGAACTCCACGCCCGCCGCCTGCCATTTCTTCATCTGCGCGATGAGCAGCCGGAAGAGGTTGGAGTTCAGGCCGCCGCAGAGGCCGCGATCGGTCGACACCACGATGATGCCGACGCGCTTGACGTCGCGCGCGATGAAGAACGGATGGCGATACTCCGAATGCGCGTGGGCGACGTGCGAGATCACGTTGCGGATGCGGTCCGCATAGGGACGGGCCGCGCGCATGCGATCCTGCGCCTTGCGCATCTTGCTCGTCGCGACCATTTCCATCGCACGCGTGATCTTCTGCGTGTTCTGGACGCTCGCGATCTTGACCCGGATTTCTTTGCCGACGGCCATGGACTGTTCCTCGAGACGTGCTTACCAGGTCTGCGTCTGCTTGAACTTGGTGATCGCGTCGTTGAGCTCCGCTTCGATTGCGTCGCTGTAGTCGCCGGTCTCATTGATCTTCTTCATGAACTCGGCCTTGGTCGAGCGCATGTAGCCGTGCAGCGCCGTTTCGAAGGCCCCGACTTTCCTCACGTCGACGTCATCGAGGAAGCCGCGGTCGACGGCGAACAGCGACACTGCCATGTCGGCGACCGACAGCGGCGAGTACTGCTTCTGCTTCATCAGCTCCATGACGCGCTGACCGCGGTCGAGCTGCTTGCGCGTGGCTTCGTCGAGATCGGAGGCGAACTGCGCGAAGGCGGCCAGCTCGCGGTACTGCGCGAGCGCGAGACGCACACCGCCACCGAGCTTCTTGATGATCTTCGTCTGCGCCGCGCCACCGACGCGCGACACCGACAGGCCGGCGTTGATCGCGGGACGGAAGCCCGAGTTGAACAGGTTCGTCTCGAGATAGATCTGGCCGTCGGTGATCGAGATCACGTTGGTCGGCACGAACGCGGACACGTCGCCGGCCTGCGTCTCGATGATCGGCAGCGCCGTCAGCGAGCCGGTCTTGCCCTTCACGCGGCCGCCGGTCTCCTTCTCGACGTATTCCTCGTTGACGCGCGCGGCGCGCTCGAGGAGGCGCGAGTGCAGGTAGAACACGTCGCCCGGATAGGCTTCGCGGCCCGGCGGACGGCGCAGCAGCAGCGACACCTGGCGATAGGCCCAGGCCTGCTTGGTGAGATCGTCATAGATGATCAGCGCGTCCATGCCGTTGTCGCGGAAGTACTCGCCCATCGCGCAGCCGGAGTACGGGGCGATGAACTGCAGCGCGGCGGACTCCGACGCGGTGGCAGCGACGACGATGGTGTGCTCCATCGCGCCGTGCTCTTCGAGCTTGCGGATCACGGTGTTGATCGACGACGCCTTCTGACCGATGGCGACGTAGATGCATTTGATGCCGGTACCCCTCTGATTGATGATCGTGTCCACGGCCACCGCGGTCTTGCCGGTCTGGCGGTCGCCGATGATCAGCTCGCGCTGGCCGCGGCCGACGGGCACCATCGCGTCGACCGACTTCAGCCCCGTCTGCACCGGCTGCGACACGGACTTGCGCCAGATGACGCCCGGCGCGATTTTCTCGATCGGCGAGCTGAGCTTGGTGTCGATCGGGCCCTTGCCGTCGATCGGCTGGCCCAGCGCGTTGACCACGCGGCCGAGCAGCGCGTCGCCGACCGGCACTTCGAGAATGCGCTTGGTGCAGCGGACGGTGTCGCCTTCCTTGATGTGGGTGTACTCACCCATGATCACCGCACCGACCGAATCCTGTTCGAGGTTCAGCGCGAGGCCGTAGGTGTTGCCCGGGAACTCAATCATTTCGCCGGACATCACGTCCGACAGACCGTGGATGCGGGCGATACCGTCGGTCAGGCTGACTACCGTTCCCTCGGTGCGGGCTTCGGTCGCGAGATCGAACTCCTGAATCTTCTTCTTGATGAGTTCGCTGATTTCGGTCGCGCTGATTTGCATGGTCGTCCTCGTCTGTTCAAGCGTCGCCACCACCGCTCACGCGGCGGGCGTCGAGGTCATTTCAAGTTGAATACGTTGGTGAGCTGGTTGAGCCCGCCGCGCAGCGAGGCGTCGTACACCATGTCGCCGACCCTGACCCGCGCGCCGCCGATCAGCGCCTGGTCGATCGTCTGTGTGATCCGGATTTCCTTGCCGAGCCGCTTGCGCATCGCGCTGCCGATGCGCTCGGCCTGCGCGGGCTCGAGCGGGAACGCGGAAACGAGCTCGACGTTCGCGACGTTGTCCTGGGCGGCGCGGCGCTCGGCGAAGACCTGTGCGATCTCCGGCGCGATGTCGAGCCGGCGCGCCGCGACGAGCACCTTCACGAAGTTGCCGAAAGTGCCGGTGAAATGCTGGCCGCCTAGATCGAACAGCAGCTCGAGCAGCCGCTGGCGGCTGACGCCGGGGTCCAGGATCACGCGGCGCATCGCCGCATCGGCGACGATCGCGCCCAGTAGCTGCAGCGCCTCGTCCCACTGCGCGATCGTGCCGGCCTCGCGCGCCGTCTCGAAGGCGGCCTGCGCGTACGGACGGGCGATCGTGAGGTTCTCTTGCATGACGGCTCGCGGCTCCTTACAGACGTGCGCTCAGCTTGTCGAGCACGTCCCTGTGTTTCGCGGGGTCGATCTCGCGCATCAGGATCTGCTCGGCGCCGGCCATCGCGAGCTGGGCGACCTGGCCGCGGAGCTGCTCGCGCGCCTGCTGGGCCTCCTGCTCGATGCTCGCCCGCGCCGCGACGAGCTGGCGCTCGCCCTCGAGCTTCGCCGCTTCCTTCGCCGCCTCGATCATTTCGTCGGCGCGCTTCTGCGCGTTGGCGACGAGCTCCTGGCTCTGCGCCTTCGCGTCACGCACCAGCTCCTCGACCCTGCCGGTCGCGCTGATGAGCTCCTGCTGCCCCTTTTCGGCGGCCGCGAGTCCCTCGGCGATCTTTCTCTGACGCGTCTCGACGGCGCGCATCAGCGGCGGCCAGACGAAACGTGCGGTGAACCAGACAAAGGCAAAGAACCACAGAAACTGTGACACCAGCGTCAGGTTGATGTTCATCGTTGCGTTCCCTCGGTTAGGGCGTCGCCGGCCTCGAGCTTCAGCCCGCGGCCTGCTGGACCACCGCGAGCAGCGGATTGCCGAACGCGAACAGCATCGCAAGACCCACGCCGATGATGAACGACGCGTCGATGAGGCCGAGGAGCAGGAACACCTTCGCCTGGAGCTGCGGCATCAGCTCCGGCTGACGGGCGGCACCTTCGAGGAAGCGGGAGCACATGATGCCCACGCCGACGCACGCGCCGAGCGCGCCGAGGCCGATGATGAGCCCGATGCCAATGCCGGTGAAGGCCTGGATCTGGGCGAGGAGCTGCAGGTTTTCCATGTCGGTTTCCTTTCTAAAGAACTGGCAGATGGAAGGGTGAGGAGTCCGGAATTTCTCAATGGCTTTCGTGCGCCATGGCCACGTAGACGATCGCCAGCATCATGAAGATGTAAGCATGAAGGACCACGATCAGGATGTGGAAGATCGCCCAGCCCGTGGACAGGACGGCGCCGAAAAACGTACCCGCGAGCCCCGTCGCGGCCCACAGACCGAGCAGTAGGAAGATGATCTCGCCTGCATACATGTTGCCGTAGAGTCGCAGACTGTGGGACAGCGGCTTGGAGATGTATTCGACGATGTTGAACAGGAAGTTCGGGAGCCACAGCACCGGGTTGCCGCCGAACGGTGCGCAGAACAGCTCGTGGATCCAGCCGCCCAGGCCTTTCACCTTCACGGTGTAGTACAGCATCAGCGCCCACACGGCGAGCGCGAGCGCGAAGGTGGTGTTGACGTCGGCCGTCGGCACCTGACGCCAGTACTCCAGGCCGAATACGTTCCTGTAGATCCAGGCCATGATGTCGACGGGCAGAAAGTCCATCGAATTCATCAGCAGCACCCACACGAAGACCGTGAGGGCCATCGGCGCGATGAAGCGGATGTCGCCGGGGAAGATGCTCTTGGCCTGATCGTTGACGAAGTCCATGGCGAGCTCGACGAAGGCCTGGCGCTTGCCCGGCACGCCGGCGGTAGCGCCGCGTACGATCAACCACATGAAGCCGACGCCGACGATGCCGAGCAGGACGGACATCACCAGCGAGTCCATGTTGATGGACATGAACGGCGTGTCGCCGACCGGCTTGGTCAAAAAGCTCAGATGGTGAGCGATGTAAGCGGTGGGGGTCAGCGCGTGTTCTGCGTGTTCTGCTGCCATAACGTAGTTCAGATGGTCGTTTGTCGAACGGCTTTTTCGTCGCGTCGGCCTCGTTCACGCATGCCGCGTGAACCAGAGCGCGAGCCACTGCGCCTTCAGTGCGCCGATTACCCCAGTCAATAGACCCAGCCACTCCAGTCGGGGACCGAAGGCGCGTACGGTGGCATAGAGCGCGAGCACGATGAGCGCGAGCTTCAGCCCTTCCGCGAGGAGCAGGCTGGCCGCCTCGATGCGCCCGAAAACCGAAGCCCTGAGCCACAGGCCCAGGGCAACCACTGTATTGGGTACTGTTATTGCCGCGCCGCCCGCCGCACAGGCGGCCGCGTGGCGGCCCGTGCCCAGGACCGCGCAGACGACGGTGAGTGTCGCCAGCACGCAGATCTGGATGACGAGCATGCCGCGGATCGTCGGCCCCCATCCGCCGCGCGTATGCGCAGGCGGCGGGGAACTTTCGTCCTCGCAGCGCAGCATCTCTAAAAATCCCGCGGATGATAAGGACTTTGGACGAGGGCCGTCAATTGCGGGCGCTCAATTTTTTGGCAACTTTCGGCCTTGGATCGCCTTCGCGCGCGGCGCCTCCGCGCTCAGCGGATGTGCGCGAGGATGCCGTCGAGTTCGTCCAGCGAGCCGTAGCGGATGACGAGCTGACCCTCACCGCGACTGCCGTGCTTGATCGACACGGCGGCGCCGAGCTTCTCCGCGAGCTGGGCTTCCAGACGCTGCACGTTCGGATCGGCGCGCGGGGGCGTCACCGACCTTGTCCGCGCCGCCTCGCCCGCCTGACGCACCAGCCGCTCCGTTGCCCGCACCGAGAGACCTTCGGCCGCGACGCGCTCGGCGAGCGCGGTCTGCGCCTCGGGCGGCAGCGACAGCAGCGCCCGCGCGTGCCCCATTTCGATCTGGCCCGATTCGAGCAGGCGCTTCGGCGTCGGCGCGAGCTCGAGCAGGCGCAGCAGATTCGACACCGAGGCGCGCGAGCGGCCGATCGCCTCGGCTACGTCCGCGTGGGTCATGCCGAATTCGCCGATCAGCCGCTGCAGCGCGCCGGCTTCCTCGAGGGGATTCAACTGTTCGCGCTGGATGTTCTCGATCAGCGCGATGCTCATGACGGTCTTGTCCGGGACGTCCTTGATGACGGCCGGGATTTCATGCAGCCCCGCGAGCTGCGCCGCGCGCCAGCGGCGCTCACCGGCGATCAGCTCGAAGCGTTCCGGCTGCCCGGTCAGCGGGCGCACGACGATCGGCTGCACCACGCCCTGCGCCTTGATCGAATCGGCGAGCTCCTGCAGCGCCTCGGGCTTGATGTCCAGCCGCGGCTGGTAGCGCCCGCGCTGGATGAATTCGACGGGGATCATGCGCAGCCGATCGCCGGCCGCGGGCGCCGGCGCGGGTGCGGACGCCGGGCCGGCGCCGCCGACGCCGAGCAGCGCATCGAGTCCACGTCCTAGCGCGCGTTTCTTCGTCACGATCTTCGTGCTTCCGTCAGCCGCCGGCGGCCAAGCGCTCGGCGTCGTCCTTGCGCAGCATCTCGCCGGCGAGCGCGAGATAGGCCAGCGCGCCGGCCGAGGACTTGTCGTAGAGCAGCGCCGGCAGGCCGTGGCTGGGCGCCTCGGCGAGGCGTACGTTGCGCGGGATCACCGTGCGATAGACCTTGTCGCCGAAGTGCTTCACGAGCTGCTGCGAGACCTGGTTCGCGAGATTGTTGCGCGGGTCGTACATCGTGCGCAGAAAGCCCTCGATGCGCAGCGCCGGGTTCAGGATCTTGCGTATCTTCTCTACCGTGTCGACCAGCGCCGAAATGCCTTCGAGCGCGTAGTACTCGCACTGCGTCGGCACGATCACGGCTTCCGCCGCGACCAGCGCGTTGACCGTCAGCATGTTCAGCGACGGCGGACAGTCGATGAGGATGTGGCTGTAGCGTGCCCTGACGGGCTCCAGCGCGAGCTTCAGGCGCAGCTCGCGGCCGAGCTCTTCGAGCAGTCCGACTTCGGCGCCGGTCAGATCGGCGTTGGCCGGCAGTAGATCGAGCCCCAGCGCCGGCAGGCGCTGCACGGCTTCCTGGATCGACGCATTGCCCATCAGCACGTCGAAGCTCGACAGGGCGAGCTCGCGCTTGTCGACCCCGCAGCCCATCGTCGCATTGCCCTGCGGATCGAGATCGATCAACAGGACGTTGCGGCGGGTCGCGGCCAGCGACGCGGCGAGGTTGACGCTCGTTGTCGTCTTCCCCACCCCGCCTTTCTGGTTGGCAATTGCGAAGACTGTGGCCATCACGGCTCTGGCTGCTGCTGTTGTCGTATGTTCGCCAGCGCCGCCGGGAGAGAAACGGAAACGTCGCAAAAAAGCAGCGTTTCCGCGGGCCATGAATGGCCCGCGCGCGATTCGAGTGACGGGCACCGGATTCGCTTCCCTGGCAGGCGCGGGTCGAGGGCAACCGATTATGGCACAAAGCCTCGGCCGGGCCGCAGCTCATTCGGCCCCGCTGCCGAGCCGCGCGCAGTCGATCGCGACGAGATGGCGCGCGGTCCACCCGGGCACGGCGAGCGGGATCAGCGTGCAGGCCGCGGCGTCGGCGCCCAGCGCCGCGATCTCCTCGTGCGGCGCCTGCCCCTTGGGCACGAGGAGGCGGGCGCGATGCGCGTGCAGCCCGGCCGTGGTGCGCAGCACATAGTCCAGCGAGCCGACCGCTTGGCAAAGGATCAGATCGAGCGCGATCGCCGGCCGCCACGCCTCGCCGCGCGCGCAGTGCACCTCGACGTTGGCGAGCCCGAGCTCGATGCGCGCCTGCTCGAGAAAACGCGCGCGCCGCGCGCGCGGCTCGACGAGATGGAAGCGGCGCTCGGGCGAGACGATCGCGAGCACGAGGCCGGGCAGACCGGCACCGCTGCCGAGATCCGCGACTTCACGGCCGAGCAGATGAGGCCGCAGCGCGAGGGCATCGACGATGAACTTGCGGGCGAACTCGGCAGCGTCCGCGGCGCCGGTGAGATTCGCGACGCGGTTCCATTTCAGGACCAGCGCCGCGTAGCGCGCGAGCGTCGCGAGCTGCGCCGGCGTGAGCGTCTGCCCGAGCGCGGCCGCGCCGTCGGCGACGATCGCCGCGATCGTCGCGGCGTCGACCGGCCGGGACGCCCGGCGCTTCACGCGCTCGCGGCGGCGGCGCGCGCGCGATGGCGTCTGACGTAGACGAGCAGCAGCGACAGCGCCGCCGGCGTCACGCCCGACAGGCGCGCGGCCTGGCCCAGCGTATGCGGCCGGTGGTGCAGCAGCTTGGCGAGGATTTCGCGCGACAGGCCGGGCACGGCGCGGTAGTCGAAGTCTTCGGGCAGCTCGGTGTCGGCATGCCGGGCCGTGCGCTCGATCTCGTCCTGCTGGCGGGCGAGGTAGCCGCTGTAGCGCGCGTCGATCTCGAGCTGCTCGACGACTTCGGGATCCTCGACGCCCGGTCCCGCGCCGGGCAGACGCATCAGCGTCGCATAGTCCATTTTCGGCCGGCGCAGCAGATCGGCGAGCGATTGCTCCTTGCGCAGCGGCTGGCCCAGCACTTGCGTCGCGAGATCCGCGGGCAGGCGCTCCGGCGTCAACCACTGCGTCGCGAGCCGCGCGCGCTCGGCGTCGAAGGCGGCGCGCTTGGCTTCGAAGCGGCGCCAGCGCGCATCGTCGACGAGGCCCAGCGCGCGGCCGATCGGCGTGAGCCGTAGATCCGCGTTGTCCTCGCGCAGCAGCAGGCGATATTCGGCGCGGCTCGTGAACATCCGATAGGGCTCGGTGGTGCCGCGCGTGACCAGATCGTCGATCAGCACGCCGAGATAGGCTTCGTGACGGCGCGGGTACCAGGGCTCGTGCCCCTGCACGCGGCGCGCGGCGTTGAGGCCGGCGATGAGGCCCTGCGCCGCCGCTTCCTCGTAGCCCGTCGTGCCGTTGATCTGACCGGCGAACCACAGATTGCCGATCTGCCGCGTCTCGAGCCAGGGATGCACGCCGCGCGGGTCGAAATAGTCGTATTCGATCGCATAGCCCGGGCGCGTGATGTGGGCGCGCTCGAAGCCTTCGATCGAGCGCGCCAGGGCGAGCTGCACGTCGAAGGGCAGGCTGGTCGAGATGCCGTTCGGATAGACCTCACGCGTGTCCAGCCCTTCAGGCTCGACGAAGATCTGGTGCGAGGTCTTGTCGGCGAAGCGCATCACCTTGTCTTCGACCGAGGGGCAGTAGCGCGGGCCGGTGCTCGCGATCTGGCCGTTGTACATCGGCGAGCGATCGATCGCGCCGCGGATGATCTCGTGCGTGCGCGCGTTGGTGTGGGCGATGTGGCAAGCCACCTGCCGCGGATGCCAGGCGCGTTCGCCGATGAAGGAGAACACCGGCGTGGGATCGTCGCCCGGCTGCGGCGCCAGTCGCGAATAGTCGATGCTCGCGCCATCGATGCGCGGCGGCGTGCCGGTCTTCAGCCGGCCGACCGGAAGATCCAGTTCACGCAGGCGCGCCGACAGCCGGTTCGCCGGCGGATCGCCCGCGCGCCCTGCCGCATACTGCGCCGGCCCGATGTGGACGAGGCCCGCGAGAAAGGTGCCGACGGTCAAGACCACCGCGTCCGCATCGAAGCGCAGGCCCATCTGAGTGACGACGGCGACGACGCGCCCGTCCTCGATGACCAGATCCTCGACCGCCTGCTGGAACAGATCCAGGCCCGCCTGCGTTTCGAGCGCGCGGCGGACGAAGGCGCGATACAGGGCGCGGTCGATCTGCGCGCGCGTCGCGCGCACCGCGGGCCCCTTGCTCGCGTTCAGGCGTCTGAAATGGATGCCGCAGTGATCGGCGCCGAGGCCGATGAGGCCGCCGAGCGCGTCGATCTCGCGCACCAGATGGCCCTTGCCGATGCCGCCGATGGCCGGGTTGCACGACATGGCGCCGAGCGTCTCGATGCTCTGGGTCAGGAGCAGCGTGCGCACGCCCATCCGCGCGCTGGCGAGCGCGGCCTCGGTGCCGGCGTGGCCGCCGCCGACGACGATGACTCCGTAGTGCTGGGGATGGCGCATGGACCGGACTCCGCGAATGCGGCAGGGCGGGCAGGATAATCGCAAACCGGCCGGGCGCAAATGCGGTCGCCGGCGGGACCTCGTCCTCTCTCACGCACCGGCTTGAAACTTCCGCGCGCAATGAGGGTCTTCGCCACGCAGATTGACGCTCATGGCGGGCTATGGAACATTTGCGCGCCGCCTCGGCACGTGCCGTGCGGGAAACGCGCATGCCCGTCGCGCTCCGCGCACGCCGGGACGGCGCCACCGTCGCCGGCACATTCATGCCATCGCATCGAGATCGGGCGAATCGAGAGCGAATCGAGATTGGGGCACGCCGTGCCGACGGCGCGGCAGCGCTCGGGGACTTTTCGCGAGGGGATATCCGCAATGGACAATCTGATCGAAGTCAGCGAGCTGCGTAAGTCTTTCGGCCCGCTGGTGGCCGTCGACGGCGTGTCGCTGCAGATCAAGCGCGGCGAGGTGCTCGGCTTCCTGGGCCCGAACGGTGCCGGCAAGTCGACGACGATGAAGATGATCACCGGCTTCATCGCGCCGACGGGGGGCAGCGTGCGCATCTGCGGCCACGACGTCGCGAGCGATCCCATCGCCGCCAAGTCGCGTATCGGCTATTTGCCGGAAGGCGCGCCGGCCTACGGCGAGATGAGCGTCGCCGGCTTCCTCGAGTTCATCGCCGACATCCGCAGCCTCGCCGGCGAGACCAGGACTCGCCGCATCCGCGAGGTGGTCGAGAAGATTCATCTCGAGCAAGTGCTGCCGCAGACCATCGAAACCCTGTCCAAGGGCTTCAAGCGCCGCGTCGGCCTCGCCCAGGCCATCCTGCACGACCCCGAGGTCCTGATCCTCGACGAGCCGACCGACGGGCTCGATCCGAACCAGAAGCACGAAGTGCGCACGCTGATCGGCGAGATGGCGCCGCACAAGGCGATCATCGTCTCGACCCACATCCTCGAAGAGGTCGACGCGCTGTGCACGCGCACGGCGATCATCGCGCGCGGCCGCCTGCTGTTCACCGGCACGCCGGCCGAGCTCGAAGCGCGCTCGCGCTATCACAATGCGGTGACCTTGACCGTCGCCCGTGTCCAGGCCGAGGCGGTCGCCGCCGGCCTCGGCGCGCTGCCCGCGGTCGCCGACGTCGAAGCCGCCGACGTCGACGCCGCGCGCCGGCGCCTCACGGTGATCCCGCGCGAGGGCCAGCCGATCCTCGAGCTCGTGCAGCAGACGGGCCGCACCAGCGGCTGGGCGCTGGAGGAGCTCTACGTGGAATCCGGCCACCTCGACGAGGTGTTCCGCACGATCACGACGACGGCCGGCCCCGCCGGCGAGGTGACGCGCACATGAGTCGCATGGGTACCTTGTTCCGGCGCGAGTTCCGCGGTTATTTCGCGACGCCCGTCGCCTATGTCTTCATCGTCATCTTCCTGTTCCTGACCGGCCTGTTCACCTTCTACGTCGGCGGCTTCTACGAACGCGGCCAGGCCGATCTCGAGCCCTTCTTCCGCTACCACCCGTGGCTGTACATGCTGCTGATCCCGGCGATCTCGATGCGCCTGTGGTCGGAGGAGCGCAAGAGCGGCACGCTCGAGCTGCTGATGACGCTGCCGGTGTCGCTGTTCGAAGCGGTGCTCGGCAAGTTTCTCGCGGCCTGGGCCTTCACCGCGATCGCGCTGGTGCTGACCTTCCCGATCTGGATCACTGCCAACTACCTCGGCAATCCGGACAACACCGTGATCGCCGCGGGCTATCTCGGCAGCCTGCTGATGGCGGGCGGCTTCCTCGCGATCGGGGCCTGCATCTCGGCGCTGACGAAGAACCAGGTCATCGCCTTCGTCGTCAGCTTCGTGATCTGCTTCGCGTTCAATCTGAGCGGTTTCCCGCTGGTGCTCGATTTCTTCCGCGGCTGGGCGCCGCAGGCGATCGTCGACGTCATCGGCTCGTTCAGCTTCCTGACGCACTTCACGTCGATCCAGAAGGGCGTCATCGATCTCCGCGATCTCATCTACTTCACCACGCTGATCGCGTTCTGGCTCTACGCCAACATGCTCGCGATCGACGCGAAGAAGAGTAGCTGAGCGGGAGGACGGCATCATGCAGACCAAATCGCAGACCCTGGGCAGCCTTGCCATCGCGCTGGTGCTGTTCCTCGGCATCAACATCATCAGCAACGAGACGCTGACCGCGAGCCGGCTCGACGTCACCGCGAACCGGCTCTACACGCTATCGGAGGGTACGCGCAACGTGCTCGCGAAGCTCGACGAGCCCGTGACGCTGCGCTTCTACTTCTCGGCGAAGCAGTTCGAGACCGTGCCGCAGTACCTGAACTACGGCAAGCGCGTGCGCGATCTGCTGGAGGAATACGTCGCGGAATCCGGCGGCAAGCTCAAGCTCGAGGTCATCGAGCCCGAGCCGTTTTCGGAGGCCGAGGATCAGGCGGTCGGCTACGGGATCGAGCAGCTCCCGATGAACGCGACGGGCGACATGGGCTACCTCGGCCTCGTCGGCACCAATGCGATGGACGACGAGGTGCCGATCCCGTTCCTGAACCCGGACCGCGAAGACGCGCTCGAGTACGAGATCAGCAAGCTCGTCTATACGCTCGCGAACCCCAAGAAACGAGTGATCGGCCTGATCAGCGACCTCGCCGTCAACGGCGGGCCGCCGCCCGGCCCCGACGCGCCGCCGACGCCGGCATGGGCGAGCATCGCGCAGCTCAAAGAACTGTTCGACGTGCGCGATCTCGCGCGCACGACGACGAAGATCGATCCCGAGATCGATACCCTGCTCGTGATTCATCCGAAGGATCTGCCGGCGAAAACGCTCTACGCGATCGACCAATTCGTGATGCGCGGCGGCAAGGCGATGGTGTTCGTCGACCCGCTGGCCGAAGAAGATCGCCCCGAGCACGACCCGAGCAATCCGATGGTGATGCCGAAAGTCGATTCCTCGCTGGAGCCGCTGTTCAAGGCCTGGGGCATCGCGGTCGCGACCGACAAGGTCGTCGCCGATCCGAAGGACGCGGTGCGCGTCAGCTTCGACGGCCCGCGCGGCCCGCAGGAAGTCGAATACCTGCCGTGGCTGCAGCTACACGATGGTCGCCTCAATCGCGATGACTTCATCACCGGCGAGCTGCAGGGGATCAACGTCGGCACCGCCGGCAGCATCACGCGGCTGCCGGAGGCGACGACGAAGCTCACACCGCTCTTGCAGTCCGGCCCGAGCGCCGGCTTGCTCGAGCGCGACGCGATCTTCTTCGTGCGCGATCCGAACGGCCTGCGCGAGAGCTTCAAGCCGGGCAACGCGGCGCTGACGATCGCCGCGCGGATCACCGGTCCGGCGAAAACGGCCTATCCCGACGGACCGCCGCTGGACGAGCGCGAGAAGCGTGGGCCCGGCGATCCGCAGCAGATCAAAGAAGCGAAAGACGGCATCCACGTAATCGTCGTCGCCGACACCGACGTGCTGGCCGATCGCTTCTGGGTGCGCATCGAGCGCTTCCTCGGCATGCAGGTGCCGAACCCCTTCGCGAACAACGGCGACTTCCTGGTCAACGCGGTCGACAACCTCGGCGGCAACGACGATCTGATCAGCCTGCGCAGCCGCGGCGAGTACGCGCGGCCGTTCGAGCGCGTCGAGGAGATCAAGCGCCAGGCCGAAGCGCAGTTCCGCGCTCGTGAACAGGCGCTACGCGCCAAGCTCGGCGAGACCGAGAACAAGCTGCGCGAGCTGCAGCGGGGCAAGGGGGGAGACGGCGAGACCGCGATCCTGAGCGCCGAGCAGCGCAAGGAAATCGAGTTGTTCCGCAGCGAGCAGCTCAAGACGCGCAAGGAGCTGCGCGCCGTCCAGCACGAGCTCGGCAAGAACATCGAAACTCTGGGCAATCGCCTGAAGCTCATCAACATCGGGCTCATTCCGTTGCTGCTCGCCGTCGTCGCGATCCTCGTCGGCGCGCTGCGGCAGCGCCGCCACCCTTAACGACGTCTCTGCTGCCGGACATCGCCATGCAAGCGAACAAAGCTCTCGCCCTCGCCGCCGCGGCGCTGATCGCCGCCGGCGCCTACTACGTGACGCGCGAGAAAGCGCCGTCGACCGAAGTCGAGAACGCGCTGCTGTATCCGGGCCTGCTCGACCGCCTCAACGACTCGCGCAGCATCGAGATCAGGAGCGCCGACGATGCGTTCACGCTGAAGCGCGACGCCGGGCAGTGGACGATGGTCGAGCGTGACGACTATCCGGTGCGCGGCGAGATGGCGAAGGCGGCGCTCGTTCAGCTCGCGGATCTGCGCATCCGCGAGCGCAAGACTTCGAAACCCGAGAACTACGCGGAGCTCGGCGTGACGGACGAAGCCGCGGCCGGCAGCGAGACCCGGCGCGTCATCGTGCGGGCCGAGGGCGACGGCGTGCTCGCCGATCTGATCGTCGGCAAGGCGCGCCAGGCCAAAGGCCTCGAGAGTCCGGGCCACTACGTGCGCAAGGCCGGCGAGCCGACGGCCTGGCTGGTCGAAGGCGAGCTCACGCTGGCGGTGAAGCGCAACGACTGGATGGACACGCAGGTGCTCGATCTCCCGGTCGAGCGCGTGCGCCGCGTGACGATCACCCATCCCGAGAAACGACCCGTCGTCGTCACCAAGGCCGATCCGAAGCAGCAGCTCTTCACGCTGAACGACGCGCCGGACGGCTACGAGGCGCGTTCCTCGGCCGTCATCTCGAGCATCGGCGGTCTGCTGCTGGACGTGCACTTCGACGACGTCGCCGCGGCGAGCCGCATCGACGGGCTCGTGCCGCGCACGATCGTCGAGGTGCAGACCTTCGACGGCCTGGTCGCGACGCTGGAGCAGTACGACGTGAAGGAAAAGAACTTCGTGAAGTTCGACTTCGCGTTCAACCCGGATCTCGTCTACGCCGCGCCCGAGGCGCCGGCGGCCGCTACGCCGGCGGCGCCTGCCGCCAAACCGGCGGCCCCGGCTGCGCAGCCGGAAGCGGCGCCGACGCTGACCGTCAAACCGGCGAGCGAGGTCCGAGCCGAGATCGAGACACTGAAGAAGAAGACGGCGCCGTGGGTGTATGCGCTCGCCGATTACAAGGTCCGCATCATCGACAAGAAGATGGAAGACCTGATCAAGACCAAGGCGCCGCCGCTGCCGACGCCGGAGCCGATCGAAAGGATGGGCAAGGAAGCGCCGTGAGGCCGGGCGCGTCGGCCTCAGTGTTTGACGAGGTTCATGCCCGCCGGCAGCGCGCTCGTCATCTGGCGCAGCGTGTGCCAGCCGTGGCTGCTGCCCGCCTCGCTCCATAGCTGGAACGCATTGAGGCCGTCGATGCACGGCCGGCCTTCGTTCGCTTCGCGGATGCCGAGCAGCACGTCGAGCGTCGTGACGAAGTGCTCCGCCATCGCGCCGTAGATCGCGCGCTCTTCGCCGCGCCGGGTCGCCGCGTACTCGCGGTAGGCATGGCCGCCGACGTGCACGAAATAGGACAGCGGGATCTTCTGGCGGATCGCGTGATCGGGGAACAGACCCGAGAACAGCAGACACTGATCGCCGACCGCGGCGAGATTGCGGGCCTGCGCGTCGCCCCCGGCGAGGAGCTGGCGCGCGAAGCGCGCCGAGAGCTGCCGGCTCTCGCCCGCGCTGCCGAGCATGCGATAGAGCAGGCAGACCACGTACTCCTCGACCGTCTCGGGCAGAAAGCAGCGCGCGTTCTGCTGGGCCTGGGTGAGCAGACCGCGCCAGCCGGCGGCTTCGGGCAATTGCAGGTCGATTTTCACGCGTCGGGCTCCACGCTGGATTGAAGCGCGTATCGGCCCGGGCCGGGGTGACTTGAGCAGCGTGGCGAGCGTCGCGACATAGGCAGCGCGGAGAGCCTGTGGCTATACTGGCGCGCCGCCCGCGGCAGCGTCGTCCGCCTCACGCACTAGCAGCTTCCAGACCTCAAATGACTGAAAACACGGCCTCTCCTGGCAGTTTCCAGGAGCTGATATTCCGCTTGCAGCGCTTCTGGGGCGAGCGCGGCTGCGTCATCGCGCAGCCTTACGACATGGAGATGGGCGCGGGCACTTTCCACCCGGCGACCTTCCTGCGCGCGATCGGTCCCGAGCCCTGGCGCGCGGCCTATGTCCAGCCGTCGCGGCGCCCGACCGACGGCCGCTACGGCGAGAATCCGAACCGGCTGCAGCACTACTACCAGTTCCAGGTCATCCTCAAACCCTCGCCGCCGGATCTGCAGGCGCTGTATCTGCAGTCGCTCGAGATGCTCGGCGTGGATCCGCGCGTGCACGACATCCGCTTCGTCGAGGACAACTGGGAATCGCCGACGCTGGGCGCCTGGGGACTCGGCTGGGAAGTGTGGCTGAACGGCATGGAGATCACGCAGTTCACTTATTTCCAGCAGGTCGGCGGGCTCGACTGCCGTCCGGTCGCCGGCGAGATCACCTACGGCCTCGAGCGCATCGCGATGTACCTGCAGGGCGTCGA
>DAOKZI010000041.1:0-31308 GCA_035325705.1 Gammaproteobacteria bacterium
GGCGAGGACTTCGCTCGTCCTCACGCTATGCCTCTTTCACGGCAACCTACGAACTACGAGCCGGTCTTCGTAGCCCGGATGAGCGCAGCGAATCCGGGATCCGGCGCCAGATTAACTGCCTGCGCCGGACGAGCATCGAACTTCGCTGTAGAGGTTGGTGATTGCCACTGAGAACACCGAGAACACAGAGGGGAGAATAAAAGCGTGCCACGCTGACCCGCTTCGGCAACCACGACGGCTTGCGTTTGGCACATGCCGTAACGCGCTTCCGTTCCGCTCTCATCTTTCTCGGTGTTCTCGGTGTTCTCTGTGGCAATAAACCGGCCTCAACCGCGCGCCGCGAGGCGGGCGCGTACGCGGCGCAGGCTCCACCACAGCGCGGCGGCGACGAAGGGGATCGCCGCGGCCTGCACCCGCGGCACCGACAAGGCGGGCCACAATGTTTGCGCCCCCTTCGCGAGGTAACCGACGAGCCCGACGACGTAGTAGGTGATCGCCGCGATCGACAGGCCCTCGACCGTTTCCTGCAGGCGCAACTGCAGGCGCGCGCGCTGGTTCATCGATGCCAGCAGATCGCGGTTCTGGGTCTCGACCGCGACGTCGACCTGCGTGCGCAGCAGATTGAGACTGCGCGACAGGCGGCGCGCGACGCCCTCGGCGCGCGTCGCGACCGAGTCGCAGGTGCGGATCGCGGGCAGCAGCCGGCGATCGACGAACTCCGCGATCGCGAGCCGGCCGCTGGATGCCAGCGGTTCGCGCACGGCTTCGAGCCGCTCCTGCACGAGCGCGTGATAGGCCGCCGTCGCGCCGAAGCGGTAGGCCGTGGTCGCCGCGAGCTGTTCGATCTCCGCCGCGAGCTGCGTCAGCTCTCGCAGCGCGGCGCGCTGATCCTCCAGCCCCGTGATGCGATTCAGACGCGTCGTCAGCGCAGTGAGCGCGAGATCGACGCGGCGGATGCGCGGGCTCGCGTCCTGCGCGAGCGGCAGCGCGAGCAGCGCCAGCGCGCGATAAGTCTCGAGCTCGGCGAGTCGCTGCACCGTGCGCCCGGTCTGCAGCGGCGTCATGCCGAGATTGCGCACGAACAGACGCGCGGCGCCGTCGGCGTGTATCCGGAAGTCCGTCCACACCGCGCCGCGGCCGCGATGGACGTTCGCGCTGCACAGGCTGTCGCGCGCGAACCAGCGTGCGAGCGCGGCCTCGTCCGGCTCGGGATGCTCTTGTCCCACGATCTCGAAGTGCACGGCGACCAGCAGCTCGCCGGGCGTCGCCTGCCACCAGTCCGCCGGCGCGTGCTCTACCGCGCGTTCGGTAAAAGGCTCGGCGGCGCCTTCGCGCAGGAACAGCCAGCTCGTGAATTCGGTGTGGGATTCCCAGGTCAGCGTCAGCGCGCCGGTGCGCGCCGTGTGCTGCTTCGCGTCCGGCGCCGGCTGCGCCAGCCCCAGGCGCCGGCAGTAGGCGAGCAGATGCGCCTGATCGGCGGCCGGATCCTCGTCGCGCACGAAGGCGTAGAACGACGCGCGGGCGGGCGCGACGAGCTCCGGATGGGGCCGCGCGTGCAGCTCGTTGACGAGCGCATAGCGCAGCGGATGTTCACGCACGGCCGCGAGGTCGGACGTACGGATTCACATAGGCCGGCAGCGGATAAGCGGTCGTCTGCTTGGGATCGGTCTGGGGCGGCTGCGGAACGATGGGCGTCGGCACGACGCCCGCCCACACCGGGAACGCGAGATCCTCGCCGTCGTCGCCCGGCGGGCCCTGGCGGATTTTCGCCGTCGCCGATTCGATGTCGATGCCGACGATCGTCGTCGCCTTCAGCTCCTTGTCGTTCGGCGGCCGCACGTCGCGCCAGCGACCCGGCGCGACCTGCTCGGTGAGGCGCTCGAGCGCGGCGAGCTTCGCCGCGGGCTCCTCGATCGCCGCGCCGCGCCCGTACAGCACGACCGAGCGATAGTTCATCGAATGATTGAACGCGGTGCGCGCGAGCACGAGGCCGTCGAGCAAGGTCACGGCGACGCAGATCGGATTGCCGGCGCCGATGTGCTCGAGCAGGCGTCCGCCCTTGAGGCCGTGCAGCAGCAGCTCGTCGCCCATGCGCGCGTGGATCGTCGGGATGACGTAGGGCTGGCCGTCGATGGAGAAGCCGACGTGGCAGATCAGCGCTTCGTCGAGGATCGGATAAATCGTCGCCTTGTCGTAGTGGCCGCGCGTCGGATAGCGCATCAGCCGATTGCGGGACGTGAGGTCGAAGTCGGGCGTGTCGGTGCTCATGGGATCTCCGGCCGCAGGATGCGGTATGGGTCGATTCTAAGCGCGGCCGCGGTGGCCGCACTACTCACGGCGCGGCGCCCAGTGCGCGCGTTGACCGCGCCTCGGCGCTTCCACTAGAGTCGGGCGCTTCCCGTCCTTCATTCAGCTCGACGACACAGGGGGCAGCGGTGGCCGAGGTCGTACTCACGCAGGCGCGCGGACAAGCCGTGCAGATCACGATCAACCGGCCGGATCGACACAATGCGATCAACGAGGCGCTGTGCGCGGGCCTCGCCGCGGCGATCGACGCCGCGGAAGCGGATCGGACGGTGCGCGCGATCGTGCTGACCGGCGCGGGCGATCGGGTGTTCTGCGCCGGCGGCGATCTCAAGCCCAGCGACGACGGCTCGCCGTTCGCGCTCGAGCCCGCCGAGCCGAATCACTACGTCATCAAGCTGTTCCGCCGCCTGCAGGCCTGCCGGCTGCCGATCCTCGCGCGCATCAACGGCAACGCGACGGCCGGCGGCCTGGGCCTGGTCTGCGCCTGCGATCTCGCGGTCGCGAGCGCGACGGCGCGCTTCGGCGTGCCCGAGACGCGCGTCGGGCTCTTTCCGATGATGATCCTGCCCTACATGCTGCGCGTGATCCCGCGCCGGCGGCTGCTCGAGATGTGCATCACCGGCGAGCTGTTCGACGCCGAGGAAGCGCTCGCGCTCGACATCGTCAACTACGTCGTGCCGCCCGCGGAGCTCGACGCGAAGATCGACTGGCTGCTCGCGCGCATCGTCGACAAATCCCCGACCGCGATCCGGATCGGCAAGCAGGTCTTCCATGCGATCGAAGACATGAGCCTGGATCAGGCCTTCGAGCTCACGCAGGTGGTGCTGCCGATCATGGCGCAATCAGAAGACGCGAAGGAAGGCTTCGCGGCCTTCAATGCCAAGCGCCCGCCGCGCTTCACCGGCAAATGAGCCCGGATAGTGGACGCGCGAGAGCCACGGAGATTGCGGCTGAAACGTAGGTTGCCGTGAAAGAGCGTGCCCCGTTCTCGTAGCCCGGGTGCAGCGTAGCGGAACCCGGGATCGGGCATGCCCGATACGCGACAGCTTTCTTCTCGGATGCATGAGAGAACGGCGGGCGCGGATCCCGGGTGACGCGGGCGTCATGACCGTCGGGCTGAGGAAGGAAGCCCAAGGTTCGGCGCCCGATGTTGGGCTTCCTTCGTCAGCCCAACCTACGGGTGATCTCGGATTCGTTGCGCTCGTCCGGGCGATCCGCCGGCCTCAACTCCGCGGCCGCAGGTCCGATAGCTGCCGCACGTTGCCCGGCAGCGGGCATAGGCTGATGCGGTTGCGGCCGTCTTCCTTGGAGCGATAGAGCGCCGCGTCGGCCTGATCGATCAGCTCGGACAGCGACTGCGCGCCGCGCTGCAGATCGGTGATGCCGAAGCTGGCGGTGACGGCCGGCGTCGCGGGCAGGGACACGAGCGCCGTCATCTGCTGCTCGATCGCCATGCGCATGCGTTCGGCGATCGTCCCCGCTTCGGCGCTCGACAGCCCGGGGAGCAGCACGCAGAACTCCTCGCCGCCGTAGCGGCAGATGTGATCGTTCTCGCGCACGGCGGCGGCGAGCAGGCGCGCGACCTGCTGGATCACGCGATCGCCGATCGTGTGGCCGTGCGCATCGTTGATCGCCTTGAAGCGATCGATGTCGCACATCACGCAGGCGAGGTGGTAGCCGCGCTTCTGGGCCGCGAGCAGCTCCGCTTCGAAGATCTCGAGAAAAGCGCGCCGGTTCAGGCAGCCGGTCAGCGAATCGCGCGTCGCGAGCCCCTTCAGCTCCTCGTTCTGCTTCGCGATCTCCTTGCGCTGGCGATCGAGCTTGGCGAGCACACGGTGCAGCTCGGCATTCTTCGCGAACACGGTCGTCCGATCGTCGAAGGTCGCGAGCGCGCCGCGCACCTGACGCCTCGCGTCGAACATCGGCGTCACGTTCACCGAGTAGATGCGTCGGCCGTGCTTGACGCTGCCCAGCGCCACGGTGGCGTCGATCTGCGTCTTGCCGGTCTTCAGCGCGGCGTCCCAGGGCAGGCCCTGCGCCGCCTGCTCGGGCCGCAGGCTGCTCCAGTCGAGCGAGGACAGCACGCGGCCGCGCAGCGTCTCGGCCGGCACGTCGAAGTTGCGCGCGAAGGCCCAGTTGCAGTGGACGATGCGCTGGTAGACGTCGAGCAGCACGACGCCTTCGACGAGGCCGTTCATCACGGTACGCACGCGATCCGGCATCACGGCGGCCGGATCCTGCGAGCTCAGCACGCGGCGGAGATAGACAGTGAAGCAGGCGAAGCTGCCGAAGCCGACGAACAGCGCGAGCGGCACCAGCGGATGCGCGAGCATCCCGGGCAGGCCGTCCGCGGCCAGCGGCGTGAGCGCGAGGCCGACGCGGCCCCAGGCGCCCGCGGGTCCGACGAGATCGACGGCCGTGAAATCCGAATCCTCGGGTCCTCCCTGGCGCTTCGGATCGATCGCGCCGGCGAGCACGAGCAGCTCGCCGTCCTCACGGCGGGCATAGGCGCCGGTGGCGTAGCCGCTGTCGACGAGATGCCTGAGCAGACGGCCGAGCCCGACTTCGTCGCCGGTGACGCCGAACTGCCGGAGCTCGTGCGTGACCAGATCGAGCTGCCGCGCCCGCGCCGCGGCACGCAGGGCGAGCCCGTCGTTCACGAGACCGCACAGCGCGGCCGCGACGACGAGCGCGACCGTCAGGGCCGACAGCATCGCCGCGAGGCGCAGCGCGGGGAGGAGCGCGCCGAGCGATTCCGGCTTACCGGCCACCGGAAGGAATGCCACTAGGCTGGAACAGGAACCTCAACGCAGATGTCCGCTCGAGTGATGTGCCGGACTAGCGGCCGGCCGCGAGCGGACCTGAACGCGGCGCGCGGGCCGGCCGCGCGTCCTGCAACCGGCTGCGCATTCTTGAAAAACCGTGCAAGCGATTGTTTCGACGAAACTCGCGCTGCCACCTTCAAGTCGTTTCGAGCTGACGGGCGGCGTTTCGCCGCCCCGCTTCAGCGCAGGCAGGCAGCGCCGGCGCGCAGCCGCCGCGCGGCATCGTCGCCGAGCTCGGCGACGATAGCCGCGGCGTCCACGACCCGCTCGATCAGATCCACGGCCTCGCCGGCCCACACCACGGCGGTGTCGTGATCGCCGTCCTGCGCCGCGCGCCAGTAGCGCGGCCGCTCGCTCGCGAGCGCCGCGGCCAGCGCTTCTTCTCGACCCTGCCAGCGCGCCGTGAACGCATTGCGCAGCGCGCGCCCGGTGTACGGCGAGGGCCAGTCGTAGCCGCGCACGACGTCGAAGGCGCGCGTGCGCTCGGTCTGCCGCGCCTCGGCGGCGACGATGCGCGCCTTGGCCTCGGCGCTCGCCAGCGACTCGGTCGCGGCATAGAAGCGCGTGCCGATCAGCGCGCCCTGCGCGCCGAGCATCAGCGCGGCGGCGAGGCCGCGACCGTCCGCGATCCCGCCCGCCGCGACGACGGGCAGCGGCGCGACGGCGTCGACGACGGCGGGCACCAGCGGCAGCGTCGCGCGCGTCGCGCCGTGGCCGCCGGCCTCGGTGCCCTGCGCGACGATCAGATCGGCACCGGCCTCGCGCGCCGCCAGCGCGTCGTGCACGTCCTGCACCTGGCAGATCAGCTTGCAGCCCGCGGCCTTGATCGCCTCGACGTGGGGACGCGGATCGCCGAAGGACAGCATCACGGCCTGCGGCCGCGCCTCGAGCGCGAGCGCCAGCGTCTCCGGCCGCATCGACCAGGTGATGAAGCCGACGCCCCAGGGCCGCTGCGTCGCCTCGCGCACGCGCGCGAGCTCCGCGCGCAGAAAGGCCGGATCGCCGTAGCCGCCGCCGATCAGACCGAGGCCGCCCGCATTCGACACCGCCGCGGCGAGACTGCCCCCAGCCACGCTGCCCATCGGCGCGAGCACGATGGGCTGCTCCAGGCCGAACATCTCGGTCAATGCGGTGGCGATCATGGCGGCCTCCTCCTCGTTCGATTGAAGATCCCGAAGCTAGCACACGGCGTGCTTGGCGCGATGCCGGTATAAGCGCGCTTCGCGCGGCCACGGAGAACACGGAACACGGAGAAGAGCGGGGGCGTCAGGAGTCTCCGCGGCGCCAATAGCAGCCTTGTAGCTTGGGCTGACGAAGGAAGCCCAACATTCGGCGCCACAACGAAGACGTTGGGCTTCCTTCGTCAGCCCAACCTACGTCTTCAGCCCGACGGTGATATGAAGCGCGTGCATCACCGCGTCATGCGCTTCACGGCCGCCACATCCGCCTTCTTGTAGCCCGGATGAGCAACGCGAATCCGGGATCGTGCGCCGAGTTCGAGCGCCTGCGCGATACGAGCGCCGAACCCCGGATTCGCTGCGCTTCCGGGCTACGAGAGCGAAGCGCACAGCGCAAATCCACGCTTTTTCGAAGGTTGTCCCCCTCAGACGTCCCCACCCCTCGCTTGACGCACGTCAAACGCGCGCCGTCGCGGGCGCGGCACAGTGCACCCACCTCTCAGGGGAGCCCCGATGTCGACCAGCGCCGCCACTCGCGATGTCCCTGCCGCTGCGCTCGAAATCCATCCGCTGACCGGCAACGAGGCGATCGCGCGCGGGGCCTGGGAAGCGGGCGTGAAGCTCGCGAGCGCCTATCCCGGGACGCCGTCGACCGAGATCCTCGAAGCGCTCGCGACCTATCCGCGCGAAGATCTGCACGCGCAGTGGTCGACCAACGAGAAGGTCGCGCTCGACGTCGCGATCGGCGCGAGCTACTGCGGCGCGCGCGCGCTGATGGCGGCAAAGCACGTGGGCCTCAACGTCGCCGCGGACGCGCTGCTGTCGCAGTCCTATATCGGCGTGCACGGCGGCCTCGTGCTCGCGATCTGCGACGATCCCGGCATCCACAGCTCGCAGACCGAGCAGGACACGCGGCTCTATGCGCATCTCGCCATCGTGCCCGTGCTCGAGCCCGCCGATGCCCAGGAGGCGCTCGAATACACCCGCGCCGCCTTCGATCTCAGCGAGGAGTTCGCGACGCCCGTGATCGTGCGCAGCACCACCCGGCTGTCGCACACGCGCGCGGCGGTGAGACTCGGCGCGCGCCGCGAGATGCCGCCGCGGCCCTTCATCGAGCAGCCCGAGCGCAACGTCATCATGCCAAGCCTGTCGCGCCGCCAGCGCCCGCGCATCCTCGAGCGCGAGCGCGCGCTCGAAGCCTGGTTCAGCCGCACGCCGCTGACGCGCGTCGAACGGCGCGATCCCAAGATCGGCGTCATCACCGTCGGCATTGCCTACGTATACGTCAAGGAAGTGCTGCCGACGGCGAGCATCCTCAAGCTCGCCGGCTCCTATCCGCTCGCGCGCGAGGCGATCGGCGACTTCGCCGCGCAGGTCGAGCGTCTCTTCGTGGTCGAGGAGCTCGAAGCCTTCGTCGAGACCGAGGTGCGGGCGATGGGCCTGCCGGTCGCCGGCAAGGAGTACTTCACGCGCATCGGCGAGCTCTCGGCGGAGAACGTACGCGAGGGCTTCGTGCAGGCCGGCGTGCTCGCGCCGCGGCCGCCGCCGCCCGCCCTGCCCTTCGCGCCGCTGGTGCGCCCGCCGGTGCTGTGCGCGGGCTGCCCGCACATCGGCAGCTATCACGCGCTGCGCGGCGACGACGTACGCGTGACCGGCGACATCGGCTGCTACACGCTCGCGGCCCTGAAGCCGCTCGCGGCGATGGACACCTGCGTGTCGATGGGCTCCTCGATCGGCAATGCGGTCGGCATGGCGCTGTCCGGCGCCGAGCCCAAGCCCGTGGTCGCGACGATCGGCGACTCGACCTTCCTGCACGGCGGCATCCCGGCGCTGATCGACGCGGTCTACAACCGCGCGAACATCACGGTGCTGCTGCTCGACAATCACACCGTCGCGATGACGGGCGGCCAGGATCATCCGGGCACCGGTCGCACCTTGCGCGGCGAGGCCACGCATCGAATCGACTACGAGGCGCTGTGCCGCGCGGCCGGCGTCGACTGGATCCGCCGCATCGACTCCTACGATCTCGCCGCGGGCCACCAGACGCTGCGCGAAGCGATGGAATACGACGGCGTCGCCGTCGTGATCTCGGATCGCCCCTGCGTGCTCGATCCCGTGCGCATCCGCGGCATTCCTTTCCGCGTGCGCGCCGAAGCCTGCACCGCCTGCCAGTCGTGCATGAACCTCGGCTGTCCCGCGCTGACCTGGAGCGAAGAGCTCTACGAAGGCCGGCACAAGGTGCGCGTCGACGAAGCGCTGTGCATCGGCTGCGCGATGTGCGTGCAGGTGTGCCCGACCGACGGCTTCGTCGCCGGCGCGAGCGAGGCACGCCCGTGAGCGCCGCGCGGCCGACCAATGTGCTGGTCGTCGGCGTCGGCGGCCAGGGCGTGATCCTGATCTCCAAGGTGATGGCGCGGCTCGCACAGCGCCACGGCCTCGAGGTGAAGCAGAGCGAAGTCCACGGCATGGCCAAGCGCGGCGGCTCGGTGTTCAGCCACGTGCGCTTCGGCGCCGAAGTGTGGGCACCGACGATCCCGCTCGGCGAGGCCGACATCGTCGTTGCCCTCGAATGGGCCGAGGGCCTGCGCTGGCTGCCGTATCTGAATCCCGCGACCGGCAGCTTGGTCGTCGACACCCGGCGCATCGTGCCGCCCTTCGGCTGCATCGATCGCCATCGCGGCGCGGCCATCGCCTATCCCGACACGCGCATCGCCGAGGTCGCCGCGCACGTGCGCAATCTCTATGCCCTGGACGCCGAAGGCATGGCGGAAGATCTCGGCAACGCGCGCGTCGCGAACACCGTGCTGCTCGGCGTCATGTCGACGGCGCTCGATTTCCCGGCCGAAGAATGGCAGCGCGTGCTCGGCGAATTCGTGCCGCCGCGCACCTTCGAGACCAATCTCGCGGCTTTCGCCGCCGGTCGCGCCTGGGCCGAGCGCGTGCACGCCGCGCCGCCGCTCTATGACGAGCCCGCGCCGCTGGCCGCGCCGGCGGCGGCGCCGCGCGATCTCGTCGAGCTCGAGATCACCGCCGCCTGGTGCAAGAGCTGCGACATCTGCGTGAAGATGTGCCCCGAGATGTGCCTGCGGCTGGACGCGCAGCAGAAGGTCGAGCTCGTCGATCCCGCGGCCTGCACCGGCTGCCGCGTCTGCGAATGGCTGTGTCCGGACTTCGCGATCAAGGTGAATCTCGTGCCCATCGCGGAGATCGCCGCATGAGCCGCGAACCCGTCCAGCGCGTGAACCTGCAGGGCAATCGCGCGTGTGCGCTCGGCGCGATCGACGCCGGCTGCCGCTTCTACGCGGGCTATCCGATCACGCCGTCCTCGGAGATCGCCGAGACCATGGCCGCCGAGCTGCCGAAGCTCGGCGGCGTGTTCATCCAGATGGAAGACGAGATCGCCTCGATGGGCGCCGTGATCGGCGCCTCGCTCGGCGGCGTGAAGGCGATGACGGCGACCAGCGGGCCGGGCTTCTCGCTGAAGCAGGAGAACCTCGGCTATGCGAGCGCGGCCGAGATCCCCTGCGTCGTCGTCAACGTGATGCGCGGCGGGCCGAGCACCGGCATGCCGACGCGCCCGGCGCAGGGCGACGTGATGCAGGCGCGCTGGGGCACGCACGGCGATCATCCGATCGTCGTGCTGACGCCCGCCTCGGTGCCCGAGATCCACGCCCAGACGCGGCGCGCCTTCGCGCTGTCGGAAACCCTGCGCGTGCCCGTCGTCGTGCTCTACGACGAAATCCTCGGCCATCTCGTCGAGACCGTCGAGCGCGATGCCGCCCATCAGCCGCCGCCGGTGGAGCGGCGCTGGGCGACGGGCCCGGCCGCGGGCTTCCTGCCCTATCGTCCGGACGAGCGCGGCGTGCCGCCGATGCCGCGGCCCGGCGACGGCTATCGCACGCACACCACCGGCCTGACGCACGACGACGACGGCTTCCCGACTCAGGATCCCGCGCGGGTCGCGCGCGTGATGTCGCGCCTGCTCGGCAAGCTCGAGCACCACCGCGCGCTGATCGAGGAAGTCGACACCCTGTACTGCGAGGACGCGGAAGTCCTCGTCGTCGCCTACGGCATCTGCGGCCGCGCGGCCGCGCAGGCAGTGCGCGAGGCGCGCGCGGCCGGGATTGCCGCCGGCCTGTTCCGGCCGGTGACGCTGTGGCCTTTCCCGGCGGAGGCGCTCACCGCCGCCGCACGCAAGGCCCGCGCGGTGCTCGTGCCGGAGTTGAACGCCGGGCAACTGCGGCTGGAGATCGAGCGGCTCTGCGCCGGCGGGCCGCGCGTCGAAGGGCTGCATCGGATCGACGGCGAGCCGATCGCCCCGCGGGAAATCCTCGCCCGACTCAAGAGCCTCGCGCAGCCGACCCGCGCCCGCGCGACGACGCCGGCCGCGGCGGGATGAAGCGATGAGCGCACGCACATCGAAGCAGGTGACCATGGACCAGCGCGCACGCCCCGACTTCGACATCCGCGACTACCTGCGGCTCGATCGCATGCCGCATTTCCTGTGTCCCGGCTGCGGCCACGGCATCGCGCTGCGCGCGCTGCTGTGGGCCGTGCACGAGCTCGAGATCGACAAGGATAGACTCGCGGTCGTCAGCGGCATCGGCTGTTCGGGGCGGATGTCGGCCTATATCGATGCGACCACGTGTCACACGACGCACGGACGGCCGCTCGCCTTCGCGACCGGCCTGAAGCTCGCGCGTCCCGATCTGACGGTCGTCGTGATCACCGGCGACGGCGACAGCCTCGCGATCGGCGGCAACCATTTGATCCACGCCTGCCGCCGCAATCTCGATCTGACCTGCCTGATGCTGAACAACGAGGTCTACGGCATGACGGGCGGCCAGGCCTCGCCGACGACGGCGGCCTCGCGCTACACGACGACGACGCCGCGCGGCAATCACGAACCGCAGTTCGACGCCTGCGCGCTCGCCGAGGCCGCGGGCGCGAGCTTCGTCGGCCGCGAGATCACGCTGCAGCTACCGGCGCTGAAGAATCTGGTGCGCGAGGCGATCGCCCATCCCGGCTTCTCCTTCGTCGAGGTGATCTCGGACTGCACCGAAATCTACGGCCGCAAGAACGAGCTCGGCTCCTCGCCCGAGATGGTCCTGCGCCAGAAGCACGACGTGCGGCCGGAGTCCTACGGCAACGAGGTCGAGCGCCCGTTCCGGCCCGGGCCCTGGCGTACCGGCGTGCTCGCGCAGCACGCGCGCCCCGAATACGGCGAGACCTGGCGCGCGCACTGCGCGCGCAGCGCGGGCGCGGCGTCGTGAGCCGCCCGCTGCAGAACCTGCAGATCCGCCTCGCCGGCACCGGCGGCCAGGGGCTGGGTCTCGCCGGGCGTCTGCTCGCCGACGCTCTCGTCGCCGAGGGCCTGCGCGTCGCGCAGTCGCAGACCTACGAGCCGACTTCCCGCGGCGGCAGCAGCCGCTCCGATCTGGTCGCGGCGCGCGAGCATCTCGACTATCCGCTCGTCACGCGCCTCGACTGCTACGTGCTGCTCGATCAGGCTGCGCTCGAGGATGCCGAGGCGCTGCTGACCGCGGACGCGCTCGTCATCATCGACGCCGATCGCGTGCCGAAACCGCCAGCCGGATCGCACCGGCTGCATGCGCTGAAGCCGACGGCGGCCGCGCGCAAGCTCGGCAATCCGCGCGTCGCGAACGTGATCAGCCTGGGCGCGCTGGTGACGCTGTCGGAGGTCTGCCGCTACGACACGCTGGAGAGCATCGTCGCGGCCTCGACGCCCGCCAAGTTTCGCAGCCTGAATCTGACGGCGCTGCGCGAAGGCCGCCGTCTGGCGCGCGAGTGCCGCGGCGAGGTTTGAAGCGCGAGTCCAGCGAGGACCGCACGGTGGTGTGCCGATTGCGAGGGCCCTGCCGGCGCTAGCGATCTCGCAGGAAGGACTGCGACGAAAAGTTTCCCGGGAGACACTTCGGCGCCGCCGCCGGCCCGCGCCGCGCGCGGCGGCGCGGGCGCTCCGCTCAGCGTTCGAAGGGCTGCGGACGCGGCGTCGCGTCGCCGGACGGCGGCAGGATCGGAAGCTGGAAGGACGGCTGATCGCCGGTCAGGGTCTTGAGGAAGGCGACGATCTGCGCGTTCTCCGCCGAAGTGAACTGCTTGCCGAGCTGCAGGCGTCCCATGGTGTCGACCGCCTCGGTCAGCGTGTTCGCGGCGCCGTCGTGGAAGTAGGGATAGGTCAGCTCGACGTTGCGCAAGGTCGGCACCTTGAAATTGAAGCGATCGGCATCCTTGCCCGTCACCGCGCTGCGGCCCTCCGCCGGGCTCTTCGCCTCGTACTTGGCGACGATGCCCATCTTCTGGAAGGAGCTGCCGCCGACGCCGGCACCGTTGTGGCAGCCGACGCAGCCGCTGGTCTTGAACAGCCGATAGCCTTCGAGCTCTTCGGCAGACAAGGCCTTTTCATCCCCGAGCAGCCAGCGGTCGAAGCGCGAGCCGGGCGTGACCAGCGTCTTCTCGAATTCGGCGATCGCGGCCGTGACTTCGTTGATCGTGATCTCGTCGGTGCCGAACACCTGCTTGAACTCGCGGACGTAGCCGTCGATCGAATCGAGCACCGCGATCGCGAGCGTGTGCGAGAACGCCATCTCGCCCGGGTTCGCGATCGGACCACCGGCCTGTTCCTTGAGATCCGCGGCGCGGCCGTCCCAGAACTGGGCGACGTTGAGGCTGGAGTTCAGCACCGTCGGCGCGTTGATCGGGCCCTGCTGCCAGTGATCGCCGATCGAAGTCGGAATGTTGTCCTGCCGCCCATCGATAGATTGTGACAGGAGTTGCACGAGATGAAGCCGGACTTCGACATGCGCGGATCGAAGTACAGCTTCTTGCCGAGCTCGGCCAGGCCGAGGTTGATCTGTTGCGGCGGCGTGATGGGCTGGATCGGCTCTTCGGCGGCCGTCGCGGCACCCGCCAGCAGGGCAAGCGCCAGAGGCAAGGCGCACGTTTTCATCGCAAGCAACTCCTGTCATGTCATCGATTGCGCCCAGCATGTCACTCGCCGGCGATCGAGGTTTGATGGAGGTCAACGGCGATGCAGCAACGCGACGGGCCGTAGCTTGGGCTGACGCAGGAAGCCCAACCATCAGGCGCCGAATGTTGGGCTTCCTGCGTCAGCCCAACCTACGATCTCTCATCCGGGCTACGAGAAGGAGCGGTAGCGGAATCCGGGCGACGCAGATCGAAAGGACCGATCGCCTGCCCCGCGACATCGGCGGGCTTCGTTCAGGCGACCGCGAAGCCCTGGTAGCCGCTCTGCTGCACTTCGTCGCAGATCTCGCGGTAGTGGCCGACGCCGCCGATGTACGACAGCAGGCGTCGCGGCTTGCCTTCGATGTTGTCGCCGGTGTACCAGGATTTCGTGCGCATCAAGAGCGTCGAGTTCGCGACCTCGTCGTGATGGCGCACCCACTCGTTCTCCTTCTCCAGCGTCGGCTCGATCGCACGCTTGCCGTTGGCGCGCAGCCAGGTGATGCAGCTCATCACCCAGTCGACTTGCTGCTGCAGGCAGGTCGTCATATTGCAGAAGGCAGTGGACGGCGCGAGCGGCCCGGCGACGGTGAAGAGGTTCGGGAAACCGTGGACCTGCAGGCCCAAGGTCGAGCGGATGTCCTTGCTCCACAGCTCGGTCAGCGAACGGCCGTCGCGACCGCGCACGTCCATGCGCGCGAGCGCGCCGGTGCCGGCATCGAAGCCGGTGGCGAGGACGACGACGTCGAGCTCGAACTCGCGGCCGGCGACGACGAGGCCCTTGTCGGTGAAGCGCTCGATCGGCGTCGCGCGCACGTCGATGAGCTCGACGTTGTCGCGGTTGAAGGCCTCGTAGTAGCCGTTCTCGAGCGGCACGCGATAGGTCCCGAAGCCGTAGAGGCGCGGCACCAGCATCTCGGCGACCTTCGGATCCCGGATCTGCGCGCGGATCTTCTCGCGCACGAACTCGGAGACCTCCTCGTTGATCGCCGGATCGACCAGCGACTCCCGGAAGCCGCCGACCCAGATCGCGAGCGAGCCGTCGGCCCACAGCGTCTCGAGCTCGGCGCGGCGCTGGGCCGGGGTCAGCGCGTGCCAGGACGGCAGGTGGAAGTCGAAGTCGAAGCCGGCGAAGGTGTGGTGCACGTGCTCGCGCAGGCGCGGATACTGCGCGCGCCATTCGGCGAAGCGCTTCGCATCGTAGCGCTCGTTGTTCATGCGCACCGCGTACTGCGCGGTGCGCTGGAAAACTTTGAGCTCGGCCACTTCGCCGGCGATGGTCTGGATCACCTGGATGCCCGTTGCGCCGGTGCCGACGACGCCGACCTTCTTGCCCTTCAGATCCAGATCGCGCGGCCAGCGCGCCGTGTGCGCGATGACGCCCTGATACCGCTCGTGGCCGGGGAACGGCGGCACTTTGGGCGCCGACAGCATGCCGGCACAGCTCACGAAGTACTTCGCGGTGTAGCGCTCGCCGTCCTCGGTCTCGACGGTCCAGCGGGCCGTCGCTTCGTCCCAGCGCGCGTGCGCGACGCGCGTCGCGAAGCGATAGTGCTTGCGCAGATCGAACTTGTCGGCGACGAAGTTCAAGTAGCGCTCCGTTTCGGGCTGGGAGGGAAAGCGTTCGCTCCAGTCCCATTCCTTCAGCAGCTCGTCCGAGAACCAGTACTGGTAGACATAGGACTGCGAATCGACGCGCGCACCGGGATAGCTGTTCCAGTACCAGGTGCCGCCGACGTCCGGAGCGGCGTCGAAGGCCTGGAAGGACAACCCCAGCTCACGCAGGCGGTAGACGGCATAGAGGCCGGCGATGCCGGCACCGACGACGATGGCGTCGAAGTCATTGTTGCGCTGCATTATTCACCTCGGAAAGGGTGGGAAGGGGCTCGAAAAAACAGTCGCGCAGTATCCGCAGCGGCCTCCCCTCCGGGCAGCCGTCCTTGGTGACAAAGTGGGGGTTAATTCATGACACTAAGCGCATGCGCCCCGAGGACTTCGACCACGTGACCATGCCGAACACCTACATCAGGCTGCTGATGCAGGAATTTGCCGATCACGCGGCGATCGCCGAAGGCACCGGGATTGCGCCCGAGGCGCTCGCCGACTACCCCCATCCGCTGACGGTGCGGCAGTCCCTGCGCTGTGTCGCGAACGTGCTGCCGCTGCGCCCCGGACCCGACTGGCATCTGCAGTGGGGCAAGCGGATGGCGGAAAACTTTCACGGCGCGGTGACGGTCGCCGGCCTCACGGCCCCGACCCTCGGCGACGGGCTGGACGTCTTCATCCGCTACATGCCCGATCGCGTGCCCTACCTCGACTGGCGCAGCCGCGCCACCGGCAGCGGCTTCCACTGCGAGGTGATGCCGCGCGCGAATCTCGGCGAGATCGGCCACATGCTGATCGAGATCCCGCTGATGGTGATGCACGAATACGTGCGCGTGATGCGCTCGGGGCCGCTGGCGGACGCCCGGCTCGAGCTCGCCTACCCGGCGACCGAGTATCGCGAGCGCTACGCGCTGTACTTCGACTGCCCGGTCGACTTCGACCGGCCGCGCAACGCGCTGGTGATCCCGCTCGCCTGGCGCGCGATTCGGAACATCGACTTCGACGAAGCGGCCTGGCGCCTCGCGCTCGCGCGCTGCGAGACGGCGGCACGGCCGCGCGCCGAGCGCGACGTCGTCGAGCGCGTCCGCCGGGTGATGAGCGAGGCGATCGCGGCCGCCGGCAGTGGCGCGCCGCCGACCCTGGACCAGGTCGCCGCCCGCCTGCACCTGTCCTCGCGCACGATCATTCGCCGCCTGCGCGCGATCGATTCGAGCTTCCAGGCCGAGACCGAACGCGTCCTGAAGTCCCGCGCGACCGCCCTGCTCGCCGATCCCGGCAACCGCGTGCAAGACGTCGCCGCCCGCCTCGGCTACGCCGACGCCGCGAGCTTCCGAAAAGCCTTCAAACGCTGGTTCGGCGCCGCGCCGGGAGAATGGCGCGAGGGCGCGTGATGATCCGAACGTAGGTTGGGCTGTGCCCCTGGAGGACTTTTTTTGCCACCGAGAACACAGAGGAAGATGAGGTAATTTAATAGATATTTGAAAGGCGCTCAGCCTTCGGCAGACACCGAAACGTGGCACTACGCCATTCTCATCTTCCTCTGTGTTCTCTGTGTTCTCGGCGGCAAAAACAGACGCCAGGCAGCACTCACGCGACGTGCCGACACTTAACCGCGCTCGAGCAGCATCCGCAGATCGATGATCGCCGCGTTCGCGCGGGAGATGTACGAGGCCATTACCAGCGAGTGGTTGGCGACGAAGCCGAAGCCTTCGCCGTTGAGCACCATCGGGCTCCACATCAGGTCCTGCGTGCTCTCGAGCTCGCGGATCACCTGGCGCAGGCTGACCAGCGCGTTGCGCTTGTCGAGCACGGACGCGAAGTCCTGCTCGACGGCGCGCAGAAAGTGCAGCAGCGCCCAGCTCGCGCCGCGCGCTTCGTAGAAGACGTCATCGATCTGCAGCCACGGCGTCTGCACCACGAGCACGTCCGGGCCCTGGCTCGACTGCTCGGCGCCGATGTCGCCGGCGAGATCGGTGTTGACGCGCACCTGGCCGACGCTCGCGGACAGCCGCTGCGAGAGATCGCCCAGGCGCTTCTCGACGACGGCGAGCCAGTTGCGGAGATTGTCGGCGCGCGCGTAGAACTGCGCGCGCTGTGCGCCCGGCGCGGAGATGTGCTGGAGATAGAGGGTCAGCGCATCGGCCGCGTCCTGGTACTCGCGCTCCGCGGCCGGGAACATCCACGATTCGGAGTCGATGCGCAGCTTGTTGTCCGCCTTGACGAGATTCGGATCCTCGGTCGACTGGGTCTGCGAGCGCGAGAGATCGTTGCGCAGCGCGATCGCGAGATCGCGCGTCTGCACCAGCGCGCCCCACTCCCAGTTCGGCATGTTGTCCATCAGCAGGCCGGGCGGCATCACATCGTTGCTGAGATAGCCGCCGCGCTTGTGCAGCAGGCGATCGATGATCTCGATCATCGTCGCCGTGGTCGTCGCGCCGCGCACGGGCGCGCTGCCGGCCGGCGTCGCGGCGCGCAGCGCCGTGGTCTCGCGCACGTCGAACTGCGCGGGCTCGTGATCGAAGAGAATCATCATCACGACGATCGCGAGCGCGGCCACGCCGCCCGCCGCGAGCGCATAGTCCAGCATCCCGCGGGCCCCTTCGCGCCCCGGCAGCAACGCTTTGATCCTCGTCAGCACGCCCTCTCCTTTCGATGCGGCAGGCCGTGCCGCCGCCATCCTCAGCTTGCGAAATCGACTTGCAGCGCCTTGTCGACGGCCGCAATGCCGGCGATGCCGGCCATCTCGGCCTCGCTCAGGCGGCGCGAGACGGCGAGGACGGCGATCGCCCAGTCGCGGCCCTCGGCCTCACCCACCTGCATGCGGGAAATATTAATCCCTCCCCGCCCCAGCAGCTCACCCAGGGCGCCGATCACGCCCGGGCGGTCGGCGTGACGTGTGACCACGAGATGGCCTTCGAGTGCCGCTTCGATCGCATAGTCGTTGACGCGCACGAGACGCGGATGGCGACCGTCGAACAGCGTGCCCTCGAGGCAGCGCCGGCCGCCGGCGAAGCGGCCGTCGACGCGGATCACGGACAGGTAGTCGCGCACGTCCGCAGCGCGCGTCTCGGACAGCTTGATGCCCTGGCGCCGCGCGAGGTGGGCGGCGTTGACGCGGTTGATCGGCGTGTCGAGGTGATCCTGCAGCAGGCCCGCGAGCGCTTCGGCGACGAGCGGCTGGCCGTCGAGATCCGCGGCCTGGCCGTAGAGGCCGATTTCGACTTCGAGCAGCGGACCGTCGAGCATTTCGGACATCAGCTTGCCGAGCCGGCGCGCGAGCGTGAGCCAGGGCGCGAGCCGCGCGAGGCGCTCGGCCGGCACGCTCTTCAAATTCACCGCGTTGCGCACCTCGCCCTTCAGCAGATAGGCGGCGATCTGATGCGCGATCTCGACGCCGGTCGCGGTCTGCGCTTCCTCGGTCGAAGCCCCGAGATGGGGCGTGAACTGGATCTTCGCGCAGCCGAACAGCGGGCTCTCGCCCGGCGGCTCCTTGTCGAACACGTCGAGCGCCGCGCCGGCGAGATGGCCGCCGTCGACGAGCTCGAGCAAAGCCTGCTCGTCGATCAAACCTCCGCGCGCGCAGTTGATGATGCGCGCGCCCTTCTTCATGCCGCGCATGCGCTCGGCGGACAGGAGGTTGCGCGTGTCGTTCGTCATCGGACAGTGCAGCGTCACATAGTCGGCACCGGCGAGCAGCGGCTCCAGCTCCAGGCGCTCGACGCCGTAGTCGGCGAAGGTCTGCGGATTGACGAAGGGATCGAAGCCGACGACGCGCATCTTCAGGCCCCGCGCGCGCTCGGCGAAGAGGCGGCCGATGGTGCCGAAGCCGATGATGCCGACGGTCTTGCCCGTGACCTCCGAGCCCATGAACTTCGAACGCTCCCACTTGCCCTCGCGCACCGAGCGATCGGCAGCCGGCAGCGCGCGCGACAGCGAGAACAGATGCGCGATCGCGAGCTCGGCG
Organism: Gammaproteobacteria bacterium; assembly: GCA_035325705.1. Taxonomy (GTDB): domain Bacteria; phylum Pseudomonadota; class Gammaproteobacteria. The sequence continues at coordinate 18,867 of DAOKZI010000041.1, forward strand.
GTCGTCGTCGCGTTCGCGTCCGGCGTGTTGAGCACGACGATGCCGCGCTCGGTGGTGGCGTCGAGATCGATGTTGTCGACGCCGATGCCGGCGCGGCCGACCACGCGCAGCTTTTTCGCCGCCTCGAGCAGCTTGCCCCGGATCTTCGTCTCGCTGCGCACGATCACGGCATCGGCGTCCGCGATGTGCGGGATCGCCGCCTCGACGTCGAGGCCGGGCGTGAAATCGATGCTCAGTTCGGGATACTGCTGGAGAGCGGCGATGCCCTCCTTGGCGAGCTTGTCGGCGACGAAAACCTTGATCATGTCTGGTTCACCTTGGGTTTCGATGGGCGAGGAGACGCGGCCGCGCGCGGGCGGCCGCTCGGAGGGACGGCTCGTCGGCGCTCAGGCCGGCGACACCTCGGCAAAGGCCCATTCGAGCCACGGCAGCAGGGCTTCGAGATCCGCGGCTTCGACGGTCGCGCCGCCCCAGATGCGCAGGCCCGGCGGCGCCGCGCGATAGCCCGCGATGTCGTAGGCGACGCCTTCCTGCGCGAGCAGGCCGGCGAGCTTGTCGACGAGCTGGGTGCGTGCTTTCACGTCCAGCGCCTCGAACCAGGGCGCGGTCAGCTTGAGGCAGATGGAGGTGCTCGATCGGATCGCCGGATCCGCGGCGAGGAACTCGACCCACGGCGTCTGCTCGACCCACTGCGCGAGCACGGCGAGATTGCGCTGCGAGCGCGCACAGAGCCCATCGAGGCCGCCGACGCGCTCGGCCCAGCGCAAGGCGTCGAGATAGTCCTCGACGCACAGCATCGACGGCGTATTGATCGTCGCGCCCTCGAACAGCGCTTCGTCGAGCTTGCGCTGCTTCGCGAGGCGGAAGATCTTCGGCAGCGGATGCGCGGGCTCGAAGTGCTGCAGGCGTTCGACCGCGCGCGGGCCGAGGATCAGCATGCCGTGCGCCCCCTCGCCGCCGAGCACCTTCTGCCACGAGTAGGTGACGACGTCGAGCTTGTCCCAGGGCATCTCCATCGCGAACACGGCCGAAGTCGCGTCGCAGATCGTGAGGCCGGCGCGGTTCGCCGGGATCCAGTCGCCGTGCGGCACGCGCACGCCGGAGGTCGTGCCGTTCCACACGAAGACGACGTCGTGCGTGAAGTCGACCTGCGCCAGATCGGGCAGCTCGCCGTAGGGTGCGGTCATCACGCGCGCCTGCGGCAGCCGCAGCGCCTCGGTGACGTCGGTGACCCATTCCTGGCCGAAGGATTCCCAGGCCAGCACGTCGACGGGACGCGGCCCGAGCAGGTTCCACAGCGCCATCTCGACGGCGCCGGTGTCGGAGGCGGGGACGATGCCGATGCGATGATCGGCCGGCACACCGAGCACGCGGCGCGTGTCGTCGATGGCCTGCTTGAGACGGGCCTTGCCTTCCTTCGAGCGGTGCGACCGGCCGACCAGCGCGGCTTCCAGCGCGGCGACCGACCAGCCCGGCCGTTTCGGGCAGGGACCGGACGAAAAACACGGATTGGCAGGCTTCGCCGCGGGTTTCTGCATCTCTCTTTTCATGCGGCTACCGTAGGTTCAGCGTATGGAGCCGGGCATTCTACTGGCCGAGCCTTCGATTGCAATGCGCTCCCGGCCCGACGTTTCGTGCCCGCTCGAGCAACGTCTTTTCTCATCGGACGGAGTTGGCCACAGAGAACACCGAGAACACAGAGGAAATCGAAAAGCTAGCCGCTCGCATCCCGGCAGGCTCGGGGCACCGTCGCCGACCGGCTGCCGCGCTACTCTCTGAATTCCTCTGTGTTCTCGGTGTTCTCGGTGGCAAAAACAAGCCGGATTTGGCGCCAGGCCTATCCCTGACGCCGCTGTGGTGGCACGAGCGGATCGGCGGTGGGGCCCAGGTGCTCGCGGAGCTGGCGGCGCATTTCTTCGACCTGGCGATGCAGGGCGTTGACGGCGACGAGCTTCTCCTCGAACTGATGCCGCGCCTGCTGGAGCTGGGCTTTCTGCTGGCTGATCTTGTTGGCGAGCGCCATCAGCTTCTTGTAGTGCGCGCGCAGGGCGAGCTCCTTTTTCTGATAGGCGGTCTCCAGGCTGCTGCGCAGCGCGGCTTCGCGCTTGCGCAGCTCCAGCGCCGCGTTCTGGCGCACGCGCTGCAGGCGATCCTGGTAGCGCCGTTCGATGCCCATGCCGCGTTCGAGCACGGTGTTGTCGACGTGCGCGCGCAGGCGCTGTTCGAAGTCGAAGAGGATCTCGCCCAGCGGGTCCAGGGCCGCGACCGGCGCGCTCACGGCGTCGGCGATGAGCCGCGACGCCGGCAGCGGCTGACGCGTGTCCACCGCCATGACCGCCGCCTGTGCCTTGTTCATCGCGTGCGCGGCGGTCGCTTCGAGCTGCGAGAAATCGATGAACTCCGAGGAGCTGCCGTCGATGTTCTCGATGGGCTCGCCGGCGGCCGCCGGCGCGGCCGCCTCGGGACCACCGCCGGTGACGTCGAAGGTCTCATCGACGCCCAGCGCGTCGTGGCGTTCCTCGATGTCGTCGATGATTTCGGCGAGCGCGCGGCCGGTATGCGTGTCGGCATAGATCTCGACCGGCACGCGCTGGCGGCTCGCTTCCTCGAATTCCTTTTGCGAATAGAGCCGATCGATGCGTTCGATCGTCGATTCCAAGGGCGTGTGCTCGGCCGCCTGGGCAGCGGTCTCGGGGGTGGCAAAGGGTTCCATCTCGGGGACCTCGGTAGCCAGCGTTTGCGATATGCCTGACGCGCGCGCCGTCGGCCCGGGAAAGGCGACGACGCTCGCCGGCCCAGTCTCGGGGATCCGGCTGCTCTGCACCAGTTCCGGATGCGCGGCCGCCAGCGCGGCCACCGGCGCATCGAGATACTCGGCGCGGAACCCGCGCTCGATCAGCAGGAAGGCGCCGACCGCCGCCTGCGCCGGGTCGTCGGCGCAGACCAGGTAGCGGGCGCCCTTGGACAGCCGCTCGCACTGCAGGCGCAGGACGGTCAGCGGCATGTTGCGGCTGTTGCGTATGGTCTGGCGGGCGTACTCCTCGGGATAGCGCACGTCCAGCCAGCAGGCGCCGTCCCGCGCCTCGGCGACCGCGCGCGCGACGGACAGCCGCGACAGCAGCGGATCGCGGATCAGCGCCGCGAAGTCGGCCTCGACCATGCGCATCAGCGTGCCGTCGGTGAGCATCGTGACGGTCGCGTCGCGCGGGCGCCCGGACACCAGCGCCGCCTCGCCGAAGGCGTGGCCCGGCCCCAGATCGCAGAGATGGATCTCGCGCCGGCCGCCCGCAATCTCCCGCGTCACCTCGCAGTAGCCCTGCTCGATCACGTAGTAGTAGTCGCCCGGCCGACCCTGCTTGATGACGATCTGATCGGCGCGCACTTCGATGCGCTCCATGCGGCCGAAGATGCGCTGGATGTTGGTCGCCGGCAGGCTCGCGAACAGCGGGGACTGCAGCATGCGCGTCATCCAGTCCGACGCGCGCTCGGCGGCGATTTCGCTGACCTCGAGCTCGCGCGTCGCAACCGGCAGCACCGCGCCCTGCGTGTCGCGCTCCAGCACATCGCGCAGGAAGCGCGCGACGACGATCTGGCCGGCGGCGCGCACCGTGAGCTTCTTGCGCCCCGGCGGATCGAGCGCGCGGCGCGCGGCCTTCGAGCTCGCCGACACGCGTCCGACTTCCTTGCCGTCGCAGACCAGATCGACGTGACCGACGAGGAGATAGTGCACATAGGGATCGCGCTGGCCCTGCGCGAAGATCTGCTGGCCGTCGCCGAACTCGAGCAGCTTGGCGTTCGCGGCAACGCGATGCTGATCGTGCGGCGGTAGGCGATTGATCGGAACGAGCGCGCGGATCGCGGCGTCCAGCTCGGGTCTGCCCGACATCGATGACATCCTGTTCCTGTTGCCTCACCCGTCTGCCTCCTGGACGCGCCCTCGCGCGTGCATGCGGACACCGGGTCGAGTGCTTGCGGTAATCCTGCGTCTTCCGCTGTGCGACGATCGGCGGTCGACGGCCCCTGACGGCGCACTATGGTTGCTCGCTCGGCCGCGGTGCAATACCCGCCACGCTTGTTTACAAGCGAGGCCGGGCTTGCGTACCGTCGGGTGCAAACGACTCTAGAGTGGTGCTTCATGCAGACCGCTGTATACGCTCCGGTGTTCAACGACTACGGCGAGCCCGCGCGCCTCGTCGAGCTGGCGCGCACGGCCGAACGCGCCGGCTACGACGCGATCTTCATCTGGGATCATCTCGCCATCGAGCCGGCCGGGCTGCTCGAGATCGCCGACGCCACCGTCGCGCTGAGCGCGATCGCGCAGGCGACCGAGCGCATCCGCTTCGGCGCGATGATCACGCCGCTCGCGCGGCGCCGGCCGTGGAAGCTCGCGAAGGAGTTGAACACGCTGGACCGCCTGTCGCGCGGGCGCGTGATCCTCGGCGTCGGCCTCGGCGAGCCGGCGGCCGTCGAGTTCGGCAGCTTCGGCGAGGACGCGAGCGCGACGGGACGCGCGCAGCGACTCGACGAAGGCCTCGCCGTCCTCGATCCGCTGCTGCGCGGCGCCACCGTCAACCACCGCGGCCGCCATTACACGGTGACGAACGCGACGCTCGCGCCGCCGTCGCTGCAGCAGCCGCGCGTGCCGATCTGGGTCGCCGCCGCCTTGCCGGCACGGGCCGGGCTGCGCCGCGCGGCGCGCTGGGACGGCTGCTTCCCGATCAAGGTGCCGGCCGCGATCGCCGAAGGCACGGTGACGCAGGCGGCCTGGCCCGAGTGGTGGCTCTCGCCGGCGGAGACCGCCGAGGCGCTGGGCTTCGTGCAGTCCCGGCGCAGCGCGAACGGTCCCTACGCCTTCACCGCCACCGGCCGCGTCGCGCACGAGTCCGCCGCCGCGGCGAGCGCGCGGCTGCGCGAATATCGCGACGCCGGCGCCAACTGGTGGCTCGAATGGATCGACGACGCGCCGGGCAGCTACGAGGCGACGCTGCGCGCAATCGCGCGCGGAGCCCCGCGAGCGTGAGCGAGGCCGCCGCCTGGCAGGCGCTGCAGATCTATCACGTCAACGTCAACTGCACGGATCTCGAACGCTCGCTCGCCTTCTATCGCCGGCTGGGCTTCGAGGACGTGTGGGACATCCCGGACTGCCGCGTGCCGGGTCTCGGCCCGATCCCGAAACGCGGGCGCGCGAAGCTCCTGCGCTACGGCAGCGATCCGCACGGCGCCTTGCTCGATCTGATCGAGTGGACCGAGCCGCCGACCGCGGGCCGCCCCTATCCGCATCTCGCGCACGCCGGCATCGCGCGGCTGTGCCTGCGCGTCAAGGGCATCGACGCGATGATCGCGATGCTGCGCGCCGACGGCGTGCGCTTCGTCGACGAGCCCGCGCAGCCCGGCCTCCTCGGCCGCGCGCAGAAGTTCGTCTGCGTGCTCGATCCGGACGGCACGGTGATCGAGCTGATGGAGTTTTTCGGGAACGCGTCGTGAACAGGACCGTAGCTTGGGCTGACGCAGGAAGCCCAAGGTTCGGCGCCCGATGTCGGGCTTCCTGCGTCAGCCCAAGCTGCGACCGCGAGCCTTCGTAGCCCGGGTGCAGCGAAGCGGAACCCGGGATCCCGAAGGCCTGGAGACACCCGATCCCGGGTTGCGCGCTGCGCGCTCCATCCGGGCTACGAAGATCGATTGCCACTCCGATCAGGCCATCGCGAGCCGCCCCCGCGCCGGCAGCCGCAGCAGCAGGAAACTCGCGATCGTCACGTTCAGCAGGTTCCAGCCGATGCCGTTGACGAAGGCAGCGGTGTAATCGCCGGTGTAGTCGTAGAGCGCGCCGGACATCCAGCCGCCCAGCGCCATGCCGAGCAGCGTCGCCATCACCACGCCGCCGACGCGGCGGCCCGCCTCCTGCGCCGGAAAATATTCGCGGATGATGATCGCATAGGACGGCACGATGCCGCCCTGGAAGAGACCGAACAGCGCCGATACTACGTACAGCGAGACGAGCCCGTCCGCCGGCAGGAACAGGCACAGCGCCGTGCCCTGCAGCGCGGCGCCGAGCAGCAAGGTGCGCAGGCCGCCGATGCGATCGGCGATCCAGCCGCTCGCGAGCCGGCTCACGATGCCGCAGGCGAGCATCAGCGACAGCATGCGTGCACCGGCGCCCGCGCCGAAGCCGAGATCGCCGCACAGCGCGACGATGTGAACCTGCGGCATCGACATCGCGACACAGCAGGCGACGCCCGCGATCCACAGTAGCGCCATCAGCGCCGACGGCGACAGGGCGAGCGCGGTCGACGGCGCGGCGCTCGTCACGCTCCGCGCGTCGTCCGGCGCCGCATGATCGAGCGGCGAAGGCCGGCGGAGGAACAAGCTGAGTGGCAGCAGCAGCACGCAGGCCAGCACGCCTATCGTCTGGTAGGCGCCGCGCCAGCCGTGGTGTTCGACCAGCCACTGCGTGATCGGCGGCCAGGCCGCGCCGCCGACGTAGTTGCCGCTCGCGCAGATCGCGACCGCGATGCCGCGCCGGCGCTCGAACCAGTGCGAGATGTCGGCGAGCAGCGGGGCGAAGGTCGCCGCGCAGCCGAACATGCCGATCAGCAGTCCCTGCGCCAGCGCGAACTGCCAGGCGCTGCCGGCGTGGGCCGCGAGCGTGAAGCCAGCGAGCTGCGCGAAGGCGCTGAAGACGAGCGGCGGCAGCACGCCGACGCGATCGACCACGCGCCCGATGACGAGGCCGCCGAGCGCGAAGCCGAGCATTGTCCCGGTGTACGGGAAGGAGGCATCGGCGCGCGCGATGCCGAACTCCTGCTGCAGCGTCGGCAGCACGACGACGACGGTATACATGCCCGCGCCGCCGATCGTCATCAGCAGCGTCGCAGCCGCCAGCCGCAGCCAGGCATAGGGAGATTCGATCGGCGAGATCGTCGATACCGTGCCAGCGTCCATCGCGGGAAAATCCGGGGCGAGAAGAAAGGCGGACACTACACCGGATCGGGGTGGCGCCGCATCCGGCGACGCGCGCGATCCCGGGTTTCGCTACTGCCCTTTCCGGGCTGCACGGCGCCTTCTCGTAGCCCGGGTGCAGCGTAGCGGAACCCGGGATCGGGCGCCGGTTCCGGCGCTTGCGCTCGACGGCCGCCGAACTCCGGATTCCCTGCGCTCATTGATGCGCTACGAGAAGCATGGCTCATTCCAGCATCTCGTTCAGCCGATCGCGCGCGTCCAGCAGCTCGTCCATCATGCCATAGACGATCTCGCGCACGCTGGTCGGGCCGTGCAGATCGCCGACGATCTGGCCGACGGGATAGGTCAGGAACTCGCGGGCGCGAACGCGCTCCACGCGCGTGCGGCCTTCGGCCCACCACAGCAGGTTCTGCAGCGGCGCGGGCAGCGGCTCGGGCGCATCGGCGCGTTCGTAGGCTTCGGTGAAGGCCGAGCGCAGGGTGCGGCAGGGCTTACCGGTGACGCAGCGCGTCTGCACCGCGTCCTCGGCCTCGGCGGCGAAGAGCCGCTCCTTGATCTCCGGCATCACCTCGCTCTGCGCGCTCGGCAGCCACACCGAGCCGCACCACACGCCTTCGCAGCCGAGCGCGAGCGCCGCCGCGAGCTGGCGCCCGCGTCCCACGCCGCCGGCGCCGAGCACGGGCAGCGGCGCGACGGCGTCCACCACGCTGGGCCACAGCACCATCGAGGTGATCGCGCCGGTGTGTCCCCCCGCCTCGGTGCCGACCGCGATCACGAAATCGCAGCCACGCTCCTTGTGCTTCAGCGCGTGCTTCGGCTTGCCGGCGAGTGCCGCGATCTTGATCCCGCGCGCGTGTGCGGCCTCGACCAGCTCGCGCGGCGGCGAGCCGAGCGCGTTGACGATCAGGCGTATCGGGTGCTGCATCGCGATCTCGATCATCGCCATGCTCTCCGCCGGCGTGAACGACAGCTCGCCGAGCAGCGCGCGCACGATCGCGTCGCGCTCGCCGGCGGGCAGCGGCGGGATGCCGGCCGCGTCGAGCAGGCCGCGCACGAAGTCGAGGTGCTCGGCGGGGAACAGGCGCTCGGGATCGAACTTGAGCTCGCCCGCCTCGCTGTAGGTGGTCGGCATCAGCACGTCGATGCCGTAGGGACGGCCGTCGATGTGGGCGTCGATCCAGCGCAGCTCCTCGCGCAGCCGCGCCGGGCTCATGCGCGCCATGCCCAACACGCCGAAGCCGCCCGCCCGCGACACCTCGACGACCACGTCGCGGCAGTGTGAGAAGGCGAAGATCGGGACCTCGATACCGAACATCTCGCACAGACGGTTCTTCATCGCGCGCGGCCTTGCGGGGGGAACGGCGCCATCATGCGCGCGAGGCCGCCCGCGCGAAAGCGCTCAGGCGCGCTCGTCATCGTAACGGACTTCGAGCACGCACCAGCGACGCGTCGTGCCGTCCGCGATGACGGCGATCTCGGCATCGACGGTCTTGCCGAGCAGCGCGCGGGCGAGCGGCGAGTCGACGCTGAGGTAGCCGCGCGCGGCGTCGGCCTCGTCGCTGCCGACGATGCGCAGCACGCGCACCTCGCCCCGCTCGTCCTCGACTTCGACGACGGCGCCGAAGAACACGCGCCCGAGCTCGGCCGGCGTCGCGCTCACCACCTTCAGACGCGGCATCCGCCGCTGCAGATAGCCGATGCGCGCATCGATGCCGCGCAATTCCTTCTTGCGGTACTGGTACTCCGCGTTCTCCGAGCGATCGCCCTCCGCCGCCGCGGCGGCGAGATGTCTGACGACCTCGGCGCGGCGTTCCCACAGCCCCTTCAGCTCGACTTCGAGAGCGCGATAGCCGGCGGCGGTGACGTAGGGCGAAGACGGCGGGCGCGGCGGACGGTAGCGGGACATGCGCGCATGATAGCGCAGCGCTATCGGGCGGTCGGTGCGGTCGAATGAGCGCTTTGTTTGCCACCGAGAACACCGAGAACACAGAGGGGATGAGACCTTCGTCGCTCCCGCGCAGAGGCCGTAGGTTGGGCTGACGAAGGAAGCCCAACGGCCATGACGCCCGCGTCACCTGCAATGATGAAAGAGGCGTGACGAGCCCTTCTCCCGGATTCCGCGCCGCTGCGCGGCGCTCCTTCCTGGCTACAAGACAGCGATCTTCGTAGCCCGGAAGGAGCGCAGCGGAATCCGGGATCGGCGCCTCGCAAAATGTCGTAGCCCGGGTGGAGCGCACAGCGCGTAACCCGGGATCGGCGCCCGCCATCCTCTCCTGCAGTCGAGAAGACCCAGCGCGGTGCGCGCCGCCGGGCCGACAGCCTTTGCGTACCGGACATGCCCGATCCCGGGTTCCGCTACGCTGTACCCGGGCTACGAGAACGGGGCACGCTTTCACGGCAACCTACGAGCTAAAATTCCTATTCAGCTATCTCGGTTTCCCCTCTGTGTTCTCGGTGTTCTCTGTGGCAAAAACCGGCCTGTCAGGCGACAGCGAAGGTTTTCGCCCCAAACTCTCCCATGTGTGAAAATCTCATCGGGTTCCGGCCAAATCGTGACTACTAGATGACCCCGCAACATCTCGCCGAGCTGAAAGCCGCCAAGGACAGGCTGGAGCATCCCGGCCTCGCCGTGAAAATCACCCAGCTCCTCGGCAAGCCGATCGAGCGCGGCTTCGAGCTGCTGCCGAAGACTTGGAGCGAGAAGATCGGCGACGTCACGCGCGATGCGCTGATGGCGGCGATGAAGGGCGCGGTGATGACGATGCGCGATGCGCCGGCGCTCGCCGAAGCGCCGGCCGCCCCGCGCTGGCACAAGGCCGCGGCGGCCCTGAGCGGCGCGGCCGGCGGCGCCTTCGGCCTGCCGGCGCTGGTCGTCGAGCTGCCGCTGTCGACGACGATCATCTGCCGCTCGATCGCCGACATCGCGCGCGCCAACGGCGAGTCGCCGCAGGAGCTCGCGACGCGCCTCGCCTGCCTCGAGGTGTTCGCGCTCGGCGGCACCAGCGCGAGCGACGACGCGGCGGAGACCGGCTATTTCGCCGTGCGCGCCTCGCTCGCGCAGGCCGTGTCCGAAGCCACGCGCTATCTCGCCACGCACAAGGCCGCGGGCGACGGCGCGCCGGCGCTGCTGCGCCTCATCGGCCTCATCGCCGCGCGTTTCAAGCTGCAGGTGTCGGAGAAGGTCGCGGCGCAGGCCGTGCCGGTCGTCGGCGCCGCGGCGGGCGCGATGATCAACCTGCTCTTCATCGATCATTTCCAGGACATGAGCCGCGGCCACTTCACGGTGCGGCGGCTGGAACGCCTCTATCCGCCGGAGCGGGTGCGGCAGGAATACGAAGGCCTGTAGTGCCGGACCGGCGCGGCCTCGCTACAATCCGGCTCGACACGCGGCGCCGCGCCGCTTCCGCCACGCTGAAGACAGAGGACGCCATGCGCAGCATCGCAACACCGCAGGACATGAAGAAGCACATCGGCGAAGAGCTCGGGGTCTCCGAATGGGTAAGCATCGATCAGGCGACGATCGACAAGTTCGCCGAGGCGACGGGCGATCACCAGTGGATCCACGTCGACGTCGCGCGCGCGAAGGCCGAGATGCCGAACGGCAAGACCATCGCGCACGGCTTCCTGACGCTGTCGCTGATCCCGCGCCTGAGTCAGAGCATCTGGAAGATCGAGCAACGCAGCCGCGGCCTCAACTACGGCCTCAACAAGCTGCGCTTCACGGCGCCGGTGCCGGTCGATACTCGTGTGCGCCTGAGGCAGAAACTGCTCGCGGCGGACGACGTCAAGGACGGCGGCGTACGGCTCAGCTTCGAGAACACGATCGAGATCGAAGGCGCGGCGCAGCCGGCGCTCGTCGCCGAAAGCCTGAGCATCGTCTTTCCCTGAGTCCGGGCGCGCTCGTGTCGCCCCTCTGCGCGAGGCCGCGTCGATGACGATGAATGCCTTCATCAGCGGCGCGTACGACACCGCCGTCGGCGAGCTGCCGGGCAGCAGCGTGCTCGGCCTGCACGCGGAGGCCGCGCGCGGCGCGGTCGACGACGCGGGTCTCGCGCTCGCGGACATCGACGGCGTGATCTGCTCGTATGCGTTCACGCTGCCGCACCTGATGCTCGGCTCGGTCGTCTGCGAGCATCTCGGCCTCCATCCCGCGTTCTGCACGGCGGTGTCCGCCGGCGGCGCGAGCGCCTGCGTGATGATCATGCAGGCGGCGGCGCTGGTCGCGAGCGGTCAATGCGAGCACGTGCTGTGCATCACCGGCGAGAACAGGCTCACGGGCCTGTCGCGCGACGGCGCCGTCGCGGCGCTGACGGAAGTCGGCCACCCCGAATTCGAGCGGCCTTTCGGGATTTCCGTGCCGGCCTCCTATGCCCTCGTCGCCCAGCGCTACCTGTTCGAGACCGGCGCGAGCCGGGCCGATCTCGCCGCGATCGCGGTCGCGACGCGTCAGCACGCGAGCCGCCACCCGAAAGCGCACAAGCGCAGTCTCATCAGCGTCGACGAGGTGCTGAACTCCAAGCCGATCGCGACACCGCTCAGGCTGCTCGACTGCTGCCTCGTCTCGGACGGCGGCGCGGCGGTCGTCGTCAGCAGCCGCGCGGCGGCGCGCGACACGCGCGGCCGGCCGGTCGAGATCCTCGGTGCCGGCCAGGGCCACACGCACGAGCACATCGTCGCCGCGCCCAGCCTCGTGCACTTCGGCTGTCGCCGCTCCTCCGCCACCGCTTTGGGCCGCGCCGGCGTGACGGTCGAGGACATCGACGTCGCGGAGATCTACGACTCCTTCACGGTGACGCTCGCCGTCGAGCTCGAGTCGATCGGCTTCTTCGCGCCCGGCGAAGCGGGCGTCGCGGCGGCGCGCGGTGATCTCGATCTGGGCGGCCGACTGCCGTGCAATACGCACGGCGGCCTGCTGTCGTACGCACATTCGGGCTCGTCCGGCGGCATGTTCCACGTCGTCGAGGCCGTGCACCAGCTACGCGGCCGCGCCGAGGCGCGCCAGGTCAAGGATGCGAAGCTCGCCTTCGTGCACGGCGACGGCGGCATCCTGTCCGCTCATTGCTCCCTGGTGCTGGGCGTATCCTGATGCACAAGCCGCTGCCGACACCGACGCCCGAGACGCGGCCCTTCTGGGACGGCTGCGCCGCCGGCGAGCTGCGCTATCAGCGCTGCCGCGCCTGCGGCGCCGCGCAGCGCCTGCCGCGCGCCTGGTGCGAGCGTTGTCATGCGCAGGATCTCGAATGGCTGCGCGCGAGCGGGCGCGGCACGATCCTTTCTTTCACCGTCGTGCATCGCGCACCGACGGCAGCCTGGCGCGAGGAAGCGCCTTACGTCATTGCGCTCGTCGATGGCGCGGAAGGATTCCGGTTGATGGTGAACGTCGCCGGCGGCGAGCAGCCGGGGCTCGCGATCGGGGCGGCGGTGACGATCGGTTTCGTCACGCGCGACGGCGTGACGCTGCCGGAGGCGAGGCTGGCGTAATTCT
>DAOKZI010000042.1:0-31089 GCA_035325705.1 Gammaproteobacteria bacterium
CTTCATGGCGCTGACCTACTACCTGATCCCCGTGCTGTTCAAGCGCGAGATGATCATGCCCGGGCTCGCGAAGTGGCAGCCGTATCTGTTCGGCTTCTCGATGTACTTCTTCTGCCTGGTGATGATGGGCGCCGGCACGCTCGGCGTGTCGCGCCGGCACTGGGACATGGCCTTCGGTGGCTCGCCGCTGGCGCATGAATGGCCGGGCGCGGCCTATCTGATGATGGGCCTCGTCGGCATCGCCGGCGTGCTCGCGATCGCAGGCGGTGCGATCTACATTCTGATCACGGTCGGCTCGCTGCTGTGGGGCCGCAGCCTCGAAGAGGGCAAGGTCAGCGGCAGCTTCGCGCCGCTGCCGCGGGCGGCACCCACCGCCGTCGCGCACACCTACGGCTCGTCCGGGTTCGCCGCGCCGGGCACCTTCGCGCTCGCGATGGTGTTCCTGGTCGCCTTCGTCCTGTACTACTTCATCAACTGGAAGTACCTCTCCACCGTGTGGGGTCTGAGTTGAATTGACGGGACGCGGCGCCATGACGGCAGAGCTCATCAACGGCAATGCGGCGCGGGTCGGCTGGCGCACGGTGCTGTCGGTGTTCAAGCTGCGCATCGGCGTGCTGATCATGCTGAGCGCGCTGGCCGGGCTCGCCATCGCGCCGGCGCCCGCGCCGGAGGCCTGGCGGGTCGCGGTGATGGCGCTGGCAGTGCTGCTCGCCTCGGCGAGCGCCGGCGCCTTCAACCAACTCGTCGAGGCGCGCAGCGATCGCCTGATGCCGCGCACGCGCGGACGCGCCTTCGCCAGCGGCGCGCTGCGCGCGGGTCCGGCCTGGCTCGCGCTCATCGTGGCGCTGCTCGCGATAGCGGTGACCGCGGCCTGGGCGACCCTCAACGCCGTCTCGGCGCTGTTCCTGTTTCTGGGCGCCTTCACTTATGCCGTCGTGTACACGCTCGGCCTCAAGCGCCGCACCTGGACCAACATCGTTTTCGGCGGCCTGGCGGGGAGCTTCGCGGTGCTGACCGGCGCCAGCGCGGCCGATCCCGCGCTGGGAGAGCTGCCGCTGCTGCTCGCGCTGGTGCTGTTCCTGTGGACGCCGCCGCACTTCTGGAGCCTCGCCATCGCGAACCACGAGGAATATCGCGCGGCCGGGATCCCGATGCTGCCGGTGGTGGTGGGCGTTGCGCGCGCCGCGCGCATCGTGCACTGGAACACCGTATTGCTCGTTTGCGTGTCGCTGCTGCCGATGCTGTTCGGCGCCGGGCCCGCTTATCTGATCGGCGCCGTCGCCGGCGGCGCCTGGTTCGTGACTCGCACCGGTGCGCTCGCGCGGCAGCCGAGCCGCGCCGCCGCCATGGCCGCTTTCTTCGCGTCGATGCTGCAACTCGCGCTGTTGATCGCGGGGGTGGGGATCGATGCGGCCTTGCACTAGCTTCGTCGGTTTCCTGCTGCTGTTCGCCGTCGCCTGCGATGCAGCGGCGGACGTGCGCAGCCTCGACGCCGGCGCCGCGCTCGCTGCCGCCGAAGCCGCCGTCGGCACCATGCCCGCCGACTTCACGCTGCTCGATCGCGAGCGGCGCCCGGTGCGTCTGTCGAGCTACCGCGGCCGGCCGCTGGTGGTGAGCTTCATCTACACCGGATGCTTCACCGTCTGCCCGGTGCAGACCCGCACGCTGCAGAAGGCGGTGGAGGGCTTGAACGCACTGCTCGGTCCGCATCAGTATCGCGTCGTCAGCATCGGCTTCAATCAGCCTTTCGACACGCCCGAAGCGCTGGCGGCCTTCGCCACGCGGCACGGCGTGGCGGCCGCGAACTGGGAGTTCCTGAGTCCGCGCGCGGCGGACGTCGCCGCCCTGACCCGCGCCTTCGGCTTTTCCTATGTCGATACGCCGAGCGGCTTCGAGCACGTGCTCGGCGTCACCATCGTCGATGCGACGGGCCGCATCTATCGTCAGGTCTATGGCGATCGCGTGGACAGCGCGGCGCTGGGCGAACCGCTGCGTCAGCTCCTGCTGAATGCGCCGGTCGCGCGCGGCGCGAGCGCCGATCTCGGCGCCTTGCTCGAGCGCGTGCGCCTGCTGTGCACGATCTACGATCCGGATACCGGCGAGTACCGCACCGACTGGGCGCTGCTCTTCGAAGTGATCGGCGGGCTCGGCTTCTTCGTCACGGTCGGCGTCTATCTATGGCGCGAACGACGCGCGCAGTGGCGGATCGTGCCGGCGAAGGGCGCGACATCGTGAGCGCGGGCGCGGCGGCGACGGGCGCGGCGCTGTGGCGCGCGCTGGAACACGGCCTGGATCGGCTGTGCGGGGCGTCGGTCAATCCGACGCGTCATCTCGGCGCACTGGCGACGCTGATGCTGTGGGTGCTCTTGATCAGCGGCGCCTGGCTGTACGCGGTGTTCGACACCTCGGTGAGCGGCGCCTATCAATCGGTCGCGCGCCTCGCCGCGGCCCCACACGCGCCGGGCGGTATGCTGCGCAGCCTGCATCGCTATGCCACCGACGCTTTCGTGCTCCTGACGCTCGCCCATGTGCTGCGCGAAGCGGCGTTCGGCCGCTGGCGGCATTTCCGCCGCCACACCTGGCTGACCGGCACGGCCGTACTGCCCTTCGCGACGGTCGCGGCCATCGGCGGCTTCTGGCTGAACTGGGACGCGCTGGGCCGGTTCAGCGCCGCGGCGACCGCCGAGTGGCTCGATGCCTTGCCCTTGTTCGCGCTGCCGCTGTCGCGCAACTTCCTGCTCGACGAAGCGGTGAGCGATCGCTTGTTCTCCCTGTTCGTGTTCATCCACGTCGGTGCCTCGCTGCTGCTCCTGTTCGGCCTGTGGTTCCACCTGCAGCGCCTCGCGCGGCCCGCGCTGTGGCCGCCGCGCGCGCTGAGCTTGAGCACGCTCGCGAGCCTGTGCGCGCTCGCCTGGGTCGCGCCCGTGACGAGCCAGCCGGCCGGCTCGCTCGCAGAAGTGCCGGGGTCGATTGCCTTCGACTGGATCGTGCTGTTCATCCACCCGCTGATGTATGCGAGCTCGCCGGCGTGGGCCTGGCTGTTCGCGCTGGTCACGCTGGGCGTGCTCGTGGTGCTGCCTTTCACCTCGACCGCGCCCGCGCCGGCGGCCGCGGTCGTCGCCCCGGATCAATGCAACGGCTGCCGGCGCTGTTTCGACGATTGTCCCTTTGCCGCAATCACCATGACGCGCCATCCCGATCCGCGCCGCGGGCGCGAGCTCGCGGTCGTCGATGCGCGCGCCTGTGCGGCCTGCGGCGTGTGCGCCGGTGCCTGTCCTTCGTCTACGCCGTTTCGGCGCGCGACGCCGCTCACGAGCGGCGTCGACCTGCCGGACGCGAGCGTCGACGCCCTGCGCGTCGCCTTGGATGCCGGGCTCGCGGCGCAGGGCGGCGCCGCGCCGCGAGTCGTGTTCGCTTGTCGCTACGGCGCCGACACGCAGGCGCTCGCCGGCACGGACAGCGTGGTGCTGCCGCTGGTCTGCGCCGGGCAGTTGCCGCCGTCCTTCGTCGAATACGCGCTGCGCGCGGGCGCTGCGCGCGTCTGGATCACCAGTTGTCGCGAAGGCGGCTGCGAGTTTCGCCTCGGTGTGCGCTGGACGCGCGCGCGCCTCGCCGGCACGCGCGAGCCGCATCTGCGCGGGGGTGTGAGCCGCGATCGGATCAGGCTGCTCGCGGCCGAGCGCGGCGAAGAAGCGCTGCTGGCAGCGGCCCTGCGCGCGGAGGACGAGCATGTCTGAAGGACTCGCGCTGCCGCCGCGCGCCGCACCGATCGGCTGGACGCGATGGCTGGGCCAGCTCATCCTCTACGGCGCATTCGCGCTGTTCATCGGCGTGTTCTCGCAGTGGCCGTCCTATCGGCACCTGCCGCCCGACGGCGCGCTGATCAAGCTGAGTCTGGTCCACAGCGGCAAGCCGCGCGGCGCCTGTCGCGAGCGCAGCGCGGAGGAGCTCGCGAGCCTGCCGCCGAACATGCGCGCGCCGGTGGTGTGCCCGCGCGAACGCTCGCCCGTGACGGTCGAGCTCGATATCGACGGCCAGGCGGTGGTGCGCGCGTCGGCCCCGCCCTCGGGCCTCTCGCGGGACGGCGCCTCGGCGCTGTACGTGCGCGTGCCCGTCACGGCCGGCGAACGCAGGCTCGCCGTGCGGCTCAACGACGATGCCACCCTCACGGAATTTCCCTATCGCCTGGAACGGCGCGTACGGCTCGTGCCCGGCCAGGTCCTCGTCATCGACTTCGACGCCGAGCGCGGAGGAATCACGCTCCAATGAACATCTACACCCTGCCGCAGTTCCTGCTCGGCCGCACCACCGCCGATCCCGCGCCGAGCCCGGTGTATCGATTGACGCTCTCCGTCGCCGGCCGCGCCCAGGCGCGCGCCTGGCTGTGGCTCGGCATGCTGGCGCTGATCGGCTCGGGTCTGTTCTCGGTGCTGTTGGTGCTGGCACGCACGCCGGGCGTCAACGCGGTGCTGCCCGGCGTCGATTTCTTTCGCACCGCGCTGGTGGTGCACGTCGACCTGTCGGTGCTGGTGTGGTTCGTCGCCGTGGCGGGTCTGCTGTGGAGCATCCACGCCGGACGGCGCGCGAGCGGTCTTGGCTGGATCGCGCTGCTCGGTGCCGCTGCCGGCACGCTCGCGATGGTGCTCGCGCCTTTCCTCGCGCCGGGCGCGCCGGTGATGGCGAACTATGTGCCGGTGCTCGAATCGCCGCTGTTCCTCGGCGGGCTCGCGGTGTTTGCCGTGGCCGGCGCCGTGCTGGTGCTGCGCAGCCTGCTGGTCGTGCCCGCGCTGTCGCGCGATCTCGACGGCGCGACCGCCTTGCGCGTCGGTCTCTACGGTGCGGCGCTGTCCGCCGCGATCGCGCTCGTCGCCTTCGGCTGGTCGCTGTCGAGCGTGCCGCGTACGCTCGACAGCCGCACTTACTGGGAGATCCTGTTTTGGGGCGGCGGTCACGCCTTGCAGTACACCTGGACGCTGCTGCTCTTGTGCGCCTGGCTGTGGCTCACGCAGGCCTGCGGCGCGCGAGTGCCCTTGAGCGCGCGGCTCACGCTGTTCCTCTTCGCGCTGGCCTTCGCACCGGTCTTAATCACGCTCTACGCGTATTTTGCCCACGACGTGCTGTCGCCGGCGCATCGCCAGTTGCACACGATCGGCATGCGGGTCGGCGGCGGCATGGCGATCTTTCCGGTGGCGCTCGCGGTGGGCCTCGCGCTGTTCGAACGCGGATCCGTCAGCGCGCAGCAGCGGCCGCTGCGCGCGGCGCTGTGCGCCTCCATCGCGCTGTTCGCGGCTGGCGGCATCATCGCGTTCGGCATCCACGGCAGCAACGTCAAGATCCCGGCCCACTATCACGGCTGCATCGTCGGCGTGACGCTGGCGCTGATGGGCCTGGTTTATCACCTGCTGCCGCAGCTCGGCTATCGCGCGCCGCAGGGAAGACTCGCGGTGAGCCAACCCTGGCTCTACGGCCTGGGCCAGATGCTGCACATCGTCGGCCTCGTGTGGTCCGGCGGCTACGGCGTGCAGCGCAAGGTCGCGGGCGCGGAGCAGGTGCTGCGCAGCCCGGGTGAGATCTTCGGCATGGGCTTGATGGGCCTCGGCGGCTTGATCGCAATCATCGGTGGACTCCTGTTCGTCGTCGTGGTGTGGCGCGCGCTGCGCCGGTCCTGATGAGCGGCAGCCTCCCACAGCGCGCTTTGCGCAGCGCTTTCATGCGCGCCGAGGCGCTGTTCAACCGCGCCTTCGGCGATCGCCTGAATCCGCTGTACCACCTCGGTCCGCTGGCTTTCTATTTGTTCTGGGTCGTGGCCGGCACCGGCCTCTATCTCTACGCCTTCTTCGACACCAGCGTCAGCGGCGCCTATCACTCGGTCGCCGGTCTGACCCACGATCAGCGCTACTTCGGCGGCATCCTGCGCAGCGTGCATCGCTATGCCTCCGATGCGATGGTGGTGACGATGGCGCTGCACATGGCGCGTCACTGGGCCTTCGATCGCCTGCGCGGCTTTCGCTGGTTCTCGTGGATCACGGGCATCGTGCTGCTGTGGCTCGTGTACATCGCCGGCGCCAATGGCTACATGCTGCCCTGGGATCGGCTTGCGCAGTTCGTCACCCAGGCGAGCTTCGAGTGGCTGGACTGGCTGCCGCTGTTCCGCGGCACCTTGATCCGCAACTTCGTCTACGACCACAACGTGAGCGATCGGCTGTTCTCGCTGCTGGTATTCATCCACATCGGCGTGCCGCTGGTGACCCTGCTGCTGCTGTGGGTGCACGTGCAGCGCGTGCCCAAGGCGAGCACCATGCCGCCGCGCGAGACGGCCATCGCCGTCGCGCTGCTCTTGCTCGCGCTGGCGCTGGTGCTGCCGGTCCACAGCCAGGGTGGCCCGGCGCATCTCGCCGTCGCGCCGCAGATGCTGAAGCTGGACTGGTTCCTGCTCTTCCTCTATCCGCTGGTCTACCGCTGGCCGCTGGCCGGCGTGTGGGCGCTGGTCGGCGGCGTCACGCTGCTGCTCGCGCTCGCCCCGTGGCTGCCGCCGCGCCGCGGCAAGGATACGGGCTGGCGGCTGACCGTGCATCCCGGGGCGATCACGGTGCCCGCGCGGCAAGGTGAAACCCTGCTCGAGGCCGGCCTGCGCGCGGGCCTGCCTTTGCCTTTCGACTGCCGTGCCGGCGGCTGCGGGGTCTGCGTCTGCGCGGTGCTGAACGGCACCGTCGATCACGGCGCCTACCAGCGCGCGGCCTTGACCGACGCGATGCGCGCTCGCGGTCAGACCTTGATGTGCTGCGCCACCGCCAGCGCGGACGTCGAAATCGAGGTCGAAGGGCTGGTGCCCAGCGAGGCGGCGCCGCGCCGGTATCGCGCGGAAGTCACGGCGCTGGATCTGCTCGCCCCGGACGTCATGCGCGTGATGCTGACGCTGCCGCCCGGCGAGGTCCTGCAATTCCAGGCCGGGCAGTACATCAACATCCTGCTCGAGGACGGCGCGACGCGCGCCTATTCCTTCGCCAATCCGCCGGGCCTCGATACTCCCATCGAGCTGCACGTGCGCCGCGTCCCGGACGGGCGTTTCACGACGCAGGTGTTCGAACGGCTCGCGGTCGGCGACGTGCTGGAGTTCAGCGGCCCCTACGGCCGCTTCACGCTGCGCGAGGGCGATCGCCCGATCATCTTCATCGCCGGGGCGACGGGCTTCGCGCCGATCAAGAGCATTCTCGAGGATGCCTTCCGGCGTCGGCTGCAGCGGCCGATGTGGCTGTACTGGGGCGTGCGGCGCCGCGAAGATCTCTACGCCGCGGCGCTGGCCGAGGGCTGGCAGGCCGAGCACCCGAACTTCCATTTCGTCCCGGTCTTGTCGGACGTCGCAGCGGACGATCCCTGGCCCGGCCGGCGCGGTCTCGTCCACCAGGCGATGCTGGCGGACTTTCCGGCGCTCGCCGGCTTCGAGCTCTACGCCTGCGGCTCGGTGGGGATGGTGGAAACGGCCCTGCCGGAGCTGCTGGCACACGGCCTCGACGAGCGTTTCTGCTACTCCGACGCCTTCGTCCCGGCGCATCTCGCGCGCGCGCCCGAGGGCTGAGCGCGGCGCGCGTATCGGCCTCCGCCGGCCAAGGCCGGCTGCCTCCTTGGAAATCCGCCTCCGCGAATCAAGTGCTTGCGCACTTGGTTCGCGAGCGGGCCCTGCATGGCTCGCGGCAACGCTGCTGTCGCGGAGTTTCCCTGAGCTCGAAGGGTTTACGGATCCCCTGCGGGGGACTCTAAACTATGGCTCAGCCACCAAGCCACACGGGCGCCGATCCATGCTTCCCAGACCTGTCAGCGAAGAAGAGCTGCGTCAAATCGCTTTGTTTGCGGGTTTCGATTCCAAGTCGCTCGGCAAGGTCGTGCAGCACACGGCCTTGATCGAGCTGCCGCGGGGACGCGCGCTGTTCCGCGCCGGTCAGCCCGCCGCGCACTTCTATTATCTGCGCTATGGCCAGATCAAGCTGGCGCGCAATTCCTTCGACGGCGACGAGAAAGTGATCTCGGTGGTGCGGCCCGGCCAGACCTTCGCCGAGGCGGCGCTGTTCATGGACGCGCCCGGCTATCCGGTGTCGGCCGAGGCGATCGACGAAAGCGTGGTGTTGGCCTTCCCGGGAGATCCGATCAAGCAGTTGCTCAGCGCCTCGCCGGAGGCCTGCTTCCGCGTCATGGCCGTGATGAGCGCGCGGCTACGCGAGCTCGTCCTGCAGATCGACGAGCTGACGCTGCACAACGCGACGCATCGCCTGGCGTCCTATCTGCTGGCGCAGTTGCCCGACGGGGGCAGCAATGTGCGCGACATCCGGCTCAGGACGCCGAAGCTCGTGATTGCGTCGCGCCTGTCGATCCAGCCGGAAACTTTCTCGCGCATCCTCGCTCAGCTCCGCGATCGCGGCCTGGTGAATTCGGAAGGCTCGAACATCGTCGTCCACGACATCGAGGGCCTGCGCGCGCTGACGCACGCAGGCTGATAGGGCCGCGCTAGCGAATCACGGCGGCCGCGAAGCGCTTGATGGTATCGGCGAGGCGGTCGCGCGAGCCGCCGTGGATCGCGATCTGATTCACGCCCGCCGCGGCCAGCCGCGCCACCTGCGCCTTGATCTGCTCGGCGGTGCCGGTCAGCGTTGTTGCTTCGATCATGCGCCGCGTGACCAGCGCGGCGTGCTCCGCTTTGAAATCGTTGACGTACCCGCTGTAGAGCTCGAGGTGGCGCGTTTCGATCGGCGCATCGGGCGTGCGGAACGCGGCCTTGAAACGCATGATTTCATCGCGCACGTCGGCTGGCAGATCCGCGGGATCGCGCGCCGAGAGAGCGAAGATGTTGCACTGGGACACGACATAAGCCCCGACTGCCTGCTGCAGGCTCGCGAGATCCTCGTCGGCGCGCGCGACGTGACAGGCCGTCGACAGCATGATGTAGAGATTGGAGAGCTTGCGCCCCGCGCGCTCGGCGCCGCGCCGCACGTGGGACAGGGCGTAGTCGAGCAGGCTGTCGCCGACGGCACCGAAGAGGATCACGCCGTCGGCGATCTCGCCGGCGAGCTCGAGCGCCTTCGGGCCGCTGGCCGCGATGAAGATCGGAATGGGATCGGCGAGGTTGATCCAGCCGCCTTCGGGATTCAGGAAGCGGATCATGCGCCGTCGATCGCCTTCCTGATACGGCACGGTGCGGCCGGCCAGCAGCCCGCGACAGACTTCCACGTGCTCGCGTAGCTGGGCCAGCGTCGCGGCCGGCATGCCGAGCGTGCGGCGCGCCGTATTGCCGGTGCCTATGCCCATGATCACGCGTCCCGGTGCGAGCAGGTTCAAGGTCGCGAAGCTGTTGGCCGTGACGGGCGCGATGCGCGAGGACGGGTTCGTCACGTTGGTGCCGAGCTTGATGCGTGTGGTCTTCTGCGCGCAGAGCGCGAGGCACTGGTAGGGATCGGCGCACACCATCTGGCTGTCGTACAGCCAGGCGTGGGTGAAGCCTTCGCGCTCGGCGAGCGCGACGTCGTCGGCGATGTCGACGGTGGACAGGAAGGCGAAGCCGTAATCCATGTTTCATTTCCCTCGGTGGTGTCGCGGCGGCGAACGGCGCGCCCGCGGCAGGGCGCCGTCGCCCGGCCTCAGGCCCGCGCCCAGTCCCGGCGATAGAGCTGCGAGAGCACGCTGCCGAGACGCAGCGTCAGCATGTAGTTCTCGCCGTCCTCGATCAAGGACGAGCGGGCGTCGCGCACGAGTTTTTCCAGCGGATACTCCTTGGTGAGGCCGTTGCCGCCGAACAACTGCAAGGCTTCGTTGGCGACCTCGAGGCCCACCTGCGTGACATAGGCCTTGGCGGTGGACGACACCGTCGGGTGCGGTGCCGGCGCGGCCCGCAGGTAGTGGGCCGCGCGCCGCGTCATCGCGCGCGCCGCCTCGATCTTCTTGTACATCTCGCCGAGACGATAGCGCACGAGCTGGTGCTCGATCAGCGTCGCCCCGCCTTGCCGGCGCTCGTGGGCATAGGCGAGCGCGTGCTCGAAGGCCGCCCGCGCGAGGCCGGTGAAGACCTGCGACATGAACACGCCGGCCACGCTCAGTATGGACAGGAAGCCGGGAATGCCGGCCTCGCCTTCGCATACCGCATAGCGGCGCGGCACGCGCACCTCGTCGAAGAAGATCTCGCCCTGCGGCAAGGTGATCTGGCCGAGCTTTTCCAAGGGTTTGCCGCGCGATACGCCGGCCCGATCGAGCGGCACCATCACCACGCACTGGTGGCGGGTGCCGTCCGCGCTCACCACGCCCGCGCCGTAGTCGGCCGGGCAGCACAGCACGGCGACCTCCGCGATGCTGCCATTGGACACCCAGGCCGAGCTCTGGCCGTGAATCGTGATCTCCGTCTCGCCGAAGCGCGCGACCACGTTGCCGCTGCGCGCCGTCGTCCCGGGATGGCGCTCCGCGCCGTAGGCGTCGACCATGTCGCTGCCGAGATCCGGCTGGGTCACCGGCCAGCAGCCGATCCGGCCGCGCGCCAGCGCGATCAGTTCCTCCCTGCCGGTCGCCTGCGCGACCTGCAGCGGAAACCCGGCGACGCCGAGCGAGAGCGCGAGCCCGGCGTCGCCCCAGGCCAGCTCTTCGACGACCAGGCACTCGAGGCGCGCGGCCGCGGCGGGCTCCAGCTCGTCGAACATCGCGAAGTCGATGCCGAGCTTGGCGTACTCGGCGTACACCTTCCACAGCGGCGAGTCCGCTGCGATGACCTCGGCGGCGCTCAGGCGATCGAGGGCGCGACCCATCGGCCGCAGCACGTCGCGCGCATAGCGATGCACCGTATCGACCATCGTGCGCTCCTCGGCGCTCAGGTCGCCGTCGAAGCCCGAACGCTCGACGCTCGGCAGCTCGTAACGATCCAGGATTCTCATCGGCAGCTCCTCCGCATCGCGCTCGACTGCCGAGCGCGCAAGATTGTTCGACCCGATTGCGTTTACCGCTCCGCTGCGGGCCTGGGCCCGAGGCGCGAAGACGCCAGCGCATCAACGCGCAGCCCGCGCATTCGCGCCTTGACCTGGATCAGGCGTTTCATGCCCCCTCGGCATTCGACACTTCGCGCGCTGCATGGCGCGGTGAGGGCGCCGTCCGCCGCTCGTGCCCGTGCCGACAGAGCGAGCTGCCGCCACCGCGCGATCTGCATCGCGCGGAGTGCGTCGTTCCCGCGCAGGCCGCAGACGCCCCGTTTTCGTAGCCCGGGTGCAGCGTAGCGGAACCCGGGATCGGGCATGCCCGAGACGCAAGCGCTTTCGGCCACGCTCGGCGCGCGCCGCGCCGAGTCTTCTCGACTGCAAGATGAGGATGGCGGGCGCCGATCCCGGGTTACGCGCTGCGCGCTCCACCCGGGCTACGAAATCCGGGCTACGAAAATCCGGGCGACGAGGATTACGGGGCGGCCGCAGCACGCAGACGGACTATCGCCGCTCAGATCCGCCGTTGCCGCGTGTCGCCCCGTACGCCCGCGGCCCACTGCCGGCGCTGTCCGCCGGGTGTGATGCCGAGCTCCTGCCGATAGACGGCGGTCAGATGGCTCTGGCTGGAGAAGCCGCAGCTCGCCGCGATCGCCGAAAGGGCGAGGTTCGTCTCCTCGATCATTTCCCGCGCGCGCTGCACGCGCTGCGTCCGGATGTAGCGATGCACGGATCTGCCCGTGATCTCCTTGAAGCGCCGGCGGAACAGGGCCTCCGACATCTTCACCGCCTTGCTCAGCCGCGCGATCGGGATGGACTCGCCCAGATGTCGGTCGATCATGCCCAGCGCCGCGCTGATCGCGGGATCGGTGAGCGTGCTGCGCCAGTCCTGCGCGATGCGGCCGACGCCCGCCAACCAGCCGAGGTGGGCCAGGAAGGTATCGACGAGGAGCTGCACATAGGCCGGCCGGCCGGCTCGTCGACGGCGGTGCGCAGGAGCTGGCGAATGAGCGCAGCGGCCAGTCTGTCGTGCAGCAGGATCGGCTGCTGGCCGCCGTGCATCAGGGACTCGAGCACTTCCTGGCCTTTGCCCATGACGTAGACCGTCGCGATGCTGATGCTGCCGCCCGCGCCCGGGCGCCAATGCGAGACGACGTTCTTGGGGACGACCACGCAGCGATTCGGGATGGTGGCGAACCGTTCCTGCACTTCGAACGGGGTGTTACGGAAGACCTGTGCGTTGTGCACGGTCTTGCCGTCCAGCAGACAGCTCAGGGTGTGCATCGGCAGTCGCGGAAAGGATTGAATCCGCGGCGGGACGTAGACATAGGACTCGACCAACATCCGCGGCGTCCCTGCGTGACGCCAGCGCAATGCGGGCGGAACACCGACCGCGCGCCCGATCTGTCGCGCCGTGTCTCGGATGACGCGCTCCTCGCGCTGCTCGGTGCTCATGTCGCACCCCCGTGCTGCCGGCAGTCAAGCGCGACCCTGTGCGCATCGGCGCGCTCGCCGCGCCGCGCAACCGAGCGCTCCGCGTCGAAGCTATACAAAACCTGACAGAAGTGGAAGCAGTTCCTGATAGCGAGGCCGCGCCCAGCTTCTAGCCTCCAAGGAGGGGGTCTGCGCAGCGTCGGCGGCATGGCCGAGCGCTTCACGGCCGACGAGATCGTCGAAGCTTCGGCGCAGTACGCAGGTCACGAGCGCGGCCGGTAGGCCGCATCGAACGAGGATCATCATGATCAGTCACCGAATCGCAGCCATTGCGGATTACCTCTCGCCCGTCGCTGCCGGATGGCGCGACGTGAGCGGCGAGCAAGTGCCGCTGATGCCGGCGCCGCTGGCGATGCAGCCGACGGAGTACGTTCGCAAATCCTGGGAGCGCAAGCCGTATGGGCAGATCCGCGCCCTCGGCGTCGCCAGCGTGCATGACGGCCGCGCCTGCGCGATCCGCCTGAGCTGGAGCGGCGTCGCCGCGGCCGGCAGCGACTTCCCCGACGCCGTAGCGCTGGCCCTGCCCGTGCGCGGTAGCCCTGCGCTCGCCCTGATGGGCGCGGCCGACGCCCCCATCCACATTCTGCGCTGGCAGTCGAACCGGGAAGGACTGCGCTCCCTGCTCGCGACGGGCATCGGCAGCAGCCGGCCCGGGCCCGAGATCGAATGCGGCGCGAGCGCGCAGGCCGATGGCAGTACCTGGCAGATCGTCGTGACGCGCGTACTCGGTGCGGCGGAAGACGCGGCCCCGCTGCTGGCCGGCAATCGAACGCGGATCGGCTTTGCGGTCTGGCAGGGCGGCAACGACGAGCGCGCCGGCATCAAGGCGTTCTCGATCGACTGGCAGGATTTGATTCTCGACGCGTGAGGGCGGACATGAGCAAACGACAAGTGGCGATGGTGATGGACTTGAACAAGTGCATCGGCTGCCAGACCTGTACGGTGGCCTGCAAGCGGCTGTGGACGCGCGAAGAGGGCATGTCCCACATGCTGTGGAATACCGTCAACTCGCAGCCGGGCCGCGGCACGCCCCACGGCTACGAGGACATGGGCGGAGGCTTCAAGGACGGCGTGGCCCAGCCCGGCCGCCGCCCGGCGCTGGCGGATTACGGCAAGGCGTGGGAGTTCAATTATGAAGAGGCGTTCTTCGGCGGCGCGGCCAATACGCCCCTGATACCGCAAGGTGGGGATCCCGGCGAGGGACCGAACCATGACGAAGACGTCGGTGCCGGCGAATATCCCAACAGCTATTTCTTCTACCTGCCGCGGATCTGCAATCACTGCACTCACCCGGCCTGCCTCGAGGCCTGCCCCCGCAGGGCCATCGAGAAGCGCGAAGAAGACGGCATCGTGCTGATCGATGAGGATCGCTGCAGCGGCTATCGTTTCTGTCAGGAGGCCTGCCCGTACAAGAAGATCTATTACAACGAGCTGCGCGGCGTGGCGCAGAAGTGCATCTTCTGCTTCCCGCGCATCGACCGCGGCGTGACGACGGCCTGTTCGCGTCAATGCCCGGGCCGCGTGCGTTTCGTCGGCTACCTCGACGATCCGGCCGGCCCGATCCACAAGCTCGTCCACCAGTATCAGGTGGCCCTGCCGCTGCACGCCGAATACGGCACGCAACCCAATGTGTTCTACGTGCCGCCGATTTCGCCGGAGCGCTACGGCGCCGACGGCGTCGCCAACGGGGAAATGAGGATTCCGCTGGAGTACCTGGAATACCTGTTCGGCAAGCGCGTGCACCAGGCCCTCGCCCTGTTGATCGACGAGCGGGAAAAGAATCGCAAGGGCGAGAAGTCCGAGCTGATGGATCTGCTCATCGCCCGCGACTGGATCAAGATGTTCGGCCCCTTCGACCGGCATCCGCGCTCCATCGAACAGGTGCAGGCCACGGCGTAAGGAACAGGGGAGGCGTCAATGGCGACGAACTGGGATCGACGAGACTTCGTCAAGTTCATGGTCGGCACGGGCATCGGGCTTTCCTTGCCCAGCTTTGCCGCACGCAGCGGCGAACCGGTGCAAGCGCTGCTGGCCACCGCGCCGGCCTATACGGGTTGGAAGGATCTGTATCGCAAGCAGTGGACCTGGGACAAGGTCGTGCGCGGCACCCACATCATCAACTGCTGGTACCAGGCGCACTGCGCGTGGGACGTCTACGTCAAGGATGGACTGGTGTTCCGCGAAGAACAGGCCGCGGAATACGAGAGGCTCAACGACGAGCTGCCGGACTACAATCCGCGCGGCTGCCAGAAGGGCGGATGCTTTTCGGAACGCATGTACGATCCCTCGCGCGTGACGCATCCCCTGCGCCGCGCCGGCGAGCGCGGCCAGAACAAGTGGGAACGTGTCGGCTGGGACGAGGCGCTCACCGACATCGCCGACACCTGGCTGGACGTCGCGACCGAGCAGGGCACGGATCGCGTGATCTGGGACATCGGTCCGGCGGACGACTATGCCCAGAACGCCGCGGCCTTCGCCCGCCTGTCCGCCCTGACCCAGTCCGTGCTGCTCGACATGAACGGGGAGATCGGCGATGCCCATCGAGGCACCTTCGAGACCTTCGGCAAGATTTCCTTCGAAAGCTCGGCCGACGACTACTTCTACTCCGATCTGATCCTGTTCTGGGCGGGGAATCCGCTCTATACCCAGATCCCGCAGGCGCACTTCTTCACCGAAGCGAAGTATCGCGGCGCCCGGATCATCTCGATCGCACCGGACTACAACGCCTCGGCGATCAAGGCCGATTTGTGGATCCCGATCAAGCCGGGCACCGATGCGGCGCTCGCGCTCGGCGTCGCGAAGCTGCTGGTGGAGCAGGGCCGGATCGATCCCGGCTTCATCCGCGAGCAGACCGATCTCGTCCTGCTCGTGCGCGACGATACCCGACATTTCCTGAGCGAGGCGGACCTGCAGGAAGGCGGCCGCAGCGATCGTTTCTACGCCTGGGACGAGACCAGCGGCAGCGTCCAAGCGATGCCCTGGAAGTCCTTGAGCTTGGGAGATCTCCAGCCGGCGCTGGAGGCCAGCAGCCGCGTGATTTTGAAAGACGGCAGCGAGGTGGCCGTGAGCACCGTCTTCAGCCGGCTGCGGCCGCTGCTCGCGGAGTACACCGCGGAGGCGGTCGGCGAGATCTGCGGCATCCAAGCGGCGATGGTGCGGCGTCTGGCCGAGGAGATCGGCAGCGCGCGAAGAATGCGCAACGTCACCCAGTCGACGCACTCGAAGCTCTATCACGGCAATCTGCACACCCGCGCCATCGCCCTGGTGTTCGCCCTGACCGGTCAGTTCGGACGCAAGGGCGCGGGCCTTTCCGGCTTTCCGATGATGGCGCTCGAAGGTCTGGAACGCTTCATGATCGCGCGCAACCTGGAAGAGCTGGCCGCGCCGCCTCCCGAGCTCGCCGCGATGATGTCGCAGCGGCTGGCGGCCGGCGACACGCTCGAACAGATCACCAACGATCTCGGCACCGCGATCATGTCGCCGGGCGCGCTTCCCTTGGCCGTGCCGATCTTCACGAGCGGTACGCTGTTCTGGCACATCCACGCCGGCGTCGGCGCCCTGTCGGAACAGGCGCCGGACTGGAACCGCGCGCTCCAGCGCAGCGTCAAGGATCACGTCGCCGAGGCGCTCGAGAAGAAGTGGCAGTTCTGCCTGCCGAAACCCGGCAACGATCCCCGGATCATGTTCTCCGTGATGAGCAATCCGCTGCGCCGGATCCGTGGCAATCAAAAAATCGTCGAGGTGCTGCTGCCGAAGCTCGCGAAGTACGTGGTGCTCGATTTCCGGATGAGCTCCTCGGCGCGCTACGCCGACTACGTGCTGCCGGTCTCCACTTGGTACGAGCGCACGAACATCAAATGGGTGACGCCGCTGTCGCCCTATCTGACCGTGGCCAACGCCGCGACGCCGCCGCGCGGGGAATCGAAGAGCGATTTCGAGGTGATCTATCTGCTGGCGAAGAAGATTCAGGAGCGCGCGCGGGCGCGCGGCATCGGGGTCGTCGCGACGCCGCAAGGGCTCGAGAGCGATTTCGGCAATCTCTACCAGCGCATCAGCTTCGACGGCGCTTTCACGGAGCACGACGGCGAGAAGGTCGTGAAGTACATCTTCGAGCACGGCGGGCTGTTCGGGGACACGAGCTGGGAGCAGGCCAAGGACAAGGGCTTCGTGCGCTACACGCGCGTCTCGAACGACATGGCCTCCATCGGAAACCAGACGGACATTCCCAGCAACGACAGCATCGTCGCGCTCTCGAACCACGTGCAGAAGAAAGTGCCGTACCCGACGACGACGCGGCGCATCCAGTTCTACCTGGACCATCCGCTCTATCACGAATACGGCGAAGTGCTGCCGCGACACAAGGCGCCGCCGAGCATCGGCGGCGAGTATCCGCTGATCCTTTCGGGCGGCAAATCGCGCTGGAGCATACATTCCACCTGGCGGGACAGCCGCATGATGATGCGCCTGCATCGGCCCGAGCCCTATGTCGTGATGGCCGCGGCCGATGCAGCCGCGCGCGGCATCACGGAAATGGCCTGGGTACGCGTGCACAACGACGTCGGCTCGTTCCGCGCGCGGGCCGCCGTCTCGCCGAGCATGCAGCCGGGCCAGGCCATGATCTACAACGGCTGGGAGCGCCATCAGTTCCAGGGCGACGGCGACATGAACTCGGTGTCGCCCTCGCCCCTCAATCCCGTCGAGCTCGCGGGTGGCGCAGGACAGCATCTGCGGCCGTTCTTCATCCAGGGCCAGAGCTCGATGTTCGATCGCGAGACGCGGGTCGACATCGAGCCGTGGAACGATGCCCCGTGAACCCGCACGAGGCGCCTTCGTGCGAACGCGAGCTGAGCCGGCTCTATGCCGGCCTGGCCGCTTCGTTCCGCTATCCCGCGGACGACCGAGCATCGATGCTCGCCCCGTCCGACTATCTGCGCTGTTTCGATCCCGCCGTCGGCGCGGCCGCGATCTCACTGCATGAAAGCAGCTATGTGAGCGGCGAAGCCGGTGCCGTGCTGGAGGAGCTCGTGCGGTTCTACGAGTATTTCGGCCTGCAGCGGCAGCCCGAGGCGCCGTTGCCGGATCACTTGAGCGTGGAGCTCGAGTTCATGCACTTCCTGTGCGAGCTCGAAGCCGCCGCCGGACCCGGCCGCAGCGCCGACGCGGTGCGCTGCGCCCAGCGCGATTTCCTCGATCGCCATCTGCTGCGCCTCGCCGAGCGAGTGGCCGAGCGCGGGTCCGCGCTCGAGCTCGCTGCCGCGCGTGTAGCGATCGCCGCCTGCGGCGCGACGGTGCGCCACCATCGCGAGCTGCTGGGGCAGCGCCGAAAATCAGCCTCGGCGACCCAGGCGCCAGGCTAGCGTGCCGAGCGCGGTGCCGAGGAGCCAGGCCGCGCCCGGCAGCGGCACCACGGTGCGGCTGAACGCGCCGGCACAGCTCGGGTCCGGGCCGGATAGGCAGGGCGTCGCGCCCAGCGGGATCCGCATCTCGGCCGTGGCGGACCGGAGATCCGGCAGCCACACGGGCAGGCCGAGTTCGTCGAACACCGGATTGCCCTCGTCGTCCGTCTCCTGGATGCGGAAAGTGGCCGTGCCCGTCAAGCCGACGTCCAGGGTTGCGCCATAGGCGTAGTACGTGCCGGCCGGCACCGGGCCGTTCGGGACCATCTTGCCGAACGCCGTTTCGATCGACTCGCCGGCCTGCAGAGTCAAGCCGGCGCTCAGGAAGCTCGACGAGAACGGGGAGTCCGTCGACGTGGAGTCGAACTCGAACTTGTATGGGCTCGTGCCGCAGGTGCCGGCGGTGAAGCTGCCGTTGCAGTAGAAGGAACCGGTGATGTCGACGGACCACACCGAATCGAATCCGACCAGCTCGTAGTGCCTCAGGCCTTCACCCTCCAGCTCGTAGCTGGTCGCGGTCGTCGGATAGTTCGCGAGCGGTACGCCGAAGGGCGGCGCGGCGGTTTCGTCGCCGTCCGAATCGCAGCGTGTGCTGCCGTGAAATCGATGGAATCGAAATCCCTGCGCGCTGCGCGAGACGCGCCGCGCGCATGCCGGGCGGGCGCCGGCTCAAGCCGGCAGCGTGATGCCGCGGGCCGCGATCGAGCGGGCGAGCGCGGCGATCTCTTCGCCCATGTAGCGATCCGCGGCCACGTAGGGGATCTGCGCGCGCACCGCGCGATAGACGGCGGCGCTGCCTGCACCGAGCCGTTCCGCGTTGCGCCCGACGCCGCGCAGATCCGCGGCCTGGCACAGCGCGAGCAATAGCATGGCCAGGACGTCGCGCAGATGTTCGCTCATGTCCAGGGCCGCGCTCGCGGCGTGCAGGCCCAGGCTGACGATGTCCTGGTTGTACTGCTCGGTCGGCAGCGTGTGCACGGCGCTGGGCGCGGCCAGTTGCCGGCACAGGCATACCAGGCTGGTCTGCGATAGCTGCATGCCCTTGAAGCCGCTGTGCAGGCCGGGCTCGGCGGCGAGGCTGGCCGGCAGGCCGTTGCTGAAGCGCGGATCCATCAGCATCGCCATCAGCGCGTGGGCCCAGTTCGCGGCATTGGCGATATCGAGCTTGAGGCCGTCCATCGCGCGCGCGACGTGACCGCCGTAGAAATTGCCGGTGTGGTACACGGCGTCCGCTTCGGGGTCGACGAGCGGATTGTCGTTGACCGAGTTCATCTCGCGCGCCACCACCGCACCGGCCCAGGCCAGGCTGTCCAGGGCCGGCCCCAGCCCCTGCGGCGCGCAGCGCAAGGAATAGGGCGTCTGGATCGCGCACTCGAGCTCGCGGCCCGCGCCGTGCCTCTCCTGCGCCTCACCGCGCAGCGCTTCGCGCAGGCAGTCCAGATCGAAGATCAGGCTGCTGCCCGCGGTGTACGCGCGCAGGCGCCGCGCGACCTCGATCTGTCCCGGATGGTTCTTCAAGCGCTGGATCGCCTCGGTAAAGGAGGCGCCGGTCGCGCGCAGCACTTCGGTGCTCATCGCCACCGCGCCGATCAGCAGCGTCGTCAGATAGGCGAACTCGTCGAGCGCAAGGGCGGCGAGGCTGGTCATCACCGTGGTGCCGTTCACCAGCGCGAGCCCCTCCTTGGCGGCGAGCGGCACCGGTGCGAGCCCGGCCGCCGCGAGCGCGGCCTCTGCCTCCGTTCGCGCACCCTTCACGCGCACCGCGCCGGCACCGCTCAGCGCGCTCGCGATATAGGCCGAGGGCACCAGATCTCCGCTCGCGCCGACCGAGCCGTGGCGCGGCACGATGGGCGTGATGCCGGCGTTCAACATGCCGATCAGGCAGTCGAGCACCGCCGGGCGCACGGCGGAATATCCCTTTGCCAGCGCATTGACTCGCAGCAGGATCGCGCCGCGCACCACCTCCTCGGACAGCTCCGGGCCGGTGCCGCAGCACAGCGCCCGCAGCACATTGGTCTGCAGCTCCGCTTGATGGGCGCTGCCTATCGCATAGCGGACGTTGGCACCGAAGCCCGTGCTGACGCCGTAGATCAGCTCGCCGCGGGCGAGCTTGGCCTCGAGCGCGCGGCGCGAGGCCAGGACGCGATCCTCGACCTCCGCGCCGAGGGCCACGGGACGCGCGTGGCGGACCACGCCGACGAAGCCCGGCAGATCGAGCTCGCTGCCGTTCAGAACCAATGTCGTGCTCATGGCCGCCTCCGGGATTGCGTGAGCTCATGGTATTCGCGGGCAGCCGGAAAAATTGCTTCCATTCTCCGTCCGAAACGCGATGATTGAGCAATCTTTTCTCGAAGAGGGCGGATTCGTGGAAGATTTCGAGCTGGACAACTACTCGCTGCGCATCCTGCGCGCGCTGCAGACGAACGGCCGCCGCGCGCTGCAGGACATCGCCGCCGACATCGGGCTCTCGACCACGCCCTGCTGGCGCCGGCTGAAAGCGCTGGAAGAACGCGGCTACATCCGTCGCTACACGGCGCTGCTCGATCGCGAGCGGCTCGGTCTGAAGCTCTGCGTGTTCGCGCACGTGACCTTGCAGCGCGCGACCCGGAACGCGGTCAAGGAATTCGAAGCGGCGATGCTGGCCTGTCGCGAGGTGGTGGAGTGCTACAGCGCGACCGGCGACGCCGACTACGTGATCAAGGTGCTGGTGCGGGATACCAAGCGCTACGACGAGTTCCTCAAGGAGCACATCTTCTGCCTGCCGGCCGTGGCGCACATCCGCTCCAGCATCACGCTGCACGAAGTGAAGAACGACAGCGCCGTGCCGGTCTGAGGCGCGGCGCAGGCTTGCGATGCCGTGCATTGCGAGGCCTCGGGTCGAACGGACTTGACCCAGCGCAAGGCGCGGTAGCGGCGATACGCATCGCCCCGCTTTCCCTCTTGACGGGCCTCGATCCGCGAGGGACGCTCCGAGGCGCCTCACCGCGCCGAGGGACGCTCGTGGCACAGATCGAACTCGTCGACTCGACCTTCCGCGACGGCCGGCAGAGTTCGGCGGGCATGCGCCCGCGCAGCGGCGCGCGGACGACCTGGTGCTGAAGCGCGGCGACATGGACGACACCGTCCGGCATCCCACGACCGCCGCGGGAGCCTGATGCAATGCGCCTGTCCGGCTTCGACGACTATCCCTTCCACCAGCATCCGATGCCGTTCCACACGGCCTCGACCACCGACGCGCATTACAACGACGGCTACTGGTTCGCGTTCTACGCGCCGGGCTGGTATTTCCACGCCGGGCTGCGCCTGCATCCGAACGTCAACGTGATCGACGGCTGGGCCGGCGTCACGCACGAGCATCGCCAGCGCGCGCTGCGCGTCTCGCGCGCCCTGCATCCGCGTTACGACGATCTCGCCGTCGGCCCGCTGCGGCTCACGATCCTCGAGCCGATGCGGCGCTTGCGCTTGTGCGCCGAAGCCAATCCCGCTGCGCTCGAATTCGACGTCGAGATCGCGGCCCAGGCGCCGCCTTTCGTCGAGGAGCGCTACCAGCACCTGAAATTCGGCGCGGTGGTGAACGATCTGATCCGCTACACGCAGGTCTGCCGCATGCAGGGCACGGCCAAGGTCGCGGGGCAGACGATCGCCATCGATCGCTGGCACGGCATGCGCGATCACTCCTGGGGCGTGCGCTCCTCGATGGCGATGCCGACCGGCATCCGCGGCATCGATCGCCGCCCCGAGGAGGCCGACGAGCGCGCGCTGAGGCTCTGGGTGCCCTTCGAATGCGGCGATCACTGCGGCATGATCAATACGCACGAGGCGAGCGACGGCCGTGTGCTGGACTTCGAAGGCCGCCTCGACTACGCCGACGGCCGGGCCGTGAAGCTCACCGCCTTGCGTCACGATCTGCAGTATCTGCCGGGCACCAAGCGTCCGACCGGCGGCCGCCTCGAGCTCGACGGCGAAGACGGCGTCACGCGCCATTACCAACTCGCGCTCGCCGGCACGCCGGCCGACGTGCAGGGCGCGGGCTACTACCGCGGCTGGCGCGACGGCTACTCGGCCGGCGTCTATCGCGGCGCCGAGCACTTCGAGCACGATTGCTACGAGACCGCGCCCGGCGTCACCGTCAGCGGCCCGCCGCACGTGCCGGTCCAGCAGCGGCTGAGCCCCACCGAGTTCCCGATGCGCATCGTCGGCCCGAACGGCGAAGGCATGGCGCACTTCGAACACACGATTTCCGCGGCCTATCCTCGCTATGGATACGAGTGACATGCAGTTTTTCGATATCCGCCGCGCGGCCGGCGGCGTGGAAAGATTCATCGGCGCCGAGGACGCCGCTGCGCGCGGACCTCGATGCGATCCGCGCTGAGCTCGAGCAGCCGGCACGCGCGCGATGGCCTCGGCGGTGCTTTATGTGGCGTCCCATCCCGGTGAGCCGCGCGCGCTGCATGAAGATCGCCCGCGTCCGCCGGGCCGCGTATGCGAGTCCCGGATCTGAATCACCGTCCACTCGAACACGGGAAGCATGGCCGACATGAAGTTCGAAACCCTGCTCTATTCGACCGACGACGCGATCGCGACGATCTGGCTGAACCGGCCCGAGGATTTGAACACCATCGTGCCGCCGATGACGGACGAGCTCGAAGCGGCCGTGACCTGCGCGGTGCGCGACCGGCAGGTCAAGGTCATCGTGCTGCGCGGCGCCGGCCGCGCGTTCTGCGCGGGCTTCGATTTCAGCGGCGGCTTCCATCAGTGGGACGAAGGGCTGACGACGGGCGGCGAATGGGACGCCGGCAAGGACTTCATCATGGCCTGCAACTCGGTGACGGGCTGGGTGCCGAAGTTCATGAGCCTGTGGCACAGCCCGAAGCCCGTGATCGCGATGGTCCACGGCTGGGCGCTGGGAGGCGGCTCGGAGATGGCGCTGTGTGCGGATCTCGTGATCATGAGCGAGGACGCGCGGATCGGCACGCCTTACTCGCGGATGTGGGGCTGTCATCACGCCGGCATGTGGGTGCATCGGCTGGGGCTCGCGAAGGCGAAGGAGCTGGCCTTGACCGGGCGGCCGCTGTCGGGCGTGGACGCAGCCGCCTGCGGCCTCGTCAACAGGGCCGTGCCCTTCGCGCAGTTGGAGGACGAGGCTTACCGGCTCGCGCGCGAGCTCGCATCGATTCCGCTGTCGCAGCTCGCGGCGATGAAGCTGGTGGTCAACCAGGCCTACGAGAACATGGGCCTGAAGTCGACGCAGCTACTGGGCTCGGTGCTCGATGGCCTGATGCGCAACACGCCGGAAGCGAAGGCCTTCATCGACCTGGCCGAGCGGGCCGGCGTGCCCGCCGCCGTCGCGCAGCGCGACGCGCTCTTCGGCGACTACTCGCAGGCAGCGGCCGGCGACAAGCCCGATCCGAAGAACGTCTATCCGTCACCGCAGCAGATCTGAGCCGGGAGGAACGCGAATGCGGAGCTCAGCTCGAGCCGCGCCGGCGGACGCGGGTATATGCGGCGCTCGCTGCGGATGGGGAACGCCGAAAGTGATGAACGGGGACGTCCACGCATGAGTGCCGAAGGCATCTGCGTCGAGGAGCTGCCGCGCTGGGTGCCCGGCAAGGTGCTGCTGGCGAGCGACGGCAGGGGTTTCCCCGGCGTCAAGCTGCGCGTCTATCGCTATACCCCGCTGGACGTCGAAGTGCCTCGCCTGCGCGACTTCATGATCGTGGCCTACCGGCAGGGCCCGACTGCCATGGAGCGGCGCTTCGATGGCCGCTGGCGCCGTGCCGACATGATCCCGGGCGACGTCTCGCTGCTGACTCGCACCCAGCCCTCGCACTGGCACTGGAACGGCGCCATCGACGTCATTCACGTCTATCTGACCGCGCAGCTCCTGGATCAAGTCTGCGCGGATCTCTACGAGCGCCAGGTGCTGGAAGTGCGCCTGAAGGACGTGCTGAAGGCGCGCGATCCCGTGCTGTTCAACGGCGCGCTGGCGATCGCAGCCGAGGTCGCCGAGGTCCAGTTCGGCGGCGATCTCTACGTCGAGTCCGTCGCGCGGCAGATGTGCGTGCACGCGCTGCGCCACTACGCGGACGTGTCCTTTCGCGAAGTGACGCCGGTGGGCGGCTTGTCGAGACCGCAGCAGCGGCGGCTCGCCGAGTACATCGACGCGCATCTCGAGCAGGGCCTGAGCGTGGAGCATCTGGCGGCGGTGGCGGGCGTGAGCGCCCATTTCCTGCTGCGTCACTTCAAGGCCCGTTTCGGCAGCGCCCCGCATGCCTATGTGCTGGCGCGCCGCCTAGAGCGCGCGCGCACGCTGCTCGGCGACGGCGAGCTCGACATCGCGACCATTGCGGCGATCACCGGCTTCGCCGATCAGCCCCATCTGACCCGTGCCTTCAAGCGCGCGCTGGGCCTGACCCCTGCCGCCTATCGGCGCGCGCAGCGGCGCTGAGCGCGCAGGGAATTCAAGTTCCCGCACGATTCCTTCAAGCCTGTGCGAGCTCGCCGCCCCTAGCATGGCCCTGGGCACCGCGGCGGTGCCGACGTCCCTCATCCGCGACGAGGATTTACCATGGCAGCGCGCAGGCCACGCAAGCAGCAAGACGAAAACTGGATCGCCCTCGACGCCGGCGGCACCATGACCGACGCCGTGATCGTCGACGAGCGTGGGCGCTTCCTGGTCGGCAAGTACCTCACCAACAAGCGCGACGAGTCGGTGAGCTTCCTGGGCTCGATCAAGGACGCCGCCGCCACGGCCGGGCGTACGCTGGACGACACGCTCGGCCGCTGTGAGGTGATCGTCTACGCCGGCACCATCATGCTGAATACCCTGCTCAGCAAGACCGGCGCGAAGGTCGGCCTGATGGTGACGCAGGGCTTCGAAGACTATCTGCTGATGGAGAAAGGCGAAGGCGGCTGGATCTCCTATCCCTATTCCGATCGCCTGCACACCGTCACCCATCACCACGAGGACCCGGCCATTCCGCGCACGCGCGTGGTCGGCGTGCAGGAGCGCATCGACATGTTCGGCCAGGTCGTGCTGCCGCTGCGCAAGGGCGACGTCGAGGCCAAGACCCGGGCGCTGATCGCGGCCGGCGCCGAGTCCATCGCGGTGATGTTCCTGTTCTCGCACATGAACGCCGCCCACGAACAGGAGGCGAGGCGGCGCATCCGCAAGATCGCGAAGCGCATCCCGGTGGTGCTGTCCTCGGAGATCGCTCCGACCCACAAGGAATACACGCGGCTCGCCTCGGTGGTGGCGCAGGCCTATGCCGGGGAACGGGCGCGCGAGCACTTCAAGCGCGTCGAAGCCAAGGCGCGCGCGCACGGCTTTCCCAAGGAAGTCTCGACCTTGCTCGCCCACGGCGGCACGGTGCCGATCTCGACCAAGCGCCTGTACGAGTCCTATGTCTCCGGTCCGGTCGGGGGCATCCTCGGTGGGCACTACATCGGCGAAGTGATCGGATCCGGCAATGTGGTCGGCTGCGACATCGGGGGGACGAGCTTCGACGTCGGCATCATCCGCGACGGCATGATCCCCATCGTGCGGGAGCCGACGCTGCTGTCCTTCCGCAGCAACATCCCGATGATCCACACCGAGTCCATCGGCGCGGGCATGGGCTCGGAGCTCGGCGTGCATCCGCTGACCGGCAAGCTCACGGTGGGCCCGCGCAGCGCGGGCTCGGACGTCGGCCGCTGCCTGAACTGGCCGGTGCCGACGATCACGGACTGTCACATCCTGCTCGGCTACCTGAACCCGCACTACTTCCTCGGCGGCGACGTGCAGCTCGATCTGGACGCCGCGATACGCGCGCTGGAGCCCATGGCCAAGCACTTCAAGGCCGAGGTCTACGAGTTCGCCGAGCGCGCCCACCTCCTGGTGTGCGAGTACATGCGCGAGTTCCTCGTCAACATGCTGCGCGGTCGCGGCTACGACATGCACGACTACACGCTGATGATGTACGGCGGCGGCGGGCCGCTGGGCCTGGCCGACGTGGTCCACGGCCTGGCGCTGAAGGACGTCATGAGCTTTCCCTTCGCGGCGGTGTTCTCGGCCTTCGGCGTGCTGTGCGCGCCGCGTCGCTATCGCTATCACCAGAGCATCGTCGCCGCCTGCCCGCCCGGCCACGAAGCGCACGTCCTCGCCGTCAAGCAGGCCGCGATCGAGGCGATCAACGCCGCCTGGCAGCGGCTGGAGGAGCGCGCGGCGGCGGACTTCGCGCAGCACGGCTGGAACTTCCGCGAAGCGCGCCAGACGCATTTCCTCTACGTGCGCTTCACCAACCAGCTCTCGGACTTCGAGGTTGCCTGGGATCTGCCGCGGCTGCGCTCGATCGCTGATCTGGAAGAGATGATGCGGCGCTTCGAACGCGTCTATACCACCATCTATCCCGAGCAGGCGCTGGAGACCGAGGCCGGTTATCAGGTGCTGGAAGTGGCGCTGGCCGCCGACATCGCGACCCCCAAGCCGCAGCTCCCCATCCTGCCGCTGGCGAAGGCAGTGCCGGCCGATCGCGCGGTCAAGGGCAGCCGCAGGGTCTACTACCGCGGCAGGCGGCTCGATTTCCGCATCTACGAGATGGATGAACTCAAGGCCGGCAACGTGGTCAACGGCCCGGCGATCATCGAGCACCCGGCCACGACCTTCTTCATTCCGCCCGACAAGCACGCGGCCTTCGACGAGCGCCGCCTGATTCACTACCGATCCGGTATCCAGTGATCCAAGGATCGGCAGCAGGCAGGAACCCCAGCATGAGCAGCACCCCGAGCTTACTCGCGCGCCTCGATCGCGCCGAACGCCTGTTCCGCGAGACCGGCCACTACCAGGGCCTGAAGACGCTCGCGCGGCACGATGCGGATCCGCTGAAGTTCGAAGCCTTCCACTCGCGTCTGCTGTCCACGATCATCTCGGTGCGCGACACCATGAAGTACATCGCGTCCTCGCCCGCGATCCGCGACTTCGAGGAGTTCGTGATCGGGCTGTACACGCCCGAAGGCGACGCGATCGCGCTGTCGACCGGCATCATGGTCCACGTCCATACCCTGTCCGAGTTCATCAAGTTCATGATCCGGAACGGCTACGAGGAGGATCCGGGGATCCGGCCGGGGGACGTGTTCGAGAACAACGAGTCCTGGGCCGGCGGCGTACACACGCCGGACGTGATGACCTGCATCCCGGTCTTCCATCAGGGCGAGCTGATCGCTTGGGTCGGCTCGGTGTCCCACGAGCTCGAATCCGGCACCTACGAGGGCCCGGGCATGACGGTGTTCTCGCCGGATCGCTTCGGCGAAGGCCTGCACATCAGCGCGGAGAAGGTGGGCGAGAACGATCGCTTCCGCAAGGACTATCTGATGCGGCTGAAGCTGGGTCTGCGCAACTCCAACTGGTGGCGGCTGGACGACAAGGCCAAGCTGTCGGGCTGTCTCATGGTGCGTGAAGCGCTGGGCAAGATCATCGAGCAGTTCGGCTTCGAGTATTACAAGGACGGGGTCCAGGAGCTGATCGAAGAAGGGCGGCGCAACTTCATCAAGCGCGTCAAGACCACCATGGTGCCCGGTACTTATCGCGGTGTGACCATGCCGGTGCACAAGCGCTCTCACCTGCCGTTCACGCACCCGCTGGCAAAAGGGGATTTCATCGATCTCGTGCCCAATGAGATGACCATCACGCGCGAAGGCCACATCGAGCTCGACTTCGAAGGCGCGACGAGCTGGAGCTTCCACCCCTTCAACTGCGCGGTGGGGCCGATGAACGGCGGCTTCTGGATCACGCTGACGCAGCTCCTGAACTACGACGGCCGCGTCAACGACGGCGCCTATCTCGCGGTCAGGCAGTTCCTGCCCGAAGGCTCCGTCGTCAACGCCAACTACCTCGGCGCCGCGACCTCGCTGGCGTGGTGGACCCTGATCCCGATCTTCGCCAACGTGTGGCGGATGTTCGGGATCTCGTGGTTCGCGCGCGGCTTCATCGAGGAGATCATCATGTCGACGCCGACCTGCATCGTCGGCGTGTCGGGCTTCGATCAGTACGGCCAGCCGACCGGTTACCAGAACTTCGAGATGGCGGGGGAGAGCTTCGGCGCGCGCGGCGTCGCCGACGGCCTGGACTGCGGCAGTCCGATCTGGAACTCCGAAGGCATCCAGGGTGACGCCGAAGTGTGGGAGATGACAGGGCCCAACGTCTATCTGGGCCGCAACTTCGTGCGCGATCATCACGGCATCGGCCGCTACCGCGGCGGCGCGGCCTGGGAATCGCTGTGGCTGGTGAAGGGCTCGAACCTGGTCAACGTCACACTCTCGGCCTCGGGCGCGCACAACGGCGGCGTGTTCCACAAGGGTCTGTTCGGCGGCTATCCCCCGCCGGGCTGGAAATGTCTGTGGGTCAAGGGCGCCGCGCTGCAGAAGATCGTCGCCGCCCACGGCAAGGTGCCGGCCTCGATCAACGAGGCCGAACGCATGCTGAAGGACGGCAGTCTGCCCGCGGCGGATTACTACTGCGGCCCTCTCAATACCTGGTCGCCGAACCTGACCGACGGGGATCTGTTCGGCGTCAACTACAACGGCGGTTGCGGCTACGGCGATCCGCTGGAGCGCGAGCGCGCGGCGATCGAGAAGGATCTGTTCAACGGTCTGATCTCGGAGGCGATGGCGCGCAAGGTCTACGGCTATGAGAAGACCGAGCAAGGGACGGCGGCGCGGCGCGAGCGCCTGCGCCGGCAGCGGCTCGCGGACTCGGTGCCGGCCGGCGAATGGTGGCGGCGCGAGCGCAAGCGCGCGGCCAAGGGGGCAGTGAGCGCGATCGCGGCGCAGACCTTTGCGCGCTCGGCGGCGCTGTCGGACAAGATCAAGGATCGCTATCTCGAGTTCTGGGCGCTCGAGCGCTTTCCGTACACCGACACCGGCGATATCGATTTCAAGGCCATCGCGCCGACCGGCTTCTACTACCCGAAATCGGCGCAGCGCGCGCAGCCCGCGGCGGCGAAGCCGCGTCGCGCCCGCCGGAAACCGGCTTGACCGAGGAACACGAACATGTCGCAGGAAAAGCAGACCAGTCTCGATCTCACCCGCGCGCTGCACCAGCGCGCGCTCGCATGGCCGGATCTCTTCAAGCTGATGCGCGAGCCGAAGTCGACCACCCGCTTCGACGAGACGCTCACCGCCCTGCAGGAGTCGGTCGACTGGCAAGAACCGATCTTGATGCCGCTCGGCGAGAACCTCTTCATCGTCGCCAAGAACGGCCGCGCCCTCATCAAGACGCGCGCCGGCGCCGAGCTCTGCGCCTGGAACGAGAACTGGAAGATGAAGTGCCGCGTCATCATCCGCAATACGCCCGCGGCCTTGAAGAAAATCTTCCCCGCCGAGCACCTGACCATGGACGTCGATCTCGTCGAGCTGCGGGAGTGGATCTGCCCGAAGTCCGGCATGCTGCTGGACGTTGACTGCGTGCCGCCCACGTATCCGGTGGACGTCGACTTCGTGCCGGACTTGCAGGGCTTCTACGAAGAATGGCTGGGCAGGAAGCTGCCGGTGAAACTGTAGACGGGCCCGGCCCGGCTCATCTTCGTCTCGTACATCGCTGCCCACGTCCAGGGACGCTGCGCGGGCCGCAGGGAGTCTCCTCATGTCCGACTCGTCTTCTTTGATCGCGCGCCTCGATCGCGCCGAACGCCTGTTCCGCGAGACCGGCCACTACCAGGGCCTGAAGACGCTCGCGCGGCACGATGCGGATCCGCTGAAGTTCGAAGCCTTCCACTCGCGTCTGCTGTCCACGATCATCTCGGTGCGCGACACCATGAAGTACATCGCGTCCTCGCCCGCGATCCGCGACTTCGAGGAGTTCGTGAT
This sequence comes from Gammaproteobacteria bacterium, assembly GCA_035325705.1. Taxonomy (GTDB): domain Bacteria; phylum Pseudomonadota; class Gammaproteobacteria. Next base: position 29,672 of record DAOKZI010000042.1, read on the forward strand.
CGGGCTGTACACGCCCGAAGGCGACGCGATCGCGCTGTCGACCGGCATCATGGTCCACGTCCATACCCTGTCCGAGTTCATCAAGTTCATGATCCGGAACGGCTACGAGGAGGATCCGGGGATCCGGCCGGGGGACGTGTTCGAGAACAACGAGTCCTGGGCCGGCGGCGTACACACGCCGGACGTGATGACCTGCATCCCGGTCTTCCATCAGGGCGAGCTGATCGCTTGGGTCGGCTCGGTGTCCCACGAGCTCGAATCCGGCACCTACGAGGGCCCGGGCATGACGGTGTTCTCGCCGGATCGCTTCGGCGAAGGCCTGCACATCAGCGCGGAGAAGGTGGGCGAGAACGATCGCTTCCGCAAGGACTATCTGATGCGGCTGAAGCTGGGTCTGCGCAACTCCAACTGGTGGCGGCTGGACGACAAGGCCAAGCTGTCGGGCTGTCTCATGGTGCGTGAAGCGCTGGGCAAGATCATCGAGCAGTTCGGCTTCGAGTATTACAAGGACGGGGTCCAGGAGCTGATCGAAGAAGGGCGGCGCAACTTCATCAAGCGCGTCAAGACCACCATGGTGCCCGGTACTTATCGCGGTGTGACCATGCCGGTGCACAAGCGCTCTCACCTGCCGTTCACGCACCCGCTGGCAAAAGGGGATTTCATCGATCTCGTGCCCAATGAGATGACCATCACGCGCGAAGGCCACATCGAGCTCGACTTCGAAGGCGCGACGAGCTGGAGCTTCCACCCCTTCAACTGCGCGGTGGGGCCGATGAACGGCGGCTTCTGGATCACGCTGACGCAGCTCCTGAACTACGACGGCCGCGTCAACGACGGCGCCTATCTCGCGGTCAGGCAGTTCCTGCCCGAAGGCTCCGTCGTCAACGCCAACTACCTCGGCGCCGCGACCTCGCTGGCGTGGTGGACCCTGATCCCGATCTTCGCCAACGTGTGGCGGATGTTCGGGATCTCGTGGTTCGCGCGCGGCTTCATCGAGGAGATCATCATGTCGACGCCGACCTGCATCGTCGGCGTGTCGGGCTTCGATCAGTACGGCCAGCCGCACGGTTATCAGAACTTCGAGATGGCGGGGGAGAGCTTCGGCGCGCGCGGCGTCGCCGACAGCCTGGACTGCGGCTCGGCGATCTGGAACTCGGAGGGCATGCAGGGCGATGCGGAAGTGTGGGAGATGACGGGGCCCAACGTCTATCTGGGCCGCAACTTCGTGCGCGATCATCATGGCATCGGCCGCTACCGCGGCGGCGCGGCTTGGGAATCGCTGTGGCTGGTGAAGGGCTCGAACCTGGTCAACGTCACGCTCACGGCCTCGGGCGCGCACAACGGCGGCGTGTTCCACAAGGGCCTGTTCGGCGGCTATCCCCCGCCGGGCTGGAAATGTCTGTGGGTCAAGGGCGCCG
>DAOKZI010000043.1:0-29872 GCA_035325705.1 Gammaproteobacteria bacterium
CGCGTTGTTTGTCCGGCATCGTGTAGCCCGGGTGGAGCGCGCAGCGCGCAACCCGGGATCGGCGTTTCGCCTCGCGGACGATCTCGACTTACGCTCAGCCGCGCATCTTCACCTGCTCCCAGGCCGGGTGCAGGCTCGCTTTGGCGCTGGGGCGGGCGTCCATGCGCTTGAACCAGGCGTTGACGTTCGTGAAGGCGGGATTGATCGGCTGGCCGACGTCCTTGGCGAAGTCGAGGCAGCAGTACAAGGTGATGTCGGCGAAGCGCGGCGCGTTGCCGCAGACGTAGTCGCGGCCCGCGATGAGGCCGTCGAGCTTGCCGAGCCAGTCCTGCGCCTTCGCTTTCAGACCGGTCGCCGCTTCGGGCACGCAGTACACGCGGTTCTTGAACAGCTCCAGGCCTTCGGCGAAGCGGAAGCCGTTGTAGACGTGCTCGGTGATGTTGAGCTCGACGCGTCGCTGCCAGGTGCGGGCGACGGCGCGCTCTTCCGCGGTCGCGCCGATCAGCACCGGCGTCGGATGCTTCTCTTCGAGGTATTCGCAGATCACGGCGGTCTCCGCGATGACCGAGCCGTCATCGAGCTCGAGCGCCGGTAGCTGACCGCCCGGGTTGCGCTTCAGATAGCCTTCCTTGCGATTCTCGCCGCCGAGCAGATCGATCTCCTCGGTCGGCAGGGACAGGCCCTTCTCGGCCAGGAACATGCGCACGACGCGGGGATTCGGGCCGAAAGAGTTGATCAGTTTCATGTAGAACCTCCAGATGGTCGTTGTCTCGGGATCTGCGCCGCGCGAGCTCGTTGCCGCTGCGATGCGACGGCGATGAGCGCGTGTCCCCTCGCGGGGAGGGAAGCGCCACGGTAGGGGGCGGGTCGGAAGGCGTCAACCGCGCAACGCACCTGGCATCGACGGTGCGCCCGGGCCCGCGGAGGGCGCGTGCTACCATGCGCCACCGTCCACCTCGATCTTCGATCCGCAAGCGCGTGACCGCCCGTCCGACCGTTCCGTCGCCCTGGCAGACGCTGGCCTGGCGCCACTACGAGGAAGCGCAAGGTGAAGCGCTGCGCGATCCCGCGATAGAAGCGGCCGCGATCGCGGCCGGCCCGGATCTGGCGACGCGCATCGCCGCGCGGGCGCGCGCCTTCTGCGCGCGTGAAAGCCTGGACGAGGCGCTCGCCGCGTATGCCCGGCACGGCCGCCAGGCGCTGGTCATCGCGGTGGTCGCGGGGACTGCGATCGGGCTAGGCACCGCGCGCCTGATCCCCGAGGCCGCGCCGGCGCGCGCCAACGTCATGGACATGCTCGCGGCCCTGCTCGCGCCGAATCTCCTCGCGCTGCTGCTGTGGGCCGTGCTGCAGCTCGCGGCGAGCCTGCGCGGCGGCGGCGCGGCCGGCAGCCTGCTGGGTCAAACCTTACAGCAGGGACTGGAGCGTTTGACGCGCGGCCTGCGCGCGCGGCGCGATCCGCGCGCGCGCGCGGCACAGCGCGCCTGGTTCGACTACCACGCCGGCACGATGGCGGGACGCGCGCGGCTCGCGCTGCTCTCGCATGCGTTCTGGCTTGCGCTCGCGCTCGGCGCGATGCTCGGCTGCTGGTGGCTGCTGAGCCTGCGTCAGGTCGACTTCTACTGGGGCAGCACGCTGCTCGGGCCCGAGGCCATCGGCCGCCTCATCGAAGTGCTGGCGCGCCCGATCGCCGCGCTGGGACTGCCCGTGCCCAGCGCGACCGACGTCGCCGCGAGCCGGCTCGACGCCGTCGCGAACGATCCGGCGCTGCGCGCGCGCTGGGGCTGGTTCCTGCTCGGCGCGCTCGCGGTCTTCGGCGTGCTGCCACGCGTGCTCGCGCTCGCGCTGTGCGGCGCGCTGGTGCGGCTCGGCGATCGCCGCTACCGGCCCGATCTCTCGCAGCCGGGTTTTTTTCGCCTGCAGCCTTTGCTGATGCCCGAGCCCATGCATACGCGCGTGCTCGATCCGGACGAAGGCGCCGGGCGCGCGCGGCCCAGCGTCGCCGTCGCGAGCCTCGGCCAGCCGCCGCCGGCCGCCGCCTGGGTCGCGCTCGAACGCGCGCTGCCGGCGCCGCGCGAGGCGCTGGATCTCGGCACGATCGTCGAGCGCGGCGACCAGCAGCGCCTGCTCGCGACGCTCGCGCAGCGGCCGGCGTGGCCGGCGCTCGTGATCCACGCGCCGCTCGCCGCGACGCCGGATCGCGGCGTCGCGCAGTTCGTCGCGAGCCTCGTCGCCGCGGCGCGCTGTCCGCTGTGGCTCAGCATCGCGATCGAGGACGAGGACGCGCTGCCGGCGGCCGAGCGCGCCGCGCGCATCGAGGACTGGCGCGCGCTGGGCGAGAAGGCCGGCATCGCACCCGCGCGGATCGTCGAAGCGCGAGCATGAGCACGCCGCGCCTCTTCCGCGTCGCCGTGATCGGCCACACGAATGCCGGCAAGACCTCGCTGTTGCGCACGCTGCTGCGTGATCGCGCCTTCGGCGAGGTGTCGAGCCGGCCGGCGACGACGCGCCACGTCGAAGCGACGACGCTGGATCTCGGCGACGGTCATCTCCTGGAGCTTGCCGATACGCCGGGCCTCGAGGACTCGATGGGCTTGCTCGATGCGCTGCACGCGGCGGATCCCTCGCCGCGCGCGAGCGGCGCGGCACGCTTGCAGGCCTTTCTCGACGGTCCGCTGGCGCAGAGCAGCTTCGCGCAGGAAGCGAAGGCCTTGCGCCAGCTACTCGCGAGCGATCTCGCGCTCTACGTCGTCGATGCGCGCGAGCCCGTGCTCGGCAAGTACCGCGACGAGTTCGCGATCCTCGCCTCGTCCGGCAAACCCTGCCTCGTGGTGCTCAATTTCACGGCGAGCCCGCGCGCCGAGACCGCGCGCTGGCGTGAAGCGCTGCACGGCGCCGGCATCCACAACGTCACGGCTTTCGACACCGTCGTTTTCGACGCGGCCGACGAGCGGCGCCTGTGGCAGCAAGTCGGCCTGCTGCTGCCCGCGGCGGAGGCGACCTGCGCGCGCCTGCTCGTGCGGCGCGAACAAACGCGTGAACGCGAGCGGCAGCAGGCCGCGCGGCTGATCGCCGAGGCGCTCGTCGACTGCGCCGCGCTGCGCGTCGCGATCGATGCGCCCGGCGCGGATCTGGCGACGCGCGTGCGCAAGCGCGAAGCGGCGCTGAGCCGCGATCTGCTCGCGCTGTATCGCTTCGCGCCGCAAGACTATGCCGGCGGCGAGCTGCCGCTCGCGAGCGCGACGTGGACGCTCGATCCCTTCGACGCCGAGCTGTTGAAGGAGCTCGGTTTCAGCCTCGGCACTTCGGCGGCGAAGGGCGCGGCGGCCGGCGCGCTGGTCGATGCCTTGACGGCGTTTCATTCGCTGGGCGCGGCGACCGCCATCGGCGGCGCGCTGGGCGCCGGCGTCGACGCGGTGTCGCGGCTCGTGCGCCGGCTGCGCGAAGGCGGCGTCGACTATGCGCAGATCGACGCGGCGACCGCGCGCTTCATCGCGCGCCGCGCCGTGCTGCTGGTGCGCGAGCTCTCGCGCCGCGGCCACGCCGCGCAAACGCCGCTCGCCGCGCGCGCCGAGCTCGCGGCCCCGCTCGCCGGCGAAGCGGCGATCGCGAAACAGCTCGCGCGCGCGGCGCGGCATCCGGGATGGTCCGAGCTCGGCGAGGACACGGACGCGGAGGGCGATCGCGACGACTGCGTGCAGACATTATCGACGTTGCTGGACGCTGCGCTCGTGCATGAACTCGAAGGCTAGCGCACAGATATCGATCGGGGCCCCGAACCATTCGTCATTCCCGCGCAAGCGGGAATCCACGCCTGACGATGACGTTTCCGTCGGGCGATTCTTTATATTCTGCGCTGGACACCCCGGTAGTGCGTGGATGCCCGCCCCCGCCTTCGCGGGGGCAGGCTTTGCGCGAGCATGACGAAGGAGGCTTCTACGTGCGCATGCGCTATCGAACGACCAGGGGAGCACATTTGCGCTCGGCTATTTAGACGCGACACACAGACCCAGCGAAGGAGTAGATCATGCCGATACCGAAGCCCGACGCCGCCGAAGTCGCGCAACTCGCCGCGCGCCTCGGCTACCGCTTGAGCGAGGAAGACGCCGCGCAGTACGCAAGCCTGATGGCCGGCATGCTCGGCGGCTACGACGCGCTCGAGCAAGTGGCCGACGATCTGCTGCCCGTGCGCCATCCGCGTGGCGCCTGGCAGCGACCGCGCGCCGCGGACAATCCGCACAACGCGTGGTACGTGCGCACTTCGATCAAGGGCGCGGCGCGCGGCCCGCTCGCGGGGCGGCGTGTGGCCGTCAAGGACAGCATCATGGTCGCGGGCGTGCCAATGATGAACGGCGCCTCGCTGCTCGAGGGCTATGTGCCTGCGGTCGATGCGACCGTCGTCACGCGCGTGCTCGACGCCGGCGCCGAGGTCGTCGGCAAGACGCACTGCGAGTACTTCTGTCTCTCGGGCGGCAGCCACACCGGCGCGCAGGGCCCCGTGCACAATCCGCATCGGCACGGCTGGTCCTCCGGCGGCTCGTCCAGCGGCAGCGCGGTCGTGCTCGTCACTGGCGAGGCCGATCTCGCGCTCGGTGCGGATCAGGGCGGATCGATCCGCATGCCTTCGTCGTTCTCCGGCACGGTCGGCCTGAAGCCGACCTACGGTCTCGTGCCGTACTCGGGGATCGCGCCGATCGAGGGCTACATGGATCACGTCGGGCCGATGACGATGATGGTGCGCGACAACGCGCTGCTGCTGGAGACCATCGCGGGCATCGACGACTGGGATCCGCGACAGCGCGCAGTGCCGCCCGTGACGCCGGGCTGCTACACGCGCGACCTGGACCGCGGCGTCGCGGATCTGCGCATCGGCGTGCTGCGCGAAGGCTTCGGGCTGCCGTCCTCGGAAGCGGACGTCGACGCCAAAGTGCGCGCGGGCGCGGCGCTGTTCGCAAAGCTCGGCGCGCGGGTCGAAGAAGTCTCGGTGCCGATGCACGCGCTGGGGGCCGCGATCTGGACACCCATCGGTATCGACGGCCTCGCCTCGACCGTGCTGTCGACGCAGGGCTTTGCCTACGGGCGTCCCGACTACTATCCGGTCGACATGATGGAGCATCTGCACGAGCGCCGCGCACGCATCGACGAAGTGCCGCCGAACGTGAAGCTCTTCACCTTGCTTGGCCGCTACGTCATCGAGCGCTACGGCTACACCTGGTACGCGAAGGCCGCGAACCGCGTGCGCCGGCTGCGCGCGGGCTACGACGAGGCGCTCGCGAACTTCGATCTGCTGCTATTGCCGACGACGCCGATGAAGGCGCAGCCGCTGCCGGCGCCGGATTGCGGCCTCGCGGAGTGGGTGCGTCGCGCGACCGAGATGCTGACGAATACCTGTCCGACCGACGTCTCGCACCATCCCGCGATCAGCATTCCCTGCGGCAAGTCCGACGGCCTGCCGGTCGGGCTGATGCTGATCGGGCGGCACTTCGACGAGGCGACGATCTATCGCGCCGCCCACGCCTTCGAGCAGACGGGCGTCGCTCAGACCTGAAGCACGAAGCCCTTCAGGTATTCGCCCTCGGGGAAGGCGGTCGCGATCGGATGATCGGCGCCCGCCGCGAGCTGATGGACGATGCGGGCATCGACGCCCGCGTCGCTCGCGGCGCCGGCGATGATCTTCTGGAACAGCGCGCGATCGACGCCGCCGGAGCACGAGAAGGTGAACAGCAGGCCGCCGGGCTTCAGCAGCTTCAGCGCGAGCAGGTTGATGTCCTTGTAGCCGCGCGCCGCCTTCTCGGCGAAGGCGGCGGTCGGCGCGAACTTCGGCGGGTCGAGCACGATCAGATCGAAGTGGCGCGCCCGATCGCGCAGCGTGCGCAGGTGCTTGAAGACGTCGCCGGCGACGAAGTCGACGCGGGAGGCGTCCAGTGCGTTCGTCTCCACGTTGAATTTCGCGAGCGCGAGCGCGTCGGCGGAGCTGTCGATCGCGACGACGTGGCGCGCACCGCCGGCGAGCAGGTTCGCCGTGAAGCCGCCGGTGTAGCAGAAGCAGTCCAGCGCCTCGACGCCGTCCGCGTAGCGGCGCGCCAGCAGGCGGTTGTCGCGCTGATCGAGATAGAAGCCGGTCTTGTGGCCGCGGCGGACGTCGACGCTGTAGCGCAGATCGTGCTCGCTGGCGATCGCGGGCGTGTCCATCGCGGCACCGGCGAGGGTCGCGTTGCGCGGCGGGAGGCCTTCGAGCGCGACGACCTCGCTGTCCGAGCGCTCGTGGATCTGCGCGAGGCCGGTCTGCCGCCGGAGCTCGGCGACCAGCGTGTCGCGCCAGCGATCGGCACCGCAGGACAGGAGCTGGAGCACGAGGCGATCGCCGTAGCGATCGCAGACGCAGCCGGGCAGGCCGTCGGCCTCGCCGTGCAGCAGGCGCAGGCTGTCCGCGTCGCCGAGCAGGCGCCGGCGGTGCGCGAGCGCGGTCGCGATGCGCGAGGCGATGAGCTCGGGGCCGATCGGGATTTCCCGCTGCCAGGACCAGACCCGCGCGCGGATCTGCGAGGCCGGGCTCAGCGCCGCCCAGCCGAGGAAACGCCCGTCGCCGGCCTCGACGGCGACGCTGTCGCCCGGCGCCGAAGCGCCGTCGACGCGCTCGACGGCGCCGGAGAACACCCAGGGGTGTCGGCGCAGCAGGGATTTCTCACGGCCGGGTTTGAGGATCAGCCGCGGCCCCGCGCCGAACCCCCGCGGCGGGGATGCAGGCGCGGACGCAGACGCCGGCGTCGACGGCGCGCCGGCAGCGGGAGTCGGCTTGCGGGGGCGAACGGGCGGGCGAGGCACGGGATCATCTCGTTCCGGGCGGAGCCGCGGAGCGTAAACGTATGGCCGGGGGATGGCCATCCTTCAGGCTGGGACACCCACTAGACTCAAAGTCAGGACACCCATCGATCGCGCAAGGGCCAAGTCGGAACACCCATCGGATCCATCGCAGGCCCGGGACACCCATCATTCGCCCATCATTCGGGACATCGTTCCAGGACACCCATCGTTCAAGCCAGGGCATCCATCGATCGCGCGGCAAGCCTGCAAGCGCGTACCCGGGTGAACGAGCCGAGCGCAGGCCCGCCCCAGGCCCCGCAGGCCCGGGACACCCATCGTTCAAGCTGAGCGTTCAAGCCAGGACATCCATCGATTGCGCGGCAAGCCCGCAAGTGCGCGCCCAGAGAGGGACAGGCCGCGGACACCCATCGTTCGCATCGCGCGCCGAGGGCAGGACACCCACCAGAAAATCCGAGCAAAACCCTCGGCAATTTGATCCAGAGCAAAATACTGGGATTTTCGTCCGCTAGCGTGTGAAACGTCAGCGGGTGACCGGCGTCGTTCCCGTTGCCATTCGTTCGGAGTTTCGGGGAGGGGACGAATCCGTATGCATGGACCCGTTGCAGAGGCTGGGCCGGCCCGCCATTTCGCCAGAATCAGCGACGACCCGCTGCGCGACGCCTTCGGGCAGCGCCGCGCCTTGCTGCCGTGGGGCGACAAGATGCCGGTGCCGGCGGACGAGATGCTGCCGCTGTGGGAAGCGCTGATGGCCGCGCCGCAGCCGCCGCGCAAGCGTCTCGCTTATGTGCATGTGCCCTTCTGCGTCAATCACTGCCTGTTCTGCGGCTTCTACCGCAACGCGTACGTGCCGAAAGTCGCCTCCCGCTACGTCGCGCTATTGACACAGGAGATCGAGCGCGAGGCGCACCGAGCCGGCGTCGCCGGGCGGCCCGTGCACGCCGTCTATTTCGGCGGCGGCACGCCGAGCGCGCTGAGCGCGGAGGACTTGTCCGGCCTGATCCGCGCTCTCCGCACCAGCCTACCGCTCGCCCCCGACTGTGAGATCACGATCGAGGGCCGCATCATTCATTTCGATCCCGAGAAGATCGCGGCCTGCCTCGAGGCCGGCGCCAACCGCATCTCGGTCGGGGTGCAGAGCTTCAACACCGAGGTACGGCGCCGGCAGGGCCGCCGCGCCAGCCGCGAAGAGGCCATCGCTTTCCTGGAAGGGATCCGCGCCCGCGATCGCGCCGCTCTCGTCATCGATCTGATCTTCGGGCTGCCGGGACAGACGCCGCAGGTGTGGCAGGCGGATCTGGAGACGGCAGCGGCGCTGGAGCCCGATGGCATCGATCTCTATGGACTCAACCTCATTCCCGGCACGCCGCTGTTCCGCGCGGCGGCCGGCGGCAAATTTCCCGGTTCGCCGACGCTCAGCGATCTCGGCCGCCTCTACAAGGCCGGCGTCGACTTCTTCGACCGCAAAGGGTGGCGGCAGATCTCCAACAGCCATTTCGGGCGCACCACGCGCGAGCGCAATCTTTACAACCTCTATGTCAAGGGCGGCGCCGATTGCCTGGCCTACGGCTCGGGCGCGGGCGGCGCGCTGGGCGATGTTTCCTATAGTCTCGCCGGCGAGCTCGAGCGCTATGCCGAGCGGATCGAGGAAGGGCTGAAACCGATCGACGGCATGCGGCGCGGCAACGCGATGCAGCCGACGCGCGATCTGGTGATCGGCAGCTTCGAGATCGGCCGCATCGACCTCTCCCGCTTCGACATCCCGGGCGGCATCGATCCCCGCGTCCTGTTCGGCCCGCTCATCGAGCAGTGGCAGCAGGCCGGCCTCGTCACCGTCGCCGGCGACATCATCACGCTGACCGTCGCCGGTCGTTTTTGGTACGGCAATCTCGTCACCGGTTTCAACGACGCGCTGTCGTCGCTGATGCCCGTCGCGGCGCAGCCGCCACCGGCTTTGGGCGCTAGCTGAATCTTCCCCCTTTCTCACGCAATCGAAACGAAGGAATGAGCATGACCGATCAGACCAATACCTCGCTGCGCGAGCGCATCAGCCGGCGTCTTGCCGAGAGGACCGATGGTGTGCTGGAAGCCATCGCCACCGAGTACGGCGTGTCCCTGCAGACGGTGGTGGAGTGCCTGGCTTCGAAGATGTGGACGCGTGTCGACGGCGCGCATTTCATAGAGGTGATGACGGACATCGCGTCCTGGGGCGAGGTCACGCTGATCGCCCATTCCAAGGACGCCATCTTGGAGTTCTCCGGCCCGTTGCCGGAGGGCCGCGTCGGGCACGGGCTCTACAATCTGAAGGGCGGTGGCGCGCTGTCCGGCCATCTGCGCCACGAGCACTGCAAGGCGATCATTTTCCTCCGCCGGCCCTTCATGGGGACCGAGACGGCCTCGGTGCAGTTCTTCAACGCTGCCGGTGAGGCGATGTTCAAGATCTTCGTCGGTCGCGACGAGCGCCGGCAGCTACGTCCCGAGCAGCTTGCGCGCTTCGCGGCGCTGGAGCAGCGCTTTCCCGCTCTGGCCGAGGCGGTCTGATGAGCCCGCTCCTGATTTTTGGGGCCAGTCGCGGAGTCGGGCTCGAGCTGGCGAGGCTGGCGCGAGCGGAAGGCGGGCCGGTCGCGGCGCTGTTGCGCACGCAGTCCGACGCGAGCGCTCTCGAAACGATGGGCGTCACGGTGGTGCGCGGCGACGCGCTCGATCCGGCCGACGTGGCGCGTGCCTTCACAGCCGTGCCAATGGGCGCGGTGGTCGTTTCGACGCTCAGCGGGCGGGCGCCGGATGGCCGCTTCGTCGACGAGGTGGGCAATGTCAACGCGGTGGAGGCGGCGCTCACCAATGCGGCTTCGCGTCTCGTGCTGGTGACCTCGATCGGCTGCGGCGAGATGGCGCCTTACCGCTCCGAGCAGGCCAAGGCGGCTTTCGGCGCGACCGTGGATGCCAAGACGCGGGCGGAGGATCATCTCCGCGCGACGCATCTCGCCTGGACCATCGTAAGACCGGGCGGCTTGCGCACCGGGCCGGCCACGGGCCGAGGGATCCTCAGCACCGACCCGCAGATGCACGGCTACATCCATCGCGCCGACGTAGCCCTGCTCGTCGGCCGCGTGCTGCGCGATCCCGGCACGATCGGCCGGGCGCTGGCCGCCGTCGATGCCGAGGAGGCGAGAAGCGTCAATCCCATCCTGCCCTTCCCGCTGGCCGCCTGACGGGCGTTGTCAGGCGGGACACCCATCGCTTCTTATCCGCCAGACAGGACACCCATCGATATTCGGATAGGACACCCATCGTCGTCATGCCCTGACGAGGCGCCCATCCCGCCCGCCGGTCAGCGCGCATTGCGAGCGGCCGCCGGCGGTCTGCCACGCGAAACAGGTCGCGGCTCAGCCTGAGGGCACAAACTGTGACTTGACGGTCCATGGGCACGGGCGAAATAGTGATCGGGGCGCCGCAGGGTCAGGGCTGCGGACCGCCGTTGACGTACTCGCCACGCACGATAACGAACGAGCACGAAACCGGACGGACGCCAGTGCGTCCAGGGTCTGGGGATCATCATGGAGCGTATCAAGAAAGCCCTCGAGGAAGCGCGGGCCGCACGCGAGCAGGCTCTGAAGGCCGAGCTCGAACGGTTGGTGCACGATCGCGCGCAGGCGACCGTCGCTTCCGATGCCGTCAAACCGCGTTTCGATCCCGTTACCGAACGGCGCATCCGCGAATTCATGCCGCTGCGCGGCTTGCCGGCGGATCGCCTGCAGGCCGCGATTGCGTTGGGACAGGTATTTGGTCTTGCCACCGGCGAGCTCGTATTCGCGGCCGGCGATCGCCACGAATACTCCCACTTCCTGCTCGAAGGCGCCGTGCAGTTTTTCGAAGGCGAGCGGGTGATTCGTCGCCTCGATGCCACGGACATCGAAGCCTTGCGCCCGCTCGATGAGCCCGGCACGCAGCGTTGGACGGCCGCGGCCGAGGTGCCGTCGCGGATTTTCCGCGTGCCGCGCGCCCTGCTCGGGGGGCCGGACGATCTGTCCGCGACGGTGGCCCCGATGCCGCCCGCGACCTATGCCGATACGCATTCGGGCGAAGAGCTCGCTGCGCTGGTCGCCCGCATCGATGCCGAGCGCCATCGCACGCCGGCCGAGCCCGCCGCTGCAGCCTCGCCGCTCGAGGCCACGAGCTATGATTTCGATCTCAACGGCCTGATGGGCGACGAGGAGCCGCCGTCGATGCCGCCACCACTGATGGAACAGCATCGACAGCAGGACACGATGGCGCGGGATCGGCTCGCGGAAGCGATGTTCATGCTGGAACAGCGGCTGCGCCGACATATCGCCGACGTCCGCGCACAGGAACGTGCGAACTACGAGACGCGCATGCGGCACAAGCTGCTCGAGCTCAAGCAGAAAGCCGAGGCGGAGTTGCGACGCAAGCTCGTGAAGCTGCGCGAGCGCGACAAAGAGGTGATGGCGCAGCGCGAGGCCTTGCTACGCGAGCGCTACGCCCAGTTGCAGCGAATCGCGCATCGATTCACGCACCAGAAGGCGCAGATCCAACACGCGAAGCGGGAGCTCGAGGAAAAGCTCCGGGCTGCCGACGTGATACACCGCGAACTGAACGAACTCGGACAGTACGTGACCCGACAACTCGACGATCTCGATCACGTATTCGGCGGCAGCGCGGCGCCCGGAGGGAGCGACGACCGCTGAGCGCTCTTTATGGTGCCGGTGATTTTTCCAAGTGATTTTTCCAAGGACACCCATCTATTGGTTTCGGAATGCCTAGGGCATCCACCGATAGTCCAAGGACACCCATTGATTGATATTCGCCGAACCGTCAAGTCGACGGCATTCGCTTGATCAGATGGCGCGCGGACGGCAATCCCCTCCCATACGATCGGGCGGCGTACGAGTCGGATCGAGCCCGGGCGTACGCGCGCATCCGGAGCGGCTGCTTTACCCTCGAACTCGGACGGTACTTCGGGATGAACGGCCGCATGCAGCCGCCGCGACGCGTCCGTAGCACCACGCGCGCAATGGCGGGCTGGGCCGCTGAAGTGAAGCGCTAGCGCGCTAGCTTTCTCCGGCCGCCCGGTACAGCGCGCGTGCGGCGGCGTGACCGCGTACCCAGCGCCATCCGTGGGCTTGCGCGAATGTGCGTAGGCGCGCCGGTGCGCCGATGAACAAGCGAAAACGTGTGTGGAGGGTGGTGATCACCTTCAACCACTCCGCGTGCTCGATGCCGAACCTCGTCAAGAGCCTGGGCGTAGTGGCTGGGGTGATGTTTGGCGTTGCGGGCCGGATGCAACGACCGCTCGAGTCCAGCAGGTCGAGATAGTCTTGCAGATTGAACGGAATGTCGCCTTCGTCGTCCGCGCGCATGGCTTGCGCAAGCGCCAGCAAGGCTGGACGCGCCGGAGCCCCGGCGAGCGGCGGCCGCCGTGCGGCCTCGTGCAAGCGTTGCTGCCCGGACGTGTACGCCGAAGACTCGATCGATTCGGCAAACCCGGCGCGGACCGGATTGAGATCGACGTACGCCATGGCCGCGAGGAGGGCCTGTTCATCGAGCAGCGCCTGCGATTTGAAACGCCCTTCCCAGAATCGCCCGGTACATTCGTCTTCTGCATTGGCGAGACGCGCAATGTACTCGTTCAGGCAGCGCATGAACCAGCTCAAGTCGCCCAGGCGCCGTCGCCAAAGGGCGATGAGCTCCTCGAGTCGCGCGCTCTCGTCGTTCGTCAGTTCCGCGCCCTCCAGCCATGCCTCGACGAAATGCGAGCCGCGGTAGAGGCGGCGCCAGCGTTTCGCGACTTCCTCTTCAGTCCAGGCCGCAGCGCGTTTCGGTTCCAATTTGACGACGAGATGATAGTGATTGCTCATCAGCGCATAAGCGCAGAGATCGATCGCGAACGTTTCGGTAAGGAGCTTCAGCCGCTCGAGAATGATTCCTTTTCGATGATCGAAGTTGCGGCCCGACACCGGATCCTTGCCGCAAAGATAGGAACGGCGAACGCAGCGACCGATGCAGTGGTAGTACGGGGTATCGGTGAGGGACACGAGTTCGGAGCGTGGGCGAGTCATCGCACATCCTTTCGTTGACGATGCCGGCGTCCGTGCCGGCGAATGCCACGGTAATGGGGCGTGGCTATGCATGCAATGGCTGCGATGGAGACGGTGGGCGGAGCAGGTGTTGTCCTCAGCAGTGCACGACGGCTGTCCCGATCAAACATCCCGACCCTTGCGGACAGCCACGAAAAATCGCGGACGCCCCGTCTCGCTGACGCCGAGCTCGCGCGAGCGCGCGAGAACATGGGTGTCACGAAGCGGCAAAAGTAAATGGATGTCCCAGAGGAGAGGAGTGCAACGGCGAACGGCAACCGCGTGAGCTCCCCGCGCCGTGCGATCGACACGGCATCGAGCGTCTCGGCCTCGACGTTCCCAGCAAGCGCGCGACGCCCGGGGGTTATCCGCGCTGCATCGCCACCCAGCGGCGCAGCGCCTCGAGATCCACCTGCGGTGCGACGACCGCCGCCGTTACGACTACGCCCATTGCGGTAGGTGTCCCAGGATTGCAGTCGCCCGTCGCGGTGGGTGTCCCGGGATTGCAGCCGATGGGTGTCCCAATCTCGTTGCCGGCCTCATTGGTGGATGTCCCGATATCATTGACGGATGTCCCAACCTCAGTGGATGTCCCAACCTCATCAGTGGATGTCCCAACCTCAAACACCACCCCCACCGGCGCCGCCAGCGGCCCCGGCACGCCGCGCAGCAGCGCATGCGCGCGATGGAAGCGCGCGATGTTCGCCGCGGTCTTCAAGGCGTCCGTCCACGCCGCTTCGTCATCCGCGGGCCGTGACTCGCAGGCGAGGATCAGATCGCAGCCCGCCTCGCAGTAGCGCCTGACCAGTGCGGTGAACGCCGCGCCGGCCGTCGCCTCGTCGACGCCGAACTGGCGCGCAAGCGTCGCCGGTCCCGTGAGCCCGGCGAGCAGTGCCGCGCCGTCGCCCAGCGTTGCACGCAGCCGCCGGCACGCTTCGAGGCTGGCCGCGACGCGCGTGCCCGCGGCGCACAGCGTCTCGATCTCGAGCGCACCGCCGTCGGCCGACGCGTATTCGAAGCCGTCCGCCAGCGCAACGCACAGCCCGTCGGCGGCGATCGCGCGGTGCAGCTCGAGCAGGCCGTTCGCGAGCTGCGTCGGATCGTGATGGAATTCCTCCAGCGGCCGCGCCGTAATGCTCGCCGCCGTGTCGAAGGCGAGCGGGATCACGACGCGCTCGCCCTGGCCGCGTCCCTGCGCCATCGCCTGTACGCGCTTGCGCGGCGGTTTCGCGGGAGCGCTCACGGACGAAAGGCCGGCGCCAGCGGCTGCGCATCCGGCCAGGATCCGTACAGCCCCAGAATCCCGTCCGGCGGACGGCGCCTCAGCCACTCGGCTTCGAACTCGGCATAGGGCCTGCCGCGAGCGAGCCGCGCCCGGCGCGCGTCCGCGCGCAGCGTTTCCGTCGCGGCGAGATCCACGCGCTCGCGCGCCGCATCCCAGGCCACCTTGTAGATCTCCCGCGCGCTCCACGGCGAGCACAGACCGGCCAGCAGATCCCGCTGCACGGCCAGCGGATCGCGGTCCAGCGGATCGCCGTAGCCCGCGCCGCCGGTCGACATCAACACCGCGATCGTCTTGTCGCCCTCGATCGGCCGCGTCGCGCGGCCGAAGGGCTCGGTCGTCAGCTCGCCGAACTCGCCGCGCACCAGCGCATGGAAATCGAGCGTCTTGCCGCCGAGCGTCGCCAGCATCGAAGTGATCTTCGTGTCCTTGATGCACAGCCCGGGCACGGTCGGCGGCGCATAGCCGCCGAACAGCGGCTGCGGCGTCTGGATCGAGCTGTTGTCGGCGATCGACATGAAAAACACCATCGGCACGTGGTGCGCGCCCCAGAACTGCACCGTGCCGCAGCCGCCGCGGTATTTGCCGTGGCCGCCGGAGTCCGGCCAGTGCTGGCTGAACGGCACGATCAGCGGGAACTCGTTCTCCATGCTCTCGACGTCCGGCGCGCGGCCGAAGGCGCACCACGGAAAGCCGTAGGCGTCCATGCCGTCGCAGGTGCAGCGCGCGCCCTGGCCTTCGGTGTTGATCGTGTAGGCGATCATGTCGGCGAAGGGCATGTTCCACTGCGAGGTGCCCGCGATCACGGGCGCGTTGCCGCCGTTGCCCATCGAGGCCGTCGCCTGCAGCCACTCCTCGCTCGGGAAGCGCGCCCGCGACACGCAGTTCGCGATCGCGCTCATCGCGCCGGTGCAGATCATCACCGAGTTGCTGGTCGCCGCGCGCGGTGTCGGCGACAGGCAGCTCGCCTCGGGGAACACGAAGTCGATCGGCGCGAAGGTCGCGCTCGAGATCGGCAGATCGTGGAACACGTACTCGTAGATGTAGTTCGCGAGATGGCCGATCACGGCCTGCGGGTGTGCGTTGTAGCTGGAGAGATTCTCCGGGCTCGTGCCGGTGAAGTCGACCCGCAGGCAATCGCCCGTCTTCGTCATCGTCATCGCGCAGTTGCGGATCAGCCCGCGCGTGAGCCCCGCGGCGTCGCCGAAGTTGACGCAGCGATAGACGCCGTCCGGCCAGCTCATGAGGCGCTTGCGCGCGCCGGCTTCGGCTTCGATCAGCATGCGGCGGAACAGGCCCGTGACGAAGTCCGCGCCTTCGCGCTCGCACATCTCGACCAGCCGCAATCGCACGCGATCGGCCGTCGTGCAGCGCGCCTTGAGATCGACCGTCACATTGGCTTCGGCGCGGATGCCGAAGGCCGCGAACAGCTCGATGATGTCGTTGTTGATGCGGAAGTTGCGGCCGATCTTCATCGGCGGCAGGTTCATGCCTTCCTCGAAGCGGGAAGTCGCCGACAGCGGCATGCCTCCCGGCTCGCAGGCGCCGGTCTCGGTCGTGTGCGACAGCGCCGCGGTCCACGCCACGAGCTCGCCGGCGTGGAACACCGGCATGATCGCGACCTGATCCGGGTTGTGGATGCCGCCGTAGAGCGCGTCGTTGGTGTAGAAGATGTCGCCGTCCTCGATGCCGGGGTTCTCGCGATATTTCTTCAGGATGTACTTGATGACGATCGGCGGGATCACGGCGTGCAGGTAGGTGCCGGCCGAGGCGTTCACGAGATCGCCGTGCGCGTTGAACATCGCGACGATGGAATCGCCGGCGACGCCCATCGAGCTGCGCGAGGAGCGCATGAAGATCTCGTAGCCCTCGTCGAGGATGTCGGCCGTGCGCTGCAGGGCGATCTCGTAGGCGCCGCGCGAGACGAGCGCGACACAGCGCTCCTCGTGCGCCGTGATCGGCGTGAGCTTCAGCGCATCCAGTTTCTCTTCGACGGTCGGGTAGCTCATCGCGCTGCTCCGTTCACGTACTGCAAGATACCGAGGCCGCGCGCATCGATCGTGAACACCTGCCCCGGCGGCACGACCAGGGTCGTGAACTCGGCGTCGACCAGCGACGGGCCTTCGATGCGATGGCCGGGCAGCATCGCCTCGAAGCGATAGACCGGCGTCGCGATCCGCTGCGCGAGCTCGGGCCAATAGGCCTCGCGCTCGCCGGTCCGCGCGGCCGACGCCTCCGGCGGGTGCAGCGGCCGCGCGGGCAGCTCGAGCTTCTCCGTTGGCACCGTCGCCTTGAGGATGATGTTCTCGAGGTAGACGCCGCCCGGCCGGTTGACGACGTGCGGGCTGAACGCGGCGCTGAACTCCGCCTCGAAAGCCTCGTAGATCTCCCGTAGCTGGCGCTCGTTCTCGATCGTCAGATGCGGCACGGCGACGCGCTTCACGTGCACCTGGCCGCCGTAGAGCATGTCGAGCTCGACCTGGAAGAGGGCGGTGTCGACGGCAAGGCCCTCGGCCTTCAGATCGATCCGCGCCTGCTCGACGAGTCCGCGCACGGCCGCGTTGTAGGACTCGTAGTCGGCCGTGAATTTCTCGCTGACGGCTTCCATGAGCACCATGCGCTTGGAGACTTCGTAGACGTGCATGATGTCCATCACCGAGCTGCCGAGCGCGCAGAACACGGGCGCCTGCGGGAAGATCACGGCCGTCGGCACGTCGGCGCGATAGCCTGCGACGTGCGTCGGCCCGCCGCCGCCGAAGGCGAAGAGCACGAAGTCTTCGGGATGGTAGCCGCGCAGGTGCACCTCGCGCTTGATCGCAGAGGCCATGTTCTCCTCGACGATGCGGCGGATCATCGCCGCCGCCTCGTCGACGGAAACGCCCAGCGGCCGCGCGATCTTCGTCTCGATCGCGGCGATCGCCTTGGCGCGATCCAGCGGCATGCGGCCGGCAAAATAGCTGTCGGGCGAGAGGTAGCCGAGCACGACGTCGGCATCCGTCACCGTCGGCTCGCTGCCGCCGAGGTCGTAGCAAACCGGGCCCGGCATCGCGCCGGCGCTGCGCGGCCCGACCTCGAGCCGGTTCAGCAGCGTGTTGATCCAGGCGATCGAGCCGCCGCCCGCGCCCATCGTGGTCGTCTGCAGCATCGTGATCCCGACCATCCAGCGATCGATGATCGGCCGGAACTCGTAGCTGCGCACGCCGGCGTCGACGACCATGCCGACGTCGAAGCTCGTGCCGCCGACGTCGCTTGCGATGACGTTCTTGTAACCGAGCGACTTGCCGAGGTGGTAGGAGCCCATCAGGCCCGAGATCGGCCCGCCGTTGTAGGTGCGCGAGGCGGTGGTCTTGAACATTTCGGCGCTGCCGCCGGTGTTGTGCGTCAAGAGGAAGCTGCCGCGGTAGCCGAGCTCGCGGAGCTGATCCCAGGTCGCTTCCATCTCGAGCTTGATCGAGCGCTGCAGATAGGCGTCGAGGATCGCAGTCATCGAGCGCTCGTACTCGCCGACCTTGCCGACCACCTCGTGCGACAGCACCACCGGCAGGTAACCGACGTGATAGCCTTTGTATTCCTCGCGGATGATTTCGCGCACGCGCTTCTCGTGCGCGGGATTCGCGAAGGACCACAGCAGCGACACCGCGATCGCGCGCGCGCCGCGGTCCATCAAGGTGCGCAGCTTGGCGCGCACGTCGTCTTCCTCGAGCGCGCGCAGGACGCGGCCCGTCGAGTCGATGCGCTCCTTGAGCCCGACGATCAGCGGCCGCGTGACCAGCGGTGCCGGCTTGTGCTGGACCGCCAGGTTGCGGCGCTCGCCGATCCGAAGACCGTCGACCCACTGCGAGCCGCGGCCGATCAGCACCGCCTCTTCGTGCCCCTCGGTGGTCATGAAGCCGAGGCGCGGGCCGCGGCGCTCGATCAGCCGGTTCATCGCGACTGTCGTCGAATAGCGCACGACCTCGATCTGCGGCAGCAGCTCGGCGACCGACCAACCGAGCTGATCGGCGCCGTCCTCGAGCACGTTCATGAAGCAGACCGACAGGTCGTAGGGCGTGGTCGGCGACTTCGCGATGACGCGCCGCTCGTCGAAGCTCAGCACCAGATCGGTGAAAGTGCCGCCGACGTCGATGTCCACGCTTCTCATGGCCCCACCACCTTCAGATGCCCGTGCTCGATCGTCAGCTCGCCGGCCGCGAGGCGGCGCTTCAGGCTGTCGAGATCGATCTGCGTGGTCCAGGTGATCGGATGGCCCGGCGGCAGGTACTCGGTTTCGATCTGCGTGCCGCAGCCGGGGCAGTAGAACTCGAGGATGCGCACCCAGTCGGGATTCGGCGCGAAGGTGAACTCGCCTGCGAGCAGCGGCGGATGCACTTCGCGCGGATCGCGTTCGGCGACGAGCAGCCCGCGCTTGACGTTCTCGCGCGCCGAGCCGAGATCCTGCGCGCAGCGCTCGCAGATCCAGCGCTCGGTCTCGAGATCGAGCAGCAGGTTTTCGGCAGTTTTCAGTCGCGCATTCATCGGCCGTTCCTCCGCGTGAGGCGGCCGTCGCCGCGCTCGTCGACTTCCAGGCTCCACCCCGGGCCGACGTACCAGGTGAAGGTGCCGCCGTCGACGACCAGCGGGCCCATGAGGCTCTGTCCGATCAGCGCCGCGTGCGCGTGCACCGGCAGCCGGCCGTCCGGCGCGAGCGCGGAGGGCCGCGTGCCGCGCGCCGAGTCGCCGTCCGCGCGCAGGCGCGGCGGCAGCGGCCGGCGCTCGATGCCGAAGCGCGCCGTGAGCTTGAGCAGCGTCGGCGCGGCGAGCGTGGCCAGCGTCGCGAGCGCGTCGCCGCCGCCGCCCTGCGCGACGAGGCGGCGGCCGTCGTCGCCTGCGATTTCCCACTCATACTCGGCGCGTGCCGGATCGAAGCCCTCGCCGGCCAGGTCGCGCGCCGCCTGCGCGGCGAGCGTCGTCGCGGCGGCGCGCAGCTCGGCCGCGTCGCCGCGCAGCAGCGCGCGCTCGTAGACGTGCAGCACGTCCGCGATCGCCGAGCCGTAGGCGCTGAACACGGTGCCGAGCGCGAACAGCCGCACCTCGGCGAGCTCCAGCCGCTCGGCGACCTCGGTCGCGAACATCGGGCCGTTGCCGCCGTAGGCGAACATCACGAAGTCGCGCGCCTCGCCGTGGCCGACCTCGGCCAGCGTGTCGCGCGCGAGACCGGCCATCATGTCGACGGCGCAGTCGAGCACCGCGCGCGCGGCGCCCGGCGCGTCGAGGCCGAGCTTCTGCGCGAGATGCTTGTCCAGCGCCGTCGCCGCGAGATCGACGTCGAGCACGCGGCGGCCGTCGAGAAAGCCGGTCGGCGACAGCAGGCCGAGCAGCACCAGCGCATCGGTCAGCGTCGCATTGCGCCCGCCGAGCTTGTAGCAGGCGGGACCGGGGGCGGCGCCCATGCTCTCGGGACCGAGCTGGATCTTGCCGTCGACGACTTTCGCGACGCTGCCGCCGCCGAGCGCAATCGAGCGCAGCACGGGCATCGGCGTGCGCACGGGGATGCCGAAGAAGTGACCTTCGGGACGCATCTCGATGCGCCCGGCTAACACCACGCTGGCCTTGGCCGTGGTGCCGCCGATGTCGACGGCGAGCACGTGCGGCAGCGCCGCCGCAGCGGCGATCGCGGCGGACGCGTGCGTGCCGAACAGAGGGCCGGACTCGATGGTATCGACCGCCTTGGTCTTGCCGATGCGGGCGACGCCGCCGTTCAAATGACCGACGAGGATGTCGCCTTTCCACTGGTGATCGACCTTGACGAGATCCTCGGCCTTGAACAGTGAGTTCGCGAGTGAGTTGTGCACGTAGGCATTGATCAGCGCGTAGAAGGTGCGCGACATGTCGTCCGGCCGCATCAGCATGTCGCTGCCGGCCAGTGCGGGCACCGAGCCGAGGTAGTGATCCGGAAACTGCTCGCCGACGATGCGCAGGATCTCCTGCTCGCGCGAGCCGTCGGGAAAGGCGCCGGCGAGCGACACGTTGACGCGGCGGATGCCCTGGTCGATCAGCCGCTTCAGCAGCGCGACGATCGTCGCGCGATCGGCGTCGGCCGGCAGGCCGGCGATGTGCTCGCGGCGCACCAGCGAGGGCATCACCTGCGCGGTCGCGGCGGGATCCTCGGCATAGAGATCGTCCTCGTGACCCGCCGTCACGAGCAGACCGAGCTTGGGGCCCGTGCGCTGGGCGAGGACGTTGGAGGTGATCGTCGACGACCAGCGGATCAGATCGACGCGCTCGAGAAACGCCGTGAGCCCTTCGTGCCCGGTCGCCGCGGCGGCGGCCTCGAGGCTCTGCATGAAAGACACGGTCACGTCGTGCGGCGTCGATTCCACCTTGATCAGCAGCGGCTGCGGTCCGCCGCTCACCAGGGTATCCGTCATCGTGCCGCCGGTGTCGATGTCGATGCTGAACATTCACTCCCCCTCGAGGCTGCGCGCCTCGTTGCGCTGCCGCGCACGTGGCCCCCTCGATGCGCTCGCCCTTTGTCCGTGCGCCGCAGGAACGAGATCCCGACCGGCCCGGGCACGATACGGAAGCCCGCGCCGCGGCGTCTATGGCTCGAACCGACAAAGCCGCCTTGGCAAGCCTGTGGGCTTCGGACAAACTGCTGCAAGCCACTCCGGAAGCCACCGCATGCCGCGCAGCGCGCGCCTGTCCGCCTCGCCTTCGGCCGCAGCCGAGCGTCCGCTGAGCGCGGTCATCGCCGTCGGCTCGGCGCTGGCGACGACCAGCGATCACGAGCAGCTCCTCGCCAACGTGATCGACGCCGTGTGCCGCACGCTCGGCGTCGCGGCCGGCGGCTTCATGCGCTATGACCCCGCCACCGACGAACTGGTGCTGCAGAGCCCGGCGTTTGGCGTCCACGCCGAGGACGTGGTCGGCGAATACCGCGTGCGCGTCTCCGCCGGCGGCGGCAACGCCGCGCGCGTGTTCCTCTCGCGCGAGCCCTATTTCACGAACGACGCCGCGCGCAACCCGCGGATGATCCAGCGCTTCATCCGGCTCTTCGGCGCGCGTAACACCATCACCGTGCCGCTGGTGCTCGGCGAGCGGCCGGTCGGAGTCTTTCACTGCATCAACAAGCACGACGGCGATTTCAACGCCGAGGATCAGGCGCTGCTGTCGGTGCTCGCACCGCTGCTCGCGAGCTGCCTGCAGTCGGCGCAGAACTTCAAGGCGATCGAGCTCGAGCGGCGCAAGCTCGAACGCACGATGCTCGTGCACAGCGAACTGACGCGCAGCGTGATGCGCGGCGAAGGCATCGGGCCGCTGTGCGTGACGCTGCAGCGGCTGCTCGGCCGGCCGGTCCTGGTGCTCGACGCCCTGCGCCGGCCGCTCGCCTCCGCGGCCTGGGACGGGTTGAAACCCGCGACGCTCGCGGCGATCGGCGCGATGCTGCCGGACGGCATGGGACTGCGTCGGCTCAGCGTCGTCGACGGCCGCCGGCAGCGGCGCGAGCTGGCCTGCGTGAGCATCCGGCTCGAGCACGAAATCGCGGGCTACATGCTGGTCGGCGAACAGGGCACGGCCCTCGACTCGATCGACGTGAAGGCGCTGGAACAGGCCGCGCTGGTGTTCGCGGTCGAGATCCTGAAGGAGCGCTCGGCCTTCGAGGCCGAGCGCCGGCGCACCGGCGATCTGCTCGCCGAGCTGATGCGCGAGGACACGAAGCCGGCGCGCTCGCGCGCGCTGCTCGACGCGCTGGGCTACACCGGCGCGGGGCCGTGGCGAGTCGTGCGCATCGGCGCGCTGCGCGCTGCCGATGTGCACGAGGGGAGCGAGCACGGCGAGGCGAGCGCGCAGTGGCGGCGCGCGCTGACGGACACGCTGCGCGAGCGCGGTATCGTCGCGCCGGTCCTGCCCTGGGCCAATGGCTACATCACGCTGCTCGAAAATGATGCCGCCGAACGCCTGCGCGAGCCGGCGCTGCTGCGCCAGATCGAACGCAGCCTCGCGCATGCGCTGCGCGACACGCCGCGGCCGCGGCTCGCGATCGGCGTCGGGCGTTCGGACGCGACGCCGGCGGGCCTCGCCGCCTCGCTGCGCGGCGCCGAGCACGCGCTACGCGCTGCTCTGGGCACGGCGAGTGCTGCGCGCGTCGCGTTCATCGAGGAGCTCGGCGTGTATCGCGTGCTGCTCGGCGGTAACCGGACGGAAGATCACGCCGAGTTCGTCGAGCAGGTGTTGGGATCGCTGCTCGAAGCCGATCGCAGGCGCTGCGACGGCCGATTGCTCGAGACCCTGCGCGGACTGGTCGCGCAGGATTTCAATTTGGCATCGACGGCGCGCGCGCTCGGCGTGCACGTCAACACGGTGAAGTACCGCCAGCGGCGGATAGGCGAACTGCTGCAGGGCGATCCGGCACGCGGTGCGCGGCGCCTCGAGCTTGCGCTCGCGTTGAAGATCGTCGAGCTGCATGGGCTCGCGCCCGCGGACGGAAATCGCGATCGCAAGGCTTGAACGCAGCGTGCCGGACGCGGCATGCACAACGAGAAGAATCGCGCGGCACGCCGTGCCGCATGGGGGGAACGCATGAAGCGTGGCATCCTGAGCCTGCTCGGCGTCGCGATCGCTGCGGCAGCGGGTCTGGTCTGGTGGCTCTACGGCTGGGTGTTCGGCGAGCGCGGCTGGCGTCCACTGCACGCGGCCGAGTTCGCCGCCGAGGGCTGCGAGTACTACCACGTGATGCGCGGTCTCGAGCAGGATCCGGCCCGCGATCCGGCCAACGCGGCGCTGGTCGCGCGCTGCCGGCCGCAGTCCCAGGACGTGGTGTGGACGCTGTCGCAGATCGGCGACGCGCTGCGCTTCGATCGGCCGTCGCTGATCCGCCTGCGCATCGACGGCGTGGACATGAACGTCGAGCATCACGAGGACTGGCCCGTCATAGTCGTCGAGTTCCCGTATCCGCCCGTGCCCGTCGAGCGGGGCGCGCACTGGCGTCTGCCCACCGGTCCGAATCACGCGATGACGAGTGCGGAATACGAAGAGCTGGCGCGCCGCTGGAACCCGAGTTGGGCTCATCTCCTCGCAGAGTGGTCGCTCGGACGCGGCAAGCACGAGGTCTGGCTGGGCCGCGCGACGATCGGCGATGCGCGTCACTGCGCAGCGGTCGAAACCTCCACCGCGCGCAGGGGACGGATGTGCGTGATGCACATGACCGATTATCGCGGTGAGCCCGTGACGGTACGCTTCCCGCTCGACGAGGCCGTCGAGTGGCGGCTCGAGATGCTCGACATCTGCCGCTTCGGCGGCCGCGAACGGCGCTGGCACGATCCTCTCACCGCCGCCTGGTTCGGCCGCGTCGAATACTCGGACGCGGGCTGCAAGCCGTATGTGTCCTGATTCATCGATTCCGTAGCCCGGATGAGCGCAACGAATCCGGGATAGGCGTTTCCATCCAGGAGCAATCGCGCGGTGCGGCACCGGGCGATGACCCGGATTCGCTGCGCTCATCCGGGCTACAAGATGCCCCTTGTCTCGCGTAGCCCGGAAGGAGCGCCGCGCAGCGGCGCGTAATCCGGAAGGGCGTCGAGGATCGCATAGCGCTTCCCCGCATTCCGCTTCGCTCCTTGCGGGCTACAGAGAGGCTGCCTCTTCGTAGCCGGATGAGGCGCAGCCGAACCCGGGATAGGCGTTTTCATCCAGGAACAATCGCCCGGTGCGGCACCGGACGATGAGCCGGATTCGCTGCGCTCGTCCGGGCTACAAGATGCCCCTCGTCTCGCGTAGCCCGGAAGGAGCGCCGCGTAGCGGCGCGGAATCCGGGAGGGCGTCAGGATTGCATAGCGCTTCCCCGCATTCCGCTTCGGTCCTTGCGGGCTACGGAGAGGCTGCCTCTTCGTAGCCCGGATGAGGCGCAGCCGAATCCGGGATAGGCGTTTTCATCAAGGAACAAAACCGCTCGGTGCGGCACCGGACGATGAGCCCGATTCGCCGCGCTCGTCCGGGCTACACCTTCATTCGTCACGGGCCACTCGATCAGTAGCCATTTCTCTTCGCGCACCCGGTCGCCGCTAGTTCTGCGCGCGTGCCTCGACAAAGCGCAACCGAAACCCGCTCTTCGTCCATCGCGGCAAACGCGTACCTACACCGCGCCCGAGACAAACCCTACCCTCGAGAGTAGTGCAATACAGCGTTTGGCCGCTTATGGTTTTGGAAAGCTCCGAACGAAGCTCCTCTTGGATTGGCGCGAAGAGAATGTTCGAAACCCCTTGCCTTCGCAGGATTTCACGGGCTTCTGAACAGGTCATCGATTTGATCGTGAAATCTGAAAGCTAAAAGGGCGATAACGATTGATGAGCAATTAACTTTTGACAAAGGCTTCGCGAAGCATGCGAAGGCGACGAAGCGGCTGCAGATCAAAGAGCAGTAGATGAGCACCACGGCCGTCCTCGCAATGCTGCTAGAGACGCTTCGAGAAGATTGTTGCCGCTTCTAATTACCTGCAGGAGTGAAGATGTGAATAAAGTGATACGCACCGCCCTCGTATTGAGCGGAGTATTCGGCGTGGGGCAATCTTTACACGCTATCGAGCCTCTACGGCACGAGAATGAAGCCCCCGTGCAACCGGTGAGGAAGTCCGCTCCGGATAAGGCCGCTCCGAATGTGGTGTGGATAATGATTGATGACGTCGGTTTCGGCGCCAGTTCTGCTTTTGGCGGCTTGATCGAAACACCGAACCTCGAAGCCTTGGCCGCGCAGGGTTTGCGCTACACCAACTTCCATACTACGGCGATCAGCTCTCCGACTCGCGCAGCCCTGTTGACCGGACGCAATTCTCACAGCGTCGGCATGGGTTTGTTCCCCGAGACTGCGGTCGATTTGCCCGACTATAACGCCAGAATTCCGGCCAGCAAAGGAACCATTGCTGAAGTTCTGCATGCAAACGGCTACAACACCTATGCCGTAGGCAAATGGCACCTGACTCCGGTCAATGAAGCAACGCCCGCAGGCCCGTTCAATCGCTGGCCTACCGGCAAAGGATTCGAGCGCTATTACGGCTTCCTGTTCGGCGAAACGGACCAGTGGCATCCTCAATTGATTGAGGATACGCATCGCATCGACGTGAATACCGAGGGCAAGCACTTGAATACGCTGCTGGCTGACAAGGCCATCAGTTATATCGCCAACGCAAAGTCGATCGATCGCGACAAGCCGTTTTTCCTCTATCTGACTCCCGGTGCCACTCATGCGCCGCACCAGGACGATCAAAGCTGGATCGACAAGTACAAAGGCAAGTTCGATGGCGGCTGGGACGAGTACCGAGAACAGGTTTTAGAGAACCAGAAAAAGCTCGGCATCATTTCCCAAAGCGTGCAGTTACCCGCGCGCCATCCGGACATCAAGGCCTGGGACGGGCTGAGCGCCGACGAAAAGAGGCTGTTCGCGCGCTATTTCGAAGCTTATGCGGGATTCCTGAGCCAGACCGATGCGGAAATCGGTCGCGTGATCGACTATCTGAAGGCGATTGGTCAGTACGACAATACCATTTTTGCCGTGGTGATCGGCGACAACGGTGCGAGCAAGGAGGGCACCCCGCTCGGCACTGTCGACGGATTGGCGGCTCTTTTTACGCCCGACAAAGAGGGCAAGGGAATAGAGAGGGAGCTCAAGAACATCGACAAAATCGGCACCGAATTTACCTCACCCAACTATCCGCTTGGTTGGGCACAGGCTGCCAACGCTCCCTTCAAGTACTGGAAGCAGGATGCCAATGCCGAGGGCGGCACCCGCAATCCGCTGATTCTGACCTATCCCGATGGGATCAAGGACAAGGGCGGTATTCGCAATCAGTACAGCCATATCATCGATCTACTGCCGACCACTCTGGAGTTGGCGCAGGTCGAGCAGCCCAGGGCAATCAACGGGATCGAGCAGGATCCATTCGAGGGCATCAGCCTCGTTTACAGTGTGGCGGATGCCAAGGCCTCATCCAAACGCACGGTGCAGTATTACGAAATCAATGGCACCCGGGCCATCTACAAGGACGGCTGGAAGGCCGCAACCCTGCACAAGTTTGGTACGCCTTTCGAAAAGGACGTGTGGGAACTCTACGATTTGGATAATGATCCGACTGAGCTCCATGATCTCGCGGCAGAAAATTCGACCAAACTCGAAGAACTGAAAGCGCTGTTCGACAGCGAGGGCGAGAAATACCACGTCTTCCCTCTCGAGGACACACTGTTCAAGAACTTCCTCGGTGGTCGCGGTGCTTTCGCTGGCCAGGATAAAGTGGTGCTGTATCCCGGATTGGAGCAAATTTTCTCGCTGTCTGCTCCGGAGCTGAATGCGAAACCATACGCACTCACCGCTGAAGTGGAAATTCCTCCGGGTGGC
Organism: Gammaproteobacteria bacterium; assembly: GCA_035325705.1. GTDB lineage: Bacteria > Pseudomonadota > Gammaproteobacteria. The sequence goes on from DAOKZI010000043.1 coordinate 26,563, forward strand.
GCCGAGGGCGCGCTGGTGGCAAACGGCGGACGTTTCGGGGGGTCGAGTATCTACCTTCAAGACGGCAAGCTGCACTACGCCCAGAACGACAGCCTGCACGTGGTTCATATTGCCTCTACCAAAACCGTCGGCACGGGTAAAGCGCGGCTGCGTGTGGAATTCAGGCCGGAATCCGCGGAAAGTGCATCGATTCGTCTATTCGTGAACGATGAAGCTGCGGGTGAAGGCAAGGTGCCGTTACGGCGCGGCGTTGCCTATTTTTCCTACGATGAAGGCTTTGACATCGGCCGCGATCTGCAAACGCCGGTTACCGAGGCTTATGACGCTCCGTTCGTTTTCGCGGGGAAATTGGAGAAGGTCACGATTGACTATGCCAAGGGATCCCTGAACTAGCACCCGCTTTACGTTCGAGCCTTGCTTACGGTGAAAGAATTCGCCAGAAGCACGCTCTGTAGGAGATCGTCGCCGTTCGCCGTGCAGTTTCCATCACGCGAACGGCGCCCTTGGCGGATCTGTCCCGCGCCAGTCGTAGTCGAACCGCGTACGTCGGCGCACGTCATGAACGAGCGATGCGCATTCATCGTCCGTGCGCGATCGCAGCGGCGACTTCTCCAAGCCCACTCGGAATCTGTTTCAGACTCCGCCCGAAAGCCTTCGCCGAGGCGCGAAGAGCGCGATTCAAAAGGCAGCAAATGAGCACCGCAGTGTGTCAGCACTATTTTGAGCAATGCCGGTTCAGACGCTCCGGCGAGGTCTGAAAGCCGGCTCAAAACACTCCATGCATGCACTGGAGCCAATCAATGCCGCAAGCTGCAACGGAGCCCACCCAGGGCATCCATCTGATGGCCAAACCGGCCGGCCCAATCTGCAACCTCGATTGCAGCTACTGCTTTTACCTCGAAAAGGAGAAACTGTTCCCGGAGCGTCACCGTTTCCTGATGAGCGACGAGGTGCTGCGCGCCTATATTGCGCAAAACATCCGAAGCGAACCCAGCCCGGAGATCATTTTCACCTGGCAAGGAGGAGAGCCCATGCTCCGCGGGCTGGATTTCTATCGCCAGGCGGTGGCCTACCAACAGGAGTTCGCCGGCGGCAGAACCGTACGTAACGCCCTACAAACCAACGGTGTGCTGCTGAATGAAGAATGGTGCGAATTTTTGGCCAAATCGGGCTTTATGGTGGGTATCAGTCTGGATGGCCCCCGAGAGATTCACGATGCCGCTCGGATGGACAAACAGGGGCGCCCCAGCTTTGATGCCGTGATGAACGGCATTGCATTGCTAAAAAAACATAAAATAGAGTTCAACGTGCTGGTGACCGTAACCAACGAAGTCTCCAGACATCCGAAACAGATCTATCGGTTCCTCAAGCAGAATGGTCTGACACACGTGCAATTCAACCCGGTGGTGGAGCGCATTGCCAGGGACGAGGAGCGAGTGAAGGGGTTTACTTTCGCCCAACCGGGTAGCGGAAGCCGGCACGCGTCTCATGCACAGGTCAGCCAGCACAGTGTGGCGCCTGCGGCTTATGGAGAATTTCTCGTTGCCATTTTCGACGAGTGGATCAGGAGGGACGTGGGCAGGATTTACGTGATGAATTTTGAGTGGGCGCTAGCATCATTCCTCGGCTTGCCAGCAACCGTGTGCCTGTTCACCGAGAATTGCGGAAAATCATTGATACTCGAGCATAACGGTGACGTGTATTCCTGCGACCATTATATGTATCCGGATTATCGTCTCGGCAATATTCAGGACGCAAGTTTGACTTCACTTGCCAGCTCTTTTCAGCAACAGGCTTTCGGCGAGGCCAAGTCAAAGGATCTGCCGGACTATTGCCGACGTTGCGACGTGCACTTTGCCTGCCGGGGCGAATGCCCGAAGAACCGCTTTGCTACCACACCAGACGGACAACAAGGTCTGAATTATTTGTGCCCCAGCTACAAGCGATACTTCAGTCACATTGCGAAATATATGACTGCCATGGCCAAGTTGATCAACCGTGGTCAACCAGCCAGCCTGATCATGGAAGCCTGCAAGCAAATGGATTCTCGCAGATAAGCTTGTGGTGAAGTCGATCGACTCCGATTCGGCTCGCAATTCGGCGCCTGTTTAGAATCGCGTAGAGGGACGCCTCGGCCAATGAGAGGAGCGCGCACACTGTCGAAGGCGAGAACACTGGCGCCCCGCTAGCACTATCGGTACGAACGCCTGCTCGCAAGCTTTCGCATCGACAGCGTTCACGCCCCGCGTTGGAGTATCAGACGTTTGCTGTCACGCTTCCGGTCGAGCCGCGCGCCGTGCGGCTCGCGCCGCAGCGTGCATTCCAAGTTCCCGTTCTCGGCAGATCAGGATTCCATTGCGACATCGCTGTCGCGCGCGATGCGTATGGCCTCCAGGCGGCTATGCACTCCCAGCTTTTCATAGATGTTCTTGAGATGATATTTCACGGCATCGCGCGTGACGAACATGGCCTGGGCGATTTGATCGTTCGATTTATAGTCGCAAAGCATCGCGAGTACCTTGCGCTCGCGCTGGGTAAAGCTTTCAAACGATTTGAACGAGGGGAGGTATTTGTCTTCAGCAGACGGCCCTGTACGCGAATCACCGTCGGAATTGAAATGTGCCAAGAGCTTCTGCAGGAACAATGAAGCGCACGGCCCGATTTCACCTTCCTGCTTAGCAGCTTTGCGCGAATAACGCAGCATTAGTTCATGCACTGCCCTTCCTTCGTCGAGAAAAGTTCTAAGGTAGCCGCCAGGGGCGGCCAGTTTCAAAGCCGCACCGAACGACTGCAGAGCACGACTCTCATTCCCCTGTTTGAAAGCGGCTATCGCCGACAAAATCATCAGTTTGATTCGCCGGGCAACACGGCCGCGTTTCTCCGCGGAAGCCAGGTGTTTTGCGATTTCCGCCGCTCCCTCATCGACTCGGCCTATGTGGATCAAGAATCTGATTCTTCCAATAACAGGTCCTTCCGTTTCCTCAGAAAACCGAATCCAATCAGGATCCGGGCTTGAAATATCGCGAATTTCGCTCTGGAAAATGCAGGCCTGATCGATTCGTTCGTCCATCAGTTCATGGCGGACCCTTTCCCATTGCATGTTCGCAATCGCACGCTGACATCCGAGACTCAAGGCACTCGATTCCGCATCTCGAAGCACCTCCAGCATACGTTCAGGCTGCCTGCGCGCCTCATACGCACGTGCGGCAGCTCTGAACGACACTATCAGCCAATCGTGCACCGCCGATCTCAGGATTAAGGAACCTCTGAATTAGGTATCACTTTGAACCCCGCGAACCGTTAATGAACG
>DAOKZI010000044.1:0-28863 GCA_035325705.1 Gammaproteobacteria bacterium
GACCGTTGGGCTGACGAAGGAAGCCCAACGTTCGGCGCCCGATGTTGGGCTTCCTTCGTCAGCCCAACCTACGACTCTGTGGCCCTCCAGGACCTATCAGCCGGCGTATGCTGCCCGGGTTCCGCTACGCTGCACCCGGGCGACGAGACTGCGGACTTGCCGCATCATGCTCAAACGCCCGGATTGAAATATCGCCGCCCCACGACGCCGTGCTCGATTTCGGCGAGCAGCAGCGCGTAGTGCGCGTCGTTGTCGACGGGATTGATTTCTTCCGCGTTGACGATCAGCAGCGGGGCGTCGTCGTAACGGTGGAAGAAATCGACGTATTCGTTGCACAGGCGCGCGAGGTAGTCGGCTTCGATGCGCTGCTCGTAGTCGATGCCGCGCCGGGCGATGCGTTTGTACAGCGTCGGCACCGAGGCCTGGAGATAGATCACGAGCGAGGGGCTCGGCAGCGTCTGCGCCACGCGCCGGTAGATCTCCCGGTACAGCGCGTACTCGTCGTCGTCCAGCGCGACCTTGGCGAACAGGCGATCCTTCTCGAACAGGAAATCGGCCGTCAGCCGCGGCGCGAAGAGATCGGCCTGGCTGCGCGCCTGCAGCTCCCGCGTGCGCTGGAACAGGAAATGGAGCTGCGTCGCCAGCGCGTAGCGCCGCGGGTCTTCGTAGAACTTCGGCAGGAACGGGTTGTCCGCCGCGCCCTCGAGCAGGAGCTCGGTCTGCCAGGTCGCGGCGAGGCGGCGCGCGAGGCTGGTCTTGCCGACGCCGATCGGGCCTTCGATCGCGATGAAGCGCGCCGCGGGCGGGATTTCCCGCTCGCGTGCGGCGGGCGTGGACGCGGTGCTCACAGCCGCGAAATCCCGCTGCGATCGGCGCCGTCCGCGAGCTCGCGCACGCGTCGCAGACCCGGCACCCGGAGCTCGGGCGCGAGATCGGCGAGCGGCAGCAGCACGAAGGCGCGCGTGGCGAGACCCGGATGCGGCACGCTGAGACGCTCGTCGGCGAGCGTCGCGTCGCCGTAGAGCAGCAGATCGAGATCCAGCGTGCGGGGCCCCCAGCGCTCGGCGCGCACGCGGCGATGGGCCCGTTCGAGACGCTGCAGCTCGTCGAGCAGCGCATGCGGGGCGAGCGAGGTCGAGAGCTCGGCGACGGCGTTGACGTAGTCGGCTTGCCCGGGCGGCCCCATCGGCGGCGTGCGATAGAGCGGTGACGCCGCGAGCAGCCTCGTCTGCGGCAGCCGCGCGAGCTCGGCTAGCGCGGTCTTCACCTGCGCGATCGGATCGTCGAGATTGGCGCCGAGGCCGACGAAGACCCGGACCGGCGCGCGCGGCGCCGCGCTCACTCCGGGCTCGCGGTCGGCGGCCGGCGCCGCCGCCGTCGCCGGCGCTTGCCGTTGCCGCCGGATCGCGCCGCGCCTTCGGGTTGAGCGTGTAGTTGCTCGAGCAGCCGCGGCCGATCCTCGTCGGCCGCCGCGAGGTATTCGGTCCAGAACGCCGCTTCTTCCTGTACGGGATCGCCCGCTTCCGCGCGCAGCAGGAGAAAATCGTAGGCCGCACGAAAGCGCGGATGTTCCAGCGCGCGCTGCACGCGCTTGGGCGTCGGCTTCTCGAGCCGCGACTGCAGCGCCCAGATCTCCCGCGTCACATTGCTGAAGCGCCGCGGCATCGCGATACGCGCAACCTGCTTGGAGATGATGGTGTCGGCGGCGAGATTGAGCGCGTCGTGGGCGGTGACGCCGCTGGCGAGGAGTTTCGCGGCTTCCTCCTCCACGACGTGCCACAGGAGCGCGGCGAGCAGAAAGGCCGGCGTGATCGGCTTGTCCTCGGCGACGCGCTGATCGGTGCTGCGCAGCGCGGCGGCGACGAGCCGCTGCGCGAATTCGCCGTCCGGCCCGTCGAGATGGCGATCGGTCATCGGGAACAGGCAGTGGAAGAGGCCGTGATGCCGCAGCAGCTCGAAGGTCTGATGACCGACGCCGCCCTGGAACATCTTCAGCATCTCGTCGAACAGCCGCGCCGGCGCGATGTCTTCGAGCAGGTGGCGCAGCCGCGGGATCGCTTCCAGGGTCGCCTCGTCGAGACCGAAGCCGAGCTTGGTCGCGAAGCGCACCGCGCGCAGCATGCGCACGGGATCCTCGCGATAGCGCTTGTCCGGATCGCCGATCAGCCGCAGGCGGCCTTCGCGCAGATCCTCGACGCCGCCGACGTAGTCGACGATCGAGAAGTCGGCGATGTTGTAGTAGAGCGCGTTGACGGTGAAGTCGCGGCGCCAGACGTCTTCTTCCAGCGTGCCGTAGACGTTGTCGCGCAGGATGCGGCCCTGATCGGTGACCGCGGCCGCTTCGGTCTCGCCCTCGTGCTGGCCGCGGAAAGTCGCGACCTCGATGATCTCGCGCCCGAACTGCACGTGGGCGAGGCGGAAGCGCCGCCCGATCAGGCGGCAGTTGCGGAACAGCTCGCGCACCTGCTCCGGCAGCGCGTTGGTCGCGACGTCGAAATCCTTGGGCTCGCGGCCGAGCAGCAGGTCGCGCACGCTGCCGCCGACCAGGAAGGCCTGGAAGCCGGCCTTGTCGAGCCGGTAGAGCACCTTCAGCGCGCTCTCGGAGACGAACTTGCGGGAAATGGGGTGCTCGGCGCGAGCGTAGATGCGCGGCTGAGGCCGCAGCGAAACGACGTTGTTCAGGGGATCGGCAGCTTGGATCAAACGAAACCTTCCTTCAGGGGCGCGCCGTGCGGTCGAGCGATGAAGGACCGGACGGGCGTGGATGCCGGCGCATCATAATCGCTCCGGCCTCGGCTGTGGACGGTCCACGCGGCGCTCGCCAAGGGCTGACCATGGCCGCGAAGCGCCTATATAATGCGCCTCCGGTCTGCCGACGCTCCCTTCGTCTAGCGGCCTAGGACATCGCCCTCTCACGGCGAGAACAGGGGTTCGAACCCCCTAGGGAGCGCCAATTCCATCCCTTTTTTCCTCGCGAACGCCGCGCGGCGCGCACGGCTCGTTCGAAGATCCTTGCGACCCGGGATTCCGAGTCGCGCGCTCGTCGAGCTTCCCGGCATCGCTCGGGCTCCATCTCTAATGTCACGAATGTCACGCCGCGACGTGCCTAGTCTGCAGCGCGCACCGCGAATCGAGCCCGCCGCGGCGACTTCGAGGCCGGGCATTCGCGCCACCCTACAAGATGTTGACAAGTTTCCCACACGATGCACTAAATGTGGTGGTCCGCTACTCGTGCGCTCGTCTGCGCGGAGCGGCGAAATGTCCGGGCGCTTGCGGCAGAAGTCGCCGCCGCAGACGGCGTCATCGCGCACTTTCGAAGGCGCGAGACGCGGAGGCTGTAGGGGTCGGACTCCGCGAGCCGGGGTACCGGTGACGATCATGAAGTCCTTGGCGGGGTGGTCCGGCGCGCCGCTTCTCCCGTCGGCCGTGCCGACGGACCGGAAGCCGACCGCGTGGCCTTGCCGCGAGCGAAGGGGGGAACGATGTCCGTGTCCACTTTGTTGTCCAGCCTGCCGCGAGGCATCCTCAAGCGCAGCGGCACGACGGCGCTGTTCGATCGAGACAAGATCCGTTCCGCCATCGCGCGCGCCGGCCAGGCCACCGGCGAGTTCGGCGACGAGGAGGCAGACCGTCTGACGGGCCACGCCGTCAAGGTCCTGGCGCATCGCTTTGCGAACGCCGTGCCGCACATCGAGCAGGTCCAGGACATCGTCGAGCAGGTGCTGATCGCGGCCGATCATTTCGCCACCGCGCGCGCCTACATCGTCTATCGCGAGAAGCGCGGGCAGGCGCGGGCCGACCGCAAGACCATGGTCGACGTCGCCGCTTCGATCAACGAATACCTCGATCGCAGCGACTGGCGCGTGAACGCCAATGCCAACCAGGGCTATTCGCTGGGCGGTCTCATTCTCAATCTGTCCGGCAAGGTGGTGGCCAACTACTGGCTCTCGCACATCTATCCGCCGGAAATCGGCCACGCGCATCGCGAGGGCGACATCCACATCCACGATCTCGACATGCTGTCCGGCTACTGCGCGGGCTGGTCGCTGCGCACGCTGTTGACCGAAGGCTTGAACGGCGTGCCCGGCAAGGTCGAGGCGGGCCCGCCGAAGCATCTCTCCAGCGCGGTCGGGCAGATCGTCAACTTCCTCGGCACCCTGCAGAACGAATGGGCCGGGGCGCAGGCGTTCAGCTCGTTCGACACCTATATGGCGCCGTTCGTCCGCAAAGACCGGCTGAGCTATGACGAGGTGCTGCAGTCGATCCAGGAGCTGATCTACAACCTGAACGTGCCCTCACGCTGGGGCACGCAGACGCCGTTCACCAATCTCACCTTCGACTGGACTTGTCCGGAGGATCTGCGCGAGCAGGTGCCGATCATCGGCGGCGAGGAGATGGATTTCACTTACGGCGAGCTGCAGTCCGAAATGGACTCGATCAACCGCGCCTACATGGAGGTGATGACCAAGGGCGACGCCCGCGGGCGCGTCTTCACCTTCCCGATCCCGACCTACAACGTCACGGCGGATTTTCCCTGGGACAGCGAGAACGCCGATCGCCTGTTCGAGATGACGGCGAAATACGGCCTGCCGTACTTCCAGAACTTCATCAATTCCGAGCTGAAGCCGAACATGATCCGCTCGATGTGCTGCCGGCTGCAGCTCGATCTCACCGAGCTGCTCAAGCGCGGCAACGGCCTGTTCGGCAGCGCCGAGCAGACCGGCTCGATCGGCGTGGTCACCGTCAACTGCGCCCGCCTCGGCTATTTGCATCGCGGCGACGAAGCCGGCCTGTTCCGCCGCCTCGACGCGCTGCTCGCGATCGGCCGCAACAGCCTGGAGATCAAGCGCAAGGTGATACAGCGCTACATGGATGACGGGCTGTTTCCCTACAGCAAGCGCTATCTCGGCACCCTGCGCAATCATTTCTCGACGCTGGGCGTCAACGGCATCAACGAAATGATCCGCAACTTCACCGCCGATCGCGACGACATCGCGACGCCCTGGGGCCACGCTTTCGCGCTGCGCCTGCTCGATCACGTGCGAGCCCGGATCACCGCGTTCCAGGAAGAGACCGGCACGATGTTCAACCTGGAAGCCACGCCCGCCGAAGGCACCACGTATCGCTTCGCGAAGGAAGATCGCAAGCGCTACCCCGGCATCCTGCAGGCCGGCACCGACGAGAACCCCTATTACACCAACTCCAGCCAGCTTCCCGTCGGCTACACCGACGATCCCTTCGAGGCGCTGGAGCGCCAGGACGAATTGCAGCGCAAATACACCGGCGGCACGGTGCTGCATCTCTACATGGGCTCGCGCCTGTCCTCGGGCGCGGCGTGCAAGAAGCTGGTGCGCCGCGCGCTCACGAATTTCCGCCTGCCCTATATCACCGTCACGCCGACTTTCTCGATCTGCCCGACTCACGGCTATCTCGACGGTGAGCACGTCTTCTGTCCGAAATGCGACGCCGAACGGCTCGCAGCCAAGCGGCATGCCGCCGCAGTTTGAAAGGAGTTTTCCATGAACGCATCCATTTCTCCCGAAGCCCTCATCACGCTCAGCGACGATGAGCGTCAGCCCTGCGAGGTCTGGACGCGCGTGATGGGCTATCACCGCCCGGTGTCGTCCTTCAATCGCGGCAAGAAGGGCGAGCACGATGAGCGCCGGTTCTTCAGCGAAGCGCGCCCCACCTGCCGCTGAGCTGCGGATCGGCGGCTTCGTCCCGCTGTCCACCTGCGACTGGCCGGGTGAGCTGGTCGCCACGGTGTTCTGCCAGGGCTGCCCCTGGGCCTGCGGCTATTGTCACAATCCGCATCTCGTGCCGCCGCGCGCCGCCAAGGGCATCGCCTGGCCGGACATCGTGGCCTTCCTCGACGGCCGCCGCGGCCTGCTCGACGGCGTCGTGTTCTCGGGCGGTGAGCCGACCTTGCAGCCTGCGCTGCCCGCGGCGATGCGCGAGGTGCGCGCGCTCGGCTTCCGCGTCGGTCTGCACAGCGCCGGCCCCTATCCCGAGCGGCTCGACGCCGTGCTGCCGCTCGTCGACTGGATCGGCTTCGACGTCAAGGCGGCGTTCGACGACTACGCGCGTATCACCGGAGTCCGCGGCAGCGGCGCCAAGGCCAGCGCCAGCCTGCGGCGGGTGCTGGCGAGCGGCGTCGCCCACGACGTCCGCACCACGGTCCACGCGGCCCTGCTCGATCGCGCCGCGCTGACGCGCCTCACGGCCGATCTCGAGGCGCTCGGCGCGCGCGAGCATCGGCTGCAGCCCTTCCGCGCCGCGGGCTGCACCAACGAGGCGCTGCTCGGCAAGGCGGCCTGCTGAGCCGGCCGAAGGCGCGCTTCACTTCCCAAGCCCACGTCCGGCTCGCGCGGCGCCGGCCGCTGCCGCGAGGGCCCGCGCACGGCGCGCCACATCAATCGCTTTGCTAATGCGAACAATTCGCATTACTATCACTCTATGGACAGCGCGCCTTCAGAGCGCGGTCCCGCCGAGCGCAGGGGGTCTGCGCAGGCGATGAGCGCGCCGCAGTGCGCCGAGTGGATTTTCGTGAGCCGATCCGACAGCACCCCACGATCGCCGCCGGCCGGCGGGACTGCCGGGACGGCGAGTGCGTCGGCCGTGCCGGTCTACGCGTCGAAGGATCTGATGGCGAGACACGACGAGATCCGCATCGTGCACGAGGGTACGGTCTATCGCCTGCGTCGCACCGCGACCGGCAAGCTGATTCTGACCAAATAAAAGAACGAGATCGCCGCCACGGGCGGCGGTCGTGGACTGCAGACGAGACCGCAGATGATGCCGAACGAGGCACCGGGGGAAAACCTCGGCTTCTTTCATTTTGTCGCGCACACGGACGCCGTCGGCATCGGCCTGTTCGTGATGCTGCTGATCATGTCCGTGATGAGCTGGACCATCATCGTCGGCCGCATACGGCACGGCGTCGCGACGCGCCGGCGCAATCGGCTGTTCCTGCGCGAGCTCGCCGCGGCCGAGACGGAGGCGCGTGCGCGCGTGGCCGAAACCCATGCGCCGCGCGCGCCGCTCGCGCGCATCGCGCTCGCCGGCCTCGGCCCGATGCCGGCGGCGCAGATCCAGCAGAGCCTCCAGCATCGCCTCGACGACGAGGTCGCGGGACTCGAATCCGGGCAGACGACGCTCGCCTCGATCGCTTCCAGTTCGCCCTTCGTCGGCCTGTTCGGCACCGTGTGGGGCATCTACCACGCGCTGATCAAAATCGCCGCCACCGGCCAGACTTCGCTGGACCAGGTCGCTGGCCCGATCGGCGAAGCGCTGATCATGACGGCCTGCGGCCTCGCGGTCGCGATCCCCGCGGGCCTCGCCTACAACGCCTTCCAGCGCCAGATCCGGCTGCAGATCGCGCAGTTCGAGAAGTTCGCCGACGAATGCGCATGGCGCTATGCGCCGGCGGTGAGCGCGTCATGATCCGCGCGAGCGCCCGCCATGCCCGCGAGCAGGCCAACGCGGAAATCAACATGGTGCCGCTGATCGACATCATGCTGGTGCTGGTGATCGTACTGCTCGTGACGGCGCCGCTGCTGACGCATGCGGTGAAGATCGATCTGCCGAAGGCCTCGAGCGCGCCGAACAAGGTCGAGCCCCAGACCATCACACTGTCCGTCGATGCCGTCGGCGCCCTGTACTGGAATCGCGAGAAGCTGCCGTGGAAGACGCTCGCGCCGCGCCTCGACGGCTTGCGCGAGGTCTCGCCCGAACCCGAGATCCACATCCGCGCCGACGGTAACACGCCTTACCGCAAGGTCGTGCGCGTGATGTCGGCGGTATCGGCCGCCGGCCTGACGCGCATCGGTTTCGTGACCGATCCGACGGAGCGGCGCTGAGGTGGCGCTCGCCGTTCCTCGCCCGCTCGGTCCGCTCGATCTCGGCGGCGTCGTGCTCCTGCACCTCGTGGTGCTCGCGGCGCTGCTCGTCGTGCGCATCGAACCGGCGCCCTTGAGCGCGACGGCGCCGATCATGGCGCAGATCGTCCAGGCTCCGATGGCCGCGCCCGCCGCGCCGCGCGCGCAGCAGCCCAAGCACGCGCCGCCGCTCGCGATGCGCACGCTTCCGCGCAAGCCGCGGCCGATCCCGGTGCAGGAAGCGCCTCAGCTCACGAAGACGAAAGTGACGCCCTTGACCAGCAGCACCCCGCGCGCCGCGCGCGAGGTCGCGACCGCGCAGCCGAAACGCGCCGCCACGCCGCCGCCGAAACCGGCGCCGACGCCGAAGCCGCTGCCGCGCGTGGCCCCGCCGCCGCCTCCCGCCGCCGTCGAGCATGCGCCACCAGCGCCGCCGGCGCCGGCCCGAGCCGCCGCTTCTTCACCGGCCGTTGCCACGTCGGCGGCGGCCACGGCGCCGACGGCAGCACCGGAACGCACGGCCGGCAGTACCGGTTCGCCGCAGGACAACCGGGCGTATTTCACCGCGCTGCTGCAGCAGTTGAACCGTTTCAAGGTGTATCCGCCGGCGCTGCGCAAGGCGAAGATCGAAGGTCGCGTCGTGCTCAAGTTCACGATCGACGCGCGGGGCCGCGTGACCTTTTCCGACGTGCAGAAGACCTCCGGACATGCCGCGCTCGACGACGCCGCCGAGCGCATGCTCGCGCGCGCGAGCCCGCTGCCCGCGATACCGCCGTCGATGGGCAAGACCAGCCTGACTCTGTCGGTCCCGATCGAATATTCGCTGCTGACGGATCGTTAGCACGTCGGGCGCACAAGCACACAGAAGATTTCGAGGGGTAGTAGCCGCCGCCAGACCCCACAGCAACCCTGGGAGAAAGCGATGACTACGTCCGTCAAGAAGCCCCGCTCGCTGCGCGGGCAGATTTGTTCCCCGCAGTCCGAGCTGCGCCGTACGGCGCTGGTGCTGGGCTTAACGTCCGCCGTGTTCACGCCGCAGGTGATGGCCGCGGAAGGCGGCGAGGTAGTCGACCTCGATACCATCGAGATCCAGGATCGCACGCTCGACACCAATCCCTATGCCGAGCCCGGTGCGCCGTACAAGGCGAAGAAATCCGGCGACGCGCGCTATCGCAAAGACATCGCGGACACGCCGAAGAACATCCAGGTGCTCACCAAGAAGCAGATCGAGGATTCCGGCTATACCGATCTGCGCGAAATCCTCGACACTCAGCCCGGCATCACGCTAGGCACCGGCGAGAACGGCAATGCCTTCGGCGATCGCTACATCATCCGCGGCCAGGAAGCGCGCAGCGACGTGTTCGTCGACGGCCTGCGCGATCCCGGCATGAGCATCCGCGAGAGCTTCGCGGTCGAGCAGATCGAGATTTCGAAGGGTCCGGATTCGAGCTTCGGCGGCCGCGGCACGACGGGCGGCGCGATCAACTCGATCACCAAGCAGGCGAGCCGCGACTACAACTTCACGAAGCTGTCGGCCGCCGTCGGCACCGATCATCACCACCGCACGACCATCGACGTCAACCAGCCGCTAGGCGAGGACTTTGCGGTGCGCGGGAATTTCCTGCACGCCTATGAGGACGTGCCCGATCGCGATCCCGCGGATCGCGAGCGCATCGGCCTCGCGCTGTCCGGCCTCTACGAGCCGAACGCGAAGTTTTCCGCGCTGCTCGACGTCTACGTGCTGCGCGCCGAGGACACGCCGGATCTCGGCTTCTTCCTGACCGGCAGCGTCGCGAACGGCGATCGGGAGCCCGCGACCAACGTTCCCGTGTATGCCCAGGATCAGGACTTCCTGAGCTCGGACATCGACACGATCACGGCGCGGCTCTCCTATGCCTTCGATCCGACGCTGCGCCTGAGCAACGCGACACGCCTCGGCCAGGCCGCCAACCGCTACGTCGCCACCGGCGCGCGTTTCGGCAACACCGATCGGACGAACCCGGGCGGGGCTTATCGGACCATCACGCTCAGCACGCACCAGGGCTGGCAGGACATCGACTATCTCGCGAACCAGACCAATCTGTTCGTCGATCGCAGCCTCTTCGGCATGCTCCACCAGTTCAACGTCGGGCTCGAATACACCAACCACAAGGCGCTGAACGGCGTGTTCAACGTCACCAATACGCCCAACTGCAAGCTGCCGGACGGCAACGATCCCGGCCCCGCGCCGGACGACGGCTTCTGCGCGACGCAGGCGAACGGCACTCCGGTGCCGAACATCAACGGCTTCATGCAGCGCGTGATTGCGAAAGGCCCCTACGACAGCGACTGGAGCATCGAGACCGTGTCGTATTCGCTGATGGACACGATCGACATCACCGAGCGCTGGGCGGCGTTCGGCGGCGTGCGGCATGACGATTACACCTACGATCTGCTCACGCGCAGCAACGCCGGCGTGGAGCGCCGCTTCGATCTGGACGACTCGACCTGGAGCTACCACGCCGGGCTGACCTTCAAGTTCCTGCCGTATGCCAACGTCTACTTCTCGTATGCGACGGCCAGCGACATCAACGGCGGCGAATCGGACGTCGGCACCAGCGGCGCCTACGGCGGTCTCGCGGTCGCACCGGACGGAGAGTACAGCGGCGCGCCCGAGGAAACCGAGAGCTTCGAGTTCGGCACCAAGTGGAACCTGTTCGATCAGAAGCTGCTCGCGACGGCCGCGATCTTCCGCATCAACAAGGACGAGGTGTTCGAGACCGCGATCACCAACCCCGGCGATCCGAACCGCTACGACAACCTCGGCACGCTCAATACCGGCAAGAGCCGCATCAACGGCCTCGAACTCGGGCTCGCCGGCAACCTCACGAAGCGGATATCCGTACAGGGCGGCGTGGCGTGGATGGACGCGCGCATCCAGGACTCGAACAATCCCACGCGCATCGGCAAGACGCTCAGCAACTTCGCCGATCTCACCGGGTCCTTCCAGCTCCGCTTCCAGGCGACGGAGAAGATCGCGCTCGGCGGGGCGATGAAGTACGAGAGCGAGAAGTACGCCGGACAGCCCGACACCGCACCGTCCTTCGACGCCTTCAACCGCTATACGCAGCCGATACCGGAGTATGCGGTGGGCGATCTGTTCGCGGACTACACCATCAACAAGCACGCGAACGTCCGGCTGAACGTCGGCAACGTCTCCAACGAGGACTACTTCCTGGCCGGCTACCAGTCGGGTGCCTTCCTCTACAAGGGCGATGCCCGCAACGTTCGCCTGACGCTCAACTATGACTTCTGAGCGGCCTGCGCCGGCCCGTGAGGGCCGGCGCGCAGCCGGCGGACGGGCGTGACACAATCGCCCGCAGCACCCGCGGGATCCCCATGCACGAAGCGCTACGCCCGCCCCTCAGCAGCATTCCCGCGGAGGTCGTCGCCGCCGCGGACTACGAAGCGCTCGCCCCGCATTTCATCGCCCCCGCGACGCTCGCCTATCTCGCCGGCGGCAGCGGCGCAGATCGCAGCCTCGCCTGGAACCGCGCGGCCTTTGCGCGCCTGCGCCTGCGCCAGCGCGTGTTCGCCGATCTGAGCGAGGCGTCGACGGCGACGACGCTGCTCGGCCGTCCGCTGCCGCAGCCCGTGCTGCTCGCGCCCGTCGCCTATCAGGGCCTGGTCCATACGCGCGCGGAAGTCGACACCGCGCGCGGCGCCGCCGCCGCGGACACGCTCTTGATCCTGAGCAGTCTCGCGACCCGCGCCGTCGAGGAGGTCGCGGCCGCGGCGACGGCGGGCTGGTGGTATCAACTGTGGCTGAGCGCCGATCGCGAGGCCGATCTGGCGCGCCTGCGCCGCGCCGAGCGCGCGGGCTGCGCCGCCGTGGTCGTGACCGTCGACGCGGCGGCTCAGCTCCCGAGCCGCCGGGCGCTAGCCGCCGGCTTCACGCTGCCGTCCGGACTCGCGGCCGATCCGCCGCCGCTGTTCGCGGGCCAGGCCTCGATATTCGAGCGCTACCGGTGCGGGGCGGTCGGGCGCGATGCGCTGGCCTGGCTGCGTGAGGTCAGCGCGCGGCCGGTGTTCGTCAAGGGCGTGACGCACGAAGCCGATGCGGAAGTCTGCCGCGCGCTCGAGCTCGCCGGCGTCGTCGTCTCGAATCACGGCGGCCGCAGCGTCGACGGCGTCCCCGCCAGTCTGGACGCGCTACCGCGCATCCGCGCCGCGCTCGGCGACGCCTGCACGATCCTCTTCGACGGCGGCGTCCGCAGCGGCGAAGACGTGCTCAAGGCGCTCGCGGCCGGCGCCGACGCGGTGCTGATCGGCCGTCTCCAGATTTATGCACTCGCGGTCGCCGGCGCGCTAGGCGTCGCGCATCTGCTGAAACTCTTGCGCGAGGAGCTCGCGCTGTACATGGCTTCGACGGGCTGCGCCCGACCCGCCGCCGCGCGTTCGGCGGACCTGTTCGTGCGCACGACGGGAGAAAACTGATGCTCATTACTTTGGAAAAAGTGTTTGCGGCGGACGAAGTGGCGGCGCTGCGGGAAGCGCTGGAGCGCCTGCCCTGGCACGACGGCGTGGCCACGGCCGGCAGTCTCGGCCGCAGCATCAAGCACAACCGCCAGGCCGATGAAGAGGCGGCCGCGCGCGCCGGGCTCGTCGACGAAATCCTGCGCCGGCTGCGCGCGACGCCACGCTTCATCGCCGCCGCGCTGCCGAACCGCTTCTATCCGCCACGCTTCAATCGCTACGGCGTCGGCGAGACCTATGGCGCTCACGTCGACGGCGCGGTGATGCGGCTGCCCGGCAGCGACGGCCTCGTGCGCACCGATCTATCGGCGACGCTGTTCCTGTCCGCGCCCGATGAATACGACGGCGGCGTGCTCGAGGTCGACACGCGCTTCGGCGTACAGGAAGTGAAGCTCGAGGCCGGCGATCTCGTGCTCTATCCGGCGAGCAGCCTGCATCGAGTCACGCCGGTGACGCGCGGCGAACGCATCGCCTCCTTCTTCTGGATCCAGAGCATGGTGCGCGACACCGATGCGCGCGCGACCCTGTTCGATCTCGACGAGGCGATCCAGGCGCTGACCCGCGAGCGCCCGCCGGCCGATCCGATCCTGCTCGCGCTGTCCGGCGTCTATCACAATCTCCTGCGCCTGCATGCCGCGACCTGAGGTGCAGCGGCCCCCGCGCCGCTGCGCGTAGCGCGGCCGGGCGATTGCCGGTCATGGCGGCCGGCCCTAGAATCCGGCCGTCATCCCGCACGAGCAGTCGTCCATGGAGCTCAGCCCGCGTCGCGTCGGCGACGTGATCGTCCTCCGCCCGGCCGGGCGAATCGATCACCTCAACGCGGATGACTTCCGATCCTCGATCGAGCCGCAGCTCGCCGCCTGCACCGGCGCCGGGCCGGCGCTGCTGTTCGATCTGTCGGGACTCGAGTACATCTCCAGCGCCGGGCTGCGCGTCCTCATGGTCGCCGCCAAGACGGCCAAGCCGCGGGGAGGACGCATCGCCGTCGCCGCGCCGCAGCCGCTGGTCGCCGAGGTGCTCGACATCTCGCGCTTCAATCTCGTCTTTCCCGTGCACGCCTCGCTGGACGAGGGCCTGCGCGCGCTGAGGGCGGCCTAGCCGATGCGCATCCGCTTCTGGGGCACCCGCGGCTCGCTGCCGATCGCGCTCACCGCGCCGGAAGTCGAGGCGAAGGTCGCCGCTGCCCTGCTCGCCGCGGACGGCCGGCGCTTCGCCGATCTCGCCGCCGCCCGCGCTTTCGCCGCGACGCTGCCCTTCCACGTCGCCCGCACCTTCGGCGGCCATTCGAGCTGCGTCGAAATCGAGCTGCATGCGCCGGACACCGGCAGCCACGACTACATTCTGTGCGATCTCGGCTCGGGCGTACGGCCCTTCGGCGGTGCCGTCCTCGCGCGTCACGGGGCGACGACGCCGAACACTTTCCACGTGTTCATGTCGCACGTGCACTGGGATCACATCATGGGCTTTCCGCTGTTCACGCCGGCCTATATCCCGGGCAATCTGATCCGCATCTACGGCTGTCACGGCGAGCTCGAGGCCGCCTTCCGCGCGCAGCACGGCGCGCCGTCCTTCCCGGTCGATTTCTCGCAGCTCGGCGCCCGCATCGAATTCGTGAGCTTGAGCCCGGACGTGCCGGTCACTATCGCCGGGCTCGAGGTCCTGCCCAAGCTGCAGATCCACGCCGGCGATTCCTACGGCTACCGCTTCGCGCACGGCGGCAAGGTGTTCGTGTATTCCACGGACTCGGAGCACAAGCTCGACGATCCCGAGCTCACCGACGGCTTCATCGACTTCTTCCGCGATGCCGATCTCGTGGTCTTCGACGCGATGTACTCCTTTGCCGACGCCATCTCGGTCAAGGAGGACTGGGGACATTCGAGCAATGTCGTCGGCGTCGAGCTGTGCCAGCTCGCCAACGCAAAGCGGCTCGCGCTGTTCCATCACGAACCGATACACGACGATCGGCGACTGGCCGACATCGAGGCCGAGACGCGTCGCTTCGAGGAGATCACGCGCGTCGATGCCGCGCCGCTCGAGGTCTTCGCCGCCTACGACGGGCTCGAGGTCACGCTCTGAGTCGCGAACTTTTCGCGCGGCGCCGGCCTCGAAACGGATTCATGCCCGTTGCGCGGACTGGAGAAGGAGATATGGAGATGAACGACGCCTACACCGACATCCGCCGCCGTCTCGCTGCCGCCATCAAGCGCGATGCGTCCTTGCACAAGCTGCGCCGCTACGAACGGATCGGCAAGGATTTCCTCGAGTTTCGATCGGCGCTGCGCCAGGGCGGCGATCACCGCTACCGCAAGCTCGTCGTCGCGATGCAGTTCTGGGATGCGTGGATCCTCGCCCGCAACACGGGCTGGCTGGAATACGACCACATCCCCGAGCAGACCTGGGGCGAGCTCGCCGACGTCGTCGCCGCCGATCTGATGGCCGATCGCGAGATCGAGGATCCGCGCATCCGCGCTGCCTTCGATCTGAGCTCGACGCTCGAACTGCCGAAGAAAATGGGCCTGGACCGCGAAGCTTCCCCGCTCGATGACGTCTGAGCGACGCCGGTGAGGCACGCGGGCGGGTCGCTCGCGCGGCGCGCGCCGCAGACCGCCCGCCTGCTCGGGATCGCGCTGCTGCTCGCCAACTGCGTGCTGCTCGCCGCCTTCGACACGCCCTTCGAGCGCGTCCTGCGCAACGAGACCTTCGACGTCTATCAGCGCCGTCTGCCGCGCGAGCGCCACGCCGATCCCGTGCTCGTCGTGGAGATCGACGAGCGCAGCCTGCGCGAGATCGGCCCCTGGCCGTGGCCGCGCACGCGCGTCGCGCAGCTCGTCGAACGGCTGGTCGTCGCGCGGCCCGCGGCCATCGCGCTCGACGCGCTGTTCGTCGAACCCGATCGCTATGCGCCCTCCGCGCTCGTGGGCATGCTCGATCTGCCGCCGGCCGCAGAGGGTCCGCTGTCCCGCCATCTGCCCGACAGCGATGCGCGGCTCGCCGCCGCCATCCGCGGCTCGCCGGTCGTGCTCGGCGCCGCGGGCGTGGACACGGCGGACGCCCGGCCCGTGGCCGCGCCGCCGCTGCGCCAGTACGGCGCCGACCCGCGGCCCTTCGTGCCGCACTATCCGGCGCTGCTGTCGAGCCGCCCCGAGTTCGTCGCCGCGGCCCGCGCTCAGGCGCTGTTGAACGGCGAGCCGGAACGCGGCGTGTTTCGCCGCCTGCCGACGCTCGCGACCATCGGCGACGGCACGCTGCTGGCGAGCCTCGCCGTCGAGACTTTGCGCATCGTCGGCGGCGGCGAGCCGCTGCTGGTGGAGACGGCCGACGACGGGCTGCGCCGCGTCGGCGTCGCCGGCATCGCAATCCCGGTCGATCGCGACGGCGGCTGGTGGCTGCATTTCTCGCGCCGCGGCCAGCGTCCGACGCTGTCCGCCGCCGACGTCGTCCGCGGCGCCTTCGACGGCGAGGACGTCGCCGGCCGCATCGTGCTCGTCGGCTACACGGCCCTGGGCCTGCAGGACATCGTGTCCACGCCGCTGGGCCGCATGCCCGGCGTCGAGCTGCACGCGGAAGCCATCGAGAACGCCGAGGCCGGCCGGCTGCTGTCGCGCCCGCGCTGGACGCGCTGGTTCGAGCTCGGCGCCATGGCCGGTCTGTCGGGGGTCGCGATCCTCGGCGCCAGCCTGCTCGGACCGGGCCGCGCCATCGCGCTCGTCGTCGTCGGCGCGCTGGCCTGGGCCGCGACCTCGATCGGACTGTTCGTCGAGCGCGGCCTGCTGATCGACGCGGTGAATCCGCTCGCCGGCGTCGGTCTCGTGCTGATCGGCGTGCTCGGCAGCACGCTCGCCGAAGCGCAGCACCAGCGCCGTCTGCTGCGCGAACAGTTGACGCAGAGTCGCGACGCCCAGCTCCGCATGCAGGCCGAGCTCGATACCGCGCGCCGCATCCAGACCGGCATGCTGCCGCGGCCCGACGCGCTGGCCGGCACCCTCGGCCTCGAGCTCGCGGCCTTCTGCGAGCCGGCAAAGACGGTCGGCGGCGATCTCTACGACTTCTTCCTGATCTCGCCGCGGCGGCTGTTCTTCGTGATCGGCGACGTCTCGGGCAAGGGTTTGCCGAGCGCGCTGCTGATGGCGCTCGCGAAAGCGCAGATCAAGAGCGCGGCGCTGCGCGCCGACGGCAATCCCGGTGCCGTGCTGACGGCCGCGAACGAGGCGATCGCGCAGGACAATCCCGAGTACCTGTTCCTCACCGCGGTCGCCGGCTGCGTGGATCTCGACAGCGGCGCGCTCGCCTATGCGAACGCCGGCCACGACAGCCCGCTGTTCGTCGGCCGCGGCCGCGTCACGACCGCGCCGAAAGCGGGCGGCCCGCCGCTGTGCACCGTCGACGGCTACGTCTACCCGACCACGATGCTCGAGCTGCCGCGCGGGGTCGCACTGTGTCTCTACACCGACGGCGTCAGCGAAGCGCAGGACGCGGGCGGCGCGCTCTACGGCCGCGAGCGCCTGCTCGCCTGCCTCGCCCGCCGCGCCACCGGCGCCCGCGCCGCGGATCTGATCGCGAGCATCGAACGCGACGTCCGCGCCTACGCCGCCGGCGCCGAACAAGCCGACGACATGACTTTGCTGGTAGTCGCACGGCTTTGAGTCAGGCTGGGCCGCCGGCGCCGGCGCGTCAATTCGTACGCCGAATTAATTGGCCACAGAGAACACAGAGAACACAGAGAACACAGAGGGGAAGAATTTGATAGGGGAGTCGCCTCCATATCGCTGCCGGCTCGGCTCGCTACGTCGCGACGGTCTCCTATAAACCCTCTTCCCCCTCTGTGTTCTCTGTGGCCATATTCGAAGCCTTTCAGGAGGGCGCGGGATCGAAATCGAAGCGCAGCTTCAGCACGTTGCGAGTGCCGATGCGCTCGTAGCGGGCGGTGGTGCTCAGATCGTGGACGAGAATGCGGCCGAGGCCGCCGATGGGGCGGCCTTCGAGCGTGCGCGACAGCGCTTCACGGGCCAGGGCTTCGATGGGGTCGAAGGCGGGCGCGGTGTCCGTGTAGCACAGCCACACGCCCGCGGCGTCGCCGAGCAGCTCGACGCTCGCTTCCGCCTCGCCGCCGTAGCGGGCGGTGTTGACGAACAGCTCCTCGACGATGAGACACAGGCGCAGCACGAGCTCGCGCGGCAGGCCGAGCGCGCGGGCACAGTCTTCGACGTGGCCGACGACGGCGTGCAGATCCGCCTCGCGAGTGAGGAAGGTGCGGCAGTTCACGGACGGGTAACGGGTGCGATGGGCGCGGGATTCGGCTGCTGGCTATTATAGGCATCGGCCGCCATCGTCAGAGGTTTACATGTCCGTCTGCCGCTCGCCCTCGCGGCGCCTCGCGCGCACGCTGATTCTTGCGCTGTGCCTGCCCGGCGCCGCGGCCCGCGCGGACGACACGGCCGGCATCGTCAAGATCGCGAGCGGTGAGGTCGCGATCGAGCGCGCCGGCGCGCGGCTCGGCGTCGGCGCCGGCACGCCGGTCCGGCCGGCAGACACGGTCGTCACCGGCGCGGACGGCCGCTGCGGGATCACCTTCCGCGACAATTCGCTGCTCTCGCTCGGGCCGAACAGCCGCCTGGTCGTCGACTCTTTCCGCTTCGATTCGACGACGCACGAAGGCGGCTTCGACGCCACGCTGAAGAAAGGCAAGCTCGCCGTCGTCTCCGGCAAGCTCGCCAAGCACGGCAAGGATCAGATGAAGATTCGCACGCCTTCGAGCATCCTCGGCGTCCGCGGCACCGAGTTCGTCGTCGAAGCGGCGGCGCCGAAATGAACACGCGGCTCCTCATCCTGAGCGCCGTGCTCGCGCTCGGCGGCTGCGCCGGCGGGCCGCGGGATCGCGTCGTGCTCCTGCCGGGCCCGGACGGCGCGGTCGGCCGGATCGCGGTCAATCCCGGCGCGGCGGAGACGGTGCTCGGCGCGGCCTGGGCGAGCGCGAGCGTCGACGGCAAGGGCCGGCTCGCGCAGACGCAGTCGAGCGCCGCCCAGGTGGAACAGGAATTCGGTGCCGCGCTGGCGGCGCTGCCGCCGCGTCCGAAGTCCTACACGCTGTATTTCGAGCTCGACTCCGATCGACTCACCGCCGAGTCCGCGGTCCGGGCCGAGGCCGTGCTCGCCGAAATCGCCGCACGTCCGGTCGCCGACGTGATCGCGATCGGCCACACCGATCGCGTCGGCGAGCTCGCCTACAACGACGCGCTGTCGCTGCAGCGCGCGGAAAAGCTGCGCGAGCTGCTGATCGCCAAGGGCGGTGACGCCTCGCGCATCAGCGTCGCCGGCCGCGGCGAACGCGAACCGCTGGTACCGACCGCGGACGAGGTCCCCGAGCCGCGCAATCGACGCGCGGAGCTCAGCGTGCGCTGACGAAGCGGAGGGAAATCCGACGCAAGACCGACCGCGCTGCGTTCCCTCTCTTGTAGCCCGGGTGGAGCGCGCAGCGCGTAACCCGGGATCCGGCGCCCGCGGTCCTCATGCATTCGCCGAACGCTGTCGCGTAGCGGGCATGCCAGATCCCGGGTTCCGCTACGCTGCACTCGGGCTACGAGAACGGGGGCGCCCTCTTTCGCGGCAACGAACAACCCTTTTCTCCCTCCGTGCCCTCCGTGGCTAGATTAATCGGCGCTCGAAGTGGCACAGCACCCGGATTCCGCGCCGCTGCGCGGCGCTGCTTCCGGGCTACGAAGTCGTATGCGTGGGGCCCGCGCCGAACTCGGCCAGCTCCTCGCGCGTGAAACCGCCTGCCAGGCGCGCTTCGACGTTGAACGGCGGGCGCGGCGGCGTTTGGCCGTAGCGCGCGCAGAGCGCGCGGAAGCTCGCGGCGGGATCGACGCCGCGCTCGGCGCACAGGTGATGGAACCAGCGGTTGCCGATCGCGACGTGGCCGATCTCCTCGCGCAGGATCACCTCGAGGATCGCCGCGGCCTTCGCGTCGCCGGCCGCGATCAGGCGCGCGCGCAGGCCGGGCGTCACGTCCAGGCCGCGCGCTTCGAGGATGCGCGGCACCAGCGCCATGCGCGCGAGGCAGTCGTCGGCCGTCTTGCGCGCGGCTTCCCACAGGCCGTCGTGCGCGGGGAAATCGCCGTAGGCGTGAGCCAGCGTCGCGAGATGCGCTTTCAGCAGCGCGAAATGCCGGGCCTCCTCGACGGCGACTCGCCACCAGTCGCGATAATAGGCTTCGGGCAGATCGGCGAAACGCGCGACGGCGTCGAGCGCGAGATTTATCGCATTGAACTCGATGTGCGCGATCGCGTGCAGCAGCGCCGCGCGGCCGGCCGCCGTGCCGGTGCCCCGGCGCGGCACGCGCGACGGCGGCACGAGCACGGGCCGCGCCGGCCGGCCGGGCGCGAGGACCGGCGGCTGCACGCGCGCGACGTCGACGGGCGTCGCGGCCGCGTTTAGCGCCTGCACGCAGGCGAGCTTTTCCGCCGGATCGGTGAGCAGCAGCGCGGCGCGCGCGACGGCGCGTAGCTCGCCGGGCATCGCTCAGGGCGCGCTCGCACGCGCGTCGAACTGCACCACGCGCAGCGGCAGCGGCACGTCGAGCGAATCGCGCAGCCAGCTAAAGCTCTGCATGTCGAGCTGCGACAGCCAGTGCGCGCTCGCGTCCGTCAAGGCCGGTCCCCCGCCCTGGCGCAGGCGCCAGGCGTCGGCCGCGAGCGCGATTGCGAAGGCGACGAGATCGGGCTGATCGAGATGGATCTGGTGCCCGCTCGCGCGCGCGAGCAGATGCGCCGAGATCGGGCTCTGCGCCGCGAGCTCGGACTGCAGATCCATCCATAGCTGCTCCAGCGCGTCGCCGTGCGCGCCTGCGGGCCACACGCGCCGCCCCCGCGTCAGCACGACGAGCGGCATTTCGTGCAGCGGCGGCTCCGCGCGCAGCGCCGCCTCGCTCTCGCGCCAGCCGAGGAGCTCATAGGACAAGGTGCGGCGCGCACGCCAGTTGCGGTACTGGAAATAAGTGAGCTCGCGCGCGAGGCGCGGCATCGCGGGATGGGGTTTCGGCGCCTCGCCGAAGCGCACGAGCCCGATACCGCTCGAGGGCGCGATGCGCATGCGGTAAGGCGGCGCGAGGAAGCGTTCGACCTGCTCGGGATGCGCGGCGTCGATCAGCACGAGGCCGGCGGTGAGGAAAGGATAGCGCCGCGCGAAGAGCTGCATGGTGTAGCCGCCGTAGGAGTGGCCGACCAGCACGAAGGGCCCCTCCTCGCCGGCGTTGGTCAGGAGCAGGTAGAGATCGTTCGCGTTCTGCGAGCTCGTGCGCGGGTACGGGCCCATCTCGCTCCAGCCGTAGCCCGCGCGATCGTAGACGCAGACGCGCGAGGGCCCGCCGATCCGGTGCATCACCGCTTCCCATTCGAGCGAGGTGGCGCCGAGGCCGGTGTCGATCACCACGGTCGGTGCGCCGCGGCCTATGCAGTACAGATGCATGGTGCGGCCGCCGAGGTCGACGAGCCGGCCCGGCGGATCGCCGAGCGGGTGCGCGATTGCGACGGCCGCCCACAGCCACCACGTCGCCAGCGATGCGAGCCGCCACCCGTGCCGCATGTCGTCCTCGAAAGCCCAGCCTGCCCTTGGCGCGCCGGCCTGAGCTTGCGCGACGCCGCGGCATTGTGACATGTTCGCTGCGCCGCCGTTCCAGGCGCGCGTCTCGTCCTCACTACGGCGGTCGGCCCGCCTCAGACGATCCGGATCCCGACATGCAGACAGCCGGTTCCGACGCCGCACCCGCGGCCCGTCGCGTCAGCGTACGCCGCCGCGTCGCGGCCGCGTTCTACGACGCCCTGGCGCTGATCGGGATCTGGTTCGTGGTCGCCGCCATCGCCGTCGGCTTCCATCACGGTGAAGCCGTGCCGGACTACGAGCACGGCTTCCAGCTCGCGCTGCTGCTCGCGGCCTGGGCGTATTTCGCCGGCTGCTGGCACCGCGGCGGGCAGACGCTGGGCATGAAGAGCTGGCGCATCCGCGTCGTCGATCGCGCGAGCGGCGCGGCCCTGTCCTGGCGCCGCGCGAGCCTGCGTTTCGCCCTCGGCGTGCTGCACTGGCTGCCGCTCGCCTTCGCCGCCTGGGCCTTCTGGTTCACCCCCGCCCCCCGCGCCCTCGTCCTCACCGCCGCCGC
The DNA here is from genome assembly GCA_035325705.1 of Gammaproteobacteria bacterium. Taxonomy (GTDB): domain Bacteria; phylum Pseudomonadota; class Gammaproteobacteria. The sequence goes on from DAOKZI010000044.1 coordinate 21,544, forward strand.
CCTCCTCGCCTTCGGCTACTGGTGGATCCTCGGCGGCCGCGGCGAAGCGCTGATTGATCGGGCTTCGGGATCGGTGCTCGTATTCAGAGCGTGATCCGGGCGATTGCGCGTTCCTGGGCGTTTTTTGGCCACAGAGAACACCGAGAACACAGAGGAAGATGAGGGGAAAATTCAGATCTCGTAGGTTGCCGTGAAAGAGTACGCCCCGTTCTCGTAGCCCGGGTGCAGCGGAGCGGAACCCGGGATCTGGCATGCCCGATACGCAGAGGCTTTCGGCCCGGCGGTGCGCACCGCGCCGGGTTTTCTCGGATGCTTGAGAGAACGGCGGGCGCCGAACCCGGATTCCGCTGCGCTCCTTCCGGGCTACGAAGATCCTTGCCTGGTGGCCCGGAAGGAGCGCCGCGCAGCGGCGCGGAATCCGGGAGAGGGGCTTCTCACGCCTCTTTCATGATGGCGGGTGACGCGGCCGTCATGACCGCCCCTCCGTGTTCTCCATCATGCGCGCAGCGTAAATCAGCGACCTTCCAGCCCGGCACGGCGTCGAGATAGGCACGACCCACTCTCTTCCCCTCTGTGTTCTCGGTGTTCTCTGTGGCAAAAAAACGCCCAACCCGGCTCAAGGCGTCCGCGCCAGCAGGAAAGCGGCGATGAAGAACATCAGGAGGGCGGGGCCGGCGGCGGAGAGCACGGGGTGGACTTCGTAGACGACGCCGAGGTGACCGGCGGCCTGGTTCAGCAGGTGGAAGCCGAGGCCCACGCCGGCGCCGACCAGCACGCGCTGGCCGATCGTCACCGAGCGGCTCGCGCGCAGCACCATCGGCACGGCCAGCACCACCATCACGACGGTCGCGAGCGGATAGGTCAGCTTGGTCCACAGCGCGTGCTCGTAGCGCTGCGTGTCCTGCGCGTTCCGATGCAGGAAACGGATGTAGCGCACGAGGCTGACGATGCCGAGGCTCTCGGGATCGATGGTGAGCATCGACAGCAGATCGGGCTTGAGCATCGAGTCCCAGGCCGCCTCGGGCAGGTGCCGCTCGCGAATGCCCTCGTCGTCGAGCTGGGTCTGCGCGATGTCCTTCAGCACCCACTGCTTGCCGTCGTAGCTCGCGGACTCGGCGTAGGTGCTGGTGCGCAAGCGGTTCAGATCGTCGAACTCGTAGATGTACAGGCCGCGGAGCTGGTCGCCGGGCAGGATCTCGCGGATGTTGATGAAGCTCTCGCCGTCGCGCGACCAGAAACCGCTGTCCGAGCGGAAGGTCACGCGATCGTTGATCGCGATGTTGCGATAGTCGCGGGCGAAACGCTCGGCCGGCGGCGCGACGATCTCCCCCAGCAGCACTGCGAGCGCGAGCAGGATGCCGCCGGCTTTGACCACCGACAGCACGATCCGGCCCTTCGGCACGCCGGCGACGCGAATGACCGTGATCTCGCCGTTGCGCATCAAGGTGCCGAAGCCGATCAGCGCCCCGATCAGCGCCGCCATCGGGAACAGCTCGTAAGTGAGGTTCGGAATGCTGAAGAGCACGAACACCGCGACCTTGAACACGGTGTACTGCCCGCGGCCCACGTCTTCGAGCTGCTCGATGAAGGCAAAGAAGGTGAAGATGCCGACCAGCACCGCGAGCACGGTCAGGGTGGCGGTGATGATGGTCCAGCCGATGTAGCGATCGAGGATTTTCATGCGCGGCGCGGGATTTGCGCGCCAGTATACGAAGGAAACACCGCAAAGGCAGGCTGAGAAAGCGCGTTCGCGTCGGCGCCGCTGGCCCCGATCGCGGGCTTGCGACGGCCGCGAGACGCGAGCGCATCCTCGTGCGCCGAGAAACGGACTCGGCAATTCGCGTGAGCCGCGCTTGGCGGCCTCGGATCGCGCCGAATACACTAGGGATGGTCTCGGCTTTCAGCCCAAAGACCGGCGCGCGCAAAATCCGCCGCGATCTCTGCCTTTCATCAGCCGGAGCGATTCATGGAAATCTCGGTCAAGCGCGGCCACGCGCACGAACAGAAAACCGCGTGCCTGGTGGTCGGCGTGCACGCCGGCAAGCGCCTCGGTGCCACGGCCGAAGCCCTCGACAAAGCGACCCGCGGGCTCGTGTCGCGGCTGGTCAAGCGCGGGGATCTCGGCGGCGCGCCGAACGAGACGCTGCTGCTGCCCGAAGCGCCGGGCACGGCCGCCGAACGCATCCTGCTGGTCGGCTGCGGCAGGCCCGAGGCCCTCAAGCCGGCCGACTATCTGAGCCTGGTCCAGAAGGCGGCCCGTACGATCGCCGAGGCGGGACTCAAGAACGCGGTGTCCTGCCTCGCCGAAATCCCGGTGCGCGATCGCGACGCGGGCTGGAAGATCCGCCAGACCTGCCTCGCCTTCGGCGCGAGCGCCTACCGCTTCGAACGGATGAAGAGCAAGCCCTCGAAGCGCCCGCACTTCGCGCGCCTCGGCGTGCTCGTCGGCCTCGACGACAGCACCGAGGCCCAGCACGCGGTGAACACCGCGAAGGGCATGCTCGCCGGCCTGTCGCTGATGAAGGATCTGGCGAATCTGCCGGGCAACCACTGCCCGCCCGCGCAGCTCGCCGAGACCGCGCGCGAGCTGGGCAAGACCTACAGAAGCCTCAAAGTCACGGTGCTCGAACGCGCCGACATGCATAAGCTCGGCATGGGCGCGCTGCTCGCCGTCGCCCAAGGCAGCGCGCAGCCGCCCAAGCTCATCACGCTCGAGTACCGCGGCTGCCCGGACGAGTCGCGGCCGATCGTGCTGGTCGGCAAGGGCGTCACCTTCGACTCCGGCGGCATCTCGATCAAGCCCGGCGCGAACATGGACGAGATGAAGTTCGACATGACGGGCGCGGCCTCGGTGCTCGGCGTGATGAAGGCGGTCGCCGAGCTCGCGCTGCCGATCAACGTCGTCGGCGTGGTGCCGACGGTGGAGAACATGCCGGACGGCCATGCGATCAAGCCGGGCGACGTCGTCACCAGCCTGTCCGGCCAGACTATCGAAATCCTGAACACCGACGCCGAAGGCCGGCTCATCCTGTGCGACGCGCTGAGCTATGCCGCGCGCTTCGAGCCGGACGTCGTGATCGACATCGCGACCCTGACCGGCGCCTGCGTCGTCGCGCTCGGCAGCCATGCCAGCGGCCTCTTGAGCAATCACGATGCGCTCGCCGACGAGCTGCTCGCCGCCGGCGAGAAGAGCGGCGATCGCGCCTGGCGCCTGCCGCTGTGGGACGACTACCAGAAGCAGCTCGACAGCCCATTTGCCGACATGGCGAACGTCGGCGGCCGCGAGGCGGGCACGATCACGGCGGCCTGTTTCCTGTCGCGCTACACCAAGGACTATCGCTGGGCGCATCTCGACATCGCGGGCACGGCGTGGACCTCGGGCAAGGCCAAGGGCTCGACCGGCCGCCCGCTGCCGCTGCTGATGGAGTTCATCCTCGGCCGCGCGAATCTGGCCTGAGCGCCGCCGCTCCCGCGCATGACCCACATCGATTTCCACGTGCTGACTACACAGGGCCGACGCCAGCACGACGTCTATGTCTGCCAACTCGTGCAGCAGGCGTATCGAGACGGCCGCCGCGTGCACATCCACTGCCTCGACGAGGACATGGTCACGGCGCTGGACGATCTACTGTGGACCTTCAGCGACACGAGCTTCGTGCCGCACGCGCCGGCCGGCAGCGCCGACGCCGCCGCGGCGCCGGTGCTGCTCGCGGCCTCGCTGGCGGCGCCGGCCACGGCCGATCTGCTGATCAACCTCCACGTCGAGGTGCCGCCGTTTTTCAGCCAGTTCGAGCAGGTCGTCGAGACGACCGGCGAGGACGAACGGGCGAAGGCGCTGGCCCGCGCGCGCTACAAGTTTTACAAGGATCGCGGCTATCCGATCGCGACGGTCGACGCATGAGCGCGGATCGCGACGCGCATCCCGATCCCTGGCGCCGCGATCTCGATGCGACGATCGCGCAGCTCGAAGGCCTGCTCGATCGCAAGCGCGCGGAGTTCGACGAGGTCCTGAGCGGCCGCCGTCCGCCGCCGGGCGTGACGCCGCCGCGGCTCACGGAGCGCGTCGCCGACGTCGACCCGGCGATTTTCGGCCACCTCGCCGCTGCCGCGCCGGCGTCCGCGCCCGCCGTCGATCGCCAGACGCTGGCCGCGACGCGCGCCGAGCGCGCACCCGAATTCATTCCCACGTCCGCAGGCCGGCCCACGCCCATGAAGTTCGAACCGCCCATCGCCAAGACCTACGATCCGCACGCCATCGAGCGCCCGCGCTACGAACAGTGGGAAGCCGCCGGCCACTTCACCGCGCGCGGCCACGATGCCCCCTACTGCATCATGTTGCCGCCGCCGAACGTGACGGGCAGCCTGCACATGGGCCACGCGTTCCAGGACACGCTGATGGACGCGCTGATCCGCTATCACCGCATGCAGGGGTATCGCACGCTGTGGCAATGCGGCACCGATCACGCCGGCATCGCGACGCAGATGGTGGTCGAGCGCCAGCTCGGCCTGAAAGGCCAGTCGCGCCACGATCTGGGCCGCGAGACCTTTCTCGAAGCGGTGTGGCAGTGGAAGAGCGAATCCGGCGGAACGATCTCGCAGCAACTACGGCGCATGGGCGCCTCGATGGACTGGACGCGCGAGCGCTTCACGATGGACCAGGGCCTGTCGCAGGCGGTCACCGAAGTGTTCGTGCGCCTGTACGAGGAAGGCCTCATCTATCGCGGCAAGCGGCTCGTCAACTGGGATCCGGTGCTGCAGACGGCGATCTCCGATCTGGAGGTCGTGGCGCAGGAAGAACAGGGTCAGATCTGGCACATCCGCTATCCGCTGGAGAACGGCAACGGCCACGTCGTCGTCGCCACCACGCGCCCGGAGACCATGCTCGGCGACGTCGCCGTCGCGGTGCATCCGGAGGACGAACGCTATCGGCGGCTGATCGGCAAATACGTGACCCTGCCGCTGTGTAACCGCAGCATCCCGATCGTTGCCGACACTTACGTCGATCCGGCCTTCGGCTCGGGTTGCGTCAAGATCACGCCGGCCCACGACTTCAACGACTACGCCGTCGGCGAGCGTCACGGCCTGCCGAAGATCAACGTCTTTACGCCCCAGGCCGCGATCAACGACAACGGCCCGGCCGCCTATCGCGGCCTGGATCGCTACGAAGCGCGCAAGCGCATCGTGGCCGATCTGCAAGCGCAGGGCCTGCTCGTGCGCGCCGACGCGCACACGCTGATGGTGCCGCGCGGCGATCGCTCGCAGGCCGTGATCGAGCCCTATCTGACGGATCAGTGGTTCGTGCACATCGCCCCGCTCGCCGAGCCCGCGATCGCCTGCGTCGAAGACGGCCGCATCCGCTTCGTGCCGGAAAGCTGGAGCAAGACCTATTTCGAGTGGATGCGCAACATCGAGGACTGGTGCATCAGCCGTCAGCTCTGGTGGGGCCATCGCATCCCGGCCTGGTACGACGCGCAAGGTCAGATCCATGTCGGCCGCAGCGAGGCCGAGGCGCGCGCAAAGGGCGGGCTCGGCGACGACGTGCCGCTGACGCAGGACGAGGACGTGCTCGACACCTGGTTCTCGAGCGCGCTGTGGCCGTTCTCCACGCTGGGCTGGCCGGAGAAGACGCCCGAGCTCGCGACTTTCTACCCGACCAGCGTGCTGGTCACGGGCTTCGACATCATCTTCTTCTGGGTCGCCAGGATGATCATGATGGGGCTGAAGTTCATGGGCGACGTGCCGTTCCGCGAGGTCTACATCCACGGCCTCGTGCGCGACGCCGAAGGCAACAAGATGTCGAAGTCCAAGGGCAACATCCTGGACCCCATCGATCTCATCGACGGCATCGAGCTCGAGCCGCTGATCGCCAAGCGCACCACGGGCCTGATGCGCCCGGAAGACGCGCCGAAGATCGAGGCGGCGACGCGCAAGCAGTTTCCGGACGGCATCCCGAGCTACGGCACGGACGCGCTGCGCTTCACCTTCGCGTCGATGGCGACGCAGGGCCGCGACGTGCGCTTCGATCTCGGCCGCATCGAGGGCTATCGCAACTTCTGCAACAAGATCTGGAACGCGACGCGCTTCGTGCTGATGACGGTCGGCCCCGAGCCCGTGCCCGAAGTGAAGTCCAGGAACCTCCCCGATCGCTGGATCCGTCACTGCTTCCGCGCGGCGCTGTCCGCCGTGCGCGACGGCTTCGACGGCTACCGCTTCGATCTCGCCGCGCAGGCGATCTACGAGTTCTTCTGGGACGAGTTCTGCGACTGGTACATCGAGCTCGCCAAGGTGCAGTTGAACGATCCGGCCGTCGAGTCCAGCGCAAAGGACGCGACGCGCCGCACGCTGATCGAGGTGCTCGAGGCGGCGCTGCGCGCGCTGCATCCGGTCATGCCCTTCATCACCGAGGAGATCTGGAGCAAGGTCGCGCCGCTGATCGGCCTCCACGGCGGGACGATCATGCTCGAGCCCTATCCGCGCGCCGACGACTATGCCGAGGACCCCGCGGCCGCGGCCGAGATCGCCTGGGTGAAGACCGTCGTGCTGGGCGTGCGCCGCATCCGGGCCGAGAGCAATCTCGATCCCGGCGTCCGCATTCCGCTTCAAGTCGTCGGCGGCAGCGCCGACGAGCAGGCCTGGCTCGCCGGCAGCGCCGCGGCCATCCAGCAGCTCGCGCGTATCGAACGCATCGAACGCGTCAGCGTAGCGCCCGGCGAGGCGACCACCGCGCTCGCCGGCAATACCACACTGCTGGTGCCGCTGATGGACTTGATCGATCCCGCCGTCGAACGCGAGCGCCTGGGGAAGGAGCTGAGCCGCCTCGAGCAGGATCTCGCGCGCGTCGAATCCAAGCTCGCGAACGAATCCTTCGTGTCGCGCGCGCCGGCCGAGGTCGTCGACAAGGAGCGCCGGCGCGCGGCGGAGAATGCGGATCGGATCGCGCGCTTGAAGGCGCAGCTCGCGAAGCTCGGCGCTTGAAGCCGGCGCTGCGCGCAGCGTGAGATTTCGCGCCGACGCGGCGAGGCGCCATCGCCTCTCGCCGCGTACCGGTGGCATGTCCGGGTGCGGCCTGAGACAATCCGATGTACGACGTTCAATCAGGCCAAGGAGAAAAACGCATGAAACACACCCGATTGCTCACCGTCCTGTCGCTCGCCGCGCTGCTGTCCGCCTGCGGCAACGATACGCCGCCGGCGACGGAAAGCGGCGGCTCGACGGCCACCGCGCCGGCGGCCCCGGCCACGCCGCCCGCAGCGCCGGCGACGCCGCCCGAAACCGCTGCCGCCCCGGCCGCACCCGCCGCGCCCGCGGGCGACTCCGTCG
>DAOKZI010000045.1:0-28412 GCA_035325705.1 Gammaproteobacteria bacterium
ATCGCTATCTCGAGTTCTGGGCGCTCGAGCGCTTTCCGTACACCGACACCGGCGACATCGATTTCAAGGCCATCGCACCGACCGGCTTCTACTACGCGAAGTCCCCGCAGAAGCCGCGCCGGAAACGAGGCTGACAAGCGCGTGAACGGCGGCAGCGGAAGGCGCGCTGCATGCGGCCACGGAGAACAACAGAGAACTTCCTTTTTGTAGTCCGGATGAGCAAGGCGAATCCGGGATCCGGCGCCGATTGGGCAGCTTGCGTTCGGCAAGCGCCGAACCCCGGATTCGTGGTGCTCATCCGGACTACGAGCGTAGTGCGTCCCGTAACTGCGCCGTGGTCTCTGCTAGCTTCTGGCCGTGCGGCGCAACATCCACGGCCAGGAGCCGCTGCGCGCGCCGGGCGTGCATGATCGAGCGCTTCGTCGCGGCGCGCGGGCGGCGCGAGCACTCGATCTAGATCAAGGACGCTGCGCGGCGCGATTTCTACTATCCGCCCATACAGCAGGCGCAGCGACGGTCGCGACCGTGCCGGAGGGAAGGATGGCGACGCTCCCGCAGGAGTGGCACGAAGGCTCTCTGGACGAGGTGCTCTATCTCTGTCGCGAACTCGTCGAAGACCCGAGCTTTCCGACCGTGCGCGCGTGGCGAGCCGCCGGCGGCAAGGTCGTCGGCCACTTCCAGGTTTATTTTCCGGAAGAGATTGCCCACGCCGCCGGCCTGCTGCCGGTCAAGCTGCGCGGCGCCCCGCTCGAGCCGTCGATCGCCGATTCCCACTTCGGCTCCTATCTGTGCTCGATACTGAAGACCTCACTGGAGGCCGCGCTCTCCGGCGCGCTCGAGCTCGAGCTCTTCGTGTCGCACCCGATCTGCGACGCGGCGCGCAACCTGGCGGCCATCTGGGGGCGCAACTTCACTTACCCCTGCCAGATCCTGTACCTGCCGCAGAACCCGAACTCCGCGGCCAGCGTCGACTATCTCTGCGACGAGTACGGACGGCTGCAGCGCGTGGTCGAGGAGGTCGCGGGCAGGCCGATCGCCGCCGCGGATCTGCGGCGCTCGATCGAGGTGTTCAACCGCAACAGAGCGCTGTTGCGCGAGCTCTATGCGCTCAAGCGCAATGCGCCCTGGCTGCTCGACGCGGCCGATGCCTACTGCCTGGTCGCGCTGGGCGGGCTGCTGCCGCGCGAGGAACACAACGCGCTGCTGGAGCATCTGCTGCCGCGCCTGCGCAGCCGCGGCACGCGGCGCGAAGACCGCGTGCGGGTGGTGTTCGAGGGCGGATTCTGCGAGCAGCCGCCGCTGGATCTGCTGCGCATGCTGGGACGCACCTGCTACCTCGTCGACGACGATCTGCTGATCGGCCTGCGCTGGCTCGATGCCGACGTCGCGCTCGACGAGGCGCCGCTCGCCGCGCTGGCGCGCGCCTACATCGAGTCTTCCTCGTACAGCCCGGTGCAGCACGATCTGCGCAAACCCAAGGAAGACATGCTGCTCGCGCGCGTCGCCGCGGCGCGCGCCGACGCCGTCATCCTCGCCGCGGCCAAGATGTGCGAGCCGGGACTGGAAGAGCAGGTCGCCTATGTGCAGGCGCTGGACGCCCACCGGATCCCTTATTTCGTCAGCGAGTTCGAAGAGAACATGACCTCTTTCGAGAACCTCGAGATGCAGGTCGAAACCTTTCTCGAAAGCCTCCTGTTTGCATGAGGATGCGCCGATGAGCGACACCGCCGACAGCCCGGTGGGACGCGCCAACCGCGACGGCGCGCGGCTGTTCCGCGAGTGGTACGTGGAGCTGACACGGGCAGCCGAGAGCGGGCGCCGCGCCGCCTATGTGTTCGTGATGGGCAGCCTCAACGAGATCCTCAAGGCCTTCGACTTCGACGTCGTGTTCCCCGAGATCAATTCCCTGCAGGCCGCGGTGCGCAAGGTCGCGCACGAGTACCTGGGGGCGGCGGAAGCGGTCGGCTATTCGCCGGACATCTGCGGCTACGTGAAGGCGGACGTCGCGACGCAGCTCGAGCGCGGGCGGCATCCGATGGGCCGCATCCCGAAGCCCGCCCTCGCGGTACTGACCAATGCCTGCAATACCTACATCAAATGGGCCGAGATCTGGTCGCGCATGCACGGCATGCCGATGGTCACCCTCGACGTGCCGGGCACGCGCGACGGCGCGCAGCTCGGCGGCGGCGATCCACGGGATTTCGCCAACGATCGCCGCTACGTCGCCGCCCAGCTACGCGAGCTGATCGCGACTTGCGAGCAGGTCAGCGGCACACGGTTCGACATCGACCGGCTGCGCGAGACGATGGCGAGCGCCAACGCGCTGAGCCGCGCCTGGCGGGCGCTGATCGCGCTCAATCGCAGCCGCCCGGCCGTGTTCAACGCCTTGACCGACGGCACGGTGCTGCTCGGCGTCGCCAATGGTTTTCGCGGCACGGCCGCCGGCGCCGAATACTTCGACGCCGCGCTCGAAGAGTTCCGTTACAAGGCCGCCCACGGCATCGGCACCCTGGTCGAGGAGCGCTACCGGCTGGTGTTCGTCGGCGTGCCCTGCTACCCGATCTTCCGCCGCTTCGACGAGATGTTCGCGGAGCGCGGCGGCGTCTTCGTCAACTCGACTTATCTGTATTTCGCCTCGGGCGGCGCGCACGAGGGCTTCGAATACGAGCTCGGCGATCCGATCGAGAGCCTCGCCGAAGGCCTGCTGATCAGCGTGCGTGCCGCGATGGACAGCATGTTCTTCCAGGATCGGGTGCTCGAGCAGATGCTCGACGACTACGCGGTCGACGCCATCATCTACCACCCGATCAAGAGCTGCCGCACGGTGTCCACCGGGCTCGCGGACGGCCGCGCGGCGCTGGCTCGGCGCCGCGACATCGCGAGCCTGTTCATCGAGTCCGACATGATGGATCGGCGGGTGGTGTCGGAAGCGCAGATGAAGAATCGCATCGACGCCTTTTTCGAGGGGCTGGCTTCGCGCCAGCAGCGCGCCGCGGTGCAGAGCTGAGGACATCGCATGAGTCACGCCGCCGGAGTCGACGTCGGTTCCACGCAGACCAAGGCCGTGATCATCGACGAGCAGGGCGCGATCGTCGCGCGCGCGCTGACCGATACCGGCGCCAACGTGATCCAGGCGGCCGAACGCGCCTTCGATCAGGCGCTGGCCGCGGCGCAACTCTCCGAAGTGGACGTCGAATACGTGATCGGCACGGGCTATGGGCGCTACCGCGTCACTTTCGGTCACGATCAGATCACCGAGATCAGTTGCCATGGCCGCGGCGCCGTGCACATGTTTCCGCGCACGCGCACCGTGCTCGACATGGGCGGCCAGGACACCAAGGCCATCCGCGTCAGCGCCAGCGGCGAGATCGACGACTTCTGCATGAACGACAAGTGCGCGGCCGGGACCGGCCGCTTCCTCGGCGCGGCCTCGGCGGCGCTGCAGATCCCGCTCGATCGGCTAGGGCCGGTGGCCTTGAGCTATTCGCGCCCGGTGCGAATCAGCACCACCTGCACGGTGTTCGCCGAATCGGAGGTGCTGTCCTGGCTCGGCAAGGGCAAGAAGGTCGAGGACATCCTGTGGGGCGTGCATCAATCCATTGCCGTGCGCTCCTTCGCGCTCCTGCGCCGCGTCGGCATCGAGTCGGAAGTGACTTTCACCGGCGGCGTGGCGCGCAACGCCGCGATGGTCAAGGCCATGGAGGACAAGCTCGGCTGCGCGGTCAACATCAGCGAGGAAGCGCATTTCATGGGCGCGCTGGGCGCGGCGCTGTTCGCGCTGGACCGCATCCGCAGCGGTCGCCACACGCGCGGCGGCGCGGAGCTGACGCCGTGAGCCTGACGGCGGGCATCGACGTCGGCTCGACCTACACCAAGGTCGTGCTCGCGGAAAACGAGCGCATCGTCGGGCGCTGCCTGCGGCCGACCGGCTTTCGTCTCGAGGAAGTCGCGCGCGAGGCGCTGGCCGAGTGCCTGGACGCGGCCGGGCGCACGCGGGACGCTGTGGAATACGTCGTCGGCACCGGCATGGGTCGTCACCAGGCGGCGGACAAGGATCTCCACGTCACCGATCTGACGGCCAGCGCCGCCGGCGCGGCCGCGCTGTTTCCCGCCACGCGCACCGTGCTCGACATCGGCGGCCAGACCATGAAGTGCAGCCGCCTGAACGACGCCGGGCGCGTGCACTCCTTTCGCTTGAACGACAAGTGCGCGGCCGGCACCGGCGCCTTTCTCGAGAAGACCGCGCGCTACATGGGTTACGGCGTCGAGGAGATGGGACCGCTGATCGCGACCTCGCGCGAGCCCGTGCCGATTTCCGGCGTCTGTGCGGTGTTCGCGGAATCGGAGGTGATCAATCATCTCTCGATCGGCACGCCGCCGGCCTCGATCATGCACGGCGCCATCGAATCGCTGGTCGGCCGCGCCGTGCAGCTCATGAAGCGCGCCAAGGCGCAGCCCGCTTACACCCTGGTCGGCGGCATCCTGCGTTTCGACATCATGGGCCGCAGCATCGCGCGCGATCTGGGCGCGGAGGTCAACGTGCCCGCGCCGGATCTCGTGCAGTTCATCGCGGCCTACGGCGCCGCGCTGCTCGGCCAGGAACGCCTGCGCAGGCTGCGCGCCGGCACCGCGCCCGCTGCACTCGAGCACGCTGTCCATGGGCGAGTCTGAGCGCGTCTGCGGAGCGCTCGAGCGCGGCGTCGCGCCGCTGGAACGGCGCCAGGATCTCGAGCTCGCCGCGGCCGGCTGGCAGCGACGTCACAGCGTGGAGCCGGCGCGGGCCGCAGAGTCGGCCGAGATCTACCGCGCGCTGGGCTTCGAAGTCTTGACCCGCGCGCCTTTGCCGCGCGATTTCGATCCCGCCTGCGGCGCCTGCGCGCAGCGCGCCTGCGACGGGTTATTGGTGATCTATACGCGCACGCCGCGCGACACCGAATCGCAGTCTTCTCCACCGTAGGACCTAGCCCCGTGAACGCCTCACCGACTCGCGCGCTGCGCGACGAACACGCTCTCATTCTCGAAGTGCTGGATCGCTTCGAGCACGCGCTCGCGCGCGCCGCGCGCACGGCCGAGCCGGCCGCGCATGAATTCGCGAGCTTCATCGAGTTCTTCCGCGGCTATGCCGATTGCTGCCATCACCGCAAAGAGGAGGCTTGTCTGTTCCCTCTGCTCGAGCGGCACGGCGTGGTCGGGCCGCTGGGCTGCATGCTGGAAGAACACCGCGAAGGACGGGGACTGATCGCGCGCTTGGCCCGCGCCGTCGAGGCCGCGGACTTCGCGGACATCGAGGCCGCGGGCTACGCCTATGCCGACCTGCTGCGCATCCACATCGAAAAGGAGAATCGCGTACTGTTCGAGCTGGCCGATCAGTGTCTGACGGCAGCCGAAACGGCGGAGCTCGCCCGCCTCTACGCGCAGCTCGAATCCGATCCCGACTACGGCGAGACCTGGCAGCGCTGCTGCAGGCTCGTCGAGTCTATGCTCGCCGCCGCCGGCCGCGGCGCGGCGCGCGGCAGCGCCTGAGGCAGGATGTTCGCCCGCGGGCGTGCCGGACATTCTTCTCACCAGCAGGAGATCGATGCATGTCACAACCCACATACGTTTCGGCCCTCGAGCTGCCGCAGGACGCAGATCTCAGCCAGGAGATGCGCGACTATCTCGCGTTCTACCAGGACCGCTTCGGGTTCACGCCCAATGTCTTCAAGGCCTACGCCAGCGACGACCGCAAGATGCGCGCTTTCGTCGATCTCTATCATGCCCTGATGCTCGAGGCCTCCAATCTCAGCGAGCTGGAGCGGGAGATGATCGCGGTGGCGGTGTCCTCGGTGAATCGCTGCTATTACTGCCTCGTGACGCACGGCGCGCGCGTGCGCGAGCTTTCCGGCGATCCGATGCTGGGTGAGCTCCTGGTCATCAACTACCGCGTCGCCGAGCTGTCCCCGCGCCATCGCGCGATGCTCGATTTCACCACTAAAGTCACCGAGACGCCGCACCGGGTCGAGGAACCGGACCGGGCGGCCTTGCGCGCCGCCGGCTTCAGCGATCGCGACATCTTCGACATGTCGAACGTGATCGGCTTCTTCAACATGACCAATCGCGTGGTGTCGGCGACCGACATGATCCCCAACCCCGAATACCACGCGATGGCGCGCTGAGCCGGCGCGGCCGGCGGCTGAAGGGCGCGTTGCGTAGCAGCGAGGAGGAAGGCTCAGATGACTTGCACCGTATTGCTCGAAGTCCGCGTGAAGCGCGAGTTCGCCGACGGCATGGCCGCGGCCTTCAAGGGCTTGTTCCCGGACACCCGTTCCTTCGACGGCTGCATCGGTCTATACGCGACCCGCAATCTGGACGATCCGCAGAACTTCGTCATCGTCGAGACCTGGGAGTCGCGCGAGAAATACGAGAAGTATTTCGCCTGGCGCGTCGAGCGCGGCGACATCGAGCGCTTCTCCGCGATGATCGAAGGCGAAATCAATCTGCGCTACATGCAGCGCCTCGGCGCCTGAACGATCGCGCGCAGCAGTGTGCGCGGGATGACGCGCGCGCCGCGGCGTTGATCCAGATCAAAGGCATCGGCAGCGCGCTGCCTAGATTCGAAGACGCGCGAGTCCGAGCAAGCGTTGCGGGGAGGAACGTCCTTCATGGCCAGCCGACGACCCGATCCGACTCGGGATGCGCCTCCCGATCTCGGCCGCCGCCGCTTTCTCGAAGCGGCCGGCGGCAGCACGCTGGCGCTGGCGCTGCCGCAGCTCGGCAGCGCGCTCGGTGCATCGTTTCTCGACGCTGCGCTCGCCGCCGATGGCGGCCTTGCTTATCAGAACGCGGAAGACGTCTACCGCGAGCAGTGGCGCTGGGACAAGGTGACTTGGGGTTGCCACACCAACGCGTGTCTGCCGAACTCCTGCTCTTTCCACGTCTTCGTCAAGGATGGCATCGTGTGGCGCGAGGAGCAGGCGGCCGTCAATCTCGCGAGCGATCCGCGCTATCCCGATTACAACCCGCTGGGCTGTCAAAAGGGCTGCGCGTTCCACGCCAATCTCTACAGCGAAGAGCGCCTGCTTTATCCCCTGAAACGGGTTGGCGAGCGTGGCTCGGGCGCATGGCAGCGCATCACTTGGGACGAGGCGCTGGGCGAGATCGCGGAAAAGATCGTCGACGGCATCGAGGAGTTCGGCCCGGACAGCTTTCTGCTCGATGCCCCGCACTTCCACGGCGGCAGCGTGGCCTATGTCGGGGCGCTGCGCTTCAACGCCGTGCTCGGCGGCGTGACGCCGGATCTGAGCGTGCTGATCGGCGACTACTACAAGGGCGTCTCGGACACCATGGGCAAGGTCCACACCGGCTACAGCGGCGACAATCTGTTCGACGCCGAGCTGATCATCATGACCTGCGCCAACTGGTCCTATACCTATCCCGGGCTCTACCACTTCATCACCGAAGCGCGCCTCAACGGCAGCGAGCTGGTGCTGGTCGCGCCCGACTTCAATGCGAGCGCGGTGCACGCGGACTTTCACCTGCCCCTGAAACCCGGCACCGACGCCGCGCTGTGGCTGGGCGTGTGCCAGGTGATGATCGCCGAAGGCCTCGTCGATCGCGCCTTCGTCAAGGAGCAGACCGATCTCGCGCTCCTGCGGCGGATCGACACCGGCCGGTACCTGCGCCAGCTCGAGGTCGAGGGCAGCGGGCGGGAAGACCAGCTCTATTTCTGGGACGAGGCCAGCGGTGCCTTGGCGCGCGCGCCGCGCGACAGCTTGCGCTTCGCCGGCGAGCAGGCCCTGGAGGGGCGCTACGAAGTGCAGCTCGCCGACGGCAGCACGGTGGCGGTCGAACCGGTGTTCGCGGCCCTCAAGCGCCAGCTCGATGCCGACTACACGCCGGCTAAGGCCAGCGTCGTGTGCGGCGTGCACGGCAGCGCGATCGCGCTGCTCGCGCGCAAGATGGCCACTCGCCGCACCGCGTCCTACATCGGCTTCAACTCGGCCAAGATCTATCACGGCGATCTCGGCGAGCGTGCGCTGCTGCTCGCCAAGGGCTTGTCCGGCAACTGGGGCAAGCCCGGCACCGGTTGGAACACCTGGTCTTTCCCGGGCGATCACATCGGACAACTGGTGGCGATGGAGGCGCCCTGCGCGCGCGGCGGGCTGGACGCGGCGCAGGCCGACTATGCCGCGCTCGCCGCCGCGCTGCGCGCCGCGGATCCCGAGATCACCGAAGAGCTGATCGGCATCGAAGCGGCCAAGCGCTATACCGCGCGCATCGGCATCGTGCCGCCCGCGATGCTGTTCTACAGCCACTGCGGCTTCCAGGCGCTGTACGACGAGCGGCGCTGGCAGGATCCGGCCTTCGGCAAGACCTTCGGCGAGGCGCTCGCGGAAGGACAGGCGCGCGGCTGGTGGACCGGCGATCACCTGCGGCCCGCGCCGGGCAAGCATCCGCGGGTGATGATGATCGCAGCCAGCAATCCGATGCGACGCGTGCGCAGCGGGGCCGCGCTGTTCCCTCAGCACCTCTTCCCCAAGCTCGGCATGATGTTCGCGATCGAGCCGCGCATGTCCTTCAGCGCGCTGCACTGTGACATCGTGCTGCCCTCGGCCTGGTACTACGAAAAGGCCGATCTGAGCCTGCCTTCGACCGGCAATCCGCGCTTCGCCTTCATCGATCAGGCAGTGGTGCCGCCGGGCGAGGCGCGCATCGAGTGGGAGATCTTCGCCGATCTGATGCGCGCGGTCGGCGAGGCCGCGGCGCGCCGCGGCCTGGTCAGCTACACCGACGCCTTCGGCGCCACGCGTCGCTACGACGCGCTGTGGCAGCGCTACACGATGGACGGTCATCTGCACAGCCACGAGGCGGCATTGGCCGAGCTGGTCGAAGTGGGCGTGAGGACGCGGATGTTCGCGAGCGGTACTTCGGTCGAAAGCCTGCGCCGCGACGGCATGGTCGAGATGGTCGGCCACGGCGAAGGGCTGATGAAGCACACCGTCGCCAACGACTACGATCCGCGCAAGCCCTTCTTCAGCCTGCGCTGGCACGTCGACGACAAGCTGCCGTTCCCGACCTACGCGCGGCGCGCCCAGTTCTATCTCGAGCACGACTGGTATCTGGCGGCCGGCGAAGCGCTGCCGGTATACAAGCGCCAGCCCGCGATCGGCGGCGAGCATCCGTTCGCGCTGACCGGCGGCCACCCGCGTCACAGCGTCCACACCGTGCACTTGGCGCAGCCGCTGCTGATGCGTCTGCATCGCGGCCAGCCGGTGATGCACATGAACGACGAGGACGCCGCTCGCCGCGGCATCGCCAACGGCGAAGTGGTCGAGCTGTTCAACGACTTCGCCGACTGCGAGGTGATGGTGCGCACCTCGCCGAGCGTCGCTCCCGGTCAGCTCGTGATCTACATGTGGGAAGGCCACCAGTACCGCGAGTGGAAGATCCACGATCGCCTGCTGATCGGCCAGGCCAAGCCGCTGCATCTGGCCGGCGGCTACGGGCAGTTGCGCTACTACGTGTTCAACGGCAGCCCGGGGCCGACCGCCGATCGCGGCGTGCGGGTCGACGTCCGGAAGCGCCGCGCGCAGAGGGCATGATCATGGCTTACGCTCCCCCGGGCGCTTCGAAGGACGAGCTGCGACGGCACCGGCGACAGCTCGCCAACATCATCGATCTCAACAAGTGCATGGGTTGCCAGACCTGCACGGTCGCCTGCAAGAGCCTGTGGACCAATCGGCCGGGCGCCGAGCACATGCGCTGGATGAACGTCACCACCTTCCCGGGCGCCGGCTATCCGCGCGACTACGAGCGCATGGGCGGCGGTTACGCGGCCGACGGCACACCGGCGCCGGGCGCGCTGACGGACTTGAGCGCCTGCGGCGACGCGCTGCGCTTCAACCACGCCGAGGTGTTCTTCGGCGCGCAGGGCGCGCAGCGCCATCTCGCGCCGACCAGCGCCGTCACCGGCGAGGCGCCGGACTGGTCCTACAACTGGGACGAGGACGAGGGCGGCGGGCAGTGGCCCAATCCCTATTTCTTCTATCTGCCGCGCAAGTGCTACCACTGCGACAACCCGCCCTGCCTCGAGGCCTGTACCCACAACGCGATCTACAAGCGCGAGCAGGACGGCATCGTGGTGCTCGATCAGAGTCGCTGTCGCGGCGACCGTCTGTGCGTCGAAGCCTGTCCCTACAAGGCGATCTACTACAACCCGGTGCAGGAGACTTCGGAGAAGTGCATCTTCTGCTACCCGCGGGTCGAGCAGGGGATCGCGCCGGCCTGCGATCGCCAGTGTCCGGGTCGCACGCGGTTGTTCGGCTATCTCGACGACGAACGGAGCGCCTTGCACAAGCTGGTGGTCGTGCACGCCGTGGCGCTGCCGCTGCATCCCGAGTTCGGCACGCGCCCCAATGTGTTCTATGTGCCGCCCTTCGACACCGCCCGGGCCCTGACCGCCGAGGGCGCCCTCGGCGACGGCGGACGCCTCGCGCTCGAGGTGCTCGCCCGCTTGTTCGGGCCGCAAGTCGGCGAGGTGGTGGAGAAGCTCCGCGCCGAGCGCGCCAAGCGCCAGCGCGGCGAGCCCTCCGAGATCATGGATCTGCTGATCGGGCGCCGCTTCGCCGATCGCTTCGTCGGCTTCGATCGCGCTCCGCACACCGGAGGAGAGACGTGAGGTTCGCGCGCACCGCGCTCGCCACCGGCGAGCTGCTCGCGCCGGACGGCGCGGCGTGGCAGGCGCTCGCCGCCGAGCAGATCGTCATGGTGCCGACGCCGCTGCGCGCCAACCGCGCGATCGCACGCGTATCGCCCTTCCTGGCGCAGAGCACGGATCATGGTCGGATCGGCGCGCTCGAGCTGCGCGGGGCTCACAACGGCGTAGTGCTGGCCCTGCGTCTGGAGTGGCAGTGCGAGCGCCACGATCGCATCGCCGATCTCGATCGCTTCGTCGACGGCGTGGCCGTGATGTTTCCGCTCGCCGCCGGCGCCAGCGCCGTGAGCATGGGCGCGCCGGGAGCGCCGGTCGAGGCCTGGTACTGGCGCGCCGATCACGCCGATCGAGTGTTCGAGGTGATCGCCGAAGGCTATGGCACTTCGGCACGCCGCGCCGCGGACGCAAGCCCGCTGCGCGCGGCGGCCGCCCATCGCGCGGGCCGCTGGTGCGTGGTGCTGGCGCGCGCGCTCGAAGCCGGCGAACGGCGCGCGCGCCTGCAGCCGGGCAGCGTCGCGCGCCTCGCCTTCGCCGTGTGGGACGGCGGCAATCGCGAGCGCGCCGGACGCAAGGCCTTCAGCGGCGAGTTCATGCCCGCCGAGCTCGCGCCGTGAGCGCAGTGCCGGCCTGGCAGATCGAGGCCGCGCGCGAGCCCGCGGCGAGCGCGCGCAGCCGGCTCTATTGCGCCTTCGCCGACGCCTTCGACTATCCGCAGGGCGAGCGGCTGCAGCGCTGGTGCGATGGCCGTCTGGCCGCGGATCTGGAGGAAAGGCTGGCCGCGCTGCCGTGGGCGATGAGCCTGCCCGCCGGTCTCACGCTGGACTCGGGCAGCGAAGGTGCGGCCCACTACAGCGCGCTGTTCGATATCGGCACCGGCCGGCCCAAGATCGCCCTGCTCGAGCGCAGCCACGATCCCGGCCGGCCGGCGCTGCCCGCGCTGTGGGAGGATCTGCTCCGCTACTACCGTTACTTCGGTCTCGACTTCGCGCGGCGCGCGGGCGGCGCGCCGCCCGATCACCTGCTGCTCGAGCTGGAATTCATGCACTACCTCGGCTTCCTTGAAACCGCGATCGCGGGCAGCCGGGACGATCTGCGCCGGGCGCAGCGGGATTTTCTCGAGCGCCATCTCGCACGCTGGACCGGCCCGCTGGCCGCGCGGCTGGCGGCGCAGGCCGCGGATTGCCCCTACGGTGCGCTCAGTGGCCTGCTCGACGATTTCGTGCAGGCCGATCTGCAGTGGCTGCGCGCACCCCGGTTTTCGTAGCCCGGGTGCAGCGTAGCGGAACCCGGGATCCGGCATACCCGATACGCAAGGGCTTTCGGTCGTGCTCGGCGCGCACCGCGCCGGGTCCTCTCGACTGCAGGAGAGGACGGCGGACGCCGATCCCGGGTTACGCGCTGCGCGCTCCACCCGGGCTACGACACCGCCGTTCACGTTTGATTGGAGGCGATGCGCGCGCCTCATCACCGTTGGGCTGACGAAGGAAGCCCAACAACGCGGGAGCCCCGGCGCGAGGAAAACGTGTCGCTGCCCAATGGTTCTTGAGTGAAAGCGAATGGTGGTACGCAGCGCGCCAGCTCTCCGTTGGGCTTCCTTCGTCAGCCCAAGCTACGGCTACTGCCACCAACGCGCTAGAGAAAAAGGAAGGTACGGAAAATGTCAGCGAAATTTGTAGATTCCAAGATCTTGCAACGCCCCTTGCGCATGGAGGCGCCGGCGGAGCTGGGCAAGAACAGTGTTGCCATGGCGATCGAGGCGATCGACGCGGGAAAGCTCGAGGAAGCCAAGCAACTGATCCGGTATTTCGTCCCGGAAGGGAAGGGGCTGCATGACCTCTACTGCGACTGGAGCTATGGCTGGTACGAGTATGTCGCCAAGAAATACGGCGAGGAGGCGCTGCTGGAGGCCAGTCGCGAGACTCAGGAGCCGTGGCTGAAAGGTTTTTGCGAAGTGCTGATGGCCATGGACGATGTCTATGAGCGGGTGGCCTGGCTGGCCGAATGCATGCGCGCACACCGCTGCGGCCCGCAGCAGATGGGGGACGTGACGGTGATCGAGGAAGCCGACAGATACGTCATGGAGTTCGATCCCTGCGGCAGCGGCGGACGCATGAGACGGGGCGATCCCGTCAACGGCACGCCGGCCAGGACCGGGCCACCGTATGATTTCGGCTGTTTCAAGCAAGGCTATCCGTGGACCTGGGGCGAAAAGATTCCCTATTACTGCGTGCACTGCTGCGTCAATCAGATCAGAGCCATCGAGCTGGCCGGCTACCCGCTGTGGATCACGGAATACAGCCCGGACGCGAATGCGCCGTGCAAATGGATCGTGTACAAGTCGCCGGAGCTGATACCGGAAAAATATTGGACCTGCGTGAACAAAACGAAGCCGGCCTCTTTCCCCGACGTGAAGAAAAGCTCGGCCTGAAAAGCGCGCTTCGTGAAAGCGCTCGGGCGCGACGGCTTTCGGCGGGAAACCACCGCCGAGCTCGCGCCGGGCCAGCGCTGCTCCCCCGGATCGCTTATAGTCGGACCCGAGCTCAGCCATCGAGTGAAGGCGATTCCTCTTGGGCAGCATCGACCGGGACGATGATCATGACTGCAGAAACGAGCCACTCGGAATATTGGGCAAGCACGGCGGCGGCGACCGGCGATCGATACGATGCCTGGATCGACAAGCTGAACGAATCGTTCGGGACGTGGCGGCCACGCGCCGCGCTCAGGACGCCCTTCCGGGCCGAGCTCAGGCGCACGTCGATGCCGAGCCTCTCGGTGATCGAATGCCGCTGTGAGCCGTGCGCGGGCCACCGGTCGCGGGCCGACGCACTGAACAGTGGGACCGAAAAATTGACCATTCAGCTCGTGACGGCCGGGCGCGAGTCCATCACACACGGCGCACAGGAGGCGAAGCTCGGGCCGGGCGATATCTTCGTCTGGGACGACACGCAGCCGATGAGCTTCGAAGTCCTGCAGCCGCTGCACAAGATTTGTGTGCTGATACCCCTGCAGCGTGTCAGGGATTGGCTGCAGGGCGGGTGGAGCACACGGCCGCGCTGGCTGAAGCGGGGAGAGCCGGGGACGGAGATCCTCGCTTCGTTCGTCCAGGGAGTTTCGCGTCTCGACTGCAGGATCGGCGAGATGCGGCAGAACGCGCTGGTCGAAGCGGCCGTCGCGATGCTCGTCGCGTCGCTGCCCGATCAATCGCTCGCCGTGAGCGTGAAATCCGCGCAGCTCGAAATCGTGAAGTCGAAGATCCTGAAGAAGCTCGCGGATCCCAACCTCGATCTCGACGGCATTGCGCGCTCGAGCCGAATCTCGGTGCGCCATCTGCATCGACTGTTCGAGGCGGATGGCTGCACGCCGTGGCGCTTCGTGACCCGACAGCGGCTGGAAGCCTGCTATCGCGATCTCGTCAATCCCGCCCTGCGCAGCCGCAAGGTCACCGACATCGCCTTTGCCTGGGGCTTTTCCAACATCGCCCACTTCTCGCGCACGATGAAGCTCGAGTACGGCGTGACGCCGAGCGAGCTGCGGGCGCGGGCCTTCGACGGCTCGGCAGCCTGATCGAGTCCCGTCCTCCGCGGGCCGCGGCCGCGCATCGTAGCGATGGCCGCCGGGCGCAATTCGTCTACTCGGCGGGCACGATCTGCAAAGCGGACGGCGTGGTCGCGTGACAGAGTGGCCGGGCCTGCCGGCAGCAGGCCCTGGACGCCGGCACGCGGGCCGGTCGAGTGGCATGCACGCGCGGCGAGTCCGTATTCAACCGAGGACACGAGCTTCTGGAGGCAAGCATGGCGAAGGCGGGTAGACCGATCGTGCTCGGCATGGATGCCGGCGGCACCATGACCGATACCATCGTCGTCGATGAACACGGGGCGTTCACCGTCGGCAAGGCGCTGACGACGCCGCACGACGAAACCCTGGGCTTCTTCGGCTCGCTGGACGATGCGATCGGCTACTGGGGGCTGGATCAGCGCGAGCTGTTCGCGAACCTGGAGCTGTCGATCTACGCCGGCACGAGCATGCTGAACACGCTGCTCCAGCGTCGCGGCACCAGGCTCGGGCTCATCACCACGAAAGGACTCGAGGACGACGTGCTGAAGGGACGCGGCACGCATAGCTGGAAGAGCTATTCCTACTCCGACCGCCTGCACGCGGTGACGCACGTGCCGCCGCAGCCGCTGGTCTCGCGGCGTTTCGTCTGCGGTGTGACCGAGCGAGTGGACTCCTTCGGCGAGATCGTCATCCCGCTCTACGAGCAGGAAGTGGCCGCGGCGGCGCGCAAGCTCCTCGCCAAAGGCGCGGAGGCGATCGTCGTCCACTTCCTGTTCTCCTATCTCAACGACGCTCACGAGCGCCGGGCAGGGGAAATCATCGAGGCGGTGCTGCGCGAATGCGGCCACGGCGAGGTCGGCGTGTTCCTCGGCTCCAAGGTCCGGCCGGTGATGCGCGAGAACGGACGTCTGAACAGCGCGCTGATCGAAGCCTATGCGGCCGCCCCCTCGCGCCGGCATCTGCACCGGATGGAAGAGGCCGAGAAGGCGCGCGGCTACCGCTACGATCTGCAAACGGTCCTCGCTTACGGCGGCCTGTGCAACATCCGCTATTCGCGCCTGCATGAGACCATGATTTCGGGGCCGGTGGGCGGCATCATGGGCGGACAGTATCTGGGCGAGCTGCTCGGCGAGCGCAACCTTCTCCTCACCGACATGGGCGGCACGAGCTTCGACATCGGCGCGATCACGGACGGTTACACGCCGATCGATGCCGAGCCGACGATCGCGGGTTTCACCTTGAACCTGCCGACGCTTTCGCTCGAGAGCATCGGCGCCGGCGCCGGCAGCTACATCCGCCTCGATCCGCTGACGCGCAAGATCCAGCTCGGGCCCGACGGCGCGGGCGCGGCGCCCGGACCGGTGTGCTTCGGCCGCGGCGGCACGACGCTCACGATCACGGACTGCAATGTCCTGCTCGGCTACGTGAACCCGGACAATTTCCTCGGCGGCCAGGTGCAGCTCCATCCCGCGCTCGCGCTGAAGGCCGTTCAGGAACAGCTCGCCGATCCGCTGGGGGTCGACCCCTACGCAGCCGCGGAGGCGATGCTGAAGATCCTCGGCATCGAGGCCCGCGATGCGATCCGCAGCGCGGCCGGGATCCGCGGCCTCGATACCACGGCCTACGTGCTCTTCGCTTACGGCGGCGCCGGCCCGGTGCACGCCTTCGAGTACACCCGCGGCATCGATTTCAAGGGCATCGCGACCTTCAAGTTCGCGGGTGCCTTCTCGGCGCTCGGCACCACGGTCGGCGATTTCATGCGCCGCTATTCGAAGTCCGTGCACCTCTACCTCGCGCCGCAGTCCGAGGCGGACGCCAAGCTCGCGGTCGCCGCGGCGATGAACGCCGTGTGGGAGGCGCTGGAGGAGGAAGCCTGCGCGGAAATGGCGCAGGACGGCGTGCCGCGCGAGCAGATCGCGCTCGAGCATCTGGTGATGATGCGCTATGCGGGTCAGCTCAACGATCTGGAAGCCGTCTCGCCGGTTGCTCGCGTCGCGACGGCGGAAGATCTCGAGCGCGTCGTCACGGCCTGGGAAGCGCTGTACGAGCGCATCAATCGCCGGGTCTCGAAGTACGAGGCCGCCGGCTACCAGGTCTTCGAGCTCGGCCTCATCGCGCGCGTGAAGAAGGTGAAACCGGTGTTCGAGCGCCATGCGCTGCAGGGACCGGCGCCGGATGCCGCGGCATACAAGGGCGTGCGGCCCTGCTACTTCGACGGCCGCTGGGTCGAGGCGCAGCTCTGGGACATGGATCGGCTCGCGGCCGGCAACCTCGTCACCGGGCCGGCGGTCGTGGAGGCCGCGGCCACCACGCTGGTCGTGCCGCCGGACGGGCGCGTGCGGCTCGACGAATGGGAATTCCTGTGGCTGGAGCACGGCTCGGCCGCACGGCAGGAGGAGCGCTGACATGAACATCGCGGAACAGAGGCGTGATACGAAGGCCGCGGCCCAGCCGATGAAGGACATGATGCAGCGACACGAGGCGCTGCTCGCCGAGACGGGCCGTTACTGCGGCCTCGCGGAGCTCGCGATGAAGCAGCGCGATCCGCTGCGCTACGAGAGCTTCAATACCCGCCTGCGCTCGCTGGTCGTCGGCGCGCGCGAGACCTCGAAGAAGATATCGGCCTCGCCGGGCGTGCGCGAGGTCGGGGAGTCGGTCGTCGCGCTGTTCACCCCGGACGGTGATTCCATCGCGCTGTCGACCGGCATCGTGATCCACGTGCACACGCTCTCCCGCTTCATCAAGTGGATGCTCGCGCACGATTACGAAATAGATCCCGGCATCGCGCCGGGCGACGTCTTCGCCAACAACGATCCTTTCGTCTCCGACGTCCACCAGGCGGATCTGATGACGGTCACGCCGATCTTCTGGGAGGGCGAGCTGATCGGCTGGGCGGGCGCCGTGTGCCACGAGATCGAGATCGGCGGCATCGTCGGCGGCGCGAACATGGGCACGACGGCCGAGCGCTTCGGCAACGGCCTCACGGTGACGGCGGAGAAGATCGGCCAGCACGACACCGTGCGCCGGGACTACTACCTGCGCGCGGAGTACAACCTGCGCACGCCGATTTTCTGGATCCTCGACCAGAAGGCGATGGTGAGCGCGTGCCTGGACGTGCGCGAAAAAGTCTGGGAGCTCATTCGCGATCACGGCCTCGACTATTACCGCCAGGTGACGCGCGAGCTGATCGAAGAGGGCCGCCGCGGGCATCTGCAGCGCGTGAAGACCATGACCGTGCCGGGCCGCTACCGGGTCCCGGCATTCAACGCCCACATGCTGAAGGGACGGCCCGGCGTGCCGCCGTTCTGCGAGGATCTGATGGGCGCGATCCCGCTCGAGGTCACGATCGCGCCGGACGGCATGATGACCGTGAGCCTCGACGGCATCGGGCCGCAGACGATGACGCCCTACAACGCGACCGTTGCCGCGCTCGAAGGCGTGCTGTTCGTCGCGCTCACGCAGTTCATGGACTACGACGGCAAGGTCAACGACGGCGCCTATCACGGCCTGCGGATCGAAGTCCCGCCCGGCACCTGGGGCAATCCGGACTCGCCGCTGGTGTCGATCGGCGGCGTGTGGAGCCTCATCATGCCGACGGTCGGGGCGTGGATGCGCGCGATGAGCCGCGCCTTCCTCGCTCGCGGCTACAAGGAAGAAGTCTTCGTCGGCGCGGTGACGACGCCGCTGATCGAGGGCGGCGGCCTCAATGCCCGCGGCCAGCGCTTCGGCGGCCAGATGCTCGACGGCGCGGCGCAGGGCAGCGGCGCCCGCGGCATCATGGACGGCATCGACTGCGGTTACGTCGGCTGGAACCCGGAGTCCGACTCCGGCAACCTCGAGACCTGGGAACAGTATCTGCCGGTGCTCTACCTCGGCAGCCGCATGGTCCGCGATCAGTTCGGCTACGGCAAATTCCGCGGCGGCGTGACGCACAGCCCGCTGTTCAAGGTGCATCGGACGCCGGTGTTCTCGTTCATCACCTCCGTGCATTCCGATCGCGTGTTCGACAACGCGGGCCTGTGCGGCGGCTATCCCGCGCCGACCGCGAAATACACCCACAGCGTGCTCGACAGCGATGTCCTCGCGAAGGCGCAGGCCGGCCTGCCGCTGCCCCACATCGAAGGCGATCCGTCCGCGCCGGACGTGGCGGCGCTGCTGAACGGCGAATACCGCATGAATCGCGGCTTCGGCTATCACACTCTGAAGGACGGCGACGTCTTCCAGTTCTTCTACAACTCCGGCGGCGGCTACGGCGACGTCCTCGAGCGCGATCCCGCGCTCGTGAAAGCCGATCTCGACAAGGAGGTGCTGTCGCTCGCCGTCGCCGAGCGCGTGTTCCGCGTGGCCGCGCGCTACGACGAGGACACCGACGAGTACCTCGTCGATCCCGCGCGCACGAACGAGCTGCGCGCCGAAACCCGTCGTCTGCGCAAACGGCGCGCGCAGCCGGTGACCGAGTGGTACGCGAAGACCCGCGAGCGCGTGCTGGCCAAGGACTTCGATCCTTTGGTCGCCGGCATGTACCGGGATTCGATGCGCATGTCGGCGCGCTGGGCCGAGGAGTTTCGCAGGTACTGGGAGCTCGACGCGGAATTCGGTTTCTGAACGATCGATCCGTTTCCCGTAGCCCACGCTTCGTAGCCCGGGTGCAGCGCAGCGGAACCCGGGATCTTCGTGCCGAACCGAAGCGCCGCATCCCGGCTTACGCGCTGCGCGCTCCACCCGGGCTACGAGACCGAGCAATTTCACGGAACAGCCATTTGGAGAACAGCCATGCCGAACTATCCGCGCGACGTGATTGCCGATCTGATCGACGGCAAGCTGAACTGGCAGATCACCAAGCGCATCATGAGCGACTTCAAGGACGCCGATCGTTTCGATCAATATCTCGCGATCCTGCAGTCGCGCATGCCCTGGCCGGAGCCGATCCTGCTGCCGATCGGCGAGCATCTCTACATCGTGCAGCAAGGCGCGGAGCGCATCGTGAAGTGCGACTGCGGCCAGGAGTTCGGCGACTATCGCCGCAACTGGAAGCTCGCGGCACTGATCCTGGTGCGCGACACCGAGGAGCTGCTGGAAGAAATCTACCCCGGCCCGACCAAGCCGGATCCGAAGCTGCAGGAGATCCGGGAATTCATCTGTCCGGGCTGTGCGAGCCTGCTCGAGGTCGAAGCGGTCGCGCCGGGCTATCCGATCACCTGCGACTTCGAGCCGGACCTCGAGGGCTTCTACGCCGAGGTGCTGGGGCGCCCGCTGTCGTGAAACAGAAGACGGGCGGTGAAGGACCGGTCGAATCAGTGACTCTTAAACGCCGTCGGCCGTCCGAATCACTGCTCCGTGAATCACTACCAAGCCGAAAAAGCCGTAGCTTGGGCTGACGAAGCAAGCCCAACAGAGAGCGGGCGCCGCGCTGTCCTTCACTCTCGCCCGAGAACCGCTCAACGGCATCGCCCCCTGCTGCCAGCGCCGAGCGTCCCTCGTTGGGCTTGCTTCGTCAGCCCGCGGGTGACGGCGGTGTCGTAGCCCGGGTGGAGCGCGCAGCGCGTAACCCGGGATCGGCGCCCGCCGTCGTCTCATGCATTCGAGAAAGCTCGGCGCGGTGCGTGCCGAGCATGGCCGGAAGCCCTTGCGTGTCGGGTATGCCGGATCCCGGGTTCCGCTACGCTGCACCCGGGCTACGGAGATCGGTCTCTTGTAGCCCGGAAGGAGGCGCGCAGCGGCGCGGGATTCGGGAGGGGGGCTCACCACGGCTCTTTCATGATTGCGGGTGATGCGTGCACACCTCAATCATGAAAGAGACATAGTCCTTCAACGTGAACGGCGATGTCGTAACCCGGATCGGCGTCCGTCGTCCTCCGATGCATTCGAGGCAGGGCCGAAATCCTTGTTCTCTTGCCGTGATTTTGCCGAGATGCGGCGCCGCTTCAGACGCCGGCGTCGACGAGCTTCGGCCGATTCTCGCGCAGCTTCTGCACCACCGATTCCTTCAGCAGCGCTTCGACGGCGCTGCGCGCGGGGCCGGGGGCGTCGAAGGCGCCGCGGCGTATGTCCGCAACCAGCCGCGCATTGAGCGCGACGAGCGCGGCGTTCAAGTCGAGATCCTGCGCTTCGCCGTCGGCCGACGGCGGATAGAGCTGGCGCAGCGCCGCCAGTTCGGCGACGAGTGGTGCGTCGCCGGCGGCGAGCGAGCGCCGCGCGATCGCGAGCGCATTGGCGATCATCAGGACCTCGCGCTTCTGCGCCGCTGCGACCGTCGGCAGGACGTTCGCGAGCAGGCTGTCGCGCGCCGCGGCGAGCAGCTCGTCGACATCGGGGGCGTCACGCATGGCAGTCTTTTCCTCCGGCGCCGGCAGCGATGAGCTGCAGGAATTCGAGCTCCATTTCCGCGGTACGTCTGCCGGTCAGGCAGAGCTCCAACGATTTGTCGCTGCCGCGCAGGTGGCGTTCCGCCTGCTGGATCGAAATCGCGGCCCAGCGGACGTTCGCCATCACTTCCCAATAGTGCAGATCCTCGCGCGTCACGCGGCGGCCGCTGGTCTGCACATAGCCGCCGACCAGATCCTCGCGCTGCGCGAGCCCGCCGGCCGTCTGGTGCACGGCGTCGAGACGCCAGAAGCGCATGCAGAACCAGCCCAGATCCTCGAGCGGATGACCCCAGGCCGCGAGCTCCCAGTCGAGGATCGCGACGAGCCCCTCGTCGTCCATCAAGTAATTGCCAGTGCGAAAGTCGCCGTGCGTCAGGACGGATTCCGTCGCGGGCGGCTTGTTGAGCTCGAGCCAGCGCAGGCCCCATTCGATCGCCGGGCGCGGTGTGCTCAGCGTATCGAGATAGGCGCGCGTGTCGTCGACGAGCGCCTGCGCGCGATCGCGGGCCGGCGGTTTCAGAAACGGCAGATCGCCGCTCTCCGGGCGCACGCGCTGGATCAGGCCGAGCTCGGCGCCGAGCCGCGATGCGAGCCGTTTACCCGTGCCGGTGCGCGCCTGATGCGCGATGATCTCGTCCGGGGCGGCCGTGCCCGGCAGCCAGCGCATGACGAAGAAGTCGCGGCCCAGCGGTCCGTCGGCGCCGGCCGCCCACAGCACTTCGGGCACCTGCACGCCGGCTTCGCGCACGCGCTGCATCACGCACAACTCCTGGCCGCGCGACAGGCTGCTCGCGAGACAGACGGGGCGATCGGCGCGCAGCACCAGCGTCTGCCGTCCCGCCAGCGAGCCGCCGTCGAAGTCGACGACGAGCCGCCAGTTCTCGTGCAGCGTGCCGCCGGACAGCGGCGCGAGCGCCGAGATATCGGCGCGCACGGCGGCCGTCTGCTGCGCCAGGAAAGTCTCGAGCGCGGGTCGGGCGTCCGCGACGCTCAGGCCCACGACCAGAATTCCTGGCGCTCCGCGAGCAGGCTGCGCGAGAGCACCATCTTGTGGATTTCCGAGGCGCCGTCGCCGAGACGGGCGAGACGGGCATAGCGGTACATCCACTCGAGCGGCAGATCCTTCGAGTAGCCCTTCGCGCCGCAGAGCTGCAGCGCGGTGTCGACGGCCTTGTGCAGGGCTTCGGAAACCACGACCTTGGCCATCGAGACTTCCTTGCGCGCACGCTCGCCCTGATCGAGCAGCCAGGCCGCGCGCATGGTCAGCAGACGCCCGATCTCGACGTCCATCGCCGCGCCGCCGATCATCCACTGCACGCCTTCGTGCTCGGCCAGCTTCATGCCGAAGCTCTCGCGCTCCGAAATGTAGTCGGCGGCGATCTCCAGCGCGCGCTTCGCCATGCCGGTCCAGCGCATGCAGTGCGTCAGCCGCGCCGGGCCGAGGCGGATCTGCGTGAGCTTGAGCCCGGCACCTTCGCCGATCAGCACCTGCTCCTCGGGGATCTCGAGCCCGTCGTAGACGAGCTCGCAGTGGCCGCCGTGATCCTCCGGCCCCATGATCGGGATCCGCCGCTCCACGCGCCAGCCGGGCTGATCGGCGTGATACAGAAAGGCCGTGAGGCCGCGGCGCTTGTCGTCGGAAGTGCGGGCGATCAGGATGAAGTGCCTGGCATTGGCGGCGCCGGTCGTGAACCACTTGCGGCCGTGGACGACCCACTTCGCGCCGCGCTTCTCCGCCGTGGTGCGGATCATCGACGGATCCGAGCCGCCGCCCGGATGCGGCTCGGTCATCGCGAACGCGGACTGGCAGGCGCCGTCGACGATCGGCTGCAGCCAGACGTCTTTCTGACGCTCGGTCAGCACCTTGTCGAGCACCAGCATATTGCCGTCGTCCGGTGCCGCGCAGTTAAAGCACACCGGCCCGAATATCGAGCGGTTCATTTCTTCGTAGCACGGCGCGATCTCGGCCATCGACAGGCCCTGCCCGCCGCGCGCGATCGGCATCTGCAGCGCCCACAGGCCCGCGGCCTTCACTTTCGCGCGCACGGTTTCCAGCGCGGGCAGCGAGATGTTCTCGTCCGCGCCGAAGCTCGTGGGCTCGCTTTCGAGCGGCAGAATGTGCTGAGCGACGAAATCCCGCACTCGCAGCCGGTATTCGTCGATACGGGGATCGAGCTTGAAATCCATGGCGACCTCCTGCGGCGGCTCGCATCGGACTAGGCTCCGCAGCATACTCGGCACGGGCCATGCCGCCTTGACCTAATTCAAGGCGTCACCGGGTCCGCCGTGATATCAAACACGGCGATCCTCATCCGGAATCGAGTGCCATGCAGGAACACACAGCCGCACGGGGTGGGACGAGCGGCTTCCGCCCCGCGGCCGCGGCCATCGCCGCGGCTTCGGAGCTGAAGCCGGGACGTTACCCGGAATGCAGCGACCGCGATCTCTATCACCGCGTGCTGCAGAAATTCCTGCACGAGTGGCCGCTCTCGCCGCGCGACATCGACGGCCTGCTCGTGAGCCCCGCCGGCATGGCGGCAGGCACTTCGTCGAACATCTTCATCCACGAGCACCTCGGTGAGGATCTCGGGCTCAAGCCCGTATTTGCCGAGACGATCAACGCGGGCGGCGCGACGCACGGTCTGATGGTCCAGCGCGCGGCGTTGGCCGTCGCGGCCGGGCGCGCGCAGGGCGTGCTGTGCGTCGCCGCCGGCGGCTTCCCGAAGGTGCGCGAGGGCGGCGCCGAGGCGAATGCGCGCATGGCCTGCCATCCGGACTTCGATTTTCTCTACGGACCCTTCATCGTGCCGCTCTACGCGCAGGCGGCGACGCGGCACATGCACGAATTCGGCACCACCAAGGAACAGCTTGCGAAGGTCGCGGTCAGCACGCGCCGCTGGGCGCTCAAACACCCCGACGCGCTGATGCGTCCGCGCGGCCCGCTGACGGTGCAGGACGTGCTCGCCTCGCGACCCATCGCCTCGCCGTTCAATCTCCTCGACTGCTCGGTGCCCTGCGACGGCGGCGCGGCGGTGCTGGTGGCGAGCCCCGAGCTCGCGCAGCGTCTGAATCCGCAGCCCGCCTATGTGCTGGGCTGCGGCGAGGCGCACACGCACGCGAACATCAGCCAGGCGACGGATCTGATCCGCATGGGCGGCGCGATCGCGGCCGAGCAGGCGTATCGCATGGCGGGTCTCGGCCCCGCGGACGTCGATCTCGCCGAGCTCTATGATTCCTTCAGCTTCAATCCGGTGCTCAACGTGGAGAACATGGGCTTCGTGCCGCGCGGCGAAGGCGGCAAATTCTGGGACGAGGAGCGCGGCGGACCGGACGGCGATCTGCCGATCAACACCTACGGCGGCCTGCTGTCCTTCGGCCATACCGGCGACGCCTCGGGCATGTCCATGCTCGTCGAAGGCGCGCTGCAGATCATGGGGCGCGCCGGCGAACGCCAGGTGGCGAAAGCGAACGTCGCCCTGGTGCACAGCTACGGCAACATCATGAGCGAGCACTCCGTCGTGCTGCTGGGGCGGCAGTCATGAGCGCGAAACCTTTGCCGCGCATCACGGATCTCACGCGTCCCTACTGGGAAGCGATACAGCGGGGTGAGCTGCAGCTACAGCGCTGCGAGGACTGCGGGGCCTGGGTCTATTACCCGAACCCCTGGTGCCGCGCCTGCTATTCGGGGCGCTTGAGCTGGCAGCGCTGCGCGGGGACCGGCACGCTCTACAGCTATTCGATCGTGCACTATCCGCCGTACCCGGCCTTCGCCGCCGACGTGCCCTATGTGCTCGCCACCGTCGAGCTCAGCGAAGGGCCGCATTTGATGACGAACCTGGTGAACTGCCCGCTCGAGGACGTGCATATCGGCCTCGCGCTGCGCCTGTGCTTCGAAGTGCGCGACGGCGGTTTCAAGGTGCCGCAGTTCGAGCCGGCCTCGCGCGCGGGCGGGTGATGAGCGGTCTTCGCGGCAACCTTCCGGGCTGCGCGCCCTGAGCGCCGCGCGCGGTTTCATCGCGCGCGCGTCCGGAAGTCCAGCAGCCGCCGCAGCAGCAGGATCATCGCCGCGGTCCAGGCGAGGACGGCGGCCCACAGGAGCTGCGTGGTGAGGGCGGGCGATGCGGCGTAGGGCGCGCCGAGCCGCAGCGCGGCCGACGCTCCGATCAGCACCGCGCCGAGGCCGATGTCGCCGAAGCGCTCCAAGGGGCGGCGCTGCCGCAGCGTATGGGTCCTCGCCATCATCGTCAGCGTCAGCGTGCCCAGCGCGCCGACGGTCAACCCATGCAGCGCATGGCTCACGCTCGGCACGCCGGCGATCTGCGCATAGCCCTTCAACAGCAGCCCGAGGATCAGCCACAGATAGCCGAGACCGAGCGTCCACAGCTCGGGGCTATCGAGCACGGTCCACAGCCGCCAGCGCCAGGCGCGCAGCGCGGTCGCCGCGGCGGCGGCGCAGGCGAAGGCGCCGCTCACCGCGGCCGCGCCGGGCAGCAGATCGAAGAGCGCGCTGGCGAGCATGAAGAGGATCACGAGCCGCTCGAGCGGCGGCTGCACGCGCGCCTGCAGCACCTCGCCGCGGCGGTAATGATGACCGGCCACGGCCGGCGAAATCGCGCGACCGCCCATCAAGAGCATCAGCAGCGTCAGCAGATCGACGGCGAGCAGCAGCGCGAGGTGCTGTCCGCCGGGCGGCAGGCCCGCGAGGCCGGCGCGATAGAGCAGCGGACAGGCGCAGATCGCGATCAGCAGCGGGCCGATGACGCGGTTCTGGGCCTTCTTCGCCGCGCGCATGAACATCGGCGCGGCGGTGTAGGCCAGCAGTGCGGCGAAGAGCAGATTCGGAAGGGCGACGATTGCGCTCGCTTCATCGAAGAAAAACGGCGCGACGCGCGCCGCGATCCAGCACAGCGCGAGCACGACCAAGCGCCGCAGCGAGATCTTCGAGATCAAAAAACCGCCGACCACGGCGAGCGCGTACCCGAACAGCATCTCGTGGCCGTGCACGAAGGGCGTCGCTTGTACTCGGAGGGCGCCCGCAGGATGGCTGCGGGCGTAGACCCACAGCGCGAGCGCCGCGATCGAGAACAGCGCGGCCGCGGGGAACAGGACGAGATCGGCGGGCAGCGCGCGTTTTCGCCGCGGCGGCGCCGCCTGCGCGGAAGTGGACGGCCGTGATTGCATGAGCGTGATTGTACGCAGCCCGGCATACGCTGCGGGCCTGCGCCGCGGCCGCGACAAAATGCCGCACCTCTTTCGCTGCCCGGGCTCGCTACGATCGCGCGGCCCGCACCGCAGCGGGCGTGAACTCTGGGAGCAACGCTTGAACGCATCTGGATACTCGCAAGCCCGCGCGATCGTCGCGGCATCCTGCCTGGCCGTGTCCGTCACGCCCGGTGACACTCTGGCGCAGACCACGGCGCCCCGCGGCTACGAGCACGTCGTCGTCACCGACGCGCGGATCGAGACCATGCCCGCGCCGACCGGCATGATGACGGGCGAGCGGCTCGATGCGCTGCGTGCCCGCAGCAGCGACACCGCGAGCCTGCTGCGCGAGGTGCCGGGCCTGACGCTGCGCGCCGCCGGCGGCGCGTCCAGTCTGCCGGCGATCCACGGCCTGGCCGACGATCGGCTGCGTACGCTGGTCGACGGCGTGGATCTCGTCTCGTCCTGTGCCAATCACATGAATCCGCCGCTGTCCTATCTGCCGGCGCCCGCGGTCGCGAGCGCACAGGTTTTCGCCGGCATCACGCCGGTCAGCGTCGGCGGCGACAGCATCGGCGGCACGATCGTGCTCGAGAGCCCCGCGCCGCTGTTCGCCGAGCCCGGTGCCGGCCTGCGCTTCGGCGGCGAGACCGGCGCCTACTATCGCAGCAACGGCGATGCCCACGGCGCCAACGTGTCCGCGACGCTCGCCAACGAGCACCTGAGCCTGCGCTACGGCGCGGCGATGGCGCAGGCCGACGACTACGAGGCCGGCGGCGACTTCAAGCCCGCCGGTCCGGCCGCGCTCGATCGTGGCTTCCTTGGCGGCGACGAGGTCGGCTCGAGCTATTACGAGACCACCGATCAGGCTTTCGTGCTCGCCTGGCGGCAGGGCAATCACCTGCTCGACTTCACGTATCGCTACCAGTTCATCCCCGAGCAGGGCTATCCGAATCAGCGCATGGACATGACTTCGAACCAGAGCGATCTGTTCAAGCTGCGCTACCAGGGCGGCTACGCCTGGGGCACGCTCGAATCGCGCGTCTACTACGAGCACACGCGGCACGGCATGAACTTCGGCGACGACAAGCAGTTCTTCTATGGCGATGCGCCCGGCATGCCGATGGAGACCAGCGGGCGCACCCTCGGCTGGGTGATCGCGGCCGACGTGGTGCTCACGCCTCGCGACGTCCTGCGCCTCGGCTTCGAGCTGCAGCGCTACCGGCTCGACGATCGCTGGCCGGCGTCCGGCTCCGACAGGAGCGGCATGGGCATGATGAGCCCCGGCACCTTCCTCAACATCGAGGACGGTGAGCGCGATCGCTACGACGGCTACGTCGAATGGGAAGCGGCCTGGACCTCACGCTGGTCGACGCTGCTCGGCCTGCGCTACGGCGCGGTGCGCATGGACACGGGCGAGGTGCACGGCTACTCCGATCACGACGGCATGGGCATGCACAATTACCGCACGGAGTCGGCGGCCTTCAACACGCGCGAGCGCGAACGCAACGACGACAACGTCGATCTCACCGCGCTCGCGCGCTACACGCCGAGCCCGGCGCAGCGCTACGAATTCGGCTACGCGCGCAAGAACCGCTCGCCGAATCTCTACGAGCGCTACGCATGGTCGACGAGCGCGATGTCGATGATCATGGTCAACACCGCCGGCGACGGCAACGGCTACGTCGGCAATCTCGATCTCGAGCCCGAGACCGCGCACACCCTGAGCTTCAGCGCCGACTGGCGCGCGGCGGCGGAAGACGGCTGGCGGCTGCGCGTGACGCCCTATGTCACCTACGTCGAGGACTACATCGACGCGCGGCGCTGCCGCTCGATCAACATGATGAGCTGCGGTCCGGCCAACCTCACGGCGCGCGACCGCTTCGTGTTCCTGCAGTACGTGAACGAGGATGCGCGCCTGGCCGGCGTCGACGTGTCCGGCTCGCTGCCGCTGCTGGATCACGCGCGGCTCGGCGGCCTGCGGCTGGACGCGCTGCTCGGCTACGTCGACGGCGAGAACACCGACACCGACGATGGGCTGTACAACCTCATGCCGCTGAACCTGCGGCTGGATCTCGTGCATCGCCTGGGCGGCTGGCAGGGCACGCTCGAAGGCGAGCTGGTCGACGCCAAGGACGAGGTCTCGGACGTGCGCAACGAAATCGCGACGCCCGGCTACGGCCTCTTGCATCTGCGCGCGAGCTACGAGTGGCGCCGGCTGCGCCTCGATGCCGGCGTCGAAAACCTGCTCGACAAGCGCTATGCGCTGCCGCTGGGCGGCGCCTACGTCGGCCAGGGCCAGACCATGGCCGCGAACGGCGTGCCTCACGGTATCGCCGTGCCCGGCATGGGCCGCTCGATCTACACCGGCATCGGCCTGCGCTTCTGACGGCTTCGTCAAATATCCTGTAGGCCGTAGGTCGGGCTGACGCAGGAAGCCCAACGTGGGAGCCTCGAGCGCGGGAAATGACGCATCGTCGCGGAGGTTCTCTGGTGAGGGAAAATGACGGCGCGCAGTGCCAATGCCCTGTCGGGCTTCCTGCGTCAGCCCAACGGTCATGAAGCGCGTGCGTCACCCGCAAAGATGAAAGAAGCTA
>DAOKZI010000046.1:0-26919 GCA_035325705.1 Gammaproteobacteria bacterium
TTCATTAACGGTTCGCGGGGTTCAAAGTGATACCTAATTCAGAGGTTCCTTAGGTCGAATTTCCCGCGATACCCCAACTGACAGCGCTCTCCCGGCGTGGAAGCATGGGCCATGAGTGACAACTTGTCCCTTGGTGACCCCAACCACACGTCGACAGCGCATACCTCGCCGCCTCCGCGCTTCATCCGCTTGCGCGACGCACCCGCCTACCTCGGCATGGACAAGAACCGCTTCAACCGCGAAGTGCGCCCCAGCGTCATCACCCTGCGCATCGGCATCCAAGGAGTCGCCTTCGACCGCGTTGACCTCGATGCATGGGCGGACGACTATAAGAGCCGCAACGGGTGCCATGCGGCTCGCTCACACAGGAGCAAATCATGGGAACCCAGAAAATGTCAGGCCTCACCAAGCGCGGTGGAACCTGGCACATCGACAAGGTGTTCAGAGGAACGCGCATTCGCGAAAGCACTGGAACAGGCGAGATCGTCAAAGCCCAGGAACTGTTAGCCAAGCGAATCGAAGAGATTCGCGCGGCGCAGCTCTACGGCGTGAGACCGGATCGCACGTTTCGTGCAGCCGCGACCAAGTTCCTGAACGAGAACCAGCACAAGATGAGTATCGACGACGATGCGCTTCACTTGTCCCAACTCGATCCCTTCATCGGGAACCTGTTTCTCAAGCAAGTGCATCTGGACAGCCTGCAGACTTTCATCGCCAGCCGGCGAGTGGATGGCGTCAAGACAACGACGATCAATCTGGCGCTCGGCACGGTGAGGCGAATCTTGAATCTGGCGTCATCAGAGTGGCGGGACGAACGCGGCATGACCTGGCTGGAACACGCAGCGAAGATCAAGCCGCTCCCGGTCAAGGACAAGCGAGCGCCCTATCCGCTGTCACGCGACGAACAGGCGGCGCTCTTCCAAGAGCTGCCCGACTATCTCGCGCGGATGTCGCTCTTCAAGGTCAACACCGGCCTTCGCGAACAGGAAGTCTGCGGGTTGAAGTGGGTCGACGAGATCGAAGTTCCGGAACTCAACACTTCGGTGTTCCTCATCGAAGGCGACAAGGTGAAGAACGGTCAGGACCGCTTGGTCGTTCTCAATCGCGTCGCGCGGTCGGTAATCGACAGTGTGCGGGGTCAGCATCCGGAGTACGTCTTCGTGCGGTTTCCAAAGCCGAGGAAGGCCGATGCCGGAAGCGCACACATGCCAAAGAAAGGCCTTCCACTGACAAGCATGAACACGACCGCATGGCAAAACGCTCGTGTTCGCGCGGCCGACAAGTGGAAGGAACAAACCGGAACCGATGCAGCTGATGGCTTTCGACGGGTGCGTGTCCATGATCTGAAGCACACCTTCGGCCGCCGCCTTCGCGCGGCCGGCGTGTCCTTCGAAGATCGCCAGGACCTGCTCGGCCACAAGAGCAGCCGGATCACGACGCACTACTCCTCAGCCGAGCTGACCAGCCTGATTGCGGCAGCCGAGAAGGTCTGCGATGCAGACTCCCACAATTCCCCCGCAACCACCTGGCTGCGGAGAAGAGTGGGAAAGGAAAACCGCGCCAAGCTGTTGTCGCGGTAGGTGAGAAGATGGCGCGCCCGGAAGGATTCGAACCTCCGACCACCTAGTTCGTAGCCAGGTACTCTATCCAGCTGAGCTACGGGCGCGTTGAGCGCGGCATTATCTTGGGGTGCGGGGGAGGTGTCAATCGAAGAGGGGCCGCATTGGATTGGCGGGGGGACGGGCAGTCGCTACACTCCCGCGCAAACGCCCGCCACGAGGACAGAAGGACATGCTCAAATCCATCGACATCAACTGCGACATGGGCGAAAGCTTCGGCAACTGGAAGATGGGCGACGACGAGGGGATGATGCCCTACATCACCACCGCGAACGTCGCCTGCGGCTTCCATGCCGGCGATCCGGTGACGATGCTCGACACGGTCCGGCTCGCGAAACGACACGGCGTCGTCGTCGGCGCCCATCCGGGGCTGCCGGATCTGCTCGGCTTCGGCCGCCGCGCGATGAACATCACGGCCGAGGACGCCTATTCCTACATCGTCTATCAAGCCGGCGCGCTGCAGGCGAGCCTCGCGACCGAAGGCATGAAGCTGCACCACATCAAGCCGCACGGCGCGTTCTACTCGGTGCTGAAGGCCAATATGGAGCTCGCCGAGGCCGTCGCCGAAGGCATGCAGAAGCTCGGCGGCACGCCGGTGCTGTACTGGCCCGCGCCGACCACCGCCGCGATGCCGACCGCCTGCAAGAAGCGCGGCATTCCCGTCGTCGGCGAGATCTATCCCGATCTGCAGTACGCCGCCGACGGTTCGCTCGTCATCCAGCGCCACAAGCACGAGACCGACGTCGAGTTCGCCTGCGCGCAGGTCGAGCGCTACGTGAAGACCGGCAAGGTGCAGGCGATGGACGGCGCGCTCGTCGAGCTCGACGCCGTCGCGCTGTGCATCCACGGCGACGGTCCGAACTGCACCGAGGTCGGACGCGCGATCCAGCAGCGCCTGAAATCGATCGGCTGCGACATCAAGCCGTTCATGCCCTGAGCGGCGATCCCGAACACACAAGGAATGCCCATGAAATTCGGTCTTCTGTTCACTTTCCAGCTCCCGCCCGGTTGCGGCATTCCGTGGCACGAGCCCTATCAGGACATGCTGAAGTGCCTGCCGCGCGCCGAGGCGCTCGGCTTCCATTCGATGTATCTGGCGACCCACCACGCGAAGACCGACGGCCTGTGCCCGGGCCCGATTCCGGCCCTGGGCGCCGCCGCGGCGGTGACGCAGAGGATGAAGATCGGCACCGCGGTGCTACTGCTCCCGCTCTACGCGCCGCTCAAGCTCGCCGAGGACGTCGCGGTGCTCGACAACCTGTGCCAGGGCCGCCTCATCCTCGGCGTCGCGCCGGGCTACGTCGCGGAGGAGTTCGCGGTGCACGGCATTCCGCGCGAGGAGCGCTCCGGCCGCTTCGAGGAGGCGCTCGATCTGATGATCGCCGCGTGGACGCAGGACGAGTTCGAGTTCGACGGCAAGTACTTCAAGGTGCCGCGCACCGTGATGACGCCGAAGCCCTTCCAGAAGCCCTATCCGCAGCTCTGGTACGGCGTGTCGGCGAAGTCGGCGCTGAAGCGTGCCGCGCGGCGCCACGCGATCCAGATCATGTCGCCGCGCCACGGCGTCGAGGAGCTGCGCGAGCACTATCAGCCCTACGAGGACGAGGCGAAGGCCATCGGCTGGCAGATTCCGTCGAAGCCGATCATCCGCCAGGTCTTCGTCGGGCCGACGATGCAGCAGGCGGAAGCGGTCGCCGCGCCGGCGATCGAGCATCTGTATCGCGAGGTCTACGGCCGCGCCTCGGCGGCGGGCGATCGCGTGCTGAAGAACGACGACGGCAGCGTGATCACGGATCACCAGCAGGTGAGCTTCGAGACGTTCAAGCAGCGCTACATCGTCGGCACGCCGGAGTTCGCGATCCGCGAGATCGCGAAGTACCACGACGGGCTGGACTGCGACGAGATGGTGTGCTGGATGCACATGCCCGGCATCCGCGGCAAGGACGCCATGGCCTCGGTCGAGCTGTTCGCGAAGGAAGTGATGCCCGCGTTCAAATGAGGCGCCGCGCATAGGCTCAGCCCCGGGCCGCCGGGTGCGGCCCGGTTCATTGTGGAGGACCGCATGGACGTCAGCGCAGCGGTGGCGGCGAACCGCTACCGGGGGACGATCGAGTTCGACATCGTCGAACGCGGTCCTGAACGCGTGGTATCGAGGATGGCCGTCACCGACGGTGTCCGCAATCCCTTCGGCACGGTGCACGCCGGCGCCATCCTGTGGTTCGCGGACGTGACGGCGACGGTGCTCGCACTCGCCGCGACGGAGGTCAAGGCCGACGGCAGCGGATTCCCGCTCGCGCTGTCGCTGAACGCGCAACTCCTCGGCAACGTCCGCGACGGCCTGCTCACCGCCACGGCCTGCTTCGTGCGCAAGGGCCGTCGCGTGTCGGTGGTGCGGACCGAGGTGACGGACGCCGCGGGCAAGCTCCTCGTCGAGCTCACCAGCAACCACATGCCGGCCTGAGTGCCGATCTGTCGCGCCGCCGCGCTCGCGCTCTACACTGGAGCATCCCGATGAAACCGTTGTTGAAGCGTTGAAGGGAAGGCCGTGCCATTGGAGATCTCCGACTTGCTCTCGAATCCCGTATCGCGCGCGGCCGCT
Source organism: Gammaproteobacteria bacterium (assembly GCA_035325705.1). Taxonomy (GTDB): domain Bacteria; phylum Pseudomonadota; class Gammaproteobacteria. The sequence continues at coordinate 4,219 of DAOKZI010000046.1, forward strand.
GTCGTGGTCGCGCTGAATATCGCCCTGAGCGGGCCCGTCGCCGCGCAGGATGCCTCCTTCGTGCTCGCCTTCGGCGGCGAGCCGGGCGCGCCGCTCGCGCACGCCTACAACTACGGCGCGCCGCCGACCGGCTCGGACACTTACACGATGCGCGTGCCGGTGCTGGACCCGAAGATCGTGCCGATCCTCTACGACAGCGAGCTCGCGATCGACGCGAAGACGAAAATCGTCCAGCGCGTGCACGCCGAGCGCGCTTTGAAGACGATCGCCGAATGCACGGCAGCGAAGGAGCTGATCGACGCGAAGATCGCGGCCGTGTTCAAAGTGCCCTATACGGGCAGCGATCCGCGCTGGCAGTACACGAACGAGAACGGCACCGGCGTCGGCGGCACGCAGTGCTACACCGCGCGCCATCTGCCTTTCGTCACGCTGATCGTGGATCTGTCGGTGCCGCCGGCATCCACCCCATGACTCGCCTCCCGTAGCCCGGGTGGAGCGCGCAGCGCGTAACCCGGGATCGGGCGGGTGAGCGCGCGAAGATCCCGGGTTCCGCTCCGCTGCACCCGGGCTACGAGAGCGTTGCTGTCTGGAATCTGGATCTCACGCGTCCGGCAGCTCGAGCACGCCCTTGGCGATGATGTTGCGCTGGATCTCGTTGCTGCCGCCGTAGATCGTCGCGGGCCGCGCGTTGTAGAAGAGGTTGATGACGTCGACGCCGTGCTCGGCGTCGCCGATCCGGCCGCGCGCGCCGCCGGCGTTGCCCGCGGCCTCGAGCGCGAGCTCGGTGAGCGCCGCGTAAGTCTCCGTGCCCCAGATCTTCAGCATCGACACGTCCGGCCCCAGGGTCTCGCCGCGCTTCACGATTTCCGCATAGCGCGCGTAGATGGTTTCGAGATCGGCGACGTCCTGGGCGAGCTTCGTGTACTGCGTCGCGAACACGGGATCGTCGAAGCAGCCCTGCGCCGTCGCCAGCTCCGTCAGCCGCTGCAGCGCGAGCTGCGCCTGCTTCGGGCTGCCGAGGTGGATGCGTTCGAAGGACAGCAGCGCCTTCGCCATCGTCCAGCCGTTGTTCAGCGCGCCGACGAGGTTCGCGCGCGGCACGCGCACGTCGTCGAAGAACACTTCGCAGAACTCGGCGTGGCCGGCGAGATTGCGGATCGGACGCACCGTGATCCCCGGCGTCTTCATGTCGGCGAGCAGGAAGCTGATCCCCTTCTGCTTCTTCGCCGTCTTGTCGGTGCGCACGAGCAGGAAGATGTGCGTCGCGTCCTGCGCGAGCGTGGTCCAGATCTTCTGGCCGTTGACGATGAAGTCCTCGCCGTCGGCGACGGCTTCGCAGCGCAGGCTCGCGAGATCGGAGCCGGCATTCGGCTCCGAATAGCCCTGGCACCAGATGTACTCGCCGCGGAGAATCCTCGGCAGATAGTGCGCGCGCTGCTCGTCGCTGCCGTGCTTCAGCAGCAGCGGCCCGACCATGATGATGCCCATGTCCGGCGTGCGCGCGATGCCGCAGCGCTCCTGCTCCTCGATGAAGATCAGCAGCTTGCTCGGCGACAGCCCCATGCCGCCCCATTCGCGCGGCCACGCCGGCGCGGCCCAGCCGCGCGCGGACAGCTTCATGTACCAGTCCTTGACTTCGTGCCAGTGCAGGCGCTGCGGCGGATGGCGCATCTCGCGCGGATACTCGCGCTCGAACCAGCCGCGCACCAGCGCGCGGAAATCCTCGTCGCTCATCGCATCCCAGTTGCCGTCCGGCGGATCGGCGACGAGGCGCGTCGCCCCTTCGTCCGTCGCGCTCGCGCGCGGCAGGCCGCGCAGCGTCGCGAGCTGCGCGTTGGCATGACCGAAGGCCGCGCCCAGCACCAGCGCGCGGTTGAGATAGAGCCCGATGTCGCAGTCGTCGGTGAAGCCGATCGCGCCGTGCATCTGGATCGCTTCGCGCGTGACGCGCTGTGCCGTCAGACTCGCGCGGTACTTGGCGCGCGCGGCGAGACGCAGGCGCTCCTGGCGGCGCGTCGCCGCCGCCCACTCGATGGCGCATTCGCGCAGCACGGCGCGCGTCACCTCGTTGTGCATGTGCAGATCGACGGCGCGATGCTGCAAGGCCTGGAAGCTGCCGATGCGCTTGCCGAACTGCTCGCGCGTCTTGAGATAGCTCAAGGTGATCGCGAAGGCTTCCTGGGCGAGGCCCGACAGCGCGAAGGACGCGAGCAGCGCGCCGCCGTCGATCGCGGTATCCAGCGCGGCATCGGCGAGCGGGCCGCTGCCGAGCAGCGCGGCGGCATCGAGCGCGAGCTCGCGGCAGTCGACGCACGCCATGCGCGTGCCGTCGGCGAGCGTCTGCTCGGTGAGGACGAGACCCGCGGACGCGCGCGCGACGGCGAAGATCGCCGGCTCCTCGAGCAGCAGCGCCGGGATCAGCAGCAGATCTGCCGACGCGGCGTGCGCGACGGCGTACACGCGGCCCTTGAGCACGTAGCCCCGGCCGCGCGCCTGCGCCTGCATCGCGCGGAAGTCGCGCCGCGCGTCGCGCGCGTGGCCCTGCCAGGCGGTGACGATCAGCGCATCGCCGGCGGCGATTCGTTCGGCCAGCGCATCGGCTTCGGCATTTTCCAGCGCGCCCAGCAGCAGCGCCGACACGCCCGCGACTTCCAGCAGCGGCTCCGGCGCGAGCACGCGGCCCAGCTCCTCGAGCACGATGCCGAGCGCGAGCAGCGGCAGGCCGCTGCCGCCCGCGCGTTCGGGCAGCAGCATGCCGGTCCAGCCGAGCTCGGCCATCTCCCGCCACAGCACCGTCGAATAACCCGGCGCGCTCTCGCGCAGCGCGCGCAAGCGCGTCACCGGGGCCGATTTCACGGCGAAGCTGCGCGCGCTGTCGCGCAGCAGGTTTTCGTCCAGCGCGTCGTCGTCGGCGGTGGACGGAGCAGGGGCGGTGGCGTTCATCGGTCGGACTCCTGTGTATGTCGCATCAGCCGGCGCGCAAGCGACGCGCGAGCGCTGCGATCTCGTCGAGTTTGGGCAATACCGCGTCGGCCGCGGCCGAGGGCAGGGAGAAGATCAGCTCGTGCCAGCCTTCGGCGAGGTGCTGCCGGCAGGCCGCTTCGTCGGCGGGCGCGTAGTAGAGCGCGAGCGTCAGATCCTCGAAGCGCCGGCCTCCTTGCGCGCAGGCCTCGCGCAGGCCATCGATCGTCGCCCCGCCGGCGCGGCCGCGGATCGGCATCCAGCCGTCGGCGTACTCGGCGATGCGCGCCAGCGCATGGCGCGAGTTCGAGCCGATCCAGAACGGCGGTCCACCGGGCTGCAGGGGTTTCGGATACGAGTACATCGGGCCGAAGTCGACGAACTGGCCGTGGTATTCGACGACCTCGCGCGCCCAGATCTCGCGCATCGCGAGCACGCGCTCGCGCAGGATCGGCCAGCGCTGCGCGTAGGGCGTCCCGTGGTTCTCGAGCTCCTCCGGGTTCCAGCCGGCGCCGACGCCGAGCGTCACGCGCCCGCCCGACAGCCGGTCGAGCGTGGCGACGGTCTTCGCCAGCACGATCGGATCGTGCTGTGTGAGCAGCGCGATCCCGGTGCCGAGCCGGATGCGCGTCGTCACCGCCGCCGCCATCGCGAGCGCGACGAAGGGATCGACGGTGCGCCGGTAAGGCTCGGGCAGCTCGCCGCCCGCGAAGAACGGCGAGCGCGAGGACAAGGGCAGGTGCGTGTGCTCGGGCAGGTAGAGACCGTCGAGATCGCGGGCCTCGACCGCGGCCGCGAGCTCGGCCGGCGCCATCGTGCGATCGGTGGCGAACAGGCAGACGCTGAAACGAGGCATGGGCCGGCGCTCCGGGGCGCGAACTGGGAATGCCTATGCTAACAGGTCGGGCGCGGGCGGCGGCAGCATTCCTCGCCGGAGCGCCGCCGTTCACACCCGCGGCGATCGCGAATTCCATCCGCGCGTCGCTGCGATGCTCGTTTGGCTCTGTGTACACTGCGCTCCTCGCGGCTCGATGTCCGTCGTGGCCCCCGGCCCGCGGCGCTCGGCTGAATTTTGAAACCGGTCTCGTCATGGACAATCTCACCTACGTCGCGATCTACCTCAGCGCGGCGGTGCTGTCGGTCGCGCTGATGAAGCGCTTCGGCTTCGCCGCGGTGCTCGGCTATCTGTTCGCCGGCATCGCGATCGGACCGTGGGGCCTCGGCCTCATCGAGGACGTCACGAGCGCGCAGCATCTCGCCGAATTCGGCGTCGTGCTGCTGCTGTTCGTGATCGGCCTCGAGCTGCAGCCCAGCCGCCTGTGGGCGCTGCGCCGGCCGATCTTCGGTCTCGGCAGCGCGCAGGTGCTGGGCAGCGGCGCCGTGCTCGGCGCGGCCGCGATCGCGGTCGGGCTCGGCTGGCAGGCGGCGACCATCGTCGGTCTCGGCCTCGCGATGTCCTCGACCGCCTTCGTGCTGCAGCTCCTCGCCGAGAAGCGCGAGCTAGCGACGATCCATGGCCGCGCGAGCTTCGCGATCCTGCTGTTCCAGGACATTGCGGTCATCCCGCTGCTCGCGATCGTGCCGCTGCTCGCCGCGCCGGACGCGCTCGCCGAGATCAGCCCGCTGGTCGGCGGTGCGAAGTTCCTCGCCGTGTGTGTCGGCCTCTCGCTCGCCAGCCGCTTCGTGCTGCGCCCACTGTTCCACCTCGTCGCACGCAGCGAAGTGCCGGAACTGTTCACGGCGACGGCGCTGCTGGTGGTCGTCGCGACGAGTCTGCTGATGCATGCGTTCGGCCTTTCGGCGACGCTCGGCGCCTTTCTCGCCGGCGTGCTGCTCGCCGACTCGGAGTACCGTCACGAGCTCGAGGCGCGCATCGCGCCCTTTGAGGGCCTGCTGCTGGGCCTGTTCTTCATCTCGGTCGGCATGAGCGCGAACCTCGGGCTCGCCGCCGCGTCGCCGGGGACGGTGCTGGCCCTCGTCGCCGGCCTGATGGGGGCGAAATTCGCGCTGATGTACGGCATCGCGCGCGTCTCGGGCATGGCGCGGGCGCCGGCCGCGCGGCTCGGCGCGGTGCTGAGCCAGGGCGGCGAGTTCGCGTTCATCCTCTTCGCGCTCGCGCGCGAGCAGGGCTTGCTCGCGACCGCGGCCAGCGATCTGCTGATGCTGGTCGTCACCGTGTCGATGGGGCTGACGCCGGTGGTCTACGCGCTCGCGATGCGCGTCACGCGCCGGCCGCCGGCGCGGGTCCGCGACTACGAGCGCATCATCGATACCGATCATCAAGTCGTGATCGCGGGCTTCGGCCGCGTCGGCCAGATCATGGGCCGCATCCTGCGCGCGCTGCAGATCCCCTTCACGGCGCTGGAAATCAATCCGGACCAGGTCGAGACGGTGCAGCGCTTCGGCAGCAAGGCCTATTACGGCGATGCGTCGAATCTCGAGCTGCTGCACGCCGCGCGCATCGACAAGGCGAAGGTGTTCGTGCTCGCGATCGACGACGTCGAGGCCTCGCTGCGCACGGCGGAAGTCGTCAAACGGCATTTCCCCGAAGTCACGCTGTACGCGCGGGCGCGCAACCGGCGGCACATGTACCGGCTGATGGATCTCGGCCTCCCGTACATCGAACGCGAGACCTATCACTCGGCGCTGCTGATGACCGAGCAGGTGCTGGTGGCGCTGGGTTTGACGGCGGGACAGGCGCGTCGCGCCGTGCTCGCCTTCCGCCATCACGACGAGAAGACGCTGCAGGAGACTCATGCAATCTACAAGGACGATACGCGGCTGGTGCAGAGCACGCGCGAGGCGGCCGACGAGCTGCGCGCGCTGTTCGAGTCCGACGCCCGCCTGCAGCCCCGCGCCGAGGACTGAGGCGGCGCGGAGCCGGCGGCGCTCAGGGCAACTGGTTGGCGTACTTGCCCTGGATCTCGCCGATCTTCTGCAGGATCTCGGCTTCCATCTGGAGCTGCAGCTTGTCGTTGCCGGGCGGCAGGCGCGGCATGTGCAGCATCTGCGGCATGCCGCGCATGTGACGCATCTTCATCGGACAGCGCTTGCCGTGCATCTTGCCCATGCCGTGACGCATGCCGTCCCCTCGGCTCATCGTCGCGTCCGGAGCGGCGGGCGCCGCATCCTCCGCGGTCTGAGCGGCTACCGGCAGGGCGAGTGCCGCGAGCAACACGGGCACGGCGATCCGTGGCAAATATCCGAAACGCGATGTCTTCATCCGAACCTCCGCTGAGTTTGACCCGCGCCGAGCGCCTGACGCTCGCGCGGCTTTTCATTTCCACATTCTGCGAACTGAACGCAGTGCTGATGTTGATGCCGCTCATGACCCTACGCCTCGCGGCGCGCGGCGAAGCGGCGTGGATCATCGGCCTTTTCGGCGCGGCGCTCTATGGGGCGATCTTCCTCGTCACGCCGTTCGCAGCGGCGTTCACGCGCCGGGCCGGCCTGCGCGCGACCTACGCGCTGTCCGGCAGTGCGCCCCTCCTCGCCGTCGCCACCATTGCTGTGACCGCGCGGCTCGATGCGTGGTTCCTCGCCGCCGCCGTGCTCGGCTGCTTCGGCGGCCTGCGCTGGGTGACCGCGGAAGCCTTCGTCGCCGAGGTCGCCCCCGCGGCGCGGCGGGGTCTCGTGATCGGCGCCTTCGAGACCATGGTCGGCGCCTGCTTCGTCACGGGCCCGCTGCTCGTCAGCGCAACGGGCATCACCGGCATGCTGCCCCTGCTGCTCAGCGGCGCGCTGCTCCTGGCCGGCCTCGCCTGCCTGTTCGGCCTGCCGGCGCTGGCGACGCACGGCGAAGATCGTTCGCAGGCCGCTTTTCTGCGGCTCGCCCGCGAACGGCCGGTGCTGCTCGTCGCGGCCCTCATCGGCGGCATGCTGGAGAGCGCGCCCGCGACTTTCCTGCCCGTCGCGGGCCTCGCCGCGGGACTGTCCGTGGCCGCGGCCGCGGGGCTGGTCGCGACGCTAGGCGTCGGCGGCTTCGTCTGCCAGGTGCCGGTCGGCTACCTCGCCGATCGGCGGCCCTTGCACGGACTCCTGCGCGCCTGCCTGTGGAGCGTGCTGCTGGGCGGCCTGCTCGCCTGGCCCGCCGCGCGCTGGCCCGGATTGCTGTGGCCCGTCGCGCTGCTGTGGGGCGCCGCGACCGGCGGCCTCTACACGCTCGCGATGATCACGATCGGCCACGCCTACAGCGGCGTCGCGCTGGTCGGCGCCACCGCGGCGCTGGTCTTCGCGTATTCGGCCGGCGGTGCGCTGGGGCCCGCGCTCGCCGGCCTCGCGGTCGAATTGGCGCCGGGCTGGGGCTTCGCGGCGCTGTTCTGCCTCATCGCCTGCGTCGGTTTGCTGTCGTTCAGGACCCCGCGAGCTCCGTAGCGCGGAATCCGGGAGCGGGCACGCGAACGCCACGCCGTCGCCCGGATTCCGCGTCCGTCCCCGCTCGTTACAGCGCGTGATGCCTCGGGTATGCTCGCCCTACACTTCGATGCGACTGCGCCGATGCACGACGTCCGATTGACCGAGCTGTCCCACGGCGGTGGCTGCGGCTGCAAGATCGCGCCCGCGCTGCTGTCGAACATGCTGGCGGCGATGCCGCCGGGTTTGATTCCGCCCGACTTGATGGTCGGCACCGAGCACGGCGACGACGCTGCGGTGTATCGCCTGAACGATCGGCAGGCGCTCGTCGCGACCACGGATTTCTTCACGCCCGTGGTCGACGATCCTCACGATTTCGGCCGCATCGCGGCGACCAACGCGCTGTCGGACGTCTACGCGATGGGCGGGCAGCCGATCCTCGCGCTCGCCGTCGTCGGCATGCCGCTCGACAAGCTGCCGCCCGAGATCATCGGCCGCATACTCGCCGGCGGCGCCAGCGTGTGCCGCGAAGCCGGCATTCCCGTCGCCGGCGGTCATTCGATCGACGTGCTGGAGCCGATCTACGGCCTGGTGGCGCTCGGCCTCGTCGATCCCGACGAGGTCAAGACCAATGCGACGGCGCGGCCCGGCGACACGCTGATCCTGACCAAGCCGCTGGGCATAGGCGTGCTGTCGGCGGGTATCAAGCGCAAGCTGCTCGCGCCCGAGGACTACGCCGAGATGCTGCGCTGGACTACGACGCTGAACCGTGTCGGCGCGCGGCTCGCCGGCCTGCCGGACGTGCACGCGATGACCGACGTCACGGGCTTCGGTCTCGCCGGTCATCTGCTGGAGATCTGCCGGGCCTCGCGCGTCGCCGCCGAGCTCGATGGACGCGGCTTGCCGATCATCGACGGCGCGCGCGCGCTCGCCGAGTCGGGCGTCGCGACCGGGGCCTCGGCGCGCAACTGGGCGAGCTACGGCGCGGCGGTCACGCTGCCCGCCGGCGCACCGGCCTGCTTGAAGACGCTGATCACCGATCCGCAGACCAGCGGCGGTCTCCTCATCGCCTGCGATCCGGCGCGCGCGGCCGAGGTGCAGGCGGCCGTGCGCGAAGTGCAGGGCAACGATGCCTGGATCGTCGGCCGGCTCGTCGACGGCGCGGCGCGCGTCACCGTCGACTGAGCCGGATCGAGCGCGCGCTACAGTCGATACACGCGGCTCGCCGTGCCGTAGAACATCGCGTCGCGCTCGGCTTCGGTATAGCGCGCGGCCATCTTCTTGAACGCGTTCCACAGCACGCCGTAGGACACCGCGCATTTGTCGACCGGGAAGTTGCTCTCGAACATGCAGCGTTCGGGGCCGAACTGCTCGATCGCGTAGTGATACCAGTCGCCCTGCTGCGCGACCATTTCGTCCGAGGTCGGCGGGCGCGACGCCGTTTCCCAGCCGTAGCCGCACCAGGGCATCGCGAGACCGCCGAGCTTTATCACGACGTTGGGACAGCGCGCGATCTCGGCGAGATCGCGCCGCCACTTGTCGCGGATCTCGGTGTCGCGGCGGCCGGCGTAGGGGCCGATGCCGAGCGGCGTGCCGAGGTGATTGAGCACGATCGGCACCGACGGGAAGGCCTGTGCCAGCGCCGTGAGATGCGGCGTCTGGTGATAGTAGTGATAGGCGTCGAACACGAGATCCATGTCGGCCAGCACCTTGAAGCCTGCGCGAAACGCCGGCTGGCCGTAGAGATTGCCGTCGGTCAGGCCCGGCATGCTCATCAAGGTATCGCTGGCGTCCCAGGCCGCGATCTGGCGCACGCCGCGGAACAGCTTGCTCGCCGCGCGGTGCGCGTCGAAGACTTCGCGCACGCGCGGGCCGAGCCTGAGCTCCGCCGTGCCGATGAAGCCCGCGATCTGCGCGTGCCCCGGCTGCTTGCGCGCTTCGGCCGCGATGCCGTCCACCCATTCGGTCTCGCCGACGACGAGCAGCTCTTCCGGACCGCTCGTGCGATAGCCCTCCCAGCACTGCAGGTAAACCGTCTTTTCGACGCGGTGCGTGTCGGTGTCGGCCCAGAGATCCGGCAGCTCGTAGTGTGGGAAGTCCGGGTTCACGATGAAGAAGTGGTGATGAGGATCGACGATGCGTCGTTGTGGATCGATGGCGTCTTCCTGCACTTGATCGAGCCAGGCCTGGCGAACTTGGATGCTCATTGCGCGCCTCCTCAGCGTGAATGGGGGAGCGCGCAGCCTAGCAGAGGAAACGCCCGGCCGGCGAAGCCTGCGCTGCAACAGAGCGGCGTTCAGCGCGCGAGCGGCGCGAGCCGCTGCGGCGTGCGCGCGAAATGCCGCCACGCGAGCGCCATCGCCGTGAACTGCAGCAGCGCGCAGAAGAACATCGGCGCGCCGACGCGCCAGTCCAGGCGCGGCAGGTGCGAGACCGCCGCCATCAGCGGCGCGCCGAACATCGGCGCGATCACCGCCATGAAGCTCGCGAGCGAGGACACGGCGCCGAGCGTCTCGCCCTGCATATGCGCGTCCGCGGCGTTCGACACGATGCTCTGGATCGACGCCGACACGGCCCAGCCGAGGAGGTTGCAGGCGATCACGGCGAACATCACCCACGGCGCCGTCGCGAGCCCCCAGCACAGATAGCCGATGCCGCTGGACGCGAGGCCCGCGATCGCGAGATGGCGCGCGCCGAAACGGCGCAGCAGCGGCGACAGCAGGAAGCCCTGCACGAGGGTCGAGGCGAGGCCCATCGCGAACAGCGACCAGCCGTTCTCGCGCGGGCCCCAGCCGAAGCGATACGTGGTGTAGAGCACCCAGGTCGTGTACATCACGAAGGTCGAGAGATTGGTGGCCGCGATCACCCACAGCAGACGCCCGACGCCGTGCAGCCGCGCCACGCGCTGCAGCGACGCGACCGGGTTGACGCTGCGCAGATCGACGCGGCGCCGTTTCGCGGCCGGCAGCGACTCCGGCAGCACCACGAGCCCGTAGATCAGATTGGCGAGCGCGAAGCCGCCGGCGACGAGGAAAGGCAACTGCAGATCGATGTCGCCCAGTATCCCACCCAGCACCGGACCGAGGACGAAGCCGATGCCGAACATTGCGCCGAGCAGGCCGAAGCGCTTCGCGCGCTCCTCCGGGCTCGAGATGTCGGCGACGTAGGCGTTCGCGATCGCGACGTTCGACTGCAGGAAACCGCCGATCATGCGCACGACGATGAGCCAGGCGAGATCGCTCGCATAGGCGATCGCGAAGAAGTTGAAACCGAGACCGCCGAAGCCGATCAGCAGCACCCGCCGCCGTCCGTAGCGATCGGACAGCGCGCCGAGCAGCGGCGCGCCGAGGAAGTTCGCGATGCTGAAGGCGAAGACGAGCACGCCGTACCACAGCGCGTGATCGGCCGGATCGGCCACGAACTCTCCGACCAGCAGCGGCAGCACCGGCACGATGATGCCGATCGCGATCATGTCGATCAGCACCGCCACCATGATGAAACGCATCGCCGCCTGGCGGCGCGGCGGGGGTGACGCCGCGCCACTACTCGTGAGGTCGTGCATCTCTAATGAAGATTTGCCACAGAGAACACCGAGAACACCGAGGGAAAGATGAGTTGCGTCTGCGCGATTCGGTCGTGCACGAGTGGCAGCGAGCCGCGGTGGCTATCGCCAATCCGATCCTCCTCGGTGTTCTCGGTGTTCTCTGTGGCCCAATAGTCTTCAAGCGTAGTGAGGAGGCCGGCGGCTGGCCCAGGGTTGGGCTTGTTCGAGCTGGCCGGCGAGGCTGTAGAGCGTTTCCTCGTCGCCGAGGCGGCCGACGAACTGCATCGCGAGCGGCAGGCCGGACTTGGCTTGCCACAGCGGCAGCATCACGGCGGGCTGGCCGGTCGTGTTGAACAGCGGGGTGAACACCGAGTAGTTCTGGATGATGTGGCTCCACCAGCCCTGCATGTCCATGCCCTTCGCGTTCTGATCGAGCTCGCCGAGCTTGGCGACGTCGCGCGCGATGCCCGGCGTCAGCAGTACGTCGCAGTCGCGCATCACTGCGCCGACCTGGCGGGACACCGCGTTCTGCCAGGCCATCGCTTCCTCCATCTGGAGGCCGGTGAGGCTCTTGCCATAGCGGTAGACCTCGAGCGTCACCGCTTCGCAGGTCTTCGGGCCGATCTTGCGGCCGGTCTGCTGCGCGAACTGCTCCATGAAGTAGCCGAGCGTGACGGCCCACAGGCGGATCGAGGATTCGTTGAAGATCTCCGCGTCGTAGTTGAGCCGCACCGGCTCGCAGACGTGGCCGAGATTCTCGAGCAGCTTCACGGTGTCGCCGAGGCGATCCCTGATCTCGCGCGTGATTGCGCGGCCGCCGGGCAGCCGGTCGATGACGCCGATGCGCAGCCGCTCCGGCGGCGTCATCGCCGCCGTCAGGAAGCCGCGGCGCGGCGGCGGCGCGACGTAGTAATAGCCGTCGTCCGGACCGGCCAGCGCGTCGAGCAGCGCCGCCGAATCGCGCACCGAGCGCGTCTCCGCGAACTCGATCGCCATGCCCCACAGGAAGATGCCCGCGTCCGGACCGGTCGGCGTGCGGCCGCGCGTCGGCTTCATGCCGACGACGCCGTTGCACGCGGCCGGTATGCGGATCGAGCCGCCGCCGTCGTTGGCATGCGCGATCGGCACCATGCCGCAGCCGACCGCGGCGCCGGCGCCGCCCGAAGAGCCGCCGACCGAATGGCCGAGGTGCCAGGGATTGCGCGTCGGACCGTAGACCAGCGCTTCGCTGTTCGCGTTGAAGGCCATCTCGGGCGTGGTCGTGGTGCCGACGGTGACCAGCCCGGCCGCGCGGCAGCGGCGCATCAGCTCGGTATCGCTGTCGAAACGGATGCCCTCGGCGAGGCGCGAGCCGGCGGAGGTCCTCATGCCTTTGAAGTGCATGCCGAACTCCTTGACCAGGAAAGGCACGCCGCGGAACGCGCCGTAGGGCAAACCGGCCTTGATCTCGCGCAGCGCCAGGTCGCGCAACTGCTGCACGACGCAGTTGATGTCGGGATTGAGACGCTCGATGGCATCGATCGCGCTGTCGAGGAGATCGGCCGGCGTGACTTCGCCGCGGCGGACGAGTTCGGCGAGGCCCAGGCCGTCGTATTGACTGTATTCGGCAAAGATCATGCGCGCTCCCCCTGACGTGTCGGTGATGAGCCGATTATTCAGGATGGGATCGGCAGCGGCAATGCTCGTGCCGATCGGTCTTCGCAATCTTGGCAATCTTCGTAGCCCGGGTGGAGCGCGCAGCGCGGAACCCGGGATTGGGCATGTCGGTACGCGCAAGATCCCGGGTTCCGCTACGCTGCACCCGGGCTACGAAGAGGCGAGAATTTCGAGATCGATTCGAAGTATGCTCGAAGGCATGAAGAAGACTCACCGCATCGCCGTCATTCCCGGCGACGGCATCGGCCGCGAAGTGATGCCCGAAGGTCTGCGCGTGCTCGAGGCCGTCGCCCGCCGTCACGCGCTGGCGCTCGAGCTCGTGCCCTTCGACTTCGCGAGCTGCGACTACTACCTCGCGCACGGACGCATGCTGCCAGAGGACTGGCAGGCGCAGCTCGCGGGCTGCGCGGCCCTGTTCTTCGGCGCGGTCGGCTGGCCGGCGAAGGTGCCCGATCACCTCGCCGTCTGGGGCTCGATCCTGACTTTCCGCCGCGAGTTCGATCAGTACGTGAACCTGCGCCCGGTGCTGTCTTTGCCCGGTGTGGAATCGCCGCTGAAGGGCCGCGGGCCCGGCGACATCGACTTCTACGTCGTGCGCGAGAACACCGAGGGCGAGTACAGCAACATGGGCGGGCGCATGTTCGCCGGCACCGAGCGCGAGCTCGTCGTGCAGGAAACGGTGATGACGCGCACCGGCGTCGATCGCGTGCTGCGCTATGCCTTCGAGCTCGCGCGCTCGCGGCCGCGGCGCCGGCTGACCTCGGCGACGAAATCGAACGGGCTGTCGATCAGCATGCCGTTCTGGGACGAGCGCGTGGCGGCGATCGCGCGCGAATACCCGGACGTGACCGTCGAGCAGTACCACATCGACATCCTGAGCGCGCACTTCGTCCAGCATCCCGACCGCTTCGACGTCGTCGTCGCGAGCAATCTCTTCGGCGACATCCTCTCCGACCTCGGCCCGGCCTGCACCGGCACGATCGGCATCGCGCCCTCGGCGAATCTCGATCCCACGCGCCGGCATCCGAGCCTGTTCGAGCCCGTCCACGGCTCGGCGCCCGACATCGCGGGCAAGGGCATCGCGAACCCGATCGGCCAGATCTGGTCGGCGGCGCTGATGCTCGATTTCCTCGGCCATCGCGCCGCGCACGACGATGTCCTGCGCGCGATCCGCGAGGTGCTCGGCGCGGGCCCCCACCGCGCGCCGCTGACGCCGGATCTCGGCGGCACGGGCACGACGCGCGCGCTCGGCGAAGCGATCGCCGCCGCGCTGTGAGCGCCGGGCCATGGACGAGGCGCTCGAGCGCATCGAACTGAAGATCGCCTACCTCGAGCAGGCGCTGCAGGAGCTCGGCGATGTCGTCTACCGCCAGCAGCGCGATATCGAAGCCTTGAAGCAGCGGCTCGCCGCGGCCCAGGATCGGCTCGACGCCCTGCGCAGCGAAGAAGCGCCGCCGGTCGACGAACAGCGCCCGCCGCACTACTGAGAACGCCGGCGCGCGGCGCGGCCGTCCGCTTTCGAGGGAGGGACGGCGTCGCTACAGTAGGCTCACCGCAAGAGAGAGGTGAGTCGACATGAAGATAGGCGTGGTGATCTTTCCGACCGACAAGTCGATCCAGCCCGTGGAGCTCGCACGGGAAGTCGAGGCGCGCGGCTTCGAATCGCTGTGGTTTCCCGAGCACAGTCACATTCCGGTGAGCCGCGAAACGCCCTGGGGCGGCCGCAAGAACGCGCCGCCGCTGCCGGAGATCTACTGGCGCTCGCACGATCAGTTCGTCGCTCTCGCGGCCGCCGCCGCGGTGACCACGCAGCTCCGCCTGTGCACCGGGATCACGCTGGTGGCACAGCGCGATCCGATCTGGCTCGCGAAGGAAGTCGCCTCGCTGGACACGATTTCGAGCGGCCGCTTCGAGCTCGGCATCGGCTACGGCTGGAACGTCGAGGAGATGCGCAACCACGGGCTCGACTACAAAAAGCGCCGCGCGATCCTGCGCGAAAACGTCCTGCTGATGAAGGCGCTGTGGACGCAGGACGAGGCGAGCTTCGAAGGCGAGTACATCAAGTTCGAGAAGAGCTGGGCCTGGCCCAAGCCCGTGCAGCGGCCGCATCCGCCGATCGTGCTCGGCGGCGCGATCGGGCCCGGCACGGCTCGCCACGTCGCCGAGTTCTGCGACGGCTGGATGCCGATCACGGGCCGCTACAGCGTCGAGGAAGGCCTCGCGATGATCGCGAGCGCCTGCCGCGAGCTCGGCCGCGATCCCGCGAGCATCAGCCTCGGCATGTTCCACTTGGGCGCGATCACCGCCGACGAAGTGAAGCAGGATCGCGACCGCGGCGCCGCGCGCTGCATCCTGCCGCTGCCGTCCAAGGGCCGCGACGAGGTGCTGGCGGTGCTGGACGAGTATGCGAAGCTGATCGCGTGACTTCGATGCGTAGCTTCGTAGCCCGGGTGCAGCGTAGCGGAACCCGGGATCGGGCTGGCGCCTGCGCGCGATAATCGCCGAACCCCGGATGCGCTGCGCTCATCCCGGCTACGACACCGCCGCTCCTCGATCGGCACCGGCCTTTCTCAACCCGGGATCACGGCGCATCGGTCCGCGCAGGATCCCGGGTTTCGCTACGCTGCACCCGGGCTACGACATCTGCATCGCTCAATGCAAAGTCGGCGGCGTCACGTCCAGCCCCTGCAGGCGTTCGCGGATCCGCGCGGCGAGCTCGGCCGGCGGGGAGAGGCTCAGCGCGGTTTCGAGATCCGCGCGGCCGCGCTCGGGGGCACCGATCGCCTGCCAGAGATCGGCGCGGGCGAGACGCAGCTCGAGCAGGCGCGGCGCGAGCGCGAGCTGGTAGTCGGTCAACTCGAGCGCGCGCTCGAAGTCATCGCGGCCCTGCGCGATGCCGCGCAGGTTGTTCAGCATGCGAAGTACGATCTCGGCCGGGCTCGCCACCTTCAAGGCCTGCGCCGCCGGCAGGCCGCTGGCTGCGACGCGCGCGCGTTGTTCGCGCTCGTCCAGCACGCGCAGCGTGTAGGGATCGGCGAGGCGGCCGCCGATCGACACCAGGAAGTGGCCCGGAAAATTGATGCCGAGGGTCTCGATGCCGAGCTGCTCGCCGATGCCGATCACGACCACCGCGAGCGAGATCGGGATGCCGCTGCGCCGGCGCAGCACCGTGTCGAGCGCGCTGTTCTCTTCCTCGTAGTAGCGCTCGGCGCCGGCAAAGCCCTCGGTGCGCAGGCCCTCGAGCAGCGCGGCTGCCTCTTGCCCTTGGCCGATGCGCCGCGCGAGACGCTCGAGCTCCTGGCGGCACCACGGCGCGTCGGTGGCAGGCTCGACGACGCGCGAGACCAGCAGCGCGCCGTCGACGACGCTGTCGGGCGCTTTGGCGAATTCCTCGAAGCCAAGCTTCAAGGCGCGGGAAGAATCGAACATCGCGCATGTCCGGCACGGAATACCGGAAAGTCTAGCAAGGCCGCGACGCGAGGGCCGCGCGGCGCGGCGGCAGGCCGCACGCGGCGGGTCGATCGACCGCGCCGCGCGCCGCCGCGCCCGTCGCGCGGCGGTCGACCTGCGGAGACGGCCGCCGGATCGCGGCGCACCGTCGTGATTGTCGGGACGCGCACAGTATCGGCGCTGCCGCGCGCGATTTCGTTCCATTCGTTCCATGGGATTGCGCGCCGATGAGTCCAAATGTTCTCATCGATGCGGGTTAGCCTGAGCCCGACCGCTGCGGAGGACGCGCCATGGAAACGCTGGATCGCTACGACGTGAAGCTGCTCGCCGAGCTGCAGCGCGACGGCGCGCAGTCGGTGGAAGCGCTGGCCGAGCGCATCGGCCTGTCGAAGACGCCGTGCTGGCGCCGGATCGGCCGCCTGCGCGAGCTGGGCGTGATCGAGCGTACCGTGACCTTGCTCGATCCCGCGGCGGTCGGCCTCGGCACGACCCTGTTCGTCCACATCAAGGTCGAGAAGCACGACGCCGATCTGTTCCGGCGCATCGACCAGGCGCTGTGCCTGATGCCCGAGGTGCTCGAAGCGCATCTGATGCTCGGCGAGGCGGACTACCTCGTGCGCGTCGCCGTGCCCGACGTCGCCGCCTTCGAGCGCTTCATGACGGACAAGCTCCACCGCCTGCCCGGCATCAAGGAGACGCGCTCGAGCCTGTCCGCCCGGCTCGTCAAGCGCACCACCGAGCTGCCCCTGGCGCAGCTCAACGGCGGCGGCACCGACGGCTCACGTCGGCGACCGCGCCGCACCGGCCGCGCGCGCGGCTGATCCGCTTTCGACGTCCATGCGAGGCAAGCTGATGAACGAGCCCCGACGCACACGAGCCCCCGCTGCGCGCAAACGCGCGCAGCGGCAGCCGACGATAGGCGAATATCTGATCCAGCGCCTGCAGGCACTGGGACTGGAGGACATCTTCGGCATCCCGGGCGATTTCGTGCTCGGCTTCTACGGCCTGCTCGAGAACAGCCCGATCCGGATCATCGGCACCACCAACGAGCTCAATGCCGGCTACGCGGCCGACGCCTACGCGCGCCTGCGCGGCATCGGCGCGGTGTGTGTGACCTACAGCGTCGGCGGCTTGAGCCTCGTCAACGCCGTCGCGGGCGCCTATGCGGAGAAGTCGCCCGTCATCGTCATCAGCGGCGCGCCGGGCGTCGACGAGCGTGCCGGCGATCCGCTGCTGCACCATCGCGTCGGCGCATTCTCCACGCAGCGCGAGGTGTTCGAGAAGATCACCGTCGCCGCCGCCTCGTTGGAAGATCCGCACACGGCCTTCCGCGACATCGACCGCTGCCTCGATCTCGCGATGACGATGAAGCGGCCGGTGTATCTCGAGCTGCCGCGCGATCGCGTCGACGTACGGCCCGCGCATCCGCATCTGCGGCGCACGCTGCAGCACCGCAGCGACGCCGCCGCGCTCGAAGAGGCGCTGGCCGAGGCGAGCGCGATGGTCGCGGCGGCGAAGCAGCCCGTGATCTACGCCGGCGTCGAAGTCCATCGCTTCGGCCTGCGCCGTCAGCTCGTCGCCTTCGCCGAGCGCCACCGCATCCCGATCTGCGCGACCTTGCTCAGCAAGTCCGTCGTCAGCGAGCGCCATCCGCTGTACCTCGGGATCTATGAAGGCGCGATGGGGCGCGCCGCGGTGCGCCGCTACGTCGAATCCTCGGACTGCCTGATCATGCTCGGCGCGATGCTGACCGACATCGATCTCGGCATCTACACCGCGCGCCTCGATCCCCGGCGCTGGGTCTTCGCGAGCAGCGAGGATCTGCGCATCCGCCACCACCACTACCACGGCGTGCGCTTCCCGGATTTCATCGACGGTCTGCTCGCGGCGCCGATCAAGGTGAAGGCGCGGCGGCTGCCGCGCATGGCGCACGAGGCGCCCTCGCCGTACCGGCCGAAGCCGGCCGCGCGCATCACCAATGCGCGCCTGTTCGCGCGCCTCGACGAGCTGCTCGAAGACGGCGTCGTCGTCGTATCCGACGTCGGCGACTCGCTGTTCGGCGCCTCGGATCTCGTGATCCACCGCGACACCGAGTTCCTGAGCCCGGCCTACTACACCTCGATGGGCTTCGCCTGTCCGGCCGCGGTCGGCGTGCAGGTCGCGAACCGCCGGCTGCGGCCGCTCGTCATCGTCGGCGACGGTGCCTTCCAGATGACCGGCCAGGAGCTGTCGACGGCCGTGCGCCTCGGCTTCAACCCGATCGTCATTGTGATGAACAACCGCGGCTACACCACCGAGCGCTTCTTGCAGGAAGGCCCGTTCAACGACATCCACGACTGGCGCTACCACCTGCTGCCCGAGGTCTACGGCGGCGGTCAGGGCTTCGAGGTGCATACCGAAGGCGAGCTCGAGACCGCGCTCGTCGCCGCGCTGCGCGCGGACGCGCTGTGCCTGCTCAACGTGCATCTCGCGCCCGACGACATCAGCCCGGCGCTCGCGCGGCTGACGGAGACGCTGAAGAAGCGGGTGTGAGCGCCGGCCGGCACAGGTCCCGAAATTTTCGCGTGACGGCCGCGCGAGCGCAGGGCAAGCTGTGACGGCCGCCCGCTCCGAAATCGTGCTGCATCGCGGATTTCGCGGTAGGCTGCCGCCATAACGACAGCCCGCTGCAGGAAACCGCCATGTACGAAGCGTTCTACGGTTTCAAGACCAAGCCTTTCAGCCTTCTGCCGGACCCGGCTTTTCTTTATCGCAGCCGCAAGCATCAGCTCGCGCTCGCGGCCCTCCAATACGCGGTGCAGAGCCGCCTCGCGCTGTCCGTCGTCACCGGCGAGGTCGGCTCCGGCAAGACCACGCTGGTGCGCCAGCTCATCAACGAGCTCGGCGATACCGTCACGGTCGGTCTGATCTCCAATACGCATCGCGGCTTCGGCAATCTGATGCAGTGGGTCGCGCTCGCCTTCGGCCTGCCGTTCCGCGACAAGGACAAGGTCGAGCTCTATCACGACTTCGTCGAGTTCCTGTGCGGCGAATACGCGAAGGGCCGGCACACGCTGCTGATCGTCGACGAGGCGCAGAACCTCGACGTGGAGACGCTGGAGGAGCTGCGGCTGCTGACCAACGTGAACTCCGACGATCACATGGTGCTGCAGATGCTGGTCGTCGGGCAGCCCGAGCTGCACGACACGCTGAAGCGCCACGATCTGCGCCAGCTCGCGCAGCGGATCAGCGTCGCCTATCGCCTCGAGCCGCTGGAGCCGGAGGAGACGGCCGCCTACGTGCGCCATCGCCTGACCGCCGCCGGCGGCAATCCGAACCTGTTCCACAAGAACGCGCTGCGTCTGATCCACAGCAACAGCGGCGGCATCCCGCGCGTGATCAATACGCTGTGCGATCTCGCGCTGGTCTACGGCTATGCCGACGAGAAGAAGCAGATCGACGCGCTGCTGATCGCGGACATCGCGCGCGATCGCATCGACACCGGGCTGTACGGCGACAAGGTCTACGACGTCAGCTCGCTGAACCTGCCGAAACGCGCGTCCTCGCGGCGGCGCGCGCCGAGCGGTGGCGAGCCGGCGGCCGCGGCGAGCGAGGAGCTGGCCCACGGCGATGAGCCCGCGAGCGAGGAGGCGGGCAGCGGCGAGATGGATCTGATCGTCGACGGCAGCGCGCCCGAGACGCCGGCGGCGAGCGAAGCGGCGGCGGACGAAGAGCCGGCGGGCGACGATGACGACGAGCCGCGTCCGCGCGGCGCCAAGGTCACGACGCTGCGAGCGGACGGCGGCGGCGAACGCCGCAAGCAGGGGCGCTGAGCGCCGCGTTGGAAGATCTCCAAGAACGCGTTGGACGAGTCTATCCTGGGCTCGTTCAAAGCCGGCGAGCCCTTTTGTTGCCCCGGGCGGCTCGCCTCCGCGCCTCGAGTGCTTGCGCACTCGAGGCGCGTGCGGGTCATTGCATGGCCCGCGTCAAGCTCCCCGCAGCGCCGGGATCACCTGCTCGCCGAACAGGCGTATCGAGCGCTCGAGCGCGGCTGTCGGCACCCCCGGGAGCTGCATGCGGCAGATGATTTCGGTCGGCGCCAGCGCCTGGATCAGCACTTCCAGCTCGGCCTGCACCCGCGCGGGATCGCCGACCACGTAGCGCGAGGCGAAGCTGCGGAAATCCAGCATCTCGCCCGTGGTCACGAGCTCGCCGCGGTCGTTGCGGAGCTGCCGCTCGCCTTCGACGGACTTCCGGCTGTAGAGCCCGAACAGCTCGACGATCGCGGGCCCGGCCAAGCGTTCGGCTTCTTCGTTCGTCGGCGCGACGAACAGCTCGCGGATGATCGGCCGCTCGCGCGTCGCGTAGCCGACCGCCGCGGCGGCCGCATCGTAGCGCGCATAGTGTTCCTTCAGCTCGGCGTTGGTGTGGCGCGGCGAGGCGGTCACCGGACAGCGCCGCCGCGCCGCGCGGCTCAGCAGCTTCGGCCCCGACACGCCGTACCAGATCGGGATCGCGGCCTGCACCGGGCGCGGCACGATGCGGCGGCGCGGAATGCGGTAGTAGCGGCCCTCGTGCTCGAGCGCTTCGTCGCGCCACGCGGCCTCGAGGATGTCGAGAATTTCCTCGCTGCGCGCGAAGCGTTCGGCATAGGGAATGCCGAAGGCCGACAGCTCCTCGGACACGTAGCCCGGCGACACGCCCAAGGTCAGCCTGCCGTTCGACAGGTTGTCGAGCGTCGCGACGTCCTCGACCAGCCGCAGCGGATCGTAGAGCGGCAGCAGCAGCACGTTCGTCACCAGCCGCAGGCGGCGCGTGAGGCCGCTCGCATGCGCGAGCACGACGAGCGGACTCGGCGCCCAGCCGTTGTGCTGGAAGTGATGCTCGGTGGTCTGGAAGGAATCGAAGCCCAGCGACTCCGCGAGCGGCAGCAGCGTGTCCATTTCGCGGAAGGTCGCCTGATGCGAGACGCTGCCGTCCGCCGGCGTGATGAAGCTATAGAGCAGGCCGAAGCGCATGAGGTCCTCCCGCGCAGGTGACGGATGCGCCGCGAGTGTACGCGATCGTGCCTGGCCTTCGGCTGTCGCCGGCAGCCCCCTTCGGTACACTGCGTCGGGAACCATGCGCGAGGTGAAGCATGAAGCGGCGGCGACTGGGCGGAATTCTCGAGGTGCCGGACATCTGTCTCGGCACCATGACCTGGGGCGAGCAGAACACCGAGGCCGAAGCGCATGCGCAGATCGACTGGGCCCTCGATCGCGGCATCGACTTCATCGACACCGCCGAGATGTATCCCGTGCCGCCCGGCCGCGAGACGCAGGGCCGGACGGAGACTTACATCGGCCGCTGGATCGCCCGCCACCGCGGCCGCCGCGGCGAGTTCGTGCTGGCCTCGAAGATCGCCGGCCCCGGCCGGCGCGACTGGATCCGCGACGGCGAGACGCACGTGAACGCGCGCACCATCCCCTGGGCGATCGAGGACAGCCTCAAACGCTTGCAGACCGACTACATCGACCTGTTCCAGATCCACTGGCCCGAGCGCAACGTGCCGATGTTCGGCACTTGGCAGTTCGACGTGCGCAAGGAGAAGGAAGCGACGCCCATCCTCGAGCAAATCCGGGCGCTGGCCGCGGCGATCGAAGCCGGGAAGATTCGCGCCTACGGCTTGTCGAACGAGACGGCCTTCGGGCTCTGCGAGTTCTCGCGGCTCGCCCAGGCGCATGGACTGCCCGGACCGGTATCGGTGCAGAACGGCTACAACCTCGTCAGCCGCACTTTCGACGGCGATCTCGCCGAGGCGAGCTACCGCCTCGACCTCCCGCTGCTCGCCTATTCGCCGCTCGCGATGGGCCTCTTGTCGGGAAAGTATCGGGGCGGCGCCCAGCCGGCCGCGGCGCGGCTCGTGAAATTTCCGAACTTCGGCGAGCGCTACAAACGTCCCGAGGCGATCGCCGCCGCCGAGGCCTACTGCGCCGTCGCCGATCGCCACGGCCTCACGCCTAGCGCCCTCGCGCTCGCCTTCGTGCGCAGCCGCTTCTTCGTCGCCGCGACGATCCTCGGCGCGACGAGCATCGCGCAGCTCGAGGAGCTGTCACGCAGCTTCGCTCTGGAACTGAGCCCCGAATGCCTCGCCGACATCGAGAAAGTCCACCGCCGCTACACGAGCCCCGCAGCGCAGTGAGCCTCTATCGCGCTCGCTCGCTTCGGAATCGCGGTGAATGGCCACCGAGAACACCGAGAACACCGAGAACACAGAGGGGGATGAGAATGGGCCGTGCCCGCCTCGGCTCTGTGCTCGGTTGGAAGGTTCTGAACACAGGGGCAATGATTCTTGTAGCCCGGATGAGCGTAGCGAATCCGGGATCAGCGTCTGCCGTGACCTCGAGGTTCCTGACTGCTCGACCCCGGATTCGCTACGCTCATCCGGGCTACGAATACTCCGAATAAACCTTCCCCCTCCGTGTTCCGTGGCCGGGCGCCGCCTGTCTTGGCGCTGCGCCGAATCCTGCACGGCCATCCCGTCGGCACGGCCCATTCTCATCCCCCTCGGTGTTCTCGGTGGCAAATCGGCGCTGCCGGAGGGGGCTCACCACGCCTGTTTCATGATGGCGGATGACGCGGGCGCCATGATCGTTGAGCTGACGAAGGAAGCCCACGTCGAGCGCCGAACGTTGGGCTTCCTTCGTCAGCCCAACCTACGAGGCTTGTAGCCCGTATATGGACTCCTCCCCAAGGTCAAGCGCTGTCGCGGGGTAGGG
>DAOKZI010000047.1:0-26061 GCA_035325705.1 Gammaproteobacteria bacterium
GACGCGCGAGCAGCACATCCGGCGCGAGAAGGCGACGAGCAACATCTGCACCGCGCAGGTGCTGCTCGCCGTGATCGCGGGCTTCTACGCCGTCTACCACGGGCCGAAGGGGCTCGCGGTGATCGCGGGCCGCGTCCATCGCTATGCGCAGCTCATCGACGCCGGCCTGCGCCGCCTCGGCCTCGAGGTGCTGACCACCGCCTACTTCGATACCCTGACGCTGCGCGTGCCGAATCGCGCGCGCCATTACGCCGCAAGGGCGCGCGAGGCCGGCATCAATCTGCGCGTCGTCGACGCCGATCATCTCGGCCTCAGCGTCGACGAAACCATCGATCGCGAGGTCGTGCGTGCGCTGTGGCGCGTGTTCGCGCGCGACGCGGACGGCGAGTTCGATTTCCGCGATCAGGACGATACCCTCGACGACTGCCTGCCGCAGGCGCTGCTGCGCACGAGCGCGATCCTGACCCACCCGGTGTTCGAGCGCTTCCACTCCGAGACCGAGATGATGCGCTACATGCGGCGGCTCGCGCGCCGCGACATCGCGCTCGATCGCGCGATGATCCCGCTCGGTTCCTGCACGATGAAGCTGAACGCGGCGGTCGAGCTGCAGGCGCTGTCATATCGCGAGTTCGCCGATCTCCATCCCTTCGTGCCGCTCGATCAGGCGCAGGGCTACCAGCAGCTCTTCGAAGAGCTGACCGGCATGCTGCTCGATCTGACGGGCTTCGACGCCTTCTCGCTGCAGCCGAACGCGGGCTCGCAGGGCGAGTACGCCGGCTTGCTCGTGATCCGCAAGTATCACGCCGTGCGCGGCGAAGCGGGACGCGACGTGTGCCTGATCCCCGCCTCCGCGCACGGCACCAATCCGGCGAGCGCGGCGATGGCCGGTTTGCGCGTGGTCGTCGTCGCCTGCGACGAGGCCGGCAACGTCGACGTCGAGGATCTCACCGCCAAGGCCGCGCTGCACGCGCCGGCCCTCGCTGCGCTGATGCTGACCTTTCCTTCGACGCACGGCGTGTTCGAAGAGCGCGTGCGCGAGATCTGCGAGATCGTGCATGCGCACGGCGGCCAGGTGTATCTCGACGGCGCGAACTTCAACGCGCTGGTCGGGATCTGCCGGCCGGCCGAGATCGGCGCGGACGTCATGCACATCAATCTGCACAAGACCTTCGCGATCCCGCACGGCGGCGGCGGTCCGGGCATGGGCCCGATCGGCGTCAAGGCGCATCTCGCGCCCTTCCTGCCCGATCACCCGGTGGTCGGCGGCGTCAATCCGGCCGCGGGCGCGGCCGGTACCATCGGCGCGGTGTCGGCGGCGCCGTGGGGCTCGGCGAGCATCCTGACGATCTCCTGGGCCTATATCGCGATGATGGGCGCCTATGGCCTGCGGCGCGCGACGCTGGTCGCGATCCTCGCCGCGAACTACGTCGCGCATCGGCTGTCGCCGCACTATCCCGTGCTCTACACCGGCAAGAACGGCTACGTCGCGCACGAATGCATCATCGATCTGCGCCCGCTCAAGGCCGCGACGGGGATCACCGTCGACGACGTCGCCAAGCGTCTCGTCGACTACGGCTTCCACGCGCCGACGATGTCCTTCCCGGTCGCCGACACGCTGATGATCGAGCCGACCGAGAGCGAGAACCTGCGCGAGCTCGATCGCTTCTGCGACGCGATGATCCGGATCCGCGCCGAGATCGAGGACATCGCGCAGGGCCGCGCCGATCGCGAGGACAACCTGCTGAAGCACGCGCCGCACACGCATCGGCTGCTGATCGCCGAGGACTGGTCGCGCCCTTACACGCGGGCGCAAGCCTTCTTTCCGGTCGAGGAACTGCGCGAGGACAAGTACTGGCCGCCGGTCGCGCGCATCGACAACGTCTACGGCGACAAGCACCTGATCTGCACCTGCCCGCCGCCGGCGGATTACGAATAGGGCGGCTGCCCGTCGTCACGGTTTCGTAGCCCGGGTGGAGCGAAGCGCAACCCGGGATCCCGCGCGTCGGCGAAGCTCACTTGCAACTCGGCTTGCGCGCTGCGCGCTCCACCCGGGCTTACGCCGATCGCGACGTCCTTCAACTTTCCTCTTCCTTGCGGCGGTACTTCCCGACCAACTCCTTCTGCACCGCCGGCGGTACCGCATCGTAGTGGCTGAGCTCCATGTTGAAGCTGCCATCGCCGCCGCTGAGGGATTTCAGCCGCAACTGGAACGCCGGTAGCTCGGCGAGCGGCAGCAATGCCGCGATCAGGGTGCGGCCGGCCTCGCCGCTGCCGGTGCCGGTGACCAGGCCGCGTCGAGCGGTCAATTCGCCGGTGATGTCGCCGACGAAGACGGCGCCGACATCGATGTCGAGCCGCACGATCGGCTCCAGGACCACCGGCCTGGCCTTGTCCACGGCCGCGAGCATCGCCTTCCGGCCGGCCGTGACAAAGGCGACTTCCTTCGAGTCGACGGGGTGATGCTTGCCGTCGAATACGCTGACGCGGACGTCGTGCACCGGATAGCCGGCGATGACGCCGGTGTGCAGCACCTCACGCACGCCTTTCTCGACCGCCGGCAGGAACTGCCCCGGAATCGCTCCACCCACCACTTCGTCGACGAATTCGAAGCCGGCACCGCGCGCGAGAGGGGTGATCCGCAGATGCACCTCGCCGAACTGACCGGCGCCGCCCGTCTGCTTCTTGTGCCGGGCATGCCCCTCGGCATCCGCCGTGATCGTCTCGCGATAGGCGACCGACGGCACATGCGTCTCGATGTCGATGCCGGCGCGATCCCTGATCTTGCGCAGCGCCACTTTCAGATGCAGCTCTCCCAGCCCCAGCAGCACCGTTTCGTTCAGCGCGGCGCGATGTTCGATGTGCAGGCTCGGATCCTCGGCAGCAAGCTTGTGCAAGGCATCGGAGAGCTTCTGTTCCTCGCCGTGCTTGCTGGCCTTCAAGGCGAGCCCGTGCAGCGCCGGTGGCAGTGCGATCGGCTTCAGATGATGATCGTCTTCGTCGTGCGAGTCGTGGATCACCGTATCGTAGTCAAGCTCGTCGATCTTGCTGATGGCGACGAGGTCACCCGGGCCGGCTTCGTCGATTTCACGCTGTTGCCTGCCCTGCACCGACAACAGGTGGCCGAGCTTGAATGCCTTGCGCGCATCGCCGGCGAACAGGGACTGCCCGACGCGCAGCCTGCCCTGGTGCACGCGGACGGCGGCGATCCGGCCGACGTAAGGATCGATCGCTATCTTGAACACGTGCGCGACGGCGTGCCGGTCGGCGTCCATGCTCACGGTGATCGGCCGGGCCTGGCTGCCCGCGCCCTTCAAGAACAGCGGTGGGTTGCCTTCGGTCGGATCAGGTGCCAGTTCGCCGAGTACCCGCAACAATTCCTCGATGCCGACGCCGGTGCGGGCCGAGGTGAAGCAGACCGGCACGACGTGGCCGTCGCGCAGGGCCTGCTCGAAGGGCGCATGCATCTGTGCCGGACTCAGCGACTCACCCTGTTCGAGATAGCGGGCCGTCAGCGCCTCGTCGAGCTCGATGACCTGATCGACGAGGGCATCGTGGGCGGTGGTCACCGCCCCGAAATCGCATTCGCCCGCCACCGGTTCGAAATAGCAGTCGCGCATGCGCGTGGCCCGGGCAGCGGGCAGGTTGATCGGCAGGCACTCCTTGCCGAGCCGGCGCTGGATTTCTGCTAGCAGCGCCGCGCAATCGACGCCTGCGGCGTCGATTTTGTTGATTACGATGAAACAGTCGAGTCCACGCTCGCGCACGGCGCTGAACAGCCGCTCGCTCATCCGCTCGACGCCGTTGCCTGCATTGATCACCAGCACGGCGGTTTCGACTGCCGGCAGGACGGCGAGCGTGCGCCCGAGGAAGTCGGCGTAACCGGGCGTATCGAGCACGTTGAAGAGGTGTCCGCCCTGTTCGCCGTGGCACAGCGCGACCTCGAGCGAGTGACCGAACTCCTTCTCGAGCGGATCGAAATCGCACACGGTGTTGCCGCGTTCGATGCTGCCTGCGCTGGTGATGACCTTCATCTGCAGCAGCAGTCGTTCGGCCAGGCTCGTCTTGCCGGCGCCTGCCGCACCGACGAGTGCGAGATTGCGGATGCGATGAATGCGCTCGCTGGACATGGCTGGATCGTCCTTCCGCTGAATGAGACGAGGACGGCGGACGGCCCGACAGGCGGGCTCACGCCCGGTCATGGTGACCATAGGCCACCTCCACCGAGGGTAGGGAAATGCCTTCCTGCACGCAAGGGAGGCGCGGGGAAGTCACGCAATGTCCGGCTCGTAATCTTGGCGTGCAACCATGCTGGAATGATCGGCGGAGCGCAGCCATGCCGGTAAATCTGACATTGCTGCCTGAAGCCAAGTTTCGTGCGAAAGACGTCGATGCTTGCAAGCGTGAGGGGCGGCGGTGATCGCCGTCGACGGCAAGATCATCGCCTCTCTCTATTTGCCGAGCGATCACACCGCGCGGGCGGGCTGCGGAGGCGCCGATCCCGGATTCCGCTACGCTCCGTCCGGGCTACGGGAGATCGATCTTCGTAGCCCGGGTGCAGCGTAGCGGAACCCGGGATCTTCATTCAGCCAAAGCACCCGCTCCCGGGTTGCGCGCTGCGCGCTCCACCCGGGCTACGAAGACCGCGACGTCTCTTTCACGACAACCTACGGACCGTTCTGCAGCGTCAGCTCGGATTATTCCGGCAACCGCGCCGACGGAAACTCCGGCGCTCGCTTGTTGCGCACGGACTCCAGCCCCTCGCGTGCGTCCGGCCCGAGCAAGCACAGCATTTCCTCGGCGAGCGAGTGATCGAAGATCGGGCCTGCCATGCGCATCCAGTTGTTCATTGACTGCTTGGTCGCGCGGATTGCGGTCTGGCTGCCGCGGGCGAGCGAGGCGGCGACCGCCAGCGCCCTGTCGAGCAGATGCGCGCGCGGCACGCAGAAGGTCACGAGGCCGATGCGCTCGGCCTCGCGGCCGTCGATGAAGTCGGCGGTCATCAGGCAGTACTTCGCCTTCGCGACCCCGCACAGCAGCGGCCACACGATCGCGGCGTGATCGCCGGCGGCGACGCCGAGGCGCGTGTGGCCGTCGGTGATGCGCGCTTCTTCGGCGATGATGCTGACGTCGGCGATCAGCGCGACGGCGAGGCCCGCGCCGACCGCCGTGCCGTTGCTCGCGGAGGCGATCGGCCTGTCGCAGGCGAGCATGTTGTAGACGATGTCCGCCGCCTCCTGCTTGACGATGTTCACGACCTCCGGGTTGCCGACCATCTGCTCGACCCAGGACAGATCGCCGCCCGCGGAGAACGCGCGATCGCCGGCGCCGGTGACGACCGCGACCTTGGTCCTCGGATCGTCGTGGATGACGCCCTACACTTTCGTCAGCTCCCAGTGCAGCCGGGCGTTGGTGGCGTTCATCACCTCGGGCCGGTTCAGCGTCACGAGCAGGACGCCGTCGGCATGGCGATCGAAACGGAGGTGCTGGAAGTCTTCGTAGCGCATCGGAATGGTCTGCCTTCGTGGTCGGAAAGGGGCGCGCGTCGCTCAGCGCCGCTCGCCGGCCGCGGCGCGAATCTCGTCGAGCGCGGCCGGATTGTCCAGCGAGGACAGATCGCCGGGCGGTGTGCCGCAGTACAGATTGCGGATCACGCGTCGCATGGTCTTCGAGCTGCGCGTCTTCGGTAGCTGTCCCACGCAGTGGACGGCCGAGGGGCGAAACGGCCGTCCGAGCTGCGTGTCGATTTGCTCCGTCACGCGGCGCGCGATGTCCGCGGGCGTTTGCGCGCCCGCCGGATCGGGCACGACGAATACGACGAGGCGCTCGCCGCGCTCGGCGTCGGCGACCCCGATCGCGGCCGCTTCGCTGACGCCCGGCAGGCGAAGCACGATTTCCTCGACCTCGGCCGGGCCGAGGCGCTTGCCGGCGATCTTCAGGGTATCGTCGGAGCGGCCGCGCATGAAGAACTGGCCGTCGTGCCGGCGCAGCGCGAGATCGCCGTGCACCCAGATTCCGGGCAGGCTGCGCCAGTAAGCCTCGAGATAGCGCTCATCGTCGCGCCAGAAGGAGCGCGTCATGCCGAGGAAGGGCTCGCGCACCGCGAGCTCGCCGACCTCGTCGATCAGCGAGCGCCCGTCGCCGCCGACGACGTCGACGGCGACGCCGGGCGACGAGCTGTTGAAGCCGCTCGGCACGATCGCACGCACGACGACCGAGGCGAGCAGCGCGCCGGAGGCCTCGGTGCCGCCGGTGTAGTTGATCAGCGGGCACACGCCGCGGCCGAAGTGCTGCTGGAACCACGTGAAGTGTTCGGGATCGATGCCTTCGCCGCCCGTCACGAGCAGCTTCAGGCTGGACACGTCGCCCTGCAGCGACTCGCGCGCGTGGCTCGCCATGCCGCGGATCAGGGTCGGCGCCGAGCCGAAATGCGTGACGCGATGGCGCTCGATCAGCCGCGACATCCGCGACCAGTCCGGATAGTCCGGTCCGCCGCTGTAGCAGACTAGCGTCGCGCCGCGCAGCAGCGCCGAGCACAGCACCAGGGAGCCGGCGATCCAGCCCATGTCGGCGGGCCAGCAGAAGACGTCGCCCGGCGCGACGTCGAAGTGTACGAGCGCGTCGTGCGCGATCTTCAGCGGAAAGCCGCCGTGCGTGTGCACGATGCCCTTGGGCTTGCCCGTCGTGCCCGAGGTGTAGATCAGCATGAAAGGCTCGTCGGGTGAGCACGAGGGCAGGGCGCCGGTCGCCGCGCGCGCCGGCTGCAGCAGATCCGCGAGCAGCCCTTCGCGCTCGGGCGGCCTCGCGGCGGTGGGCGCCGAACGCCAGATCACGCGTTCGAGCTGCGGCAACTGCGGCCACGCCGCGCGCACCACGCTTTCGAGATCGACCGCGCGGCCGCGGCGCTGGAACGAAGGCGAGGCGATCAGCAGCCTCGCTTCGGCCGCGGACAGCCGCGCGACCACGGCCTCGGCGCCGAAGCCGCTGAAGAGCGGCACCACCACCGCACCGATCGCGACGACCGCGAGCAGCGAGACCGTCGCCGTGATCCCGTTCTCCATCAGCAGGCCGACGCGATCGCCGGGCGCGACGCCGGCCTCTCTGAGGCCGGCGGCCAAAGTCTGCACGCGTGTGCGCAAGCTCGCGTAGTCGACGGTGTCGACGCGGCCGTCCTCGTGCTCTTCGACGATGGCCGGCCGCGTCGCGCCGCCGGCGCGATCCGCCCAGGCGAGCACCGACTTCACCCAGTTCAAGCGGCCGCCGGGAAACCAGCGCGGAAACTCGCGACCCGCGCCGAGATCGACGTAGGCGGTGGATGGCCGATCCCAGACGAACTCGCAGTATTCGGCGACGCCGCGCCAGTAGGCTTCGGGCGCGGCGAGCGCGTGCGCCAGCAGCGCGTCGTAGTCGCGCAGGCCGAGATGACGAATGAGTCGCGCGACGCCGGAATGCTCGAGCTGCGCGGACGAGGGCTGCCAGACGGCGGTCGTGTGATCGGTCATGAGTCGAACTCCGCAATTGACGGCACTGTACGGAGCGTTTCCCTTCGAATCAATTTGGGATCTCCACAGCGTCTCTCTACTTCCCGCTGGACGCCGTGGCGGGTCTCGCGCATCGGCGCAAAGTCCCTGCGAGCGCGCCGGCCCGTGCACGGCCGATCGGCGGTGGACAGCGACGCGGCTGCGGCCGATGATTCGGCGCGTGGTCCAGGCTCTCGGCGGCGCGCGGCGCCGCGTTCTTCAGCGAGGCCTCATCGGAATGACAATCGGCGCGTGCCGGATCGCATACGCCGGCCGCACTCGAGACGGAGGTGGTGCATGCGTGGAGTGGTGTTCACCGGCAACAGCCGGCTCGAAATCCGGCAGTTTCCCGATCCGACGCCGGGTCCCGAGGACGTCGTGCTCGAGATGAAAGCCTCGGGCATGTGCGGCAGCGATCTGAAATTCTATCGGCCGCCGCCGGGCGCCGCGTTCGCGGCGATCGGCCTCGATCCTTCGAAGCTCGGACCCGATCTCGCCAAGGGCCTCATCGCGGGGCACGAGCCCTGCGGCGTCGTCGCCGCGCTCGGCTCCAGCGTGGATCCGCGCGCGTTCAAGATCGGCGATCGCGTGATGGTCCATCACTACTACGGCTGTCGCGTCTGCGATGCCTGTCGCACGGGCTGGTCGCAGATGTGCGAGGAAGGTCCCGTCGTGTACGGCGTCACCGGTCACGGCGGACATGCCGACTACATGAAGGTGCCGGCGGCGACGCTGGTGCATCTGCCGGCCGAGCTGAGCTATGCGACCGGCGCGGCGATTTCCTGCGGGACGGGCACCGCCTTCGGCGCGCTGGTGCGCTTGGCGCTGAGCGCGCGCGACACGATCGCGATCTTCGGTCTCGGCCCGGTCGGCCTCGCTGCCGTGCAGTTCGCGCGCGCGATGGGCGCGCGGATCATCGCCGTCGACATCGCCGAGGCGCGCGTCGCGCGGGCCCGCGAGTTCGGCGCCGACGAAGCGCTGGACTCGACGCGCGTCGACGCGGTCGCCGAGATCCTGCGCTTGACGCGCGGCAAGGGCGCGTCCTGCGCGCTCGATGCCTCCGGCGCCCCGGACGCGCGGCTGGCCGCCGTGCAGGCCACCGGACGCTGGGGACGCGTGGCGCTGGTCGGCGAGGGCGGCGATCTCACGCTCGCGGTCAGCCGCGACATGATTCGCAAGCAGATCACGCTCATGGGCTCGTGGACTTTCTCGACCGTCGGCCAGAAAGAATGCACGCGCTTCGTCGCCGATCACGGCATCGACGTCGAGCGGGTGTTCACCGAACGCTGGCGGCTCGATCAGGCCGAGGCGGCCTACGCGTCTTTCGACAAGCAGTCCGGCGGCAAGGGCGTGTTCGAGTTTTGAGCCAGCGTCTTTGAAGATCCCGGGTTGCGCCGCGCTCCACCTGGGCTACAACGGAGAGCGGCTGTCACAGCCGCTCGAACACCGCGGCCAGGCCCTGGCCGCCGCCGATGCACATGGTCTCCAAACCGTAGCGGCCGTTGCGGCGTTTCAATTCGTGGACCAGCGTGGTCATGATACGCAGGCCCGTCGCGCCGATCGGGTGGCCGAGCGAGATGCCCGAGCCGTTGACGTTCAGTCGCGCGGGATCGTCCCAGTTCCAGGCTTTCAGCACGGCGAGCGCCTGCGCGGCGAAGGCCTCGTTCAGCTCGACGAGATCGAGATCCTCGAAACCGAGCCCCGTCTTCTGGAACAGGCGGCGTACCGCGGGATCCGGGCCGATGCCCATCGTCGCCGGATGACAGCCGGCGGCCGCCCAGCCGCGCAGGCAGGCGATCGGTGCGAGGCCCAGCGCGGCGAGCCGGTCTTCGGCGACGACGAGGCAGGCCGCGGCGGCATCGTTCTGCTGGGACGCATTGCCGGCCGTGACGCTGCCGTCCTTCAGCACTGGCTTGAGCTTGGCGAGCGTCTCCATGCTGACGTCGGCGCGGATGCCTTCGTCCTGCGCGAAGCGCAGCGGCCCGCCTTTCGCCTGCGGCACCTCCAGCGGCACGACTTCCTCGGCGAAGCGACCGGCGGCCCAGGCCGCGGCCGCGCGCTGGTGGCTGCGCATC
The DNA here is from genome assembly GCA_035325705.1 of Gammaproteobacteria bacterium. Classification (GTDB taxonomy): domain Bacteria; phylum Pseudomonadota; class Gammaproteobacteria. The sequence continues at coordinate 9,593 of DAOKZI010000047.1, forward strand.
GCGAAGGCGTCCTGCGCCTCGCGCGAGATGCCGTATTCGCGCGCGAGGTTCTCCGCCGTCTCCGGCATGCCGGAGATGTGGCCGAAGCGCGCCTCGGGCTGTGAACGCTCGCGGCCGCGCTGCAGGCGATCGTGCATGCGCACGCTGCCCGCCCGCGCGCCCCAGCGCATGTCGGTCGTGTAGTACTCGACGTTGCTCATGCTCTCCACGCCGCCGACGAGCACGACCTCGGCGTGTCCCGCCTCGACCAGCAGCGCAGCGTTGATCAGGGCCTGCAGGCCCGAGCCGCAGCGCCGGTCCAGGCTGTAGCCGGGCAGCTCGATCGGCAGGCCCGCGGCGAGCGCCGCGTAGCGCGCGATGCAGGGCGCCTCGCCGTTCATGTACGACTGGGCGACGATCACCTCGTCGATGCGCGCCGGATCGACGCCGCTGCGTTCGATCACCGCCCGAAAGATCGCGGTGATCAAGGCGTCGGCGGCCAGGGGTTTCAGGGTGCCGCCGAAGCCGCCGATCGGCGTACGCAGCGGGCTGACGATAGCTGCACGTCTCATGATGTTTTTCCTGAGTGGGGGCGGGCGCAATCGCGAGTCTGCCAGTTTATCCGGCGCCGCGACTGATCTGCGTCGTGTTGCGGCCGGTCTGCGGTTGCCGGGAACGGGGGGCGCGACTAGAGTCCTCGCCATGGACGGTGTGCGGCAGTGGAATCTCGGCGTCAAGCTCGCGCTGGTCGGCACGCCGTTCATCGTCCTCGCCCTGTTCGCGGTGGCGTTGACGCTGTGGGTGTCGTGGCAGCTCGACGGCGGCGCGGCGGCCGTCAACGAGGCCGGCCGCATGCGCATGCAGACCTACCGCATGTCGCTGTCGATCGACCTCGGCAAGACGGGCGATCTGGCCGGCCAGGTCGCCGAGTTCGAGCGTTCGCTCGAGCTGCTGCGCGTGGGCGATCCGCTGCGCCCGCTGTTCGTGCCCTGGGATGCCAACGTCCACGCGCGCTATGCCGCCGTCGAACGGCGCTGGCAGGCATTTCGCGAGCGCTGGGCGAGCCGCCGCGTCACCGACACCCGCGGTCTGCGCGAGGACGCCGGCCGCTTCGTCGCTGCGATCGATGCGCTGGTGTCGGGCATCGAGTTCCACATGTCGCGCTGGACCGCGCTGATGCACCTGGTGCAGACGGCGATGATGGCGCTCGTCGTGATCGGCGCGGCGATTTTCATCTACACCGGCTATCTGTTCGTGCTCGAGCCGCTCGGCCAGCTCAAGCGCACGATGGAGCGCTTCCAGGCCGGCGACTTCAACGCCCGCGTCGACAGCACCTCGCACGACGAGTTCGACACCCTGGCGCAGGGCTTCAACGGCCTCGCCGATCATCTGCAGCAGCTCTACCGCAGCCTCGAGGCCAAGGTCGTCGAGAAGACGGCCGAGCTCGAAGAGAAGGGCGAGCGCCTGCGCGCCTTGTACGGCATCACCGCGCTGGTCGCGAACGCCACTTCGCTGGACGCGCTCGCGCAGGGCTTCGTCGAGCGCGTGCGCGCGGTCGCCCACGCCGACGGCGTCGCGCTGCGCTGGGCGGACGAATCGAGCAGCCGCTATCTGCTGCTCGCTTCCGAGGGGCTGCCGAGCGCGATGATCGACGGCGAGCACTGCGTGCAGGCGGGGAGCTGCCACTGCGCGGCTGGTCTCTCCTGTCCCGAGCTCCGCGTGACCTCGCTGCACGAGGCGGGCGAACCGAACCTCCACTGCGTGCAGGCGGGCTTCGCGACCGTCGTCAGCATCCCGGTCCGTCATCACGAGCGGCTGATGGGCGAGGTCGATTTGTTCTTCCACGCCTGGCGCGTGCTGCCCGCCGCCGAGCGCTCGCTGCTCGAGGCGCTCGCCGCGCATCTCGCCGGCGCGATGGAGAACCTGCGACTGTATGCGCTCGAGAAGGAGGCCGCGATCGCGCAGGAGCGCACCTTCATCGCCCGCGAGCTGCACGACTCGATCGCGCAGTCGCTCGCCTTCCTCAAGATTCAGGTGCAGCTCATGCGCGACGCCCTGCGCAGCGGCGACGACGCGCAGATGGCGGCGGTGCTGGAGGAAGTCGATACCGGCGTGCGCGAATGCTACGGCGACGTGCGCGAGCTGCTGATGCATTTCCGCACGCGCGCGAACGCCGAGAACCTGGAAGCGGCGCTGCAGACGACGCTGCGCAAGTTCGAGCACCAGAGCGGCCTGCCCGGCAGCCTTGCGACGACGGGGCAGGGCCTGCCGCTCGCGCCCGACGTGCAGGTGCAGGTGCTGCACATCGTGCAGGAAGCGCTGTCGAACGTGCGCAAGCACGCCGGCGCGAGCCGGGTATGGATCGACGTCCAGCAGCAGCCGCGCTGGCGCTTCGAGATCCGCGACGACGGCGTCGGCTTCGACCCGGACGGCACCGCGCCCGACGAGACGCACGTCGGCCTGCGCATCATGCACGAGCGCGCCGAGCGCATCGGCGCCGAGCTCGAAGTGTTCTCGCACCGCGGCCGCGGTTGCTCGGTGGTGCTGACGCTGCCGCCGGCGGCAGCGCCGCAGCGGACGGCCGCATGAGCGACGACGCGATCCGCATCCTTGTCGTCGACGATCACACGCTGTTCCGGCGCGGGTTGACGGCGCTGCTGTCGCGCGATCCGCGCTTCAAAGTCGTCGGTGACGCGGCCGACGCCGGCCAGGCGCAGCGGCGGGCGGCCGAGCTGCAGCCGGATCTGATCCTGCTCGACAACCATCTGCCGGGGGTCAACGGGGTCGACGCCCTGCCGGCGCTGCGCGAGGCGGCGCCGCAGGCGCGCGTGCTGATGCTGACGGTCAGCGAGGACGAGAACGATCTCGCGGCCGCGCTGCGCGCCGGCGCCTGTGGCTATCTGCTGAAGACCATCGAGGGCGATGCGCTGTCCGCGGCGATCGACGCCACGATGCGCGGCGAGGACGTGGTCGCGCCGGAGATGACCGCCAAGCTCGTGGCGGCCTTCAAGGCCCTGCAGGGCGCGGGCGCCGAGCCGGCCGCGGCGGCCGACGCGGCCCCCGATCCGCTCGACAGTCTCTCGCAGCGCGAGCGCGAAATCCTGCGCGAGATCGCGCGCGGCGCCAGCAACAAGGAAATCGCGCGCACCTTCGCCATCGCGGAGACGACGGTGAAGATCCACGTCCAGCACATCCTGCGCAAACTGAACCTCAACACGCGCGTACGCGCCGCGGTCCTCGCGGCCGAGCGCGGGCTCGTTTGATGCGTGACTGAGTAGTGCGGTAGCCCAGATGAGCAACGCGGGAGCGGCGCCGATTTCGGCACCTGCGCCTGCCGAACGCCGAGTCAAGAGAATCTAGCCGCGGAGGGCACGGAGAAAGAAAATCGATTGGGTCGAAGCCTCCGCGGCGTCGCCCGCTACGCCGCGCGCCGGCGAATCGAAATTCCCCATCCATCTCTTCTCCGTGCCCTCCGTGTCCTCCGTGGCTATATAGCCTGAGCGTAAATGCACTCCACTGGCTGTTTGGTAGCGTATCCCCGTGGAGGAACCTCCTGCGTCATGCCCGCGCAAGCGGGCATCCACGCACTCCCCCGGCGTCCTGGGCGGAAGAAAGTAGAATCGCCAGACGGACACCTCCTCGTCAGGCGTGGATTCCCGCTTCCGCGGGAATGACGGTGAACAACACCTAGTGGAGCGTATTGACGCTCAGCTATTGAGATGCTCTTCGACCGCCGCGCATTGACGATGGCGCGAGCGGCGGCGTCGAGACGCCGATTCGGCGGCGCTTGCGTCCGACGACCGCCGAACCCCGGATTCGCTGCGCTCATCTGGGCTACAAGAGCAATGTTTTCGTAGCCCGGGTGGAGCGCGCAGCGCGTAATCCGGGATCTTCGGCGGCGCCGAGGTGCGGAAAAGATCCCGGGCTCCGCTCCGCTGCACCCGGGCCACGAAGACGGCGTCCTGTAGCCCGGAATGCGCAACGCGCGCCCCGCATCGAGACCGCGTTCGCCTTGATCCAGCACAAGCCCTCCGCCGATTCCGCTGCGAGTAGTTCTTTCGAACTACGCCGACGCCGCTGAGCTCGTCATTCCGGCTTGCGCCGACCGCCCGTCGGACGGATGCCGCTGCGCGAGGCTCCTTCCTACAGTGATCGTCATGAACAGATGGGAGCAGCGACGATGACACGGCAGAGCCAGGCGCTTTCGGTGCTGATGGTCAGCACCTTTGCGTTCACGGTGTGTTTCATGGTGTGGATGATGTTCGGCGTCGTCGGCATCCCCATCAAGAACACGCTGGGCCTGTCGGCGACCCAGTTCGGCGTGCTGACCGCGATGCCGGTGCTGACGGGCTCGCTGGTGCGGGTGCCGCTCGGCATCTGGACCGATCGCTACGGCGGCCGGATCGTGATGGCCGTCCTGATGGCCGCGACGGTGCCGGCGATCTACCTGATGAGTTACGCCACGAAGTACTGGCACTTCCTCGTCGTCGGACTGTTCGTCGGCCTCGCCGGCGGATCCTTCTCCGTCGGCACGCCCTACGTCGCCCGCTGGTTCAGCTCCGAGCGCCGCGGCTTTGCGATGGGCATCTACGGCGCCGGCAATTCGGGCGCGGCGGTCAACAAGTTCGTCGCGCCGGCGCTGGTCGTCGCCTTCGGCTGGGCGATGGTGCCGAAGGTCTACGCGGTAATCATGCTCGTCACGCTCGTGCTGTTCTGGTTCTTCAGCTACACCGATCCCGAGCATCGCGTGCCTTCGCACGTCACCTTCAAGAGCCAACTCGCGCTGCTGAGGGATCCGCGCGTGCTGAAATACTGCCAGTACTACAGCATCGTGTTCGGCGGCTACGTCGCGCTGTCGCTGTGGATGGTGCAGTACTACGTCGGCGAGTTCGAGCTCGACATCCGCGCCGCCGCCCTGCTCGCGGCCTGCTTCTCGCTGCCCGGCGGCGTGCTGCGCGCGATCGGCGGCTGGCTGTCCGATCGCCACGGCGCGCACAGCGTCACCTGGTGGGTGATGTGGGTGAGCTGGATCTGCCTGTTCCTGCTCAGCTACCCGCAGACCGATCTGACGATCCAGACGGTGGACGGGCCGTTCACGCTGCACATCGGCCTCAACGTCTATGCCTTCACCGCGCTGATGTTCGTGCTCGGCATCGCATGGGCCTTCGGCAAGGCCAGCGTCTTCAAGTACATCAGCGACGACTACCCCGACAACATCGGCGCCGTCAGCGGCATCGTCGGCCTCGCCGGCGGTCTCGGCGGCTTCGTGCTGCCGATCATGTTCGGCGCGCTGATGGACTTCACGGGCATCCGCTCCAGCGCCTTCATGCTGATGTACGGCGTCGTGTGGGTCTCGCTGATCTGGATGTACTGGACCGAAGTGCGCCGCACGGAGGTCATCGGCCCGCGCTCCTCGGCGCTCGCGTCGTGAGCCTATAAGCAGGAGAAGAGCCATGGATACCGTTACCGTCACGCCCAGCGCACGCGCGACCACGACCGGCACCGACATCCTCGACTGGCGGCCCGAAGATCCCGCGTTCTGGGAAAGCACCGGCAAGCGCATCGCCTACCGCAACCTGATCATCTCCGTGCCGGCCCTGCTGTGCGGCTTCGCGGTCTGGGGCATGTGGGGCATCATCACGGTGCAGATGCTGAACTTGGGCTTTCCGTTCAGCGAAGCCGAGCTGTTCACCTTGACCGCGATCGCGGGCATCGCCGGCGCGACGATGCGCATCCCGGCGTCCTTCCTCATCCGCCTCGCGGGCGGGCGCAACACCGTCTTCCTCACCACCGCGATGCTGCTCGCGCCGGCAATCGGCACCGGCATCGCGCTCCGGCACCCGGAATGGCCGCTGTGGGTGTTCCAGGTCATGGCGCTGTGGTCCGGGGTCGGCGGCGGCAATTTCGCGAGCTCGATGTCGAACATCAACACGTTTTTCCCGCGCCGGCTGCAGGGCACGGCGCTGGGCCTGAACGCCGGACTCGGCAATTTCGGCGTGACCACGATGCAGATCGTGATCCCGATGGTGATGACGGTCGGTCTCTTCGGCAGCCTCGGCGGCGAGCCGATGACGCTGGTGAAGGACAGCGGCTGGATCTTCGGCAAGATCCCGGCCGGCACGTCGACGTGGATCCAGAACGCGGGCTTCGCGTGGATCCTCTCGCTGGTGCCGCTGTCGATCCTCTGCTTCTTCGGCATGAACAATCTGCGCACCGTGTCGCCGGCGATCGGCGGCACGATCCCGGCGTTCCTGAAGATCACCTGGCTCTACACGCTCGCCTTCGTGCCGGCCTGCCTCGGTCTCTACCTCTATCTGCCGCCGCCGACCGGCCGCGGCCTGATCAGCATGTGGGTCGCGATTCCGCTCGACGTGACGAGCGCGCTGCTCGTGATGCGCCTCACCGCCTTCGGCACGATGAAGGAGAATCTCGCCGCGCAGTTCGCGATTTTCCGCAACCGCCACACCTGGTCGATGACGGCGCTGTACATCGTGACCTTCGGCTCCTTCATCGGCTTCTCGATGGCGCTGCCGCTCGCGATGAAGGTGATCTTCGGCGTCTCCCATATGCCGGATGCCAACGGCGTGATGCAGCACACGCAGCCGAATCCGAATGCGCCGGCCGTGCTCGCCTATGCGTGGATCGGGCCCTTCGTCGGCGCCGCGGTGCGGCCCTTCGGCGGCTGGATCTCTGACAAGCTCGGCGGCTCGATCGTCACGCAGGTCGTGTCGGCCGTGATGGCGATCGCCTCGATCGCGGTCGGCTGGGTGATGATGCAGGCCTATGCGTCGGCGACGCCGGAAACCTGGTTCATGCCCTTCCTGGGGTTGTTCGTCGTGCTGTTCTTCGCGAGCGGCATCGGCAACGGTTCGACCTTCCGCACCATCGGCGTGATCTTCGACCGCCAGCAGGCCGGGCCCGTGCTCGGCTGGACCTCCGCGATCGCGGCCTACGGCGCCTTCGTCGCGCCGCTGGTGATCGGCAACGAGATCAAGAGCGGCACGCCGCAGGTCGCGATGTACGGCTTCGCCGCGTTCTATGCCGCCTGCCTGGTGCTCAACTGGTGGTTCTACCTGCGCCCGGGCGCCTACGTGAAGAATCCCTGAGGACTCCCCGATGAGCCATTTTCTCGATCGCCTGACCCACTTCACGCAGCCGCGCGAAACCTTTGCCGACGGGCACGGCGTGACCACCGGCGAAGACCGCACCTGGGAAGACGCCTATCGTGCGCGCTGGGCGCACGACAAGGTCGTGCGCTCGACGCACGGCGTGAACTGCACGGGATCCTGCTCGTGGAAGATTCACGTCAAGGGCGGCATCGTTACCTGGGAGACGCAGCAGACCGACTATCCGCGCACGCGCTGGGACATGCCGAATCACGAGCCGCGGGGCTGTGCGCGCGGCGCGAGCTATAGCTGGTACCTGTACAGCGCGAATCGCGTGAAGTATCCGCTGGTGCGCGGGCGGCTGCTGAAAGCCTGGCGCGAGGCGCGTCTGACCCACGATCCGGTCGCGGCCTGGGCCTCGATCGTCGAGGACGAGGCGAAGCGGCGCGACTACCAGCGGATGCGCGGCCTCGGCGGCTTCGTGCGCGCGAGCTGGGACGAGGTCAACGAGCTCGTCGCGGCGGCGAACGTCTACACGATCAAGCGCTATGGGCCGGATCGCGTGATCGGCTTCTCGCCGATCCCGGCGATGTCGATGGTCAGCTACGCCGCGGGCTCGCGCTATCTCTCGCTGATCGGCGGCGTGTGCATGAGCTTCTACGACTGGTACTGCGATCTCCCGCCGTCGAGCCCGCAAATCTGGGGCGAGCAGACCGACGTGCCGGAATCGGCCGACTGGTTCAACTCGACCTACATCATCGCCTGGGGCAGCAACGTGCCGCAGACGCGCACGCCCGACGCCCATTTCTTCACCGAGGTGCGCTACAAGGGCGCGAAAGTGGTCGCGGTCACGCCCGACTACGCCGAGGTGTCGAAGCTCGCCGACCTCTGGCTGCATCCGAAGCAGGGCACCGACGCGGCCCTGGCGATGGCGATGGGCCACGTGATCCTGAAGGAGTTCTACTTCGAGCGGCGCTCGGCCTACTTCGACGACTACGCGCGCCGCTACACCGACCTGCCGCTGCTGGTGCAGTTGCGCGAGACGACGCTGGCCGACGGCAGGAAGGTGCTCGCGCCCGATCGCTACCTGCGCGCGAGCGACTTCGACGGCGCGCTCGACCAGGACAACAACCCCGAGTGGAAGACGGTGGCCTTCGACCGCGGCGGCGCGGTGGTGGTGCCCAATGGCTCGATCGGTTTTCGCTGGGGCAAGGAGGGGCGCAGCGACGCGGGCAAGTGGAACCTGGAGAGCCGCGAGGCGCGCAGCGGCTCGGAAGTGAAGCTGGCGCTGTCGCTGATCGACGACGCCGCGCAGGCGCACGAGGTGGTCACCGTCGGCTTCCCGTATTTTGGCGGGATCGAGACGCCGCACTTCCAGGCCAACGACCAGGGCGCGTCGGTGCTCGAGAGGCAGGTGCCCGCCGCGCGGCTCAGGCTGGTGCAGGACGGCGAGCGCCGCGAAGTGTTCGTGGCCACCGTGTTCGACCTGCTCGCGGCCAACTACGGCGTGGCGCGCGGCCTGCCCGACGAGAACGCCGCCGACGACTACGACAGCGACCGGCCCTACACGCCGGCCTGGCAGGAGCGCATCACCGGCGTGCCGCGCGCGCAGGCGATCGCGGTGGCACGCCAGTTCGCCGACAACGCCGACAGGACCGGGGGGCGCTCGATGGTGATCATCGGCGCGGCAATGAACCACTGGTACCACTGCGACATGAACTACCGCGGCATCATCAACATGCTGATGATGTGCGGCTGCATCGGCCAGAGCGGCGGCGGCTGGGCACACTACGTGGGGCAGGAAAAACTGCGCCCGCAGACGGGCTGGACGGCGCTCGCCTTCGCGCTGGACTGGGTGCGGCCGCCGCGCCAGCAGAACAGTACGAGCTTCTTCTACGCCCATACCGATCAGTGGCGCTACGAGAAGCTCGGCGTCGAGGAGGTGCTGTCCCCGCTCGCCGATCGGACGCGCTTCGGCGGCAGCATGATCGACTACAACGTGCGCGCCGAGCGCATGGGCTGGCTGCCCAGCGCGCCGCAGCTCGAGACCAATCCGCTGCAGATCGTCAAGGACGCCGCGGCCGCGGGCCTCGATCCCAAGGACTACGCGGTGCAGAAGCTCCGCGACGGCAGCCTGCGCATGAGCTGCGAAGATCCGGACGCGCCGCGCAACTGGCCGCGCAACATGTTCGTGTGGCGCTCGAACCTGCTCGGCTCCTCGGGCAAGGGCCACGAGTATTTCCTGAAGCATCTGCTCGGCACCAGCCACGGCGTGCAGGGTCGCGATCTCGGCCCGGACGATGCGAAGCCCGAGGAAGTGGCCTGGCACGAGCAGGCGCCCGAAGGCAAGCTCGACCTGCTGGTCACGCTGGACTTCCGGTTGAGTACGACCTGCCTGTATTCGGACATCGTGCTGCCGACCGCAACCTGGTACGAGAAGAACGATCTCAACACCAGCGACATGCATCCGTTCATCCATCCGCTGTCGACGGCCGTCGATCCGGCCTGGCAGTCGAAGAGCGACTGGGAGATCTACAAGGGCTTCGCGAAGGCGTTCAGCGAAGTGTGCATCGGCCATCTCGGGCTCGAGAAGGAGCTGGTGCTGACGCCGCTGATGCACGACAGCCCGGCCGAGCTCGCCCAGCCTTTCGAGGTGCAGGAGTGGAAGAAGGGCGAGTGCGATCTGATCCCGGGCCGCACCGCGCCGCAGATGGCGGTCGTCGAGCGCGATTATCCCGCGGTCTACAGGCGCTTCACCGCGCTGGGCCCGCTGATGGGCAAGGTCGGCAACGGCGGCAAGGGCATCGCCTGGAACACGCAGGACGAAGTCCGCCAGCTCGCGGAGTTGAACGGCGTGGTCACCGCCGACGGCCCGACCAAGGGCATGCCGCGCATCGAGAGCGACATCGACGCCGCCGAGGTCGTGCTGATGCTCGCGCCGGAGACCAACGGCCACGTCGCGGTCAAGGCCTGGGAAGCCCTGTCGCGGGCGACCGGCCGCGACCACGTCCATCTCGCGCTCCATCGCGAAGACGAGAAGATCCGCTTCCGCGACATCCAGGCGCAGCCGCGCAAGATCATCTCCTCGCCCACCTGGAGCGGGCTGGAGAGCGAGAAGGTCAGCTACAACGCCGGCTACACCAACGTGCACGAGCTGATCCCCTGGCGCACGCTGACCGGGCGCCAGCAGTTCTATCAGGATCATCCGTGGATGCGGGCCTTCGGCGAAGGCTTCGTCAGCTACCGGCCGCCGATCGATCTGAAGGCCACCGGCGGCATCCACGGCGTGAAGTCGAACGGCAACCCCGAGATCCTGCTGAACTTCATCACGCCGCATCAGAAGTGGGGCATACACTCGACCTACAGCGACAACCTCCTGATGCTGACCTTGAACCGCGGCGGTCCGGTGGTGTGGCTGTCCGAGGACGATGCGCGCAGCGCCGGCATCGAGGACAACGACTGGGTCGAGCTGTTCAATCTGAACGGCGCGATCGCGGCGCGCGCGGTCGTCAGCCAGCGCGTGAACCCCGGCATGGTGCTGATGTATCACGCGCAGGAGAAGATCGTGAACACCCCGGGCTCCGAGATCACCGGCGCCCGCGGCGGCATCCACAACTCCGTGACGCGCATCGTGCTGAAACCGACCCACATGATCGGCGGCTATGCGCAGCTCAGCTACGGCTTCAACTACTACGGCACGATCGGCACCAACCGCGACGAGTTCGTCGTCGTGCGCAAGATGAATCGCGTCGACTGGCTCGATACCCCGGCGCAGGCCGGCGGCGCCTGAGGAGAGTCTCATGAAGATACGTGCACAGGTCGGCATGGTGTTGAACCTCGACAAATGCATCGGCTGCCACACCTGCTCCGTGACCTGCAAGAACGTGTGGACGAGCCGCCGCGGCGTCGAGTACGCATGGTTCAACAACGTCGAGACCAAGCCCGGCATCGGCTATCCGAAGGAATGGGAAAACCAGGATCGCTGGAACGGCGGCTGGGTGCGCAACGCCGACGGCTCGCTGGAACCGCGCCAGGGCGGCAAGTGGAAGCTCTTGATGCGGATCTTCGCCAATCCCAATCTGCCGCAGATCGACGACTACTACGAGCCGTTCACTTTCGATTACGAGCACCTGCAGTCGGCGCCCGAGATGAAGGCCGCGCCCAGCGCGAGACCGCGCAGCCTGATCACGGGCCAGCGCATGGAGAAGATCGAGTGGGGCCCGAACTGGGAAGAGATCCTCGGCGGCGAATTCGCCAAGCGCTCGAAGGATCGCAACTTCGACGAGATCCAGAAGGAGATCTACGGCCAGTTCGAACACACCTTCATGATGTACCTGCCGCGCCTGTGCGAGCACTGCCTGAACCCGACCTGCGTCGCGTCCTGTCCGTCCGGCTCGATCTACAAGCGTGAGGAGGACGGCATCGTCCTCATCGATCAGGACAAGTGCCGCGGCTGGCGCATGTGCGTGTCGGGCTGTCCGTACAAGAAAATCTACTACAACTGGGAGAGCGGCAAGGCCGAGAAGTGCATCTTCTGCTTTCCGCGCATCGAGGCCGGGCAGCCGACGGTGTGCTCGGAGACCTGCGTCGGCCGCATCCGCTATCTCGGCGTGCTGCTCTACGATGCCGATCGCATCGCGGAGGCGGCGAGCGTGACGCAGGATCGCGCGCTCTACCAGGCGCAGCTCGATCTCTTCCTCGATCCGAACGATCCGCGCGTGATCGAGCAGGCGCGTCTCGACGGCGTGCCGGAGTCCTGGCTCGAGGCGGCGCGCCGCAGCCCCGTCTACAAGATGGCGGTCGACTGGAAAGTCGCGCTGCCGCTGCACCCCGAATACCGCACGTTGCCGATGGTGTGGTACGTGCCGCCGCTGTCGCCGATTGCGGCCGCGGCGAACGCCGGCCAGATCGGCGCGAACGGCGAGCTGCCCGACGTCGCGCAACTGCGCATCCCGATGAAGTACCTCGCGAACCTGTTGACGGCCGGAGACACGCTGCCGGTGCAGCGCGCGCTGGAGCGCATGCTCGCGATGCGCGCGTACCAGCGCAGCAAGCACGTGGAAGGCCGCGTGAACCTCGAAGTGCTGAAGCAGGTCGCGCTCGACGAGGCGAGCGTCGAGGAGATGTACCGGGTGATGGCGATTGCGAACTACGAGGATCGCTTCGTCATCCCGAGCACGCACCGCGAGTATGCCGAGAACGCCTTCGACCTGCGCGGCGGCTGCGGCTTCTCCTTCGGCAACGGCTGCTCGGAGGGCGCGAGCGGCAAGAGCCTGTTCGGCGCCAAGGGCCGGCGCACGATCCCGATCAAGGCGGGGGTCTGAGCATGACCGCGCTCACGACGCCAGGGACGATGCACCTCACGCTGCGCGTGCTCGCCCGGCTGCTCGACTATCCCGGCCCGGCGCTGCGCGCGCAGCTCGCGGCACTGCCGGCGGCCCTGGACGCCGAGGCGGCGCTGTCGGCGCCGCGGCGCGCGGCCCTCGATGCGTTCCTGGCCTGGCTCGCCGCGCAGGCGCCGCTGGAGGCCGAGGCCGCCTACGTCGAGCTCTTCGACCGCGGGCGCGCGACCTCGCTGCATCTCTTCGAGCACGTGCACGGCGATTCGCGCGAGCGCGGCCCGGCGATGCTGGAGCTCGCGCGCACCTACGCCGCGGCCGGGCTCCATCTGCGCGCCGACGAGCTGCCCGACTATCTGCCCGTCGTGCTCGAATACGCGTCCATCCTGCCGCCGGCCGAGGCGCGCGCCTTCCTCGCCGAGACCGCGCATCTACTGAACGCGATTTTCAGCGCGCTGTGCCAGCGCGACAGCCCCTATGCCGGCCTGCTCGCGGCGCTGATCGAACTGACGGGCGCGCAGGCCGAGGCCGTGAAGCCCGCGGCCGAGGAGCCGCTCGACGCCGCCTGGGAGGAGCCGCCGGTCTTCGGCGGCTGCTCGTCGCGCGGCCAGACGCGGCCCGCTGCACCGACCTCCGTTCCCCTCGTCCGTCGTCCCGCTGCCCATGCCGGAGATCTCGCATGAAAGACTGGCTCGATACGCTCCTGTTCGGCTATTACCCCTATGTCTGCCTGACCGTGTTCCTGCTCGGCAGCTTGATCCGCTTCGATCGCGACCAGTACACCTGGAAGAGCGACTCCTCGCAGCTCCTGCGCGCCGGGCAGCTACGCTGGGGCAGCAACCTCTTCCACGTCGGCGTGCTGTTCCTGTTCTTCGGCCACGCGATCGGGATGCTGACGCCGCACGCGGTGTACGCGCCGCTGATCTCCGCGGGCGACAAGCAGCTCCTCGCGATGGTATCGGGCGGGCTGTTCGGCCTGCTCGGCTTCATCGGCTTGAGCATCCTGCTGCATCGTCGTCTGAGCGATTCGCGCATCCGGGCGACGAGCCGTCGCAGCGACATCGCGGTGCTGGTGCTGCTGTGGCTGCAGTTCGCGCTGGGGCTCGCCACCGTGCCGCTGTCGGCCCAGCACCTGGACGGCAGCGTGATGATGAAGCTCGCGGAGTGGGCACAGCGCATCCTCACCTTCCGCGGCGGCGCGGTGGAGCTCTTGGCCGGCGTGAGCCCGGTCTTCAAGTGCCACATGTTCCTCGGCATGACGATTTTCCTGCTCTTCCCGTTCTCGCGGCTGGTGCACGTGTGGAGCGGCTTTGCGACGCTCGCTTACGTCTTTCGTCCCTACCAGCTCGTGCGCAGCCGGCGGCTCAATCTGCCGGTCGACCACGAGCTGCCGCAGCGCTCCGGCGCCCAGGTCTGAGGCGCCGCCATGGCAAGCTGTCCCGCCGAAGCACACACCGCCGCGCCGGCCACGGTCAACGGCGTCGCCCTGCACGGTCCGCTGGCGCGGCCGGACGCCGTCGGCCTGCGCCAGCGCGCCTGCACCGAGCTGCTGCGTCAGGCCGCGCAGCGCGCGGGTCTGCTCGAAGCGGCCGACGCGCCGAGCCTGGACGGCGCGATCTCGCGGGCCGCGTCGGAGGCGATCGAGACGCTGCTCGAACGCGAGCTGCACACGCCCGCGCCCAGCGAGGCGCACTGCCGGCGTCATTTCCTCGCTCACGCCGAGCGCTATGCGCGCGGCGAACGCGTGCATGCGCGACACGTCCTCTTCGCGGTGACGCCGGGCGTCGACGTCGTCGCGCTGCGCAAGCGCGCCGAGGCCTGTCTGCTCGAGCTGCGCTGTCACGACGGATCGCGCGCGGAGGCTTTCGCGAACGCCGCGCGTGAGCTCTCGAACTGTCCGAGCGGCGCCGCGGGCGGCGACCTCGGCTGGCTCGGCGTCGAAGACTGCGCGCCGGAATTCGCGCGCGCCGTGTTCGGCACGCGGGAAATCGGCGTGCTGGCGCGCCTCATACACAGCCGCTACGGGCTGCACGTCGTCGAAGTGCTCGAACGCGTGGCGGGCGAGCCGCCCGCGTTCGAAGACGTGGCGGGCGCCGTCGCGAGTGATCTGCGTCAACAGGCCTTCGCCACGGCTCTGCGCCAATATCTCATGCGGCTCGCGAGCAGCGCCGCGCTCGAAGGCGTCGAGCTCGAGGCGCGCGATTCGGCGCCGCTACAGTGACGGCCGCCGGCGCCCGGCGCGTAAAGGAAGTCGCGGAGCGCGTCCGTACCGAATCATTTTCAGCACACCGAGGAATCCCGTGAAACGATCATTCACTCCGGCCCCCATGGCGCCCGCCGCTGCATCGTCTGCCGCGCGCGGCTGGCGGCACCGGGCGGGCCCCGCGCTCGCGTTCGCCCTGCTCGCCGCCGCCGGGCTCGCCGAGGCGGCCACGACGTCCCCGCCCGCATCGCCGCCCGCTGCGCCGCCGGCACCGCCGCCGATCGCCTCCGTGCCCGTCATTCCGCAGGCGTCGAACTTGCGCGAGATCTTCACGCTCGGCAAGCCGCTCGCCCATCTGCGCCTGCGCTACGAAGGCGCGGACGACGACACGCGTCTGGAGGATGCGGACGCCCTCAGCCTGCGCACCGCGCTGGGTTTCCGGACCGCGAGCTATCACGGCGTGTTCGCGCTTGCCGAGCTCGAGAGCGTGCTCGCACTCGGTGATTACGACGACGGCGGCGCGAACCGCGGCATGGCGCCGCGCTATTCGCCGATCATCGATCCGGAGGGCGTCGAGATTAACCAGGCCTATGTCGGCATCGACGCGCTGCCCAAGACCGTGGTGCAGATCGGCCGTCAGGCCATCCTCGATCGCGAAGCGCCGTTCCACCGCTATCTCGGCAACGTGCTGTGGCGGCAGAACTGGCAGACGCACGACGCAGTCGGCGTCACGAACGGGTCGCTGCCGAACACGGTGCTGCGCTTCTGGTATACGTGGAACGTCAACCGCATCTACGGCGAGGATCATCCGCTGCGCGGCTTCGACGACAAGGGGCTGGACGGCTATCTGATGAACGCGGTGTACACCGGTCTGCCGCTCGGCAAGCTGGAAGCCTATGCGTACCTGCTCGACTTCGATCGCGCGAGCGTGCCGGCGATCCGCAGCTTCTATCCGTCGACCCAGACCTACGGCCTGCGCTTCGACGGCAAGTACGCCTTGGATCCCAAGCTCGATCTGCTGTATATCGCGGAAGCCGCGCACCAGGCGGATTTCGCCGACAACCCGAGCGGCGACATCGATCAGTTCTTCCTGTGGGGCTCGCTGGGCCTGACGTACAAGCCGGGCGGCATTGTGCAGGCGCTCACCGCCAAGCTGAGCCACGAGCATCTCGGCGGCGACGGCGGGGCCGATCGCTACACCACGCCGCTGGCGACGCTGCATGCCTTCCAGGGCTGGGCCGATCGCTTTCTCAATACGCCGGGCGACGGCATCGAGGACACTTACACGACCTTGCTCGCGACGATCGCCGGCTTCAACCTGATGTTCGACTACCACTGGTTCGACGCCGACCACGATGACTACGACTACGGCGAAGAGCTCGACGTGATGCTGACGAAGTCCTTCGCGGTCCACTACACCGCGGGCATCAAATATGCGAACTACGCCGCCGACGGCAACGCCCTGAACCGCGCGCGCAACACGGCGGGCGGCCAGGCCGCGGATCTCGAGCGGCTGTGGGTGTGGGTCGAGTATAAGTATTAAGTATTGAGATAAGGATTGTTGAGCGCGGCGCGGGCGGCGAGACGACGTCGCCCGGATTCCGCTGCGCTCCTTGCGGGCTACACGGCGCGCTCTTGTAGCCCGGGTGGAGCGCGCAGCGCGTAACCCGGGATCGGCGCCCGCTGTCCTCTCATGCATTCGCCGAACGCTGTCGCGTGTCGGGCACGCCGGATCCCGGGTTCCGCTACGCTGCACCCGGGCTACGAAAACTCGGTCCCACCCACCCCGTCGACCCAGCGGCTCAGTGCCGCGTCGCTGCCTCTGCGCGCGAGGTGCGCGGC
>DAOKZI010000048.1:0-19973 GCA_035325705.1 Gammaproteobacteria bacterium
CCCCTACCCCGCGACAGCGCTTGACCTTGGGGAGGAGTCCATATACGGGCTACGAGACGCGTGTTACGCACGTCAGCGGCCGTGGAAACGGGAGGCGCCTCACGCAGCCGCTGCGGTTTGCGTCACTTCGCCGCCTCCCCGGCACGGGGCTCGAGCTTGATGAGCTCGGCGCCTTCCTGCGCGACCTGCTCGCCCTTCGCGTAGCGGATCTCGGTGACGACGCCGTCGAAGGGCGCGACGATCGTATGCTCGATTTTCATCGCCTCCAGCATCACGAGCGGCGCGCCGCGCCGGACGTGCTCGCCGACCTCGACCATCACGGCCGTGATCGCGCCCGGCATCGGCGCCGTGAGGCTGCCGGTCGCCGTGCTGTCTTCCTCGGCGGCGTGCATCGGATCGAAGACGACGAAGCCGCGGTAGCGGCCGTCGTGCAGCACGTGCACGCCCGCCTCGTCGGTGAACACGCTCGCCCGCGCGCGCTCGCCGTCGGCGACCAGCCACAGGCGATCGCCCTGCAGCTCGCGTGCGGTGACGAGGCTCGTGCGGCCGTCGACGGTGATCGCGAGGCCGTCGCGGCGGTGCGCGAGCTCGAGCACGAACTCGGCGTCGCCGGCGCGCAGCCGCAGGGTTTCGAGGTAATCGTGATTGAGCCTGAAGTGATCGCGTCGCTGCCACGGCGTATCGCCGCCGCCGCGCCGGGCGAGCACCGTGCAGGCGGCGAACAGCAGCTCTTCGCGGGTCGGCGGCGCGGCCGGCGCATTGAGCGCCTCGCGATGCTCGTCGACGAAGTGCGTCGTGAAGCCGCCGGCGAGATAGGCCGGATGCGTAACGATGCGCTGCAGGTAATCGACGTTCGTGACCACGCCCGTCAGCGCCGTCTCGCCGAGCGCGGCCGCCATCGTCTGCAGCGCCTGCTCGCGATCGCTGCCGACCGCGATCAGCTTCGCGAACATCGCGTCGTAGAAGGGCGTGATGCCGTCGCCGCTCTCGACGCCCGCGTCGACGCGCACCGTCGGCGACGGCGGCGGCAGGCGCAGGTTGCGGATGCGGCCGATCGAGGGCTTGAAGTCCTGCGCCGGGTCTTCGGCATAGAGCCGCACTTCGACGGCGTGGCCGCGCTGGAGGATGCGATCCTGGGTCAGCGGCAGCGGCTCGCCGGCGGCGATGCGTAGCTGCCATTCGACGAGATCGAGCCCCGTGATCATCTCCGTGACGGGATGCTCGACCTGCAGGCGCGTGTTCATTTCGATGAAGTAGACGCTGCCGTCGCCGGCGATGACGAACTCGACCGTGCCGGCGCCCGTGTAGCGGATCGACTTCGCCGCCGCGATCGCGCTGCGGTAGAGGACTTCGCGCTGCGCGTCGCTCAACTGCACGGCCGGCGCTTCCTCGATCACCTTCTGATGCCGGCGCTGCAGCGAGCAGTCGCGCTCGAAGAGATGCACGACATTGCCGTGACTGTCGCCGAACACCTGCACCTCGATGTGGCGCGGCGCCTCGACGTATTTCTCGAGCAGCACGCGCGGATCGGCGAAGGCGCTCTGCGCCTCGCGCTGCGCCGAGGCGAGCGCGCCCGCGAACTCTTCGATGCGGCGCACGATGCGCATGCCGCGGCCGCCGCCGCCGGCCGTCGCCTTGATCAGGATCGGCATGCCGATCGCCTGCGCCTGCTGCGCGAGGAAGGCGGGCGACTGCTCCTCGCCGTAGTAGCCCGGCACCAGCGGCACCTCGTGCTTCGCGACGATCGCTTTCGCCGCGCTCTTCGAGCCCATCACGCGGATGGCCTCGACGGACGGACCGATGAACACGAGGCCGGCGTCCGCGCAGGCCTGTGCGAAGAGCGCGTTCTCGGACAGGAAGCCGTAGCCCGGATGGATCGCCTCGGCGCCGCTTTTCTTCGCGGCGTCGACGATGCGCTCGATGGCGAGGTAGCTGTCGCTCGCGGGGCCCGTCCCGATCCGCAGCGCCTGCTCGTGGACGCGGACGTGCAGCGCCTGGGCATCCGCGTCCGAATAGACGGCGACCGGCACGATGCCCATGCGGCGCGCGGTGCGCGCGATGCGGCAGGCGATCTCGCCGCGATTTGCGATCAGAATCTTCTTGAACATCGGCTCGTCCTTACATGCGGAACACGCCGAAGGGCGTGCGTTCGATCGGCGCGCTCAGCGACGCGGACAGCGCGAGGCCCAGCACGCGGCGCGTATCGACCGGGTCGATAATGCCGTCGTCCCACAGGCGCGCGCTGGCGTAGTAGGGATGGCCCTGCTCCTCGTACTGCGCCCGGATCGGCGCCTTGAAGGCGTTCTCCTCGTCCGCGCTCCACTCCTGATCCGGCGCGAGATTGTCGCGGCGTACCTGTGCGAGCACGGCGGCCGCCTGCTCGCCGCCCATCACCGAGATGCGGGCATTCGGCCAGGTCCACAGGAAGCGTGGGCTGTAGGCGCGGCCGCACATGCCGTAATTGCCGGCCCCGAAGCTGCCGCCGATGATCACCGTGAACTTCGGCACGCGCGCCGAAGCGACGGCGGTGACGAGCTTCGCGCCGTCCTTCGCGATGCCGCCGGCCTCGTACTTCGAGCCGACCATGAAGCCCGTGATGTTCTGCAGGAAGAGCAGCGGAATGCCGCGCTGGCAGCACAGCTCGATGAAGTGCGCGCCCTTGAGCGCGGACTCCGAGAACAGGATGCCGTTGTTCGCGATGATGCCGAGCGGATAGCCGTAGAGCCGCGCGAAGCCCGTGATCAGCGTCGTGCCGTAGAGCTCCTTGAACTCATCGAAGCGGCTGCCGTCGACGAGGCGCGCGATGACTTCGCGCACCTCGTAGGGCTTGCGCAGATCGGTCGGCACTAGGCCGTACAGATCGCTCGCCGGGTACAGCGGCTTCTCGACGGTGTCGCGCGTGAGCTCGCCGAGCTTGCGCCAGTTCAGGTTCGCAACCAGCCGTCGCGCGATGGCGAGCGCGTGCGCGTCGTTGCGCGCGTAGTGATCCGTGACGCCGGAGCGCCGCGAGTGCACGTCGGCGCCGCCGAGATCCTCGGCGCTCACCACCTCGCCGGTCGCCGCCTTCACCAGCGGCGGGCCGCCGAGGAAGATCGTGCCCTGCCTGCGCACGATCACCGACTCGTCGGACATCGCCGGCACATAGGCGCCGCCCGCCGTGCACGAGCCCATGACGACCGCGAGCTGCGGGATGCCGAGGCCGGACATCGTCGCCTGGTTGTAGAAGATCCGGCCGAAGTGCTCGCGGTCCGGGAACACTTCATCCTGACGCGGCAGGAAGGCGCCGCCGGAATCGACGAGATAGAGGCAGGGCAGGCGGTTCTCGCGCGCGATTTCCTGCGCCCGCAGGTGCTTCTTGACCGTGATCGGGTAGTAGGTGCCGCCCTTGACGGTCGCGTCGTTGCAGACGATCACGCACTCCGTGCCGCTGACCGAGCCGATGCCGGTAATGACCCCGCCGGCCGGCACCTCGTCCCCGTACATGCCGGCTGCGGCCAGCGGTGAGAACTCGAGGAAGGGGCTGCCCGGATCGAGCAGCCGATCGATGCGCTGGCGCGGCAGCAGCTTGCCGCGCTTGAGGTGCCTGTCGCGGGCGGCGGCGCCGCCGCCGGTGACGGCGACGCTCGTCTTGGCGCGCAGATCGGCCACCAACTCGGCCATTGCACGCTCGTTCGCGGCAAAGGCCTCGCTGCGGCGGTCCACGCGGGTCTTCAGTTCGTTCATTACAGGTTCCGATGAAGGCGCCGGAAGGGCGATGATTCAGATCGGGAGCGAACGATGAATTTGACGTCAATGACAGCTCGTCTTGACGTCAAGGTCATATTCATTCTCCCAGCTCGAGGGCGAGCTGATTGGTCTTCGGACCGCCGCGCCGGTTCAGTGCCGCCATGGTCCTGGCCTCTATCTCGTCCATCGCTTTCAAAGTCTCGTTTATATCATTGATTCGATTGATGAGCTCACGCCGATGCTCACGTAGTTTCTCGAGCAGGAACACCGTCTGGCGCGGGTCGTCCGGCTGGGCCGGATCGTACATGTCGATGATTCGTCGCACTTCTTCCAGCGACAAGCCGACCCGCCGACCGCGCAGCGCGAGCGTCAGACGCACCCGATCCCGATCCGAATAAATGCGGGTAGTCCCTTGTCGGCGCGGGGAAAGGATGCCGTGGGTCTCATAGAAGCGCAGGGTGCGCGGAGTGATCGCAAACTCGCGCGACAACTGCGAAATCGAATACTGCGCGTCCATCGTCGACTCGATCCCGAATGACGTTGACGTCAACTGTAGCGACTGTGAGCGGGCGCCGGCAAGACCGTGCCGCCGTGTCGCGCGGCCGGCACGATCGAGCGCGGTCCGCGGTGACGACCTAGCCCGGCCCGAGAGCGGATCGGTATACTCCGGCTTTCCGAACGACCCCGCCAGACTCGGATCTTGCCGCGCCGCCGGCCGCTGCCGGCCGCGCGATTGCAGGGCGTAGAGCGGGGGCCACCCATCACCACCAGGGATCCGCTAAACATGGCTGAAGTCGTTTCTTATCGACGCGAGGGCCGCATTGCCCTCATCACGGTCGACAATCCTCCGGTCAACGCGCTGTCACTGCCCGTGCGCGCGGGCCTCGCGCGCGCTTTCACGCAATTCGCCGCCGACGGCGACGCCGCGGCCGCGGTGCTGATCTGCGCCGGCCGTACTTTCATCGCCGGTGCCGACATCACGGAGTTCGACAAGCCGATCGAAGAGCCCTGGCTGCCGAAGGTCATCCACCAGATCGAAGACTGCGCGAAGCCCGTGATCGCCGCGATCCACGGCACCGCGCTCGGCGGCGGCCTCGAGACCGCGATGGCCTGCCATTACCGCGTCGCCGTCGCGAGCGCCCAGATCGGCCTGCCGGAAGTGAGTCTGGGCCTGCTGCCCGGTGCGACCGGCACGCAGCGCCTGCCGCGACTGATCGGCGTCAAGAACGCGCTGGACGCGATGATTTCCGGGCGCCCGCTGCCGGCGAAAAAGGCGCTCGAGCTCGGCGCCATCGACCACATCGTCGACGGCGACCTCCAGGCCGGCGCGATCGCCTTTGCCGAGAAGCTGCTCGCCGAGGGCAAAGGCTCGCGCCGCGTGCGCGACATCAAGGTCGACGCCTCCGGCCTGCCGGCCGACTTCTTCGCCGAGTACCGCAAGGGCATCGCGCGGGAGACGCGCGGCTTCTTCGCCCCGGAGCAGATCGTGAAATGCGTCGAGGCCGCGGTGTCCCTGCCTTACGACCAGGCCGTCGCGCGCGAGAACGAGCTGTTCATGGCCTGCATGAACTCCGCGCAATCCAAGGCGCAGCGGCATCTGTTCTTCGCCGAGCGTGAGGTCGCCAAGATCCCCGACGTGCCGAAGGACACGCCGCTGCGGCCGATCAAGAAAGTGGCGGTCATCGGCGGCGGCACGATGGGCGGCGGCATCGCGATGAACTTCGCCAACGTCGGCATTCCCGTCATGCTCAAAGAGATCAACCAGGAGGCGCTGGACCGCGGCATGGCGATCATCCGCGGCAACTACGAGGGCCCGGTCAAGAAGGGCAAGCTGACGCAGGAAAAGATGGATCAGTGCATGGCGCTGATCGCGCCGACCTTGAACTACGACGACATCAAGGACTGCGACCTCGTGATCGAGGCCGTGTTCGAGACCATGTCGATCAAGAAGGAAGTGTTCGGCACCCTGGACAAGGTCTGCAAGCCCGGCGCTATCCTCGCCAGCAACACCTCCACGCTCGACATCGACGCCATCGCGGCCTGCACGAACCGCCCGCAGGACGTCATCGGCCTGCACTTCTTCGCGCCGGCGAACGTGATGAGCTTGCTCGAGATCGTGCGCGGCGCGAAGACTGCGAACGACGTGATCGCGACCGCGATGGCGATGGCGAAGACCATCCGCAAGATGGGCGTGCTGGTGCGCGTGTGCTTCGGCTTCGTCGGCAATCGCATGTTCTTCCCCTATGTGCGCGAAGCCCAGCGCATGATGCTCGAAGGCGTCCCGCCGGAGCGCGTCGATCGCGTCGCCTACGACTGGGGCATGGCGATGGGCCCGCACGCCGTGTCCGATCTCTCCGGCCTCGACGTGCTGCACAAGGTCAACAAGGAGTGGAAGGAAAAGCCGGACGATCCGGCGTATTGCCGCATGATCGACGTGCTGGTCGAGAAGGGCCGCCACGGTCAGAAGACCGGGGCCGGGATCTACAAGTACGAAGGCCGCAACGCCGTGCCGGATCCTGAAGTCGCCGCATTGACGAAGGCCGAAGCGGCACGCCTGAACGTGCCGCAGATCGAGGTCTCGGACGAAGAGATCGTCGAGCGCCTGCTGTACTCGATGATCAACGAAGGCGCGCTGATCCTCGAAGAGGGCATCGCATATCGCTCCAGTGACATCGACGTCGTGTTCTGCCACGGCTACGGCATGCCGCGCTATCGCGGCGGCCCGATGCAGTACGCCGACGCGGTCGGCCTCGACAAGGTCGTGGCCGCCATGGAGAAGTACCGCAAGCGCTACGGCGATCGGTACTGGAAGCCCGCGCCGCTGCTCGCGAAGCTCGCGGCCAGCGGCCAGAGCTTCGCGCAGTGGAGCGCCTCCAAGCGCTGAGCGCGCGCCCGCCGTCCACCGGTGCCGCGACTCGGCCTCGGTGGATGTCGCCCCCGCCGTGAACTGCCGTCCGCACTGCGGCGCCTGCTGTATCGCGCTGTCGATCTCGACTCCGCTGCCCGGCCTGCCGCAGGGCAAGCCGGCCGGCGTGCCTTGTCCGCATCTCGCGCCCGATCGCCGCTGCGCGCTCTATGACGACCCCGCCCGCCCAGCCTGCTGCGCCGGCCTCAAACCCTCGCTCGAAATGTGCGGCGACGATCGCTCTCATGCGCTCGCCTATCTCGCCCGGCTCGAACGCTTGACGGCGCCCTGAACCGTTTCCATCGATTCAAGGCGCCGGACCCAGGGCCGCTACTACCGCTGATTGAGCAGGGTTACGAACACCTGCGGATCGTGGCGATTAGGGGTTTCTGGGATTCGCTTCGTGCTGAAGAAAATCGACGTCGAACAGCTACGGCTGGGCATGTTCCTCAAGGAGCTGTGCGGCTCGTGGATGGACCATCCGTTCTGGAACACCAAGTTTCTGCTGCAGGATCCGGCAGATCTCGCGCGCATCCATGCGAGCGGCATCAAGCAGTGCTGGATCGACACGAGCAGAGGACTGGACGTCGAGAGCGGCGAGAGCGAGACCAAGGAAGAGGTCGAGGCCAAGGCCGAGGCGTCCTTGATCCAGGTCACGCAGGCGTCTGCGCCGGTGATCGCGGCCGCGACGGCGACCGAGGAGCTGAAACGCGCGCGCATGATCTGCTCCAAGGCCAAGAAGGCCGTGGTGTCGATGTTCAAGGAAGCGCGCATGGGCCAATCGATCCAGACCGAGGGGCTCGCGCCGCTGGTCGAGGACATCACGGCGTCCGTGCTGCGCCACCCCGGCGCTTTGATCAGCCTCGCTCGCCTGAAGAATCAGGACGACTACACCTACATGCACTCCGTCGCGGTGTGCGGGCTGATGATCTCGCTCGCGAAGCGCCTGGGCCTGGACGAGGACGTGACCCGTGAAGCCGGCATGGCGGGCCTCGTGCACGATCTCGGCAAGGCGCGCATTCCGCTCGCGATCCTGAACAAGCCGGGCAAGCTCACCGACGAGGAATTCACGGTCGTCAAGAATCATCCGTCGGCCGGGCATCAGATGCTGCTCGAGGCCGGCGGCGTGGGCCCGATCCCGCTCGACGTCGTACTCCATCATCACGAGAAGATCGACGGCTCCGGCTACCCGCACCGGCTGAAGGACGAGAAGATCACGCTGTTCTCGAAGATGGGCGCGGTGTGCGACGTCTACGACGCGATCACCTCCAACCGCCCCTACAAGGCCGGCTGGGATCCGGCCGAGGCGCTGCGCAAGATGACGGAATGGGCGCCCGGCCATTTCGACAGCACCGTGTTCCAGGCCTTCGTGAAGTCGGTCGGCATCTACCCGCTGGGCTCGCTGGTGCGGCTCGAGTCGGGGTTGCTCGCCGTGGTGTGCGAGACGCGGCCGGACGCGCTGCTGAAGCCGACGGTGAAGACCTTCTACTGCACGCGCCGCCGCGAGCGCATGCACGTCAAGCTGCTCGATCTGTCGAAGCCGAACGTCGCCGATCGGATCGTCGGCTGGGAATCGCGCGAGAAATGGCCTTTCCGCGATCTCGACGAGATGTGGACGCCGGCCGGGACGAGCGCGGTGCCGGCCTGAGCGGGCGCCGCTGCTCGGCGCTCAGGCCGTCTTCTCCGCGGCGATGCCGAGCTCCTCGATCATCGCCTCGCGCATCATGAATTTCTGGATCTTGCCCGTCACCGTCATCGGAAAGGCGTCGACGAAGCGCAGGTGGTGCGGAATCTTGTAGTGGGCGATCTGCCCCTGGCAGAAGGCCCGGATTTCCTCGGCCGTCGCCGTCTCGCCTTCGCGCAGCCGGATCCACGCACCGACCTGCTCGCCGAAGCGCGGATCGGGAACGCCGAACACCGCGACGTCCTGAATCTTTGGATGCCGGAACAGGAACTCCTCGATCTCGCGCGGATACACGTTCTCGCCGCCGCGGATGATCATGTCCTTCACGCGCCCGACGATATTGCAGTAGCCCTCGTCGTCGATCACCGCGAGATCGCCCGTATGCATCCAGCCCGCGGCATCGATGGCTTCGCGCGTCCGCTCTTCGTCGTCCCAGTAGCCGCGCATCACGCTGTAGCCGCGCGTGCACAGCTCGCCGCGCGTATTGCGCGGCACAGTGCGGCCCTCGACGTCGACGATCTTGACCTGCACGTGCGGGTGGATGCGGCCGATCGTCGACACCCGCTTCTCCAGCGGATCGTCGACGCCGCTCTGGAAGCTGACGGGGCTCGTCTCCGTCATGCCGTAGGCAATAGTCACCTGCGACATGTGCATCTCGCTCAGCACGCGCTTCATCACCTCGATCGGGCAGGGCGCGCCGGCCATGATCCCGGTGCGCAGCGAGAAGAGATCGTATTGCGCGAAATCGGGATGATCGAGCTCGGCGATGAACATCGTCGGCACGCCGTGCAGCGCCGTGCAGCGCTCGGCCGCGACGGCCTCGAGCACCGCCTTCGGCTCGAAGGAATCGGCCGGGAACACCATGGTCGCGCCGTGCGTCACGCAGGTCAGCACGCTCATCACCATGCCGAAGCAGTGATACAGCGGCACCGGGATGCACAGCCGGTCTTGGGCGCTGAAGCGCATCGCGCGGCCGACGAACCAACCGTTGTTGATGACGTTGAAATGCGTCAACGTCGCGCCCTTCGGCATGCCGGTGGTGCCGCTGGTGAACTGGATGTTGATCGGATCGTCGGGCTGCAGCGTCGCGGCGAGCGCGGCGAGGCGCGCGCGGCTCGCGTCCGTCGCGTGGCTCGCGACCTCGGCATAGCGGTACATGCCGGGCTGCGTCTCCTCGTCGATCGCGATCACGCAGCGTAGCTGCGGCAGCTTCGCCGCCATCAAAGCCCCGGGCGCACAGTGCGCGAGCTCGGGCGCGAGGGTCCGCAGCATCGACAGATAGTCGCTGCTCTTGAAGCTGCGCGCCGCGATCAGCGCCGCGCAGCCGACTTTGTTCAGCGCATACTCGAGCTCGGCGAGCCGATAGGCCGGGTTGATGTTGACGAGCACGAGGCCGGCCTTGGCGGTCGCGAACTGGGCGATCACCCATTCGGCGCAGTTCGGTGCCCAGATCCCGATGCGCGATCCCGGCTCGAGCCCCAGCGCGACGAGGCCGGCGGCGAAGGCATCGATTCGCGCCTTCAAGGCCGCGTAGTCGAGCCTGATCCCCTGATGGCGCACGATCAGCGCCTCGCGCGTGCCGTGCGCGCTCGCCGCCCGATCGATCAGCTCGCCGAGCGTCAGATACAGCAAGGGCTCGACGCTCGCGCCGTGAACGAAACTGGGCTCCCCGGTCGACATGGGCGGTGCTCCGGGCCGTGCTCGCGGCCGTTTCAGAATTCCAGGTGCTTCGGCGTGCGCGGAAACGGGATCACGTCGCGGATGTTCGACACGCCCGTCGCGAACATCAGGAAGCGCTCGAAGCCGAGGCCGAAGCCGGCATGCGGCGCCGTGCCGTAGCGTCGCGTGTCGAGGTACCACCAGTAGTCTGCCTCGTTCAGCCCCATCGCGGCGATGCGCGCCTCGAGACGATCGAGCCGCTCCTCGCGCTGACTGCCGCCGACGAGCTCGCCGATTTTGGGGATCAGCAGATCCATCGCGGCGACGGTGCGCCCGTCCTCGTTCTGCCGCATGTAGAAGGCCTTGATGTCCTGCGGCCAGTC
Source organism: Gammaproteobacteria bacterium (assembly GCA_035325705.1). Lineage (GTDB taxonomy): Bacteria > Pseudomonadota > Gammaproteobacteria. The sequence continues at coordinate 10,358 of DAOKZI010000048.1, forward strand.
GTGGACGAACACGGGCCCGCCGAAGTGCTGCTCGGTCAGATAGCGTTCGTGCTCGGACTGCAGATCGGCGCCCCAGGTCGGCGCGTATTCGAAAGCGGCGCCCGAGGCCGCGAGGATCGCGATCGCGTCCGTATAGCTGACGCGCACGAACTCCGCGCGGCGCACGGCGTCGAGCCGCGCGCGCAGCGTCGGGTCGACGAAGTTCGCGAAGACCTCGAGATCCTCGACGCAGTCCTCGCAAAGGAAATCGAGCAGCGCCTTCACCATATCCTCGGCGAGCTGCATGTCGTCGGCGAGATCGGCGAACGCGAACTCGGGCTCGATCATCCAGAACTCGGCCATGTGGCGGCTCGTGTTCGAGTTCTCGGCGCGGAAGGTCGGCCCGAAGGTGTAGACCTTGCCGAGCCCCATGCAGTAGGTCTCGACGGCGAGCTGGCCCGAGACCGTCAGATACGCTTGCTTGCCGAAGAAGTCGGCCTCGAAGTCGACCTTACCGTCGCGCTGCGGCACGCGCTCGAGCGGTAGGGTCGTCACGCGGAACAGGTCGCCGGCGCCCTCGCAGTCCGAGCCCGTGATGATCGGCGTGTGGATGTAGTGGAAGCCGCGGCTCTGGAAGAAGTCGTGGATCTTCCACGCCAGCCGGGAGCGCAGGCGCGCCAGCGCGCCGTACTTGTTGGTGCGCGAGCGCAGATGCGCGATCGTGCGCAGGTATTCGTCCGAGTGGCGCTTCTTCTGCAAGGGGTAGTCGTCCGGGCAGCGCCCGAGGATCGTCAGGCGCGTCGCCTTCAGCTCCCAGCGCTGGCCCTTGCCGACAGAGGCCACCAGATCGCCTTCGAGCCGGACGGCGGCGCCCGTGCTCGCGTCCTTGATCTCGTCGTGGCCCGCGCAGTCCGCGGCGACCACGCATTGCAGCGACTTCAGGCAGGAGCCGTCGTTCAATTCGAGGAAGGAGAAATCCTTGGCGTCGCGGCGCGTGCGCACCCAGCCGCGAACGTCGACGCCGGCGATCGGCGCCTCCGCGGCCAGCAGCTCGCGTATCGGACGGCGCGTCGTCATCGTGCGCGCGTGTCCTCAGTCGGGCTCGTAACCGAGGATCGGCGCGAGCCAGCGCTCGGCTTCGCGTACGTCCATGCCCTTGCGGCGCGCATAGTCGGCGACCTGATCCTTGTTGATCTGACCGACCCCGAAGTAGCGCGCGTTGGGATGTGCGAAATACCAGCCGCACACCGAGGCCGCCGGCGTCATCGCGAAATTGCTGCTCAGCTCGATGCCGGTGCGCTCCTTGACGCCGAGCAGCGACCACAGCAGCGGCTTCTCGGTGTGATCGGGGCAGGCCGGATAGCCCGGCGCCGGCCGGATCCCGCGATACGCCTCGCGGATGAGGCCGTCGGCGTCGAGACGCTCGTCGGCAGCGTAAGCCCACATCTCGCGGCGCACGTAAGCATGCAGGCGCTCGGCGAAGGCTTCGGCCAGGCGATCGGCGAGGGCCTTTACCATGATCGCGTTGTAGTCGTCGTGCTCGCGCTCGAAGCGCGCGACCAGCGCATCGACGCCGAAGCCCGCCGACAGCGCGAAGGCGCCGAACCAGTCGCGCTTGCCGCTGGACTTCGGCGCGACGAAATCGGCGAGCGCGTAGTTCGGCTGGCCGTTCGTCTTGCGCTGCTGCTGGCGCAGGCTGTGCACGACGCCGAGTTCGCGATGACTGCCGTCCGGTGCGCGGATCTCGATGTCGTCCTCGATCGCGTTGGCCTCGAACAGACCGACGACGCCGCGCGCCTGCAGCAGCCGGCCTTCGACGATCTCGTCGAGCAGCGCGAGGGCGTCGCGATGCAGGCGCCGCGCCTCCTCGCCGACGACCGCGTCGTCGAGGATGCGCGGGAAGCGGCCCGCGAGCTCCCACGCGGAGAAGAACGGCGTCCAGTCGATGTAGGGCAGGAGATCGGCGAGCGGCCAGTCCTCGAAGACGCGGATGCCCGTTTCCTTAGGCGTCGGCGGCTCGTAGTCCTCCCAGGCCGGGCTGAAACGGTGTTGCCGCGCCTCGGCGAGCGAGAGCCACTCGAAGCCCGACTGCCGCTGCCGATGACGCTCGCGAATGGTCGCATACTCGTCGCGCATCCTGGCGACGAAACCGCGCTTCAGCTCGCGGCTGACGAGGCTGGTCGCGACGCCGACCGCGCGCGAGGCGTCCTTCACGTGCACCACGGGGCCGCTGTAGGCGGGCTCGATCTTCACCGCCGTGTGCGTGCGCGAGGTCGTCGCGCCGCCGATCAACAGCGGCAGCTCGAGCTTGCGGCGCTCCATCTCGGCCGCGACTTGCGCCATTTCCTCCAGCGAAGGCGTGATGAGGCCGGACAGGCCGACCATGTCCGCGCCCTCGCGCACGGCGGCGTCGAGGATGTCGTTGCAGGCGACCATCACGCCGAGATCGATGACCTCGAAGTTGTTGCACTGGAGTACGACGCCGACGATGTTCTTGCCGATGTCGTGCACGTCGCCCTTGACCGTCGCGAGCACGAGACGGCCGGCGGCGCTCGCAGTGCTGCCGCTCTTCGCCTTCTCGGCCTCGATGAAGGGGATCAGGTGCGCGACCGCCTTCTTCATCACGCGCGCGCTCTTGACCACCTGCGGCAGGAACATCTTGCCGGCTCCGAAGAGATCGCCGACGACGTTCATGCCCGCCATCAGCGGCCCTTCGATCACGGCGAGCGGGTAGGGCGCGGCGAGACGCGCCTCCTCGGTGTCCTCGACGACGTAGTCGGCGATGCCCTTGACGAGCGCATGCGAGAGGCGCGCCTCGACCGGCCCCTTGCGCCACTCCTCCTCCTCGAGCTTCTGCTTCGCCTCGCCCTTGACGTTGCCGGCGTACTGGATCAGGCGTTCGGTCGCCTCCGGCGAGCGATTGAACAGCACGTCCTCGACCAGCTTCAGCAGGGTCGGCTCGATCTCGTCGTAGATGCCGAGCTGGCCGGCGTTGACGATCGCCATGTCGAGCCCGGCCTTGATGCCGTGATAGAGGAAGGCCGAATGGATGGCCTCGCGCACGGGATTGTTGCCGCGGAACGAGAACGACACATTGCTGATCCCGCCGCTGACGTGCACGTGCGGCAGCCGCGCCTTGATCAGCCGCGTCCCCTCGAAGAAGGCGATCGCATACTCGTTGTGCTCTTCGATGCCGGTGGCGACCGTCAGCACGTTGGGATCGAAGATGATGTCCTCGGGCGGGAAATCGAGCCGATCGACGAGCAGGCGGTACGAGCGCTCGCAGATCGCCATCTTGCGCACTGCCGTGTCGGCCTGGCCCTGCTCGTCGAAGGCCATGACGACGACGGCCGCACCGTAGCGCCGGCACAGGCGCGCCTGCTCGAGGAACTTGTCCTCGCCTTCCTTCAGGCTGATCGAGTTGACGATGCCCTTGCCCTGCAGGCAGCGCAGGCCCGCCTCGAGCACCGACCATTTCGAGGAATCGAGCATGATCGGCACGCGCGAGATGTCGGGATCGGAGGCGATGCGATGCAGGAACTCGACCATCAGCGCTTCGGAGTCGAGCAGGCCCTCGTCCATGTTGATGTCGATGATCTGCGCGCCGTTGTCGACCTGCTGGCGCGCGATGTCCAAGGCCGCCTCGAGCTTGCCCTCTTTGACGAGCGCCGCGAACTTCGGCGAGCCGGTGACGTTGGTCCGCTCGCCGACGTTGATGAAGCCCGTCTCGGGCGTCAGGTTCAGCGGCTCGAGGCCGGACAGACGGCAGTAGCGCGGCACGCAGGGCACGCGGCGCGGGGCAAGGCCCTTTAGCGCCTCGCCGATGGCCTGGATGTGCGCCGGCGTCGTCCCGCAGCAGCCGCCGGCCATGTTGAGGAAGCCCGCGTCGGCGAATTCGCGCAGCACCGCGGCCATGTGCGCGGGCGTGTCGTCGTATTCGCCGAAGGCGTTCGGCAGACCCGCGTTCGGATGCAGGCTGACGAAGGTATCGGCGACGCGCGACAGCTCGGCGACGTAGGGCCGCAGGTCTTCCGCGCCCAGCGCGCAGTTGAGGCCGATGAACAGCGGCTGCGCGTGGCGCACGGAGTTCCAGAAAGCCTCGGTCGTCTGGCCGGTCAAGGTGCGGCCGCTGCGATCGGTGATCGTGCCGGAGATCATGAGCGGCAGGCGCAGGCCGCGATCGTCGAAGTACTGCTCGATCGCGTACAGCGCGGCCTTCGCGTTCAAGGTGTCGAAAACCGTTTCGACCAGCAGCAGATCCGCGCCGCCGGCGACGAGCCCGTCGACGGCCTCGTAATACGCCTGGCGCAGGGTTTCGAAGTCGACGTTGCGAAAGCTCGGATCGTGCACGTCCGGCGACACCGAGGCGGTGCGGTTGGTCGGGCCGAGCACGCCGGCGACGTAGCGCCGGCGCCCGTCGCTCGCGGCGTCGACGACGCTGCGCGCGAGGCGCGCGGCGGCCTCGTTCAGCTCGCGCGCGAAAGCCGACAGGCCGTAGTCCGCCTGCGCGATCGCCGTCGAGTTGAAGGTGTTGGTCTCGATGAGGTCCGCGCCGGCGGCGACGAAGGCCGCGTGGATGTCACGGATGAGCGCCGGCTGCGTCAGCGTCAGCAGATCGTTGTTGCCCTTGAGGTCGACGGCGTGCGCGGCGAAGCGGGTGCCGCGATAATCGTGCTCGCTCAGGCCGTGGCGCTGGATCATCGTGCCCATCGCGCCGTCGAGCAGCAGGATCTCGCGTTCGAGGCGCTCGCGCAGCAGGGATTCGGTGGTCGATTGAGTCATGTCGTCATCCGTTCGTAGCGGTCCGCTCGATCGCGCGGCGCGCCGAGGACGTACGCCGCCGGCGCTGCCAGTACCACAGCGTCGCGAGCGTCGCCACCAGCACCAGGTGGACCGGCCACAGACCGAGATCGGGGGGAAGCACTTCCTTCTTCATCAGCGCCTTGCCCACGCCGAGCACGTTGTTATAGGCGAAATAGCCCGAAACGGCCGTCAGCAGCCACAGATACCAGTTCTGGCTGTTGCCGACGAGCGCGATCAGCACCGCGAACAGCGGCAGCAGCAGCGCCGCGACGGGCTGCGCGATGCGCCACTGGAGCTCGGTCGTGAAGCCGGGCGCTTCGTATTTCAACAAGTCGCCGGTCTTCATGTAGTTCAACTGATCCGAGAGATCTGTCGGCGCATGGGCCTCGATGCGCAGCGCGTACTTGCCGAAGTTCGTGATCACGTAGTCGAGCGCGCCCGGCCGGCCCGCGTAGCTGATGCCGTCGAGAAAGACCGCGAAGCGATCGCCGGTCACGGGATCGGTTTCGACGAAAGCGCGGTCCGAGCGCATCAGCCCGACGTCGCCGCCCTGGCGGACCTGCACGAAGGTCTCCTCGAGCAGCTTCGCGTTCTGCGCGATCTGCTCGGCGTAGAAGATGCGGCGCCCGCCGCTGATCTCCTTGAAACGCCCGGCCTTGACGCCGGCGATGGTGGCCTCGTTCTCGGTCTGGTCCTTGATCTCCTGCAGCACGCCTTCGGCGCGCGGCTCGGCGTAGAGCGTGATCGCACCGACGATCAGCGCCGAGACGACGGAGAGCTTGAGCGCCGCCCCGAGCAGCAGCGCCGGGCCCGCGCCGGCGGCGCGCATCGCGGTCAACTCGGAGTCGCGCTGGAGGCGGACTATCGCACCGAAGATGCCGAGGAACAGGCTCATCGGCACCAGGTCCTTCATCGACACCAGCATCTTCAGCATCAGCATCTGCGCGATGTGGGCCGGCGCGATCTTGCCGTCCGCCGCCTGCCCGAGATAAGACGCAAAACGCGTGCTGAAATAGATGATGAGGAGCCCGCCGATGATCATCGCGAACGTGCGCAGGAACTCACCCATGACATAGCGCTGCAGAATCACCGCGGAACCGCCATCACCATTTCCTTCGACACCTCCCGCGGCTCGAAGCCCGCGGCCGCCAGATGCGCGGCATAGTCGCCCGTCCGGATCGTAAAGACCAGCGGCTCGCCGGCCAGTGCACCGGATTCTACCGCCGACCACGGCACGATGCGCGGCACGACGCCGAGATAGAAATGGATCCAGTCGCGCTGATTGAGCTGGCGGCGCGGCTTGCCGGGCTGCAAGGGATAATCCCCGATCACGACCGGCGCGCGACCCGCGAGGGCCGGCGCCGCGGCGGCGAGTTGGTCCGCCATGGCCGCGACCGTCGCGCGCGTGTCGCGCGTGCCGACGCCGGCGATCGCCGCGATCGGCAGGCCTATCGCGAGCACGAAGAGCGCGCGCAGGAACCAGCGCTCGCCGCGTTCGCCCAGCCAGACCGCGAGCGGGATCGCGGCGAGCCCGGCCAGCGCCGGCAGCGCGACGTAGAGATAGCGGATGTCGCGATCGGGCTTCAACGCGCACATCGCGTACACGACGAAGGTCCACAGCGCGAACCAGCGCAGGACGGGCTGCCGCTGCGCGAGCAGGCCGCTGCCCGGCGAGTATGCGAACCACAGCCCCGCGAGCATGCAGGGCAGCCACGGCCAGTAGCGCGCGAAAGGCCGCAGTAGGTATTCGTGGGCATAGGTCTGCCATGCCGAGGCCGTGGTATTGGTATCCGGCCGCGCGAGATCCTGGCTCAGATCGCTCAACTGCTGCGTGCCGTGCGTCGCGAACACCCACGCGTACCAGGCAAGGGCCGGCGCGAGCAGTAGGGCCCAGCGCCAGTCGAGGCTCGCGACACGCGCGGCGGGCGAGCGTTCACGCAGCAGCAGCGAGCCGAAGACGCACAGCGGCAGCGCGACGAGGACGAGCGGGCCTTTCGACAAGAGCCCGATCGCGATCCCGCCGAAGACGGCCGCGCTCGCCCGCGCCGAGGGCAGGGCGAACCAACCCCAGACGACGAGCAAGAGGCCGCACAGCAAGGTCGAATCCATGCGCAGCGTGCTCGAGAACTGGATGAAGGTGCTGTTGGTCAGCAGGACCAGACCCGCGACGAGACCGGCCCGTGGGCCGGCGAGACGGCCGACCAGCGCCGCCGTGAGCGCGACGCAGAGCACGGCCGCGAGGCGCGGAAAGAAGGTCACCGCGAGATTGCCGAGACCGAAGACTTCGGCGGCGAGCATGCCCAGCCACAGCACCAGCGGGGGTTTGAGCAGATAGGCCTCGTCGCCGCGAAACACGACGAGCGGATCGCCGGCATCGATCATTTCGCGGATGAGGCTCGCGTAGAAAGTCGGCGTGCCGTGCAGCTCGCGTCCCGCGGCACCGGCGAAGAGCAGGCCCGCGGCGGCGGCGAGCAGCGCGAGGAAAGGCCAGATCTCGCCGCGCCGATCCCGGCGCGCGTCGTTCGCCATCGTCGCCGTCCCGCTCAGGCTTCGGCCGCGGCTCTTTCGCGATAGATCAGGAACAGGTTGCGCAGATAGACCGCGGAGCCCATCGCCTGGCCGAGGATGAACACGGGATCCTGGCGATAAATCGCGTAGCACAGGAGGACGATGCCGCCGCCGAGACTGAGATACCAGAAGAGCGTCGGCACCACGCTGCGGCCGAGCTTCTCGCTGATGAACCACTGCACCATCCAGCGGCCGGAAAACAGGAATTGACCGAGCAGCCCGAAGGCCACCCACACTTGTTCTGAGCTCATCGCACTTCCTCGTTGCGGGAGGGCTTGAAGCGGCGGCGGATGAGCCACATCAGGCCGAAGAGATCGACGATGCCTACCCACAGGCGATTGCCGATGCCGTATTTCGATTGCCCGTGCAGGCGCGGGCGGTGATGGACTTCGACGGACACGGATCTGCCCCCCGCGCGCTGGACCAGCGCCGGCAGGAAACGGTGCATGTGATCGAAGCGCGGCAGGCGCATGAACAGATCTCGCGCGAAGGCCTTGAGGCCGCAGCCGGTGTCCGGCGTGGCGTCCTGGAGGGCGGCGGCGCGCACGGCATTCGCGACTTTCGACGACAGGCGGCGCACGAAGCTGTCGCGGCGCCGCCGCCGGTGGCCGCAGACGATCAGCGGGGTTTCCGCCTCGGCCTGCTGCAGCACCGCCAGCAGGCGCGGAATGTCGGCCGGATCGTTCTGGCCGTCACCGTCCAGCGTGACGATCGCCCGGCCGCGCGCGAAGTCGACGCCGGTGCAGATCGCGGCGGACTGACCGCTGTTCGTCCCGTGATGGACGACGCGCAGACGGCCGTCGAACTCGCCCTGCGCGGCCCGCAGCCGCGCGAGCGAGTCGTCGCTGCTGCAGTCGTCGACGATCACGATCTCGTAGTCACCCTCACCGCAGGCCGCGCGTACCTCGCGCGCGAGCGCGACGATGTTGTCGCGCTCGTTGTAGCAGGGAATGACCACCGAAAAAGCGGGTGAAGGCGCGAGCGTGGGGACGGATCGACCGTCGACGGCGGGCGGGACTGCGGTGTTCATACCAGGGGGTGTCGCTTCGAGGGCCGGCATTTTACAGCCACGGCGGCGAAATTGGTCGCTCTCGCCTCTCGTTTTGACACCGCCGGCACGGGCTGGCTAGAGTCGGTCCCTCCCGCCACGAGTCACTGCCATGGGCCATCGACTGTCGAAGATCTACACACGCACCGGCGACGCGGGCACGACGGGCCTCGGCGACGGCGCGCGGGTGAAGAAGTTCGCCCCGCGCGTGCACGCGCTCGGCGACGTCGACGAGCTGAACACGACGATCGGACTATTGCTCGCCGAGAACCTGCCCGCGCCGCTCGCGAACCGCCTGCTCGAAATCCAGCACGATCTATTCGATCTCGGCGGCGAGCTCTCGATCCCCGGCATGACGCTGCTGCCGGCGGACGCGATCGACCGCCTCGAAGCGCACATCGACGAATACAACGAGACCCTGCCGCCCTTGAAGGAATTCATCCTGCCGAGCGGCAGCCGGCGCGTCGCGAGCTGCCATTTCGCGCGCGCCGTGTGCCGCCGCGTCGAACGCACGGTGGTCGAGCTCGCCGACGCCGAGCCCGTCAGCAACACCGTCCTGCGCTATCTGAACCGCCTGTCGGATCTGCTGTTCGTGCTCTGCCGTCACCTCGCCCGCGCCGAGCTCGGCAAGGAAGTGATGTGGGATCGCTCGCGCTTCAAACAGCCTCCGACCTGAACTTGCTCGACAGCATGCGGATGGGCATGTGTGACTCCGACAAGCCCGCTCAATCCAGCCACCGAGGGCACGGAGTTCGTAGGTTGGGCTGACGAAGGAAGCCCGACGCGGGACGCTCGGTTTTCGTAGCCCGGGTGCAGCGGAGCGGAACCCGGGATCGGGCATGCCCGATACGTAAAGGCCCTCGGCCATGCTCGGCGCGCACCGCACCGGGTCTTCCCGAATGCATGCGAGGACGGCGGGCGCCGATCCCGGATTCCGCTGCGCTCCTTCCGGGCTACGAAGATCCTTGTCTTGTAGCCCGGAAGGAGCGCCGCGCAGCGGCGCGGAATCCGGGAGAGGGGCTCACCACGCCTCTTTCATGATTGGGGATGACGCGGCGTTATGACCGTTGGGCTGACGACGGATGTCCAACGGGACGCTCGGGTTCTTGTAGCTCGGATGAGCGCAGCGAATCCGGGATCGGGCTGTCGCGGAACTTCGCGGGACGTTGGGCTTCCTTCGTCAGCCCAACGGTCATGAAGCGCGTGCGTCACCCGCAA
>DAOKZI010000049.1:0-15706 GCA_035325705.1 Gammaproteobacteria bacterium
GTATTGGTGGAGCCGGGGGGGATCGAACCCCCGGCCTCCGCATTGCGAACGCGGCGCTCTCCCAGCTGAGCTACGGCCCCACACGACTGAGGCCGGGAATTCTAACGGGCGGCTCGCGGTGGCGGCAACCCCGATGGGCGGGCGGCGCGCCTGGTGGCGGCGTTCCGGCGATGGCGGATTGGTATAGCTCGGGTGAGCAACGCGAATCCGGGGTCGGCGCTCATTCCCGCGCCCGCTCGGTCACCGCCCAATCCCGGATTCGCTGCGCTCGTCCGGGCTGCAACCGCGATCAGCGCCACGCCGCCGACGGGGTAGGACTCAGCGCGCGCGTACGTGCCGCCGATCGAGCTCGGCGCAGAATTGTTCGAGGCGGCGAAGCATCGTCGGGCCGGGATCGACGAAGCGGGCGCCGATGCGCGGCACGCGCGGCCGCGGGGGAGCGTCGATGTGCAGGAGCTCGATGTCGCTCAGGATCGTGCGTTCCTCGGGCAGGAGGATGCGGCAGGTCGCGAGCGCGTGGCGGTCCCGCTTCGGATCGATCTCGCCGCTGCGGATGCGGGCGCAGAGCCCGCCGACGGAGAGATCGCGCAGCTCGCCGCGCAGCTCCTGCTCGTCGGCAAAGGCGACTATCACCTCGAAGCCCTGGCTCATCGGCACCGTCACGCGATGCTGGCGCCGTCGCTGCGCATAAATCACTTCCTGCGGGAAAGCGACCTTGTAGTAGGGCAGATCGTCTTGCGCGCCGATCTGCATCACGCGGCTCTCGAAGCGCAGCTCGATGCCGTCGACCAGCGCGCGCACTTCGAGACACGGCTCGGCCTTGATGCGCGCGTGGCCCAGCGCGGGCGTCAGCTCGTCGAGCACGAGATAGCGCCCGTCGCGCACGACCTCGAGGATCGCGCTCGTGTACGGCGTCCGATCCGGGCCGACGAAGACCGTCAGCAGACAGCGCGTGTCGAAGGCGCGCTTGAGCAGCAGGTAGATTTCGGCTTGTTCGCTTTCCGGCGTGGCATCGTCGTCCGGGTTCGGGCGCCCGCCGCGGCCGCGGATGAATTCGAGGCCCACCACGTGAAAGTGCCGGCGAGCGCGGCGTTCAGACGCGCTCCCAGGCGCGTGAGCGGCCGCTATCGCCGAGGCGTCCGCGGGCGTCGTAGACCCGTTCGCCCGGCCGGCGACCGGTCAGCAGATCGAGCAGCGAGGTGACGAAATTGCGGCTGGCATCGATCGCCGCACCATTGGTGCGGTTGGCGAGCGCGCAGCGCGCGAGCAGCATGCGGATTTGCGCCCATTCCGCGGTTTCCTCCGGCGTCAGCGCCACTTCTGCCGCCGGCGGCGGACATTGCCGGCCCAGCGTCCCGAGCGAGGCGATGAGCCGATGCTTGGTCTCGACCGCATGCTCGAGCGCCGCGGTATCGCGCCGGCGCAGCGCTTCGTATTCGCCGGCGAGCACGCGATCGAAGTCCTCGAGCAGCGCGCGCAGCGTGCCGCGCGCTTCGGCGGTCGGGGCGTTCATCCGCGGCCTCAGCCGCCCTGCGGGCCGGACAGCATCGCCTCGAAATTGGCGAGCTTGTCGGCGACGGCAGCAGCGTCGACCTGGTAGCTGCCGTCGGCGATGGCCTGACGGAACTGCTCGACGCGCTTGGCGTCGACGGCCGGCACGTCGGCCACCGACTGCGTCAACTGCTGCAGGCGGCTGCCGAGATCGGTCAAGGTCACGACTTCCGAGTTGCCGGGCGCGCTGGTCGGCACCGCGCTCTGCGGCTTGTCGATCTTCGCGGCGCGCGTATCCAGCGCGGTCACCACGCCGGTGGTCGAAGGGTTGATTTCGGACACCATAGGATTTGCTCCCTCTTCGTTGGAAGCCTTAGCGGCTCCGGATGCGTGCAACTTTATGCAGTTATATAGGTTTGTGATTGTGATCGCACAGGCCTGTTCGACTGCGCGCGGATCGCCGTCACGGCCGCAGCGCCGCGACTTCCACCAGTCCGTCGGCAAGGACCACGCCCTCGACGACCCGCTTCGAATTCGCATTGCGGACCGGAATGCGCTCGCCGAGCGTGCCGTCCTTCAGCGCCGTCCCGGCCACGCGCACCGCCACCGGCCCGCTCGCGAGCGACAGCGTCACGGCCTGGCCGCGACGCACGATCTGCGGCGCCTTGAGCTGGTTCGCGTTCAGCGCCGTGCCGGCGGCGATGTCGCGCATCGCGATGCGCCCTAGCGCGACCTCCGGCGACTCGAGCATGCCCGCCGGCGCGTTCGGCAGCAGCTTGGTGACGGTCGTGACGTCCGCCGCGCTCAGGATCGTGCCGCGGGCGATCGGCCGCGCGGCAACGACGAGATCCTGCGCTCGGCGTACCAGGGCCGGCACGAACAGCGTCCACGGCATGTCGCCCTCGCAGCGCACGCCGACCGAGGTGTGGCCGCTGGTGCGGCCGCCGGGCGGCATGAAAGGCGTCAGCGGCAGACTGCAGCGCTGGAGCTTGAGGCGAGCGTCCAAGCGGCCGACCTCGACCTCGACCCCAGCCTCGCGCCCCCCGGCCTCGGCCAGCAGGAAATCGCGCGCGGCCCCGCGGATATCGTCCAGCGCCTGGATTTCGGCGCGTGCTTCCACGGCCACCGCGCCGAGCGCGAGGGCCAGCCCCAATAGGATGATCTGCCTGTCGATATGCATGGGCCGAAAAGATGCAAGCCGCGTGCCTTCTGCCCCCCGCTGCCGCGTTCAAGCTTTGCGCCTGCGCTGTCGCTAGATCGAGGCAGTCAACCCTGGGGCGGAGCACACGATGTCGAGCGTAATGGAGAAAGTCGACCGTTTGACGCGGCTGGCGGGTCGAAACCGGCTCGAGCTCCTGCTGTTTCGCTTCGACAACCGTCAAATTTTTGGCATCAACGTGTTCAAGGTGCGCGAAGTGCTGAAGTGCCCGCCGCTGCGTCCAATCCCGCATTCGCACCACCACGTGCGCGGTGTGATGCACGCGCGCGGCCAGACCGTGACGATCATCGATCTCGCCGCCGTGCTCGGGCACGGCCGCAGCGAAGGCAGCCGCGACGAGTTCGTGATCGTCACCGAGTACAGCGGCCACGTGCAGGGCTATCTCGTCAAGCAGGTCGAGCGCATCGTCAATCTGCGCTGGAACGACGTGAAGCCGCCGCCGCCCGGCATCGGCAACTCGAACTATCTGACGGCAGTGACGACGATCGAGAACCAGCTCGTCGAGATCCTCGACGTCGAGCGCGTGCTCGCCGAAATCGTCGGCGTACGCACCGAGGTCGACGACGAGCTGCTCGGCGAGCGCGGCGCCGAGGCCAGCATTCCGCGCCGCGTGTTCATTGCCGATGATTCCGCCGTCGCGCGCAAGCAGATGGTGCGCGTGATGGAGCAGCTCGGCGTCGAGTACGAGGTCGCGGAGAACGGCAAGATCGCGCTCGAGATGCTGCAGGCCTACGCCGAGCAGGGCCCGATCGTGCAACGCTTCGCGATGCTGCTGTCGGACATCGAAATGCCCGAGATGGACGGCTATACGCTGACGAAGACGATGAAGGCCGATCCGCAGTTGAAGGATCTCTTCGTGTGCCTGCACACTTCGCTGAGCGGCAGCTTCAACCAGTCCATGGCGGACACGGTCGGGGCCAACAAGCTCGTGCCGAAGTTCGACCCGAACGAGCTCGCCGCGCTGGTGCTGTCGATCGTCGACGCGACGCCCGCCGCGGCCTGAGTCGCACCGGCGCGAGCGCGGTCCGGACATGCACGCGCCGCGCGCCGATGGCGCTGTCGAGGCGGCCTTCGGGCGGCTGCGCGAGCTGCTCGAGCGGCGCATCGGCGTCGTGCTCGCCGATCGCGCGTATCTCGTGCGCGATCGCCTCGGTCCGGTGCTCGCGGCCTTCGGCCTGCGCGATCTGGGCAGCCTCGTGCTCGCGCTCGAACGCCAGTCCTCCGGCGCCTTGAGCGACGCCGTCGTCGACGCGATGACGACGCACGAAACCTCGTGGTTCCGCGATCGCTATCCTTTCGAGGTCCTGCGCCAACATTTGCTGCCGGCCTGCTGGCAGGCGGGTCGCCGGCTGCGCGTGTGGTCGGCCGCCTGCGCGACGGGGCAGGAGGCCTACTCGCTCGCGATCGCGCTGGCCGAACATCGCCGCGGTCAGCCCGCGCTCGCGGCAGCGGACTACGAGATTCTCGGCACCGACGTCTCGCCCGGCGCGCTGCGCACGGCCGAGCGTGGCTGCTACGACGCGCGCACGGGCGTCAGAGGATTGTCGCCGGCCCAGCTCGAGCGCCATTTCCTGCGCCAGCGTGAGGGCTGGGTGCTGCGGCCCGAACTGCGTCGCGCGGTTCGCTTCCAGCGCTTCAATCTGCTCGAGGATCCCGCCGCCTTCGGCGTCTTCGATCTCGTGTTCCTGCGCAACCTGCTCATCTATTTCGCGCCGGATACCCAGCGCGCGCTGCTCGAGCGCCTCGTCGCTTGCCTCGCGCCCGGCGCCTGGCTCGTGCTCGGCACGGCGGAGACGGCCGCGAGCTCGCCCGCGCTGCTGCCGCGCCGGCTCGGCAACGGCGTCGTCTACCAACGCGGCGACTGAAGGGCGCGTCCGCGCGCCTTGCCGCCCGCTCGGCAGCCGCTTGCCGGTTGCCGCCCGCCGCCGCCGCGGACTTCGGAAAAAATTCAGTCAAAACAGCTACTTACCAGCGTCTCCGTGATTGGCACGGGATTCGCTTCGTTCCGGGCACACGGCAATACGGCAAGACTCCGATGCTCGACCTGGACAAAGCCCTCGGCACCCTTCCGCACAGCGCGATGCTCCGCTCGCGCCGCGCGGAGCTGCTCGCGGCAAACCTCGCGAACGCGGACACGCCGCGCTACCAGGCTCGCGACCTCGATTTCCGGGCCGCGCTCGCGCAGGCGCTGGACGGCGGGCAGTTCGACGCCGACGCGGGCCTCCTGCGCACCGATGCGCATCATCTCGCGCTCGGCGATGCGGATCTCGGCGGCGTCGAAATCCTCTACCGCACGCCGTCGCAGGCTTCGCTCGATCAGAACTCGGTCGACGTGCAGGCCGAACGTGCGCGCTTCGCGGACAACGCGATGCGCTACCAGGCCACGATGCGCTTCCTGGACAGCCGCTTCAGCGGCCTGATCCGGGCCTTCCGCGGAGATTGAGCATGTCGCTCTTCCACGTGATGAACGTCGCCGGCACCGCACTTGCCGCGCAGAGCGTCCGGCTCAATACCGTCGCGAGCAACATGGCGAACGCCAACAGCGCCGCGAGCAGCCTCGAGTCGACCTATCGCGCCCGTCATCCGGTGTTCATGCCGGCCTTCGACGCGGCGATGGAAGACGACTTCGACGCGGATTTCTCGCTCGACGGCGCGCCCGGCGTCGGCGTCGAGATCGCCGGTATCGTCGAGAGCCAGGCGCCGCTGCGCCGCGAATACCAGCCCGGTCATCCGCTCGCGGATGCCGAGGGCTATGTGTTCATGCCCAACGTCAACGTCGTCGAGGAGATGGCGGACATGATTTCGGCCTCGCGCAGCTACCAGACCAACATCGAAATCATGGAAGCCTCGAAGCAGATGCTCACGCGCACGCTCGCGCTGGGCCAGCAGTAAGGAGCCGGACAGATGGCGACCACCCCAATCAACGGTATCGACGCCCTCAGCGCGGCACGCCTCGAGAAGGACAAGAAGGCCGACAAGTCGCTCGGCCAGGATGCCTTCCTCGAGCTGATGATCACGCAGCTGAAGAACCAGGATCCGACCAACCCGATGCAGAACGGCGAGTTCCTGAGCCAGATGGCCCAGTTCGGCACGGTCAGCGGCATCAACGATCTGCAGAAGTCCTTCACTTCGCTGGCGAGCGCGCTGCAGTCGAGCCAGGCGCTGCAGGCCTCGACGATGGTCGGCCGCGAAGTCGAGGTGGAGAGCTCGAAACTGAAGCTCGTCGACGAGCAGAACGCGCCCTTCGCCTTCGAGATCGAGGCTCCGGCGACGGCCGTGCGCGTGACGATCCAGGACGAAGCGGGCGCCACCGTGCGCACGCTCGGGCTCGGCCGGATGGCTGCCGGCACGCACGATGTGAGCTGGGATGGCCGCGACGCCGCGGGCAACCGCCTGAAGGCCGGCAAGTACACCGTCAAGGTCGATGCGACGATCGACAACGCGCAGCAGGCGGCGACGACGCTGGTGCGCGCCACCGTCGAGAGCGTCTCGCTGCCGCGCAACGGCCAGCAACCGTCCCTGAACCTTGCGGACTACGGCTCCCTCAGCATGGAAGCCGTCCGCCGCGTGATGTAACGCGATCCCACTGAACCAGGAGTAACCGAACCATGCCTTTCCGTATTGCGATCAGCGGCATCCGCGCCGCCACCGGCGACCTCAACGTCATCGGCAACAACATCGCGAACGTCAACACCGCCGGCTTCAAGGGATCGCGCGCCGAATTCGCCGACGTCTTCGCCGTGTCGAACACCGGCGTCGCGAGCCAGGCTTCGGGACAGGGCGTGAACACCGCGCGCGTGTCGCGGCAGTTCACGCAGGGCAACATCACCTTCACCGACAACAGCATGGATCTCGCGGTCAGCGGCCAGGGCTTCTTCATCGTCGACGACGACGGCTCGCAGCTCTACACGCGCGACGGCGCCTTCGGCCTCGATCGCGAAGGCTACATCGTCAATGCGCAGAACCAGCGCCTGAAGGGCTTCACCGCCGACGCCAGCGGCACCATCAGCGGCCAGCTCGGCGCGATGCGCATCTCGACCGCGAACACCTCGCCGCGGGCGACCTCGACCGTCCAGCTCGGCGCGAACCTCGATTCGCAGGAATCCGCGCCGCTGGTGACGACCTTCGATCCGAACGACAACGCGAGCTTCAACTTCACGACCGCGACGACGGTGTTCGACTCGCTCGGCGGCGGCCACCTCGCGCAGTTCTATTTCGTGAAGACCGGCGCCGGCAGCTGGGACATGCACACGGCGATCGACGGCACCCTGAGCGGCGGCGCGAGCCCGCTCGCCTTCGGCACCACCGGCACGCTGACGACGCCGGCCGGCGGCACGATCACCCTGCCGGCCGTCACGCCGGCCGGCGGCGGCTCGCCGCTGAACCTGACGCTCAACGTGTCCGAGATGACGCAGTTCGGCGCGTCCTTCGGCGTCGATCGCGTGGTGCAGGACGGCTACACGACGGGGCGCCTGTCGGGCATCGACATCGACACCTCGGGCAACATCTTCGCGCGCTACACCAACGGCCAGTCGCACGTGCAGGGCCAGGTCGCGCTCGCCAACTTCCCGAACCCGCAGGGCCTGCGCGCGCTAGGCCAGAACAACTGGGCCGAGAGCTACGACGCCGGCGCGGTGCTGATCGGGGCGCCGGGCAGCTCCAGTCTCGGCCTGGTGCAGGCCGGCGCGCTGGAGGATTCGAACGTCGATCTCTCGGAGCAGCTGGTGAAGCTGATCGTCGCCCAGCGCAACTTCCAGGCGAACACCGAAGTGATCCAGACCGCCGACGCGACCACGCAGTCGATCATCAACATCCGCTGATCGCGTTTGAGCAACGGAGCAGCCCGCCGTGGACCGGATGATCTTTCTCGCGATGAGCGCCGCACGCCAGACCATGAACGGTCAGGCGCAGGCCGCGAACAATCTCGCGAACGCGAACACCACCGGCTTCAAGGCGGACTTCGACGCCTATCGCGCGATGCCGCTGTTCGGCGCAGGCCATCCGACGCGCGTGTTCGCGCTCGCGGAGCGGCCGGGGGTCGACTTCTCGACCGGCACGATCGAGATGACGGGCAACGATCTCGACGTCGCGCTGAACGGCGAGGGCTTCATCGCGGTGCAGGCGCCGGACGGCTCCGAGGTCTACACGCGCGCCGGCGAATTCCGGATCGACGCCAACGGCCAGCTGCTGACGATGGACGGCCTGCCGGTGCTCGGCAACGGCGGCCCGATCGCGCTGCCGCCCTCGCAGGCGGTGGTGATCGGCACCGACGGCACGATCTCCACGCGGCCGATCGGCCAGGAGGCCAACACGCTCGCGCAGATCGATCGCCTGCGCCTGGTGAGGCCGCTGGATCTCGCGCAGGTCGTCAAGGGCGCCGACGGCCTGTTCCGCCAGAAGGACGGCACGCCGATGCCGATCGACGCCGCGGTGACGGTCACGCAGGGCGCGCTGGAGCGCAGCAACGTGAATCCCGTCGGCGAGATGATCACGATGATCGAGAACGCCCGCCAGTACGAGATGGCGGTCAAGGCAATGGACACCGCGCAGACGCTGGACGCCGAAGGCGCCCGCGTATTGCGTCTCTGAAGCAACGCAAACTGAGTTCTGAATCATGGCATCGGCATTGCACATCGCCCGCAGCGGCCTCGACGCCCAGCAGACCCGCATGTCCGTCGTCGCCAACAACCTGGCGAACGTCAGCACCACCGGCTACAAGAAGGGCCGGCCGTCCTTCGAGGATCTGCTGTACGAGACCGTCAACCAGCCGGGTGCGAATTCTTCGCAGAACACCGAGCTGCCGTCGGGCCTGATGCTCGGCACCGGCGTGCGCACCGTCGCGACCGCGAAGGTGTTCACGCAGGGCACGCTGGTGCAGACCGACAGCTCGCTCGACATGGCCATCGAAGGCCGCGGCTTCTTCCAGGTGCTGATGCCGGACGGCTCGACCGCGTACACGCGCGACGGCTCGTTCTCGATGAACTCGCAGGGCCAGCTCGTGACCGCCAGCGGCTACCAGCTCGATCCCGCGATCACGGTGCCGGCCGAGACGCTGTCCGTCACCCTCGGCAGCGACGGCACGGTGTCGGCACTGGTCGCCGGCAGCGCGCAGCCGACGCAGATCGGCACGGTGCAGCTGACCGACTTCATCAACCCGCAGGGCCTGCAGGCGATCGGCCAGAACCTCTACAAGGAGACGGTGTCGAGCGGCGCGCCGCAGCAGGGCACGCCGGGCCTGAACGGGCTGGGCCTGCTGGTGCAGGGCAGCCTCGAAGGCTCGAACGTGAACGTCGTCGAGGAGCTCGTGAACATGATCGAGACGCAGCGCTCCTACGAAATGAATTCCAAGGCGATCCAGACCGTCGACGAGATGCTGCAGTTCGTCACGCAGACGCTCTGAGGCGATTTTCTCTCACGCGCCGAGGGGGCGCGCATTCATGACCAAGCACCGTTCCATCGTCTTCGTTCGCCGCGCCGGCCGCCTGCTCGCGCTGCTCGCCGCCGCTGCCCTGCTCGCCGGCTGCAACACCACGCCGCGTCGCGATCCCGGCTTCGCCGCCTCCTATCCGGCGCCGCTCGAAGTGCCGCAGGCGCGCCAGGCCGCGACGGGCTCGATCTACCAGGCGGGCTACGACGTGGTGCTGTTCGAGGACAGCCGCGCGCGCCGCATCGGCGACATCCTGACGATACGCCTGACCGAGTCGACCAACGCGACGAAATCGCAGAGCAACGACATCTCGAAGGATCACGAGACCTCGATCGACAACCCGACGATCCTCGGCGCGAACCCGGCCTTCGGCCTGCCCGGCCTGCTGCCGCTGTCGGATACCGACAACAACACGCTCGAAACCGAGATCGGCGGCAACACGCAGTTCAAGGGCGAGAGCGACACGGCCCAGCGCAACAGCCTGAGCGGCGACATCTCGGTGACGGTCGCCGACGTGCTGCCGAACGGCAATCTCGTCGTGCGCGGCGAGAAGCGCCTGAACCTCAACTCCGGCAACGAGTACGTGAAGATCGCGGGCATCGTGCGCCCGCTCGACATCGCCGCTAACAACGTGGTGCCGTCGACCAAGGTCGCCGACGCGACGATCATCTACACCGGCGAAGGGGCAGAGTCGGACGCGACGAAGATGGGCTGGCTCGGCCGCTTCTTCACCAGCGCGCTGTTCCCGCTCTGAGCGCGACGAGGGAGATCTCGTATGAAATCTTGTTTGCGCATTGACTGCCGCGCGCTCGCGCTGTTGCTCGCGACCCTGCTGCCGCTCGCGGCCCACGCCGAGCGCGTGAAGGATCTCGCGACCGTGGCCGGCGTGCGCGACAACCAGCTCATCGGCTACGGCCTGGTCGTCGGCCTCGACGGCACGGGCGATCAGACCTCGCAGACGCCGTTCACGGTGCAGAGCATCCGCAACATGCTGCTGCAGATGGGCATCACGACGCCGGAGAACGCGAATCCGCAGCTCAAGAACGTCGCCGCCGTGATGGTGTCGGCGACCTTGCCGCCCTTTGCGAAGCCCGGCAAGACCATCGACGTCACCGTGTCCTCGATCGGCAATGCGAAGAGCCTGCGCGGCGGCAGCCTGATCATGACGCCGCTGAAGGGCGCGGACGGCGCGGTCTACGCGATGGCCCAGGGCAATCTCGTCGTCGGCGGCTTCGGTGCGGAGACCAAGGACGGCTCCAGCATCTCGGTCAACGTGCCCAGCGTCGGCCGCGTGCCGAACGGCGCGACCGTCGAGCGCGAGGTCGCCTCGCCGTTCCTCACCGACGAGGCGCTGACGCTCAATCTCCACCGCCCGGATTTCACGACCGCGACGCGCATGGCGCAGGCCATCGACGGCGTGCTCGGCGGCGGCTCGGCGATGGCCGTCGACGGCTCCTCGGTGCGCGTGCAGTCGCCCGCGGACCCGGCCCAGCGCACCTCGTTCATGGCGGTGGTCGAGAACATCGAGGTCGCGCCCGGCGAGGCGGCGGCGAAGGTGATCGTGAACTCGCGCACCGGCACCGTCGTGATCGGCCAGAACGTGCACGTGTCGGCCGCGGCCGTCACGCACGGCAGCCTCACCGTCACGATCTCCAACGATCCGATCGTCAGTCAACCGAATCCGCTGTCCGGCGGCCAGACCGCGGTGGTGCCGAATTCGCAGATCGACGTCAAGGAAGAGAAGAACAAGATGTTCCTGTTCGATCCCGGCGTGTCCTTGAACGACATCGTCGAAGCGGTCAACAAGGTCGGCGCCGCGCCGGGCGATCTCGTCGCGATCCTCGAGGCGCTGAAAGAAGCCGGTGCGCTGCGCGCAGAGCTGCTGGTCATCTGAGCCTGAAGAACGCTTGCCGTAGGTTGGGCTGACGCAGGAAGCCCAACATCGGGCGCCGAACGTTGGGCTTCCTGCGTCAGCCCAACCTACATCGCCGGCCCAACGACGATGAGGCGCGCGCATCGCCTCCAATCATGAAAGAGACATAGTCCTTCAACGTGGACGGCGCTTTCGTAGCCCGGGTGGAGCGCGCAGCGCGTAACCCGGGATCGGCATTCGTCGTCTCTCATGCATTCGAGAAGACTCGGCGCGGTGCGCGCCGCGGAGGGCCGAAAGCCTCTGCATATCGGGCATGCCCGATCCCGGGTTCCGCTACGCTGCACCCGGGCTACGGGAACGAGGCGCCCTCCATGAACTGCTTCGAGCGGCCGGCAAAGCGGCAAGGCCTTGCCGCTTTGCCGGCCGCGGCTCGCGGAGCGGTCGTGAGGCCTCTTCGAAGCCCCTGATCTTCCGAGCCTTCAATGGTCCTCGTCCTTGGCATCCGGCGTGCATTGTCGGAGTCGGATACCCGAAGCTGGACCGACGAGGATCATGGCCGCTGCCGCAAGTCTCAATCCCGCCACCGATCTCGCCCGCTACGGCGCGCTGCGCGCCGAAGCTAAGCGCGATCCCGACGCCGCGATGGCGCAGGTCGCGCGCGAGTTCGAGGCGCTGTTCGTGCAGATGATGCTGAAGTCGGCGCGCGACGCGACGCCGGCGACCGGCATGTTCGACAGTCACGAGATGCGCTTCTACCAGGAGATGTTCGACAGCCAGGTCGCGCTGTCGATGGCGGAGCAGGGCGGCATCGGCTTCGAGCAGATGCTGCGCGCCCAGCTCGCCCTCGACGGCGGCAGCGTCGAGGAGAGCGCCGACGGCGAGCGCGCACTGAACCTGCCGGCGCGGCGCGCCTACGCGCCGCAGGGCGAACGCTACGTGCCGCAGAGCGAGATCGAAGGCGACGACGACGCGGTGACCGACATCACGCGCTGGGCGCGCCCGCGCAGCGCCTTCACGCCGGCGGCGCCGGCCGCGCGCGGCGAGCTCGCCGGCGACGTCGACGGCAGGCAGCAGCGCTTCGTCGACAGCCTGCGGCCGCACGCCGAGCGGGCCGCGCAGAAGCTCGGCACCACGCCGGAAATCCTGCTCGCGCAGGCCGCGCTCGAAACCGGCTGGGGCCGGCACGTCGTCGGCGGCAGCTCGCACAACCTGTTCTCGATCAAGGCCGATCGCGGCTGGGACGGGCGCACCGTCACGCAGCGCACGATGGAAGTCTTCGACGGCAAGCCCGTCAAGATCAACGCCGCGTTCCGCGCGTACAGGGACGTCGGGGCCGCCTTCGACGATTACGTCGACTTCCTGCAGCAGAACCCGCGCTACGAGCGCGCGCTGCAGCGTGCGGCCGATCCGCGTGCCTACGTGCGCGAGCTGCAGCGTGCCGGCTATGCGACCGATCCCTCGTATGCGCAGAAGATCCTCCAGATCCACGGGCGTCTCGCCGGTGTGGACACGAACCGCGGATGAGGAGCGGTAAGCCATGTCTGAAATGTTCTCGATCGGCATCTCGGCGCTGCTGGCGAACCAGAAGCTGCTGGCGACGACGGGCCACAACATCTCGAACGTCAACACCGAGGGCTTCAGCCGCCAGCGCGTGACCCTCATCGAACGGCCGCCGCAGTTCAGCGGCGTGGGCTTTTCGGGCAAAGGCGTGGAGGTGGGGGCCATCGAGCGCCTGGGCAACGAGTTCCTGACCACCAACGTGCGCCTGAACACCTCGAGTGAAGCACGCGCCGCGGCTTTCGCGAATCTGTCCGCGCAGGTCGACACGCTGCTGTCCGACGGCACCTTCACCCCGGCGCTGGAGCGCTTCTTCAACGCGCTGCAGGACGCCAACAACGATCCGTCCTCGACGCCGGCGCGGCTGGTGTTCGTCAACGCGGCCGAAACCCTCACCGATCGCTTCCAGGATCTCGAGAGCCGGCTCGCGACGATGGCGCAGAACGTGAACCAGGACATCGCGGCCAAGGTCGGCAAGCTCAATTCGATGGCGCAGTCGCTGGGCGCGCTCAATCGCGAAATCGTCCAGCAGATCGGCATCGGCCAGGGCGCACAGCCGAACGACCTGCTCGATCAGCGCGACCTGCTGCTGAAGAACATGGCGAAGCTGGTGAATCTCAACGTGGTCCCGCAGCAGGACGGCTCGGTGAACGTGTTCGTCGGCAAGGGGCAGCTGCTGGTCGCCAACACCGAGGTCGTGCCGCTGAAGGCGGTCGCCAATCCGCTCGACGGATCGCGCATGGAAATCGCGGTGCAGAAGGGCGGCACCGTCTCGATCATCTCGGATTCGATCACCGGCGGCGAAATCGCCGGCGCCCTCGACTTCCGCGACCAGGTGCTCGAGCCCGCGCGCAACGGCATCGGCCGGCTGTCCGCGGTGATGGTCGACACCTACAATGCGCAGCATCGCCAGGGCGTCGACCTGCGCGGCGCGATGGGCGGCAACCTGTTCGCCCGCGGCGAGGCCCAGGTGAATCGCGCGGCGAGCAACACCGGCACCGTCGGCGTCAGCCTCGATCCGGCGAATCTCGACGATCTGACGCTGGCCGACTATCGCCTGTTCCACGACGGCACGAACTTCACGCTCGAGCGCCTCGACAACGGCGCGACGCAGACCTTGAGCGGGGCCGGCCCGTTCACCGTCGACGGCATGACGATCACGATCGGCACTGCGCCGGCGGCGGGCGACACCTACCTGATCCAGCCGACGAAATACGTTGCGCGCGACATGGCGGTCGGCATCAGCGATCCGCTCGCGGTCGCCTTCGCCAACCCCGTGAAGAGCAGCGCCGGCCCGAACAACACCGGGAACGCGACGATCACGGCGCCGACGGTGCTGGACGCCGGCGATTCGGCGCTGCAGACGACTGCCCAGATCGTCTTCAACGATCCGCCGACCACCTACCAAATCGGCGGCACGGGGCCGCTGATTCCCTACACCAGCGGCACGAACATCGACGTCAACGGCTGGAGCGTCCAGATCAAGGGCACGCCGGTGGCCGGTGACACCTTCACGGTCGAAGCGAATGCGAACGGCCGCGGCGACAATGCGAACGGGCTGCTGATGTTCGGCCTGCGCTCGACCGAGATCATGGACGGCAACACGGCGACCTACCAGGACGCCTACAGCCAGTTGCTAGGCCAGGTCGGCGCCCGCACCCAGCAGGCCCAGATCAGCCGCGACGCGCTGAAGGTGCAGCTCGAGAACGCCGAGGCGGCCCGCGACGAGATTGCCGGCGTCAACCTCGATGAAGAAGCGGCCAATCTGATCCGATATCAACAGTCCTACCAGGGCGCAGCGCAGGTGATCGCCGCGGCCGATCTGATGTTCCAGGCCTTGATCGATGCGATGCGGAGATAAGCGATGAGAACCTCAAACCCGCTGCAATTCCACCGTGGCCTCGACGGCATCCTTTCGCTGCAGGGCAAGGTCCAGCAGTACCAGCTCCAGGTCGCGACCGGCAAGCGCCTGATGAGCGCCGCGGACGATCCCGTGGCGGCCGCGCAGACGCTGAACATCAGCGAGCGCTTGAGCGCGATAGAGCAGTTTACGCGCAATGCCAACCTCGTCGACCTGCGCCTGTCGGATCAGGAAACCGCGATGTCGAACTCGAGCACGCTCCTGCAGCGCACGCGGGAACTGATCCTGCGCGGCAAGAGCGCCACGATGACGGCCGACGACCGGCGCTTCCTCGCCGCCGAAATCCGGCAGCGCTTCGACGAGCTCGTGCAGCTCGCCAATACCCGCAACGCAAGCGGCGAGTATATTTTCGCCGGCACCGCGGTCGATACCGTGCCGTTCACGGTCGATGCGAGCGGCGCCGTCGTGTTCAACGGCAACGACAACGTGCGCCGGCTGTCGATTTCCGAGGGACGCACGCTGGCGGAAGGCTTCTCCGGCGCCGAGGCCTTCATGGGCGTGCGCAACGGCAACGGCACTTTCGTGACGGATCTCGCGAGCACCAACGCGGGTACCGGGCGGCTGATCAACGACACGCTGCTCGATGCCGCGGCCTATTTGCCGCACGACTTCCGCATCCAGTTCACCGCGGCCGACACCTTCGACGTCATCGACGACACGACGGGCACGACGGTGCTGAGCGCCCAGACCTATGCGCCCGACGCCGCCATCACTTTCAACGGCCTGTCGGTCGCGGTCACCGGCGCGCCGGCGGCGGGCGACTCGTTCAGCGTGACGCCCAGCGACAACCAGTCGCTCTTCGCAACCCTGCGCAACGCCATCGATGCAATGGAGCGCGACGCGACCTCACCGGCGCTCGCGGCCCAGCAGACCTTCGATTTCGACCGCGTGCTGGCCGACATCGACCAGGGGCTGAACCGGCTCGTCGCCCTGCGCGCCGCGGTCGGCGCCCGCCAGAACACCATCGAATCGCAGGTCTCGACCAACGAGGACTTGACGATGCAGTTGAAGACCGTGAAGTCCCATCTCGAGGACGCGGATCCGGTCGAAGCCCTCAGCGAGCTCGCGCGCCAGGCCCAGGCCCTCGAAGCCGCACAGCAGGCCTTCGTGAAGGTGCAGAGCCTGAGCCTGTTCAATTTCCTCTGAGGCCGCGAATTCCCACGCTTCGTAGCCCGTATATGGACTCCTCCCCAAGGTCAAGCGCTGTCGCGGGGTAGG
>DAOKZI010000050.1:0-13003 GCA_035325705.1 Gammaproteobacteria bacterium
GACCGTTGGGCTGACGAAGGAAGCCCAACGTTCGGCGCCCGATGTTGGGCTTCCTGCGTCAGCCCAACGGTGACGAGGCGCGCGCATCACCCCCAATGATGGAAGAGACCATAGCCCTCCAACGCGAACGGCGCTGTCGTAGCCCGGGTGGAGCGCGCAGCGCGTAACCCGGGATCGGCGCCCACCGTCCTCTCGTGCAGTCGAGTAGACCGGCGCGGTACGCGCCGAGCAGGACCGAAAACCTTTGCGTATCGGGCATGCCGATCCCGGGTTACGCGCTGCGCGCTCCACCCGGGCTACGAATCCGGACAAGATCGATCGATGTTCCGCGCACTCTGCCAAGCAAATGTTGGGCTTCCTGCGTCAGCCCAACCTACAACTCTCTCGGTGTTCTCGGTGTTCTCTGTGGCAAAAAAACCCGACACGCAGCACCCACGTTCAAGACACCGTGTCGTCCATCGCGCGCAGGCGGGAAGCGAGCAGGCGCAGCAGGCCGAGGGCGAAGTACGGCGTTTCGGAGACGAGGAAGAGGAAACGCCGTTCATCGACGGGGACGAGGCGGCATCGAGTGTGGGCGACGGCCAGCGCGCTGCGCGGGCGCGCTTCGACCAGCGCCATCTCGCCGAATATTTCACCGGCCTTCAGCCGCCACACGTGGTGATCGTGTACGCGAATGTCGACCTCGCCGTCGAGGATCACGTACAAGCAATCGCCGAGATCGCCTTCCTTGAAGATGACGGTGCCGGCGTCGACGCTGCAGACGCGATCGTCGTTGCGAAACATCGCGGCGAAGTCGATGTCGAGCTTCAGGCTCATCGGTGATCCTCTCGAAGTCTCAGATCTTGCGCACGACCCCGATCTCCGCCGCATCGGCGCGGCGCATGTCGGGCTGGGTGAAGAGGCTGCGATCCGCGAGATAGGCGTTCATCAGATCGATCGTGTCCGCGCCCCAGAAGAGCTCACCGTCGACGGCGAAGGTCGGCACGCCCCATACCCCGGCCGCGGCGGCGGCTTCGGTCGCTGCGCGCAGATCGCGCTTGACTGCCGGGTCTTCGAGCAGCGGCGTGTCGGCCGGCACGCCGAGCCGCGCGCACAGTGCCGGCCATTCGGCGTTCGGATCGCGCCCCTCGGCCCACACGAAATCGAAGGCCGCCTCGACCGCCGCGCGCGGTGCGCCGAGCCCGGTCAAGAGCCGCAGCAGCTTCAAGGGATTGAACGGATGCAACGGCGGCATCGTGAACGGAATGCCCAGCGTGCGCGCGGCCCACGCGCACTGGCGATACGTATGGCGCCGCTTCGCCGGCAGCTCTGCCGGCCCCTTCGTGCCCCAGTGCGCCAGCAGGCCGGCGAACAGCACGGGCCAATACTCGATGACGAGCGGCTGCGCGATCCTGCCGAACTGCTTCAGGTGCAGATAGGCAAACGGCGAGATGACGTCGAAATACCAGAGGGCGGTTCTCATATGCGCAGGTCCGGACATCCGTTGCGACACCTCGGCTGACGCCTTTCCATTTTTTCCGCCCTCTGTGTTCTCGGTGTTCTCTGTGGCCATTTTCCAGCAACGTGAATAGCACTATACGAAATCGAGCGCCGGCCGCGGGATCGGCCGCGTGCGTTCGAAGGCGCGCGCCGCGCGCAGCACTCGCGCGTCGTCGAACATCGGACCGACGATCTGCAGGCCGATCGGCAGGCCGTCCTGCGTGAGTCCGCAGGGAATGGTGCAGGCCGGCTGCTGCGTGAGATTGAAGGGGTAGCTGAAGGGCGTCCAGGCGAGCATCGACTCGGAGTCCATCGTCACGCCGCCCGGCGCCCGCGCCTCGAAGGCCGGCACCGCGAGCGTCGGCGTCAGCAGCAGATCCCAGTCCTGCATGAACTGCCGCATCTGCGAGCCGAGCAGCCCGCGGCGGACGTGCAGGCGCTGCACGTCCAGCGCCGACAAGCGGCTGCCGAGCTCGGCCTGCGCGCGGAAGTCGGGATCGGTCACGGCCTGCTGCGCCTCGGACAGCGTGTTCCACAGCGTCCAGCTTCCGATGAACCACAGGCCCGTGGTGATCTCCAGCGGGTCCCCGAAGCCGGGATCGACGGCCTCGACCCGCGCGCCGAGCGCCTCGAAGCGCGCGGCGGCCGCGGCGCAGGCGGCGGCGACCTCGGCGTCGACGCGGGCATAGCCGAGCGTCGGCGACCACGCGATGCGCAGGCCGCGTACGCCGTCCTCGAGCGTCGCGGTGTAGTCCGTGTCGTCGTAGGGCAGCGCGGTCCAGTCGCGCGCGTCGGATCGCTTCATCACGTTCATCATCAGCGCGGCGTCGCGCACGCTCATCGTGTGCGGCCCGAGATGCGCGACGCTGCCGAAAGGCGACAGCGGCCAGGCCGGCACGCGGCCGAAGCTCGGTTTGAGCCCGAAGTTGCCGCAGAAGCCGGCCGGGATGCGCACGCTGCCGGCGCCGTCGGTGCCGACGGACAGCGGCCCCATGCCGGCGGCGACCGCGGCGGCCGTGCCGCCCGAGGAACCGCCGCAGGTGCGCGCGGGATTCCACGGATTGCGCGAGATGCCCGTCAGCGGCGAATTCGTCTCGCCCTTGCAGCCGAACTCCGGCGTCGTGGTCTTGCCGATCAGCACCGCGCCGGCTTCGCGCAGCCGCGCCGTCACGGGCGCATCGACGTCCCAGGCCTGGTTCGGGTCGACCGTGCGGCTGCCGCGCAGGGTCGGCCAGCCGCGAGTCAGGATCAGGTCCTTGATCGAGGTCGGCACGCCGTCGAGCGCGCCGCAGGGCGCCCCGCGCTGCCAGCGCGCCTCGCTGGCCCGCGCGGCGGCGAGCGCCGCCTCGGCGTCGACGAGGCAATAGGCGTTCAGCGCCGGGTTCAAGCGCTCGATGCGCGCGAGCACGGCCGCGGTCGCCTCGACCGGCGAGGCCGTGCGGGCGCGGTAGTGAGCGAGGAGCTCGGTGGCGCTCAGATCGGCGAGGGAGGAGTTCATGCGGCACCTCAGTCGGCGATTACTTCGCCTCTATCGCGTGATCTATCGAACTGTCGCCTGCCCAGCAGCCGCCGGCTCCACGGCAGCGTACCGGCCAGCAGCGCGGCGGCGAGCAAGGCGGCGGCGGTGACGACGGCGAACAGCGTCGCCAGCCCGAAGCTGTCGTAGAGGCTCGCGACCCTGCCGCCCAGATAATTGCCGACGGCGCTGGCGAGGAACCACACGCCCATCGTGAGGCTCGCGATCCGGGCCGGCGCGAGCCGGCTCATCGCCGACAGCCCGACCGGGCTCAGGCAGAGCTCGCCGAGCGTGTGTAGGAGGTAAGTCGTCACCAACCAGGCCGGAGACACCTTCACACCGTCGGCCGCGAGGCGGGCGGCGAGGATCAGGACGCCGAAGCCGGCCGCGACCAGCACGAGGCCCAGCACGAACTTCGAGACCGGGTTCGGGTTGCGCGGACCGAGCCGCGTCCACAGCAGCGCGAAGAGGGGCGCGAGCGCGATGATCAGCAGCGGGTTGATCGAATGGAACCAGGTCGCCGGGAACTCCCAGCCGAAGACGACGCGATCGGTCGCGCGCTCGGCGAAGAGGTTCAGCGTCGAGCCGCCCTGCTCGAACAGCGACCAGAACACGGCCGCGCCGACGAACAGCAGCAGCACCAGGACCAGCCGCTGGCGCTCCTCCGCCGTCCAGTGCGCGCCGCGGAACATCGCGATGAAGAAGGCGGCGGTGACGGCGAGCAGTACGCTGGCGAAGGCGCCGTTCAGGGCCGCGATCGTGAGCCGCCCCGTGGCGAGGGCGAAGGCGAGGACGAGCAGCGCGGCGCCGCCCAGCGTGAGTCCCCACTTCAATTTGGCGCGTGCGGGCGCGTCGGCGGGCTGGCCGGGCGCGAGACCCACCGCGCCCAGCCGCGCGCCGCCGCGGGCGTACTGCACGAGCCCCAGCGCCATGCCGAGGGCCGCAGCACCGAAGCCGAAGTGCCAGGCCTCGCCCGGCGCGAGCCCGAGCCGCGCGAGCAGCGCCTGGCTCTCGGCCGACAGCGCGAGCCAGCCGCAGGCGAGCGGGGCGAGGAAGGCGCCGAGGTTGATGCCCATGTAGTAGAGCGAATAGCCCGCGTCGCGGCGCGCGTCGTCGTCGAGGTAGAGCTGGCCCACCATGGTGCTGACGTTCGGCTTCAGCAGCCCCGTGCCGAGCACGATCAGCGCGAGCCCGGCGAAGAAGGTGCGAGCGGTCGGCAAGGCGAGGCAGCAGTGGCCAGCGAAGATCAGCCAGCCGCCCCACCAGGTCGCGCGGCGCGCCCCGAGATGGCGATCCGCGAGCCAGCCGCCCGGCAGACAGGCGAGGTAGACGGCCCCGGAGTACATGCCGTAGACGGCGCCCGCGCGCGCGGTGTCCCAGCCCAGCCCGCCGGCCGCGAGCGGCGCGGTCATGTAGAGGATCAGCAGCCCGCGCATGCCGTAGTAGCTGAAGCGCTCCCACAGCTCGGTGAAGAACAGCGTGGCCAGGCCGGCCGGATGACCGAAGAAGCCGCGCGCGCTCATGCCGGTGCTCGTCTTCGTCTCGCGCGCTTCGTCACGCCTGCGTCCCTCCCGCCGCGCGGCGGCGTCGCCGCACTCTAGCAGCGCGGGCGCTCATGCGATCGGCCGCGGGCGCCGCGCGCCTCTCCTGAACCACCCGTAGAGCGGCAATCCGAGCGCGATCACGAACAGCCCGGCCGCCGAAGGTCCCGGCGGCCGGCCGTCCGCGAGCGGCGCGCCGAGATCGGTCCACAGCGCATTGCCGACGATCAGCAGGCAGGCGAGCACGAAGATCGCGGGCGCCAGCGGGTAGCCGAGCGCGCTGTAGGGGCGCGGCGCCTGCGGCTCGCGTCGCCGCAGCACGAAGAGCGCGGCGACTGCGACACCGGCGAACAGCACGATGGTGAAGCCGGTGTACGCGGCGAGGGCGGCGGCGCCGCCGGAGAGCACGAGCAGGCTCGACCACAGCGCCTGCGCGAGGATCGCGTTCGCCGGCGTGCGCCAGGCGGGATGGACTGCCGCCGCCGCACGAAAAAACAGACCGTCGCGCGCCATCGCGTAGTACACGCGCGAACCGGCGAAGGTGTTGCCGCTGATCGCGGCCAGCAGGCCGACGATCGACACGAGGCCCAGCACGTCGCCCGCGGCTCTGCCCAGCAGGCGATCGCCGACCACGTCCAGCACGCTGCCTTCCAAGCCTGCGAGCTCGCCGATCGGGATCACGTAGACGTACAGCGCGTTCAGCAGCACGTAGAGCGCCGTGACGCCCAGCGTGCCGAGGGCCAGTGCGCGGGCGAGATTGCGTCCCGGATCGCGCACCTCCTCGGCGACGTAGGCCGCCGCGTTCCAGCCCGAGTAGGTGTAGAGGATCGGGATCAGCGCGAGAAAGCAGCCGCCGATCGTCACCGGCCCCGCGGCGCCGCGCAGATTCGCCGGCGTGCCGATGCCGAACGAAAAGCCGAGGACGACGAAGACGAGCAGCGCGCCGACCTTCAGCGCCGCCAGCACGTTGCCGACGAGCCGGCCCGCCTCGACGCCGCGCAGATGCACCCAGGCCATGAGCCAGACGGCGGCCACGGCCGTGAGCGTCTGCGGCGAGATCGTCAAGAGTCCCCAGGGCAGCGGCACGAGGAAGTACGCGGTGTCCACGCCCGCCCAGGGGAGGAAGCGGCCCAGATAGGACGCGAGGATCGTCGCGCTGCTCGCAATCGCGCCGCTGAAGCCGGCGACGAAGGACGTCCAGCCCGTGAGGAAGGCGGGCAGCGGACCGAACGCGGCGTAGAGGTATTGATACTCGCCGCCGGCCCGCGGCCGCACCGAGGCCAGCTCGGCGTAAGCCATCGCGCCGGCGAGCGCCAGTGCGCCGCCCGCCGCCCACAGCGCGAGGAACCCGCCCGCGTGCGGGACGCTGGCGGCGATGGCCGGCGACAGGAACAGGATCCCGCCGCCGATGACGTTGGAGACGATGATGGCCGCGGCGTCGGCGGGACCGAGGCGGCGCTCGAGGGCGATCGGAGCGGAGGCCATGCGCGGGCAGTATAGGAGGACGCAGAGCGCGGCGCCGCCGTCGCGACCACCGTGACGGGGCGCGAGGGCTTCGCTAAAGTGCGGTCTCCCGCCAGCACAGCACCGAGGAGAGCTCCATGACCGAGGCCGTCATCGTTTCCACCGCACGCACGCCGCTCTGCAAGAGCTGGAAGGGCGCCCTCAACATGACGCACGGCGCGACGATGGGCGGCCACGTGGTCGCCGCCGCCGTGCAGCGCGCGGGCCTGGAGCCGGGCGAAGTCGAGGACGTGATCCTCGGCTGCGCGAACCCCGAAGGCGCGACGGGCTGGGACATCGCGCGCCAGGCCGCGCTGCGCGCCGGCCTGCCGGTCAGCGTGTCCGGCATGACCGTCAACCGCTTCTGCTCCTCGGGCCTGCAGACCGTCGCGCTCGCCGCGCAGCGCATCCTCACCGGCGAGGCCGAGTGCTTCGTCGCCGGCGGCGTCGAGTCGATCTCCTGCGTGCAGAACGAGATGAACCGCCACATGTTCGAGGAGGAGTGGCTGAAGGCGAACAAGCCGGCCGTGTACTGGCCGATGCTGCAGACGGCCGAGACCGTCGCGCAGCGCTACAAGATCGGCCGCGAGGTGCAGGATCGCTACGGCGTGGACAGCCAGTTGAAGGCCGCGAAGGCGCGCGCCGAAGGCAAGTTCAAGGACGAGATCGTGCCGATCGGGACGAAGATGAAGATCGTCGACAAGGCGACGGGCGCGGAGACCATCAAAGAAGTCACCGCGAGCGAAGACGAGGGCATCCGCGCCGACACGACCTACGAAGGCGTGTCCGTGATCAAGCCCGCGATCGAAGGCGGCTGCATCGCCGCCGGCAATGCGAGCCAGTTCTCCGACGGCGCCGCGGTGCAGGTCGTGATGAGCGACAAGATGGCCGCGCGCAAGGGTCTCACGCCGATGGGCGCGTTCCGCGGCTTTGCCGTCGCCGGCTGCGAGCCCGACGAAATGGGCATCGGCCCGGTGTTCGCGGTGCCGAAGCTGCTGAAGCAGACCGGCCTGAAGATGGACGACGTCGGCCTGTGGGAGTTGAACGAAGCCTTCGCGGTGCAGGTGCTCTACTGCCGCGACAAGCTCGGCATCCCGAACGATCGGCTCAACGTCAACGGCGGCGCGATCGCCGTCGGTCATCCCTACGGCATGACCGGCAGCCGGCTCATCGGCCACGCGCTGATCGAGGGCAAGCGCCGCGGCGTGAAATACGTGGTGGTGACGATGTGCATCGGCACCGGCATGGGCGCCGCGGGCCTGTTCGAAGTGCTCTGAGCGGCGTCCGCAATTTCCTTCCGCACGCGACGCCGGCCGGCGTCGCGTGCCCGCTGCCGCCGTCCCCCGCGGCGGCAAGTCGCTCGTGAACGTCAGCGGTCTCTACACCGGCGGCGCGGCCGTGCTCGAGGCGAGCGGCCAGCGCAGCGGCATCGTGAAGTCGCCGCAGGCGCGGGTGCAGGTGATGCGCGAAGGCCTGGCCGGCGACGTGCAGGTCGATCGCCGCTATCACGGCGGCCCGGAACAGGCCGTGCACCAATTCGCGCTGCGGTCTTATGCCGCGCTGCTCGCCGCCTTTCCCGCGCTCGCGACGCGCGCCGTCGCCGGCAGTATCGGCGAAAACCTTTCCTGCGCCGAGCTCGACGAAGACAGCGTGTGCGTCGGCGACGTCCATGCGATCGGTGAAGTGGAGCTGCAGGTGAGCCAGCCGCGGCGGCCGTGCACGAAGATCGACGCGCGCTACGGCGTCGACGGCATCGCGCGCTGGCTCGCCGCGCGGCGCATGCCGGGCTGGTATTACCGCGTGCTGAAGCCCGGCACGATCGCGCTCGGCGATCCCGTCACCTTGATCGCGCGTCCGAACCCCGAGGTCCCGCTCGCGCGTCTGCTCGCCGCGAGCGGCGAGGCATGTCCGTCGCTCGCCGAGCTCGAGCGCCTCCTCGCCTGCGCGGGACTAGGCGCCGACTGGCGGCGCCGGCTGCAGGAGCGGCTCGCCTTCCAGCGCGAGCGTTCGCCGTAGCGAGCCGTCTTCGGGAGCGCCTGCGCTGTCTGAAATGCATTGAATCTAGCCACGGAGGACACGGAGGACGAAAGGGATTGTTCGGAGCTTTCACGGCGTCGGCGCGAGCAATCGGCATCGAGTCACGGAGGCGCAGACCTCTCTTTCTCCGTGCCCTCCGTGGCTGGATTCGGTGCATAGGTGACGCAGGGCCGTAGGTTGGGCTGACGAAGGAAGCCCAACGTTCGGCGCTCGATGTTGGGCTTCCTTCGTCAGCCCAACCTACGATCCGCTGTCGATGCGCACCGATGCCTCACGCGCTCAAATGCCGTAACCCGGGATCTGCGCTCGTCGTTTCTCATGCATTCGAGAAGACTCGGCGCGGTGTGCGCCGCGCAGGGCCAAATCCTTTGCGTCTCGGGCATGCCGGATCCCGGGTTCCGCTACGCTGCACCCGGGCTACGAAAACGGGGGCGCGCTCTTTCACGGCAATCTACGGCTCCTGGCGCCGGCGCCGTGGAGGCACTCCGAACAATCCCTTTCGTCCTCCGTGTCCTCCGTGGCTAGATTCAATACATTTCAGCTCACGCAGGCGCCCAACCCACGCGGCTTCACGCGCTCAGCTTCAGCAGCGACTCGCGCCAGGCCATCAACTGCGTCAGCGTCACGCGGCCGCGGCGGCCTGCGCGCGGCGTCCAGCCGGCGATCGAGTCGAGGCCGGGGCCGACGGCAAAGGCGCCGGTGATCCGCTCGTCGGCGAAGTAGCGGCTGCGCGTGACGACGACGGGCACGCCGGCGGCGCGCGCCGCGGCGACGCCGGCCGGCGAATCTTCGATCGCGATCGCTTCGTGCGCGGCGATGCCGAGGCGGCGCAGGCACAGCGCATAGACCTGCGGATCCGGCTTCTTCGACGGCGCGTCCTCGGCGCAGACGACCGCGGCGAAGCGCGGGCGGCCGTCGCGGCCGAGACAGGTGTCGAGCAGCGCCTCGACGTTCGCGCGGCTCGTCGTCGTCGCGATCGCCATCTGCACGCCCAGGCGCTGGCAGTCGTCCATCAGCTCGCGTACGCCGGGCCTCAGATCGACGGCGCCTTCGGCGACGAGCCGCGCGTAGTGCACGTTCTTGAGCCGGTGCAAGCTGGTGGCGAGCGCCATGCGCTCGTCGTCGTCGCGCAGCGCATCGGGATGCGCCGCCATGTCGGCGAGCAGGCGCTCGCGGCCGCCGGGCACTTTCAGCAGCTCGCCGTAGCGAGCCTCGCTCCAGCGCCGGGGCATGCCGAACTCCTCGAAGGCGCGATTGAAGGCGACGCGATGGCCGTCGCGCTCCGTTTCGGCCAGCGTGCCGTCCACGTCCCAGACGAGCGCGCGCAACATCAGTGATACCTCGCCGCCATCTTCGCCAGCGGCAGCGGCGCGAGACGCGCCGCGTGGCCGGCGCAGCCGAAGGCCTCGAAGCGCAGCTCGCAGATCTCCTGTGCCGCCTCGCGCGCGGCGGCCAGCGCCTTGCGCGGATCGAATTCGCTGCGCTGCTCGCCGAACGACTGCCGCATCGCGCCCGTCATCGCGAGCCGGATGTCGGTGTCGATGTTGATCTTGCGCACGCCGCTCGCGATGCCGCGGCGGATCTCCTCGACCGGCACGCCGTAGGTTTCCTTGATGTCGCCGCCGTAGCGCCGAATGATCTCGAGCCATTCCTGCGGCACGCTGGAGGAGCCGTGCATCACGAGATGCGTGTCCGGGATCGCGGCGTGGATCGCGGCGATGCGATCGATGGCGAGGATGTCGCCGGTCGGCTGGCGCGTGAACTTGTAGGCGCCGTGGCTGGTGCCGATCGCGATCGCGAGCGCGTCGACGCCGGTCCGGGCGACGAAATCGCGCGCCTGCGCCGGATCGGTCAGCAGTTGCTCGCGGCTCAGCTTGCCGGCCGCGCCGACGCCGTCCTCCTCGCCCGCCTCGCCGCTCTCGAGCGAGCCGAGGCAGCCGAGCTCGCCTTCGACCGACACGCCTATCGCGTGCGCGAGCTCGCAGACCTTCGCCGTCACCTCGACGTTGTACCCGTAGCTCGCCGGCGTCTTCGCGTCCTCGCGCAGCGAGCCGTCCATCATCACGCTGGTGAAGCCGGAGCGGATGGCCTGCACGCAGACCGCGGGCGAGGCGCCGTGATCCTGGTGCAGCACCACCGGGATGTCCGGATAGCTCTCCACCGCGGCGAGCACCATGTGGCGCAGAAAAGCTTCGCCGGCGTAGCTGCGCGCACCGGCCGAGGCTTGCAGGATCACCGGCGAACGCGTGCGCTCGGCGGCCTGCATGATCGCCTGGATCTGCTCGAGGTTGTTGACGTTGAACGCGGGCACGCCGTAGCCGTGCTCGGCGGCGTGATCGAGGACTTGGCGGAGCGCGACGAAAGCCATGCGGGATCTCCCATTCAAAAGGGAACGGATTTAGTTTCCGGCCGCGAAATGTGACCGAAGGTCGACGCGCATCGCCGGAAAATAAATCCGTCCCCTCTCAGCTCACAGCGCGCCCAGCGCGCGCTTGCGCCGCTCCATCATGCGCCAGATGAAGGGCGTGAAAATCAACTGCATCGCGAGCTCCATCTTGCCGCCGGGCACGACGATGGTGTTCGCGCGCGACATGAAGGAACCGTCGATCATGTCGAGCAGATACGGAAAGTCGATGCCTTTCGGGTTCGAGAAGCGGATCACGACGAAGCTTTCGCCCAGCGCCGGGATGTCGCGCGCGATGAACGGATTGCTGGTATCGACGCAGGGCACGCGCTGGAAGTTGACGTGCGTGTGCGTGAACTGCGGGCAGATGTAGTGCACGTAGTCCGGCATGCGGCGGAGGATCGTGTCGGTCACCGCCTCGGTCGAATAGCCGCGCTTGGACTTGTCGCGGAACAGCTTCTGGATCCATTCGAGGTTGATGACCGGCACGACGCCGACGAGCAGATCGGGATGGCGCGCGATGTTCACCTCCGCGGTGACGACCGCCCCGTGCAGGCCCTCGTAGAACAGCAGATCGGTGTTCGGCGGGATCTCCTCCCAGGGCGTGAAAGTGCCCGGCGGCTGCGCGAACGGCGCGGCCTCGTCCCCGTCGTGCAGGTAGTGCCGGCGGCGGCCCGTGCCCGTGCGGCCGTAGGTCTCGAACAGATCCTCGAGCTCGGCGAAAAGGTTGGTCTCCGGTCCGAAATGGCTGAAGTTCATGTTGCCGACGCGCTCGGCTTCGGCCTGCCTGAGCTTCATCTCGGCGCGGTCGTAGCGATGAAAGCTGTCGCCTTCGATGATCACCGCATTGACGGCCTCGCGGCGAAAGATCTGCTCGAAGGTGCGGGTGACGGAGGTCGTGCCGGCGCCGGAGGAGCCGGTGATGGCGATGATCGGATGTTTCTCGGACATGAGGTGCTTCCCGGGGCTTCAGTCGCGGAACAGGCTGCGTTCGACGAACAGCGGGTTGTCGGCCGCGCGGCCCGTCGGTTCGTGATGGTACTGCTCGATGCGCTCCACTTCATGGCGCGAACCGAAGACGAAGCCTATGCGCTGATGCAGGCCGCTCGGCGCCACCGACAGCACCGGCTGGCGGCCGGTGCTCGCGCGGCCGCCGGCCTGCTCGATCAGCAGGCCGATCGGATTGGCCTCGTACAGCAGCCGCAGCCGCCCGGGTCTGGCGGGATCCCGGGTGTCGCGCGGGTACAGGAAGACGCCGCCGCGCATCAGGATGCGATGCGCCTCGGCGACCAGCGAGGCGATCCAGCGCATGTTGAAGTCCTTGCCGCGCGGGCCCGCGCTGCCGGCCAGGCATTCGTCGACGTAGCGCCGCACCGGCGGCTCCCAGAAGCGGCGGTTCGAGGTGTTGATTGCGAACTCGCGCGTGTCGGCCGGGATCCGGATGTCGGGATGGGTCAGCTTGAACTCGCCGAGGTTCGGGTCGAGCGTGAAGCCGGCGACGCCGTTGCCGACGCTCAGCACGAGCATCGTCACCGGGCCGTAGATCGCGTAGCCGGCCGCGACCTGCTGCAGGCCGCACTGCAGGAAATCGGTCTCGCCGACGGCACCACCCGGCAGCGGCGCGCGCAGCACCGAGAAGATGCTGCCGACCGACACGTTGACGTCGATGTTCGAGGAGCCGTCGAGTGGATCGAAGGCGAGCAGGTACTTGCCGCGGCTGTAGCGCTCGGGGATCTGGTAGGGCTCGTCCATCTCCTCCGAGACCATGCCGGCGAGATGACCGGACCACTCGGTGGTGCGCACGAACATCTCGTTGCTGACCACGTCGAGCTTCTTCTGCGTCTCGCCCTGCGCATTGGGATCGCCGGCGCGGTGATTGAGATAGGAGAACATGTCGGCGAGCTCGCCGAAGGCGACGGCCCGCGCGATCGCCTTGCAGGCGAGCGCGACGTCGAGGATCAGCGCGTTCAGCTCGCCGCTCGCGTCCGGGTAGCGGCGGCGCTGCTCGATCAGATACTGCGTTAGCGTCTGGCGTTTCGACAGCGGCATGGCGGCCTCGCGCGGGCTCAGGGCCGGCGCTGCGCGAACACGCGGCTCGCGAGCAGATCGGCGGGCAGGAGGGTGGTGAGATCGGCGGCGTCGAGCGCGCGATCGCGATCGGCGAACAGGCGGCTCGCCTGGCGCAGCCGCGCGCGGTCCAGCGCGTTGCGCACGCTGCGCGCATTGGCGAAGTGCGGCTGCTGTGCGCGCCGGACCAGGTAGTCGCGGAATACCTCGGCCGCGCCTTCGCCGAAGCGGTAGTGCTGGGCAGCGAGCATGCGCTCGGCGATCTGCAGCAGCTCCTCGCTCGCGTAGTCCGGGAACTCGAGATGGTGCGCGATGCGCGAGCGCATGCCCGGATTGGACTGGAAGAACCGGTCCATGCGATCGCCGTAGCCGGCGAGGATCACGACCAGATCCTCGCGCTCGTTCTCCATCACCTGCAGCAGGATCTCGATCGCTTCCTGGCCGTAGTCGCGCTCG
>DAOKZI010000051.1:0-9519 GCA_035325705.1 Gammaproteobacteria bacterium
CGATCGTCCCCACGTTCACGTGCGGTTTCGTTCTTTCGAATTTTTCCTTGGCCATGGCGATCTAACCTCTTCCGGATCTGCGTTAGCTGTATTGACTGCGGTTGATATCAGGCGCGCTTGGTGACCGTGTCGGCGACGCTCTTCGGTGCCTCGACGTAGCGCGAGAATTCCATCGTGTAGGTGGCGCGGCCCTGCGTCGCGGAACGGAGGTCGGTCGAGTAACCGAACATCTCCGACAGCGGCACCTGCGCCTTGATCACGCGGCCGGCCGCCGATTCCTCGGTGCCTTCGAGCATGCCGCGCCGGCGGTTCAGGTCGCCGTTGACGGTGCCTACGTAGTCTTCCGGCGTCACGACTTCGACGCTCATCACGGGCTCGAGCAGCACGGGCTTCGCCTTCGCCGCGGCTTCCTTGAACGCCATCGAGCCCGCGATCTTGAACGCCATTTCGTTCGAGTCGACGTCGTGGTAGGAGCCGTCGAACAGCGTGACCTTGATGTCGACCATCGGATAGCCGGCGACGACGCCGGTCTGCATCGCCTCTTCCATGCCTTTCTGCACGGCAGGGATGTATTCCTTCGGGATCACGCCGCCGACGATGCCGTTGACGAATTCGAAGCCCTTGCCGGACTCGTTCGGCTCCATCTTGACGACCACGTGGCCGTACTGGCCGCGCCCGCCGGACTGGCGCACGAACTTGCCTTCCTGCTTCTCGACGGTGCCGCGGATCGTCTCGCGGTAGGCCACCTGCGGCTTGCCGACGTTCGCTTCGACCTTGAACTCGCGGCGCATGCGGTCGACGATGATTTCCAGGTGCAGCTCGCCCATGCCGGCGATGATGGTCTGGCCGGATTCCTGATCGGTCGAGACGCGGAAGGACGGATCTTCGGCGGCGAGCCGCTGCAGGGCGATGCCCATCTTCTCCTGGTCCGCCTTCGTCTTCGGTTCCACGGCGACGGCGATCACCGGCTCCGGGAAGTCCATGCGCTCGAGCGTGATGATGTTGTTCAGATCGCACAAGGTGTCACCGGTGGTGACGTCCTTGATGCCGACCGCGGCGGCGATGTCGCCCGCGCGCACTTCCTTGATTTCCTCGCGCGAGTTCGCATGCATCTGGAGCAGGCGGCCGATGCGCTCCTTGCGATCCTTGACCGGGTTGTAGACCGAGTCGCCCGAGTTCAGCACGCCGGAATAGACGCGGAAGAACACCAGCGTGCCGACGAAGGGATCGGTCGCGATCTTGAACGCGAGCGCCGCGAACGGCGCGTCGTCGGAGCTGACGCGCTCGGCCTCGGTGCCGTCCTCGAGCGTGCCCTTGATGGCTTCGACGTCGTCGGGCGCCGGCAGGTATTCGATGACGGCATCGAGCATCGCCTGCACGCCCTTGTTCTTGAAGGCGGAACCGCAGACGACCAGCACGACTTCGTTCTTCAGCGTGCGCGCGCGCAGCCCGCGCTTGATCTCCTCGATCGAGAGCAGCTCGCCGTTCAGATACTTCTCGGTCAGCTCCTCCTCGGCTTCGGCCGCGGCTTCGACCAGGGCTTCGCGATGCTTCGCGCATTCGGCCTTCATGCCGTCGGGAATGTCCTTCTCGATGAAGTTCATTCCCATGTTCTCTTCTTCCCAATACAGCGCCTTCTCGCGCACGAGATCGATGACGCCTTCGAAGCCGTCCTCGGCGCCGATCGGGAGCTGGATGGGCACGGCGGTCGCGCCGAGACGCTCGCGCATCTGCTCGACGACGCGCAGGAAGTTCGCACCGGCGCGGTCCATCTTGTTGACGAAGGCGAGGCGCGGCACGCGGTACTTGTTGGCCTGGCGCCAGACGGTCTCGGACTGCGGCTGCACGCCGCCGACCGCGCAGAACACGGACACCGCGCCGTCGAGCACGCGCAGCGAGCGTTCGACCTCGATCGTGAAGTCGACGTGGCCCGGGGTGTCGATGATGTTGATGCGGTGCTCCGGGAACTGCTTGGCCATGCCGCGCCAGAAGCAGGTGGTCGCCGCCGAGGTAATCGTGATGCCGCGCTCCTGCTCCTGCTCCATCCAGTCCATCGTCGCCGCACCGTC
Source organism: Gammaproteobacteria bacterium (assembly GCA_035325705.1). Lineage (GTDB taxonomy): Bacteria > Pseudomonadota > Gammaproteobacteria. Next base: position 2,070 of record DAOKZI010000051.1, read on the forward strand.
GTGCACTTCACCGATTTTGTGCGAGCGGCCGGTGTAATAGAGGATGCGCTCGGTCGTCGTCGTCTTGCCGGCGTCGATGTGCGCGGCGATGCCGATATTGCGATAGCGCTCGATGGGAGTCGTACGTGCCACGATTGCTGTTCCTTGACCTGCCGCCGGCTCTTACCAGCGGTAATGCGCGAAAGCGCGGTTCGCTTCCGCCATCTTGTGCGTGTCTTCGCGCTTCTTGACCGCGGTGCCGCGGTTCTCGAAGGCGTCGAGGAGCTCGCCGGCGAGACGCCGATCCATGGACTTCTCACCGCGCTTGCGGGCGGCGTCGACCAGCCAGCGCATCGCGAGCGCGCTGCGGCGGCCCGGTCGGACTTCGACCGGCACCTGATAGGTCGCACCGCCGACGCGGCGGGATTTGACCTCGACGCGCGGCTCGACGTTCGACAGCGCGTGCTTGAAGACGTCCAGCGGCTCGCCGCGACCCTTCTTCGCCATCTCGTCGAGGGCGCCGTAGACGATCTTTTCGGCGATCGACTTCTTGCCGCACTCCATGATCATGTTGATGAACTTGGCCACGACCTGATCTCCGTACTTCGGATCAGGCAGGATTTCCCGTTTGGCTGCGACGCGACGTCTAGACATGGCTGGCGAGTTCTCGGCTGGGGTTCATCGGGGGCGGATTACTTGGCCTTGGCGGCGCCCTTGGTCTTCGGGCGCTTGGCGCCGTACTTCGAGCGGGCCTGGCGGCGGTCGTTGACACCGGAGGTGTCGAGGGTGCCGCGGACGGTGTGATAGCGGACGCCCGGCAGGTCCTTGACGCGACCGCCGCGGATCAGGATCACGGAGTGCTCCTGCAGGTTGTGGCCTTCACCGCCGATATAGGTGGTGACTTCCTGACCGTTCGTCAGACGCACGCGGGCAACTTTGCGCAGCGCGGAGTTCGGCTTCTTCGGGGTCGTGGTGTACACGCGCGTGCATACGCCGCGCTTTTGCGGACAGCCTTCGAGCGCCGGAACAGCACTTTTTTTCTGCTGTATATTCCGCGGCTTGCGCACCAACTGGTTGATTGTCGCCATGTGCCCTATTCCATCTCTCGGCCCGCTGACGGGCAGTGCTTTTACCGCAGGCACCGACCCGGAACGGGTCACGGCCTAAAGGTGTTTGGTTGTTGTCGCCTAGTGGGGGCTCAGAACCCCCGTTCTCCACCGCCAAGACCACCGGGCGATTGCCGGTCGCCGGGCGAGGTGCCGCGGCGGTGGATCTGCGAACGGGAAATCCAGCGTGAAAAAAACGACAGGGCCGGTTGCCCGGCCTGTCGCAGGAGCGGAATTATATTGAGCCGTTCAGAAGGGTGTCAACGCTTCCGGCTAGCCCTCGCCCGTCAGATCGCCCGCCGACGGCGCCTCCGAGTCGCCTGACATGCTCGGCAGCGGCTCGGCGACCGGCGTGTTGAACGCGAAGGTCGGCGCATCCGCGCCCTGCCGGCGGCGCCGGCGGCGGTCGGTGTGGTACGCGAAGCCCGTACCGGCCGGGATCAGCCGGCCGACGATCACGTTCTCCTTCAGCCCGCGGAGCTCGTCGCGTTTGCCCGACACCGAGGCCTCGGTCAGCACGCGGGTCGTCTCCTGGAAGGACGCCGCGGAGATGAACGACTCGGTCGCGAGCGAGGCCTTGGTGATGCCCAGCAGCAACTGCTGGTATTCGGCCGGCTTCTTGCCTTCGCGGACCATCTTGTCGTTTTCGTCGAACAGCCGCTCCTTCTCGATCTGCTCGCCGGCCAGGAAGCGGGTGTCGCCCGAGGCGGAGACTTCGACCTTGCGCAGCATCTGGCGCACGATGACCTCGATGTGCTTGTCGTTGATCTTCACGCCCTGGAGGCGATAGACCTCCTGCACCTCGTTGACGATGTAGCGGGTCAGCTCCGGCACGCCCTTCAGGCGCAGGACGTCGTGCGAATCCGGCGCGCCGTCGCAGATGACGTCGCCCTTCTCCACGTGCTCGCCTTCGAACACCGTCACGTGGCGCCACTTCGGGATCAGCGTCTCGATCTCGTCGCTCTTGTCGGTGCGGATCACGAGCCGCTGCTTGCCCTTGGTGTCCTTGCCGAAGGACACGGTGCCGCTGGCCTCGGCGAGGATCGCCGGTTCCTTCGGCTTGCGCGCCTCGAAGAGATCCGCGACGCGCGGCAGACCGCCGGTGATGTCGCGGGTCTTCAGCGACTCCTGCGGGATACGGGCGATCGTGTCGCCGATCTTCACCTGGCTGCCGTCCTCGACCGCGACCAGCGCGTTCGGCGGCATGAAGTACTGCGCCGGCAGCTCCGTACCGGGGATCTTGATCTCCTTGCCGTTGGCATCGACGAGCTGAATCATCGGCCGCAGATCCTTGGCCGCGGAGCCGCGCTGCTTCGGATCGGTGACGACGATGCTCGACAGGCCGGTGATTTCGTCGAGCTGCCGCGCGACGGTGACGCCCTCGACGATGTCCTTGAAGCGCACGTAGCCGTCCACTTCGGTGATGATCGGATGCGTGTGCGGATCCCAGTTCGCGATGTTCTGGCCCGACTTCACCGCGCTGCCGTCGCTGACGGACATGATCGCGCCGTAAGGCACTTTGTAGCGCTCGCGCTCGCGGCCGATGTCGTCCATCACGACGAGCTCGCCCGAACGCGACACCGAGATCAGCGTGCCGTTCTGATGGCGAAGCGTCTTCATGTTCTGCAGGCGCACGGTGCCGCCGAACTTCACCTCGATGCTGCTGACCGCCGCCGCGCGCGAGGCCGCACCGCCGATGTGGAAGGTGCGCATCGTCAACTGCGTGCCGGGCTCGCCGATCGACTGCGCGGCGATCACCCCGACCGCTTCGCCGACGTTGACGATGTGGCCGCGCGCGAGATCGCGCCCGTAGCACGCCGCGCACACGCCGTAGCGGGTCTCGCAGGTGATCGGTGAGCGCACCTTCACTTCGTCGACGCCCATCTCGTCCAGGCGCTGCACCCACTTCTCGTCGAGCAGCGTGCCGGCCGGCGCGATCTCGATTTCGGTGCCGGTGCGGTAGACCGGCTCGGCCGTGACGCGGCCGAGCACGCGATCGCGCAGCGCTTCGACGACGTCGCCGCCTTCGATCAGAGCAGTCATCGTGATGCCGGTGGCCGTGCCGCAGTCGTGCTCGGTGACGACGAGATCCTGGGCGACGTCGACGAGACGGCGCGTCAGATAGCCCGAGTTCGCGGTCTTCAAAGCCGTGTCGGCGAGCCCCTTGCGCGCGCCGTGCGTCGAGATGAAGTACTGCAGCACGTCGAGGCCTTCGCGGAAGTTCGCCGTGATCGGCGTCTCGATGATCGAGCCGTCCGGTTTCGCCATCAGGCCGCGCATGCCGGCGAGCTGGCGAATCTGCGCCGCCGAGCCGCGCGCGCCGGAGTCGGCCATCATGTAGATCGAATTGAACGAGGCCTGACGGACCTTGTTGCCCTGCGTGTCGGTCACGTACTCGGAACCGAGCTTGTCCATCATCGCCTTCGCCACCTGGTCGTTGGTGTGCGACCAGATGTCGACGACCTTGTTGTAGCGCTCGCCGGTCGTCACGAGACCCGAGGCGTACTGCTCCTCGATCTCGCGCACGCCGTCCTCGGCGGCCTTGATGATCGCCGTCTTCTCGTCCGGCACGACCATGTCGTCGACGCCGATCGACACGCCGGCGCGCGTCGCATGGTGGAAACCCGTGTACATCAGCCGGTCGGCGAAGATGACGGTCTCCTTGAGGCCCACGGTGCGGTAGCAGGCGTCGAACAGGCGCGAGATCGAACGCTTGTCGAGCGCGCGGTTGACGAGCTGGAACGGCAGACCTTTCGGCAGCACGGACGAGAGCAGCGCGCGCCCGACGGTGGTCGCGACGAGCTTCGTCGTCGTCACTTCGCCGCCCTGTTCGTCGAACAGCGTCTCGGTCAGGCGCACCTTGCACTTCGCGTGCAGGCTCGCGGCACCGGTCTCGTGGGCGCGATGCACTTCGGCAACGTCGGCGAACACCATGCCCGAGCCCTTCGCGGACGCGGACTCGCGCGTCATGTAGTAGAGCCCGAGCACGACGTCCTGCGTCGGCACGATGATCGGATCACCGTTCGCCGGCGAGAGAATGTTGTTCGTCGACATCATCAGGCTGCGCGCCTCGAGCTGCGCCTCGATCGACAGCGGCACGTGCACGGCCATCTGGTCGCCGTCGAAGTCCGCGTTGAACGCGGTGCAGACCAGCGGATGGAGCTGGATCGCCTTGCCTTCGATCAGCACCGGCTCGAAGGCCTGGATGCCGAGGCGATGCAAGGTCGGTGCGCGATTGAGCAGCACCGGATGCTCGCGGATGACCTCCTCGAGGATGTCCCAGACTTCCGGGCCTTCGCGCTCGACGAGCTTCTTCGCGGCCTTGATCGTCGTCGCCATGCCGCGGCGCTCGAGCTTGCTGAAGATGAAGGGCTTGAAGAGCTCGAGCGCCATCTTCTTCGGCAGGCCGCACTGGTGCAGCTTCAAGGTCGGGCCGACCACGATCACCGAGCGACCGGAGTAGTCGACGCGCTTGCCGAGCAGGTTCTGGCGGAAACGGCCCTGCTTGCCCTTGATCATGTCGGCCAGCGACTTCAGCGGCAGCTTGTTGGTGCCCGTGATCGCGCGGCCGCGACGGCCGTTGTCGAGCAGCGCGTCGACCGCTTCCTGCAGCATGCGCTTCTCGTTGCGCACGATGATGTCCGGCGCGTTCAGATCGAGCAGCCGCTTCAGGCGGTTGTTGCGGTTGATGACGCGGCGGTACAGATCGTTCAGATCCGAGGTCGCGAAGCGGCCGCCGTCGAGCGGCACCAGCGGCCGCAGCTCCGGCGGCAGCACCGGCAGCACCTTCATCACCATCCACTCCGGCCGGTTGCCGGAATGGATGAAGCCTTCCATCAGCTTCAGGCGCTTGGTCAGCTTCTTGATCTTGGTGTCGGAGGTGGTGGTCGGCAGTTCCTCGCGGATCTTGCGGACCTCCGAGATCAGATCGACCGTGCGCAGGAGCTCGTAGATCGCTTCCGCGCCCATGCGCGCGTCGAAGTCGTCCCCGTACTGCTCGATGGCTTCGAGATAGGATTCCTCCGACAGCAGTTGGCCGCGCTCGAGCTCGGTCATGCCGGGCTCGATGACGACGTAGGCCTCGAAGTAGAGAATGCGCTCGATCTCGCGCAAGGTCATGTCGAGCAGGAGGCCCATGCGGGACGGCAGCGACTTCAGGAACCAGATGTGCGCGACCGGGCTCGCGAGATCGATGTGGCCCATGCGCTCGCGGCGCACCTTGGCGAGCGTCACCTCGACGCCGCACTTCTCGCACACCACGCCGCGGTGCTTCAGGCGCTTGTACTTGCCGCACAGGCACTCGTAGTCCTTGATCGGCCCGAAGATCTTGGCGCAGAACAGGCCGTCGCGCTCGGGCTTGAAGGTGCGGTAGTTGATGGTCTCCGGCTTCTTCACCTCGCCGTACGACCAGGAACGGATCTTCTCCGGCGACGCCAGGCCGATGTTGATCGCGTCGAAATCTTCAACGTGTCCGTGGCTCTTGAACAGGTCGAGTAAGTCTTTCACGTTGACAGCTCCTTAGACATAGTCTCGCTGGGGGCGACGCAGGGATTCATTCGCGATCGAGCTCGATGTCGATCGCCAGCGAACGCATCTCCTTGAGCAGCACGTTGAACGATTCGGGCATGCCCGCTTCCATGCTGTGGTCGCCGTCGACGATGTTCTTGTACATCTTCGTGCGACCGTTCACGTCGTCCGACTTCACCGTCAGCATTTCCTGCAGCGTGTAGGCGGCGCCGTAGGCTTCGAGCGCCCACACTTCCATCTCGCCGAAGCGCTGGCCGCCGAACTGCGCCTTGCCGCCGAGCGGCTGCTGCGTGACGAGGCTGTACGGGCCGGTGGACCGCGCGTGCATCTTGTCGTCGACGAGGTGGTTGAGCTTCAGGATGTACATGTAGCCGACGGTCACTTCGCGATCGAAGGGATCGCCGGTGCGGCCGTCGTAGAGGCGGGTCTGGCCGCTGCGCGGCAGGCCCGCGAGCTCGAGCATGTGCTTGATCTCGGCCTCGTGTGCGCCGTCGAACACCGGCGTCGCCATCGGCACGCCGGCGGACAGGTTCTTCGCCAGACCGCGGATCTCGCCGTCCTCGAGCTCCTCGAGATTCTCCTGCCGGCCGCTCGCGTTGTAGATCTTGCCGAGGAACTCGCGCAGATCCGGCGTCGACGCCATCGTCTCGAGCATCTTCGCGAGCTTCAGGCCGAGGCCGCGCGCTGCCCAGCCGAGATGCGTCTCGAGCACCTGGCCGACGTTCATGCGCGAGGGCACGCCGAGCGGGTTCAGCACGACGTCGACCGGCGTGCCGTCGGCCATGTACGGCATGTCCTCGATCGGCACGATCATCGAGATGACGCCCTTGTTGCCGTGACGGCCGGCCATCTTGTCGCCGGGCTGCAGGCGGCGCTTCACCGCGAGATAGACCTTCGCCATCTTCAGCACGCCGGGCGCGAGATCGTCGCCCGAGGTCAGCTTGCGGCGCTTCTCCTCGAACTGCTCCTCGAACTCCTCGTTGTGCTTCTCGAGCTGGCGCGCGAGCGCCTCGATCTGCTCGTTGGCCGCGTCGTTGTCGACGCGGATCTCGAACCACTGCTCGCGCTTGACCGCGGCGAGATGCTCCTTGCCGAGCTTGTCGACGGCGCCGATGCCGCGCGGGCCCTTCTCCGACTTCTTGCCGAGCAGCAGCCGCTCGACGCGCTGGTAGATGTCGTCCTGGAGGATGCGTAGCTGGTCGTCGAGGTCCTTCTTCACGCGCGCGAGCTCGGCGCGCTCGATTTCGAGCGCGCGGGCGTCCTTCTCGACGCCGTCGCGGGTGAACACCTGCACGTCGATCACCGTGCCGCTCATGCCGGAAGGCACGCGCAGCGAGGTGTCCTTCACGTCGGAGGCCTTCTCGCCGAAGATCGCGCGTAGCAGCTTTTCTTCCGGCGTCAACTGCGTCTCGCCTTTCGGCGTGACCTTGCCGACGAGGATGTCGCCCGGGTTCACCTCGGCGCCGATGTAGACGATGCCGGACTCGTCGAGCTTCGAGAGCGCGCTCTCGCTGACGTTCGGGATGTCGGCCGAGATCTCCTCCGGCCCGAGCTTGGTGTCGCGGGCGACGCAGGTCAGCTCCTCGATGTGGATGCTGGTATAGCGGTCTTCCTGCACCACGCGCTCGGAGATGAGGATCGAGTCCTCGAAGTTGTAGCCGTTCCACGGCATAAACGCGACGAGCATGTTCTGCCCGAGCGCGAGCTCGCCGAGATCGGTCGCGGGGCCGTCGGCCAGCACGTCGCCGCGCGCGATCTTGTCGCCGGTCTTCACCAGCGACTTCTGGTTGATGCAGGTGTTCTGGTTCGAGCGCGTGTACTTGGTCAGGTTGTAGATG
>DAOKZI010000052.1:0-6010 GCA_035325705.1 Gammaproteobacteria bacterium
CGTCGACCCAGCGGCTCAGTGCCGCGTCGCTGCCTCTGCGCGCGAGGTGCGCGGCAGGCGCGTGACGACGGGACTCGCGTGGTGCAGGACCATTTGCCATTCGCGGCCGTAGCGCCGGTAGAGGTTGGTCGCGAGCACCGGTGCGAGGGCGTCCTCGGCGCCGGGCGGAGAGAAATGCTCGTAGACTGTCGACACCACCGTGTCCGCGCTGGCCACGCGTGAGACGGGTTCGCAGCGCAGCTCGACGGGACGGGAGCGACCGAGAATGTCGGCCCAGCTCGCGAGCACCGAATCATAGCCTTCGATCGGCAGCCCGCCCGGATGGATGCAGAGGCAGTCCGGCGTCTTCGCCCATACCGCACGCATGCGCGCGAGATCGGCGGCGGCGAACGCCGCGTAGAACTCGGCTTCGGCCGCGTCGGCGGAATGCATCGTTCAGTTCGCCGCCGTTGCGCCCGGAGCCTCGCCTTGCTCGCTCCCCGGTGCCGCGTCCGCGGCTCGCGGCGGATAGCCCGCGTCGTCGAGGCCCAGATCCAGGGCAGCGCGGCTGTAGCCGGTGAAGCTGTGCTCGCCGATGACGACGGTCGGGACGGTCATATTGCCCTTGCCGGCCGCTTTCAGCGCCTGCTGATTGTCGATCTGATCGGCGCCGACGTCCTTTTCGGTGTAGGGGATCTTGCGCGCCTGCAACTGCTGGCGGACGAGGTCGCAGGCATCGCAGCCCGCTATCGAATACAGCACGACCGGGTGGGCTTTCGCGACCTCGGCGAGCTCTGCCGCCGGATCGCGGCGCCGGTCGCCGCGCACTTCCTTTTCCCCGAGCTGGATCGCACCCGGTGGACAGCGGTCGGCGAAGTAGGTCGAGCCGTCCTCGTCCTTGCAGGACACGACGGTGACGGCGGAGACGGCACCGGCGGCCGCAAGTGCGAGCCCCGCGGCGGCGGCGAACGGCAACAGACCTTTGAGCGGGTCCATGGGCAGGAAACTCCTCGCAGCGCCTCGACGGGCGAGTCGAAGTATAGCGACCCGATCCGCCAGCGGCGCGGGGTATCCACCGTCCGGTGCGCCGCATATACTGACGGACTGCCGAGTCGAACGGACGGCGCGCGGAGCTGCGGCACCGCGCGCGCTGCCGTTCGGACGCGCCGTGCCGAAGCGGCACGGACGGGCGACGGACCGCAAAACCCCGCGAAAGTGGCGAAATTGGTAGACGCGCTGGTTTTAGGTACCAGTGGGGCGACCCGTGAGAGTTCGAATCTCTCCTTTCGCACCATCGCGGCCCGTTCGCTTGCGCGTCGTCAAGACGGACATTCCGCAGCAGCCTCAACATACACAGTCAGATCCCCATGCAGGTATCAATCGAAAATTCGGGCGTCCTCGAGCGGCGCATGACGGTCGCACTGGCCGAAGACCAGATCGCGAGCAAGATCCGGGAACGTCTGCAGCAGATCGGCCGCACGGCCCGCATCGACGGCTTTCGCCCCGGCAAGGCGCCGGCGAAGGTGATCGAACGTCAGTTCGGCCCGCGTGTGCGCAACGAGGTGCTCGGCGAGCTGCTGCGCAGCTCCTTCTCGGAAGCCTTGCAGTCGAACCAGCTACGCCCGGTCGCCGATCCGGTGTTCGATCCCGTCAGCGCCGATCCCGGTGCGGGGCTGTCCTACACCGCCACCTTCGAGATCTATCCGGAGATCGCGCTGGCGCCGGTGGAGGAGCTGACGATCGAGCGGCCCGTGTGCAGCATCGAGGCCGCCGACGTCGACCGCATGATCGAAGTGTTGCGCGGCCAGCATGCGACGTGGACGCCGGTCGATAGGCCGGCCGCCGACGGCGACCAACTGACGCTCGACTTCAAGGGCCGTCTCGACGGCGCCGACTTCGAGCGCGGCAGCGCCACCGACTTCGAGCTGGTCCTCGGCAGCGGGCGCATGCTGGAAGGCTTCGAAGCGGGGCTCGTCGGCGCGAAGGCGGGCGAGACTCGCACGCTGTCGCTGAAGTTCCCGGAGGACTACGGCGCGGCCGATCTCGCCGGCAAGCCGGTCGAGTTCGACGTGACGATCAAGCAGGTCGCAGAGAAGACGCTGCCGGCGCTGGACGATGCGCTGTTCGCGAAGTTCGGCATCGCCGAAGGCGGCCTCGAGGCCTTCCGCAAGGAAGTCGAGGAGAACATGAGCCGCGAGCGTGACCGCGCCGTGCAGCGGCGCTTCACCGCGCAGGTGCTGGAACAGCTCAAGCTCGCGAACAGCATCGAGCTGCCGAAGGCGCTGGTGCAGAGCGAAGCGCAGCGGATGGCGGCGGAGGGTCGGCGCAATCTGATGATGCGCGGCATCGACGCCGACAAGATGCCGCTGCCGGGCCCGGAGGTCTTCGAGCCGCAGGCGCAGGAGCGGGTAAAGCTGGGACTGCTGATGGCCGAAATCATCAAGACCGCGGGCGTCGTCGCCCAGCCCGCCAAAGTGCGCGCGGCCATCGAAAGCATGGCCGCCGGCTACGAGCAGCCCGAGGAGCTGCTGAAGTGGTATTACGCCGATCCGCGCCGCCTGCAGGAGATCGAAGCAATGGTGCTGGAGGAGGAGGCGGTGGCCTGGATCGCGGCCCGTGCGAAGCTCAGCGAAGAGGCCATCTCGTTTGACGATCTGATGAATCCGAGGCAGACTGCGGCTCGGGATCGAGAGCAGGCCTAAATGGTCGAATTACGGTTCCAGGAAATGAAAACCCACGAAACACGGGCACTTAATTTGGTCCCGATGGTCGTCGAACAGTCGGCCAGAGGGGAACGCGCATACGACATCTATTCGCGGCTCCTGAAGGAGCGCGTGATCTTCCTGGTGGGGCCGGTCGACGACCACGTCGCCAATCTGATCGTCGCCCAGCTACTGTTCCTGGAATCCGAAAACCCGGACAAGGACATTCATCTCTACATCAACTCCCCCGGCGGAGTGGTGACGGCAGGGCTCGCGATTTACGACACCATGCAGTTCATCAAGCCGGACGTCAGCACGCTGTGCATCGGCCAGGCGGCCAGCATGGGCGCGCTGCTGCTCGCGGCGGGCGCCGCCGGCAAGCGCTACTGCCTGCCGCACTCGCGGGTGATGATTCATCAGCCGCTCGGTGGCTTCCAGGGGCAGGCGACGGACATCGACATCCATGCCCGCGAGATCCTGAAGGCCCGCGACCGCCTCAACGAGATCCTGTCCCGCCACAGCGGGCAGTCCGTCGAGAAGGTCGCGCAGGACACCGATCGCGACAATTTCATGAGCGCGGAAGACGCGCGCAACTACGGCCTGATCGACGCCGTACTCACGCACCGGGCGGCGGTCGTGACGCCGGCCGAGACCGCGCGTTGAACCGGCAGGGACGCACGGGGTCTCACAGGTACCCAGTTTCCGAGCATTGGATGAGGAATCGCCGATGAGCGATGGCAAGAACTCCAAGGGCGGCGACAGCGATCGCTTGCTGTACTGCTCCTTCTGCGGCAAGAGCCAGCACGAGGTCCGCAAATTGATCGCGGGCCCGTCCGTCTTCATCTGCGATGAATGCGTCGAACTGTGCAACGACATCATCCGCGAGGAGATCCAGGACAAGACCGCCGGCGCGGGCGGCAGCAAGCTGCCGATCCCGCATGAGATCCGCAACATCCTCGACGAATACGTGATCGGCCAGTCGCACGCGAAGAAAATCCTCGCGGTGGCGGTGTACAACCACTACAAGCGGCTGGAATCGCGGGTCAAGCAGGGCGACGTCGAGCTCGCGAAGAGCAATGTACTGCTGATCGGCCCGACCGGCTCGGGCAAGACCTTGCTCGCCGAGACGCTCGCGCGCCTGCTCAACGTGCCGTTCACGATCGCCGATGCGACGACCTTGACCGAGGCCGGCTACGTCGGCGAGGACGTCGAGAACATCATTCAGAAGCTGCTGCAGAAGTGCGACTACGACGTCGAAAAGGCGCAGACCGGCATCGTCTACATCGACGAGATCGACAAGATCTCGCGCAAGAGCGACAACCCGTCGATCACGCGCGACGTTTCCGGTGAAGGCGTGCAGCAGGCGCTGTTGAAGCTCATCGAAGGCACGGTCGCCTCGGTGCCGCCGCAGGGCGGCCGCAAGCATCCGCAGCAGGAATTCCTGCAGGTCGACACCTCGAACATTCTATTCATCTGCGGCGGCGCCTTCGCGGGACTGGACAAGATCATCCGCGAGCGCTCCGAGAAGGGCGGCATCGGCTTCTCGGCCGAGGTCAAGAGCAAGGACGATCGCAAGACCACCGGCGAGATGCTGCATCAGGTCGAGCCGGAGGATTTGATCAAGTACGGCCTGATCCCCGAATTCGTCGGCCGGCTGCCGGTCGTCGCGGTGCTGGACGAGCTCCACGAGGAGCAGCTCGTGCAGATCCTCACCGAGCCGCGCAACGCGCTGACCAAGCAATACGGCAAGCTGTTCGAGATGGAAGGCACGGCGCTCGAATTCCGCGAAGACGCGCTGCGCGCGGTGGCCCGCAAGGCCGTCGAGCGCAAGACCGGCGCGCGCGGGCTGCGCTCGATCCTCGAAGCGAATCTGCTCGACACGATGTACGACCTGCCGTCGCTGAAGAACGTGTCCAAGGTGGTCGTCGACGAAGCCACGATCAACGGCGAGTCGAAGCCGCTCGTCATCTACGAGGGCGCCGACATGCCGAAGGTGGCTGCCGATTGAGCAGCCTCCTGCGGGTGTCGAGACGACCGCCCCGTTTACACCGGCCGGACTTCCCGGCCGGTGTCCCGTACCCAAACTTTCCGTTACCGTGGCCAGCCGGCGCGGCCTTGCGTGCCCATGTCCGGCCGTCCGCGTGAGGATTTTCCACGATGACCGATAAAGCCAGTCACTTGCCGGTCCTGCCGCTGCGGGACGTGGTGGTCTATCCCCACATGGTCATTCCGCTGTTCGTGGGCCGTGACAAGTCCATCAAGGCGCTCGAGCGCGCGATGGACGAGACCAAGCAGATCCTGCTCGTGGCGCAGAAGAGCGCCGCCGACGACAACCCCTCGCCGGCGGACATCCACACGATCGGGACCGTCTCGAACATCCTGCAGCTACTGCGGCTGCCCGACGGCACCATCAAGGTACTGGTCGAGGGCGTGCAGCGCGCGCGCATCGTCGAATTCGAGGATCTCGGCCACATGTACGCCGCCGGGATCCAGACGCTGGAGCCCGAACCGATTGCCGAGCGCGAAGGCGAGGTGCTGTCGCGCTCGCTGCTGAACCAGTTCGATCAGTACGTGAAGCTCAACAAGAAGGTGCCGCCGGAGATCATCTCCTCGCTGTCGAGCATCGACGATCCCTCACGTCTCGCCGACACGATCGCGGCGCACATGTCGATCAAGCTCGCCGACAAGCAGCGCATTCTCGAGACGGTGGATCTGCGCGAGCGTCTGGACCAGCTCATCGTGCTGATGGAGACCGAGATCGATTTGCTGCAGGTCGAGAAGCGCCTGCGTGGCCGCGTCAAGAAGCAGATGGAGAAGAGCCAGCGCGAGTACTACCTGAACGAGCAGATGAAGGCCATCCAGAACGAGCTCGGCGAGCTCGAGGACGGCGTCAACGAGTTCGACGAGCTCGCGCGCCGCATCAAGCGCTCCGGCATGCACAAGGAGGCGCGCGCCAAGGCCGAGGCCGAGCTGAAGAAGCTGCGCATGATGTCGCCGATGTCCGCCGAAGCGACGGTGGTGCGCAACTACATCGACTGGATGCTGAACGTGCCGTGGAAGGCGCGCTCGAAGATCGGCTGCGACATCAACCGCGCCGAACAGATCCTCGACGAGGACCACTACGGCCTCGAAAAGGTCAAGGAGCGCATCCTCGAGTATCTGGCGGTCCAGCAGCGCGTGAAGAAGATGAAGGGCCCGATCCTCTGTCTCGTCGGGCCGCCGGGCGTCGGCAAGACCTCGCTCGGCCGCTCGATCGCGCGCGCGACGAACCGCAAGTTCGTGCGCATGTCGCTCGGCGGCGTGCGCGACGAGGCCGAGATCCGCGGCCA
>DAOKZI010000053.1:0-4799 GCA_035325705.1 Gammaproteobacteria bacterium
TTCATTAACGGTTCGCGGGGTTCAAAGTGATACCTAATTCAGAGGTTCCTTAGGTTCGCGGGCACTGTTCCTCGTGTGCCGCGGGTCCATGCCTCACTATCGTGTCGTCGTCTTCGATCCCGAGACCGGATCCGAAATCACGGTAGCCGAGGCCGCTACGCTCGGCGGCGCCGTGGTGCTCGCCCGCTCGGCAAGCACGCTCGGCGCGTGGATCGCCATCGACACCGAGCCCGCCGTGTGGCTGTCCACGCGCTCTCTCGAATCGATCAGGGATAGTACCGATGCGGAGGAGGCGGAGCGGGCGGCGGTGGTGCGCTACTACCGGCTCGCGCGCCATCTGCTCGCCACACAGGGGGTCGACGCGGGGCGCGTGGACCGGGATCTGCCGCTGACGGCGGACGGTCAGGTCCCCGACGACGCCTAGCGCGGCCCCGGCAGGCAGCCGCGCCCTACGCGGACGGACGGCGCGAGAGTGCCCCGTCCGAATGGAGGCGAGCATCGGGCGTCCTTCGCAATCCAAACTTGGGTACGATGCTTCGAGCGGGGGCGTTTCTCGATCGCGAAATACTTTCGAGCATGGCGGTGCCGGGTGTGGTCCGCCGCGGCGCTCGTGCACGTGTGCCGGCGAAGGAGTCATCTACGGCAATGTCTTCAGGGATCCAGAACAGTCCAATGGCGAATACGCCGAGAGAATTGCCTCATGCCTTGAGCGGGAAGGCCTATCTGCACGCGCTTGCCGCGCTCGTCGAGCACGCGCCGGTCGGTATGTGCGTGCTCGATCGCAGCGGCACTTTCCTGGTCGTGAACGAGGCGCTCGCCGCGATCAACGGGGTCCCGGTCGAGGAGCACATCGGCCGTACCGTCGCCGAGGTCGTGCCGGATCTCTACGCGCGAGCGACCGAGGCGATACATCGCGCCCTCGATACGCGCACGCCCATCGTCGATATGCTGCTCGAAGCAGAGACCGCGCAATCTCCCGGCGAGCTGCGCTGCTGGCTGGAAAGCTGGTTTCCGCTACCCGCGGACGAGGCGGGAGAGGTGCGCATCGCCATCATCGTACGCGAGGTCACCACCGAGCGGCGCATGATGAAAGAGCTCCAGGACGCCGACCAACGCAAAGACGAATTTCTCGCCACGCTCGCGCACGAGCTGCGTAATCCGCTGGCGCCGCTGATCAACTGCGTGCCCCTGCTGCGTGCCCAGGCGACCCCGGCAGCGGACAAGATCGCGGCCATCATGGAGAGACAGCTCGAGACGCTGTCCCGCCTGGTCGACGACCTGAACGATGCGGGCCGGATACGCTCCGGCAAGCTCGAGCTGCAGTGGACGGATCTCGATCTGATCGAAGTGCTGCGCGACGCCGTCGCGACGAGTACGCCGAAGGCCGAAGCGCGAAATCACACGCTGACGAGCCAGCTTGCACCGGAGCCGATCGGGGTGCGCGGCGACGCGGTCAGATTGAAGCAACTGTTCTGCAATCTCCTCACGAACGCCTGCAAGTTCACGCCGCGCGGCGGGCGGATCGCGGTGAGCGCGGCACGCAGCGCGGGTATGGCCCTGGTGACCGTGTCGGACACCGGCATCGGCATCCCGGCCGACAAGCTGCGCTCGATATTCGCGCGATTGACCCAGGCGGACAGCCCGCGGCACATGCGCACGCAGGGGCTAGGCATCGGGCTGTGGCTCGCGCGAGAAATCGCGGAGCTGCACGGTGGCAGCATCGAGGCTTTCAGCGACGGGCCAGGCCGCGGCAGCCGCTTCGAAGTGCGTCTGCCGCTGCGCGAGGGATTCTGAAAAGCGCCAATCGCGGTCGTTCGTTGCGAGTCGTCGCGACGGCGTCCCGCGGTGGGCGCCACGGCTCGGCCCGAGCACGGCCGAGGCGAAAATGAAGGAGCGCCGGGACACCTATCGTGCAATGACCGGCCGGCGAGAAGTCCCACGGGCTTCGCACTCCGCTACGCTATGCAAAATCAACGCGCAGCCTGCGCAGGAGGCCCCATGAGCACACCCGTCCACGTCGTCGGCGTCGGCATGATTCCGTTTGCCAAGCCCGGCGCCCACGAACCCTATCCGAGAATGGCGGCGGCCGCTTTGCGCAAGGCGCTCGCCGATGCGGGAATCGCCTATGACGCGATCGAGCAAGCCTACGTCGGCTACGTCTATGGCGACTCCACCGCGGGCCAGCGCGGGCTGTACGAAGTCGGGATGACGGGCGTGCCGGTGTTCAACGTGAACAACAACTGCTCTACCGGCTCGACCGCGCTGTTTCTCGCTCGTCAAGCCATTGCCAGCGGAGCCGCCGAATGCGTGCTCGCGCTCGGCTTCGAGCACATGAACCCGGGCGCGCTCGGCGCTCAGTTCAAGGACCGACCCAGTCCCTTCGACCGCTTCGACGAGGCGACCGAAGCGCTGGTCGGCAACGGTCACATCCCGCTCGCGCTGCGCTACTTCGGCGGCGCCGGGCTCGCGCACATGCAAGAGTTCGGCACCCAGCTATCGACCTTCGCCAAGATTCGCGCCAAGGCGAGTCGGCACGCCGCGAACAATCCGCTCGCGCTCTTCCGCAGCGTGGTGACGGAAGAAGAAGTCCTGCACAGCCCGCCGCTGTGGCCGGGCGTGATGACGCGCCTGATGGCCTGCCCGCCGACCTGCGGCGCCGCTGCGGCCGTTCTCTGCTCGGAAGCCTATGCCGCGCGCCACGGGCTGCGGCGCGACGTACGCATCCGCGCACAGGCGATGACGACCGATACGCCGGCGACTTTCGAGGCGCACGACATGCGCGAAGTAGTGGGCTATTCGATGGCGCAGGCGGCCGCGGCGCAGGTATACGAAGCGGCGGGCGTCGGCCCCCAGGATCTCGATGTGATCGAGCTCCACGACTGCTTCGCGCAGAACGAGCTGATCACCTATGAAGCGCTGGGCCTGTGTCCGCGCGGCGCAGCCGAGCGCTTCGTGTGCGACGGCGACAATACCTACGGCGGCGCGGTGGTGACGAATCCGTCCGGCGGCCTGTTGTCGAAGGGCCACCCGCTCGGCGCGACCGGGCTCGCGCAGTGCACGGAGCTCGTCGAGCAATTGCGCGGTCAGGCCGGCCCGCGGCAGGTCGAAGGTGCGCGCCTCGCGCTCCAGCACAACCTCGGTCTCGGCGGCGCGTGCGTGGTCACGCTCTACGAGCGCGCCTGAGCAGCCGCGCCGCGATCGATCGCAAGCGGATCGGGCAGCGATCGGTCTATCTTTCGTCTGCCCGAATCGACTACATCAGATGAAGTCTTCGCGCGCCTCTTCGCCGGCCAGCTTGCATGCGACGACATTCGCCATGCGGCTGCAGCCGGCGGGCTCGGTGCGTCAGAGACGGCGCGACAGGATGCGCCGCGCCAATGCGTGGCGATGCACTTCGGACGGGCCGTCGTAGATCCGGAAGCAGCGAATGTCGCGATAGCAACGCTCGATGACCGTATCGCCGGTGATGCCGATTGCGCCGAGGATCTGCATGCAGCGATCGACGACGCGGCCGAGCGCCTCCGAGCAGAAGACCTTGCACATGCTGGTCTCGTTGCGCGCCTGCTGATGCCGATCGAGCAGCCACGCGCAGTGCCAGATCGCGAGGCGGCACAAGTGCAGATCGATCTCGTTGTCGGCGAGCATGAAGCCGACGCCCTGGTGTTCGCCGAGCGTTTTGCCGAAGGAGTGGCGCTTGCCCGCATGCTCGGTGGCAATCGCGTGGCAGCGCCGCGCGAGGCCGAGCCAGCGCATGCAGTGCGTGAGTCGCGCCGGCGCGAGACGGATCTGTGCCTGCGCGAAGCCGCGGCCGATCTCGCCGAGCACTTGATCGGGCTTCACGCGCACCTTGTCGAAGGACACTTCCCAGTGGCCGCCGGGCGTGTTCGAGTCGAGCGTATCGAGCTCGCGGTCGAGCTTGAAGCCGGGCGCGTCGAGATCGACGAAGAACATCGAGGCCCCGAGATCGCGGCCCATCACGTCGAGCGTGCGCGCCATGACGATGTTGACGCCCGCACCTTCGATGCCGGAGATCATGTATTTGCGGCCCGTGATCAGATAGCCGTCCGCGTCCTGCTGGGCGATGGTCTGCAGCAGCGAGGGATCCGCGCCGGCGCCATCGGTCGCGGTCTCGGTCATCGTGAACACCGTGCGCAGCTCGCCGCGCACGAGCGGCGGCAGCAGGCGCGCCTTCTGTTCGTCCGTGGCGACGCGCATCAGGAGATTGACGTTGCCCTCGTCCGGGGCCTGAATGTTCAGCGCAAGATGGCCCAGGGGACTCCACGTCGCTGCCTCGAACACCACCGCCATCCCGCGGTGATCGAGGCCGAGCCCGCCGTACTCGCGCGGCGCATGCGGCGACAGCAGCCCGACCTCGCGGCCCAGCGCGACGAGGTCCTTGCGCAGCGACTCGTGGATGTGCGGCTTCTGTCGCGGGTCGTGCTCCAGCGGCACTACCTTGTCTTTGATGAACGCGTCGACGCGCTCGCGGAGTTCCTCCAGTTCTGCGGGTAGCTCGAAGTCGATCATCGCAAGGCTCCTCGTATCATCGTGGCGGAAAAGGGCTGCGCGGCGCGCTCACGCGAGCAGCGACGGCCCGCGCAAAACAGGGTAGCGATCGACGGCGCGAAACGCCGCTCGATGGCGTTTCGCGATCGCGCCCACGCGGTAGCCGGTCATGGCCTGATACCAGCGGAAGATCATCGTGTGCGGGACGGTCGCATCGCGCTGAAAGGGATGGGTTCAGGCGGTGAAGGCCTGCAAGCCGGTCTGGGCGCGGCCGAGGATGAGGGCGTGCACGT
>DAOKZI010000054.1:0-3359 GCA_035325705.1 Gammaproteobacteria bacterium
TTTGCGGGTGACGCACGCGCTTCATGACCGTTGGGCTGACGAAGGAAGCCCAACAAGTCCCCACCCTGTCGCGGCCCGTATCCCGACGCCGCATCGCGTTTACCCCGCTTCCCGCCACCCCCTATAATCGTCGGCCACCCCACGCAGCAGAAACGGTGCCCGCCATGCGCATTTCGGGCGATGGTCTGACTTTCGACGACGTCCTCCTGCTCCCGGATTATTCCGAGGTCCTGCCGCGCGACGTCGATCTCCGGACCCGCCTGACCCGCGGCATCGACCTGCAAATTCCGCTGATTTCCGCGGCAATGGACACCGTCACCGAAGCGCGCCTCGCAATTTCACTCGCGCAGGAAGGCGGCATCGGCATCATCCACAAGAACATGCCGGCCGAGGAGCAGGCGGCGCAGGTGCGCCAGGTGAAGAAGTTCGAGAGCGGCGTCATCCGCGATCCGATCACCGTCGCGCCGGACATGAGCATCGGCGAAGTGCTCGCGCTGACGCGCGCGAAGCGGATCTCCGGCGTGCCCGTCGTCAGCGACGGCAAGCTCGTCGGCATCGTCACCAGCCGCGATCTGCGCTTCGAGACGCGCTTCGACGCGCCCGTGCGGGAAATCATGACGCCGCAGGACCGCCTCGTGACCGTGCGCGAAAACGCCGACAAGAGTGAAGTGATCTCGCTGCTCCACAGGCATCGCATCGAGAAGGTGCTGGTCGTCAACGACGCTTTCGCGCTGCGCGGCCTCATCACGGTCAAGGACATCCAGAAGGCCGATGAATTTCCGAACGCCTGCAAGGACAGCGATCAGCGCTTGCGCGTCGGAGCCGCGGTCGGCACCGGTGCCGGCACTTACGAGCGCATCGAGGCGCTGGTCGAGGCGGGCGTCGACGTCGTCGTCGTCGACACCGCGCACGGCCATTCGCGCGGCGTGCTCGACACCGTGCGCTACATCAAGAAGCGCTTCCAGGACACGCAGGTCATCGGCGGCAACATCGCGACCGGCGCGGCGGCGATCGCGCTCGCCGAAGCCGGCGCCGATGCGGTGAAGGTCGGCATCGGCCCGGGCTCCATCTGCACCACGCGCATCGTGACGGGAGTCGGCGTACCGCAGATCACGGCGGTGTCCGAAGTCGCCGAAGCGCTATCCAGGCTCGACATTCCGCTGATCTCCGACGGCGGCGTGCGCTACTCGGGCGACGTCACCAAGGTGATCGTCGCCGGTGCGCATTCGGTGATGCTCGGCAGCCTCTTCGCCGGCACCGAGGAAGCTCCGGGAGAGGTCGAGCTCTACCAAGGGCGCTCGTACAAGAGCTACCGCGGCATGGGCTCGCTGGGCGCGATGGCGCAGCGGCACGGCTCTTCCGATCGCTACTTTCAGGAAGGCGGCGATCTCGACAAGCTCGTGCCGGAAGGCATCGAAGGCCGCGTGCCGTACAAGGGACCGCTGCGGAACATCGTGCAGCAGATGATCGGCGGCTTGCGCGCCGCGATGGGCTACACGGGCTGCCGCAACATCGATGAGCTGCGCACCAAGCCCAGCTTCGTGCGCGCGACCCTCGCCGGCATGCGCGAGAGCCACGTGCACGACGTGCAGATCACGAAGGAAGCCCCGAACTATCGGGTGGACTGATCGGCGACTACGCCGGAATTTGTCGTCATGTCCGCGCCGGCCGACATGTTCGAAGTCGAGCGCCCCGCTCGCGCGGGAACGAGGAAGGAGGCGTGGGGAGCGCCGTTGCGATGGATTTGAACGAACGAGGCGATACCGCGGCGACCTCCCCGGCCGACATCCACGCCGATCGCATCCTCATCCTGGACTTCGGCTCGCAGTACACGCAGCTCATCGCGCGCCGGATCCGCGAAGCCCAGGTCTACTGCGAGATCAAACCCTGGGACGTCGCCGTCGACGTCGTGCGCAACTTCGGCGCCAAAGGCATCGTGCTCTCCGGCGGCCCCGAATCCGTCACCGCCGCGAACGGCCCGAAGGCGCCGGATCTCGTCTTCGAGCTGGGCGTGCCCGTGCTCGGGATCTGCTACGGCATGCAGACGATGGCGGTGCAGCTCGGCGGCAGCGTCGAAGCCGCCGCGACGCGCGAGTTCGGCTATGCCCGCGTGCGCGCTCGCGGTCATTCCGCCTTGCTGAAAGATCTCCAGGACGAGGTCAACGCCGAAGGCCACGGCTTGCTCGACGTGTGGATGAGCCACGGCGATCACGTGACGACGCTGCCAGAGGGCTTCAAGTGCATCGCCTCCACCGACGGCGCGCCGATCGCCGGCATGGCGGACGAGACCCGCCGCTACTACGCGCTGCAGTTCCATCCGGAAGTTACGCACACGAAGCAGGGCGCGGCGATCGTGTCCCGCTTCGTGCACGAGATCTGCGGCTGTCGTGCGCTGTGGAATGCCGCGAGCATCGCGCAGGACGCGATCGCCCGCGTGCGCCAGACGGTCGGCCGCGATCACGTGCTGCTGGGTTTATCGGGCGGCGTCGATTCGTCGGTCGTCGCCGCGCTACTGCATCGAGCGATAGGCAAGCAGCTCACCTGCATCTTCGTCGACAACGGCCTGCTCAGGCTGAACGAGGCGCAGGAAGTGATGGCGATGTTCGCCGCGCATCTCGGCGTGCACGTGATTTGCGTGGACGCGGAAGAGCGTTTCCTGTCGGCGCTGAAAGGAGTGGAAGATCCGGAGCAGAAGCGCAAGATCATCGGCCGCGTCTTCATCGAGGTCTTCGACGCCGAAGCGCACAAGCTCCAGGGCGTGAAGTGGCTCGCGCAGGGCACGATCTATCCGGACGTGATCGAATCGGCCGGCGCCGCCAGCGGCAAAGCCCACGTCATCAAATCACATCACAACGTGGGCGGCCTGCCGGCAGAGATGAAGCTCGGGCTCATCGAGCCGCTGAAGGAACTGTTCAAGGACGAAGTGCGCCGTCTCGGCCTGCAGCTCGGCCTGCCGCGCGAGCTCGTCTACCGCCATCCCTTCCCCGGCCCAGGCCTCGGCGTGCGCCTCCTCGGCGAGATCCACAAGCCCCATGCGGACTGCCTGCGCAAGGCGGACGCCATCTACATCGAGGAGCTGCGCAAGGCCGGCCTCTACGATCGCGTCAGCCAGGCCTTCGCCGTCTTCCTCCCGATCAAATCCGTCGGCGTCCAGGGCGACGCCCGCCGCTACGATCACGTCATCGCCCTGCGCGCCGTCGAGACCGTCGACTTCATGACGGCGCACTGGGCGCATCTGCCTTACGAGTTCCTCGACCATGTTGGCCGGCGAATCGTGAACGAAGTGCCCGGCGTGTCGCGGGTCGTCTACGACATCACGGGGAAACCGCCGGGGACGATTGAGTGGGAATGATTCGGCG